>CAWACI010000008.1:0-83692 GCA_963780465.1 uncultured Pseudomonadota bacterium
AATCATAATCCCTTGGTCGGTGGTTCAAATCCGCCCGTCGCTACCAGTGTTTTCAAAAAATCCAATGGCTAACCAGGCTTGATCACTGGCTCTGGCCAGACTGCCCCGGCGGGTCGATTTGCGGCGGCGCGACGTGGCAGAGCCGCGTGATCTCCTGCATTTCCTGCGTCTGTTGCACCACCTGCTGCGCGAGCTGGTCGGCGGAAGACGGCGCCGCAGCAGCAACGGCCTTGGCCTGCGCCTGCACAGCGGCGATCGTGGTCTGGTCGTCCCTTTCCTGTTCCCGTCGCCCGACAGCCTTGCCCTGAATGTAGCCAGCCTGCTGCGCCGCCCGGAGTTCGGCCGCCGAAGGCGCCTCCGTGGTCATTTGCGTGCGGTCACGCGCCGCCTGGCTGGCCGCGCCCTGGGCATAGCCGGCCTGCTGCGCCGCCTGGAGTTCGGCCGCCGAAGGCGCCGCCTTGGCCATCTGCGTGCGGTCACTCGCCGCCTGGCTAGCCGCGCCCTGGGCATAGCCGGCCTGCTGCGCCGCCTGGAGTTCGGCCATCGAAGGCGCCGCCTTGGCCATCTGCGTGCGGTCGCGCGCCGCCTGGCTGGCCGCGCCCTGGGCATAGCCGGCCTGTTGCGCCGCCTGGAGTTCGGCCGCCGAAGGCGCCGCCGTGGCCATCTGCGTGCGGTCGCGCGCCGCCTGGCTGGCCGCGCCCTGGGCATAGCCGGCCTGCTGCGCCGCCTGGAGTTCGGCCGCCGAAGGTGCCGCCGTGGCCATCTGCGTGCGGTCGCGCGCCGCCTGGCTGGCCTCGCCCTGGGCATAGCCGGCCTGCTGCGCCGCCTGGAGTTCGGCCGCCGAGGGCGGTGCCGCCGCGGCCATTTGCGTGCGGTCACTCGCCGCCTGGCTGGCCTTGCCCTGGGCATAGCCGACCTGCTGCGCCGCCTGGAGTTCGGCCGCCGAGAGCGGTGCCGCCGTGGCCATCTGCGTGCGGTCGCGCGCCGCCTGGCTGGCCTCGCCCTGGGCATAGCCGGCCTGCTGCGCCGCCTGGAGTTCGGCCGCCGAAGGCGCCGCCTTGGCCATCTGCGTGCGGTCACTCGCCGCCTGGCTGGCCTTGCCCTGGGCATAGCCGTCCTGTTGCGCCGCCTGGAGCGCCGCCGCCGAAGGTTGCGCCGTGGCCATCTGCGTGCGGTCGCGCGCCGCCTGGCTTGCTTTGCCGGCTTCCACCCCCTCGGAATAGGCGGTCGCCTCGGCGAGTTGCAGCGCGCCCTGCGCGTCCTGCGTGCCTTGCGCCCCCGCGGCTGTATTGGCAGTGCGGTCCTTCTGCTCCTGCAGGCGCTGGCCGGACGCAAAACCCTCCTCATAGGCGACTGCCTGAGCCTGGTTCAGCGTCTCGGCGCTTGGCTCAGCGGAACTTGCCACCGTATCGGATGGGAGTTCGGCGCAGCCGGAAAGCGCCAGGCTCACCGCCAGACCGAATACGGCAGCAGAGTTGGGAAAGCCGAGGCGCGGAACGGGTACAGAGCGCATGAAAATGGCATCCTCTCCCAAGCAGCTACGCTTATGCCCGGCGGACCTGCTACGGAGGTGGCGCACCGCGCGATGCCGGAAAAAACCAGCATGGCGCGGTACAGGCCAAGGCGCAAGCAGTCAGCCGGCCGCTGGCCCATGGCCAAGCGGAGAAAATGTTATGTCATCGGGGCCAGCTCTGCCAGCAACTGTAAGTTGCCGCATCGCATCGCGGGATGGCGCGTCAGGCGCCCTTTTGCCGTTCGTACAGCGTCTGCTTGATCAGCAAAGCCGCGCCGATCGCCATCGAGCCGACAACCAGGAAAAGATGCGCCAGCATCAGGTACACGAACTGCTCTAAACCGCCAGGCAACAGCAGCCCGATCAGCAGCGTGACGAGGCCAAGGATCATCATGACCGTCCCGCCGAGGAGGCCGGGGGTGACGAGGCGTGTGTAGAGCGGCTTGGTGGCAAGTACGGCGGTCACGAGGAGTGTCTCCGGTTAATGCGCCTCGGCCGGACGAAGATTCGGCAGAAACACGGTGAGCAGGCCGATCGCCGGCAGGAAGGCGCAGACCTGATAGACGAAGCCGACGCTGGTCCAGTCCGCCAGCACGCCCAACGCCGCGGCGCCGATGCCGCCCATGCCGAAGGCAAAGCCGAAGAACAGGCCGGAGACCATGCCGACCCGGCCGGGCATGACCTCCTGCGCGTACACGATGATGGCGGAGAAGGCCGAGGAGAGGATGAGGCCGATGACGATGCTGAGCACGATGGTGGCGGTGAGGCCGACATGCGGCATCAGCAGCGTGAACGGCAGCACGCCCAGGATCGAGCCCCAGATAACATGCTTGCGGCCGAAACGGTCGCCAATGGGCCCGCCGATGACGGTGCCGACCGCGGTGGAGGCGAGAAACACGAACAGGCAGACCTGCGCATGCGCGGCGGGCATGGCGAAACGCTGCATCAGGTAAAAGATGTAATAGCTGGTGATGCTGGCGAGGTAAAAAAACTTCGAGAAGATCAGCGCCAGCAGCACGGAGATGGCGCGCGTGACCTGGGCCCGGGTGAGCTGCGCCTCGCCGGCCTTGCGCTTGGCCGGGGCGCGGGTGACCACGGCGGTCTTGTACCACTGCCCGAGCACGCCGAGGATCGCCATGCCCAGCAGAGCGATGAAGCCGAACCAGGCGAGGCTGCCGCGACCATTGGGCAGGACCAGAAACGCCGCCATCAGCGGACCCAGCGACTGGCCGAAATTGCCGCCGACCTGGAACACCGACTGCGCCAAGCCGTGCCGCCCGCCAGAGGCAAGCCGGGCAATGCGCGAGGATTCCGGATGGAAGATCGAGGAGCCGATGCCCAGCAAGGCGGCACCGCCGAGCAGGGCCGCGTAATCCGGCGCCTTTGCCAAAATCACCAGCCCGGCGAGTGAGAACGCCATGCCGACCGAAAGCGAGAAAGGCTGTGGCTTGCGGTCCGTGTACTGGCCGATCAGCGGCTGCAGCAGCGAGGCGGTGGCCTGGAACACCAGCGTGAGCAACCCGATCTGCCCAAAACTCAGGTTGAAGCCGCCTTTCAGGATCGGGTAGATCGCCGGCAGCAGCGCCTGCATCATGTCGTTCAGCATGTGGCAGAAGCTGATCGCCCCCAGAACCGGGAAAGCCGTGGTCTGGGCTCTGTAGGGCGCGGCGATGGTCGACTGGCTCACTCTCGGTACCTTTCTTGTCGTGGCCCCGCGCGAACAGCCCGTGGCGCGGAACAGCGGCAGGTTAGTGCAACTGGCGACGCACGGCATCCCTCAGTTTCGCGACCGTGCCATGCCGGAATGGGCCGGGAAACTGACCTTTAGATAGAAAGCAACCGTAGACAGAAAGTAGCCGCTTTTTGAAAAAAGCGGCGCAAAAACTTTTCGCCACTCTGGGCCGGTGGCTTTGAAACCCCCACGGCCCAGTTTAGCAAAGTTTTTTTGCTACTTTTTGTTCACAAAAAGTAGCCTTCCCCTTTCAGTTAACCGAAGCCAAAAAAGCCCGGCGTCTCGGAGAGCGGCGCCCTTGCCTGCAACGCGGCGAGGTCCGGCACCGGGCGGCGCGTTGCAGCATCGGCGGCGAACAGCTGCTCCAATACGGCGGCGGCGGCGATCACCCGCGCATCGCCGCGGCGGGGGCCGATCACCTGCAGGCCGAAGGGCATCCCCGCCGGGTCCAGCCCCACGGGGAGCGAGAGCGACGGGTGGCCGACCAGCGAGACCGCATAAGCCGGGGCGAGCCACTGATAGTAGCTCTTCATCGCCTGGCCATCGATGTCCTTGGGGTACAGCACCGACCAGGGCTGCGGGCTGATCGCCATCGCCGGCGCCAGCAGCAGGTCGTAATTTTCATAAAAGGCCACCCAGCGGCGGTAGATCGCGGTCTGCGCCGACAAAGCGGCGGCGAGCTCCGGCATGCCGTAGCGCCGCGCCTCCTCCAGGTTGGCGTGAATGTTCGGCGAGACGAGGTCCGGCGTTTTGGCCGCGCGCTCGCTATGCGAGGCGACGAAAGCCAGGCTGCGCAGCACCGCAAAGGCCTCGTCGGTGCCGGTGCAGTCCGGTGTCGCGATGTCGAGTTTCGCCACATGCGGGCGCAGCCGCTCGACGCGGTCGAAGAACACGTCCTTGATCCGCTGCTCGACCAGGGCAAAGCCGAAATCCGGCGTGATGGCGACGCGCAGGCGCGAGAGGTCGATACAAGGCGGCGGGAAAAACGCGCCCGGCGCCGCGGCTTCGGCGGGCGAGAGCGGCGCGCGCGGGTCGGTGCCGATCATGGCGGAGAACATCAGGGCGAGGTCGGCGACGTTGCGCGCCATCGGCCCATGCACCGAGAGCGGCGACCAGCCATGCAGCTGCTTTTCCACCGGCATCATTTCCGGCGAAGGGCGCATGCCGACAATGCCGTTGAACGCCGCCGGGTTGCGCAAGCTGCCGCCCATGTCCGAGCCGGTGCAAAGCTGGGCCATGCCGCAGGCCAGCGCCACGGCGGAACCGCCGGAGGAGCCGGCGGCCGAGCGCAGCGGGTCGAACGGGTTGCCGGTGGCGCCATACACGGCGTTGCGGGTGTTCGCCCCGGCGCCGAATTCCGGCGTGTTGGTCTTGGCGAACACAATGCCGCTGGCGGCGCGGACGGCCGCGACGCTGCGCTCATCCTTGGCCGGCACATTGTCCTTGAACAGCGGGCTGCCGAACGTGGTGCGCAGCCCGGCGGTGTCCTCCAGGTCCTTCACCCCCACCGGCAGGCCGTGCAGCGCGCCCAGAGCCTCGCCGCGCATCACCGCCGCCTCGGCCGCCCGGGCGGCGTTGCGCGCGGCGGGAATGTCCATCGCCACCACCGCGTTCACCGCATGGTTCACCGCCTCGATCCGCTTCAGGCTGCTCTCCAGCAACTCGACGGGCGAGAGGTTTTTCGTGCCGATCAGGCGTCGCGCCTCGGTCGCTGAAAGATCGCAGGGCTCAGTCATGGGAACTCCGTTATGAAGAAACAGGGAAGCGGCCGCTTTTAAAAAAGCGGCGCAAAATTTTTGTTATGATGGGCCCGTGGCGGCGAAACCAGCACGGCCCAGGAGCAGGAAAGTTTTTTTTGCTTCTTTTTGTTCACAAAAAGAAGCCCTTCTCCCTCCCCTAATCCGCCGCTGCCTTCATTTCCTCCGGCAGGGAAGCGGCTTTCGCCATGCTGTCGGCCAGCACACGGACCACATGCAGCGCCTCGCGCCCGGTGCCGTCATGGATCTGATGCCGGCAGGAGGTGCCGTCCGCCACCACCAGCGTTGTTTCGTCCGCCGCCCGCACCGCCGGCAGCAGGCTGAGCTCGGCCATGCGCAGCGACACGTCGATGGTCTCGGCCTGATAGCCGAAAGCCCCCGCCATGCCGCAGCAGCTGGACTCGATGAGCTCCACTTTCAGCCCGGGGACCAGGCTGAGCGCGGTCTGCACCGCGCCCATCGCGCCAAAGGCCTTCTGGTGGCAATGGCCGTGCAGCACCGCCTTGTCCGCCACCGGGGCGAGGCGTGGCGCGAAACGCCCGGCCTTGATCTCCTCGGCGATGAACTCCTCGACCAGCATGGTCTGCCGGGCGACCGCTTGCGCCGCCTTGCCGGGCAGCAGGGCCAGAACCTCGTCGCGGAAGGAGAACAGGCAGCTCGGCTCCAGGCCCAGAATTTTGACGCCACTGGCGATGAAGGGTTGGAGCGCCTCCAGCGTGCGGAGCATTTCCGCCTTGGCGGACTCAACGTCGCCGACCGAGAGATAGGTGCGGCCGCAGCAGAGCGGACGCCCGCCGCCCGGCGGCTGGGCGATATGCACGCGGTAGCCGGCCCCGGTAAGCGTGGCGATGGCGGCCGTAATATTCTCAGGCTCGAAGGCGGCGTTGAACGTGTCGGCCCAGAGCACGACTTCCGGCCCGTCCGCCCTGCCCTGCGCGCGCTCTGGCGGCGTGAACCGGTCGCGCCGCCAGACCGGCAGCGTGCGCCTGGCGCTGAAACCCAAAAATTCCTCCGCGAGTTTGGCGAGGACCGGGAAACGGTTGCGCAGGTTCAGCAGCGGCGCGAGGCGGGCGGCATAGGGCGCGTAGCGCGGCAGATGCCCCACCAGCCGGTCGCGCAGCGAAAAACCGTGTTTTTTCGCCCGCGCCGCCTGCACCTCGATCTTCATCCGCGCCATGTCCACCCCGGTCGGGCATTCGCGCTTGCAGGCCTTGCAGGAGACGCAGAGTTTCAGCGTTTCCGCCATGGCGTCCGAGGCAAGGGCATCCGCGCCGAGCTGACCGGAGAGCGCCAGGCGCAGCGTGTTGGCGCGGCCGCGCGTGACATGCTTCTCATCCCGCGTCGCGCGGTAGGAGGGGCACATCGCCCCGCCTTCCAGCTTCCGGCAGGCACCGTTATTGTTGCACATTTCCACCGCCCCCTGCAGGCCGCCGGCGGCGCCGGGATAGTCTGACCAATCCAAAGCCGGCTTGAAATCTTCCACCTTATAACCAGGCGGGTAGCGCAGCAGAGAACGGTCGTCGAAACGTGCGGCGTGTACGATCTTGCCCGGGTTGAGGGCGGCGGTGGGGTCAAAAACCTCCTTCACCTCCTCGAAGGCGCGGACCAGCTTTGTGCCGAACATCTTTTCGTGGAACTCGCTGCGCACCAGCCCGTCGCCATGCTCGCCGGAATGCGAGCCCTTATATTCGCGCACCAGCTCGAACGCCTCCTCGGCGATCGCCCGCATCGCCGCGACGTCTTTTTCCAGGCGCAGATTCAGCACCGGGCGCACATGCAGGCAGCCTTCCGAGGCATGGGCGTACCAGGTGCCCTTGGTGCCGTGCTTCTCGAACACTTCCGTGAGCCGTGCCGTGTATTCAGCCAGATGCGGCAGCGGCACGGCGCAGTCTTCCACGAAGGAGATCGGCTTGCGCTGCTCCTTCATGGACATCATGATGTTCAGCCCGGAGGTGCGCAGATCGGTGATCGCCGCCTGCAAGCTCGGGTCCAGCACCTCCACCACGCCGCCCCATTGCGCGCCCTGGCGGTCGAAGCCGAAGCCGAGATCGCCCATCAGCTCGGCCAGTTGTTGCAAACGCCGCGCATTCTCCGCCTCGTCCTCGGCGAATTCCACCAGCAACAGCGCCTCGGGGCTGCCTTTCAGGAAGGCATCCAGAGTTGGGCGGAACATCGGGATCGCGCTCGCCAGCCCGATCATCGTCGCATCCACCAGCTCGATGGCGATGGGTTTCAACTTCACCAGATGCTGTGCCGCGTCCATCGCCGCGTAGAACGAGCCGAAATGGCAGACGCCAAGGCCGCGTTTGCCCAGCAGCGGCCAGAGCTTCAGCTCGATGGCGGTGGAGTAGGCCAGCGTGCCCTCCGAGCCGACCAGGATATGCGCCAGATTCACCCGGCCCGGGGCCGGGTTCAGCGCGTCGATGTTATAACCGCCGACACGGCGCTGCACCTGCGGGAAGTTGGCCGCCACCTCCCCTGCCTCGCGCGCGCCGATGCCGAGCAGCTTTGCCACGAGTTTCTGCTCCGCCGGATTGTTGAGACCGGAGAAATCCGTGGAGATTTCACCGAAATGCATCCCTGTGCCGTCCGCCAGCACCGCGTCGATGGCATGCACGTTGTCGCGCGTGGTGCCGTAGCGCAGCGAGCGGCCGCCGCAGGAATTATTGCCCGCCATGCCGCCGATGGTGGCGCGCGAGGCGGTGGACACATCCACCGGGAACCACAGCCCGTGCTTCTTCAGCTGCCGGTTGAGGTCATCCAGCACGATGCCGGGCTCGACCACGCAGCGCCGGCTGGCCACGTCCAGCGACAAAATACGGCGCAAATATTTGGAATTGTCGATGACCAGGCCGCGATTGATGGTCTGGCCGCATTGCGAGGTGCCGCCGCCGCGCGGCGTGACCGGCACCCCCTCCTCCCGCGCCAGCGCCATGGCGCGCAACGCACCCTCCATGGTCTTCGGCACGACCACGCCGAGCGGCATCATCTGGTAGTGCGAGGCATCGGTCGCATAGCGGCCACGGCTGAATGAATCGAACAGCACCTCGCCGTCGATCTCGGATTTCAGACGCCGTTCAAGTCCTGGCCGCAGCACCGTCGCCATGCTTTTCGTTCCTCGCTTCCTATGCAAGGAGGCTGGCATAATTGCATGCAAAATTCAATGCAGCGGCGCTCTGAAGGGGAAGCGCTTCTTTTTTGAAAAAAAGAAGCAAAAAACTTTCTTTAAACTGAGCCGTGCTGGTTTCAACGCCACGGGCCTAAAGGAGCAAAAGTTTTTGCGCCGCTTTTTTCAAAAAGCGGCTACTTCCCTTCGCCTACCGCCTCTAAAATTGCATGCAATTACTCGTTATGCGCCCGCCAGCGTCATGCCTTCGATACGCAAAGTCGGCGCGTCGGTGCCGCGCTTGAACACGAGGTCGTCCGCCGGGGTGAGGTGCAGGAACATGTCCTTGAGGTTGCCGGCGATGGTGATCTCGGCCACCGGCTCGGCGAGGACGCCGTTGCGGATCATGAAGCCGGCGGCACCGCGCGAGTAATCGCCGGTGATGCCGTTGACGCCCATGCCGATCATCTCGGTCACGTACAGCCCTTCCGCGATGTCCGCCATCAGCGCCGCCGGGTTCAGCGTGCCCGGGGCCAGATAGAAGTTGCTGGTGCCACCGGCATGGCCGGTGGTTTTCAGGCCGAGCTGGTTGGCGCTGCGTGTGTCGAGAATCCAGCTGGTGAGCACGCCGTCATCGATGAAAGCGCGGACCTGACCGGGCTGGCCCTCGCGGTCGAAGGGACGCGAGCGGCGGCCGCGCACGCGCAGCGGGTCGTCGACGATGCGGATGCCGGGGGCGAAAATCCGGCTGCCCAGGCTGTCCTTCAAAAACGAGGTGCCACGGGCGATCGAGGCGCCGTGGATCGCCCCTGACAGGTGGCCGAGCATGCCGCCGGCGACGCGCGGGTCGAACAGCACGGGGATTCGGGCGGTCTTCGGCCGGGTCGGGTTTAGCCGGGCGAGCGCGCGCTCCGCCGCATTGCGGCCGAGGCTGGCCGGGTCGTCCAGGTCCTCCGCATGGGCGGCGGAGGAATAATCATAGTCGCGCTGCATGTCGGTGCCGGTGCCGGCGATGGCGGTGGCGGAGACGCCATGGCTGGAGCGGGAATAAAAACCGGCAAAGCCGCGCGAGGTGGCGAGCAGGAAATGGCTGCGCGACCAGGAGGCGGACGCACCCTCGGAATTGGTGATGCCGGGCACGGCGAGCGCTGCCTCTTCCGCTGCCGCAGCGCGGGCGATGAGGATTTCCGTCGCAGGTTCGCGCTTATCGTCAAGGTCCAGCAGGGCCGCGTCCATCGGCGCCGGGGCTTCCGGGATTTCCGCGTAGATGTCCTCAGGCACGACGCGGGCCATGGCCACCGCCTGCTCGGCGAGGCGGGCGAAGGCAGCGGGGTCGATGGCGCTGGCCGAGACCGAGGCGCTGCATTTGCCGACAAACACGCGTAGGCCAAGCTCGCGGGATTCGGCGCGCTCGGTCTCCTCGGTCTTGCCCAGGCGGCGTTGCACCGAGACCGAGGTCCCGGTGCTCATCACCGTCTCCGCCACATCCGCCCCCGCCGCTTTGGCGGCGGCGAGCAGGGCCTCGGCCTGGGCGAGCAGCGCGCTCACGCGGCCAGCCGATCGATGATGGCGGAGAGTTTCGGCACCTGGCCGATCGGGCCGATGGTGGCGATGGTCGGGCGCTGACGGAAGATTTTTGCCGCCGAAGCGTGGATGTCCGCCTCGCTCACCGCCTCGATCTTGGCCACGGTTTCCGCCGCCGGGATCACGCGACCAAAAATCTGCCATTGCCGGGCCAGCTGCTCGCAGCGGCTGCCGGTGGATTCCAGCGACATCAGCAGCCCGGCCTTCAGCTGCGCCTTGGCGCGGGCAAGCTCGGCGCCGGTGACATGGTGCTGCACCTTAGCGAGTTCCTCCAGCGTGACCGGCATCAGCTCGGCGGCTTCAAACTCGCCCGTGCCGGCATAGATGCCGAACAGCCCGCCATCCTTCGCCGGGGCGGTGAAGCTGTAGATGGAATAGACCAGACCGCGCTTCTCGCGGATCTCCTGGAACAGGCGCGAGGACATGCCGCCGCCGAGCAAAGTGGAGAGCAGCATCGCCGGGTAGTAATCCGGCTCGCCATAGCCCGGGGCGGAGAACCCCAGCACCAGATGCGCCTGGTCGAGGTCCCGGTCCTCGCGATATTCGCCGCCGGTATAATCGGCCGGCATCGGCTCGCCGCGCGCGGCCTTGGGCAGATCGGCGAAATGCTGGGCGACCAGCTCCACCACCTGCGCGTGGTGCAGATTGCCGGAGGCGGCGATGACCATGTTCTCCGGCGTGTAATGCGCGTTCATGAAGCCGGGCAGCGCCTCGCGCTTCATGTTGCGGATGATCGTCTCGGTGCCCAGCACCGGGCGGCCCATCGGCTGGCTCGGATAGGCGGCGGACTGGAAATGGTCGAAGATGATGTCGTCCGGCGTGTCGTTGGCCTGGCCAATCTCCTGCAGGATCACGCCGCGCTCGCGCTCCAGCTCCTCCGGCTCAAAGGTGGAGTGGCAGAGGATGTCGCCGATGATGTCGACGCCAAGGCCGAGATCCTCTTTGAGCATTTTCACATAATAGGCGGTCTGCTCGCGGGAGGTATAGGCGTTGATATGGCCGCCGACATTCTCCACCGCCTCGGCGATGTCCACCGCGGTGCGGCGCGTGGTGCCCTTGAACGCCATGTGCTCGAGAAAATGCGCCACGCCGTTCTCGGCCGCCGTCTCGTGCCGTGTGCCGGCGCCGATATAGGCGCCGAACGAGACGGTCTCCACCCGGTCCATCCGCTCGGTCAGAACGGTCAGACCGGAGGGCAGCGTGGTCATCTCGACTTGTTCACTCATTACCTGTTCCTGTTCGCAAAATTCCGCACCAGCGTCTCGATCGCGGCGAGGTCCTTGGGCGCGCGCTCGTAAGTCTCCGTTCTTTCATATAGGTCGGAGAGGTGCGGCGGTAGGGGCGGACGGAAGCCGACCGCCTTTTCGATGGCGGCGGGGAACTTCGCCGGGTGCGCGGTGGCGGCGACGATCACCGGCAGGCCGATGGGCGCATGCTCCCGCGCCGCCGCCAGGGCGACGGCGGTGTGCGGGTCGGCCAGATATTTGGCCTCGCGCCAGGTCCGGGCGATCTCGTTCAGCGTGCCCGCATCGTCCAGGCGGAAACCGGAGAATTCGCGGCGGATTTCCTGCCATTTTTGCGCCGGCACCTCCATGCGCCCGGTGGCTCGGAACGCCGCCATGGTGGCGGCCGTGGCGGCGGCGTCACGGCCCAGGAACTCGAACAGCAGGCGCTCGAAATTCGAGCTGACCTGGATGTCCATCGAGGGAGAGAGGCTCTCCTCCACGCCGCGCACGCTCATGTCGTTGGCGGTGAGAAAGCGGGCCAGAATGTCGTTGCGATTGCTGGCGACGATGAACTTGGCGATGGGCACGCCCATCTGCTTGGCCGCCCAGGCGGCCAGCACATTGCCGAAATTGCCGGTGGGCACGCACACCGCGACCTCCTGGTCCGGCGCGCCAAGCGCCAGGGCGGCGGCCACGTAATAGGGGATCTGCGCGGCGATGCGGGCGAAATTGATCGAGTTCACCGCCGAGAGCTGCATCTCGTGGCGGAACGGCGCGTCGGCGAACATCGCCTTCACCAGGTCCTGGCAGTCGTCGAAATTGCCCTGCACGGCGATGTTCAGCACGTTCGGCGCGGTGACGGTGGTCATCTGCCGGCGCTGCACCTCGCTGGTGCGGCCCTCGGGGTGGAGGATGGTGATGTCGACGCGCGAGCGCCCGGCCATCGCCTCGATCGCCGCGGAGCCGGTATCGCCGGAGGTGGCGCCGACGATGCAGACCCGCTCGTCGCGCTGCGCCAGAACGTAGTCGAACAGATGCCCGGCGAGCTGCAGGGCCAGGTCTTTAAAGGCGAGCGTCGGGCCGTGGAACAGTTCCAGGGCGAAGGTCGCGCTGTCGAGCTGCACCAGCGGCACGGTGGCGGGATGGGCGAAGCCGGCATAGGCGCGGCGGCACATCGCCTGCAGGTCCTTGAACGGAATGGACTCGCCGACAAACGGGGCGATCACTTTCGCGGCAAGTTCGGCATAGGGCAGGCCGCGCAGCGCGCGCAGCTCGGCGGCGGAGAAATGCGGCCAGCTCTCCGGCATGTACAGGCCGCCATCGGCGGCCAGCCCGGCCAGCAGCACGCCGGCAAAATCCTTGGTCTCGGCCTGGCCCCTCGTGGAAATGTAACGCATCTTTGGTCCCTTCGTTCCGCCCGGCCCTATACTATCGGAGCAAAGCGGGCAGCAATGCGTCGAGGCGTTTGCGGCCCTCCGCGGTGGCGATGAGGCTGGTTGCGGTGCGGGTCAGGTAGCCTTCCTCGAGACAGGCGGCGAGAATTTTTTCGTCGACCGCATCCTGCAGCGCGACACCGGTGCGCGTGGCAAAATCATCCACGAGAATGCCGGAGGCGAGGCGCAGGCCCATCAGCAGCGCCTCGCGTGCGCGGTCCGTGGGCGCGATCGCCTCCTCCTGGGTGGCGCCGCTGCCGTCCCGCTCGACCAGCTCGGCCCAGGCCTCCGGGCCGCGATGCCGGGAGGTGGCGACAAGATTTTCGCCCAAAGTAAGCCGGCCATGCGCGCCGGGGCCGATGCCGGCGTAATCCTGGTAGCGCCAGTAAGCGAGGTTGTGCCGGCTCTCCCCGCCTTGCTTGGCGTAATTGGAGATCTCGTAAGCTTCCAGGCCGAAACGCGCCGCCTCCTCCGCCGTCGCATCGTACAGCGCCGCCGCCGCGTCCTCCTCGGGGAGCGAGAATTCGCCTCTTCCGTAGAGCGTGGCGAATTTGGTGCCAGGCTCGATGGTGAGCTGGTACAGCGAGAGATGGTCGGCGGCGAGGATGAGCGCCTGGCGCAATTCCGCCCGCCACGAAGCCTCATCCTGCCCCGGCCGCGCATAGATCAGGTCGAAGGACAGGCGGGGAAAGATCTTTTGCGCGAGCTCGATGGCGGCGATGGCCTGGGCGGCGGAATGCTCGCGGCCGAGGAACGCCAGGGCGACGGGGTCGAAACTCTGCACGCCGATGGAGACGCGGTTGACCCCCGCCGCCCGGTAGCCGGCAAAACGCCCGGCCTCGATGCTGGTGGGGTTGGCCTCCAGCGTGATCTCGATCTTCTGGTCCGGCGGGAAAAAGCCTGTGGCGTCGTCGATCAGCGCGGCGACGTTCTCCGGGTCGAGCAGGCTCGGCGTGCCGCCGCCGAAAAAGATCGAGGTCAGGCGCTTTGGCCCGATCCGCGCCGCCTCGTGCGCCAGCTCGCGGCGCAAGGCGGCGACCATGCGCGCCTGCGGGATGCGCTCGCGCACATGCGAGTTGAAATCGCAATACGGGCATTTGGCGAGGCAGAACGGCCAGTGAATATAGAGCGCCAAGGGATCCATCCCCCCGCTCATAGAGCAAGCTTGGGTGGGATGAAATCGGCGAGAGGAAAGCAGCCGCTTTTTTGAAAAAAAGCGGCGCAAAAAACTTTTGCTAAACTGGGCCTCAGGCGCTGAAACCAGCACGGCCATGGAGCAGAAGAGTTTTTTGCTTCTTTTTTCAAAAAAGAAGCGCTTCCTTTCCTGCCCTTTTGCCACGACCCTTGGCAGGGGAAGGTGCTACGCCTATCCCCAGCCCATGGACGCGATCAAGGTCGAACATCTGGTCAAACGCTACGCCCACACACTCGCGGTGGACGATATCTCCTTCACCCTGCCGCGCGGCGGCGTTCTCGGCCTGCTCGGCGGCAACGGGGCGGGCAAGACCACGACCATCTCCATGCTGCTCGGCCTGCTGGTGCCCAGTTCCGGGCGGATCACCGTGCTGGGCCACGACATGGCGCATGACCGTTTTGCCGCACTTGAACGGATGAATTTTTCTTCACCCTATATCTCGCTGCCCGGCCGGCTGACGGTTGCGGAAAATCTGCGGGTGTACGGGCACCTGTATAACGTGCCCAGGCTGGAACAGCGGATCTGCGAACTCGCAGAAAAATTCAACCTCGGCGCGTTGCTGAAACGCCCGGCCGGCGACCTCTCCGCCGGGCAGAAGACCCGGGTGGCGCTGGCCAAGGCACTGATCAACCGGCCGGAATTGCTGCTGCTGGACGAGCCGACCGCCAGCCTCGACCCCGATACCGGCGACTATGTGCGTACCGTGCTGGAGGATTACCGCCGCGAGACGAAGGCGGCGATCCTGCTCGCCTCGCACAACATGGCGGAGGTGGAGCGGCTGTGCGACGCGGTGCTGATGATGAAAAAGGGCAAGATCGTCGATCGCGGCACGCCGGACGAGCTGCTCGACCGCTATGGGCGGGAGGACCTGGAACAGGTGTTTCTCGACATCGCGCGCAACCCGGAGATCGCCGCATGAAGGCCTCGCTGCGCCGTATCTGGGGCATGATCTACCGGCATGTGGCGATCTATCGCGGCTCCTGGCCGCGCATGGCGGAAATCGCCTACTGGCCGACGCTGAACATGCTGATCTGGGGCTTTACCGCACGCTATTTCGCGCAGGCGGGGCATGGCGCCGGGTTTACCGCAGGCGCGCTGATCGCCGGCGTGCTTCTGTGGGAGATCACGCTGCGCGGCCAGCTCGGCGTGACGTTCACGTTCCTTGAGGAAATCTGGTCGCGCAATCTCGGGCATATTTTCGTCAGCCCCTTGCGGCCGGCGGAGATGGTGGCCTCGCTGCTGGTCGTCTCCCTGGTTCGGACACTGATCGGCCTGCTTCCTGCCACAATCATCGCCTACCTGATGTACAGTTACAACATCCTGCTGTTAGGACCGGTGCTGCTGCTGTTTTTTTGCAACCTGATGTTCATGGGCTGGTGGATCGCGCTCGGCATTGTCTCGCTGCTGTTCCGCTACGGCGCAGGGGCCGAGGCGCTGGCCTGGACCATCGCCTTCGGCATCACGCCGCTGGCCTGCGTGTTCTATCCGGTCTCGGCTTTGCCCGTCTGGCTGCAGCCGGTTGCCCTGGCGCTGCCGGCCGCGCATATTTTCCAGGGCATGCGCTCGGCTCTGCTCCAGCACGGCGCGGACTGGACGGATCTGGGCCAGGCGATCGCCCTCAACATCGCCTGGATGCTGGCGGCGATCGCGATTTTCGGCGGGGAATTCCGCCGCGCCCGCATCCGCGGCGCGCTCATTTCCATCGGGGAGTAGGTTTTTGCTGCATCGCTTCTGGTTGATCCGCCACGCTCTGGTCCATGCCGACTCCCTCACCCGCCTATACGGGACCGACGACGTGCCGGTCTGCGATGCGACCATGGCAGCGGACGCGCCACGCTACGCGGCTCTGGCCGCCCGCCTGCCCCGCCCGGCGCGGCTGGTCTGCACGCCGCTCAAGCGCACGCAACTGACCGCCGCGGCGATCATGCGCGCCGGCTACCCGCAGCAGGCGCCGCTGCTCGACGCCGCCTTCGTCGAGCAGAATTTCGGCGCGCTGCAGGGCACGCCGATCGCGCAGTTCGACGCGCGCCCGGCCGGCGGGCGGCATCCGTTCTGGCCGATCCATGCCGAGGAGACTCCGCCCGGCGGCGAGAGTTTCGACGCGATGATCCTGCGCGTCGGCGACGGGCTGGAGCGGCTGGTGCAAACGGCGGAGGGGCGCGATACCATCATCGTCAGCCATGGCGGGGCGATCCGCGCCGCAGTCGCGCATGCGCTCGGCCTCTCCGCGCATCAGGGCCTGTGCCTGTCGATCGAAAACATTTCCCTGACCAAGCTCGAACACAACGCAAGCGGCTGGCGCGTCCTCTCTGTTAATGAACATTTTTCTGCCGCAGCTTGTGGAACCCGCCCTGTGCCCTCACTTTCGGGGGCACGTCATGACGTTAAACAGACGCAAGGAGCCTCGCCATGAAACGCCTGTTGCTGGCCGCGACGGTCACCGCCACCTTCGCCACGCCGCTCGCAGCCCTCGCCAACTCACCGCAGCATCTCGTCGACAGCGCCACGCTTTCGATCGAGAGCATGATGGACAGCAGCGAAGGCACGCAGGCCGCGCAGTTTCTGCGCCACGCGAAAGCCGTGGTTGTCTGCCCGAATATTTTTCGCGCCGGCTTCATGATCGGCGGTGAGGGCGGCGGCTGCGTGATGGTGGCGCGCGGCATCACGGGCGGCTGGTCGGACCCGGCCTTCTACAGCATGGGCGGCGGCAGTTTCGGCCTGCAGATCGGCGTGCAGAACGCGCAGCTGATGATGCTGGTGATGACCCGTGGCGGGCTGAACGCGCTGTTGAACAGCCAGTTCAAAATTGGTGCCGATGCCGGGCTGACCGTGGCGACGCTGGGGGCGGGCGTGAACGGCTCGATGTCCACCGCGCTGGATGCCGACATCATCTCCTTCTCGAAGAGCCAGGGCCTGTATGGCGGCATCTCACTCGCCGGCTCGGTGTTCTCCAACGATAGCGGGCGCGAGCAGGCCTATTACGGCGCGCCGCTGGATGCGCGGCAGATCGTCGTCGACATGCAGGGCGCCAACCCGGGCGCCAACCCGCTGCGCGCGATGCTGACCCGTTACGGCGGCTAACGCAGCGCCAGTTTGCAAAAAAAAGCGCCGGTAACCCCGGCGCTTTTTTTTTGCCGCGGCATATTTGCTTTCAGCATATTCCTTATGTTAGTCGTACATAATGCGCCGCAACGGCGGGCGATTGCGCAATCAAACGCTACAAATTGTAACAAAACCTCTCCGCCGGAAACCGGCAGATTCCAAAATATCCAATCGGAATACCGATCAATCGATAAACATCTCCGATGAATGAGACGGCGCGTTCTGCGTCCGTTTTATTGCCACGCCCCGGCCACACATGCTGCAAGCGCCGCCGGCCAAGGTTTAACGGCCAGTTTAATGACGAGGTTACTATGTCCACTTTTTCCAGAAGAAAAATCCTCGCGGCGGGTGCTGCGGGCGGCGCGCTGACGGCCACGGCGGCGGCACATGCGGCAGGCGTGTTCGGCAATCCGGACCTGCCGCCGGAAGGCCAGATGAACGTGACCAATCCGGGAGCCTTCGCCGATCCCGGCCCGCAGAACCAGGCGATGGCCGCCAACCTGCCGGCCTTCGAGAACCCGCCGCCCACCGACGTCAACGGCATGCCGCTGTTCTGGTCCTCGTTCAACATCGTGCCGAAGCGCGTGCAGAACGGCGGCTGGGCGCGCCAGGTGTCGGAGAGCGAATTCCAGATCTCCAAGACCATCACCGGCGTGAACATGCGCCTCGGCGCCGGCGGCATCCGCGAGCTGCACTGGCACCAGGCGGCAGAATGGGCCGTGATGACCTACGGCCATTGCCGCGTGACCGCGGTGGACCAGAACGGCCACGCCTACGTCGATGACCTGAAGGCCGGCGATATCTGGTACTTCCCGTCCGGCATTCCGCATTCGCTGCAGGGCATCGGCCCGGATGGCTGCGAATTCGTCATCTGCTTCGACGATGGCTCCGCCTCGGAAAACAACACGCTGCTGGTCAGCGACTGGTTCGCGCATACGCCGCCGGAAGTGCTGGCGAAGAATTTCGGCGTGCCGGAATCGGCCTTCGCCAACATTCCGCTGCAGCAGCGCTGGATTTTCCAGGGCAAGGAGCCGGGCCCGCTCGCCAACGACCAGCGCGAGATCATGCCCGGCGCCGGCGCGCCGGCCAACCCGTTCGTGTTCCGCCTGTCGTCGATGACGCCGAACAAGCAAAACAAGAGCGGCACCGTGCAGATCGCCGACAGCACCAACTTCAAGGCCTCGACCACCGTGGCCGCGGCGCTGGTGACGGTGAAGCCGGGCGGACTGCGCGAGATGCACTGGCACCCGAATGCCGATGAGTGGCAGTACTACATCAAGGGCAGCGCCCGGATGACGGTGTTCAATGTCGGCCCGCAAGCCGTCACCGCCAACTTCCTGCCCGGCGATATCGGCTATGTGAAAAAGAGCTTCGGCCACTATGTCGAGAATACCGGCACCGATGATCTCGTCTTCCTGGAGGTGTTCAAGGCCGACAAGTACGAGGAGGTCTCGCTCACCAACTGGATGGCGCATACGCCGTCGGCAATGGTGCAGCAGACGCTGAACCTCTCGCCCGACACCATCGCGCATTTCGCGCGCCAGGTGCAGGACATCGTCCCGGCCTAAACAAAAATGGCCTTGCGGCAACACCGCAAGGCCCATTTTTTATGACGTTAGGTTAGAAAGCAGCCGCTTTTTGAAAAAAGCGGCGCAAAAACTTTTACTAATCTGGGCCTGTGCCAGCGAAACCAGCACGGCCTCGTTTAAAAAATATTAAACTGGGCCCGTGGTGCTTCCACCAGCACGGCCCAGTTTCATAAAAGTTTTTTGCTTCTTTTTTTCAAAAAAGAAGCACTTCCTTACTTCAATAAGTGACGACGCTGCGAATGCTCTCGCCCTTGCGCATCAGCTCGAAGCCCTCGTTGATCTTCTCGAACGGCATCACATGGGTGATCAGGTCATCGATGTTGATTTTGCCGTTCATGTACCAGTCGACGATTTTCGGCACGTCGGTACGGCCGCGCGCGCCGCCGAAGGCGGTGCCGCGCCAGTTGCGCCCGGTCACCAGCTGGAACGGGCGGGTGGAGATCTCCTGTCCGGCGCCGGCGACGCCGATGATGATCGAAGTGCCCCAGCCGCGATGGGTGCATTCCAGCGCCTGGCGCATCACCTTCACATTGCCGATGCACTCGAAGGAGTAATCCGCGCCGCCATCGGTGAGGTTGACGAGATAGGGCACCAGCTCCTCGCCGATCTCGGACGGGTTGACGAAATGCGTCATGCCGAACTTTTCCGCCATCTCCTTGCGGCCGTTGTTCAGGTCCACGCCGATGATCATGTTAGCCCCGGCGATGCGGGCACCCTGGATCACGTTGAGGCCGATGCCGCCGAGGCCGAACACCACGACGTTATCGCCCGGCTGCACCTTGGCGGTGTTGAACACCGCGCCGATGCCGGTGGTGACACCGCAGCCGATATAGCAGATCTTCTCAAACGGCGCGTCCTCGCGCACCTTGGCCAAGGCGATCTCCGGCAGGACCGTGAAATTCGCGAAGGTCGAGCAGCCCATATAGTGCATCACCGGCGCGCCGTCGCAGGAGAAGCGCGAGGTGCCGTCCGGCATCACGCCCTTGCCCTGGGTGCTGCGGATCGCGGTGCAGAGATTGGTTTTCTGCGACAGGCAGGACTTACAATTGCGGCATTCCGGCGTGTAGAGCGGAATCACGTGGTCGCCCTTTTTCAGCGAGGTCACGCCCGGCCCGACCTCGACGACGATGCCCGCCCCCTCATGGCCGAGAATTGCCGGAAACAGGCCTTCCGGATCGGCGCCGGAGAGCGTGTACTCATCGGTATGGCAGATGCCGGTGGCCTTCACCTCCACCATCACCTCGCCCCATTTCGGGCCCTCGATATCCACCGTCTCCAGCGAGAGCACCTTGCCCGGTGCCCGCGCGACCGCTGCGCGTGTTTTCATGCCTCATATCCTTTGAATGAACTTGCCGGATAACCTTGGGCGAACAGCAGAGACGTCAAGTCCGTGTGCTCGATTCGGTTCTGCACCTGCTCGGCCACCACCGGCTTGGCGTAATAGGCAATGCCGAGCCCGGCCTCGCCGAGCATGGCAAGATCGTTGGCGCCGTCGCCCACCGCCAGGGTCGCGGCCAGTTTCACCCCGCGCTTATCCGCCAGCTCCTTCAGCGTGACGAGCTTGGTGTCACGGTCCACGATCGGCTCGCCGACCTCGCCGGTCAGCTGCGAGCCGTTATCCAGCAGCACATTGGCGCGATGCAGGTCGAAGCCCAGCTCCGCGGCGACGCGGGCGGTAAAAAAGGTGAAACCGCCGGAGACCAGCGCCGTGGTGGCGCCGAACTGCCGCATGGTGGCGACCAGAACTTTCGCGCCGGGGCAGTATTCCACGGCGCTCCAGGTGCGCTCCAGCGCCGTCAGCTCGAGCCCCTTCAGCATCGCCACCCGCTCGCGCAGCGCCGCGGTGAAATCGATCTCGCCGTTCATCGAACGCTGGGTGATGGCGGCGATCTGCTCCTTCAGCCCGGCATAAGCGGCGAGCTCGTCCAGGGTTTCGGAGCTGACGATGGTGCTGTCCATGTCCGCCACCAGCACCGCCTTGCGCCGGCCGCGGAATTTGGTGATGAACACGTCCACGGCCTTATGGGCCAGGACATATTTAAGCGCCGCCGGCGCCAAGGGCTTGGACGTGGTGAATTCCACGGCATGGCCGGGGCTGAGCCAGTTGAGATGCATGCCGGCGCAGGAATCTCGGGCACGTTCGGCATCGGCCTGGGTCAGAGGCCCGGCTTGCCGGTTGGCGACCAGAATGACGATAGAGGACATGGGCAAGACTGGTAGGACAGAGCACGGGGCTGGGGCAAGCGAGCGGTTGGCGATCATCGTCGCCGGGCCGACCGCCAGCGGCAAATCGGCGCTGGCCTTGGCGCTGGCGCAGCGCCTGGGCGGCACGGTGATCAATGCCGACGCCATGCAATGCTACCGGGAGCTGCGCATCGTCACCGCCCGCCCCTCGCCTGAGGACGAAAGTCTGGCCCCGCACCGCCTGTATGGCGTGCGCGATGCAGCCGAGCCGGCCAATGCCGCCTGGTGGCGGCAGGCGGCATTGCGGGAGATGGAGGCCTGCGCCCTGCCGATTCTGTGCGGCGGCACGGGGATGTATTTTTCCGCGCTGGTGAAGGGCATCGCCACCGTGCCGGAGGTGCCGGAGGCGGCGCGGGAGACGGCGCGGCGTCTATTGTCCGAGCAGGGGGCGGCGGCGGTGCACGCCTTGCTGGACCCGCAAACCGCAGCGCGGCTGAAGCCGGGGGACAGCCAGCGCGTCGCCCGCGCCTATGAGGTGCTGCTCGGCACCGGGCGGGGCCTGGCCGCCTGGCAGGTGGAGACCACGATCCCGCTCACCGGCTGGCGGCTGCGCATGATCCTGCTGGACCCGCCGCGCGAGGCGCTGCGCGAGGCCATCGCCACCCGCTTTGCCGCCATGCTGGCGGGCGGCGCGCTGGACGAGGTGCAGGCGCTGCTGGCGCGCAACCTGCCCGCGGACCTGCCGCTGCTGCGCGCGCACGGGGTGCCGGAACTCACCGCGCATCTGCGCGGTGGGTTGCCGCTCGAGGACGCCGCGGCGCGCGCCGTGCTTGCCACACATCAGTACACCAAGCGGCAAATGACCTGGTTCCGCCACCAGAAACTGGCCGACAGCGCTGCCATGCAAATAATACACTCGAGAATCGTCGATTCAACGCAACTTTCGGAAAGCTCTATGGACGATTTTACTAATTTTATAAACAAAGACAGTTGACCAGCCGAACCAGACTCTGTAGCGGTGCGGGATCATAGATGTAAGCATCGCAGGTTTAGATATGGACGGCACGATCAGCACCACCGAATTGATGAAGTCTGGCGCGGAGGCCCTGCTCAGGGCGCTCAAGGCGCAGGGCGTCGAGGTCATTTTCGGCTATCCGGGCGGCGCGGTTCTGCCGATCTACGATGCGATTTTCCAGCAGAACGAGATCCGCCACATCCTCGTCCGGCACGAGCAGGCGGCGGTGCATGCCGCCGAGGGCTATGCCCGCTCCACCGGCAAGGTCGGCGTGGTGCTGGTCACCTCCGGCCCCGGGGCCACCAATGCCGTGACCGGGCTGGTGGACGCGCTGATGGACAGCATTCCGCTGGTCTGCCTGACCGGCCAGGTGCCGACGCATCTGATCGGCAACGACGCCTTCCAGGAGGCGGACACCACCGGCATCACCCGCCAGGCGACCAAGCATAATTACCTGGTGAAGCGCTCGGAGGATCTCTCCCGCGTGGTGCACGAGGCCTTCCAGGTGGCCACCACCGGCCGCCCCGGCCCGGTGCTGATCGATCTGCCGAAGGATATTCTCATCAACCCGGCGCCTTATAACGAGCCGAGCCAGGCGCCGCATCGCAGCTACCGGCCGCGCACCGCGCCGGACCCGCTGCGCATCGCCGAGGCGGTGGCGCTGCTCAAGCGCGCGGCGCGGCCGGTCGTGTATTCCGGCGGCGGCGTGATCAATGCCGGGCCGGAAGCCAGCCGCCTGCTCACCGAGTTCGTGCGCCTGACCGGCTTTCCCATCACCTCGACGCTGATGGGGCTTGGCGCCTACCCGGCCAACGACCCGCAATTCCTCGGCATGCTCGGCATGCACGGCACATACGAGGCGAATCTCGCCATGCATGGCTGCGACGTCATGCTGAATCTGGGCGCGCGGTTTGACGACCGGGTGACCGGGCGGCTGAACGCGTTCAGCCCGACCTCCAAAAAGATCCACGCCGATATCGACCCGTCCAGCATCAACAAGGCGGTGCCGGTGGATGTGGCGATCGTCGGCGATGCGGCCGAGACGCTGCGCGCGCTGATCGCCGCCTGGAAGGCCGATACGCAGACGCCGGACCGCCCCGCTCTGGTGTCATGGTGGACGCAGATCGATGCGTGGCGGGCCAAGCAGTCGCTGCGCTACACACAGCGCCTCGACAAAGGCAGCATCATCAAGCCGCAATACGCGATCGAGCAGTTGTACAAGGCGACGCGCGGGCGCGAGACCTATGTCAGCACCGAGGTGGGCCAGCACCAGATGTGGGCGGCGCAATACTTCAAGTTCGACCAGCCGAATCGCTGGATGACCTCGGGCGGGCTCGGCACCATGGGTTACGGCCTGCCGGCGGCGATGGGCACGCAGGTGGCGCATCCCGACGCGCTGGTGATCGACATCGCCGGCGAGGCCAGCATCCTGATGAACATCCAGGAGATGGGCACGCTGGCGCAGTACCGGCTGCCGGTGAAGATCTTCATCCTCAACAACCAGTATATGGGCATGGTGCGGCAATGGCAGGAGTTGCTGCATGGCAGCCGCTATTCCGAGAGCTATTCGGCCGCCTTGCCCGATTTCGTGAAACTGGCGGAGAGTTTCCACGCCGTCGGCCTGCGCGCCGAGAAGGTGGATGACCTGGACCGGGTGATCGCCGAGATGCTGGCGGTGGACCGTCCGGTGATCGCGGATATCTGTGTCGATGAAAAGGAAAACGTGTTCCCGATGATCCCCTCCGGCGCGCCGCATAACGAGATGCTGCTGGGCCCCGAGCACAGCGCCAGCGGCCTGGCCGCCAAGAGCGTCAGCGATGCCGGAATGGCGCTGGTCTGATGTCCGATACGATGATGCGTTCCGCCACCATCTCGGTGCTGGTGGAGAACGAGGCCGGGGTGCTGGCGCGGGTGATCGGGCTGTTTTCCGGCCGCGGCTATAATATCGACAGCCTGACCGTGGCGCCGGTGGAGCGCGACCGCAGCAAGAGCCGGATCACGGTCGTGACCGCCGGCACGGAAATGGTGATCGAGCAGATCAAGGCGCAGCTCGACCGGCTGGTGCCGGTCTACCGGGTGCTGGACCTGACCATGGAAGGGCCGCATCTGGCCCGCGAGCTGGCGCTGATCAAGGTGGTGGGCACCGGCGAGGCACGGCAGGAGGCGCTGCGCCTGGCCGACGCGTTCCGCGCCCGGGTGATCGACGCCTCCACGGAAAGCTTTATTTTCGAGCTGACCGGGGCGACCGACAAGCTGGACGCGTTCCTGGACCTGATGCGCCCGCTGGGCCTGGCGGAGGTCTCCCGCACCGGGGTCGCGGCGATCGCACGCGGGACCAAGACGATCGGCTGAGGAAAGCGGCCGCTTTTTGAAAAAAGCGGTGCAAAAACTTCTTCTCGTTTGGGCCCGTGGCGTTGAAACAGCACGGGCCTAGTTTAAAAAAGTTTTTTTGCTTCTTTTTGTTCACAAAAAGAAGCCTTCCCCTCCCCAGACCAAACCGCCCCCATTTCAAAAAAACAACACTAAAAACAATAATATTGCGCACAATAGCCATTAAAAGCGCATTATCGCATAGAGGCCGGCGTGACAGGCGCGCAAAAAGGGAATAGGCAACGGCCGCAGTTTTTGAACCAAACCAAGGACACCTTCACTATGCGCGTTTATTACGACCGGGATGCGGACGTTAATCTCATCAAAGGCAAAAAAGTTGCCATCGTCGGCTATGGCAGCCAGGGCCATGCCCATGCGCTGAACCTGAAGGATAGCGGCGTGAAGGAGCTGGTCGTAGCGCTGCGTCCGGGCTCGACGGCGATCGCCAAGGCCGAGGGCGCTGGCCTGAAGGTGATGGACCCGTCCGCCGCCGCGAAATGGGCCGATGTGGTGATGGTGCTGACCCCCGATGAGGGCCAGGGCGACCTGTACCGCGAGCATCTGGCCCCGAACCTGCGCCCCGGCGCGGCTCTGGCCTTCGCGCACGGCCTGAACGTGCATTTCAACCTGATCGAGCCGCGCGCCGACATCGACGTGTTCATGATCGCGCCGAAGGGCCCCGGCCACACCGTGCGCAGCGAATATCTGCGCGGCGGCGGCGTGCCGAGCCTGGTGGCGGTGGCGCAGGATGCGACCGGCAACGCGCTGGACATCGCCCTCTCCTACGCCTCGGCCAATGGCGGCGGCCGCGCCGGCATCATCGAGACCACCTTCAAGGAAGAGTGCGAGACCGACCTGTTCGGCGAGCAGGCCGTGCTGTGCGGCGGCGTGGTCGAGCTGATAAAGGCTGGCTTCGAGACGCTGGTGGAAGCCGGCTACGCGCCGGAAATGGCGTATTTCGAGTGCCTGCATGAGGTGAAGCTGATCGTCGACCTGATCTATGAAGGCGGCATCGCCAACATGAACTACTCGATCTCCAACACCGCCGAATACGGCGAATACGTCACCGGCCCGCGCATCATCACCGAAGAGACCAAGTGGGAGATGAAGAAGGTGCTGGAGGACATCCAGATGGGCCGCTTCACCCGCGACTGGATGCTGGAGAACAAGGTGAACCAGACCAACTTCAAGGCCATGCGCCGCGCCACCGCGTCGCACCAGATCGAGGAAGTGGGCGCCAAGCTGCGCGCCATGATGCCCTGGATCTCCAAGAACGCGCTGGTGGACAAGGCCAAGAACTAAGTCTGAGGCGATTGATCCATCTGATCAAACTTGCGGTCGGGGTGCGCGATTTCGCGCACCTCGCTGCGATTCAGACGGAACGGCTGGCGCAGGATCCCCCCTTGCGCCACCACACCCGCAACAGCCCCAAGCGCGCCGAGGAACTCTGCGCCGGGGGATCGATTTACTGGGTGATCGGCGGAGTCGTTCTGGCCCGCCAGAAAGTGCTCGAGGTTGTCGAAGACCAGTGGGATGACGGCGCGCGCTGCGCCGGGCTGGTGCTGGACCCGACTCTCGTGCGCGTCGAGGCACGGGCGATGAAGGCCTTTCAGGGCTGGCGTTATTTGCAGCCGGCGGACGCCCCCGCAGACCTTACCCAAACCGGAGTCGCGGGAGCAGAAATGCCCGACGAGCTGCGCCGGGCGCTGGCGGCGCTGGCGTTGATTTGAGGAAAGAGGCCGCTTTTTTGAAAAAAAGCGGCGCAAAAAACTTTTGCTCCTTTAGACCTGCGGCGCTGGAACCAGCACGGCCCGGATTAACCAAAAGTTTTTGCGCCGCTTTTTGCAAAAAGCGGCTGCTGGCTTCTTTCCCGCCGCGAATTTTGACTAGTCGCGGGCTCATGCTAGGTGCGCCCGACTTGAAGAACGATCAGGCCGGACTGGCTGATCTTTAGGAGACGATGCATGGCGGTTCACGCCTTTATTTTTCCAGGACAGGGTAGCCAGGCGGTCAGCATGGGCCGCGACCTGGCGGCGGCCTTCGCCGCGGCGCGCGAAGTGTTCGAGGAAGTCGACGAGGTTCTGAAGCAGAAGCTCTCCAAGCTGATGTTCGAGGGGCCGATCGAGGAACTGACCCTGACGGAGAACGCGCAGCCGGCGCTGATGGCGACCTCGCTCGCCGTATTGCGGGTGCTGCAGGCGGAAGGCGGCATCACCCTGAAGGACAAGGCGGCGGTGGTGGCCGGGCACTCGCTCGGCGAATACAGCGCTTTGGCCGCGGCGGGTGCCTTCTCGGTGTCCGAGACCGCTTTGCTGCTGCGGCGGCGTGGCCAGGCGATGCAGCGCGCCGTGCCCGCCGGACAAGGCGCCATGGCAGCGCTGCTCGGCGTGGAGATGGACAAGGCGCGCGAGATCTGCGCCGAGGCCGAGCTGGGCCCGGACGGGCGCGAGGTGATCGGCTGCGCCAACGACAATGGCGGCGGCCAGGTGGTGATCTCCGGCCATAAGGGCGCGGTCGAGCGGGCGATCGAGATCGCCAAGACGAAGAGCGTGAAGCGCGCGATGCTGCTGCCGGTCTCCGCCCCGTTCCATTGCGCGCTGATGGCCCCGGCGGCGGATGCGATGGCCGAAGCCTTCGCCAACACCCCGCCGCGCGCGCCGATCGTGCCGGTGATGGCCAATGTGAGCGCCGCCAAGGCGACCGACCCGAACGAGATCCGCGATTTGCTGGTGCAACAGGTCACCGCCACGGTGCGCTGGCGCGAGAGCGTGCAGGCGATGCTGGCGATGGGCGTCGACAGCTTCGTCGAGCTTGGCACCGGCAAGGTGCTGGCCGGGCTGGTGCGGCGCATCGCCCCGGAGGCGGCGACCCATTCCGTTGGCTCGCCGGCGGAAATCGAAGCTCTGTTAAAGGTTCTGTGATGTTTGATCTGACGGGCAAAACGGCGCTGGTGACCGGCGCTTCAGGCGGTATCGGCGCGGAGATTGCCCGCGCGCTGCACGCCCAGGGTGCCGTTGTGGCGCTCTCCGGCACCAGGCGCGAGGCGCTGGACGCCGTGGCCGCCGAACTGGCCGAGCGCGTGCATGTGCTGCCCGCCGACCTCTCCGACGCGGCGGCCCCGGCCGAGCTGATCGCCGCCGCCGAGGCGGCGATGGGCAAGGTGGACATTCTCGTCAACAATGCCGGGCTGACCAAGGACGGCCTGGCGCTCCGCATGAGCGACGCGGATTGGGAGAAGGTGATCGATGTCGATCTCGCCGCCCCGTTCCGCCTCAGCCGCGCGGCGCTGAAGTTCATGCTGCGCCGCAAAGCCGGGCGGATCATCAATATCGGCTCCGTGGTCGGCAGCACCGGCAATGCCGGCCAGGCCAACTATGCGGCGGCGAAGGCCGGGCTGATCGGCCTGACCAAGGCGCTGGCGCAGGAAGTGGCCTCGCGCGGCATTACCGTGAACCTGATCGCCCCGGGCTTCATCGCCACGCCGATGACCGACGCGCTGAGCGACGCGCAGAAGAACGATCTTTCGGGCAAAATCCCGCTCGGCCGGCTCGGCACCCCCGCCGACATTGCCGCCGCGGTGGTGTATCTCGCCGCCGAGGAGGCCGGTTGGATGACCGGCGCCACGCTCCATATCAATGGCGGCATGGCCATGCTCTAGGGACGGATAGGGGTTGATCTAAACAGGAAAGTGGCCGCTTTTTGAAAAAAAGCGGCGCAAAAAATTTTTGCGACTTTGGGCCGGTGGCGTTGAAACCAGCACGGCCCAGTTTAGCAAAGTTTTTTTTGCTTCTTTTTGTGAACAAAAAGAAGTTTTTCCTTTCTTCGCTTCAAGATGATCTACCCTGAACCGATCACGCTCTAACGAGTTGGCGCGACGCAACGAACCATGCTAAGCGCCGCCACGTTAAAGATTAACGACACCCTCGCCGGTGGCGCGGCTCAGCGTGCCGCCGGTATTCGCTACACCAGATGCATGAAAGTGAAACTAAATGAGCGAAATCGCCGACAAGGTTAAGAAGATTGTTGTCGAGCATCTCGGCGTCGACGAAGGCAAGGTGACCGCGGAAGCCTCCTTCATCGATGATCTGGGCGCCGACTCCCTCGATACCGTCGAGCTGGTGATGGCGTTCGAAGAGGCCTTCGGCGTGGAGATCCCCGAGGATGCCGCCGAGAAGATCACCACCGTGAAAGACGCTATCGAGTACATCGAGAAGCAGAAAGCCGAATAATCGGCTGTTTTTCAGAAGCCGTCCAAGGAGTTTGCATGCGCCGTGTTGTCGTGACAGGTATGGGAATCGTCAGCCCGCTCGGGGTTGGCGTCGAACATGTCTGGAAGAGGCTGATCAACGGAGAATCCGGGATCAGCGCCATTGAATCCTTCGACACCACGGAGCTGACGGCGAAAGTCGCCGGCCAGGTGCCGGCGGGTCCCACCGCCGAGGGGAAGCTCGATCTCGCAGAGTGGATCCCGGTGAAGGACCTGAAGAAGATGGACCGCTTCATCCATCACGGCATCGTCGCGGCGACGCAGGCGATGCAGGACTCCGGCTGGGTGCCCCAGACCGAGGAAGAAAAATACACCAGCGGCGTGATGATCGGCTCCGGCATTGGCGGGCTGCAGACCATCTACGACGCCTCGATCACGGTGCATGAGGGCCGCGCCCGCCGCCTCTCGCCGTTCTTTATCCCCTCGGCTCTGATCAACCTGATCTCCGGCCAGGTCTCCATCAAATACGGCCTGAAGGGCCCCAACCATTCCGCCGTCACCGCCTGCGCCACCGGCGTGCACGCGATCGGCGACGCGGCCCGGCTGATCGCCTTCGGCGATGCCGATGTGATGGTCGCCGGCGGCGCCGAGGCGGCGGTGAACCCGCTCGGCATTGCCGGGTTCTGCGCCTCGCGCGCGCTTTCCACCGCCTTCAACGACCGCCCGGCCGAGGCCTCCCGCCCCTGGGACAAGGACCGCGACGGCTTCGTGATGGGCGAAGGCGCCGGCGTGCTGGTGCTGGAAGAGTATGAGCACGCGAAGAAACGCGGCGCGAAGATTTATGCCGAGATCGGCGGCTACGGCATGTCCGGCGACGCACACCACATCACCGCCCCGGCCGAGCACCATGACGGCGCGTTCCGCGCCATGAAGGCGGCGTTCAAGTCCGGCGGCCTCACCCCGGCCGACGTTCAGTATGTGAACGCGCACGGCACCTCCACGCCGATGGGCGACGATCTGGAACTCGAGGCGGTGGAGAACTGGTTCAGCGACTCGGCCAAGGGCCTGGCGATGTCCTCGACCAAATCGGCCACCGGGCATCTGCTCGGCGCCGCCGGGGCGATCGAGGCGATCTTCTCGATCCTGGCGATCCGCGACGGCATCGCGCCGCCGACCCTGAACCTGCATGAGCCGAGCCGGGCCAGCGTGATCGACCGCGTGGCGCTGACCGCGCAGGAGCGCAAGATCAACGTGGCGCTGTCCAACAGCTTCGGCTTCGGCGGCACCAACGCCTCGATCCTGTTCAAGAAGCCCGCCTGATCAGGTTGCTGCGCGGCCGGATCGTTCTGTTGCTGGCGGCGCTGCTGGTCACCTTGTGGCTCGGCCAGATGGCCGTGCACGAGAGTTTTTACGGCCCGGGGCCGCTGCCCCGGGCCGCCGATATCCTCATCCCCGAAGGCTCGACCGCCGCGACCGCCGCAGCCCTGCGGCGGGCGGGAGCGATCGGCAACAGCTTCATCTTTCGCGCCGCCGCCTGGGCCACACGGCATGACGGGCCGATCCATGCCGGCGAGTTTCTGCTCCCCGCCCATGCCAGTTTGCGGGAGATTCTGGACATTCTGCGGCACGGCGTGCCGGTGGAGCACCAGGTGACGATCCCCGAAGGGCTGACCGGCACGCAGATCGCCGCCACCCTGAATGCAGCACCTGACGCCACCGGCCATGTGGACCCACCGGAAGACGGGGCGGTGCTGCCGCAGACCTATGATTTCACCCTGGGCACACCGCGCGCCACGATCCTGGCGCGCGCCGAGCAGGCCATGCGCCGGACGCTGCAAAAGGACTGGGCCAAACGGGACCCGTCGATCCCCCTCGCCTCCCCGCAAGATGCGCTGATTCTGGCCTCGATCGTGCAGCAGGAGAGCCCGCTGCCGGCGGAACTGCCGGAGATCGCCTCCGTGTATGAAAACCGGCTGGCGCAGGGAATGAAGCTGCAAGCCGACCCGACCGTGATCTACGCCGCCAGCGATGGCCGGGTTTCAGGCGGGGAGGCGATCAGCCGCGACGACCTCGCTAACCCCTCGCCCTACAACACCTATATGCATGCTGGCCTGCCGCCGGGGCCAATCGCCGCGCCGGGCATCGCCGCGATCGAGGCGGTGCTGCATCCAACCATGAGCCAGGCGCTGTTCTTCGTCGCCACCGGGCATGGCGGGCATGTGTTCGCGGATGATTTTCAGCAACAGTTGCGGAACATCAAGCGCTATCGCGCCGCAGAGAAGTAGCAAGAGGAAGGCTTCTTTTTAAAAAAAAGAAGCAAAAATTTTTCTGCTCCTGGGCCGTGCTGGTTTCAGCGCCGCAGTCCCAGATGAGCAAAAGTTTTTGCGCCGCTTTTTTCAAAAAGCGGCTGCTTCAACAACAAAAAAGGGCAGGCGTTGCCGCCTGCCCTTCTTCCGGCCTTTCGGCTGCGACTTAGCGCTTGCGCGAACCGATCGAAGCGAATTTCTTGTTGAACTTGGCAACCTGGCCGCCGGTATCGACCATGCGCTGCACGCCGGTCCAGGCGGGGTGGGATTTCGGATCGATGTCCAGACGCAGGGTCTCGCCTGCCTTGCCCATGCAAGAGCGGGTCTTGAACTCCGTACCATCGGTCATGATGATGTTGATCTCGTGATAGTCCGGATGGATGTCTGGTTTCACCGTATCTGCTCCAAAAAATAACGGGCCGCCGATCCGACCGGCAGCCAAAACAGACGCTGCGTTTACGCGCGGGCGGCGCTGGATGCAAGCGCGGATTTGGCAAAACTGGCGGCCTGGTCAAGAGCCGTGCGCGCTTCCGGGAGGAAATGCTGCGCCACGTGCCAGACATGCGGCAGGTTGTCCCAGATGGTGAGATCAACCGGCACCCCGGCCGCTTCAGCGCGCGCGGCGACGCGGGTGGAATTGTCGAGCAGGACCTCCGGCGCGCCAACCTGGATGAGCAGCGGCGGCAGGCCGGTGAAATCGCCGTAAAGCGGCGAGGCCAGGGGATTGGTTGGGTCCTGCCCCTGCAAATAGAGCTCGGCGGCCTCCTTCATCTTCGGGCTGTAGAGCATGCTCTCGCGCGCGGCGTTGCGGATCAGCGAGGCGCCGGTGGCGGCGAGATCTGTCCAGGGGCAGAAAAGCGCGGCGCAGGCCGGCATCGCCAGCCCCTCCGCCTTGGCCGCCAGCAGCAGCGCCAGCGCCAGGCCGCCGCCCGCGGAATCGCCGCCGACGGCGAAGTGCCCCGGCGCCTGCGCGAGCAACGCCCGGTACACCGCCAGCGCATCCTGCAGCGCCGCCGGAAACGGATTTTCCGGCGCCAGCCGGTAACTGGGCGCGAACACCCGAAAGCCGCGCAAGGCGAAGGCCGCGGTGATGGCGCGGTGCGTGACCGGCGAGCAGGAGAAATAGCCGCCGCCATGCAGATAGAGCAGCGTGCCGGCGCTATTCTCCCCTGCCCTCACCCATTCGCCCTCCACCCCGCCGAGCCGGCCGGGGCTGAAGCTCGCCCCTTTCGGCGGCGGCGGCGGGTTGTTGCCCAGGACCGCGCGCGCCGCCAGGGGAGTCGTGATCCGCGCCAGCTTGCGTTTGACGGTGAAGCGCAGAATTGGGTGCATGACATAGGATTGCCAACTCGCCATGACGTCAGTCCTCCCAGACGACAGTTCCGTTACAGATGTGGTATCCCCCCGGCGGGACGAAAAGCCCAACTTATTGGCCGCACACCGAATTCCCGCTAGTGGCCCGCGTCTTTGATTTTGCGGCGAATTTCTGATTTCGATCGTTCCGGTAATGCCGGAGATGATTTGTGACTGCGAGACAAGCCGCCGTGAAGAAATACGTTGTAACGCTCAGCGACGAGGAGCGGGAACGGCTCGGCACCTTGATCGGTACCGGGAAGCGGGCTGCCCGGCAGGTGCTGAAGGCGCGCATCCTGTTGAAAGCGGATGCATCGGATGCCGGCGCGTGCTGGAGCGACAGCGAAATCGCCGCGGCGCTGGAAACCAGCGTCGACACGGTCGCGCGGACCCGGCAGAGGCTGGTTGAGGAGGGACTTGAGGCGGCGCTGAACCGGAAGCATTCGCCCAACTCTGCAAGGAAACCGATCTTTGACGGCGCTGCGGAGGCCAAGCTGATCGCCCTGGCCTGTTCCGAACCGCCCAAAGGGCGTTCGCGCTGGTCACTGAGGCTGCTGGAGGCCAAAGTGGTTGAGCTGGAAATTGTCGATCGTGCCAGCGACAACACGATCGGACGGACACTAAAAAAAACATTCTCAAGCCACACCTGAAGAAGCAATGGGTGATCCCACCAGACGGCAGCGCCGCGTTTGTCGCCGCCATGGAGGATGTGCTTGAAATCTATCACAAGCCGCATGATCCGGACTTTCCGCTGGTTTGCCTCGACGAGACCTCGAAGCAACTGATCGCCGAAACCCGCCTACCAATTCCGGCCAAGCCGGGAATGCCGGCACGACATGACTATGAGTACGCCCGTAATGGCACCGCCAACCTGTTTATGCTGTTTGCCCCGCTGGAAGGGTGGCGGCACGTCAAGGTGACGGATCGGCGCGCGACGATAGACTATGCGCAACTTCTCAAGGAACTGTCTGACACGCACTTTCCCGAGGCGCAGAAGATCAGGCTCGTGCAGGACAATCTCAACACTCACAAGCCAGCCTCACTCTACGAGGCTTTCCCCGCTGCCGAGGCGCGTCGGTTGGTCGAACGGTTTGAGTGGCATTACACCCCGAAACACGGGAGTTGGCTAAACATGGCTGAATCGGAGCTCAGCGTTCTGTCGTCGCAGTGTCTCGACCGGCGGATCCCCGATAAGCAGGCTCTGATTGACGAGGTCGCCGCTTGGCAGGACAACCGCAACCTGAACCATGCGAAGGCGAACTGGCAGTTCACCACCGCACAAGCTCGCGTCAAACTGAACAGGCTGTACCCCGCATTATGAGCGACTCGCGGCACTAGGCTGGCATCACGGCGCCGCAAGCGCGCCAACGGGAGGAAGAATGCGACATAAAATCTTCGCGGCCGTGACCGGCCTGGCGATGCTGCCGCTCGCCGCCGCCGCGCAGCCGATGACCATGGCGCTGACCCCAGGCAACATGCTGGCACAGACGCATTCGCACGCGCTGATCCTGAGCGTGACCGGGACCTACCGGCAGCTCTCCGGGCGGCTGGACTTCGATCCGGCGGCGAAAACCTGCCATGTCGACGTGACCTTCGTGGTGGAGAGCCTGGAACTGCCGAACGCGCTGATCCGTTCGCAGACCATGTCGGAAGGGTTTCTCGACCCGGCGCAGTATCCCACCCAGCATTACACCGCCGATTGCGTGGCCGGAAAACTGCAGGGCGAATTGACGATGCGCGGCCAGACGCATCCGTTCGACATGGCGATCAGCTACCGCACCAGCAACGGGCAGATAACCTCAATGCATACCGAAGGCGTGCTGAACCGCTATAATTGGGGGCTGAACGGGCTGGGCATGACCGTGGGCAAGATGATCCGCGTCACCAATGACATTTCGCTCGACGGCAAGCCCCCCGCCCCGCAAGGGTAGGGAAAACAGCCGCTTTTTTTGAAAAAAAAGCGGCGCAAAAAACTTTTACTCCTATGGGACTGGGGCGCTGAAACAAACGCGGCCCAGTTCAAAAAAAGTTTTTTGCTTCTTTTTTTCAAAAAAGAAGCCTTCCTCTTCTCTCACCAACGGCCAAGCCCGGCGGCGGCGGCGCGGCGGGCGACGTAGAAGGTCCAGCCGAGCTGCACAGCGAGCGGGACCAGCACGACGAAGAGTTTCGCATCGGCTCGCACCATTAGGAAGGCGATCGCGTCGGCGCCGCCGAGCAGCGCGAACGCCCAGTGCCAGAGCACCACCGCGCGCGCATCCATCCCTGCCCGGCGCACCACCTGGTAGAGATGCCCGTTATGCGCGCGGGCGATGTTCTCGCGCGCCAGGATGCGGCGGATCAGGGTGAAGGTGACGTCGTACAGCACGCCCGAGAGCAGCAGCGGCACCAGCAGGAAGGAGAGCGGCGCGGCCTCGAACCGCGCCGCGGCGATGCCGAACAGCGCCAGCATGAAGCCGCAGAACTGGCTGCCGACATCGCCCATGAAGATCTTGCCGCGGGGAAAGTTGAACGGCAGGAAGCCGAGCACGCCGCCGGCCAGCAGCAGAGCGGCGGTGTAGACGAAAAACCCGCCATATACCCCGGCGATGCCGGCCAGGAACAGGCAGGCGATGAAGGTGACGCCGGAGGCGAGGCCGTTCAGCCCGTCGATGAAATTCATCGCATTGGTGACGAACAACAGGAAGAACATGGTGAGCGGCAGGCCGAGCCAGCCGATATCGATGATGCCGTAATAAGGCAGCGCCAGCACATGCACCCACAGGCCCGAGGCGACGGCGGCGGCGGCGGCAAGCAGCTGCGTCGCCAGCTTGATGGCGTAGGAGATGTCCAGCAGGTCGTCGATGAAGGAGATCACGGCCATCAGCGTCGCGGCGGCGATCACGCCGATGAAATACCCCTCCGCCAGGCGCGAAACCTGACCGTAGCGGTAGAGCAGCAGCACGCCGAGCAGGAAGGCGGCGACGATGCCGACGCCGCCGGATTTCGGCGTGACCTGGCTGTGCGCCTTGCGGGCGTCAGGCCGGTCCGGCACGCCGATGGCGATCATGACCCGGACGATGATGCCGGAGAAAATGGCGAGGCCAGCCATGAGGGCGAGGTGGCGCGGCAGGGCCAGCAGGCCGAGGGAGGTTGCGGAATACATGCGAGGCGGACCATGGCGGAAACGCACTGGAATTTGAAGATGGCCAGACCGGATTCCGCCACCCCGGCGGGGCAGGAAGGCCGGGACTTGTCTGCCCGAGGCGGCCACGCCAGAACCGGGGTGAACACAGCCTTTGGAGACGGCATATGAAAATTGCGATCATCGGCGGCGGCTATGTCGGCCTGGTATCGGGCGCCTGTTTCGCGGAGTTCGGCGTGTCGGTGGCGGTGGTCGAGGCCGACGAGGCCAAGCGCCGCATGCTGCTGGACGGCAAGATCCCCATCTACGAGCCGGGGCTGGACCGGCTGGTGGCGGAGAACATGGCGGCCGGGCGGCTGACCTTTCCGGCCACGCTGCAAGAGGGTGTGGCCGATGCGGAGGCGGTGTTCATCGCCGTCGGCACCCCGGCGCGGCGCGGCGACGGCCATGCCGACCTCACCTATGTGTTCGCCGCCGTCGAGCAGGTGGTGAAGACGCTGGACCATCCGGCGATCATCGTCACCAAATCCACCGTGCCGGTCGGCACCGGGCGCAGGATCGCGGCGCTGGCGCAGAAATTGCGGCCGGAACTCGGCATCGAGGTCGCCGCCAATCCGGAATTTTTGCGCGAGGGCAGCGCCATCACCGACTTCATGCGCCCCGACCGCGTGGTGGTGGGCACCGACAGCGAGCGCGCCCGCGAGGTGCTGCGCCGGCTGTACCGGCCGCTTTACCTGATCGAGGCGCCGATCGTCTTCACCGGGCTGGAGACAGCGGAGCTGATCAAATACGCCGCCAACGGCTTTTTGGCGATGAAGATCACCTTCATCAACGAAATGGCCGATCTGTGCGAGAAGGTCGGCGCGGACGTGCATGACGTGGCGCGCGGCATCGGGCTGGACGGGCGGATCGGGCGGAAATTTTTGCATGCGGGGCCTGGTTTCGGCGGCTCGTGCTTCCCCAAGGATACGCTGGCCTTGATGCGCATCGCCGAGGAGGCGGGCGCGCCGAGCCGGCTGATCCAGTCGGTGGTGAGCGTGAACGACAACCGCAAGGGCGGCATGGCGGCGCGCGTGGTGAAGGCCTGCGGCGGCGACGTGACGGGCAAGACGATCGCGGTGCTGGGCCTCGCCTTCAAGCCCGAGACCGACGACATGCGCGAGGCGCCGTCGCTGCCGCTGGTGGAGGGGCTGATCTCGCGCGGCGCGAAAGTGACGGCGTTCGACCCGGCCTCGATGGCGGTGGCGAAACCGATGCTGCCGGCGGGCGTGACCTTCGCCCGCGACGCCGCGGAGGCGGTGTCAGAGGCGGACGCCCTGGTGTTAATGACGGAGTGGAACGAATTCCGCGCCCTCGCACCCGCGCGGCTGAAGCAGCTGATGCGCGGCAATGTGATCGTGGATCTTCGCAACGTGTTCGATCCAACGGCGATGCGCGAAGCAGGATTTGCATATCAGGGCATAGGTAGGGAAAAAGAGAATCATACCGTTAACGAAACTGATAACATTCAGGAAACGTAACCGTTGAGCAACGTCCAGCAGCACTACCCGGATTTCGCTAACCCCGAGCTGCTGGAAAAAACACCGCTGGCCGCATCTGTGATTCTCGATGTCGGCTGCGCGCAGGGGGCGCTGGGGCATAGGCGCTCTCATGTTCGCCGTTTCAAGCTGCAGGCGTGAAAATTCATTGCTTCCTTTTGCGAGCTTTTTCAGTACGGCCTCCACTGGGAAGGGCAGGAAGCACGATCATGAAACGACGGTTGATCATGCTCTGATACGCGGGTTGGTTACCGCCGGACCTATGATGCGTCGCGGAGCTTCCTCGGTCTAAAATCCAGCGTCGGATAAGATCCGGCTGATAGCGCCTTCGAGGGTTCCCCTGGCCGTGATCGTGCCTCCAGCCTTGCCCAGCTTTGGATATATAGTTGGGGTGGTGAGCTCCTTTCTTGGCGAGATGTTCGGTGTCAATGAGAAGGTGTCAGGCTGCTGCCGGTTTCACTTGATTGGCGATCGCCCAAACAAACCCAGTCAGTTCGCGTGCGATCGCGGTGGTTATCACCGTGGTCAACTTTCCGGCACGGGCAAACTTGCGATACCGGCGACACAGTCGTTCCTGCGCCTTCCATGCAATGTCGCGGACCGGCTTGGGCAGCTTCTCCTGCCGGATCAGCTGTGGGCGACTAATCCGGGCCGGGAACCGGTAACTCCATGCCGCCTCGATCAGCATACGCCGCGCCGCCTCATTGCCAGCCTTGGTGATACCGCCCTGACGACGCTTTCCGCCGCTGGAGTTTTCGGACGGAACCAAGCCAAGATATGCCATGAGCTGGCTTGGTTTGGTGAAGCGGGTGATATCGCCCAGTTCGGCAACCAGTGTTGCTGCCGCCACCATTGCCACGCCGCGCAATGCCTGGAGGGCCTGCACGACCGGCGCCAAAGACCACGCCGGCAGCGCCGCCTCGATATGCGCCTCCAGACGATCGCGCCGGGCGGTCGCCGCATCCACCGCTTCGAGGCAATCCTCGAGAACGATATAATGCACCGGTTGCTTAAACTTCAGCCCCGTGAAGTTTAAGCAACCGGCCCCGCCAGCCAACGCCGGTGTAGAAGCGTCCATGCTGTCTGGCCGTAGTGGCAACCCTGGCGCAGCAGGAACCCTGAGAGTTGTTGGCGTGCCTTACGCAATGTGCGCACCGCCGCCAGGCGCGCCCGAACCAAATCGCGAATAGCCTCGTGCGTCTCATCGGGAACCCATACCGCGGTCAACTCACCCGCCCGGTGCAGCTTGGCCAGATTGATCGCATCGCGCCGGTCAGTCTTAACCCGGTCACCAGGCTTTTTTGGAATCAACGAAGGTGCCACCACAATGCATTCGTGACCTGCAGCGGCGATTTGCCGTTGGATACCGTAGCCGCAAGGCCCCGCCTCATAGCAAAACCGTAGTTCATGACCGGTGCCGGCTAACTTGGTAATCAGTTTCTTTAAGGCCGCCGGCGTGTTCGCGATCGTCCCGTAATCACGTACCTCCTTCCGCAGGCCGGAATCCGCCGCCGCGACGACTATCGTATTTTTGTGTGCATCGAGGCCAATGTAAGTGATAGACGTCTCCATGACTCGTCTCCCTATGCATGAGGCTCGGCGCCGGCCAGTCCAGCGCAGCTCTCGAAATCCTGCATATTGTGAGACGGGTCACAACCCTGTCTCAGGCGAACATGTGGTCTAAAATAGGCTGCGCACCGGGTATATAACATGGGGTTTTCGTTTTCGCGGTGCGTTGGCGAGGTGGCGATGGACGATCGGCTTTGCGGCGACGATGCTGGCAAGGAAAAGCGGACCGATGACGACGGAAAGCAGGATCATGAGGACCGTCTTTTGCACCGCCCAAAGAGACGGGATGTAGGCCGCATCGAGCAAGTCCTCAGGGGGAAGATGGGGCGGACGGCCCCTAGCGGCATCAGTGTGCCATAGTACGGGTCCGTTACAACCTGTAAAAAGGAGCCGCCCACCATGAGCATTACCAGAATTGGACTGGATACCGCAAAGGCCGTCTTCCAAGTGCACGGCGTCGACGAGACCGGAAAGGCGACAACCAAGCGCAAGTTGCAAAGGAGCGAGATGATTCCGTTTTTTGAGAAGCTCGAGCCGTGCACAATTTATTTGGAGGCGTGCGGCGCGGGTCACTATTGGGCTCGCGTGCTGATCGGCCTCGGCCATGATGTGAAGCTGATCGCGACTGAGGCGGTCAAGCCGTTTGTGAAGAAGGGCAAGAAGAACGATCCGGCCGATGCCGCGGCCCTCTGCGAAGCCGGAGGCCGGCCAAATATAAAATTCGTGCCGGTGAAAACCGTAGAGCAGCAGGCCATACTGGCTGTGCATTCGGTTCGGGCGCTGCTGGTCAAGCAGCAGACGATGCTGTCGAACGCCATGCGTGGCCTCGCGGCGGAATTTGGTCTGATCGTTCCAAAAGGCATCGACAAGCTCGTTGAGCTGATGGCGTTCGTCGATGCGGATGAAAGCATTCCGAAGCAAGCTCGCCAGGCAGGCAAGGAATTGCTTGACCAGCGTGAGGCGGTGGGAGAACGCATTGAGACACTTGAAGCCGAAATCATCGCTCACGCGCGGCAGGACAAAGCAGCGCGCCGGCTGGCCACGATCCCGGGTGTCGGGCCAATCACAGCGTCGCTGATCGCCGCGACAGTAGCCGACTTTGGTGTATTCAAGAGGGCTCGGGATTTTGCAGCGTGGCTGGGTCTGGTACCGCGGCAGCATTCTACCGGCGGCAAAACCCGGCTTGGCAGGATCACCAAGACGGGCAACCGGGAGATAAGAAAGTGTCTAGTTCTGGGTGCCCAATCAATGACTTTCCGGGCACGGCAATGGAAGAGTGCCGCTGGAGTTTGGACCGATAGTCTGCTCCAACGCCGCCCTTTCAGGCTGGTGACAGTCGCATTGGCGAACAAGATAGCGCGCATCGCATGGGCGTTGATGACGCGCGACGAGGTCTACCACGCAAAGGGACACGTCGTAACTGCAGCGCAAGTTGTGGCATGACAACCCTGTGCTTGGTGGGCGACGGGCGAAAGCCCTTCTAACCGGCAGGAGACGCAGAACATCGTGATGGGAAAGTCTGTAGTCAAGTACATACAGTTTAGGTAATACCGGTGGAATCACTGTGCCTTGAGCACGCCGGGAAGATTGGTGCCTAACACGTAAGCGAACACCCATGATGGCCAGCGGCAAGTGCCGCATCACAGGTCGGACATAAGGGCGCAACTGACCGGTTCTTTTCCATTTCGATTAGCGCGTCATGAAGAATATGGCTTCCACGCTATCTGGGGTAGGTGCGTGCTGCACGCCCGACCTGCCGGAGCGTGGCGCTGTCGCTGTCGCCAAATTCCGTAAAGCCCGCTTCGCGCCGCTTCGCGGTGGTCTTCGACCAGGCTTGACGGAATTTGGCGACAGCGCCCTAAAAATTTCAGGCTGGGAACAGAGACACGGCGTTCAGCCGAACCAAGAAACTGCGCCCGGCAATGGCCCTGGACCAGGAGGTCGAAGCCGGGTGCGGTGGTTCCCGGCCAATCTGGCCACCTCAAACAGCGAGGACCCAATGATGTTCTTGCCTGAACGTGGCCGTCCACATAAGTGTATTGCGGCGATGTCGCTTCTGCGGAAGGATTATGTGGTGGTCAGCGAGTTTGACGACCATCCGCTGTTCATGCGCGAGCGGGGCGTCGATCTCGACGCGCTTCTGACCTTCCGCGCGGTGCATGCGGTGCAGACCAGCACGCCGACCCTGGCCGAGGTGTTGCGGCCGCAGAATCCCGAGCTCGGCGTATTCCCTAACGGCGTGTTCGAGCTGCCGCATGTGCGCAATTTCCAGGCCACCGAGTCCATGACGCTGTTCTTCGGCGCGCTGAACCGCGGCGCGGACTGGGCGCCGCTGATGCCGGCGCTGAACGAGGTGGCGCCCGCGGTGGGCGAGCGGCTGCGCTTCCATGTGCTGTATGACGAGGCGTTCTTCGCGGCGCTGGACACGCCGCACAAAAAATTCGAGCCGATGACGGATTATGCCGGCTACATGCGCGCGCTGGGCGAGGCGGAGATCGCCTTCATGCCGCTCGCGGACACGCCGTTCAACCGCGCCAAATCGGACCTGAAATTCATCGAGGCGGCGACGGCGCGGGTGAGCGCGCTGGCGAGCGACGTGGTCTATGGCGAGGTGATCCGCGACGGGCAGACCGGGGTGATCTTCCGCGACGAGATGGAATTGCGTGCCGGGCTGCTGCGGCTGCGGGCCTACGTGGCGGAGGAGCGCATGCTGGCCTACCAGGTGGCGGCGCGCACGGCCTGGTATCGCAGCCTGTGGGAGCGCCGGGAGGAATTGAACGCGGCGCTGAAGGAGCGCGTGCCGGAGTTGTTCGCATGAGCGCCGGCAAATGGCGCCTCGCCGCGCATATCGAGGTGGAATGGCTGACGGAGACCCACCCCGCGCGCTGCCCGAATTGCGGGTTTACCGGCGCGGTGCAGACCTTTCTCGACATCGACTACCGGCCGCCAGGGGCGGTGCACCGGTTCTGCTGGCAGATCTGCCCGGACTGCACGGCGCGCTTCGTCGATAACCAGCATTGCATGGATTACGGCAGCGACCACCTGATCGCGATCGGCTGGCATACCTATCAGGTGCAGGTGGGCGCCGGGCTGTGGCCGATCACAGCCCCCTTGGCGCGGCTGCCCCGGCGCGCGCGCGCGGGCGCTGGAAATCGGCGGCGCGTAGACGAATGAGCCGGCGGCGCAGGCGATGTACCGCGCCTATCTGGCGCGGCGGATGCCCAGCGTCGCGCCGGAGAGCGATCTCGGCCTCGGCTTCGCCGGGCGGTTGCTGTTCGAGGCGGGGAACGTGACGGGACGACGAAGCGGCCGAGGCGGCCTGGGCGGTGCTGCTGCAGGGCGTGCGGCAGCGTTTCGGGCTGGAGCTGGAGATGATGACGGCGCTCCCCGTGGAGGCAACGGGGGCAAGCCTGGCGGCGCTGGCCCAAATCATGCCGCTCGGCCTCGGCATGATCCTGTATGCCCGGACGATGCAGGCGCTGCGGCAAGGCGCGACACGGGCCGCGCTGCTGCCGCGTTTCGAGCTGGCGCGGCAGGCGGTGGCGGCGCTGAAGGCGGCGCTGGCGCAAAGATCGCTCACCGATGGGCTGGCGGAAGATCTGGTGCGGGTGATCGGGGTGGAAATCCTGATCTGCCGGGCCGAGGCCGGCGACACCGCCAGCGTGACGGCGCTGGCGCAGGGCGACGCGGCGACGGCCTGGCGCGGTTTCGTCGGGCTGGTGAATGCCGGGGTGCTGGCGGCGGCGAACACGCTGCAGACGGCGCTGGGAGAGGTGCCGGCAACCCTTGACGAAGGGCTGCAGCGCGACGCGCGGCTGTCGCTGGCGACGCTCGACCTCGTGGCCGGCGATCCGGCGCGCGTGCCGGACCGCCTGCAGGAGCTGGCGCTGCCGCCGGGCCGGCGCGAGGCGCTGTTTTTGGATGCCTTCGTGCGGCTGGTGAATGCCGGGAATTACGACGGCGCGAAGGCGCTGCTGCCGCGTTGCGAGGCGGCACTGCTCCAGGCCGTAGCGCCCTTCAGCACGGCGATCCGCGACGGGTTGTTCGCGGCGGGGATTCTGTTCCTGCAGGCGCGCGCGGGCTGGCCCCGCAGCGCCGTCACCTTCGCCCGGCGCGAGGATTTCTGCGCCACCCCGGCCGGCAGCCTGCCCGGCCCGCTATTCTAGCCGGCGGTGCGCGGCGAAGTACTGGCGCTGCACCGGCTGGGCCGCGGCGCCGAGACGGTGCCATTGCTGACCCGCCTGACGCGCGATTACCCCGACGCGCCGGAGGATCCGCTGCAGCAGATCGAGGCCGTCGCATGATCAAAAAACAGCTCCGCAAGGCGCTGAGCCAGTGCAAATGGATCTTCCTCGTCCCGCCGGCCTGGCTGCTCGGCTGGCTGAGGCCGCGCCGGCAGATCGTCTCGCTCTGGCCGGCGGGTGAGATCAGCCTCGGCCCGCGCGTCGCGCTCTTCATGCATTACGACCGCCACGGGCAGTTGCGGCCGCAGGCGCAGCGTTACCTGGAAGAGCTCCGGCGCAATGGCCGCTCGGTCGTGCTGGTCAGCAATTCCGCCAGGCTGGCCCCGGCCTCGCTGGCCACGGCGCAAAGTCTGTGCGACGCGGTGATCCTGCGGCGCAATGTCGGCTACGATTTCGGCGCCTAGGCGGATGCGCTGCACGCGCTCGGCCTGCCGCGCGCCGGCACCGAGGAGATCATTCTCGCCAATGACAGCGTACTGGGGCCGCTGCTGCCGCTCGGCGATGTTCTGGCGCGGCTGGATTATGCGCAGGCGGATATCTGGGGGCTGACGGAGAGCTGGCAGCAGCGCTACCATCTGCAATCCTATTTCCTGGCATTCGGCCCGGCGGCGCTCGGCGCGCCCACGTTCCGGGCCTTCTGGGCCGCGGTACGGCCGGTGCCGGTCAAAGCCTATATCGTGCGCGCCTACGAGGTGGGCATCACCCAGGCGATGCGCAAAGCCGGGCTGCGCTGCGAGGCGCTCTGGCCGTATCACCAGCTGTTGCGCCAGGCGGTGAGCGAGGGGCTCGGCCCGCTGACCGCGGCGGAGGAGAGCGAGCTCGGCCGCATCGACCCGCTGCATCTGAGCCGCAAGGACCAGGCTATGCGCATCCGCTCCGGGCAGGCGCGGCGGATGGCGCTGAATCCGACCTCCGACCTGTGGCGGCAGTTGCTGCTTTCCGGTTTTCCCTTCATCAAGCGCGAATTGCTCGGCCTCAACCCGAGCAAGGTGCAGGATATAGGGGACTGGATGGAAGTGATGCGCGATACGCTGGGCGTCGACCCGGAACCGATCATCCGCGAGCTGCGCGGCATGTTGAAGGACTGCCCTCCCTGATCCGCATGACTGTGCGGCTGGCGGGAATCCTGGGCTGGACTTTGATCGCCATGCCGACGCAAGCCGTGATGCTCACTTTGCCGGGCCGCGCCAAGGTGCGGTTCGCGATGCTCTATTGGAGCGGCGTGGCCCGCCTGCTCGGGCTGCGTCTGACCGTGATCGGCCGCCTGCCGGAGCGCGCCCCGGTGCTGTTTGTCGCCAATCACTGTTCCTGGATCGACATCATCGCCCTCGGCAGCGTGCTGCCGGGGTGCTTCGTCGCCAAGGGCGCGATCGATAGCTGGCCGTTCATCAAATGGCTGGCGCGGCTCGGGCGCACGGTGTTCGTCTCGCGCAACCGCACGACGGTCGGGGAGGAACAGGCGCGGCTGGTGGCACGGCTGGCGGCGGGCGACAACATCATTCTGTTCCCCGAGGGCACGACCTCCGACGGCGCGCGCATCCTGCGCTTCTCCACCGCTTTTTTGGCCCTGGCGGAGACGGCGCCCCGGCCCTATGTGCAGCCGGTGACCATTGTTTACGATAAACTCGACGGCTTCCCGGTGCGCCGCCATGAGCGGCCGGATATTTCCTGGTATGGCGACATGGACCTGGCCTCGCATTATGCGCGCATCGGTGGCCGCCGCCAGCTGCATGCGACGATCATTCTGGATGAGGAAATCCCGCCCGGCACCTATGCCAACCGCAAGGCGCTGACGGCGGCGATCGAGGCGCGGGTGGCGCATAACGCCGCCTCGCTGCGCCAGGGGCGCGACTGGCGATGAGCGAGACCCTGCCGAACAAAGTGGCGGCCTTCTACCAGTTTTTGCGCCTGGACCAGCCGGAAGCGGTGCGCGAGGAATTTTTGGCCCTGTGCGGCGCACAGATCTGGGGCACGGTGCTGGTCAGCCCGGAGGGGATCAACGGCACGCTGGCCGGCGCGCCTGAGGCGATCGACGCGTTCGTGGCGGCGCTGCAGCGCCCGGCTGCGCACCGCCCGGCCTTCGACCGGCTGGAGCTTAAATTCTCCCAGGCCGGTGCTGCGCATTTCGACCGGCTGAAAATCAAGCTGAAGCGCGAGATCATCACCTTCGGCCGCACGCTGGATGCAACAACCGTGGGCGGCCAGGCGGTGGCCGCAGAGGACTGGAACCGGCTGATCGAGGACCCTGAGGTGCTGGTGCTCGACACCCGCAACGGCTTCGAGGTGGAGATGGGAACATTCGCCGGCGCGGTGGACCCGCAACTGACCAGCTTCAGCCAGTTCAAGGACTTCGTCGACCGCGAACTGGCCCACGACAAGCAACGGAAAATCGCCATGTTCTGCACCGGCGGGATCCGCTGCGAGAAGGCCAGCGCCTATATGCTCGAGGCCGGTTTTGCCGAGGTGTACCAGCTGCAAGGCGGGATTTTGCGCTATCTGGAGGAGGTTCCGCTGGCGCAGAGCCGCTGGCACGGCGACTGCTTCGTGTTCGACCAGCGCGTCGCGCTCGGCCAAGGGCTGGACCTGAAGACACCAGAGCTTCACCCAAATTCGCTTGACACGACGCCGGGAAAAGATGCGGAGTAGCTCCGGCTCCAGGAGGATTTTTCCGCATTGACGGCGTTCCGTCTGCCATTCAGGATTTTTCCCGCCGGCAAAAACCCGGCTGACGCCGGATGCGGCGCGCAGATGGCTCTCATGTTTTGGAAACCTGCCCAATTCGCGTTAAAGTTTGCGACGATGTTCGAAGCAAACTTTAATGACCGAGTTGTAGGCGTATGAATCCGACCGACCGCAAGCCGCGCAAACTGCATGTCGTGACGCATGGCTGCCAGATGAACGTGTACGACAGTGCGCGGATGACGGATCTGCTCGCGCCTCTCGGCTACACCACCGTGGACAAGCCCGAGGGCGCGGACATGGTGATCATGAACACCTGCCATATCCGCGAGCGGGCCGAGGAAAAAGTGTTTTCAGCCCTCGGCCGGCTGCGGGTGATGAAGGAGGACGGCGGCGGCAAGATGATGATCGCCGTCACCGGCTGCGTGGCACAGGCGGAGGGCGAGCTGCTGCTCGCCCGCGCGCCGTTCGTCGACCTGGTGGTCGGGCCACAGGCCTATCACCGCCTGCCGGAACTGATCGCCAAGGCGCACCGCACCCAGGGCTCGGTGATCGATACGGATTTTCCGGCCGAACCGAAATTCGATTTCCTGCCCGATACTGGGGCATCGCAGGGCGTGATCGCCAACCTCACGATCCAGGAAGGCTGCGACAAGTTCTGTTCGTTCTGCGTGGTGCCCTATACCCGCGGCGCGGAGGCCTCGCGCCCGGCTTCCAGCATCATCGCCGAGGCGCGGCGCATGGTGGCGCAGGGCACGCGCGAGATCGCGCTGCTCGGGCAGAACGTGAACGCCTATCATGGCGAGGGGCCAGATGGGAAAACCTGGCCCCTGACGCGGCTGCTGGCGGCGCTGGCGGAGGTGCCGGAGCTCAAGCGGCTGCGCTACACCACCTCGCACCCGAACGACATGACCGAGGAGCTGATTTTGGCGCATCGGGACAACCCGGCGCTGATGCCGTTTTTGCACCTGCCGGTGCAGTCAGGCTCGGACAAGATCCTCACCGCCATGAACCGCAAGCACAAGGCGGACGATTTCCGCCGCATCGTCGCGCGGCTGCGCGAGGTGCGGCCGGACATGGCGTTCACCTCGGATTTCATCATCGGCCATCCGGGCGAGACCGATGCGGATTTCGCCGCCACCATGGCGCTGGTGCGCGAGACCGGTTTCGCCTTGGCCTACAGCTTCAACTATTCGCCGCGCCCCGGCACCCCGGCGGCCGGGCTGCCGCAGCTCGACCAGGCGGTGAAGGATGCCCGGCTCTACGAGCTGCAGGCCGAACTGCGCCGCCAGCAGGATGCCTTCAACGCCGCCACGGTGGGGCTGACCACGCCGGTGCTGTTCACCGGGCTCGGCCGGCATGCCGGGCAGATCGCCGGACGCTCGCTCTACGCGCAGCCAGTGGTGGTGCAGGCCCTTGCCCCGCTGACCGGCGAGATCCACGACGTGCGGATCACCCACGCCAATCCCAACTCCCTTCTCGGCACGCTGGAGCCTGAGAGGTTCAGGACAAGTCATGTTTAAGCGAAGGGAAGCGCTTCTTTTTGTGAACAAAAAGAAGCAAAAAAACTTTTTTAAACTGGGTTGTGCTGGTTTCAGTGCCACAGACCTAAAGGCGCAAAAGTTTTTGCGCCGCTTTTTTCAAAAAGCGGCTGCATTTACTTCCCCTTAAACCGATTTTCTTAACCAAGGAGCTAATCGCCGCTTGAGCCAGATCATCGCGTCTCCGGCTACCAGTCCCACCCCGCTTCCGCGGTCCCTCACCCTCACCTTCGACAACAATGCGCTGCTGCCATTGCTGCTTGGAGACCATGACCGGCATCTTGCCCGCATCGAGCAGAGGCTCGGCGTGCGGCTCGCCTGCCGGGGCAACCGTATTTCCATCACCGGCCCGGCGATGCAGGTCAGCGCCGCCGAGGCGGCTTTGGCGGCATTGTACCGGCAACTGGAACGGGGCGAGATGATCGACGGGCCGAAGGTGGACGCGGCGATGCGCCTGACCGATCCCAACGGCGAGCCGCGTTTGCCGCTCTCCGACCTGCCGGCGATCCGCACCCGCAAGGGCCCGGTGGGGCCGCGCAGCGCCGCGCAGACGGCCTATATCGAGCAATTGGCACGCCATGAGATGGTGTTCGCGCTCGGCCCGGCCGGAACCGGCAAGACCTATCTGGCGGTGGCGCAGGCGGTGGCGATGCTCACCTCCGGCAAGGTCGACCGTATCGTGCTGTCGCGCCCGGCGGTGGAAGCCGGCGAGCGGCTGGGCTTCCTGCCCGGCGACATGAAGGAGAAGGTGGACCCGTATCTGCGCCCGCTCTATGACGCGCTGAATGACATGCTGCCCGGCGACCAGTTGACCAAGCGGATGACCACCGGCGAGATCGAGATCGCACCGCTCGCCTTCATGCGCGGCCGCACGCTGGCCCATGCCTTCGTGATCCTCGACGAGGCGCAGAACACCACGCCGGTGCAGATGAAAATGTTTTTGACCCGCATGGGCGAAGGCACGCGCATGGTGATCACCGGCGACCTCACGCAGATCGACCTTCCGGCGGGAACGCGCTCCGGCCTTGCCGACGCGCTGGAGACGCTGGAGGGAATTTCCGGCATCGGCGTCGCCCGTTTCAGCAATGCCGACGTGGTGCGGCACCCGCTGGTGGGGCGGATCGTCGAGGCCTATGACCAGCGCCACGCCGCCGCCCGGGAACATGCGCGCGAGCGCCACGGCTAAGAGACAAACTGAAGAGACGATGGAACCTGGAAGTACGACCCCCTTCGGGGGCGGATTGGTGATTACGGAACGGCGCTGGCGCGCGCATGTGCGGGACATCCCCAGCCTGGTGGCGCGCGCCATGCAGGTGGCGGAATGCGACGCGGATGTGGTGCTGACGGATGACCGCACCATCAAGCAGTTCAACGCGCGGGACCGCGGCAAGAACAAGCCGACCAATGTGCTGACCTATGAGCAGCCGGCGGAGATTCTGCTGGGCCTTGGCGTGGTGCTGCGCGAGGCGCAGGCGGCGGGCAAATCGGTAGCCGCGCATCTGACGCATCTGCTGGTCCATGGCGCGCTGCATCTGCAGGGCTATGACCATCACCAGGCCGGCGAGGCGCGGCGCATGGAGGCGGAGGAGGCGAAACTGCTGGCCCGGCTCGGCGTCGCCAATCCGTGGAAAAACCGATGAGCTCGGCGCTGGGACGGTTTTTGCAAAAGCTGCGCAACACCGAGACCTCGGTGCGCGAATTGATCGCCGAGCTGGTGGAGGAGGCCGGCAGCGAGGCGGCCTTGGGCGCCGCCGGCGAAGAGATGGGGCTGAACTTCCAGGAGCGCGCGCTGATCGCCAACGTGCTGCATCTGCGCGAGATCACCGCCGACGACGTGATGGTGCCGCGGCCGGACATCGTGGCGATGCGCGCCGATGTGACCTTGGCGCAGGCGATCGACCTGATCCGCCGCGAGGGGCATTCGCGCATGCCGGTGTTCCGCGAGCATCTCGATGACCTGGTCGGCATGGTGCACATCAAGGACGTGTTCGCCTTCACCGGCACGGCGGAGAGTTTCTCGGTGGAGAAGATTTTGCGCAAGCCGCTGCTGGTGGCGCCGCAGATCGGCGTGCTCGACCTGCTGCTGCAGATGCGCCAGACGCGCACGCATCTGGCTTTGGTGGTCGATGAATATGGCGGCATCGACGGGCTGGTGACGATCGAGGATCTGGTCGAGACCATCGTCGGCGATATTTCCGACGAGCATGACGAGATCGAGGGGCCGCTGCTGGTGGAGCGCAGCGACGGCGCGCTCGACATCAACGCGCTGCTGCCGGTCGAGGAATTCGAGGCCAAGCTGGGGCCCGTGCTCTCCGAGGATGAGCGCGACGCGGATATCGAGACCGTGGGCGGGCTGGTGTTCAACCTCGCCGGAAGAGTGCCGACCAAGGGCGAGATCATCCCGCACCCGTCGGGCATCGAGTTCCTGGTGTTAGAGGCCGATGCGCGGCGGATCCGCCGGCTGCGGGCGCGGCGCACCGCGGCGCCGGAGGCCGAAGAGGTTGCGGCGCGCGATGAATCATAGCATCTAGCCGGCGCGTTCTCCGTGAAGAGAAGGGCTGCTTTTTTGAAAAAAAGAAGCAAAAAACTTTTTTAAACTGGACCGTGCTGGTTTCAGCGCCACCGGCCCAGAGGAAGCAAAAGTTTTTTGCGCCGTTTTTTTTCAAAAAAGCGGCTGCTTTTCTGTTTTAACCTAAGCCCTTCCAGCCCTAACGTCCGGTGAAAGATGCCCGAAAAAACCAAGATCAAGCCGTCGCTCGAACTCATTCTTATTCTCACCGCCTTTACCGCCGGTTCCTTGGATATCATCGCCTTCTCCAAGCTCGGCGGGGTTCTGACCTCGGCGATGACCGGCAATCTGGCGTTTCTCGGCTACTATATCAGCCGCTTCTCCTTTAACTCGGCGATCGGCTCGGCGATTGCGCTGGTCGGCTACGTGCTGGGCACAGTCGCCGGCACGCTGCTGAGCCGCAAGCTCGCCCAACACCCGGCGCTGCGCCTGCTGCTGACGGTGGAGGCGCTGCTGCTGGCCGGCGCGGCGGCGGTGTGGCTCAGCGCGCCGCATCGCAACGGCAATCCGGGCACGGATGCGGTGATCCTGCTGGCGGCGGTGGGCATGGGCATGCAGAGCATCGTCGGCAAGCGGGTGAATCTCTCCAACATCCCGACAGTGGTGTTCACCAGCACGCTGACCAACATCGTCATCGGCCTGACCGAGATGCTGATCGGCGGCAAGTTCACGGTGCCGGCCGACACGAGGCGGCAATGCGCCTCGTTCATGATGTATTTCTTCGGCGCGCTGGCGACCGGCTACGCGGTGTATTTTTCCCTGCCGTTCTTCATCTTCATTCCGCTGGCGGCGGTGGTGGTGGCGCTGGCCTCGGAGCTGTTGTCCCGCGCTTGAAGCAAGCAGCCGCTTTTTGAAAAAAGCGGCGCAAAAACTTTTGGCTAATCTGGGCCTGTGGCGCCGAAACAGGCACGGCCCAAATTAATAAAGTTTTTTTGCTACTTTTTGTTCACAAAAAGTAGCCTTCCCCTCACGAACGAAAAAAGGCCGGAAGCTTACGCTCCCGGCCTTTTTTGTTACGTGGCGCGTGCCGTTTACTTCAGCCCGGCGCAGAAACGCTGGATGCGGGTGCAGGCCTCGCGCAGTGCCTCGGTGGAGGTGGCGTAGCTGATGCGGAAATGCCCGGGATAGACGAAGGCCGAGCCATGCACGGCGGCCACACCTTCCTGGTCCAGCAGCGCGATCACGAAATCCTCGTCGGTCTCGATCTTCTTGCCCTTCGCCGTGGTCTTGCCGATGCAGCCATGCATCGAGGGGAACACGTAGAACGCGCCCTCGGGCTTGGAGCAGACGAGGCCCGGGGCGGCGTTGAGCATGTCCACCACCAGGTCGCGGCGTTCCTTGTAGACGCTGACCATCTCCTTGATCGCGTCTTCCGGCCCGTTCAGCGCCGCCACTGCGGCGGCCTGGCTCACCGAGGAGGTGTTGGAGGTGGACTGGCTCTGCAGCTTGTCCATCGCCTTGATCAGTGCCAGCGGCGCGCCGCAATAGCCGATGCGCCAGCCGGTCATGGCATAGGCTTTGGAGCAGCCGTTCATGGTCAAGGTACGGTCGCGCAAGGCGGGCTCGACCTCGACGATGGTGGCCGGCTTGAAGCCGTCATAGGTCAGCTTCTCGTAGATGTCGTCGGTGAACACCCAGACATTCGGGTGCTTCAGCAGCACGTCGCAGATCGGCCGCAGGTCCGCCGCGGAATAGGCCGCCCCGGTCGGGTTGCTGGGCGAGTTCAAAAACACCCATTTGGTGTTGGGCGTGATCGCCGCCTCGAGATCCTCGGCGCGCATCTTGAAGCCGTTATTCTGGCTGCACGGCACGAACACCGGCTTGGCCTCGGCCAGCGCCACGATGTCCGGGTAGCTGACCCAGCACGGGGTGGGGATCACCACCTCGTCACCCGCCTGCACGGTGGCCAGCATGGCGTTGAAAATCACCTGCTTGCCGCCGGTGGAGACGATGATCTCCTCCGGCTTGTAGTCGATGCCGCTGTCGCGCTTGAATTTTTCAACAATCGCCTTGCGCAGCGCGGCGGTGCCGGCGACGTCGGTGTATTTGGTGTCGCCGGCATTGATCGCGTCGATCGCGGCCTGCTTGATATGGGCGGGGGTGTCGAAATCGGGCTCGCCGGCGGACAGGCTGATGATATCCCGTCCCTCGGCTTTCAGCGCCCGCGCCTTGGTGGAAATGGCGATGGTCTGGCTGGGGCTGATGCGGTTCATGCGGTCGGCGATCAGGGTCATTCTCGGTCTCGATCTGCAGGGAAAAACGCCGCGACCCTAGCCCTGCTACGACAGCACCGCAACCGTTCCCGGGCCAGGCCCCAGGGCAATCGGGTGAAAAACCTCGTGACAAGCTGTTAAAAGTCTGAATCTGTACGTGCCCTTCGATTCGCTTGCGGAGGGATATCATGGAAGCGTTTTCTACGGCTGAGGGTGCGGGTTGTGAGGCGGTTGTATTTCTTGGGTATTTTGAAGATTTGCCTGACCCGCGTCAGCGCGGCAAGGTTATGTATCCGTTGGATGAGGTGCTGCTTTTATCTCTGCTCGCGATGTTGGCCGGGGCCGAGACGTTTGTTGATATCGCCCGTTTTGGGGCCAAGAAGCTCAGCCTTTTACGCCGGTTTCGGCCGTTTATGGATGGTACACCCTCGCATGACCATCTGGGCGACATCTTCGCCAGCCTCGATGCCGAGCACTTCCAGCGTTGCTTCGTGGCCTGGGTTTCGGCTCTTACTGGCGTACCGGCCGGGGTGATCGCCATCGATGGCAAGACCTCGCGCCGCTCGAAAGGTGCGAACGCGCCGATCCACATGGTCTCGGCCTTTGCGGCGCGTCAACGGCTTGTGCTTGGCCAGGTGAAGGTTGCTGAAAAATCTAACGAAATCCTTGCCATCCCCAAACTGCTCGACATGCTGGCGATCGAGGGGGCCATTGTCACCATCGATGCGATGGGATCGCCAACGTCACATCGCGCAAAAGATCGTCGACAAAAAAGCCGACTATGTGCTCGCGCTTGAAAGGCAATCAGGGCACATTACGTGATGATGTTGAATTATTTGCCGCCGAGCAAAAGGCCCGCGGCTTCGCCGACAGCAAAATCAGCCAGGACACCACCGTTGATGGTGATCACGGCCGGATCGAGACGCGCACAACCACCGTTATCCACGATGTCGAATGGCTGCAAAAACACCATAATTGGCCGGGCCTGTCTGCTATCGTCGTGGTGGAAAATAGCCGCGAAATTCAGGGGAGAAGCGAGAAGGAAACAAGGTTCTACCTCACCTCGCTCGGGATGCTGGCCGCCATCCTCGGGCCCGTTATACGAAGCCACTGGGCAATTGAGAACAGCCTGCACTGGGTGATGGACATGGTCTTCCGCGACGACGAATGCAGGGTCCGAACCGAACACGCCCCGGCCAACTTCACCACCATAAAGCACATGGCCCATAACCTGATCCGAAGAGCACCAGGCAAGGACTCTATGCGCCTCAGAAAAAAGGTCGCAGCTTGGGACGACGAGTTCCTCCTCAGCCTCATCTCAGAGCCTGAAAATCTTTCGCCGGGACCTGGTGCAAGGCGCTGTTTCGGCTAAGAATCTCCGGCTGAAAGTCCGGCGAAGGTCTACGATGGCATCGGGTGAATTCGGCTGTGTTGTTCGAGGCTTTGCCAGAGCAAGCGACACCGGAGCGAGTTGGCGGTGGGTTGCCTCGGCTGCGTTATGCCGAGCGCAGCCAAATCGAATGGCGGCCACTCAGTCTCGATGAACTGGTGCCGGACAGTCATTGCGTGCGTCTGGTGTGGCGTTTTGTCGAGGGTCTCGACCTGACGATGCTGTTTGAGACAATTAAGGCGGTAGATGGCCGGCCGGGCCATCCACCGGCGGATCCGCGCATCCTGCTTGCGCTGTGGCTGTATGCAACGGTGAAGGGGATCGGGAGTGCCCGTGAACTGGCACGGCTGTGCGAGGAACACGTCGCGTTCCGATGGCTGTGCGGCGGGGTCAGCATGAACGCTAAGACGCTGGCGGATTTTCGGGTCAATCATGGGGCGGTGCTGGAGCGCCTGCTGGTGGACAGCTTCACCGCGCTGGTGCAGGCGGGTGTGGCGAGCCTGGAGCGTGTCGCCCAGGATGGGGTGCGGGTTCGCGCCTCGGCGGGGGCGGCATCGTTTCGCCGGCATTCGACCTTGCAGGATTGCCGGCGCGAAGCGGAGCAGGCGATCCAGGACTTGCGTGCGAAATTGGATACCGATCCAGGGTCTGCCAGCCGTCGGCAAGCCGCGGCTCGCCAACGCGCGGTCGAGGAGCGTGAGCAGCGGGTGCGCGCGGCGCTTGCGGTGACCGCGAAACTGCAGGCCCAGCAGCAGGAACAGGCGCGCCGGGATGCCGAGCGTGCCGCGAAGAAAGCGCAGGACGAGGGCAACGGTACGAAGGGCAAGACGAAAACGGCGGAGGGGGAGAAGGAGCCGCGTGAGCCGCGGGCGTCCACTACCGATGCACAGGCGCGGATCATGAAGATGGCCGATGGCGGCTTCCGGCCCGCCTACAACGTTCAGTTCGCCACAGACACCAAGAGCACCGCTATCGCTGGTGTATCTGTCGACAATATCGGCTCGGACAAGGGCAAGATGGCGCCGATGAATGACCTCCTGACCGAGCACTATGGCGAACGGCCGAGTGAGCATCTGGTAGACGGCGGGTTCGTCAAGTTCGACGACATCGAAGCGCTGGCGAAGAACGGTGTTGAGACCTTTGCGCCCGTGCCGAGGCCACGCGACGCCAGTCAGGATCAATATGCGCCGCACCCTGATGATTCCCCGGTGGTGGCGGAATGGCGCCGGCGTATGGGGAGCGACGCAGCCAAGGCGATCTACAAGCAGCGGGCGGCCAGCGCGGAATGCGCCAACGCGCAGGCCCGCAATCGAGGACTGACACAGTTTCTGGTGCGTGGATTGGAGAAAGTGAAGACCAGTGCCCTGTGGTACGCCTTGGCCCATAACATGGCCTGCTTCTGGCGCCTGATTCCCGCATAACCTTCAGTTTCGTTACGCAACAATACGACGGAAAACCGCCGCTTCATTGTTGTGCCGCCACCCAGGGCCTCCGCTTCGACGTAGGCTGAGAGACCTCGTGGCAGTCCTTCAGCCGCTCCCAAGTCCTGGCAAGTTGCACGCGATCATCATCAACCCGACGAGTTCGCGATTTATTTTCAGCCTCTCAGAATAAAACTTTCACCCGATTCCCCTGGGCCAGGCCCCAGGGGAATCGCACTTCAAACGGCCTGACGGGTAGATTGGGGCTTGCGCGGCTTCGCGGGGATTGATTCTACCGGCTGGGGTGCATCACGCCCCGGAGGCCGCCGTCTTGAAACATTTTGTGACCTGCTGGCAGGAGCTGGACGACCCGCGCACGAGCAACGCCAGCCTGCATGATTTCCATGAACTTCTGATGATCTCGCTATGCTCGGTGCTGTGTGGCGGGCAGACGGCGGTCGATATGGCGCTGTTCGCGGAGGCGAAAGAAACGTTTCTGCGCGGGTTCCTCAGGCTCGAACACGGCCTGCCCAGCCACGATATTTTCAGCCGGCTATTCCGTAGCCTCGACGCAGACCAGTTCCGCGCCGCGTTTCAGCGCTTCATGTCCGGGTTTTCCGAGCAAATTCAGGGTGTCGTCGCCATCGATGGCAAGGTCCTGCGGCGGTCGTTCGATCACGCGAGCGGCAAATCGCCGTTGCACATGGTCAGCGCCTGGGGCTGCGAGCAGCGCCTCGTGCTGGCGCAGATCGCCACCGATGTGAAGTCGAACGAGATCACCGCGGTGCCCAAACTGCTGGCGATGCTGTCGCTGCAAGGCACGATCGTGACCACGGACGCGCTCAACTGCCAACGCGCGATCGCCGCCCAGATCGTCGATCAAGGCGGCGACTATGTGCTGGCGCTGAAGCAGAACCAGGGCACGCTGCACAATGACGCCATCCTGTTTCTCGATGATCCAGCCAGCAACGTCACCACGGCGGCGCCAACTTTGGATGCCGATCACGGTCGCATCGAGACGCGCACCGCCGCGGTCTCGACCGATATTGGCTGGTTGCAGGAGACCCATCACTGGCCCGGTCTGGCGGCCATCGGCAAGGTGCATCGCATCCGCGAAACCGCGAGCAAGACCACCACCGAGACCGCCTATTTCCTGCTCAGCACGAAGCTCACCCCCGAACGGCTCAACGAGGTGGTCAGATCGCATTGGGGCATCGAAAACCGGCTGCACTGGCGGCTGGATGTCGTGATGAACGAAGATCAGGACCGTACCCGGTTGGGCAATGCTCCACATAATCTGGCGGTTCTCCGCCACATGGCATTGAACGTCATGCAGAAGGATGGATCAAAGGGCTCTCTGCGGGGCAAATTCAAACGAGCCGGCTGGAATGACGCCTACCTCACTAAACTCCTCGCCTTATTTTAAGTGCGATCGCCCTAGGCCAGGCCCTCCCGGCCAACTCACGGACACGTTATCTCGATCCACGAAAATTTCGCCCCTGGGGCAATTGGGTCAACAATGTTTCCTTGAAACGAATCGCAACACAGAGGAAAAGCAAAAGCCTCTGTATCGGAGTCAAAACCAGATGCAGGTGGCGTTCGTAACAAAAACCGCGCCAGACCGGACGCGGTACTCAGGAAAGCAAAATCATGACGTCATTCAAATTCGCGCGCTTCGCCTTGCCCGCCCTCGCCGCCGCCGTGATCGGCCTTGGCGCGCAGGCTGCGGTTGCACAGACCAGCACGGCGCCGAGCACGATGTCGCAGGGGAGCACGTCGCAGGGCTCGATGTCCAACATGAGCATGGGCTCGTCGAGCACGAGCAAAAGCCACATGACGCATGGCGGCCTAGCTGCCGGTGAGAAGTTCTCCTCCGCCGCCACCGCGCAGGCGCATTGCCCGAGCGACACGGTGGTCTGGTCCACGATGACCAAGAGCAAGACCTTCCACACCGCCAGCTCGAAGTATTTCGGCAAGACCAAGCATGGCGCCTATGTCTGCGAGAAGACCGCAACGGCCGCCGGCTTCCACGCCGCCAAGAACTAAGCCTCGATACTTAGCCACAGGAGCACAACCATGGGTCTGTTCGACAACATCTCCAATATGGTGAGCCAAGCGCTTTCCGGGGGCGGCGCCTCGATGGTGACCGGGCAGGTCATGGATGTGCTCCAGCAGCACGGCATCAACGGCGTGCCGGGCCTGGTCGCGCAGTTCGAGCAGACCGGGTTCGGCGCGCATGCCGCCTCCTGGGTCGGCAATGGTGAGAACCTGCCGATCTCGGCGGATGAGGTGGAGAGCGCTCTGGGCTCGCCGGTGGTCGCTTCGATCGCCGCGCGGCTCGGCATCGATCCGGAGCAGGCAAAGCAGCTGATCGCCAAACACCTGCCGAACGTGGTCACCCAGCAAACCCCTGACGGCACGGTCCCGCCGCAATAGAGCCTGGCAGGCTTTCGCGGAAACAGAAAAAGCAGCCGCTTTTTTGGAAAAAAGCGGCGCAAAAAACTTTTACTCTTTTGAGACTGTGCCGTCGAAACCAGCACGGCCCAGTTTAGCAAAGTTTTTTGCTTCTTTTTGTTCACAAAAAGAAGCCCTTTACTTGTTGCGACAACAAAAAGCCGGGGGGCGTATCCACCCCCGGCCTGAAAAGGCTTACGCCGGCTTGTGCGCGGCGACGAACTTCGCGAAACGGTCGCCCAACGCCGTCGCGGTGTCGAGATCGCCCGGCACCATCTCGTCAACCGAGGCATCGGCCGGGGTCTGCATCAGCGCGCCGGAGAAACCGCCGATATTGTTCAGGTCGTTGCGGGTGGCGGCCTTGGTGTTAGCCGGCAAGATGTCGAGCCCGACCCAGGCCATGCCATGCTGCATCGCCAGCGTCATCATGTAGGAAATGGTCAGGAACTTGTCGCCGTTCATCGAGGCGGAGTTGGTGAAGCCGGCGGCGAACTTGTTCTTCCAGGCCTGGCTGAACCATGGCTTGGAACTGGCATCCGCGAATTTTTTGAACTGCCAGGAAACGCTGCCCATGTAGGTGGGGGAGCCGAAGACGATGCCGTCGGCCGCCTGCAGCACATCCCAGTCCGCGGCTTGCAGGTCGCCGGTCTCGTTAATGGCGAACAACTGCACGGTGGCGCCGGCCTTGGTGACGCCCTCGGCGACAGCCTGGGCCTGGCGGCGGGTATGGCCGTAGCCAGAATGATAGACAATGGCGATATTGGTCATGGAAGGTTCCCTTTGCGAAGCTCCGAGCAGAGCATTACGCCGCAATGCATAGCTTGCTGCACCGCCGAACGAAACGCCCGAAGCTAGGCTTGGGCTCCAGGGCAGCCCCGCTGCGCGCTGAAGGCCAGCTTCGCGATTGCTTGGCTGGGCTGAATTCTTTACCTGAAACTGCACACAACGGAGACGATAGACATGGCCGAAAGCAACATCACCACCATGCCGTCAGGCGTGAAATACGAGGACCACGTGGTCGGCACCGGCGCGACGCCGGCCAAGGGCCAGATGGTCACCGTGCACTATACCGGCTGGCTCGACGATAACGGCGCCAAGGGAAAAAAATTCGACTCCTCGCGCGACCGCGGCCAGCCCTTCACCTTCAAGATCGGCGTGCAGCAGGTGATCTCCGGCTGGGATCAGGGGGTTTCCACCATGCAGGTCGGCGGGCAGCGCACGCTGAGCATCCCGGCCGAGCACGGCTACGGCCAGCGCGGCGCCGGCAGCGTGATCCCGCCCGGCGCGACGCTGATTTTCGACGTGGAACTGCTCGAGGTTAAATAAGGGCAAAGCAGTCGCTTTTTGAAAAAAGCGGCGCAAAAACTTTTGGCTTAACTGGGCCGCTGGTTGCGAAAGCAGCACGGCCCAGGGGCAAAAGAGTTTTTTGCTACTTTTTGTTCACAAAAAGTAGCCTTCCTCTTCACCCTGTCGCGCTCTAGCGCGGGAGATAGGTGACCGTTGCGGCAGGCGCCCGCCGCCCGATGCGCCGGCGGTTGCGCGCCGCCGTGACCATCTCGGCAAAGCAGGCCCGCACGGCGTCCGGGTCGCCGGTGCGCCGGTCCAGCGCGCGCAGGCAGAAATGCACCCGTGCCATGTTCTGATAATATTCCGTAAAAGCGTAGTTCAGCACGCCACCGGCCACCGCGCCGGCCACCGGCACTGCCTGCGCCATGAGCTTCTCCGAGATCAGCAGGCCAAAGCGCCCCGCCGCACTCCTGATCAGCAGGTTCAGCGCCAGATGGTTCATGCCGATGCGCGTCGCCCAATAGCCGATCTCGGTCTCGTCATCCGCGGCACTCGGGCCGCCAAAGGCCAGCACTTCCAGGCAGGCGCGTCTTGTGTCCTCGGCGGCCAGGTCCTCGCCGCTGTCGCGCGCCACCTCGGCAATCGACCGCAGGATTGTCGTGGTGGTGAAGGGGATATCGAACACCACGCCGGGCAGGCCGATAAAGCCGGAGGCAGCGCCGCTGGCCGCTGTCGCCAGGCGGTGCATGGCGTTGTTGCGCGGCTGGCGGGGGCGCAGCACATGCGGCACGGCGCCCAGGCCGAGCGTCGCGAAGTTATAGCTGCTCCAGAGCGTATCCTCGATCGCATCCTGGGCGCGCTGGACAAAATCCGCCCAGACGGCACCGCCGAAGCGCTCGCCGGTCTTGAACACACGATGTCTGATGGCATCGACCCGCCGGCCGAACACGGCGGTCAGGCGCATCACCGCGCCACGGGAATCCGCCATGATGATGGCGGCGCGCCAGAGCCGGTCCTGTTCCGACAATGTCAGGAACGACGCAACCTCGGCGAAAGCTTCAGGCATGGGATGGTAAATCTTCATGTCCGACCGAAACATGTGCTCCGGCCGAACATGGCGCAAGTCAGAAAGAGCGTTAAACTCTATTCAGCCGCGCTAACGGCCTTCACCGCCTGCACGATTTCCGCGAACGAGGCGGCATCGTCGAAGGCGATGGCGGCCAGCACCTTACGGTCCAGCTCCAGCCCGGCCTGCTTCAGGCCGAAGATGAACTGGCTGTAGGTCAGGCCGTGCTCGCGCACGGCGGCGTTGATGCGCTGGATCCAAAGCGAGCGGAACTCACGCTTCTTGACGCGGCGGTCGCGATACGCATAGCGCAGCGCCTTTTCCAGCCGTTCCAGAGCGATGCGGTAATTGGTCGATGACCGGCCGACATAGCCCTTGGAGAGTTCCAGAACCTTTTTATGACGGGCGTGGGTGGTAACGCCGCGTTTCACACGTGCCATGGCTGCGTCTCCTTAGTTCAGGCCGTAGGGGAGCCACTGCTTGACGGTCAGGCCGTCAGCATGGGTCAGCGTCTGGCTGCCGCGGTTCTGGCGCTTGGCCTTCTGGCTGCGGGCGCTCAAATTGTGGCGCTTCTTGCCCGGGCCGGCGAGCACCTTGCCGGTGGCCGTGATCTTGAACCGCTTTTTGACCGCGGACTTGGTCTTCATCTTCGGCATTTTGGTCTCCTATCGCTGCGCCCCGGTATGAGCGGGGTTCCCGGATATCGGGGCGGCGGCCAGGCATGCCTAATGGCCCGGACACGCGCGCATCACGTTTGACGGTGAAGCGCGCCGTATAAAGGCTGGGGCGGCGTGTGACAAGGGAAGAGTCCGGCTTGCCAGCCGGCCGCGTTGCGGCGAGATTCGCCGCCATGGCCGAGGCACCCCCGGACGCGGCAAAACTATTAGAGACGGCATTGAACCATCTGGCGCGCTATGCGGCAACCGAGGCCGGCATGGCGCGCGTGCTGGCGCGCCGGCTGGACCGCTGGGCCCGGCAGCAGGCAGCCGAGGACACCGATGAAGCCGCGATCGAAGCCGCCGCAAGACAGGCAAAATCCGCCATCCCCGGCGTGATCGCCCGGCTGAAGGAACTCGGCGCGCTGAACGATTCCGCCTTCGCCGCCTCGCGCGCCAAACGCCTCACCCGGGAGGGCAAATCCCGCCGCGCGACGCTCGCGCATCTGGCCGCCAAGGGCGTGCGCGCCCCTGCCCTCAACGACGACCCGCAGCGCGAGCTCGCCGCCGCCTGCGCCTATCTGCGCCGCCGCCGCGCCGGCCCGTTCGGCGAGGCACCAGAACTCAAAATCCTGGCGGCAATGGCGCGCGGCGGTTTTACGCAGGACATCGCCCGCCGGGCCCTGCGCCTGGACCGCGACGAGGCGGAAGAGCTGATCAAAACGCTGCACGAATAGCGCCCCTCGCCGTTTGCGCGCCAGCCGGGGAGCCTTGGGTTGAAACAGGGAAGCAGCCGCTTTTTGAAAAAAGCGGCGCAAAAATTTTGATCGTTTGGGCCCGCGGCGTTGAGACCAGCACGGCCCAGTTTAAAAAGTTTTTTTGCTTCTTTTTGTTCACAAAAAGAAGCTGCTTTCTTCGCTTGGATACAACTTATCCTAGACCCCATGTCCGCTGCGTGATCGGCGGCCCGCCCTCATCATGTACAGTGTCGAGGGTTGTGCCGAATGGCCGGCACAGAGCCTCATACATGGAGAGCGGACCTGATGGACAATATCACGTTTGTTGGCTTGGATGTGCATAAGGCGACGGTATGCGTAACTGTGGCTGAGAGCGGCCGTGACGGCGAGGTACGGCAGATCGGTGTCTTTGAGAACCACCCGGAAGTTCTGAGCCGGATGGTCACTCGGCTCGGCAAGAATGGTCGGCGGCTCCGCTTTTGTTACGAAGCAGGTCCCTGTGGCTACGGCCTGCAGCGCCTGCTGACTGCTGCGGGGCACGAGTGCGTGGTGGTCGCGCCATCGTTGATCCCGATCAAGGCAGGTGACCGGGTAAAGACGGATCGCCGCGACGCGACGATGCTGGCGAAGCTGCATCGGGCCGGCGAACTAACCCCCATATGGGTTCCCGATCACGCACATGAGGCGATGCGCGATCTGGTGCGAGCGCGGGCGACCGCGGTTAGCATGCTGAGCAAGGCGCGGCAGCATCTGCAAGGCTTCCTGCTGCGCCATGAGCGGGTCCATCAGGGGCCTCGCGCCTGGACCCTGGCCTATCGGCGCTGGCTGACGACGGTGCGGTTCGAACATCCGGCGCAGCAGATCGTCCCGCAGGATTATATCCATGCCGTGCAGGACGCGGAGACCCGGCGCGACCGGCTGACAGGTCAGATTGAGGAGTTGTTGCCGAGTTGGTCGATGGCACCGGTTGTCGCCGCGCTGCAGGCGATGCGCGGGGTTGCCCTCGTAGCGGCGGTGACCGTTGTGGCTGAAGTCGGTGACTTTCGCCGCTTCAGCAATCCGCGCCAGCTGATGGCCTATCTCGGCCTGGTGCCGAGCGAGCACTCGTCGGGCGGCAGCGTCCGCCGCGGCGGCATCACCAAGGCCGGCAATGCGCTGGCCCGGCGTGTGCTGATTGAGGGGGCCTGGACATACCGGATGTCGGCGCGTGTTAGCCGAAAGATCAACCACCGTCTCGAGCCACTATCCGCTGAGATCCGAGATATTGCGTGGAAAGCACAGGTTCGATTATGCGCGAGATATCGCCGTCTGGTCGCCTCCGGCATGCCGAAGGTCGTGGTCACCACGGCCATTGCTCGCGAAATGGTCGGCTTCATCTGGGCGATTGCCCGCATCGCGCAACCCAAGCTCGCTTGAGAGAGTTGCTGAACGAGACAGAGGAAAAGACCGACCAACAAATCTGATGCGCAGGGCCGGAGGCTGGGCCGCGGTGGGGAATCCTCCTGCGCTCCTATGAGCCGGTCCCAGGACCGATGCTCGCTTCTAGACTGAGGCAGCCCCGAGACGGAACCACGGTCATGCGGTACCCAACCCGCGCATGAGAGCTTGTTCAACCGGCGTCTTCGGGTCCTGTCTCCTGCCTTGCGCATCTCTATAGCCAGGCTTGGTCATCCGCCGATGCGGAACGATTAATCGCGACCAAACCCTTTCATGCGGACACGAGAGGAGGGTGTCGGGCTCTTGTTTTCGGTTGATTGGTAATGCGCGCCTGTAAGGGTTGGAGCGCGTTGCGTCAGTTTCATATGGTTGGCCTGTTTGGCCATGGCGGTTGGTGCAACGGCTTGATATGGCCTTGATCGTGGCTGGGGCGATGGAAAAACCATCCTATCCGTCTTACTGCTGGGTGGAGAGGATGAACATGCGTTTCATCTTCCAGGCCATGGTCACGAGGTTCCACTCACCACGGACCTGATCCAGTCCTCGCAGCAAAAATTTCCGGAACCCCATGACAGATTTGACGATGCCAAACACAGGCTCTGGAATCTGCTTGCGTAATGCATAGAGTTTCCGTCCCTGCGCCGTGCTCAGCCGGTGTGCCATGGCTTGCACCGGCGTTGGGTTCTGCGGTGCTTTCAGCGGCTGGGCGAAACGTTCGCCCAACGGTGGGTGATGCGGTTGCCGGCCCATCGCGATCAGCCGCTCAATTCCGGCCGCCATGCATGCGGTCACGTTCCCCGCGCTGAAATAGCCAGTATCGGCCAACAATGTTTCAGCTTTACCAAAAACATCAGGCAAGGCACTGATTTGCTCCAGAATCGGTTCAATCTGCTGCTTGTCGTTGGGCGCCTGCACCACATCCACCGCGACCACCAGCAGGCTGTCCGCCGCCACCGCGGCCTGGGCGTTGTAGCACGCCGCGGAGAGCAGGCTCACGATCATCAGGCTGGTCCGCCGTTCGGCATCCCGCTCACCACGAATACGCGACAACTCCGCGCGCATGTCGCTCAACGCCGCAACCAGTTCGTCAACTTTGCCAAACAGCTTGGCGGTCACCAGATCCTCCTGCGCCAGGTAGCGGATGCGCCAGGCTTCCAGTGAGTCCGACTTGGCTTCCAAGATGCTGATATCCTGGCGGATACCGCTCACATCGTTGCGCAGAGCGGCGATATCCGCCCGCAACACGGTAACTGATTCAGCTTCCATGGGCATTCCTCACTCCGGTGTATCGGCGAGCGTGATCGGATAGGTCGTGGCCTGAAGCGGAAATTTCATGTTCCAGGCGGCGCCGAGATCACCGCCTATGTTCCAGTTCGCCGGTGCAGCCAGGCTCGCCGCATTGTCCGTCACCGCATCGCCGCGGCTGATCTGCGTGCTGCCATAGGGGTAGAAAAACAGCACATCCGCCGATGGCTGGCTGATCGGCGCACCCAGGGTCACGGAAACATGCGTGGCATCGATCCGCGCCGCCGCGATGGCGGCAATGATCGTCCCCGGCGCCGCCACCGAACCGCCATCCATCACCGCGAACCCGACCCCATTCGCCGCCTGCAGCGGCACCAGCAGGTCGTTCCCGCTATCATGCACGATCGTCAGAATCAGCCCCGTATCCGAGGCCCGGTACACGTGCACGATGCGCGGCCCGCCTTGCACCGGCAGGCCGCTTTCCGGCAGCGCGCTGGGGGCGATCGTATCCGAGATCCCCATCGCCATCGCCGCCCGCCCCGCTGCATGCGCGCCGATCCGCCTGAACCGCAGCAGATCCGGCTCGTCCCGGTGCGCCGGATCACCGCCGCTGAACAACCCCGTCGCCGCATCGTAGGTGGCGTTCAACGGGTTCGAATCCGCGGTCTGCGGTGCAAACACGACGATGTTGTTGGCACTGCCCCCCGCCAGATCCGCGATCAACTCACGCACCATTTGCACGCCGTCATTGGTCTCATACGGGATCGCATTCCACGCCAGCAGCGGCAGCGTCGCCGCACTCCGCCCCAGCAGCCCCCGCGTCAACGCCAGCAACTGCAGCACCGTGGCCGAATACAGCGCCTTGTTCGCATAGGGCATGGTGCTGTCCTGCTCCGACCAAGGCCAGACCAGGAACGCGAGATCCGTTTCATCAACCGCTGAAACCACCGCCGCACTTCCCGTCAGATACGCCGTCAACGCGGCAAAATCCGGCCCGCCGCTCCAGCCTGACGGCGCCGACCCATCGCCCGGGTTGACGAGAAACGTCCCATTGTCCGCTCCCGGCGGAAACAAGGGCGGCGACGAATTGGAGATCGGATGACCAGGGATCACCGAATACCGGTCCGGCGCGGTGAACGTGCCGGACATCGCCGCGGTCACGGCATAGGCCGCCGCCCCCAGATACCAGGCAATGCCCTGCGCCAAAGCCAGCCCCCCCCGGCGTTGAGGAACCACGCCGCGTTGGACTGCCCCATCACCAGTAGGTTCACCCCCCGCCGCGCGCCCAGCACCCAACGCCCCGGCGCCGCGGTCAAGGTGGCGATTTCGGTGGCCGATAACGCCCTCTCCCAGGTCACCGCCTCATGGAACCAGCACTGCGCCCCGCCCTGCACGGAGCCATCATGCAGCAGCACCTGCGCGTTCGCGCTGGCCGCCAGCGGATTGGCGACCGCTGACGCCACCTGCACGGCATCGAGCCACACATCCCCCCCCAGCCCCGGCGTGTTGCGCAGAATCACCGCATGGCTATGCCGCCGCGCCAGCGTGTTCGACAGCACAGCCTGGCTGGCCGTGCCCGGAAACAGCGTCAGATCACTGCCCTCGGCACTATCCGCCGCGAGGATCGTGGCACCGCCGCCAGCCATCGTATGCAGCAGCGGGATCGGCGCATTATCATCATAATACGTTCCCTGCCGCCAATTCGGCCGCGTCCAGACCAGATACCCGCGTCCAGGCAGCACCCGCCCCGCATTCAAAACCGGGATGGGACGGCGAAATACTCGCCGCCTTGGTCGGTCGCAAAGCATGCTCCCGCCCGGCTGGCTTTCGCCAGCTCCACCCCAAGCCGCGCCCCCTGCGCGGCGATCACAGCCCGCACCTGCCGCCCAAAATGCCCGGCGAGCGAGGCGGTATGCGCCACCGCGATGATCTGCGCCCGTTTGTGCCGGCCCAGAAAATACGCGGGAAACAACACCGAACCATAAGTCGATTTCGCCGAACCCGGCGGCATCTGCACCATCAAACGGTCGCAGCGCCCGTCCGCCACCTCCTGCAACTGCGCAATCAGCGCTTCATGATGCCGTGCCGGATACTGCCGTACACACGCCATAGCCTGGCGGGAAAAACCTAAAAGCCCGGCCATCTTCACCATGATTGCTACGAAGCGCCCGTTGCGCGTTAAGAACCAGTATGTCCATCCTGGGGCATGTGCGCAAGGACAAAATAACCAATAGTTAAAAAATCTTTACACAAAAAAACACCTCAACCGCCCGCCTGCAACGCCGCCACCAGCAGCGCCACCGCCTGGCCGTGCCAACGCTGCACGGATTTATGGTCCGCACCCAGCACCGTCGCCAGCCGCCGCCACGGAAATATATAACGCCCCTCTAACGGATACACCAAGGCCCGGGCACCAACGATACGGCGCAGCACATAACGCAACTCGGGAATCAATCCGATCCAGGAAAACGCCTCATCCATCGCGCTGATCTCCGCCGCACTCGGCGCCGGCGGCCGCAGCACCGCCGTCTGCCAGCCATAAGTCTCCAGCGCGCTATGGACAACATCATAATTCATCTGTGCCAGGCGCGGCGAATAGCCGCGCGACGGCATCGCCAGCAAGGTCGCACCCGCCGCTTCTAACCGCGCCACAATCTCCGCCGCCGTCAGCACCGGAAGGTTAACAGGCGATTTCGTTATCACCGCACCGGGCACGCCGGCGCCTGCTGCACGCGCATCGTCCCCCGCTACCTTGCTCATTCATCACCTCCCTGCGGATAAGGTTCCTGGCAGATCAGCCCCCAGGTCAGCCTGTGCCCGGCCGGCAATGGCGCGCGATTCGGATCATCGGAAACCGGATCTTTTGAGACAGCAACTACGACCTTTACAGGCGCCGCGGCGCGCAATCGTCGGCCGCGCTCAATCACCGTATTCCTCGACAACCCCAAGATGCGGCCAATCTCGGCCCAGGTCGCGCCCCTCCCCCGCATCCGGCAAATCGTCACATCGGCGGCCTCACTCCACTGCTTCGCCTGCGCCACGGCATTTCCTTTCAATTTCGTAACATTGTTAGTGTTACTAACCTTTGCAGTCAAGAAAAACTAACGTGGCGTTTCAGGTGGCCGCGTGTTAGAAAGGTGTCATGGCATCGAAAAAACAACTTCCCACAGAAACTGTTGGCGCACGTATCAGGGCTTTGCGGCTCGCGGCCAATCTCACGCAGGACGAATTTGCGGCCAAACTTAACGTTTCCCGCTCCGCCATCGCGCAATGGGAAACCGACCGTGCCGGCCAGGTTCGTGACAATATGGAGCGGATCGCCAAGGTGCTGAACACCTCGCTTGGCTATCTCGTTTCCGGTGAGACCGGATCGCTGATGGGCGACGAATTGGCGCTAATGCGGCTGTACCGGGCCTGCTCGTCCGAGGACCGGCGCATGCTGCTTCTCACCGCCCGCCGCCTCGCGCGCGCCTAAAGCGCCCGCCTGCGTCGCCGCAGCGTCCGCGTCGCCTAAGCCGTTGCCGGCGCCTACGGCGTTGGCGGCTGTTCGGGAGGCTGAACCCCGCTTGACCGTACCACGCGCAACTCACGGTAAACACCACCGTCGCGGGAAAAATTCAGGCTGTAGAACGAATCTCCGGCAAGCCGTGCGACATAACGCTGCCGCATCACCTCGTTCTCCCGCATGAACCGGCCCAGCCTGCACTCATCAAAATCATTGCCGCGGCTGATACTCTCGCGGTGCTCCGCCACCGCCTCTGGCGTATAAACAATCTTCCACCCCGCCTGCCCCAGTTTCAGGCACAAATCCACATCATTGAACGCGACCGCGAGTTCCGCTTCGTCGAATCCGCCCACCGCATCAAACGCCGTGCGCCGCACCAGCATGCAAGCAGCCGTCACCGCGGACACACGCTGCGCAACCATCGCGCGCATCACATAGCCCGGCGCATCGCCGCGGAGCCCGCGAAACGCATAATCCGCCACCCCGCCCACGCCCAGCACCACTTCGGCATGCTGCACCCTCCCATTTGGATACAGCAACTTGCAGCCCACCGCGCCGACTTTCTCATCGGCGACGCATTCATCGAGCATGCGCCGCAACCATGCGGGGTCGCTAACGAGAACGTCATTATTCAGAAACAACAAAAATTCTTCGTTAGATATTTTTGCGCCTAAATTGTTAATTCACGAATAATTGAACGGTTCGGCAATCCGCAACACCCGGGTCTGCGGAAAGTTTTCTTGCGCGGCGATGAATTTCTCCGCCTCTCCTGAAACAGATCCAGTGTCCAGCAACACAATTTCATACGCCACGCCGCTGGTGTGCTGCCGCAGCGCCGCCACGCAGGCAGCCGTCATCTCGATCTGCTCCCTGAACGGGATTAAAATCGTCACGCGCGGCGCCTCCCCCCCCCCCCCCGGCCCCATCAGCGGCCGTGGAGCCCGCGGTTTTGCGCCAGTGATACAAAACCTCCGGCACATGGTGGATCTCCGCCGCGTCCAGAACCTCCGTGGCGCGCAGCCAAAAATTATGGTCCTGCGCGCCGTCATAGGCGCCATCCACACCCAGGCGCCGCGCCAGTTCCGTCTCCACCACAACCAGGTGGCAGATATAATTCATCTCCAACAGCAGCCGATCATCGAAATCCAATTTGAAATGCGGTTCGGAAAGCACCCCCGAGGCATCAATCTTATCCTCGTCCGAATACAGCAGCCGCGCCCCGGTCGCCGCCTGCGCCCGCACCATAACCTCCAGCGCCGCCGGCTCCAGCACGTCGTCATGGTCGAAAAACGCCACAAAACGCCCGCGCGCCGCTTCCAGCGCGGTATTGCTGGCCGCGCCGATCCCGCCATTGCGCGCGCGCTCAATCACCCGGATGCGCGGCTCCGCCGCCGCCAGCGCCGCCATCATGGCGCTCAACCCGGGGGCTTGGCTGGCGTCATCCACCAGCAGCAACTCCCAATGCGCAAAACTCTGCCGCCGCACCGAGTCCACCGCCGCGCAAAAATCGCCAATCTCCGGGCGGAACACCGGGCAGATCACCGACACCAAAGGCGGCGTCTCCGGCATCGCCCCGTAGCGCGCCACCGCCCGCGCCGCCGCCAGCGGCAGCGATTCCGCCGCCCAGCGCGCATAGTCGCTCAGCAGATAGGGGGGGGCGCTGCCTGCACCGCCTGCAATTCCTGCCGCAAATGCCAGGCGAGCGAAAACAACGCCTCGGTCCGCTCGATCAGCCGGGCAATCCGCTCCTGCTGCGCCTCGGCGGGAAACACCGCCTCAACCGGGCTCCCCGGCAATTCCTCCATCTCCGGCAGCGCATGAACCCTGAACACAACCCGCCCCCGGGCGCGCAGTTCCGGCGGCGGCGCGTAGGCAAAACCGCATGCTGCATCGCTCTTTAGACCACCGCCACATCAGCACTGTGCTGGTCCGCCAGCAGTTCGGCCACCGGCTCGCCCTCCACGCTCACCAGCAGCCGCACCCCGTCCTGCCGCGTCCCCGCGCGTTCATCCACCCGCAGCGCCCAGCCCTGGAGCAGCCCATCCACCCGCGCCTCCAGCCGGCGCTCCCGGTGCCGGCAAAACTCAACGCCGCCAGGGCATTGCCCTCCCGCGTCGCCATCGTGATCGGCGCCCCCGCCGGCGTCGCAAAGCTCAGCCGGTGCCGCCGCCCGTCATGAAACCGCTGCGGAATGTTATAAAAGAAGCCGATCCGCCCCTGTGGCAGGTTCAACAGCCGCGCATCCGCCCGGTGCAGGTCGCAGCACACAACCTCAACCACCCGCTCGTCGACCAGGCCCCGCACCCAGGCGCTCTCCGCCGGCCGGGCAAAATCCACCACCCAGCCGCCCACCGCCGTCCCGTCGATGCGGTCGAGGAACCCCACCACCTCTGCTGCTGGCGCCGCCGCCGGCCGCAACGCCTTCCTGGCCATCTACGCTGCCGTGCTTTCAGCCGGCAGCAACGCCAGCCAGCCCCCCAGCGTGTCATTCAGCACATCGATGAACAGGACCACAGTTTGCGCCGGCACCACCACAACATCCCGCCGCAACCTGAAATCCCGCATCGCTTACCCCCCGTTTGCGAGCCCTTCCACCGCCAGCGGCAGCAGCCGCGCCAACCGCGCCGCCCATTCCGCCTGACCGTTTTGCTCTCGTATTAAATCCTGTCTAATTTCAATTTCCAGATAATCAAGCCCCCCACGCTCGGCATGGACCGGCACGCCGTAATCGGTCTCATCCGTCACGCGGTACGGCTTGTTCTCCTCCACCACCAGACCGTGCTCTTGCCGCAGCAGCGCCGCCAGAGCGTGCGACAGACGCGGGTTGCGGTTGTACAGCACCGCCACATGCATCCCCCGCGCCACCTCGAAATAGACCGGGGTAAAACTGTGCATCGCCACATAGATCGGCTTTTCGGCCCGCGCCTCGATCACCTGCGCGATCGCCGCGTGATACGGGTCGAAAATCGCCTGCTGCCGCGCCAGCTTCTGCGCCGCGCTCAATCCCAGATTCCCAGGAATCCGCGTCGACTCGCTCACCTCGGGAAACGCGCTCGGCACGTAAGGCTGGCGGTTGCAGTCCACCACCAGCCGCGAATAAGTCTGCAGAATCGCCGTGGCATCCAGCGCCGCCGCCAGGCGCCGCGTCACCCCCTCAATGCCGATATCCCAGGCTATATGCCGCTCCATATCCGCAGCACCCACCCCCAGATCCCCCAGCGCGCGCGGAATCTTCCGCCCCGCATGGTCTGCGGTCAGCAAAAACCGGCTCTTCCCCGCCGGATTCACCACGGTAAAAACCGGCTTTTCGTCCTCATCCAGCAATGTCATGCAATCCCCTCGTTATGGCCGCCAGACGATCTCCGCCGGTGCTGGCATGCGCGGGTCGTATTCCAGAACCTGCCCATTGCCGGCCGAAACCCCGGTCAGCGCCAGAATGAACGCCCAATGGCTCACCAGCAGCGTCGTCGCGCTGTCCTCCCGCGCCGCCATCATGTTTCTGAACGACGCTGCCCGCGCTTCGGTCTCGGCAACACTCTCTGTGGCCTCGTGCCACCAGCAATCCGGCAGATGCGCGAAATCATGCTGCGGAAACCGCGCCGCCAGAAGGTGCCGAGGACTGCCGATATCGCAGACGAACGCAGTCCGCTCCCGCACCTCCTGCATCACCTGCACCGGCGCCTGATGCGTCGCCAAAAACGGCGCGGCGGTCTGCAGCGCCCGCGTATAGGGGGAAACGATGATCCGCGTCAGCCGCGTCTGCGCCAGCCCCGCCGCCGCCGCGGCAGCCTGCTCATGCCCGAGCGGCGTCAGCTCCGGGTCCTCGATCCCCGGATCCACCCGCGTCTCGGTAAAATGCAGATTGAAATAACTTTGCCCATGGCGCAGCAGAAACATGGAGAGTCCTTCAGACCAGGTCGTGTTGCCGCATCGCCGGCATGGACGTATGTCCGTTAAAAGTCATAATGGGATTAACGCCAGTTCCGCGCCGGTTCAACCAGCCGCGCACACGAACCGGCCCGTATCAACGCGTTAGAGGGTCGATTGCAGCCAAACATATTTCAGGGCCTCGGTGATTTTCCGATCGCGCTGGTCATCTTCGCCGGGATCGCGCTGTTCCTGGTGCTGCGCCTGCGCAGCGTACTCGGCAAGCGCATCGGCTTCGAGAAGCCGCCAGTCCCGCCCGGCCAGATGCCAGGATTCAACAACGCCCCGATCATCGAGGGCCAGGCCTTGCCGCCAGAGACCGGCCGCATTGTCCCGGACCCGCGCTCCCCGCTTGGCGAGCGGCTGATGCAGATCGTCAACCGCGACTCCCAGTTCGACCCGCCGAAATTTCTCGATCAGGCTGAGACCGCCTTCCGCATGATCGTCACCGCCTTCGCCGCCGGCGACCGCGCCACGCTGAAAAACCTGCTCACCGAGAGCGTGTTCCAGACCTTCGACTCCGCCATCGCCGCGCGAGAGGCGGCGAACGAGCGGCACCGCACGGAAATCAAGGCGATTCTCTCCGCCACCATCGAGGACGCGCAGATCCTCGGCGACCAAGCGGCGGTCATCGTCCGCTTCACCTCCGACCAGATCAACCTGCCCCTGGATGCCAACGGCACCCCGCTGGGCACGGAAGCCGTCACCGAAATCACCGACCTCTGGACCTTCGAGCGGAACTTGAAAAGCAAAGACCTGGCCTGGCGCCTCGCTGCGGCGCGCAGTGGCTGATCCCATGCGCTATTCCTGGCTCCTCCCCGCTTTGCTCCTGGCCGGCTGCGCGCAGCTCAACACCGGCACCGTCGCCATTACCGCCGGCGGTCCGGCGGTCACGCCGGTCGCCCTCTCCAGCCTGCCCGGCTGGAACACGGACGACACCGCTTCCGCCCTCGCCACCTTCGTGCAGAGCTGCCGCACCATCAACCGCATGCCGGTGGACCAGTCGCTCGGCGGCACCGGCTTCCTCGCCCAAGCGGCAGGCCAGGCCGGACGCTGGCAGAATGCCTGCAATGCCGCCGAGGACACGCCCCCTGGCGACCAGGCGGCGGCGCAAAAATTCTTCGCGGACAATTTCACCGCCTACCGGATCGAGGGCACGGCGCTGATCACCGGCTATTTCGAGCCCGAATATCCCGGCTCGAAAAACCTCAGCCCCGGCTACCGCGTGCCGCTCTACGCCAAGCCGGCCGACCCGGCGCTGGCAGACCTGCCGCGCGCCGCCATCGACCGCCACGCTTTGTACCGCAAGGCGCCGGTCACCGCCTATCTCGCCGACCCGGTCGACGCCTTCATGCTGCAGATCCAGGGCGCCGGCCGCATCCGCCTGCCCGACGGCCACACGCTGCGCGTTGGTTTCGACGGCCAGAACGGCCAGCCCTACACACCGATCGGCCGCATCCTGGTCGCCGACGGCGACCTCGCCGCCAACAATGTCAGCTACCAGAGCATCTCCGCCTGGCTCAAGGCAAACCCGGACCAGGCGCCATCGATCATGGAACAGAACGCGCGCTACGTGTTCTTCAAGCCGCTCGGCGGCCTGCCTGAAAACGAAGGCGCGCCGGGCGCCCTCGGCGTGCCGCTCACCGCCGGCCGCTCGCTGGCCGTCGACCAGGCCGTCATTCCGCTCGGCATGCCGGTCTACATCGCCACCACCGACCCGCTCACCCACGCGCCGCTGCAGCGTCTCACCATCGCCCAGGACACTGGCGGCGGCATCCACGGCGCGGCTGCGGCGGATCTGTTCTTCGGCGCCGGACCGGATGCCGAAGCCACGGCCGGACGCATGCAGCAACCCGGCGCCCTGTACCTCCTCATGCCAAGGCCAGCCCCCACAACATGACCCAAAAACCCCGCGTCGCCCTGTTCGTCACCTGCCTCGTCGATCTGCACCGTCCCAGCGTCGGCTTCGCCAGCATCGCGCTGCTGGAGGCGGCAGGGTGCAGCGTGGAGGTTCCCCGCGCCCAGACCTGCTGCGGCCAGCCCGCCTATAATGCCGGCGACCGCGCCACCGCGCGCGATCTCGCCGCCGGCTTCATCACCGCCTTCTCCGCCTACGACTATGTGGTGGTGCCCTCCGGCTCCTGCGGCGGCATGCTCGCCCGCCACATGCCGCATCTGTTCGACGACGACCCGAACCTGCGCGCCAAGGCCGACCAGCTCGCCGCGAAAACCTACGAGCTGACCTCCTTCCTGGTCGACGTGATGAAGTTCACCCCCACCCCGCCGCCGCTGCCGGTCAGCGCCACCTATCACGATTCCTGCGCCGGCCTGCGCGAACTTGGGATCAAAACCCAGCCCCGCGCGCTGCTCGGCGCCATCCCCGGCCTCAGCCTCACCGAGATGACCGAGCCGGAAATCTGCTGCGGCTTCGGCGGTACGTTCTGCGTCAAATATCCCGAGATCTCGACCCGCATGGTGGCGGAAAAAACCGCCGACATCGAAGCCACCGACGCCCAGCTGCTGCTCGCCGGCGACATGGGCTGCCTGCTGAACATGGCCGGCCGCCTGTCGCGCGACGGCTCGCGCATCGAGGTCCGCCATGTCGCCGAGGTGCTGGCCAGCGCCACAAGAGACACGCCGGCGATCGGCAAACCCGCCGCCTGACATCCCTTGCGAGCCCCTCCGCAACCGGCTAAGCCTCGCCTCCATGGCGACAGTTTGGCCCGCGTGAACTTGCTTTCACCGTCTCATAAAGGCCCGCACGCCCGCTTGCGCCTCGGCGCACTCATCGGCGTGCTCGGCGTGGTCTATGGCGATATCGGCACCAGCCCGCTTTACGCGCTGCAGGCCAGTCTCGCCTACTTCACCAAAACCGGCCTGCAATATGCCGACATCCTCGGTGTGCTCTCGCTGATCTTCTGGGCGCTGATCATCACCGTCACGCTCAAATACGTCACCTTCGTCATGCGCGCCGACAATCACGGCGAGGGCGGCATCCTCGCCCTCATGGCCCTGGCGCAGCGCGTCGTCCGCTCCGAATCGGCCCGCGCCGCACTCGGCATTGTCGGGATCATCGGCGCAGGCCTGTTCTTCGGCGACGGCATGATCACCCCGGCCATTTCCGTGCTCTCCGCGGTCGCCGGCCTGGAGGTCGTCTCTCCCGGCTTCGGTTCGGCGATCGATCCCATTGCCCTCCTGGTCATCGTCGCACTGTTCCTGTCGCAGAGCCGCGGCACCGGCTCGATCGGCCGCGCCTTCGGCCCGGTCATGGCCATCTGGTTCCTGGTCATCGGCATCATGGGCCTGCGGGAAATCATCCATTATCCGCTGGTGCTGCAGGCCCTGGTCCCCACTTTCGGCCTGCACTTCATCCTGCGCCACAGCCTGCTCGCCTTCATCGCCCTGGGTGCCGTGGTGCTGGCCGTCACCGGCGCCGAGGCGCTGTACGCCGATATGAGCCATTTCGGCCGCCGGCCGATCCGCATCGCCTGGACCTGGTTCGTCCTGCCCTGCCTGCTGCTCAACTATTTCGGCCAGGGCGCGCTGGTCATCGCCGACCCGACAGCGGTCGACAACCCGTTCTACAAGCTCGCCCCGCACAGCATGCAGCTGCCGCTGGTGGTGCTCTCCACGCTCGCCACCATCATCGCCAGCCAGGCGGTGATCACCGGCGCCTTCTCCATGGCCCGGCAATGCATCCAGCTCGGCCTGTTCCCGCGCATGGAGGTCCGCCACACCAGCAAGACCGAGGAAGGCCAGATCTACGTGCCGCAGATCAACGCCATGCTGGCGGTCGGCGTGGTGCTCCTGGTCCTCGCCTTCAAGACCAGCGACGCGCTGGCCTGGGCCTACGGCATCGCCGTCACCGGTACCTTCCTCTGCACCAATGTCCTGGCCTTGGTCGTGTTCCGCCGCCAGTTCGGCTGGTCGCGTGCCGCCAGCTTCACCGTGTTCGGCTTCTTCGGCGTCGTCGACCTCGCCTTCTTCTCCTCCAACACGCTGAAATTTTTCGACGGCGGCTGGGTGCCGCTGGCGATCGGCCTGTCGCTGGTCCTCATCATGACCACCTGGAAGCGCGGCCGCGGCCTGATCCTGGCGCGCTGGACACAAGACAGCCTGCCCCTCGCCTCCTTCCTCGCCCGCCTGCCACAATCGCGCATCGTCCGCGTCCCCGGCACCGCCGTGTTCATGACCGGCAATCTCGACTTCGTGCCGAACGCCCTGCTGCACAATCTCAAGCACAACAAGGTGCTGCACGAGCAGGTCTTCTTCGTCACCGTGCGCAATCTCGACGTGCCGCAGGCCGAGCCGGACCAGCGCGCCAACGCCGAGGAGGTCGCCCCCGGCATCTACAAGGTCACGCTCTCCTACGGCTTCATGGAAAGCCCGAACGTGCCGCGCGGCCTGGAGACGCTGACCGCCAAGGGCATCGACTTCAAGCCGATGCAGACCAGCTATTTCGTCGGCCGCGAAACCGTGGTCCCCGCCTCGGTGCCGAAACTGCGCTTCATCCGCCGCGCGCTGTTCCTGTTCATGGCCCGTAACGCCGTCTCCGCCACGGAATTCTTCCGCATCCCAAGCGACCGCGTGGTCGAACTCGGCGTCCGCATCGCCATCTGAGGCAAGCAGGAAAGCAGCCGCTTTTTAAAAAAAAGCGGCGCAAAAATTTTTGCGTTGGGCTGGGCCTGTGGCGGCGAAACAAGCACTGCCCAGGTTAAAAAAGTTTTTTTACTTCCTTTTGTTCACAAAAAGAAGCCTTCCTCTTCCTCTAACCGCCCTCCCCGGCCAGCAGCATTTTCGCATAGGCCCGGCACGCAGCGGCATCGGCAACGCAGCCGCCCTGTCGCCACCATTCATGCACCTTCTTCAGCACCCCCCCCATGCGCGGCCCGGCTGCGACGCCCAGCGCCTGCAGGTCCCGCCCCTGGAGCGGGAACACCGGCCGCGCCATCGCCGCCAGCCGGTTCCGCAGCGTTTCTAATTCTGCTTCCGGCGCCAGCCAGGTCCGCCCGGCCAGAATTTCCGCCGGGTCAACCTCCAATGCGCGGCGCAAATCGTCATCCCGGGCATCCGCCGCCGGCGCATTCGGCGCGCTCAACGCCGCCAGCTCCGCCGCCTCCGCCTTGCTCAGCCGCCACCGCGCCGCGAAGTCTTGCGCCCCCCCACGCAGCAAAGCCGCCATGCGCAGCAGCACATTTTTCGGCCCGCCGCGCCGGAGCAAAAGCTCTAGGCGGCATAAATCAGCATCCGGCACCACCAGTTCCAGCACCCCGGTCTGCTTCATCAGCCGCAGCGCCGGGCGCGGATCTTCGGCCGCCAAAATCCGCTTCAGCTCGCTCCACACCCGCTCGGCGGAGAGCCCCTTCACCCCGCCCCGCAGCGCCGTGATGGCCGCCACTGCTTCGCCGTCCGGCGCGCCGCGCCCGTAGCGGGCGAAAAACCGGTAGAAGCGGAAAATCCGCAAAAAATCCTCCTCGATCCGCGCCGCCGCCGCGCCGACAAAGCGTACCCGCCCCGCCGCCAGATCCTCCCGCCCGCCAAAATAATCGAACACCCTGCCGTCCTGCGCCGCAGACATGGCATTGATGGTGAAATCCCGCCGGCTCGCATCCAGCGCCCAATCATCGACGAACGCGACCACGGCATGCCGCCCGTCTGTTTCCACATCCCGCCGCAGGCTGGTCACCTCGAAACTGCGTTCCGGCGTCACCACCGTCACCGTGCCATGGGCAATCCCCGTGGGCACCGCCTTCAGCCCGGCCGCACGGGCCCGCGCCATCACCGTCTCCGGCGGCAGCGGCACCGCGAAATCCACATCCACCACGGCGCAGCCGGCCAGCATGTCGCGCACCGCGCCACCCACCATGCGCGCCTCCGGCAACGCCGCCCACAACGCCGTCATGCCCGGCAGCGCGATCACGCCGCCCCCCGCAGTCGCATCGCCAAACTCAGCAAAATCCGCGCCGTCGCGCCCCAGATCACGTGCTCCGCATGCGGCCAGACCCAGAACTCGTATTCCGCGCCGCGCCGCGCCGCGCGCCGCCGCTGCGGCACAGACGGGTCCAGCAAGACTTCGAACGGCAGGCAGAACACCTCCTCCACCTCGCGCGGACAGGGGGTAAACCGCACCCGCTCCGGCACCAGCGCCACCACCGGCGAGATATGAAACCCCGTGCCGGTGATAAAATCGTCCATGCGTCCCAGAATTTCCGCCTGCGCCGGGTCGAGGCCGATCTCCTCCGCCGCCTCGCGCAATGCCGCCGCCTCCGCCGTGGCGTCGCTCGCCTCGATCTTGCCCCCGGGGAACGACACCTGCCCGGCATGCTCGCTCATCCGCGCGCTGCGCCGCGTCAACCACACGCCGTGCCGGGGTTCCAACGCCACCAGCACCGCGGCCAGGCGATGCCCCGCCGGCGCCAGAACGTTATGCGCAAGCGGCGGCAAAAGCCGACGCAACTCCGCCGCATCCATCATTGCCAGCATAAAAAAATGTTATTTCTTCTCGTCGCAGGGCGGCAGATCGCCCAGCGAGAAGAACACCCCTCCGCTCCACACGCCGAGCACCTTGCGCCCGCACACCATGCCAGGTTCGGCCAGCGCCACCAGCTCGTAATAGGTGGCGCGATTGATCCGCGCCTCGATCGGAAATGTCCCCTTGCCATTGCGCACATGCAGATACGGCGTCGGCTCGCAATTCAGCAAATCATGCCTGATCCGGATCGGATGTTCCCGCCCGGCGGAAATGCATTCGTCCACATTGGTGCGGAAGCACAGGCTCTGCTGGCTGCCATGGCCGCACCATTCCAGCTCCACCGCCACAAACGCCGCGTCCTCAACCTCGATCCGGCCGCGTTCGGCCGGCGTCTCCAGCACGTAGCTGCCATCCTCCTCGCGCTGCAGCACGGTGGAGAACAGGCAGACCATCGGCTTGCGAGTGATCGGGCTGCCGCGATACAGCCAGGTGCCGTCACGCTTGATGATGAACGGCAGATCGCCACAATCGACACTGCGCTTCGCGGGGCCGGCCGTCGCGCTGCTTACCATCCCCCTCTCACTCACAATCGCGCTTTTCCTTGCCACCGATGTTCTCATCCGCCCGAGATATAGGTAGCATCACAAGGCAATCAAATGGGCAAGCGGGTTGATATGGCTGACGCTGCGACAATTCACGAAAGGCTGGAAATTGCGATGCGCACCGCCCGGGCGGCGCGCGATGCGGTCGGCCAGGTCATCATCGGCCAGCAGGAGGTGGTCGAGCAGACGCTGATCGCTCTGTTCAGCGGCGGTCACGCTTTGCTCACCGGCGTGCCCGGCCTTGGCAAGACCAGGCTGGTGGAAACCCTCGGCCATGTGCTCGGCCTGGCCAGCCAGCGCATCCAGTTCACCCCGGATCTCATGCCCTCGGACATTCTCGGCAGCGAGGTGCTGGACGACACGCCCGAAGGCCGCCGCTTCCGCTTCATCCCCGGCCCTGTCTTCACCGAATTGCTGATGGCCGACGAGATCAACCGCGCCAGCCCGCGCACCCAATCAGCGCTGCTGCAGGCCATGGCCGAGGGCCATGTCGCGGTCGCCGGCAGCAACCGCCCGGTCTCCACCCCGTTCCACGTCCTCGCCACGCAGAACCCGCTCGAACAGGAGGGCACCTACCCGCTGCCCGAAGCCCAGCTCGACCGTTTCCTGCTCGACATCCGCATCGACTATCCCAGCGCCGAGGACGAACGGGCGATGCTGCTCGCCACCACCGGCACCGCACGGCAAACGCCCAGCCAGATGATGACCGCCCGGGATCTGCTGGAAACGCAGCAACTGGTGCGCGCCATGCCGGTCGGCGCCTCGGTGGTCGATGCGATCCTGGCCCTGGTGCGCGGCGCCCGCCCGGAAACCCCCTCGCTGCCGGAATTGCGGACCGAGCTCGCCTGGGGGCCTGGCCCGCGCGCCGCGCAAGCGCTGATGCTGGCCGCCCGCGCCCGCGCCCTGCTCGATGGCCGGCTGGCCCCCAGCGTCGATGACGTCATCGCCCTCGCCCCCCCGGCATTACGCCACCGCATGTCCCTCACCTTCACCGCCCGTGCCGCCGGCCAGGATCTCGACGGGCTGATCAAGAAACTCGTCGCCCGACTTTGAACGCCCGCAAACCCTTGCTGGAGGCGCAAGCCCTCGCCGAGGGACTGCCCAAACTCATCCTCGCCGCCGAGCGCCTGGCTTTCATCGCCGCCCCCGGCCTGCATGGCCGCCGCCGCGGCGGGGCTGGCGACGCGTTCTGGCAATTCCGCGATTTCCGCGACGGCGATGACGCCAGGCGCATCGACTGGCGGCGCAGCGCCCGCGGCGACCGTCTCTACCTCAAGGAGCGGGAATGGGCGGCGCAGGCCAGCCTCTCCCTACAGTTGCAGGACACGCCGAGCCTGGTTTTCTCCAGCGACAAGACGCTGCCGACCAAGCGCGACCGCGCCGCCTTGCTGCTGCTGGCCCTGGCCGCGATCCTGCTGCGCAGCGGCGAACGCGTCTGCCTCTACGGCCGCACCGCGCCGCTCAGCGGCAACCGGGCCCTGCCCATGATCGCCGCCTCCCTGCTCGGCGGCACCGTACCGGGCACCGCAGAGGCCAACCCGGACGAAACATCCCGCCGCGTCGTGTTCGGCGATTTCCTGTTTCCGGCCCCCGGCTTCGCGCGGCGGCCCGGCGGTGCTGTGCTACAGATCCTCGACCCGGCGGAATGCGATTTTCCCTATCGCGGCCGCGTCATGTTCGAGGGGTTTTCCCGCGAGCCCGAGCTGGAAGCCGCCAATGCCGAAAGCTGGGCCGAGACCTATCGCGCCCGCATCGCCGCGCAGCGTGAAACCGTTGCCCGCGCCGCCATGGAAGCCGGCCAGACAGCTTTGTTCCACCGCACCGACCATCCGCCCGCGCAGGCTTTGGCCGCCCTATATCACGCATTGCTGCGCCGATGATCTTCGCCGCCCCGCTCGCCCTTGCCGCCTTGGCCCTGCTACCGACGCTGTACTTCATCCTGCGCCTGACCCCGCCGGCGCCGCGCCGGCTGCGCTTCCCGCCGATCGCCCTGCTGCGCGGCCTGCCCAACACCGAGCAGACACCAAGCCGCCTGCCGCTCTGGCTGCTGCTGCTGCGCATGCTCGCCGCATCCCTGCTGATCATCGGCTTCGCCGGCCCCATTTTGCGCCCGCCGCCCGCCCTGCCCGGCAGCGGCCCGGTGCTGCTGGTGATCGATAATGGCTGGGCCGCCGCCGCCGCCTGGCCGCAGCTCACCGCCGCCGCGCAACGCCTCATCGCCGCCGCCCAGGCGCAGAACCGCAGCGTGGCACTGCTCGCCACCGCGCGCGACGCCGCCAACGCCCCGCTCGCCGTCCCGGATGTCACCGACGCCGCCGCCGCCGCCCACGCGCTCGCCGCCCTGCAGCCGCTGCCCTGGCCAAGCGACCGGCCGGGTGCCGCCGCCGTGCTGCGCGCCGCCCCGGAGACGACACGCCTCTATATCGCCGATGGCACCGGCGGTGCGGATTTTCCGGATTTTCTGCGCGCGCTGCACCCAACCCGCATCCTCAGCCCCCCCACCTTGCCGCCGCTGCTCGGCCCACCCGCCTTCGCCGCCAATGGCGCCCTCATCGTGCATGCCCTCGCCAATCCCGGAAACCACCCCGTGCTCGCGGAAACCGCCAGCGGCGCGGTGCTCGCCCGGCAGAATTTCGACGCCGCCGGCAATGCCACCATCTCCCTGCCGCCCAGCCTGCAGAACCGCATCGCCCGGCTGGCGCTCGCCGGCAGCCAGACCGCCGGCGGCACCGCCCTCACCGATTCCGCCCTGCACACCATCCTGGCCGGGCTGGACACGCGCAGCGCCAATGCCGAGACGCCTTATCTCGGCTCGCTCTATTACCTGCGCCGCGCGCTCCCGGCCTCTGCCCGCATCGTCACCGGCACGCTGGAGCAGTTGCTCGCCGACCATGCCGGCCTGATCTTCCTCGCCGACACGCCGCTCTCCGCTGCCGAGCAGGACGCGGCAAGGCGCTATATCGAGGCGGGGGGCGTGCTGGTGCGCTTCGCCGGACCGCAGACCGCCGACCTGCTGGACGCTGTCGCCGCCGACCCGTTATTGAGTGGCGACCGCAGGCTCGGTGGCGCGCTCACCTGGAGCAAACCCGAACCGCTCGCCCCCTTTCCCGCCGCCAGCCCCTTCGCCGGCCTCACCTGGGATGCGAAAATCACCGTCGCGCAGCAGATCCTGGCCGACCCCACCCAGCTCGACCCCGCCACGGTCTGGGCCAGCCTTCGCGACGGCACGCCGCTGATCCTGGGGCGAAGCCTCGGCCGCGGCACGCTGGTGAACATTCTCACCTCGGCGAATGCCGACTGGTCGAATCTCGTGCTCTCCGGCCTCTACCCGGCACTCCTCGCCCGGCTGGCAAGCTTCGGCCAGAGCAAGCCTGCCACGCCAAATGCCGCGCAGCCGCTGCAATCGGCACTGAACGCCTTCGGCACCCTCATGGCGCCGGCTACCCCCGCCTCGCTCGCCCCGGCGCAGCGCGACGCGGCCTTGATCTCGCCTGCGCAACCGCCCGGCCTGTACGGCACCGGCGACGGGGCGATCGCGCTCAACCTCGGCGGCCACGTCCCGCCGCCCGTCCAAGCCGCTTTGCCCGGCGCCGCGCCGCTCGGCGATGCCGTTTTGCCGGAGCGCCTCGGCCCCGCCCTCATCGCCGCCGCGCTGCTGCTGCTCGGGCTCGACCTGCTGATCTCGCTGGCTTTGCGCGGCGCGCTGAAGCTGCGCCGCTTCGGTTTTGTCCTCCTCCTGGTCGTGCTGCTGCCGTCCATGGCCCAGGCGCAGAACGCCGCGCTGCAGACCACGCTCGGCTATATCCTCACCAACGACCCGGAAACGGACCAGATCTCCGCCGATGGGCTCGGCTATCTCTCCACCGCCGTCTCCACCCATACCGCCCTGCAGCTCGGCCCGCCCGCCGCCCTCACCCCCGGCCGCGACGATCTCAGCCTCTACCCGCTGATCTACTGGCCGCTGCTGCCAGGCGCGCCGCCACCCTCCGACACCGCCTGCACGGCGCTCCGCCGCTATATGAACAATGGCGGCCTGCTGGTGATCGACACGCAAGGCGGCGATGCCGGTGCCCAAGGCTCGGGGGCCGGCTTTGCCCCCGGCGCGGCCGCCACCTTCGCCCGCGACACCGCCTGCCTCACCCTGCCCGCTCTGGAAACACTCACCACCGCCAACGTGCTGGCGCATAGTTTCTACATCATCCCGGATTTCCCCGGCCGCTTCACCGGCGCCGATGTGCTGGTCGCAACGCCGAGCGGGCGCGAACTCGGACAACGTCACCCCGGTGATCATCGGCCAGAACGACTGGGCCGGCGCCTGGGCGCGCGATGCCAGCGGCGCCGGCGAACAGGCGCCGCTGCCCGGCGGCGAGGCGCAGCGCCTCATCGCCGACCGCTTCGGCATCAATCTGGCGATCTACGCGCTGACCGGCAGCTACAAGGCCGACCAGAATTCGGCGCCGGCGCTGCTGGATAAATTGCAGCAATGACCGCGCATATCACCTTTAGCCCGCTGCTGCCCTGGCCGGTGGTCGCCACGCTGGCCGCCCTCACGCTGCTGCCCTGCCTGCTGGCGCTCGGCACACGCCGCCGCGGCGCGCTGCTGCGCCTCGCCGGCTTCGCCGTGCTCCTGCTCACTTTGGCGGGCCCGCGCTGGACCCAAAACACCATGCAGCCGCTGCCCGACACGGCGCTGGTCCTGGTCGACCAATCCGCCTCCATGGAACTCGGCGCCCGCCACGCCATGGCCAACCGCGCCCTCGCCGCCTTGCGCGCCAGCGCGGGCGACACGCAGCTGATCGTCGCCGACATCCCAGCCACGGCAAGCGGCGGCACGCAGCTCCTCCCCGCTTTGCGCAGCGCCCTCGCCGCCATCCAACCCGACCAGCTCGCCGGCATTGTCCTCATCACCGACGGCGAAATCGCCGATGCCGACAGCCTGCCGCGCGACGTGCCGGTCTCTGCGCTTCTGACCGCCGCCGGCGAGGAGACCGACCGCGAACTACGGCTGGACAACGCCCCGGCTTTCGGCCTGGTCGGCCAGACCGCGACGTTGCGTCTCACCGTCTACGATCACGGCGTGGACGATGCCGGCGCCACCGTGCCCGTCACCGTGACGGAGGACGGCGCCGTGGTCGCCACGTCCCAGGCAATCATCGGCCAGCCGTTCAGCGTCAGCCTGCCGATCCGCCATGCCGGCCCGGCGGTGATCATCGCCTCGGCCGCACCGCTCGCCGGCGAGGTGAGCCCAGTCAACGACCAGGCGGCCTTCACCCTGACCGGCATCCATAAACGCCTCAACGTGCTGCTGGTCACCGGCAGCCCCAACCAAAGCGAGCGCGCCTGGCGCCTGCTGCTCAAATCCGACCCGGCCGTGCAGCTCGTGCATTTCACCATTCTGCGCCTGCCCGGCGAGCCGATCGACGCCATCCCGCGCGACATCGCTCTGGTGCCGTTTCCGGTGCGCGAATTGTTCGAGACCGATATCGGCAAGTTCGACCTGATCATCCTCGACCAGTTCAACGCCAACAGCCTGCTGCCGCCCGAATATCTCGGCAATATCGCCGATTATGTGCAGAATGGCGGCGCCCTGCTCACCGAGGTCGGGCCGGAATTCGCCGGGCCGGACAGCCTGGCCGGCTCGCCTTTGGCCCCGGTCCTGCCCGCCAGGCCTGCAGCACCCGGCACCGTGACGCAGGAATTTACACCCGCCATCACCCCACTCGGCGCACGCCACCCCGTCACCGCCACATTCGCCGGGCAGAGGCTCGCCCCGTGGGAGCGCATGGAAGCCGCCACCCCCACCTCCGGCAGCGTGCTGATGACCGGCGCCGACAACCTGCCGCTGCTGGTGCTGGGCAATGCCGGCAAGGGACGCACCGGCCTTCTGCTCTCCGACCAGCTCTGGCTCTGGACGCGCGGCGGCGCGCATGCCGGGCCCGCTTTGCCGCTGCTGCGCCGCACCGTGCACTGGCTCCTGCGCGAACCGGCGCTGGAGGCCGAGGCGCTCACCGCCACCATCAGCCAGGACCGGCTGAACATCGACCGCCGGACTCTCGCCCCATCCGCTCCGGGCGACGCCACCATCACCTTCCCGGACGGCCACAGCCAGATTTTGTCACTCACCCAGACCGCGCCCGGCCAGTTCACGGCGAGCCTGCCCGTAAAAGCGGCAGCGGGCGTGTGGAAAGTCACTGAAGCCGGGCGCCTCGCCTATGCCGTGGCGGCGCCTGACAATGCCGAGGAATACCAGGACCTCGCCTCCACCGCGGCGCGTCTGCGCGGCACCGCCCGCAACATCGTCTGGCTTGGCCGCAACCCCACGCCCGCGCTCGGCCCGCTGCTGCATC
>CAWACI010000009.1:0-201787 GCA_963780465.1 uncultured Pseudomonadota bacterium
CCATAAACGACAACGGCGCCTCCCGGAGGGAAGCGCCGCCGCCAAAAGCCATAAAACCAGAAACTTAGCGGGAGTAGTATTCCACCACCAGGTTCGGGTCCATCTGCACGGGGAACGGCACGTCAGCCAGCTTCGGCGCGCGCAGGAATTTGCCCTTCATCGCGCGGTGGTCGACTTCCATGTATTCAGGCACGTCGCGCTCGGCGGTCTGCGCGGCATCCAGCACCACGGCGAGCTGCTTGGATTTCTCGCGCACCTCGATCACGTCGTTATCCTTGACCAGATAAGACGGGATGTTGACGCGCTGGCCGTTGACCGTGACGTGGCCGTGGCTGACGAACTGCCGCGCCGCGAACGGGGTGACGGCGAATTTCAGGCGGTACACCACAGCGTCCAGGCGGCGCTCGAGAATCTCGATCAGGTTCTCCGAGGTGTCGCCCTTACGGCGCACGGCTTCCTCGTAATACTTGTAGAACGCCTTTTCGGAGATATTGCCGTAATAGCCCTTCAGCTTCTGCTTCGCCATCAGCTGCACGCCGTAGTCGGACGGCTTCTTGCGGCGCTGGCCATGCTGGCCCGGGCCGTATTCCCGCTTGTTGACCGGCGACTTGGCGCGGCCCCACAGGTTTACGCCCAAACGGCGGTTAATCTTATACTTACTCTCAGTGCGCTTGGTCACGGCGCGTACCTTTCTGGTTAAAATCCGCCAGTAGTCGTGCCCTGCCCGCTCACGCGAAACAGAACACGCGGGCGCAGGCGACCACCGCCTGTCCACGTTCCCGGCAACGAGTGCCGCCTCTAGCGGCGGGCCGCCTTGGCGTCAACTCCGGCATGGCGTGGCGGGACCCAGCTCTGCACCACCGCCGCCAGCCGCAAGGCCAGATTCGGCGTGGGCTGCGCCAGGCGGAGTGCGGCGACACGGCCCATCCATACCCCGCGGTCCCCGCCCGCCGGCGCCAGCCAGCCCGGCCCGAGCTCGGCACCCGGCGGCGGCAGAACGCAGAGGCTGAGCGCACGCCAATCCTCCGAACCCGGATCGGTCTCGGCCGGCCTGTTGGCGGCGGAGATCAGTTTGATATCGCGCACAGGGCGCGGAAAGGCGAACCGAGCCAGCCTGGTTTCGCCATCGCGGACGATCTCGGGTGAGACAAACTCGCCCGCCGCCAGGGCCGTCAGAACCGGACGGTAGGTCAGCGCGAAGCCCGCTTCCTCCGCCAGGACATGCAGCCGCCGCCGGATTGCCGCCAGCCGCGCCCCGGAGGTCACCACCGGCGCGAACATTTTGGCCGCCGGACAGCGCCGCCCGGTCTCCTGGTCCAGCGCCCCGCGATTGCCGCTGTCAAAATAGCTCTCGCAGGGCAGCCCCTCGGCGAGTGATCGCCGTGGCGGCCGGTTCGGCGTTGGAAATTGCCGGAGGGCTGAGCGGCGCGGCAGTCACTTTTCAAGGCGGGGATGCGCTGCTCACCATCGACGCCCCGTCCGGTTTCACCGCCGGAGTGGAGAATTTTGCCGCGGCGGATGGGGTGGATTTGGTCGGCGTCGCGCCGTCTCTGGTCTCTTTCACGGGCGGCAGCATCGGCTCCGTGATTGTGCACATCCAGCGCGCCATAGCCGGCCAGCGTCGCGCCAGTGCTGGCCTGCAGGTCCGGCGCGTCGATCGCCCCACCGGCCAGCGTGAGCGGGCCGTTGACGGTGACCGAGGCGCTCGCCTCCAGCATGCCGGCGATGCTGGTGCTGGCGAACAGCCAGGCGGCGGTGGCGTCCAGCGCGGCATCGGCGCCGATCTGCCGGCTTCCCGCCTGTTGGTCGAGCAACGCGCCCACCGCCAAGCTCGACGTGCCGCCGAGCGTGAGGAAGCCGCTCAACGACACGCCGGAGGCCGCCGCCTGCGCGGCACCGTCCAGGACCAGACTTCCGGCATCGGCAAGGCTGCCGAAATCCGCCACCGCATCGCTACAGGGCCAGCAGCGTGCCCAGACTGCCCAGCGTGGCCGCGCCGACCGATAATGTGCCGGTGAGATCCAGCGTTCCCCCCGCACCCAGGGTGAGGGACCCTGTAGCGCTCAGCCCGCCCAGAATTTCCGCAACGTTGCCCGCGGCGCCGGCCGTGCCGGCGATGGTGACATTGCCCGAGGTAGAAAAACCTTGCGTCTCCACCGCCAACGTGCCGGCGCCGGACGCATCGCCGAGCGTTACATCGCCGCCCAGCGTCACCACGGCGGCAGGATCGAAAATCGCCGTGCCCCCGGCATCCACAAGCAGCGCCGTGCCGGAAATGCCGTTCACCTGCAGCGTGTCGGCGAAATCCTCCATTCCTTGCACCAGCATCGCCCCCGGCGCCGCCGCGGTGGTCATTTGCACCAACCCGGTGCCAAGGCCGAAGGAGGCGGTCTCCGCTTCGCTGGACGCCAGGCCCGAATCGCCATTCACCGGGCCAGGCGCTGCGGCGTTGATGCTGGCGTAGTCGAGCAACCCGTCCAGAACGCCGCTGGAACTGGCGATGGTCAGCATGTCCGCCGCCCCGGTCCCGGCATAGCGCAGCGCGTTCAGCGCCGCGTTCATTGCCGCCAGATTGGCCGCTGTCAGGGTGATCTTCGCCGCCGGGCCGAGCGTGCCGTCGCTTAAAGTGCCGCTCCTTGCGCTCAGCGTCAGGCTGAGGCTGGCGGAGGTGGGCGCAAACAGTTCCAGCTCCAACCCGGCGAGCGGCTGCGCCGTGCCGGCGGTTGCCATGAACACGCCGGGCGCGGTGACGGTCGCGGCTTCGGGGCGCAGCGTCACGTCCGGATCGCCTTCCGCGTCCAGCCCGGCGGCCAGCGCCGTGCCGGCGGGCGTGGTCAGCGTCAGCTCGTAGGTGTCGGTATTGTCACTGCCGTCCACCCCCGCCACGGCGAAGGAATTGGCGGTGATGTCGAAAATACTGAAATCCGTCAGGCCGGGGAAAATCAGCTGATCCCCCGGCTGAAAGTTGACGATGGTGCCCGAGAAAGCCTGCGGCCCGTTGATGACGAAGGCGCCGCCGGCGCCGCCCAGCGTATTGGCGTAGCCGCCGCTCACCGTGCCGCCGGTATCGCCGAGAAAACTCAGCGTGACCGAGTTGTCGATGGTCAGCGGCGTCGCGTCAAAAATGCCGTATAGCGGGTCGACCGGGCCCAGCACCATCACCCCGCCCGCCTCGACCTGCAACTGCGCCCCGCCGGTGACGCTGCCCGCGTCGATCTCCAGCGTATCCCTGCTCACAGCGAGGATCGTGCCGGGGCCGGAGATGAGCCCGGATTCGCTGAAATTCCCCGCCATCAGCGTGCCGCCGCCGGACAAAACCGCGCTGGCGGCGAGCGATACGGCCAGCTCGTTGTTCTCTGCGCCATCGGCGGTGAGGGTGCTCGTGTTCACCACCAGCGCGCCGGTCTCGAGGAAGATCGGCGCGGCGAAGCTGGCATCTGCCCCCAGCACCAGCGTGCCGCTCTCCGCCAGCGTGGCGGCGGCGATGGTGCCGAAATCGAGGCTCGTGCCGCCCAGAAACAACGCGCCGCCGGGCAGTTCCAGATTGCCGCCGGGCGTCACATCCACAGCGCCGCTGCCGTCGATATTGCCAAGCACGGCGAGCGTGCCGGTAATGCCGGCAGTGCCTGTCAGCGTCTCGCCGCCGAGCAGCACGCTCTGCGACCCAGCGGAGAACGTGCCGGCTGCGCCCGCCGTGCCGGCGATGTTGAGGTAAATATTGCCATAGGTGAGCGTGACCGGCAGCGCCCCGCCCAGCTGCCGCAGCGCGTAAGTGAGATGCTCGCCGCCGGCGGCCCCGGCAAATTCCAGCCACGCCAGCAGCGTGTTGAGCGCGCCGATATCGGCGGCGGTGAAACTGAGCACGACCGTGCCGGTGCCAAGCCCGCTCGCCGATATCGGGTTGGTATCGCTATAACCCGGCAGGACCAGAATCCCCCGCGGCACCGTGAGGGTCAGGTTCATCGGCGCCTCCTGCCCCATCGCCGCCAGGCCGGACGCCTCCGGGTCGCTGAGCAGCAGGTTCGGCAGCGCGTCCAGCGCATCCGGCTGCAGCGTGACGAGTTGGGCCGGCGCGACAAAAGCCGGGCCGGTCGGCGGCACGACATCCACGGCGATATCCGTCTGGCCCGGCAGCATCGTGGGATCGCTGGCGGTGAGCGTCAGCACATCCTGGCCCGCCCCCGCCGGCTCCAGGATCTCCAGGCCGCCCAGCGCCGCGTTCACCTCGGCCGCGCTGCCGCTGATGGTGAGGTTGCCGTTATTGCCCTCGAGCGTGGCGCCATCAGCGCTGCTGGCCAGGAGGCTGGCCCCGGAAACGCCGGCGGTGATCTGCACGGTCACCGTGCCGGACGGAACGGGAACTGTTAACGAATTTTGCGATCTCGTTTTTACACCGGATCATCCTGCCATTTTGCCCCCCCCTCTATGGTGGCGCGTCCGCTCTGCCGTCATACTGCACGGCATGAAGACCGTGCATAAAAAGCCGAAACCGACCGCCGAGACCAAGGTGAAAGCTGCCAAACCCGCCAAAGCCGCCAAAGCCGCCAAAGCCGCCAAAGCCGCCAAACTGGCGAAGGCGACGAAGCGCGTAAAGCCGGCGAAGACCGCGAAAGCGCCGCCCGGCGGCCTGCCGAGCCGGGAACAGGTGAAAGCCTATCTCGCCGCGGCGGAACAAAAAATCGGCCTTCGCGAGATCGCCCGCGCCTTCGGCGTCGGCCCGGACGACAAAAAGGGCCTGCGCGAGCTGATGCGCGCCCTGGAGTCGGACGGCGTGCTGGAGCTGGCGGGGCGCAAGCGCTACCGCGAGGCCGGGCGGCTGCCGGAGACGGCGGTGGTGGAGGTCACCGGCATCGACCGCGACGGCGAGGCCCTGGCCCGGCCGGTGGTATGGGATGGCCCCGGCCGCCCGCCGGTGATCTTCATGCATGCCGAGGCGCGCGGCCAGGCGGCGCTGGCCCCTGGCGCGCGGGTGCTGGCGCGGCTGAAACCGATCGGCGCCGACAAATACGAGGGCCGCACGCTCAAACGCGTGGCCGAGCAGGCCGGCAGCATTGTTGGCGTGTTCCACCCGCATCCGCATGGCGGACGAATCGAGCCGACCGACCGGCGGCAGAAGGCGGAATGGGTGGTCCCGCCCGACGAGACGATGGGCGCGTTCGACAACGAGATCGTCCGCGCCGAGCCGCTGCCGGGCAGGCCGTTCGGGCCGAAGCCGGCGCGCATCACCGAGCGGCTGGGTCTCGCCACCGATGCGCGCTCGGTCAGCCTGATTGCCATCGCCACGCACGGCATCCCCATGGAATTTCCCGAGGCGGCGCTGAAGGAGGCAGCGAAGGCGAAATCCGCCCCCTTGGGCAAGCGCGTCGATCTGCGCGAGGTGCCGCTGATCACCATCGACGGCGCCGATGCCCGGGATTTCGACGATGCGGTGTTCGCCGAACCGGTGCCCGGCGGCTACCGGCTGATCGTCGCCATCGCCGATGTGGCGCATTACGTGCGGCCCGGCTCGGGGCTCGACAAATCCGCGAAGGAGCGCGGCAATTCCTGCTATTTCCCTGACCGCGTGGTGCCGATGCTGCCCGAGGCGCTATCCAACGGCTGGTGCTCGCTCAAGCCGGGCGAGGATCGCGGCTGCCTGTTCGTGGAGATGCAGATCAACGTGCATGGCATCAAGCAGTCGCACCGATTCGGCCGCGGGCTGATGCGCTCGGCGGCGCGCAAAACCTATGAGCAGGTGCAGGCCGAGTTCGAGGCCGACCCGACCGTACATGCGCATCTCTACGCCGCGCACGCCGCCCTCTCCCAGGCGCGGCTGGAGCGCGGCACGCTGGATTTGGACCTGCCAGAGCGCAAGGTGGAGCTGGACGAGACCGGTCAGGTGAAAAGTGTGGCGCCGCGCGCGCGGCTCGACAGCCACCGGCTGATCGAGGAGTTCATGATCCTCGCCAATGTCTGCGCTGCCGAGGAACTCGAGCACAGGAAGCTGCCATGCATGTACCGGGTACATGCCCCGCCGAGCCCGGAAAAGCTCGACAATCTGCGCAGTTTTCTGGCGACGCTGGATATTTCGCTGCAACCGGGCGACCAATTGCACCCGCGCGATCTCGACCGGGTGTTGAAACTGGTCGCCGGCACCGACAAATCCTCCCTGGTGAATGAAACAGTGCTGCGCAGCCAAAGCCAAGCGGAATACGGGGCGGAGAATATCGGCCATTTCGGCCTGGCTCTGACCAAATACGCGCATTTCACCTCGCCGATTCGCCGCTACGCGGATCTGCTGGTGCACCGTGCGCTGATCTCCGGGTTGAAGCTGGGGGCTGACGGGCTAAGCGAAGAGGATATCAGGCAATTCGAGGACACCGCCGCGCTGATCACCGCCACCGAGCGCCGCGCGACTTTGGCCGAGCGCGATTCCACCGACCGTTACCTTGCGCTCTATTTGCAACACCGTGTGGGAGAAGTGTTCTCCGGCCGGGTTTCCGGGGTGACGAAGTTCGGACTTTTCGTCACTTTACCCGAGAGCGGCGCGAGTGGATTTTTGAGCATGGCGAATTTGCCGGACGATTTCTGGATGCATGATGAAGCCGCCCAGAGTCTCATCGGCAAGCGCAGCCGCAAGACCTACCAGCTCGCGCAGGCGTTGGATGTCCGGCTGGTCGAGGCGCGGCCGGTAACCGGCGGGCTGCTGTTTGCACCGGCCGAAGGCGCGCCCGGCACCTATAGCCGTGGCCCCCGTCCCGGAAAAAAATCCACAACGAAGCCGAAAACGAAACGCCGCAGGTGACCCGTACGGCCTGGATATTCGTGTTTCTGACGCTGCTGCCGTTCGGCGCCTGGGCGCAGCCGGCCGCGCCGGCCAATCCCGTGCCAGCCAATGCCGCGTTCGATACCGCCACCGCGGGATCGGTCTGGGGGGCTGCACTCTCGTACATCGCGCCGCGCTCACTACAGGCGCTGACGATTCCGCAGATGACGATCTGGGGGCTGAACGGCCTCGCCGCACTCGATCCGGACATGACGACACAGCTGCAGGACAACCAGATCCGGCTTTACGGGCCAAATCAGATGATCGTCGCCCTGCCCGCCCCGCCGCCGAACGACGCCCAAGCCTGGGGCCAAGCGGCGGCCAAGGTTGCGGCGGCCGCCTATGCCACGTCTGAGCCGCTGCAGCAGGCTGGCACGCAGGGGCTGATCAGCAGTTTCTTCGACGAGCTGTTCAACCATTTCGACCCGTATTCGCGCTACGAGGCGCCGCTGCAGGCCGCGCACGACCAGCTGATGGTCACCGGCCTGGCCGGCACCGGGGTCACCTTCGCGGCGCAGGGCAATGCCGTGACGATTAGTGCCGTCTCTGCGGACAGCCCGGCGGAGAATGCCGGGCTCGCCGTCGGCACCGTGGTGCTGCGGGTGAACGGCCGTGCCGCCTATCCGTCGGAAATCAGCCGGCTGAACGATGCCATGAAAGGCCTGCCCGGCAGCAACGTGACCCTGCGCATGAAGGACCCGGCCGGGGGCGCCGTGGCGCAGACGATCACCCTCACTCGGGGCTATATCCCGCCGCAGACCGTGTTCGCCGAGCCCTCTCCGGCGCCCGGCATCGCGGCGGTGAAGATCACAAGCTTCAATCACGGCACCGGCGACCAGTTTTCGGCCCTGATGGCGACGCTGATGGGGGCCAGCCCGGCACCGACCGGCCTCGTGATCGACCTGCGCGGTAATCGCGGCGGGGTCCTGCGCCAGGCTGTGCTGGTTGCCGATTCGCTGATGCCGGCCGGGCCGATCGCCCAGGCGGCCGGGCGTGACCCGGATGCGAACCAGGCTTTCCGCGCCGAGGGGTCGGACCTGACGGGCGGCGCAAAACTGGCCTTGCTGGTCGACGGGCAGACCGCCAGCGCCTCGGAAATCCTCTCCGGCGCCCTGGCCGACAACCATCGCGCCGTGGTCATCGGTTCGTCGACCCTCGGCAAGGGGCTGGTACAGACGCTGACCAGCTTGCCGGATGGCGGTGAGCTGTTCGTCACCTGGAGCCGGGTGCTGGCGCCGGACGGTTGGCCGCTGCAGACGCTAGGCGTGATGCCGCAGGTTTGCACCAGCCTAGGCGAGCCGGCCTTGCAGGCGCAGCTGACGGCCCTCACCACGGGCCGCAACCTGATGGCCCCGGCTTTGGCCGCTGCCCGCGCCATACGCGCCCCAGCCCCGGTGGATACCATCATTGCGGTGCGCGATCGTTGCCCGGCGGCGATCGGCAGCGACCTCGATATGGATACAGCCAGTTTCCTACTCACCCATCCCGCCGCATATCAGTCGGCTTTACTGCCATAACCCTTGACGAAACGCCCAGCTTTGCTTCATAGGGCGGGCTTCTGGAGATTCTGAAATCATGGCCAAATCGAACGTCGTTCAAATCAAACTCATTTCCACCGCTGACACCGGCTACTTCTACGTAACCAAGAAGAACGCCCGTGCGCAGACCACCAAGCTCGAACTCAACAAGTACGATCCGGTGGTGCGCAAGCATGTCAAGTTCAAGGAAGCCAAGATCAAGTAACCGGATGCCGCTACGGCAGCATCCCAGCGGTTTCGTGGCGTAGATTTCACCGGAAGATCAACCCGCGGCACCCTATATGCCCCCTGACGCACACCGCGCAGGGGGTTTTTCATGCGTCTTTTCAAATGCCTGGAATGTGACCAGACGGTTTTTTTTGAGAATCGTTTTTGCGAGCGGTGCGGCCACGCATTAGGCTACCTTCCCGAGGCGAAGCAGTTTCTGGCCCTCTGGCGGCAGGGCGACCTGTTCTTCCCGGTCAAAGGCCGCCGCCTTGAGTTCCGCTATTGCGCGAACGCCGCGCAGGACGCCTGCAACTGGCTGATCCAAGCGGATTCGGCCGAAGAATTCTGCGTTTCCTGCCGCCACAACCGCACCATTCCGGACCTCACCCAGGGGCAGAACCTGCGGCACTGGCAGCGCATGGAGACCGCCAAGCGCCGGCTGTTCTACACGTTGATCGCGCTGCGCCTGCCGCTGAAAAGTTTTCGTGATGATCCGGAGCATGGGCTGGCTTTCGATATCCTTGCCGAAACGCCGGCTCGACCGCACATCCTGACCGGGCATGATGACGGACTGATCACCCTCAACCTGGCCGAAGCCGACGACGCGCAGCGCGAGAGATTTCGCTCGGAAATGTTCGAGCCGTACCGCACTTTGCTGGGGCATTTCCGGCATGAAATGGGGCATTATTTCTGGAACGTGCTGATCCGCGACGGCTTCCGGCTGGAACCCTGCCGCGCGGTGTTCGGCGACGACACTGCCAACTATGGCGCGGCACTACGACACCATTACGAGCAGGGCCCGCCCATCGATTGGGCGCAAAATTACATCTCCGCCTACGCGGCCTCCCACCCTTGGGAGGATTTCGCCGAGACCTGGGCGCATTACCTGAACATCGTCGACACGTTGGAGACCGCCAGCACGTTCGGCCTGCAAATCCATCCAGCCGCCACGAAAAACCGCACCTTGCATGCCGATATCGATTTCGACCCGCATCAGGCGCCGGACGTGCAGAGCCTGATTGCCGCCTGGCTGCCGCTGAGCTTCGCCGTCAACAGCCTGAACCGCAGCATGGGGCTGGCGGATTTTTACCCCTTCGTGCTGTCCGCCTCAGTCATCGGCAAACTGCAGTTCATCCATGAGATCGTGCATGCGGATGCAACTGAAAAGGTTTCGACGCAACACGGCCTGTGCGGTCAGGTGCCTCGCCCGGCTTGGTCAGAGCAGGTTTAGGGGAAATCGTATCCAGGCGGAGCAAAGACTTCTTTTTGTGAACAAAAAGAAGCAAAAAAACTTTGTTAATTTAGGCCGTGCTGGTTTCAGCGCCATCGGCCCAAAGGAGTAAAATTTTTGCGCCGCTTTTTTTTAAAAGCGGCTCCTTAAAAATGCCGCCAGCCAGCCTTGCCGAAAACCATTTTCTGCTCTGCCGCATCCCGCACTTCCACGCCCTCTCCGGCGGTGATGCGGCCGATGCGGGTGATGGGCAGCGTGCCGCAGGCCGCCAGCAGAGCGGCGGCGCGTTCCGGCGGCGCGGTGACGATCAGCTCGTAATCATCGCCATCGGTCAGCCGCGCCTCCAGCATGTCGGGTCCGAACGCCGCCGCCTGCGGCGAGACCGGCACTGCCTGCGCCGCGATCACCGCGCCGACGCCGGAGACCTTGCAGATATGCCCAAGGTCCTGCAGCAGCCCGTCCGACACGTCGATCGCCGCGGTGACGATGCCGGCCAGGTCCAGCCCGACGCGCGGCTCGGGCAGCAGCGAGCGCTGCGTCAGGTAACCGGTTGGGTCAGTCAATTCGCCGAGTCGCGCCTTCAACCCCAAAGCCGCGTCGCCGATCGTGCCGGTCACCCAGATTTCGTCGCCGGGCTGCGCGCCGCCCCGGCTGAGTGCCGCCCCCGGCGCGACATGGCCGAGCACGGTTGCGGTGAGCGAGATATCCCGCCGCGCCGAAGAACTGTCGCCGCCAAACAGGCTGATGCCGTAGCTTTTCTGGTCCTCCGCCAGCCCGGAGGAGAAGCCGGCCAGCCAGTCCTCCTCCACCCCCGCCGGCAGCGCGGTGGTAAGCAGATAGCCCATCGGCACCGCGCCCATCGCCGCGAGGTCGGAGAGGTTGCGCCGCAGCAGCTTGCGGGCGATCAGCGCCGGATCGTCGCCGGAGAGGAAATGCACCCCCTCCAGCATCTGGTCCACGGTCAGCACCAGCTCCCGCCCGGGTGGCGGCTTCAGTACCGCCGCATCATTGGCGAGGCCCAGCCCCTCCTCCCCCGCCAGCGGCACGAAATATTTGGCGATGCGGGAGAATTCGTCCGACATCAGGCGGTCTGGAATTCCGCCGGGCGCAGTAGATGCGCCAGACGGTCCAGAACGCCATTGGCCATGCGCGGCTCATCCCCGGCGAAGAAGCCGTGCGCCACGTCCATATACTCGTTGATCACGACCTTCACCGGCGGGCCGTCGCTCATCCACAGTTCCGCGCCGCCGGCGCGCATCAGGGCGCGCAGCACCGGGTCGAGCCGCGCCAGCGGCCAGGATTCCGGAAGTGCTGCGGCCAGCATGGAATCGATCGTGTCCTGCTGCATGGTGGCGGTGCGGACAATGCGCGTGAACAGCGGCACATGCGCCTCCGGCACGTTGCCCTCCTCCAGCCCGCCGCGGCCGGGAATGCCGCCGATGCGGTGGCGCACGAACTGGTCGATCACCGTCTCCGAACTCGTATTGCCCTGCTCGGCCTGGTACAGCGCCTGCACGGCGGCCACGCGGGCCAGGGTTCTCGGCCGGCCGGTCACTGTGCGAGGCTCCGCGCCAAAGCGATCTGCTTCAGGCAGGCCACCGCCGCCTCCGCGCCCTTGTTCGCCCCGGTCTCATGGCTGCGCGCCATGGCCTGGGCCAGCGTGTCCACGGTCAGCAACGCGGTGCCGAGACAGATGGCGTTATCGGTCGCGACCCGCATCAGCCCGTCCATCGCCGAACCGCAGATGAACTCGTAATGGTCGGTCTCGCCGCGCACGACGCAGCCGAGCGCGATATAACCATCGAATGTCTGCCCGCCGTGCTTCAGCGCCAGAGCAATGGCCTGGGGCAGCTCGAACGCGCCGCCGACTTCGACCACGCTGATCTCGGCGTTGACCTGGTGCAGAATATCGCGGGCGGCGGCCATCATGCCGTCCACCACCTGTTTGTAATACGGCGCGCTGACCACGAGAATGCGGGGCGCTGCCCCCGGCAGGCGCGGGGCGATGGGCAGCGGGGAGTCAGCGGTGCTCATTTGTCCTCAACCCCTTCGATGCCGCGCTGCTCGACCACGTTCAGCCCGTAGCCTTCCAGGCCGATGATCGTGCGCTTGTGGTTGGAGAGCAGGATCATGTCCTTCACGCCGAGATCGAGCAGAATTTGCGCGCCGATGCCGTAATCGCGCAAAGCCGGTTCCGCGCGCTTGCCGGCGACCAGGTCGCGGATGCGCTCGGAGACGGCGCCGGGACGGTTTTCGCGGATCAGCACCACCACGCCGCGTTCCGCCGCGGCGATCTGCGCGAAAGCGCCGTGCAGGCTGTCCACATGCACCCCGCCCAGCAGGTCGCTGATCGTGTCCACCGCATGCATGCGCACCAGCACCGGCGCGTCGCCGGCAATGTCGCCCTTCACCAGGGCCACATGCTCCACGCCGTCCACCTTGCTCTGATAGGCGACCATGCGCCACAGCCCACCTTGCGGGCCGGGCACCATGCCCTGCTCGGCGCGCTTCACCAGCCGCTCGGTGCGGCGGCGATGCGCGATCAGGTCGGCGATGGTGCCGAGCTTGAGGTTGTGCCGCTGCGCGAAGGTCACCAGGTCAGGCAGGCGGGCCATGGTGCCGTCATCGTTCATGATCTCGCAGATCACGCCGGCGGGGGTGAGCCCGGCCAGGCGGGCGATGTCCACCGCCGCCTCGGTATGGCCGGCGCGCACCAGCGTGCCGCCCTCGCGCGCCATCAGCGGGAAGACATGGCCGGGGGTGACAATATCGTCGCGCCCGAGCTCGGAGTTGATCGCCACGGCGATGGTATGCGCGCGGTCGGCGGCGGAGATGCCGGTGGTCACCCCTTCCCGCGCCTCGATCGAGACGGTGAAGGCGGTCTCGTGCCGGGAGCCGTTGGCCTGGCTCATCAGCGGCAGGCCGAGCCGCTCGCAGCGGTTTTTGGTCATCGCCAGGCAGATCAGCCCGCGGGCATGCTTGGCCATGAAGTTGATCGCATCCGGTGTTGCGAACTGCGCCGGGATCACGAGGTCGCCCTCGTTCTCGCGGTCCTCGTCATCGACCAGGATAAACAGCCGGCCGGCGCGCGCCTCCTCGATGATCTCCGCGGCGGACGCGATATAGTCGTGCAGCCCCGCCGATTTCAGCGTCGATTTCAGGCCTTCCATCAGGCGATTCCTTTCAAGGCGCCGGGGCGGCAACGGGGCCGGCCGGCATAGCTAAATGCGGAAAAAACTTTACGCATGTTGAAACTGCGCCAGGCGCGCGACGTAGCGCGCCAGCATGTCGATTTCTATGTGCACCATTTCGCCGACTGCGAGGGTTGAGAAATTGGTATGCTGGGCGGTGTGCGGGATGATGTTGACGCCGAACTTTTGGCCTTCGACCTCGTTCACCGTCAGCGACACGCCGTTCACGGCAATGCTGCCTTTGGGCGCGACGTACGGCGCCAAGGCGGCGGGCAGCTCGAACAGCCAGCGGGTGGAGCCGTTCTCCGACGTGGCGGAGAGCACTTTCGCCAGCCCGTCGACATGGCCGGAGACAAGATGCCCACCCAGCTCGTCGCCCAGGCGCAGCGAGCCTTCCAGGTTGATCCTGGTTCCCTCCGGCCAGTTTCCGAGCGTGGTCAGCGACAGCGTCTCGGCGGAAACCTCCACCGCGAACCAGTCCGGGCCGGATTCCACCACGGTCAGGCAGCAGCCGGAACAGGCGATCGAGGCGCCGAGCTTCTTCTCGGCCCCCCGCCAGACTTCGTTCTCCGGCGTGGCGATGACAAAGCGCGCATCGGCGCCATTGCCGATCGGCTTCACCTCCCGGACGGTGCCAATACCGGTGATCAATCCCGTAAACATCAAGACGCCTTTCGGTAGGTTGTAAGCCAGTCGTCGCCCCAGCGCTCGCTGGCCACGGGTACGAAGCGCGGCATGGCGGCGAGGCTGGTAACACCAAACCCCTGCGCCGCCGGCCAGCCATCGCCGCCGATGATCCCGGGCGCATGGAACCAGGCGAGCCTGTCGACCAGATTGGCACGCAGCAGCCCGGCCGCAAGCGTGGCGCCGCCCTCGCAGAGAATCCGCGTCAGCCCGGCCTCGGCGAGCTTTTTGAGGCCAGCGGCAAGATCCACTCCGGCTCCCGAGGATGGCAGTTCCAGAAGCCTCACCCCTGCTGATTGCAGCGCCTTGCGCCGCGCCGGGTCGGTACCATCGCGGTGCAGCAGCCAGAGAGGGTGCGCGGCCGTGCTGCGCACCAGCTTGCTCATCAGCGGCGTGCGCAGATGGCTGTCGACGATGATGCGCACCAGCGGCGCCTTGCGGAAGCCCTCGATCCGGCAGGTCAGCTCCGGGTCATCTGCCAGCACCGTGCCGACGCCGGCCAGCACCGCATCGTGCCGGCCGCGCATCGCATGCGCCGCGCGCCGGGCCAATTCGCCGGTCAGCCATTTCGATTCGCGCGTGCTGGTGGCGATCCGCCCGTCCAGCGTCGAGGCGAGTTTCAACCGCAGCAGCGGCCGCCCCTCGGTGACGGTCATGACGAAACCGGCGATCACCGCCGCGCAGTCTTTCTCCAGCACGCCTTCGGTGACGGAAATCCCCGCTTCGCGCAGGCGCAAAATACCGGTGCCGTTGACCTTGGGGTGCGGGTCGGTCGCGCCCACGACCACGCGGGCGATGCCAGATCGGATTAATTTTTCAGTACAAGGCCCTGTTTTTCCAGTAAAATTGCACGGCTCTAGCGTGACGTAGGCGGTCGCGCCCCGGGCCGCGCCGCCGGCCATGCGCAGCGCCTCGACCTCGGCATGCGGGCGGCCGCCAACGGCGGTCCGGCCACGGCCGACGACCCTTCCATCCCTGACGATGACGCAGCCGACCGAAGGGTTCGGCGCGGTCTCGCCCAGCCCGCGCCGCGCCAGCGCCAGCGCCGCGCGCATAAAAGCCTCGTCGCTCATGCCCCCGTACTCATGCCCCGGTACTCATGCGTCAGTCATTCGCCTTCACCGGCTTCGGCAGATTTCCCATGTCGTCCAAAAAAGCTTCAAAATCCTTGCCTTCGCGAAAGTCGCGATAGACCGAGGCAAAACGTACATAAGCAACGGTATCGACGTTCTTCAGCGTCTCCATCACCAGCTCGCCGATATCGTGGCTCTTCACATCGGTCTCGCCGCCGGCCTCGAGCTGACGCACGATGCCGTTGACGATGCGCTCGATCCGCTCCTCTTCCACCGGACGCTTGTTCAGGGCGATGCGCACCGAGCGGGACAGCTTGTCGCGGTCGAAGGTGACGCGCCTGCCATCGGCCTTGACCACGGTGAGCTCGCGCAGTTGCACGCGCTCAACCGTGGTGAAACGCTGCGCGCAGGCGCCGCAGAAACGGCGGCGGCGGATTGCGCAGCCGTCCTCGGCGGGCCGGCTGTCCTTGACCTGGGTGTCAGCCTCGCCACAGAACGGGCAGCGCATTTTGGCTCCTTACCTCGCGTAGATGGGGAAACGCGCGCAGAGGGCTTTCACCCGTGCGCCAACCGCCTGTTCCGCCGCATCGTTGCTGCCGTCATTGGACTTCGCCAGCCCATCCAGCACCTCGCCGATCATCAGCCCGATCTCGCGGAACTCCGCGACGCCGAAGCCGCGCGTGGTCGCCGCCGGGCTGCCCAGGCGGATGCCGGAGGTGATCGCCGGCTTCTGCGGATCGAACGGGATGGCGTTCTTGTTGGCGGTGATATGCGCGCGCTCCAGGCTCGCTTCGGCGCCCTTGCCGGTGAGGTTCTTGGGGCGGAGGTCCACCAGCAGCAGGTGCGAATCGGTGCCGCCGGTGACGATGGCCAGCCCCTGCTCCACCAGCGTTGCCGCCAGCGTTTTGGCGTTTTCCACCACGGCTTTCTGATAGGTGATGAAATCCGGGCGCAGCGCCTCGCCGAAGGCGACCGCCTTGGCGGCGATGACATGCATCAGCGGCCCGCCCTGCAGGCCGGGGAAGGTCGCGGAATTGATCTTCTTCGCGATATCCTCGTGATTGGTCAGCACCATCCCGCCGCGCGGGCCGCGCAGGGTTTTATGCGTGGTGGTGGTGACGACATGGGCATGCGGCAGCGGCGACGGGAAGATCCCCGCCGCAACCAGGCCGGCGAAATGCGCCATATCGACCATGAAATAAGCGCCCACCTCGTCGGCCACGGCACGGATGCGGGCAAAATCGATAAAGCGCGGATAGGCCGAGCCGCCAGCGACGATCAGCTTCGGTTTTTTGCTCCGCGCCAGGGATTCGAGTTCCTCGTAATCCAGCACGCCGTCATCCTGGCGCACGCCGTATTGCACGGCGTTGAACCACTTGCCTGACATGTTGGGTGCTGCGCCATGGGTCAGGTGCCCGCCGGCGGCCAGCGACATGCCGAGCACCGTGTCGCCCGGCTGCAGCAGCGCCAGGAACACCGACTGGTTGGCCTGGCTGCCGGAATTGGCCTGCACATTGGCGAAACCGGCATTGAACAGCTTTTTCGCGCGCTCGATCGCCAGGGTTTCAGCAAGGTCTGCCGGGCCGCAGCCGCCGTAATAACGCTTGCCGGGATAGCCCTCGGCATATTTGTTGGTCAGCACCGAGCCCTGCGCTTCCATCACCGCGGCGGAGACGATGTTCTCCGAGGCGATCAGCTCGATGCCATCCTGCTCGCGCACCAGTTCCTGGCCGAGAATGCCGGCGATCTCCGGGTCGATTTCGGCGAGCGGCGCATTGAAAAAACGCTGCAAGGCGAGCGGTGCGGTCTGTTCGTTCATGGGGTCGGTTCCGTCTTGTTCAGTTTCGCGAGGCGGCGGTCGTGCCGCCCGCCTTCATAGGGGGTGGAGAGGAAAGCGCCGAGAATGTCCAGCGCCACCTCCTCGCCGACAATGCGCGCGCCGAGCGCCAGCACATTCGCGTCGTTATGCGCGCGGGTCAGCCTTGCGGTGGTCACATCGTGCACCAGGCCGCAACGGATGCCCGGGTAGCGGTTGGCGGTGATGCTCATGCCGATTCCGGTGCCGCAGACCAGAATGCCGAAATCCGCACGCTGCTCATTTACCGCGCCGCAGACAGCGTGCGCGAAATCCGGGTAGTCGACGCTGGCCGGGCCGTCTGTGCCAAAATCCTGAACCTGGTGTCCGCCCTCGATCAACACGGCGGCCAGCCGGTTCTTCAGAGCAACACCCCCGTGGTCGGCCCCAAGGGCCACGATCAAAGAACAAGTCATAGCGCCATCTACCATGGCCGGATCGGCAAAGGAAACACTTGCCTGCCGTAATCTGGGCCGTGCTGGTTTCAGAGCCACAGTCCCAAACGAGCAAAAGTTTTTGCGCCGCTTTTTTCAAAAAGCGGCCGCTTTCTCTCTCCGAAAAGCCCAGGCGGCTTCAGGACCAGATCAACCCGCCAATTCCGCCGAGCACGCCGAAGGCACAGGTGATGATGCAGACGACGAGGACAACGACCATGTACCGGCCCTTCAGCCGGTGCGCCTCGGGCAAGGTCACCATCGCCAGCCGCACCAGAAACCCCAGCACCAGCGGCAGCAGCAGCGCATTCATCACCTGCACGCCGACGTTCAGCGAGATCAGGTTGGGGTAGAAGCCGACCAGCGCCGCGCCGCCGACCACGCAGAGTGTGTACACGGTGTAGAACCATTTCGCCTGCAGCGGATGGTATTCCAGCGAGCGCTTATAGCCCGCCACCTCGCCCAGCCCCCAGGCCAAAGCCAGTGAGGCGACGATGGCGGCGACCATACCCGCCCCCAGCACCCCAAGGCCGAAGATCAGCTTGCCGGCCTGCGCGCCCATGTAGGGCGTCATCGCCTGGCTCATCTGGCCGACCGTGGAGAGGCTCGCCTGCGGCGCGTGCGGGCGGATCGATGCGGCGGCGGCGATCAGCACCGCGGCCATCACAAGCTGGGTGACGACCGCGCCGATCGCCGTATCCCAGCGTGCCGCGGTGTAATGCGCGGCGTTAAGCTTTTTGTCGGCGATCGCCGATTGCTGGTAGAAAATCATCCACGGCATGATCACCGCGCCGATATTGGCGGCCACCAGATATTCGTAATTCGCGTCCAGCACTGGCACATGCACCGACTGACGCGCCAGCTCGGCCAGATCCGGCCGAGCCACCCAGGCGACGAAAAAGAACGCCAGTTCGAACAGGCCGATGACGATGGCCGCGCGCTCCACCCGCCGGTACGAGCCGGTGAGCACCACCGCCAACAGCGCCGCCACCGCCAGCGGCAGCGAGACCGCATGCGGGACGCCGTAAAGATCGCCAATGCCGGCGACGCCGGAAAATTCCGTGAGCAGCGCACCGATGGTGGCGACGCAGAGCCCGGCGGCAGAGAGCCAGGCCCAGCCCGGCCCGAACGCCTCGCGGATCAGCTCGCCATGGCCGCGCCCGGTGAAAATGCCGAGCCGCACGGTGAGCTCCTGCACAATATAGAGCACCGGCATCAGGATCAGCTGCACCAGGAGCAGCTTGTAGCCCCATTGCACACCGCTCTGCCCGGCGGTGATGATCGAGCCGACATCGGTATCGGCAAGCATGACCACGAGCCCCGGCCCGAACACCGCGATGAAGGGCAGGCGCTTCAAAAATCTTGATCCGCCTGGACGGTCAACCGCGTTGGAACTGTCGATGGTCGGCGGCATGGGCGCTTTGCTCCGCTAAACTCTGAACCGGTGGTTTAAGCACGAATAGGCCGCCAGTCCCTGCATCCGGATGACAATTGGGCAGGACACGGAACCGGCTTGGCGTTTCAGCATAACTCACTCTAGATTTGCAATTGATAATCATTCTCAATTGGCGCGTCAAAAGTTAGCCGTGAGGCCCAACTCCTGTCAAACGGTTATACAATAAAATCAGGGCGCGGCTGTATTGCCATCCCGCGTTGCCGGCGCATCCGCCATCCCTCCCGGCACCTAGCCTTGCCCACGGATCTGGCCGATGGTCGGCCATCGTATCACTATAGTAATTCGGATCACTCGATTTCATGATCAACCGCACTTTTCCCACCACGCGGCTGCGCCGCAACCGCTACGACGATGCCACCCGCCGCCTGGTGGCCGAACAGAAACTCTCGGTCGACGACCTGATCTGGCCGATCTTCATCCGCGAAGGAACCGGCGCGGCGGAGGAGGTATCCTCCATGCCGGGCGTATTCCGCACCGGGCTGGACCGGCTGGCGGCCCATGTCGAGGAAGCGGCGAAGCTGAACATTCCGGCTTTGGCGCTGTTTCCCGCCACCCCGCGCGAGCACAAGGATGCCGAGGGCACCGAGGCGCTGAACCCGGACAATCTGATGTGCCGCGCCGCGCGTATCCTTAAAAAGGAATATCCGCAGATCGCTCTGGTCGGCGATGTGGCGCTCGATCCCTATACCGATCACGGCCATGACGGCGTGCTGCGCGACGGCTATGTGCATAACGAGGACAGTGTGAAAATCCTCGTCGCCCAAGCGGTGAACCAGGCGGAAGCCGGCATCGACATCATCGCCCCCTCCGACATGATGGACGGGCGCATAGGCACGATCCGCGCGGGGCTGGATGAAGCCGGCCTCATCAACACCCGCATCATGAGCTATGCGGCAAAATACGCTTCGGCCTTTTACGGCCCGTTCCGCGATGCGATCGGCTCCGGCGGCGCGCTGAAGGGCGATAAAAAGACTTATCAGATGAACCCCGCCAATGCCGAGGAAGCGCTGGCCGAGGTGGCGATGGACATCGCCGAGGGCGCCGACATGGTGATGGTCAAGCCCGGCATGCCGTATCTCGACATCATCCGCCGCGTGAAAGAGCGGTTCGAAGTGCCGGTCTTCGCCTATCAGGTGTCCGGCGAATACGCGATGATCATGGCCGCGGTGCGCAATGGCTGGCTGGACCATGACCGGGCGATGCTGGAAAGCCTGGTCTGCTTCAAGCGGGCCGGTTGTTCTGGCATTCTGACCTATTTTGCCGTAGAAGCCGCAAAGCGACTGACCGCCTGACCGCGCCGCGTCCCCGCGGCGGAAGGCTTCTTTTTTAAAAAAAGAAGCAAAAAGCTTTTGTTAATCTGGGCCGCGTTGGTTTCAGCGCCACAGGCCCAGAGGAGCAGAAGTTTTTTGCGCCGCTTTTTTTAAAAAGCGGCTGCTTTCTTAACCGTCCGGAGATCTTCACGCATGGCCCAATGGACCACCGCCGATATTCCGGCGCAAAACGGCAAGTTCGCCATCGTCACCGGCGCCAATAGCGGCATCGGCTACGACACCGCGCTGGAACTGGCACGCGCGGGCGCGGGCGCGGAGGTGGTTATCGCCACGCGCAACGCGCAGCGCGGCGAAATGGCGGTGGCGCAGATCAAGACGGCGTGTCCGCGCGCGCTGGTGCGGTTCGAATCGCTGGATCTCGCCAGCCTCGCCTCGGTGCGGGATTTTGCCGCGCGCATCAAAGCGAGCCACGGCAAGCTCGACATTCTGGTGAACAATGCCGGGGTGATGGCGCTGCCGCGGCGTTGCCTGACGCGCGACGGATTCGAGACCCAGCTCGGGGTGAATTTTCTCGGCCATTTTTTGCTCACGGCACTGCTGCTGCCGCTGCTGATGAAGGCCGAGGCGCCGCGCGTGGTGCAGGTCAGCAGCATCGCGCACCGGCGCGGGCGGATCGATCTTGCCGATCTGCAGGCGGAAAAAAACTACAAGCCGTGGAAAGTGTACCAGCAGTCGAAGCTGGCGATGCTGATCTTCGCGCTGGAACTGCAGCGCCGTTCGGATGCGGGCGGCTGGGGCATCACCAGCGTCGCGGCGCATCCGGGCATCGCCACCACCGAACTGATCCCGAACGGGCCGGGCGCGAACAGCCTGATGGCGTTCCTCACCCGGCTGGGCGCGCCCTTCGTCACGCATTCCTCAGCCGCCGGCGCGTTGCCTAGTTTGCTTGCCGCCACCGCGTCGCAGGTGGCGCCGGGCGGCTATTACGGCCCGACCGGCTTCATGGAATTTCGTGGCCCGCCAGGCGTGGCAAAAATCGAGCCACAGGCGCTCGACCTGACGGTGGCGAAGGCGCTGTGGGAAGCGGCGGAGCGCCTCACCGGCCAGGCCTTCACACCCGGCCCGTAAACGCCGCCCAGGCCACCGCCAGGCGGTCGCCAAACGTGCGCGCCGGGTTGGCGCGGCCGAGATCGCGCCTGGCGAACACCGCCGGCAGCGCCGCCGCCAGCGCCGCGCGCGGCGGCTGCCCGCCCAGCAGCGCCCGCGCCTCGGCAATTATTTGCGCTACCTCCGTACCGTCCGCCGGCAGCAGGGAACGGTCCTGCATGCGCAGGAACGGGGCAGCGCGCAAAATCCCGGCGATGCCGTAAGCGGTGCCGAGATCCTCCACCACCTGCGAATCGGCGCCCAGAACTTTGCCGGCAATGCGCGCGAGGTGCCCGGCGCTGCCGCGCGCATAGGCCAAAAAATTTTCCAGGTCCGGAATTTCCGGCTCGGCCTCGCGCTCGCGCGCATCGATCAGCGCCGCCAGGTCATCCGCGGCGAACCATCCGGCCTCCAGCGCGTCGCGCAGTGGCGTGGCGATTTCGTGAAGTTTGCGCTGCCCCTCGACAACTTCGCGCCACCAGGTGAGCCGGATCAGCGCCAGAACCGGCTGCGAGGCCACCTCGCGCGCGCGCGCCAGCTCGTGGTTGAACAGGTAGAGCAGTGCCAATGCGTCGCGCTTTTCCGCGGGCCCAAACAGCGTGCAGAAGAAGCGGTCGGGATCGGCAGCGCGCAGACGGAGCAGAAGGTCGCTTGACGATGCCATGAACCGTCCATAGCTAATCGGCGCGACGAAACAAACATGGAGACCGCCACATGGCTTTCGAACTCCCCGCCCTCCCCTACACCACATCCGCACTGGCCGGCGTCGGCATGTGCCAGGAGACCCTGGAGCTGCATCACGGCAAGCACCACCAGGCCTACGTGACGGCGCTGAACGGCTTCGTCGAGAAGGATGCCAATCTGCAGGGCAAGTCGCTCGAAGAGATCATCAAGCTCTCGTACAACAAGCCGGAACTGGCGCCGGTGTTCAACAATGCCGGCCAGCATTGGAACCATAACCTGTTCTGGCAGAACATGAGCGCCACGGGCGGCAAGCTCCCCGGCAAGCTGGAAGCCAAGCTGACCCAGGATTTCGGCTCGGTGCAGGCGTTCAAGGACGCGTTCAAGGCCGCCGGCATCGGCCAGTTCGGCTCCGGCTGGGCCTGGCTCGTGCTCGGCACCGACGGCAAGCTGAAAGTGACCAAGACCCCGAACGGCTCCAACCCGCTCGCCACCGGCGAAGGCAAGACGCTGCTCGGCCTCGATGTGTGGGAGCACAGCTACTATCTCGACTTCCGCAACCGTCGCCCCGACTACATCACCAACTGGCTCGATAAAATCGCCAATTACGAGTTCGCGGAAGCGCAGCTCGGCTAAACACCGCGTCCTTTCGCGGTAACCGCCCGTGCATGGCGGCCGTGGCGTCTGATTTTCTCACAACGGGAAAGGAGGACGCGACGGCCGCCATGTTCGTTTTGGGGCAAGGAAGGAAAGCAGCCTCTTTAAAAAAAAGCGGCGCAAAAAACTTTTGCTCCTATGGGCCCGGGAAGTTGAAACCAGCACGGCCCAGATTAACAAAAAGTTTTTTGCTTCTTTTTTCCAAAAAAGAAGCCTTCCTCTTTGCTTAAAGCTTGAAAACCTTCCTACTTGGGAAGGTTTGGATTACAAACCTAGAGTAATATTGGGGATGGCCGTTCATGGGTTCGTCGGGTGCTCTCCGCCTTATCGGCGGCGCGTTGGTTTGCTTTGTCTGTGGCGTGCCGCAGGCCGAGGCGCATGCGGTGGCGGGGGCGCGGGTGTTCGTAAACACGCTGCTGATCGACGATCCCGGCGTCGGTGATGAAGCCAATTTGCCGATCTACTCGGTTACGAGCCCGGACGGAAAAAGCACGGTCACCGACCTGAATGTCGAATACGACAAGACCATCACCAGCAGCCTCGGCGTCGCTGCCGGCACGGATTATGACTGGATCACCAACGACCTGATGGACAACAAAAAATCCCATGGCGGTTGGAACGATCCCTATGTGCAGCTGAAATATCGCTGGATCCTGCTCCCACAGCATGAGTTCATGAGCTCGATCGCCATTCAGCAGGCTTTCGGCCGCGCCGGCACCACGGGCATCGATACGGGTTATGATGCCACCATTGTTTCGGGGTATTTCGGCAAAGGCCTTGGCGATATCCCCTTCGCCCCGGTCCGCCCTTTCGCCCTTACCGGCGAACTTTCCTATAATATTCCGAATGCCGGATACGCCTCTGGGTATGGCGGGCTCAACTACTGGACCGGCGGCCTGACCCTGCAATATTCCATCCCCTACCTGCAATCGCAGATCAAGGATTACGGCCTGCCGCCGGTGCTCGCGAACCTGACGCCCCTGGTCGAACTGGGCTGGAGTTCCGCCGCCGCAAGCTCCGCGTTCCGGCCGACGAACGACCCGACCACCTTCATGCTCGGCACCGGCGCGGTCTGGACCGGCGAGTATTATTCGCTCTCCACCGAGTTGCTGTGGCCTCTGAACGGCGCCGCGGGACATGGGCTCGGCGTCATCGGCCAGTTCCACCTGTACTTCGACGACCTGTTCCCCAATTCGCTCGGCAAACCATTGATCGGATCATGATGATGAAATTACTTACCGCCTCCGCCCTGCTCGCCAGCCTGGCCGCCGCCTCGCCGGCCTTCGCGCATGCGTTTCTGGTCAAAGCCGATCCCGCCGTCGGCAGCACCGTCGCCACCGCCCCGGCGCGGATGCTGATGACGTATACCGAAGGGTTGGAAATTCCGTTCTGCTCGGTGACTGTGAAGAATGCCGCCGGCGCGATCGAGAACGCCAAGCCGCAGGCAGTGCCTGGCCATGGCAACGAGATGTCAGTGCCACTGCACATCACCGCGCCCGGCACCTACACCGTGACTTGGCACGCGGTGTCGGTGGACACGCACCACACACAGGGAAGCTTCAAGTTTACGGTCGGTTCGTAAAAGCTGAGAGGAAGAAAGCAGCCGCTCTTTTCAAAAAGCGGCGCAAAAATTTTTGCTAATTTGGGACTTTGGCGCTGAAACAAGCGCTGCCCAGCTTATAACGTTTTCTGCTTCCTAACGCGCCGTCATTTATTCAAGGGGTCTGGGGCCTCACGGCCCCAGCGGGGTCGAGGGGCGGAGCCCCTCGACTTTCACTTATCCTAACTTACAGATCCGCGAAGCAATGCGTCTCTGCCTCGGCACCCGGATGGGTCAGCGCGCCGAGATAGGCCGGGCCCACGTTCTGGCCGTAACGCCAGATCGCACCGGAGTTGTAGTTGGTGCCGCGCGGCTTCCATTCGGCGCGGCGGGCGGCGAGTTCGGCGTCCGTCAGGTCCACGTCGATGGTGCCTGCAACGGCGTCGACGGTGATCTTGTCGCCGTTGCGCAGCAAGGCGATCGGCCCGCCGACGGCGGCTTCTGGCCCGACATGGCCGATGCAGAAACCGCGCGTGCCGCCGGAGAAGCGGCCATCGGTGATCAGCGCCACATGCTCGCCCATGTCCTGACCGTAGATGGCCGCGGTGGTGGAGAGCATCTCGCGCATGCCGGGTCCGCCTTTCGGCCCTTCATAACGGATGACGATGACGTCGCCTTTCTTGTAGGCGCGGGCCTGCACGGCGGCGAAGGCGTCTTCTTCGCAGTCGAAGCAGAGCGCGGTGCCGGTGAAGACCTGCGACTTCAGCCCAGCCACCTTCACGATCGCGCCGTCCGGGGCAAGGTTGCCCTTGAGGCCGACCACGCCGCCGGTCTTGGTGAGCGCGCGCGAGACCGGGAACACCACGTCCTGGTTTTCCGGGAACACCACATCGGCTAGGTTTTCCGCCAAAGTCTTGCCGGTGACGGTCATGCAATGGCCGTGCAGCAACCCGGCATCGAGCAGGGATTTCAGGATCACGGGGATGCCGCCGATCTTGTGCACGTCCAGCGCAACGTATTTTCCGCCCGGCTTCAGGTCGGCGATGTAGGGGGTGCGGCGCATGATCTCCGCCACGTCCTGCAGGGTGAAGCGGATGCCCGCCTCGTTCGCCATGGCGGGCAGATGCAGCGCGGCGTTGGTGGAGCCGCCGGTGGCGCCCACCACCACGGCGGCGTTCTCGAACGCCTCGCGGGTGCAGATGTCGCGCGGACGGAGGTTCTTCTCGATCAGCGACATCACCGCCTGGCCGGAGAGCACGCCGAAACGGTCGCGGTCCTCATAGGGGGCCGGGGCGCCGGCGGAACCGGGCAGAGCGAGGCCGATCGCCTCGGAGACGGTCGCCATGGTGTTGGCGGTGAACTGGCCGCCACAGGCGCCGGCGGAGGGGCAGGCCACGCATTCCAGCGCGTGCAGATCCTCGGCCGACATGTTGCCGGCAGCGTGCTGGCCGACCGCCTCGAACACGTCAACCACGGTCACGTCACGGTCCTGGAACCGGCCGGGCAGGATCGAGCCGCCATACATGAACACCGACGGGACGTTGAGGCGCAGCATCGCCATCATCATGCCGGGCAGAGACTTGTCGCAGCCGGCGACGCCGACCAGCGCGTCATAGCCATGGCCGCGCACGGTGAGCTCCACGAAATCGGCGATCACCTCGCGCGAGACCAGGGAGGATTTCATGCCCTGATGGCCCATGGCGATGCCGTCGGTGACGGTGATGGTGGTGAACTCGCGCGGCGTACCGCCGGCCTCGTTCACACCGCGCTTGACCGACTGCGCCTGGCGCGACAGCGCGATGTTGCAGGGCGCGGCCTCGTTCCAGCAGGTGGCGACGCCGACGAAAGGCTGCTCGATTTCTTCCTCGGTGAGGCCCATCGCGTAATAATAAGAGCGATGCGGCGCGCGGTCCGGGCCCATGGTGGTGTGCCGCGACGGCAGTTTTGACTTGTCCCAGGTCTTTTTCATGATTGAGCGTCCTTTAATGGTGCTGGCATTTATGGCAGGCGGCCGGCGCCGCACAAGAGCGCGGCCGCGGGAAGAGAGATTAAGGAAAGTGGCCGCTTTTTGAAAAAAGCGGCGCAAAAACTTTTGCTCTTATGGGCCGCTGGCAGCGAAACCAGCACGGCCCAGTTCAGCAAAAGTTTTTTGCTTCTTTTTTTAAAGAAGCCTTCTGTTTGGCTTCCCTCAGGCGATGCGCTGCAGCGCGGCGTCGAGGCGCGTGATCTCGGCGGAGAAATTGCGCCGCCGCTCCTCGTTCTCCTCGATAATCGCTTCCGGCGCGCGCTTCACGAAATCCTCGTTCGCAAGCTTCTGCTCCACCTTGGCCAACTCCGCCGCGGCCTTGGCCTTGGCGGCGCTGAGCCGGGCGCGCTCGGCGTCGAGGTCGATGATCTCGGCCAGCGGCAGCACGATCGTCGCCTTGCCCAGCACCGCCTGCGCGGAGCCTTTCGGCACCTCGGCGGTCAGCGCCCCGGTCTCGCTGGCACGGGCCATGCGCGAGATCGGCTCGGCCCAGGCCTCCGCCCAAGCCAGGCTCTGCGCGGCGGCATCCTTCAGCAGCACCGGGCTCTTGATGGAAGGCGGCACGTTCATTTCCGAGCGCACGGTGCGGACCTGGGAGATCAGGTTCACCACCCAGGCGACCTCGTTACGCGCCGCCTCGGCTTCGAACACCGGAATCGCTTCCGGCCAGGGGGCGCGGATCAACGAGCCTTGCGGCCCGTAGCCAAAATGGTCCCATAGCTCCTCGGTCACGAAAGGCAGCAGCGGGTGCATCAGCCGCAGCAGCACACCCAGCACATAGGCGGCGACGTCGCGGATTTCCGCGGCATCCTCGGTCGCGAAGCCGGGCTTGGCGAATTCCACGAACCAGTCGCAGACATCGCCCCAGGCGAAGCGGTAGCAGGCATTGGCGTAGTCGTTCGGGCGGAACGCGTCCAACGCGGCCGAGGCCTCGGCGACGGCGCTGTTGGCGGCGTCCAAAATCCAGCGGCTGAGCGGCAGTTTCGCGCTGGCGGGGTTGAAAGCTGGGTTCGGCTTCGCCCCGTTGATCTCCAAAAAGCGCGCGGCGTTCCAGATTTTCGTGATGAAGCTGCGATTAGTCTCGACGATCTTGGCGCCGAGCTTCACATCCCGCCCCTGCCCGGCCGCCGCCGCCACCGAGTAGCGCAGCGCATCGGTACCGTAGGCGTCGATCAGGCTCAGCGGGTCGATCACATTGCCCTTGGACTTGGACATTTTCTGCCCGCGCTCGTCGCGCACCAGGCCGTGAATGTACACCGTGCGGAACGGCACATCGCCCATGAAATGCAGGCCCATCATCATCATCCGGGCGACCCAGAAGAAGATGATGTCAAAGCCGGTCACCAGCGTGTCGGTGGGGTAATATTTTTGCAGTTCCGGTGTCTGTTCCGGCCAGCCGAGCGTGGAGAACGGCCAGAGCGCGGAGGAGAACCAGGTGTCCAGCACGTCCTCGTCCTGGGTCAGTTTCTGCTCCGCCCCGGCCTTGGCCTGCGCCTCGGCCTCGGTCCGGGCGACATAGACCCTGCCCTGCTCATCGTACCAGGCGGGGATGCGGTGCCCCCACCAGAGCTGGCGGGAGATGCACCAGGGCTGGATGTCGCGCATCCAGGCAAAGAACGTGTTCTCCCATTGCTGCGGCACGAATTTGACGCGGCCGGTCTCCACCGCCTCGATCGCCGGCTTCGCCAGCACGCCGGCATTGCAGTACCATTGCGTGGTCAGCAGCGGCTCGATCGGCACGCCGGAGCGGTCGCCATGCGGCACCGCATTGGCGTGCGGCTCGACCTTGTCGAGGATCTCCAGCCGCTCCAGCTCGGCGACGATTTTTTTGCGCGCGGCAAAACGTTCCTCACCTTCCAGCGCGCGCACGAATTCCGGCATCTCGCCGAGTTCGGCCAAAGTGATGCGCCCGGTGCGGTCGAGGATCGAGGGCATGGCGAGCCCATGCCGCTTGCCGACCTCAAAATCGTTGAAATCATGCGCCGGGGTGATCTTCACCGCGCCGGTGCCCTTTTCGGGATCGGAATATTCATCGGCGATGATGGGGATGCGCCGGCCGGTCAGCGGCAGGACCACGAATTTTCCGACGATGTCGCGGTAGCGCGCATCCTCGGGGTTCACGGCAACCGCGGTGTCGCCCAGCATCGTCTCCGGCCGCGTGGTGGCGACCACGATCTCGCCGCCGCCTTCCACGGGGTAGCGGATGTGCCAGATATGCCCCTTCATGTCGCGGCTCTCGACTTCCAGGTCGGAGATCGCGGTCTGCAGCGCAGGGTCCCAGTTCACCAGCCGCTTGTCCTGGTAGATCAGCCCCTGGTCATGCAAGGTGCAGAACACCTCGCGCACAGCCGCGGAGAGCCCCTCATCCATGGTGAAGCGCTCGCGCGCCCAGTCCGGCGAGGCGCCGAGGCGGCGTAGCTGCTGGGTGATGGCGCCGCCGGATTCTTCCTTCCACTGCCAGACTCGGGCGAGGAAGGTCTCGCGCCCGAGTTCCTTGCGCGAGGTTTTCTCCTTATCCAGCAGCCGCTCCACCACCATCTGCGTGGCGATGCCGGCATGGTCGGTGCCGGGCTGCCAGAGCACGTCGCGCCCCTGCATGCGGCGGTAGCGGATGAAAATATCCTGCAGCACGTTGGTCAGCGCGTGGCCGACATGCAGGGTCCCGGTCACGTTCGGCGGCGGGATCATGATCGTGTACGGGGCAGCCTCGCGCGACGGGTCGGCGGCGAAGGCGCCGGAAGTTTCCCATTGGCGATAAATCCGGCCCTCGCTGGCGGCCGGGTCAAAATGCTTGTCGAGCGTGGTCACAGAAAAATTCCGGTCTATTGGCCCAGTCGGGCGGGAGAAAAAAGGATTATGGCTTGGTGCGGTCGATAACGCGCTCGATCTCGGCGCGGACGATGCGCTCTACCAGGCTGGGCAGATGCGAATCCAGCCAGGATTTCAGCAGCGGGCGGATCTCCTCGCGGACGATATCCTCCAGCGACACGCCGCCGCGGCTGACCGCGACCGAGCGATCCTGGCTCATGCTGCGCACCAGGGAGCCCAGCTTGCTGGTGACCTCCTCGGTCGTCGCCTCGCCGACCAGACCGGCCGGGGATTGCAGGTTGCTGTCCATCTGTTCTTCCATTTCAGCCACGTATTCTGGCGAGTCGGGGATAATGATCTCCTGATCCGGTTCGGCCTCATCAGCCGCGCGGCCGGCTTCCGGCATCAAATGCAGTGCCTGCCGGTGCGGCGCCACCGGCGCTTCCACAGGCATGACGCCTGGCCCGGTATCGGCCGGCAGCGCCGTGCCCGAGGCGATGTCGACCGGCTTGGCCTCCATCGCGGCGCTGAGGACCAGGATTTCGTCGTCAGGGTCTTCGGAGGGATGAGCGCTCTCATCCTCTTTCAGGATGCGGCGAATCGAGGCGAGAATCTCTTCCATCGAGGGCTCGCCGGCACTGCCGGGTCCCGCGCAATTCGATATCCGGTCTTCATCGCTCATCGGCCTGCCCCTTACGGTGTCTTGGGCGGTGTGGGCTCGTCAGCGATGATGGGATGGCCGCTGGCATCCAGCAAGGTGCCGTCCGGCGCGACACCCACCGCCCTGTCCGCCAACTCGCCGGTTCCGAACCCGGCATATTTCACCGCGTCATAATATTTAAGATCGTCATACTGATCGACCGGAAGCCCGAGATCGGTCACGGTCAGGCGGCCGATCGCGGCAGCCACCGTATAGGAATTGTCCACCAGAGTCGCGATATTTTGCACCTGCTGAACCTGCGAGTTGAGCAGCAGCTGCTGCGCGTTCAGCACGTCCAGGGTGGTCCGGGTGCCAACCAGCTGCTCGCGTTCGGTGCCGTCCAAAGCGATGGCGTTGGACTTGATCTCGGCATTGGTGCTGACGATCGCGGCGCGCGATGACACCAGCCCGACCCAGGCCTGGGTCGCCTGCGCATAGGCGGTGCGCTGCATGTCGAGGATTGTGGCGAAGCTCTGCTGCTCATGCGCCCGCGCCTGGCGGATGGCGGAATATTCCGCGCCGCCCTGATAAAGCGGCACGGTCACCTCGCCCAGCACCTCGCCGCCGTTGAGCTTCGTGCCCGGGGAGACCGGATTGCTCTCATTGAAGGCGGAGGCCTGCAAGCTCACCTGCGGCAGCAACGCCGAGTAGGCGACATCGACCGCATCCTTGTTGGCGGCGTCGGTGAATTCCGCGGAGATCACATTCGGGTTGTTGGCGATCGCGGCGTCGGCGGCACTGTTCTTGGAGCGCACCGGCAGATCGAGCGGCTGCGGCGGCGCCAGCTTGCCCGGATAATCGCCCACCAGCTCGCGGAAATTCTCCCGTGCGATCTGCAGGTTGCCGGCGGCGATCTCGACCTGCTCCTTCGCCTGGGCCAGCGCGGCCTCGGCCTGCGCCACCGAGGTGAGCGTGATCTCGCCGACCCTGAACTGGTCGTTGGTGTCCTCCAACTGCTGTTCCAGTACCGTCTGGTTGCTCTGATCCAGCGCCAGTACCTGCTCGTCGGTGATCACCGTGACATAGGCGGTGACGACGTTGAGGAACACGGTCTGTTCGGTGGCGAGCAACTGCGCCCGCGCGGCGTAGACCGAGTTCTTCGCCTCGCGCGTGGAAGCGATCACCTTGCCGCCACTATAGACCGGTTGCGTCACGGTCGCCTCGGCGATCAATTCGTTGCGGTTTTCCGGATAGCGCGTATTGGTGCTGCTGATCGCGCCGAGAGCGGTCAGGCTGTTGCCCGCCACGTTCTCGTAGCCGCTGATGCGCCCCGCGGTGCCGGAGAGTGTTACAGTCGGCCGCCATCCGGACAAAGCGGTCGGCACCGTCTCGTCGGTGGCGCGCAGCGAGGCGCGCTGCTCCTGCAGCGTCGCGTTGTTCTCATAGGCTTCGACCAGCGCCTGGGTCAGCGTGGTCGGCGGCGCGGCATGCGCGGCGCGCGGCGCGGCGCATGTCGCGCATGCGGCAAAGCCGCAGAAAAGCAGCGCGCGCAACGACATTGTTCCGGTCCTCAAAGAGCAAAAGCCGGTGCACGGCGGAAGCACGGCAGAACCCGCGCCGTGCAATCGAACATTTTTACCCTGGCGAAGCCGCTCTCCCCGGGCGCGGCGACCACGCCGCGGCCGAGCCCGGCTGGCTCGTCGCCATCGGCCAGGATCGTCACCAGCCGCCCCCCAGCCACCAGCTGGGCTGCGAAATCAACGGGAATGGCCTGCACAGCGCCCTCGATCAGGATCGCGTCATACGGGCCGGAAGCGGGCCAGCCGGCGTCGAGCCTGCCGGTAACCGCCTCGACACCTGGCGCGCAGCGGGCCAGCGCCCCGGTATCGAGCCGGGCGTCTTCCTCCAGCGCCACGACCTGCGCGCCGCAAGCCGCCAGCACCGCGGCGGTGTAGCCGCTGCCGGCGCCGACCACGAGCACATGGGCCGGGTTGCTCGCCATCACCAGCTGCGCCAGCCGGGCGGTGACCAAAGGTGCCAGCAGGTAACGCCCCTGGCCGAGATCGATATCCATATCAGCATAGGCGAAGGCCCCGGCGGGCGCGAACGCCTCGCGCGGCAAAGCGCGCATCGCCTCGATCACCCTGGGATCGTGCACCTCGTTCGGCCTCACCTGGCTGCCCACCATTTTTTCGCGCGCGATATTTGGAGCGGTCTGGTCTGCCATGTAAAACCTTCTATCCAACCCGTTGCAGTAACCCTTATAGCGGCCCGGCCGAGGATAACTCAACAGCAGCGCCGGAAAGAGCGGACCGTAACCCGTTGTGTAAAAACGTGGCTTGACCGACGCGGCCGACCCGAGGATATACAGCGGGCACGCCGTGAGGTCCGGTGGCAGAGTGGTGATGCAGCGGACTGCAAATCCGCGAATGTGGGTTCGATTCCCGCCCGGACCTCCAAGGCCGCACGGCGCTGCGCAACAATTTGAGATGTTTTTTCGTCGGTTGCGGGTTTGGCTGCCCGCGTGCCGGGTATCAGTGCCGGGTTGGCGGCGCGGCGCAAGGCGGCACGCGGTCGTGCCGGGCGAGTTCAGCGAGCAGCAGCCAGAGCCGGGCCGGTTCCACCGGCACATCCGGATCGTTGAACAGATGGTCCAACTCTTTGAGCTTGCGCGCGTATTCCGAAGCTTCCATGGCGATCTCCTGTCTCGTGCGGTGTGCAGCAGGCACCCCGATTTTGGCGGGAGTATGACGTTATGATGACGAGCAAATTTGTCCACAAAATTTATTCCGATCCCGCGATTTTTTCCGAGAGGCACGCCGCAACGCGCTCGACCACCCCGGACCAGTCATAGGGCCGCTCCTGGCGGAACAGGCGCAGCGAGGGGTACCAGGGCGTATCATCGCGGCCGAGCAGCCAGCGCCAGTCCGGCGCGTGCGGCAGCAGCAGGTCGGTCGCCACACCGCTGGCGCCGGCGACATGCGCGACCGACGTATCGATGGTGACGAGCCGTTCGACATGGCGGAAAATCGCCATGGTATCAGCAAAAGTCTCGATTTCGGGCCCGAGATTCAGCAGCGGCGCGGGACCGTAATAGGCGCCGGTCTGGGCGACCGGCGCCCCCTTCTGCACGGTAAGGATCGCCACATCGTCACGGGCGAAGAGCGGTGCAAACTGCGCCAGTTTCACGCTGCGCTTGCGGTCGTTTTTATGCGTCGGCCGCCCGGCCCAGGCCAAGGCGATCCGGCGCTTGCCCGGCGGCGCCAGCCGCTCCAGCCGCGCCCCCCAGGATGCGACCAAAGCCGGGTCGGGATGGAGATAAGCACGCGCCGGCACGTTCCCGATGCCGATCCCGGCCAGGCGCGGCAGGCCGGAGAGCGGGATATAGGCATCGTAATCGCCGGTTTCCTCCCAGCGCGTGACGATCCGGCTGATGCCTGGCAGCTGACCCAGCAGGTCCACCAGCTCGCCGGAACAGGCCAGCACCGGCTCCGGGCAGAGCGAAACCACCCAGGGGATGAGCCGTGCAAACTGGATGCAGTCGCCAAAGCCCTGATCGCCGACGATCAGCAATTTGCCGGGCGGCAGAGGCCTTCCGTCCCATTGCGGCTTGTCGGTCTTCGGCAGCATCCCCTTGGCCTGTTTCAGCCGGAAGCGCCATTCATAGCTCTCCCAGCCTTCCGCCATGCGCCCGGAGAGCAGCAGCGCCTCGGCTTTCTCGAAATGCGCCTCGGCGAAATCGGGGTCGAGGGCGAGGGCCTGCTCCGCCACCGCCTGATCCAGCTCCAGCCGCTCGTAATGGATCAGCGCCAGGTTGATCCAGCCCGCAGCAACGCGGCCGCGAGAGCAAGCGATTGTTATGAAATCGTTATAAAATCTTATCGCCCAGCTTACCGGGCCTGGCAACGCGCCGGGCACGGCGCAGAAAAAATGGCAACAAAGCTAGGGTTTTTGCCATTGCAACTCATTCGCAAATAGCGACAATTTGCTTGACCGACACCAATTCCGCCGCCACATGACGCTCCGATAAGGAGTGTTACATGCGAGACTTCTCACAACTTTCAGAACGTGAGGTTCTGGCGCTGGCCATTGGCGCTGAGGAAGAGGATGGCCGGATCTACAACGATCTCGCCGAGCGGCTGCGCGACGACTTTCCGTCCTCGGCCAAGGTGTTCAGCGCCATGGCAGAGGAGGAGAACGAGCATCGCCGCCGGCTGCTCGACATGTACCGGGAAAAATTCGGCGACCATATCCCGCTGATCCGCCGCCAGGATGTGCGCGGCTTCATCGCCCGCAAGGCGGTCTGGCAGCTGCCAAAGCCTAGCATCGACGATGTGCGCAAGCTGGCCGAGGGCATGGAATCCGAGACGCAGCGCTTCTACCGCCTCGCCGCCTCGCGCGCGACCGACGTGTCGATCCGCAAGCTGCTGGGTGATCTCGCCGAGGCGGAGCAGGAGCATGAGCACCGCGCCGACAGGCTTTCCGCGGAAAACCTGACCGACGACAAGCGCGAGACCGAGGATGCGCATGCCAAGCGCATGTTCATGCTGCAATATGTCCAGCCTGGCCTGGTCGGGCTGATGGATGGCTCGATCTCGACACTGGCGCCGATTTTCGCCGCCGCCTTCTCGACGCACCATGCCTATGCCGCCTTCATCGTCGGCGTCGCCGCCTCGCTGGGCGCCGGCATTTCCATGGCCTTCGCAGAGGCGCTCTCCGATGACGGCAGCCTGACCGGCCGCGGCACGCCCTATATCCGCGGCCTGGTGACCGGGCTGATGACGATGTTCGGCGGGCTCGGTCATACCCTGCCCTTCCTCATCCCCAACCTGCATATCGCCCTGATCGTCGCGATCTGCGTGGTGGTGGTGGAATTGGCGGCAATTTCCTGGGTACGCTGGCGCTTCATGGACACCTCGCCGATCCGCGCCACCGTGCAGGTGGCACTGGGCGGCGCGCTGGTATTTGCCACGGGCGTGCTGATCGGCAATGGTTGACGTATAGGATACGTCAACCATGAGGCGAGAATGCCCCTTCCCGAGGTTCTGCGCGACCGGTTAAGCCTGCCGGCCATCGGCGCGCCGCTGTTTATCATCTCCAACCCGAAGCTGGTGGTCGCGCAATGCACCACCGGCATTGTCGGGGCGTTTCCCTCGCTGAATGCCCGCCCGGCGGAACGGCTGGAAGCGTGGCTGGAGGAGATCACGGCGGCGCTGGCCGCCTGGGATAAGGCGCATCCCGCCCAAAAATCCGCTCCCTTCGCGGTGAACCTGATCGTGCACCGGTCAAACACCCGTCTGGAGCACGACCTGGCGCTCTGCACAAAATACCGGGTGCCGGTCGTCATTACCTCTCTTGGCGCGCGGCCGGAGGTGAATGCGGCGATCCATGCCTATGGCGGGATCGTGCTGCATGATGTCATCAACGACAGCTTCGCGAAAAAAGCGGTGGACAAAGGCGCGGACGGGCTGATCGCCGTGGCGGCCGGGGCCGGCGGCCATGCCGGCACGCTCTCCCCGTTTGCCCTGGTGCAGGAGATCCGGGAATGGTTTGCCGGGCCTCTCGTGCTCTCGGGCGCCATCGCCACCGGCGATGCCATATTGGCGGCGCAGGCCAGCGGCGCGGATCTAGCTTACATCGGCTCCGCCTTCATCGCCACCGAGGAGGCTAACGCCTCAGCCGCCTATAAGCAGGCGATCGTCGAAGGCACGGCGGCGGATATCGTGTATTCCAGCCTGTTCACCGGAGTGCATGGCAATTATCTGCGGCCAAGCATCGTCGCCGCCGGGCTGGACCCGGACCATCTGGCCGAGGGCGATGTCACCACCATGAATTTCCACGAGGGCGCCACCAAAGCCTGGAAGGATATCTGGGGCTCCGGCCAGGGGATCGGCGCGATCAAGGATGTGGTGCCGGCGGCGGCGCTGGTGGCGCGGCTACGGCGCGAATACGACGCCGCGCGGGACCGGCTGAAGCTTTAGAGCTAAGAGAAAGGCTTCTTTTTGTGAACAAAAAGAAGCAAAAAAACTTTTTAAAATTGGGCCGTGCCGGTTTTAACGCCACAGGCCTAAAGGAGCAAAGTTTTTACGCCGCTTTTTTCAAAAAGCGGCTGCTTTCTAACTATCAGTCCGCCGCACCCAGGGAATTCGGGCGATGTCGATGCCCTCATCGGCGAGCGCCTCGGCCTCTTCCTCGCTGCTTTCGCCATAGATGCCACGCCGGTCGGCCTCGCCGTGATGGATGCGGCGCGCCTCCTCGGCAAACTCGCTGCCGACATATTCGCAGTTTTTCTCCACCTCCTGGCGGAGCCGCTGCAATGCGGCGCGCACGGCATCGGGGATCACCCCGCCCGCGGCCGGACTCACCGGGCCGGGCAGCGGATCGGCAGCCGCTTCGGTTTGCTCCTGGCGCTTCTCGCCCTTGCGGGGGATGCCCGGGGTCATCAGCGCCCGCGTGATATGCGTGTTAGAACAGACCGGGCAGACGATCAGCCCCCTGCTCGCCTGGCTTTCGAAGCCTTCGCTATTAGCAAACCAGCCATCGAATTCATGTGCCGCGTCGCAACGCAGCTGGTAGTGGATCATAGGCCGAGCAGTAAATCCAGTTTGCCGGCGCGCTCCAGCGCCATCATATCGTCGCAACCGCCGATCAGTTTACCGTCGAAAAAGATCTGCGGCACCGTCGTGCTGCCGCCGGACCGTTCCCGTGCTTCCGCGCGCTGAAGCGAACCAGACGGCGCGTCGATTTCCTTGAATTCCGCCCCCTTCTTCCGCAACAGGCTGACCGCCCGCGTGCAGTAGGGACAGAAGGCTTGCGTGTAGATCTCGATAATGGGCATGCGATTCATCTAGCCAAGACACCGCGTTATGCAAGATGAGTTTTACTCAAGGCTGGGATCGGCCACGCGCGCGGCGGTGAGCACGTCGACCGCGGCGGCCCCGGCGGCGCGCAAAGCGACAGCGCAGGCATTGGCGGTGGTGCCGGAGGTCATCACGTCGTCAATCAATAGAATCTTCTTGTTAGCGGCCGAAAAGCCGGGCCGCGCGACGATGGCATCGCGCAGTTCCGCCTTGCGCGCGGCCAGTCCCATATGCTCCAGCGGCGCGGTGGGCTTTTGCCGGCACAGCGCGTCGAGGGCGCACATGCTGCCCGTCAGCCGGGCGAGCCGGCGTGCCAGCAATGCCGCCTGGTTGTATCCGCGCTGCCGCAGGCGCGCGGGATGCAGCGGCACCGGCACCAACAGATCGGCGCGTGCCAGCAGCGCAGCACCCGGGCGCAGCATCAGCCGGGCGATACCGCCCGCCGCCTCAGTCCGGTCGGCGTATTTGAACGGCAGGATCAGCGCGCGCGCCGCCGCATCGTAGCGCAAGGCCGGCGGCGCCGCCGCGCATTTGCCGCAATGTCCGCCTGCCCCGGCCGCCGCGTTATAGGGCAGCGGCACGCCGCAGCAGGCGCAAAGCGGTGCGGTGACGAAACTCACGCGGCGGAAACAAGCGAGGCAGAACTGCCCGTCCGCCGGCACAGGCGTGTCGCAGGCGAGACAAGACGGCGGCAGCAGCGTATCCAGCACCTGCGCAAGAAAGGCTTTCATATGGAGCAGATTTTCGATTTCGACGCGGTGCGCCGGCATCGCGACCGGGCGGCGGGGCGCATCGGCCATCTTGCCCCGGTGCTGGACGATCTCGCCGCACGGCTGCTCGACCGGCTGGACGACACCAGAAGGCGTTTCACCACGGCGCTCGAGATCGGCGGCCGCGGCGCCATTGCGCCCGCGCTGCAGGCGCGCGGCATGAGCGTCACCTCCGCCGATGTTTCTGCGCCGATGGCGGCCATCGCCGGTGGCAGGCCGCTTGTCATCGGATCGGAAAATTTCGAACTGGAGGCGCAAAAATACGATCTGGTGGTGGCGCATTTATCGCTGCACTGGTTCACCGACCTGCCGGGCGCGCTGATCCAGCTGCGCCGCGCGCTGAAGCCGGAAGGGCTGCTGCTGGCCAGCCTGCCGGCACTCGGCACGCTGCAGGATTTGCGCGCAGCCCTGCTGGAGGCGGAGGAGGAGCTGACCGGCGGCGTCAGCCCGCGCATTTCCCCCTTTCCCGAGCTGCAGGATTGCGCCGGGCTGCTGCAACGCGCCGGGTTCTCCCTCCCGGTCGCCGATGTCGAGGATATCGAGTTTTTATACGCCAACCCGCTCGAGCTGCTGCACGAGTTGCGCGATGCCGGGGAGACTAATGCCCTGCGCGCGCGGAGCCGGAAATTCGCGCCGCAAAGCCTGTTTCCGGCGGCGCTGAGCCGGCTGCAGCTGCGCGACGGCCGCGTTACCGCGGTGCTGCGCATGGCCGTGCTCACCGGCTGGGCGTCATAGAATACGCTCATCTTGCGGAAGCTGAGCCATTGACCATTGCCGATGATAATATGGTCGTGCAGCACGATGGAAAGCGCCTGAGCGGCGCGCTTGATCTCCTTGGTCATCTCGATGTCCTCCTCGCTGGGGGACGGATCGCCGCCGGGTGGTTGTGCACCAGGATGATGGCGGTGGCGTGCAGCTCCAGCGCCCGCTTCACCACCTCGCGCGGATAGACCGGGGTGTGGTTGACGGTGCCGGTGCTCTGCGCCTCGTCGGCCAGCAGGCGGTTGCGGTTGTCGAGGAACAGCACGCGGAACTGCTCGATTTTTTCCCGCGCCAGCACGGCCTGCAGATATTCGATCAGCCGGTCCCAGTTGCTTAACACCGGCCGGGTACAGCACCTCGGCCTTGGCCAGGCGCTGCGCTGCCGCCTGCACCGTTTTCAGCGCCGCCACCCCGGACTCGCCCAGCCCCTCCACCTCCAGCAGATCCGGCACGCTGGCGGAGATCGCCGCGGCGTAGGAGCCAAAGTGCGACAGCAGCGCCCGGGCGATCGGCTTGGTATCCCGCCGGGGTAGAGCCAGGAACAAGGTCATCTCGATCAGCTCATGCTCGGCGATGGCGTTTGGACCGTCGGCCAGGAAACGCGCCCGCAATCTGGCCCGATGCCCGCTCACGTCCAGTGCCGGGCTGACCGGGCGGATTTCCGGAGAGAGTGTATTCAGCAAGGTCGCGTCAGCAAAGCCTGAGGTAGAAAACGTTTTCTTCATGGCACGCGGAACGTGCTCCAAAGAAAACAATTAACAAAACGTAATGTTTCGCGTTACTCGGCGGGCGCCGCCGCGGCCGCCCCTTCCACCTGCTTGGCGCCGGCCAGCACCATATAAACGGCCGGCACCACAAACAGGGTGAACATCGTGCCGATCGAGAGACCGCCGGCGATGACCATGCCCATGTTAAAGCGCGCGGCCGCCCCGGCCCCGGTCGCCATGATCAGCGGCACCACGCCCAGCACCATGGCCGCGGTGGTCATCAGGATCGGCCGCAACCGGATGCTGGCGGCGTATTCGATCGCCTCGCGCTTGCCCTTGCCGGCCAGCCGTGCCTCGTTCGCGACCTCCACCATCAGGATGCCATGCTTGGAGACCAGCCCCATCAGCGTCACCAGCCCGACCTCGGTGTAGATGTTCAGCGTCAGCTTGCCGAAGCCGAGATAGATGAAGATCAGCGCTCCGGCGATCGACATCGGCACCGAGACGAGGATGATCAGCGGGTCGCGGAAGGAGTTGAACAGCGCCGACAGGGCCAGGAAGATGATGATGACAGCAAAGGCGAAGGTGAGGACAAAGCTGCTGCTCTCCTGCACATATTGCCGCATCTGCCCGCCGTAATCGATATTGTCGCCGGGCGGCAGGATTTTCGCCGCCAGTTGCTGCAATGTCTGCATCGCCGCCGCCTGGCTGACGCCGGGTGCCGCGACCCCCTGCAGCGTCGCGGAGTTCTGCTGCTGGAAGTGGTTGATGGTTTCCGGGATCACCGTGTTCTGGATGCTGGCGATCGAGGAGAGCGGCACGTTAATGCCGTTCACCGAGGTCACGTAGTAATTGTTCAGATCCGAAACGTTGAGCCGCGCCTTGCGCTGCACCTGCGGAATCACCTTGTACGAACGTCCAGCCAGGCTGAAATAATTCACGTAGCCGCCGCCCAGCGCCTCGGCCAGGGCCGCGCCGACATCGGACATGTTCAGGCCCAGCTCGGCTGCCTTGGCGCGGTCGATGATGATGTTCGCCTGCGGCTGGTCGAGTTTCAGGTCGCTCTGCAGGAAGATGAATTTTCCGCTCTGCAGCGCCGCCTGCAGCAAGGCCTGGCTGACCGGATAAAGCTGCGAGAAATCGTCGGTCGATTTGATGACGAACTGCACCGGCAGGCCCTGGCTGCCGGGGAGCGGCGGCAGCTGGAAGGCGGCGACCTGCTGCCCGGCATCGCCGGCATTGGCCTCTTTCTGCAGGATCGTCTGCAGCGTGTTGGCATCGCGCGTGCGCTGCTCCCAGGGTTTAAGCACCGAACCGACGATTTCCGTACCGGGCACGTCAATCTGGAAAGTATGCGCGGTTTCGGGAAGTTTCAGCACGATGTCGTTGAGATGCGAATCCCACATGGCGCGCTGCGTCATGGTCGCATCCGGGGCGGAGGTCGCGGACAGGATCACCGCGCCCTGGTCCTCCTGCGGCGCAAGCTCGCTCTTTGAGCCATGCGCCAGGAAGAAGATGCTGCACAGGATAACGAACGCAAAGACGATGGTGACCGGGAGCGTCTCCAGGCTGCTACGCAGCATCCGCGTATAGAGGCGGTGCACCTCATCGAAACGGCGGTCGATAAAGCCGACCAGCCTGCCCTCCCAGTTGGGCTGCGCGCGGTCGATCGGCTTGAGGAAGCGCGAGGAGAGCATCGGCGTCAGCGTCAGGGCGACAATCGCCGAGATCGTCACCGCGCCGGCCAGCGTGAAGGCGAATTCGGTGAACAGCGCGCCGGTCAGGCCACTCTGGAAGCCGATCGGCACATACACCGCGATCAGCACCACGGTCATGGCGACGATCGGGCCGCCGAGCTCGGCGGCGGCGATGCGCGCCGCTTTGACCGGGCCCAGACCTTCGTCGAGATGCCGGTTGACGTTCTCCACGACGATGATCGCGTCATCCACCACCAGGCCGATGGCGAGCACCAGTGCGAGCAGCGTGAGCAGATTGATGGAGAAGCCGAACGCCGCCATCATCGCGAATGCGCCGATCAGCGAGAGCGGGATTGCCACCACGGGGATCAGCACCGAGCGCGGCGAGCCGAGGAAGGCGAACACCACGAAGGTGACGATCACCAGCGCCTCGAGCAGCGCCAGAAGCACCTCATGGATCGAGGCGTTCACGAATTCCGTCGAGTCATAGACGATGGTGCCGGTCAGCCCGGTCGGCAGGTTCGCCTGGATCGCCGGAAACACCTTGCGTACGCCGGTGATGACCTTGAGCAGGTTCGCATCCGGCGCCACCTTGATGCCGATATAGACGCCTTGTTTGTTATCGAACGTGACGTATTGTTCGTAACTATCCGCGCCAAGCGAGACCGTGGCGACATCGCGCAGGCGGATGATCGCGCCGTTCGCCTGTTTCAGGATCAGGTTGCCGAATTGCTGCGGCGTATGCAGACCGGTGGAGGCGGTCAGCGTCACCTGCGTCATCGTGCCCTTGGTATTGCCCAGGGCAGCAATGAAATCGTTATTGCCGAGCTGCGCCCAGACATTCGACGCCGTCAGCCCGTAGGCGGCGAGCTTCTCCGGATTCAGCCAGACCCGCATGGCGAAATTCTGCCCGCCGAGGATCTCCGCCGTCTGCACGCCGTTCACCGCCTGCAATTGCGGCTGCACCACGCGCGTCACGTAATCGGTGATCTGGTTGGCGGAGAGCACGGTGCTGCGGAAGGCGATGTACATCGCATCCAGCGTCTGCCCCACCTGTAGCGTCAGCACCGGCTGCTGCGTGCCGGTCGGCAGCTGGTTGAGCACCGAGTTCACCTTGGCGCTGATCTCCGTCAGCGCCTGGTCCGGATTGTGATTCAGCACGAGATTAATGGTGATGGTGCTGGTGCTGGTCTGGCTGGTCGACGTCATGTAGTCGATGCCATTGACCTGTGCGACCGCGTTCTCGATCGGCGTGGTCACAAACCCCGCCACCACATCCGGCGAGGCGCCGGGATAGGTGGTGGTGATGGTGATCGTGGCGTTCTCGGTCTGCGGATATTGCTGCACCGGCAGCGAGCCGACAGCGCGCAGGCCAAGCACGAGGATGAGGATGCTCACCGCGAAAGCGAGCACCGGCCGGGCGATGAAAAGGTCGGTGAAACGTTTCATCGTGCTATTCGTTCGGCGGGTTGGGGTTGGGGTTGCTTGGCGGCGTCACGGCGTTGTTGATCATCACCGGGGCGCCGTTGCGTAGCTTCAGCTGGCCGGCGGTCACCACCTCGGCGCCGGGTGCGAGCCCGGTGAGCACCGCCACCTGGTCGCCGCGCGTATCGCCGGTGGTGACGAACACCTGCTCCGCCGTGAGCACCGTTTTATCATCCGGCCCTGTATTCTTCTTCACCGTGTACACGGTGGTGCCGTACGGATTGTAGGTGAGCGCGGTCTGCGGCAGCGTGACCAGCTCCTGCGGCGCCCCGACATTCACCTTCACGGTGGCGAACATGCCTGGCCGGAGCACCAAGTTATCGTTAGGCAGGGTGGCGCGCACCTGGATGCTGCGGGTCGTGCTGTCCACCACCGCGTTGATCGCGGAAATTTTCGCCGGAAAAACCTGCCCGGGAAAGGCGTCGATCGCGACATTCACGGTCTGGCCGACCTGCAACTGGCTCACCGCCTGCTGCGGCAGGTAGAAATCCACATAAAGCGGGTTCAGCTGCTGCAGCGTGACGATCTGCGTGCCTACCGGGAGATACTGGCCGACATCGACCTGGCGGATGCCGATCCGGCCGGCGAACGGCGCGTGGATCTGCTTCTCCGCCATCAGCGCCTGCTGCGCCTGCACCTGCGCCTGCGCGCCCTCGAGATTGGCGCGGTCGGTATCGACCTGGGATTGTGCGATGGCATTGGCGTGGAATTGTTTGACGTCGCGCTGGTAATTGATCTCATCGAGCGCCGCGGTCGCCTGCAGCTGCGCCAGCACCGCCGGATCGTTGTTGGGCCGCAGCGTCAGCAGCAGCGCGCCGGCCGGCACATCGGCGCCCGATTTGAAATGGATCGTATCGACGATGCCGGCCACCTCGGCGGAAAGATCGGCGCCGTTGACCGCGACCACGCTGCCGACCGAGTTCAACGTCGGCTGCCACGCGCTCGTGGTCGCGATGGTGGTTGCCACGGTCTGCGCCTGGTTGCCGAAGCTCGCCAGGAATTTGGCGATAAAAATGTTGCGCACCGCGCCATAGCCGAAAACGCCGCCGAAAATCAGGCCGACGACGACCAGCATCAGGATCATGCGCCATGTCGTCTTGCGTGCCGTGCTCATTGTCTCGCCATCCTCATGGAATGATGCCGCAGCAGGAGACGGCGACATCCTTGCGGTGCCACCAGCCGCCGCCGAGCGCCTGATAGAGCGCCGCGGTATCGGTGAGCCGCGCCGCCGCCGCCTTCACCTCGGCGATCGCGGCGTTTTGATACGTAGTCTGCGCGGTCAGCACCGCGGTGAATGGCTGCCCGCCCAGCCGGTACTGGTCCGTGGTCACCGCCAGGCTTTTCGCCGCGGCATCCTCCGCGGCCTGCGCCGCGGCCAGGGTCACCGCGTCATATTGCAGGACCTGCAGCGCATCGGCAACGTTCTGGAAGGCGGCGATCACCGTGGCCTGATATTGCGCGCCGGCGGCCCGCAACGCGGCCAATGCCGCTTTGCGCCGGGCCGTCAGAGTGCCGCCCTCGAACAGCGGCTGGGTAACGCCGGCGACCAGGCTCCAGACCAGACTCTGCGGCGTGAACAGCGTGCCAGTGTCGAGCGCTTCCTGGCCGAACTGTGCGCTCAGCGAAAATTGCGGCAGCAGATTCGCATCGGCAACGCCAAGATTGGCGGTCGCGGTATGCAGCTGCGCCGCTGCCGCCTGAATGTCCGGCCGCTGTGCGACGATCGCCGAAGGCAGGCTCACCGGCAAATTCTGCGGCAGCGCCAGTGCATCAAGCGCAAAATCGGCCTCATGAAAATTGCCCGGGAACGTGCCGACATAGGCGGCGAGCTGGTTGCGCATCTGCGCCAACTGCGATTGCAGCGGCGGCAGCGTCGCCTCCGAGGCGGCGAGCGTCGCCTGCTCCTGCAAAACCTGCGCTTGCGCCACACCGCCCAGGCTCACCTGTGTAGTGAGGATCGCAAGTTCCTGCTGCTCGGCCGCGATCACCTTGTCGGTCGCCTCGATCTGCGCGCGCAGCGAGGCTTCGGTAATCGCCGCGGTGACGATGTTGGCGGTCAGCGTCAGATACGCGGCCTCCAGCTCGTCGCGCTGGTAATCCGCTTGCGCAGCATCGCTCTCAATCTGCCGGCGCACACCGCCGAACACATCCGGCGCGTAAGAAACACTGAGGTTGGCGTTATACAGCGTAAAAGGCGGAATAATGACCGATTTCGTCGAGCTGGTCGAGCCAAAGCTGGCAAACTCCGCGGAGGAGATTTTTTCACGTTCCGGCTGGAAACTGGCGGACAGGCTGGGGAACAGCCCGCCCTGCTGGGCGCGCATCGTCTCCTCGGCCTCAAGCAGCGTCTGCTGGCTCGCCTGCAATGTCGGGTTATGCGCGAGCGCCGCGTCGATCAGCGCGTTCAGCTCGGGGCTACGATACAACGCCCACCAGTCGCCGGAGATGTCAGCCCCGGTGAGAAAGGTTTGCGCCTTACCGTCCGGCGCCATGGCGGCGGAGGGCAACGGCGCCGATGTCAGCTTCACGGCGGGCGGCTGGGGTTGATGGAAATCCGGCCCAACCGCGCAGGCCGAAAGGCTGACGGCGAGCAACAGCGTACAGGCGCGGGGAAGGAAACCCGTTGGTTTCATAAAGCCCCAACTAACCTCGTTTATTTCGGTAGTCAAGCAACCGCAGCTTCGTTGTAGTTCGCCAAGGAAACTTGACAGTTTACTGAATTTCGTTATTCTGTCGCGCATGTCAGGCCGCAGCATCGTCACGAAACCGCAAAAAACGCTTTCCGTGAGCGAGGCCGCCGGCGATGTGCGCATGCTGCAGCTGATCAATGCGGCGGAAGATATTTTTCTTGCCAAAGGATATCATGCGGCGACCATGAACGACGTGGCTAAGGCCGCCGGCATGTCGAAAAAGACCGTCTATACGATAATCGAATCGAAGGCTGAGTTGTTCGGCGCGCTGCTGACGCATCGCAAATCATTGCTGAAATTTCCCGAACCGCACGCGGATTGGACGATCCACGACCTGCTGACCGCGAACCTGCTTGCCCTCGCCCGCTTCCTGCTCTCGCCGGGGCAGATTGCGATCCTGCGGCTGATCATGGCGGAATACACGCACAGCCCCGATCTCGGCCGGGTATTCCACCGCAACCGCGTGACCAAGGCCAAGAGCCAGCTGGAAATCTGCCTCGCCGACATCGCCATCCAACATGGCTGCTCGGCCGCACAGGCGAAGGAAATGGCCGCCATGCTGTTCGGCATGGCAATCGGCGAGTTTCATCTCGGCGTGCTGATCGGTTTTCGGAGCGCCCCCAGCAAGCAGGCGCTGGAGAAACGCATCCGTCAGGCCGTGGATATTTTCGTCGCCGGGTGCTGTGCGGTCAAAGCCGAGAAAAGCTGACGCGAAAGGGAAGCGCTTCTTTTTTGAAAAAAAGAAGCAAAAAACTTTTTTAATCTGGGCCGTGCTGGCTTCACTGCCCCAGCCCAATAGGAGTAAAAGTTTTTGCGCCACTTTTTTTTAAAAAGCGGCTGCTGTACGCCCTAGCCGCCGGTGACGGACATATGCCGCGCCACGGCGGGGCGGGAGTTTCGACGGTCGATCACGAAATCATGGCCTTTCGGCTTGCGCGCGATCGCCTCGGCAATGGCCGCGTCCAGCGCGGCGTCGCTGTTGGTGGCGCGCAGCGGCGTGCGCAGATCCGCGGCATCATCCTGGCCCAGGCACATATACAGCGTGCCGGTGCAGGTCAGCCGCACGCGGTTGCAGCTTTCACAGAAATTATGCGTCAGCGGCGTGATGAAGCCGATGCGCTGCCCGGTCTCGGCAATGTTCATATAGCGCGCCGGGCCGCCTGTGGCATAGCTGGTGTCGGTGAGAGTCCAGCGCCGGTTCAGCCGCGACCGCACCAGCGAGAGCGGCAGATATTGTTCAGTACGGTCCTCGTCCACCGCACCCATCGGCATTGTCTCGATCAGGCAGAGATCGAAACCATGCGTGCCGCACCATTCGATCATGCCGTCGAATTCGTCCTCGTTCACGCCCTTCAGCGCCACGGCGTTGATTTTCACCGCGAGCCCGGCGGCCTTGGCGGCCATCGTCCCCTCCAACACCTGCGGCAACCGGCCCCAGCGGGTGATGTCGGCGAATTTCTGCTCATCCAGCGTGTCGATACTGACATTGACGCGCTTCACCCCGGCCTTCACCAGGTCATCGGCATATTTGGCGAGCTGGCTGCCATTGGTGGTCAGCGTCAGCTCCTCCAGCCCGTTGCCGATCTCGCCGCCCAAGCCGTTGATGAGCTGCATGATGTTGCGCCGCACCAGCGGCTCGCCGCCGGTCAGGCGCAGTTTTTTTACACCGCGGCGGATGAAGGCGCGGCAGAGCCGGTCTAGCTCCTCCAGCGTCAGCAGGTCCGATTTCGGCAGGAAGACCATGTCCTCGGCCATGCAATAGACGCAGCGGAAGTCACAGCGGTCAGTCACCGAGACGCGGAGATAGGAAATGGTGCGGCCGAAAGGATCGATCATGGCGGCTATTTCGGACTGTTTTGGTCCTGTTGCAAGCCAGTGAGATCAATGGATTTGTTCGGGCAGCCTTGCGCAAACGATAGGTTCTGACTCCCGTCTGGCGAAGAGGAAGGCTTCTACTTTTTGTGAACAAAAAGAAGCAAAAAAAACTTTGATCTTATGGGCCGTGCTTGTTTCGGCGCCACAGCCCCGCAGGAGCAAAAGTTTGTGCGCCGTTTTTTTTCAAAAAGCGGCTTCTTTCCTATTTCCCCCTAAAGCGCGGCGATCTCCAGAACCACCACTTCAGTATCGATCAGCACCTTGCCGGCATTCTCGAACATCACCGTCACGCGCCGGCCGATGGCGCTCTGCACCTGGCCCAGCCCCCATTCCGGCTTTTGCGGGTGCCGGACATAGAGCCCCGGCTCGAATTCAGATCTCTGCATGGCCGCATTCCTTCATCCGCTCCTGCATATGGGGAGGCACCGGCGCGATGGCGGAAATTCCCGGCTCAAGCGGCAGAAGGATCGCGCGCGCCAGCAGCTGCAGCCGCCCTGCCCCGCCACCATAGACCGCATCGCCCAGAATCGGATGGCCAAGTGCCGCGGCATGGGCGCGGATCTGATGCGTGCGGCCGGTTTTTGGCGAGAACTCCAACCAGGCAATGCCATCGCCACGTCCCCGCAGCCGCCATGCGGTCACCGCCGGCGGGGCGGTTTTGTCCGGCGCCATTTTCCAGGCGCGGTTCACGGTCAGCTTCGCCAGCGGCAGGTCGATAACGCCCGCTTCCGCCGCCGGCACGCCCCGCACCACCGCCCAATAGGTTTTCTGTGCCTGCCCGGTCGCAAAACAGTTTTGCGCCGCCAGCAGTGCGGTCTTTTTCAGCGCGATCACCAGGCAGCCCGCCGTATCCTGGTCCAGGCGGTGCACCGCCCAGGGGCCGTTCTTGCCGCGCCGCCAGAGCGGGAAAAAATCCTCCACGCTAGGACCACCGGCGCGGCCGGGATGCACCTGCAGCCCGGCCGGCTTATCGACCACCAGGCAGCGCGCATCCTGAAACAGCATTTTGGGAAGCGGCAGGCTCACTTGCGCAGATGCGCCGGGATTTTTAGGCCCAGCCGGCGGGGAATGTCCCATGCCTCCTTCACCTGCCTAACCTCGCGGAACCCGGCGGCCAGATAATTCAGCAGCGCGCGCGGGTGGTCGGCGGTGCAGGTGTTAAGCGTCATGCCACGCAGCCCAGGCGCGCCAAAAAACACTGTGTCCACCGCCGCATCCAGTAGCACCCGGCCAAGCCCCTGGCCGATCGCCTCCGGCAGCAGGCCGAAATAGTTCAGGTTCACATCCGGCCAATGGGTGGCATCGGTCTCAAAAAAACCGCACACCTTGCCATCCCTCCGCAGCACGAAAATCTGCACCGCCGGGTTCGCGAGGTGCCGGGCCAAGAGCTCGTCCGGCATCACCCGGCGCAGCCACCACAGCCAGGCGGACCCAACCGCGTCGTACAACACCCTGTAGGCCTCGGTATCCAGGCTTTCCGCCCGCAAGGTCATGCCCGCCGGCAGCACCGTGGCCGGGCGCGCCGGGCGCCGGTTCAGGCGCAGAAACGTCACCGTCACCACCACCCGGTCGGTTGCCTCCCCTGGCAGCGGTCGGGTGTAGTCCAGCATCCTAGTCGTCCAGGAAGCTGCGCAGCTTCCGGCTGCGCGACGGGTGCTTCAGCTTGCGCAAGGCTTTGGCCTCGATCTGACGGATACGCTCGCGGGTCACGTTGAACTGCTGGCCGACCTCTTCCAGCGTATGGTCGGTGTTCATGCCGATGCCAAAGCGCATGCGCAGAACGCGTTCCTCGCGCGGCGTGAGGGAGGAGAGCACTCGCGTCGCCGCCTCGCGCAGATTGGCCTGCACCGCGGCATCGAGCGGAATGATCGCACCCTTATCCTCGATGAAATCGCCGAGATGGCTGTCTTCCTCGTCGCCGATCGGAGTTTCCAGAGAGATCGGCTCCTTGGCGATTTTCAGCACCTTGCGCACTTTCTCGAGCGGCATGCCGAGCTTATCAGCCAGTTCCTCGGGCGTCGGCTCGCGGCCGATCTCGTGCAGCATCTGCCGCGAGGTGCGGACCAGTTTGTTGATCGTCTCGATCATATGCACCGGGATGCGGATGGTGCGCGCCTGGTCGGCGATCGAGCGGGTGATCGCTTGGCGGATCCACCAGGTCGCATAGGTGCTGAACTTGTAACCGCGGCGGTACTCGAATTTGTCCACCGCCTTCATCAGACCGATATTGCCCTCCTGGATCAGGTCCAGGAACTGCAGGCCGCGATTGGTGTATTTTTTCGCGATCGAGATCACCAGGCGCAGATTCGCCTCGATCATCTCTTTCTTTGCGCGCGTCGAATCGCGCTCGCCGCGCGACACGGTGGTATAGACGCGGCGGAATTCCTCGATCGGCAGCCCGCCTTCGGAGGCGACCTTGCCGATCTGCGCGCGCAATTCGGTCACCTGCGGCGTGAATTTCTTGGCGAATTCCTTCCAGCCCTTGCCGGGCAGGGTCGAAATATCGTGCATCCAGTTCGGGTCCATCTCCCGGCCCCGGTAATGCTGCAAAAATTCGTCGCGGGTGACTTTTGCGCTCTCGGCCAGGCGCAGGATCTGCCCTTCCAGCCCGTTCAGGCGCTGGTTCAGCACTTTCAGCTGCGCCACCAGCTCCTCGATGCGGTTATTGTGCAGCCGCACCTGCTCGACCTTGGCGACCAGCTCGTCGCGCAGCTTCTCATAGGTCTTTTCCGAGCGGGAATTGATGTCGCCGCCGGCGGTTAGGTTGTCGAGCCGCTTCTGCTGTAGCTTCGCCAGCTTGTCGTAGAGCTTTTCGATATCCTCGAAATGCGTGAAGATTTCCGGCTTGAGCTTCTCTTCCAGCGCCGCCAGCGACATGCCGGCGCCCTCGCCCTCCTCGTCCTCGTCCAGCTCCTCGGTGGCGGCAAAATCCTCCGTGGCGCCGGGCTCGTTGCCGGCCTGCATGGCTTCCAGGTCGATCACGTCGCGCAGCAGAACGCGGCCGTTGTTCAGCGCCTCATGCCAGGCGATGATGGCACGGAAGGTCAGCGGGCTCTCGCAGAGGCCGCGGATCATCATATCCCGCCCGGCCTCGATGCGCTTGGCGATGGCGATTTCGCCCTCGCGGGAGAGCAGCTCCACCGTGCCCATCTCGCGCAGATACATGCGCACCGGGTCGTCGGTGCGGCTGACCGAGCTCTCCGAGACGTTGCCGGCGGGGCCCTCGTCGTCGTCGGCCGCCTCTTCCTTGGTCAGGGAGGCAACTTCCGGGTCCTCGCCCTCCTCGCTCTCCACCACCTGGATGCCCATCTCCGAGAGCATCGCCATGATGTCCTCGATCTGCTCGGAGGAGTTCTGCTCCGCAGGCAGGACCGCGTTCAGCTCATCGAAGGTGATGTAGCCGCGTTCCTTGCCCTTGGCGATCAGACGCTTGACGGCAGCGGATTGGGTATCCAGCACATTGGCGTCGGCCTCAACTTCCTGTGCGGGCTGTTCTGCGGGGGCGGTGGCGGGCTTCGTTGCCATGGTCAGGCGATACTCCGGGGAATTCGAAAAACTGTATTATTTTACCAAACAAGAGATAGGCAAGCAGCGGCGCTGATTTTAGTCAGTTATCGACCGCGCCATATTCTCCTGCCATGGCCTGGCGGAGCAGCTCATTGTACTTCACCAGCCGCGTCCAGGCGGCATGATCGTCCTGATGCGTCGCCCAATATGCCTGCTGCTCGTCGCGCTGGCTGCGCAGCATGTCGATGCTGAAATCCATCAGAATGTACCAACTCCACCATTTTTCCGCGGCCTCTGCCGGGCTCGCATCAGGGTCGAGACGGTGATCCTCGGCCGCAGCCGCCGCGATTCGCCTCGCCTCGTCGGAAAGCCCGAGTTTGCCCAAGTGGGTGAACAGGCTTTCCGTGTCAAGGGTTTTTGCATCGCAGGCGAAACCACTGAGCGCCTCACGCAGCCTGGCATCGCCCTCCGGCAGGGCAACCCGGGCAAACGCCTCCTCGACATCATGGATCAGCGCCGGATGCAGCAGCAGGGTGGCAAGCAGCAGCCGCGCCCGGCGTAAATTGGATTCGCCCTCCGCCGGGGCGGGGCCGCGGATGAAGGCCACGGGCTTCACCGCAGCCCCAGCCTTGCCGCCTTTGCCGAATTTACCGCCGCGCTCGGCAAAAAACCGCTCCAGCAGCATCGCCCGGTATTCTCCGGCCAGCCCCTTATCGGGAATACGGTTGGCGGTATCGACCAGACGCTGGCGAAACGCGGCGCGCGCCTCCGGCGTGCCGCGGTTCACCCCTTCGCCCAGCATGTCATAGAGCGCTGCGGAGAGCGGCTGCGCCGCCTCCAGCCGCGCCTTGAACGCCCCGGCCCCCTCGCGCTTCACCAGACTGTCCGGGTCGTCCTTTTCAGGCAGGCGCAAAAATTTCAGCGAGCGGTCCGGCGCCAGGGCCGCCAGCGCCATGTCCACCGTCTTCAGCGCGGCGCGGCGCCCGGCGGCGTCGGCATCGAAGCAGATCACCGGCGCCGGGGTCAGCCGCCAAATTTCCTCCAGATGCTCCTCGGTCAGCGCCGTGCCGAGCGGCGCCACCGCCCCGCCGAACCCGGCCTGCGCCAAAGCAATCGCGTCCATATAGCCTTCGACGACGATCAACGGCGCGCCCTTGCGCACCGCATCGCGGGCGAAATGCAAATTATAGAGCGAGCGGCGCTTGGAAAATACCGCCGTCTCCGGGCCGTTGACGTATTTCGGCTGGCCGTCGCCCAGGATCCGGCCGCCAAAACTTATCTTGCTCCCCCGCCGGTCCGTGATGGGGAACATCACGCGGGAGAAGAACATGTCCACCGGGCCGCGATCGCCCTGCTTCATCAGCCCGGCTTCGACCAATTGCTCCGGCCTGATACCCTGGCCGCGCAAGGCGGCGGCGAGCGCACCGCGCCCCTCGCCCGACCAGCCCAGCCCAAATTGCTTGATTGTCTGCTCCGTGAGGCCGCGCTTGCGCAGGTAATCCAACCCGGCTTTGCCCTCCGGCGCCCAGAGCCAGTTCTGATAGACCCGTGCCGCCGCCTCCAGCACCTCGGCGATGCCGGCCCGGCGTTGCTCCGCCTGCGCCGCCTGCGGGCTCGCTTTCGGCACCTCCAGCCCGGCTTCCTGGGCCAGCGTCTCCACCGTTTCCATAAAGCCCGCGCCGGTCGACTTCATCACGAAGGTGATGACGTCGCCGTGCTCGCCGCAGCCGAAGCAGTGGTAATGGTCGTCATACACATAGAATGACGGCGTTTTTTCCCCGTGGAACGGGCAGCAGCCCTTGGTCTCTCGGCCCGAGCGGGCGAGCTTGACGGAACGGCCGATCACCGCGGCGATCGGCGTCCGCGCCCTGAGCTCATCGAGGAAGTTTGCCGGCAGGGCCATGGGTTAGGGCGCGAACAAGGAAGTGGCCGCTTTTTTGGAAAAAAGCGGCGCAAAAAACTTTTGCCCCCCTGGGACTGTGGCGTTGAAACCAGCACGGCCCAGATTATAGAAGTTTTTTTTCTTTTTTTTGTTCACAAAAAGAAGCGCTTCCCATCGCTCAGACATGCTTTGCCCTGACCCTATCACGCTTTAGCCCAGCGCCGCCTTCACCGCAGCGGAGGCGACCGCCATGTCCAGCGCCGCGCCGTGCTTGGCCTTCAGCGCACCGATCACCTTGCCCATATCCTTACCCCCGGCAGCACCGGTGGCCGCAATGGTCTCCTGGATCGCCGCCGTGAGCGCGTCGCCGCTCAGCGTCTGCGGCAAAAATTCTTCAATAACAGCGATCTCCGCCTCTTCCTTCGCGGCCAGTTCGTCGCGCCCGCCCTGGCGGTACAGCGCCACCGAATCCCGGCGGGATTTGATCATGGAGCGCAGCATGGCCAGGATCTCGTCATCCGGTATGGCGGTCACACCCTTCGGCCGCGCCGCGATGTCGGTATCCTTTAGCTTCGCCTGGATCATGCGCAGGGTCGATGTCCGATCCGCGTCGCGGGCCAGCATGGCGGATTTCACGGCGGCGGTGATAGTGTCACGCAAACTCAACTCTCTGCTCCTCAAAGACAACGTTCACATGAACGTTTGGAAAAAATTTCCGGCGGTTTTTGAAAACGATTGAAGCCGGACAATTCTTCCCGTAAACGGTTTTCATGCCTATTTCCATCGCCGATATTCTGCACCGTCTCGGCGGCAACGACGCCGCCGCCACCCTGACCGGGGTCTCGCCCGAAGCCGTCCGCAAGTGGCGGAGCGGCAACGCCATCCCCTCCCGGCACTGGCCTGCCATTATGGCAGCAACCGGGCTCGGCATGGAAGAGTTGTTTGGCACATCCGTGCAGAGCGAAATTCCGCCCGGTGCCACCGCCTGCCTGGTGCTGGGCGATCGCAGCGTGTTCTGGGGCCGCGGCTTCGGCGCGCACGGCACCAGCCAGGCCGCGGAACTCTGCTTCAACACCGGCATGACCGGTTACCAGGAATCGCTCACCGACCCGTCCTTCGCGGGGCAGATCATCACCTTCACCTTTCCGCATATCGGCAATGTCGGCACCAACGAGGAAGACAGCGAGGCGACCAATATCCGCGCCCGCGGCATGGTGGTGAAAGAGGACATCACCACCCCCTCCAACTACCGCTCGACCGCGACGCTGCAGGCCTGGCTGCAAAAGATGGGCATTCCCGGCATTGCCGGCGTGGATACCCGCGCGCTCACCTTGCGCATCCGCGATCTCGGCGCGCCAAACGCGGTGCTGTGTTACCCGGCGGACGGCAAGTTCGACCTCGCGGCGCTGGCGCAGACCGCCGCCGCCTGGCCGGGGCTGGACGGCATGGACCTCGCCGCCGAGGTTTCCTGCACGCAGAGCTATGAATGGACCGGCGGCACCTGGGACTGGGCGCATGGCTTCGCCCAGCCGGAGACCAGCCGCACCGTGGTCGCGGTGGATTACGGCGCCAAGCGCAACATTCTGCGCAGCCTGGCCTCTGCCGGCTGCCGCGTGGTGGTGGTGCCGGCGCAATCCAGCGCCGAGGACATTCTGCGCCACAAGCCGGACGGCGTGTTCCTCTCCAACGGCCCTGGCGACCCGGCGGCCACGGCGGACTATGCCGTGCCCGCCATTCAGGGCGTGATGCAGGCCGGGGTGCCGATTTTCGGCATCTGCCTTGGCCACCAGCTGCTGGCGCATGCGCTGGGCGCGAAAACCTACAAGCTGGAGCGCGGCCATCGCGGCGCCAACCAGCCGGTGCAGGACCTGGCCACCGGCAAGGTGGAGATCACCTCGCAGAATCACGGCTTCGCGGTGGACGAGAAGAGCCTGCCCGAAGGCGTCGAGGTGACCCATGTGTCGCTGTTCGACGGCTCCAACGAAGGCATCGCCTGCAAGGCCAAGCGCGCGTTCTCGGTGCAGTACCACCCCGAGGCGTCGCCCGGGCCAAGCGATTCGCACTATCTGTTCGGCCGCTTCATGGACATGATGGCCTAACCACTCTCTGGGGTCCGGGGCCTTTCGGCCCCGGCGGGTGCAGGGCGGAGCCCTGCCCTTCCTTTCTAGGATTTTTCACATGCCGAAACGCACAGACATCAAATCCATCATGATCATCGGCGCCGGGCCGATCGTCATCGGCCAGGCCTGCGAGTTCGACTATTCCGGCGCACAGGCCTGCAAGGCGTTGCGCGAGGAAGGCTACCGGGTGATTCTGGTGAACTCCAACCCGGCGACGATCATGACCGATCCGTCGCTGGCGGATGCGACCTATATCGAGCCGATCACGCCCGAGATGGTGGAGAAGATCATCGTCCGCGAGAAGCCGGATGCGCTGCTCCCCACCATGGGCGGGCAGACGGCGCTGAACACGGCGATGACGCTGGCGAAGAACGGCGTGCTGGAGCGTCTGGGCGTGGAGCTGATCGGCGCGAAGGCGGAGGTGATCGACCGCGCGGAGGATCGCCTGAAATTCCGCGACGCGATGGCGGAGATCGGCATTGCCGGCCCGAAATCGGCGATCGCGCATAACCGCGAGGAAGCCGCGGCGGCGCTGGAGGTGGTCGGCCTGCCGGCGGTGATCCGCCCCTCCTTCACCCTCGGCGGCACCGGCGGCGGCATCGCCTATAACCGGGAAGAGTTCTTTGAGATCTGTGCCTCCGGCATCGATGCCTCGCCCACGGACGAAGTGCTCGTGGAAGAATCCGTGCTCGGCTGGAAGGAATACGAGATGGAGGTGGTCCGCGATTCCGCGGATAACTGCATCATCGTCTGCTCGATCGAGAATATCGACCCGATGGGCGTGCACACCGGCGATTCCGTGACCGTCGCGCCGGCGCTCACGCTCACCGACAAAGAATTCCAGATCATGCGCGACGCCTCGATCGCCTGCCTGCGGCGCATCGGCGTGGATACCGGCGGCTCCAACGTGCAGTTCGGCATCAACCCGGCCGATGGCCGCATGGTGGTGATCGAGATGAACCCGCGCGTCTCGCGCTCCTCGGCGCTGGCCTCCAAGGCCACCGGCTTCCCGATCGCCAAGATCGCCGCGAAGCTCGCGGTCGGCTACACGCTGGACGAGCTGAAGAACGACATCACCAAGGCGACGCCGGCCAGCTTCGAGCCGGTGATTGACTACGTGGTGATCAAGATCCCGCGCTTCACCTTCGAGAAATTCCCCGGCACCCCGGCGCTGCTCTCCACCTCGATGAAATCGGTCGGCGAGGCGATGGCGATCGGCCGCAATTTTGCCGAGGCGCTGCAAAAGGGCCTGCGCTCGCTGGAGACCGGCCTCTCCGGCCTGGATGAAATCGACCCGCCCGGCGACGGCACGGCCGATGCGTTCAAGGCGGCACTCTCCACCCCGCGGCCGGACCGGCTGCTGATCGCCGCACAGGCGCTGCGCGCGGGTGTCAGCATGGAGGACATCTTCGCCGCCTGCAAATACGACCCCTGGTATCTGCGGCAGATGCAGCAGATCATCGACGCCGAGACTGAGGTGAAAAAGCACGGCCTGCCGCGCGACGCGTTTTCGCTCCGCCGCCTGAAGGCGCTGGGCTTCGCCGATAAGCGCCTCGCCGAGCTCACCGGCCAGAAAGAGGCCGCCGTGACGGCCGCGCGCGTAAAACTCGGCGTGACGCCGGTGTACAAGCGCATCGACACCTCGGCCGGCGAGTTCGCCTCCGAGACCTCGTATATGTATGGCAGTTTCGAGGGCGGCTTTGGCACGCCGGTGTGTGAATCGCACCCGACCGACCGGAAAAAGATCATCATCCTCGGCGGCGGCCCGAACCGCATCGGCCAGGGCATCGAGTTCGACTATTGCTGCGTGCACGCCGCCTACGCGCTGCGCGAAGCCGGGTTCGAGACCATCATGGTCAACTGCAACCCGGAGACCGTGTCGACCGATTACGACACCTCAGACCGGCTGTATTTCGAACCGCTGTTCGCCGAGGACGTGATCTCGCTGATCCGCACCGAGCAGCAGAACGGCACGCTGCTTGGCTGCATCGTGCAATATGGCGGGCAGACGCCGCTCAAACTCTCCCAGGCGCTGGAGGAGGCCGGCATCCCGATCCTCGGCACCTCGGCCGACGCGATCGACGTGGCGGAGGACCGCGAGCGCTTCCAGGCGCTGCTGCAGAAACTCGGCCTGCGCCAGCCGGAGAACGGCATCGCCCGCTCCATCGAGCAGGCCGAGGCGATCGCCGAGCGCATCGGCTTTCCCATCATCATCCGCCCCTCCTACGTGCTGGGCGGCCGCGCCATGGAGATCGTCTACGACCGCATCGGCCTGACCCGCTACATGCGCGAGGCGGTGCGCGTCTCCGGCGAGAACCCGGTGCTGATCGACCGCTATCTGAACGAGGCCTCGGAAGTGGATGTGGACTGCATCTGCGACGGCGAGACCGTGTATGTCGCCGGCGTCATGGAGCATATCGAGGAGGCCGGCATCCATTCCGGCGACTCCGCCTGCTCGATCCCGCCCTATTCGCTCTCGCCCGCGATCGTCGAGGAACTGCGCGCGCAAACCGTCGCCATGGCCAAGGCGCTCGGCGTGGTCGGGTTGATGAACGTGCAATACGCGATCCAGAACAACGACATTTACGTGCTGGAGGTGAATCCCCGCGCCTCGCGCACCGTGCCGTTCGTCGCCAAGGCCACCGGCGTGCCGGTGGCGAAAATCGGCGCGCTGGTGATGGCGGGCCAGAAGCTCGCCGGCTTCAAGCTCGACAATTCGGTGGCGCCGCGCCATGTGGCGGTGAAGGAGGCGGTGTTCCCCTTCGCCCGCTTCCCCAATGTCGACACGCTGCTCGGGCCGGAAATGAAATCCACCGGCGAGGTCATGGGCCTGGACACCAACTTCGCCCGCGCCTTCGCTAAGGCGCAGCTCGGCGCCGGGGTGTCGCTGCCGCTCCGCGGCACGGCCTTCCTCTCGGTGAAGGACTCCGACAAGGCCGCCATCGTGCCGGTGGCCCGCCGCTTGGCCGAGCTTGGCTTCTCGATCATGGCGACCGCCGGCACCGCCAAGCAGATCACCGCCGCCGGCATCCCGGTGAAGCAGGTGAACAAGGTGTTGGAAGGCCGGCCGCATTGTGTGGACGCGATCCGCTCCGGCGAGATCCAGCTGGTGATCAACACCGCGCATGGCGCGCAATCTGTGGCGGACAGTTTCGACATCCGCCGCTCCGCGCTCACCCATGGCGTGCCCAATTTCACCACCATCGCGGCGGCCCGCGCCACGGCGCATGCCATTTCTGCCTTAATTTCAGGCAGTCTTGAAGTTGCGCCGCTTCAGTCGTACTTTACCCAATCCTTCTCAAGTCATCCTACCGGCGCCCCGACAAGGCGCCGGTAGGAGTCTTCGCATAACCCCCAACCCCATCAGGTTGTACCTGAGGAGAAACTGTGCAGAAATTTCCGATGACCGCGTCCGGCCTTGCCTCGCTTGAAGAGGAGCTGCGCACGCTCAAAGCCCAGGAACGTCCCGCCATCATCCGCGCCATCGCGGAGGCGCGTAGCCATGGCGACCTGTCGGAGAACGCCGAGTATCACGCCGCGCGTGAGCGCCAGTCCTTCGTGGAAGGCCGCATCGCCGAGTTGGAGGAGATCATCTCCGCTGCCGAGGTTATCGACCCGGCCAGCCTGTCCGGCGACACCGTGAAATTCGGCGCGACGATCCTGCTGGTCGACGAGGATACCGAAACCGAGGTCTGCTACCAGATCGTCGGCATGCACGAGGCCGATATCAAGCAGTCGCGCCTCTCGGTCACCTCGCCGCTGGCGAAGGCGCTGATCGCCAAGCGCGTCGGCGACACCGTGGCCGTGCCCGCCCCGGGCGGCGACCGCTCCTACGAAATCCTGAAAATCACCTACGGCTGACCTGCTGCCCCCGCGCCCCAAAGCGTGGGGGCTCGCCCCCGGAACCACCGATATGACACAAGCTCACAACCGGGATGCCGGGGCGCTGCTCAGCCTGGCCGATATTGAGGCGGCGGCGAAGCGGATCGAGGGGGCGATACTGCGCTCACCGTTCCTGCGCTCCGACTCGCTCTCCCGCCTTACCGGCGCGGAAATCTATCTTAAATACGACCATCTGCAGGCGACCGGCGCGTTCAAGGAGCGCGGTGCTGCCAACCGCATCGCGCTGCTGGGCGAGGCTGAGCGCAAGGCCGGGGTGATCGCCATGTCTGCCGGCAACCATGCCCAGGCGGTGGCACGCCACGCGGCCCTGGCCGGCATTGCCGCCACCATCGTTATGCCGGTGCACACGCCGGCCACCAAGGTCACCCGCACCGCCTCCTGGGGCGCGAAAGTGGTGCTGTTCGGCGAGACCCTGGCGGAGGCCGCCGCGCACGCGCATGAGCTGGCGCAACGCGACGGGCTGTTCTTCCTGCATCCCTATGACGATCTCGCCGTCATGGCCGGCCAGGGCACGATGGCGCTGGAAATGCTGCAGGACGTGCCGGATCTGGACATGATCGCGGTCGCCACCGGCGGCGGCGGGCTGACCTCGGGCTGCGCCACCGTGGCGCGCGCGCTGCGGCCGCAGCTGGAAATCGTCGGCGTCGAGGTGGAAAATTATTCAGCCTTCGCGCAATCGCTCGCCGGCCAGCCGATCTCGGTCGGCGGCCCGACCGTCGCCGAGGGCATCGCCGTGCGCGATATCGGTCGGCAGCCGCTCAGCGTGCTGCAGGCGCTCAACGTGGAGGTGCTGGTCGTCACCGAACACGATATCGAACGCGCCATCGCCGCCTTGGTGGAAAACGCCAAGCAGGTCGCCGAAGGTGCGGGCGCCGCCGGCCTCGCCGCCGTGCTCGCCTACCCCGAGCGGTTCCGCGGCAAAAAGATTGGCATCGCCATCTGCGGCGCCAACATCGATTCCCGCATCCTCGCCAATACGCTGATGCGCACCCTGCTGCGCGATGGCCGCATCATGCGCGTGGTGCTGGAAATGCCGGACCGGCCTGGCATGCTGGCGGAAGTCGCCAAACGCATCGGCGAGCTCGGCGGCAACATCATCGAGGTCGCGCATCACCGCCTGTTCTCATCTCCCTCGGTGCAGGACGCGCAGCTCGAAGTGATGATCGAGGCGCGCGACGCCGCCCACGGCGCGGCGATCGAAGCCTCGCTTGCGGAAGTGTTCACGCTCCGGCGGCTGTAGAGAAAGCGGCCGCTTTTTTGAAAAAAAGCGGCGCAAAAAACTTTTGATTCCTCTGGGCCGGTGGTGTTGGAACCAGCACGGTCCAGATTATAAAAGTTTTTTTGCTTCTTTTTGTTCACAAAAAGAAGCCTTTTTCTTCGTGGTTACCTCAGCCGCGTGGGGCGCCGTCGTGGATTGCCACCTGCAGTTGCTTGCGGAATTCCGGCGTATCCTTGTGCCCGTGCACGGCAACCGCGTGCTGTACCGCCACCTCCAGCAATTCCTGCTCGCTATCGGCCGAAATCGTCACCGTGCATTTTTTCTCACTCGGAAATTCCCGGCAATCGACAAATTTGCGTGCCATGATGGAACGATCCTCCCTCTGTTAAGGCCGGGCATAGTCGGTGGCGCCGAACCAGTCGACGACGACTGCCGGCTCATCACCCACCACCCAGGCGTCATGACCTTTCGGCAGCGAGGTGATGTCGCCAGGACCGGCGATGAACTCCGTGCCGTCATCCATCCGGATCGCGAGCCTGCCGGACACATGGTATTGGAAATGCGGCGCCTCGCAGCTTTTGGTATGCACGATCGGCTTCACGTCCTTCGACCACCGCCAGCCAGGCTCGAAGGTCATGCGCCCCACTTTGGCGCCGCCGATATCGAGAATTTCCGCGTGCCCGTGCGGAAACTCCCGCCGTTCCTCAGGATGCGAGAATGATTTGTGCTCCGTCTTCTGGGTATGATCGTCGGTTTTGTGTTTGTGGTCAGGCATGGCATGGTCCTTCCTCGGTAAGCGTTGGCCGGAAGAGGAAACGCCGATCCAGAGCAGCGCCGTAATCGCCTGTTTTTATTGTAGTTTTTTTTGCTTTTTAGTAACCGTGACGCGGGTTCATGGAAACGGCGACCGGTACTCACGAATTTACGCCCCGGCCGAACCCGAAGCAAGACAAACAAAAGGCACCGCCCTTGGAACCGCGATCGTTCAGGTTGCTGGATTCCAAAGGCTCCGACTTTGGTGGGGGGCCAGAGGGCAAAGCCCCCTGGCCTTGTTTCCTCAAGCCGCCGTCTTCAACCGCTCGGCAAACGCCTTGCGCAGTTTCGTGATCTTCGGGTTGATCACCGCCTGGCAGTACCCGGCATGCGGGTTGCGCGCAAAATAGCGGTCATGTTCCGGCTCGGCGCGCCAAAAGACCGGGGCGGGCTGCAGCTCGGTGGCGATTTTCGCGCCCCAGACATGGGCTTTTTCGAACTCGGCGATCACCGCTTTGGCCGCGATCTCCTGCGCCGGCGTCGTGAAGAAGATCACGGAACGGTATTGCGTGCCGATATCCCCGCCCTGACGGTTCAGCGTCGTCGGGTCATGGATGGTGAAGAACACCCGCAGCAGATCCGCATAGCCGATCACAGCCGGGTCGAACTTCACCTCCACCACCTCGGCATGGCCGGTCGCACCGCTGCAGACCTGCTTGTAGGTCGGGTGTTCCGTGTGGCCACCGGCGTAACCGGACTGCACCGCGCTCACCCCGTTCAATTCACTGAACGCCGCCTCCGTGCACCAGAAGCAGCCGCCGCCGAGAATCGCCGTTTCCATCACAATGCTCCTTTCTCCACGCCGCCAAGCGCGCATAGTTGGGCCCAGTGTTCCGCGCTCACCGGCGCCACCGACAGCCGGGAGAGGCGCACCAGCGCCAGATCGCTGAATCTGGGGTCGGACTTGATCGCGGCAAGCGGAATCGGCTGCGGCACCGCGCGCACCGCCTGCATGTCCACGCAGACCCAATCGCCCAAATCGGCAGTTGGATCGGGATAGGCTTCCCGCGCCACCCGCACGATTCCAACGATCGCCCTGCCGATATTCGAGTGATAAAAAAAAGCGAGATCGCCTTGCTTCATCGCCTTGAGATTATTTTTAGCGCTGTGATTGCGCACCCCGGTCCAGGGTTCGACGTCGTTTTTCACCTGTTGCTCCCAGGAAAACGCGTCGGGTTCGGATTTGATGAGCCAATAATTTGTCATGCGAGGGAACTTAATGCGATTCCCCGCGCCTTCAAATTTCCGAGTTCATGCCATATCAATACCCTATGAATGAGAGCGTCCTGACCACCGGCCGTATCGGCAAAACCGGCTCCTGGTTCCACCGTTATGCCAATCCCGGACGTTTTTTGCGTTTGGTGCAGCCGGCTTTGCCGTGGCTCGCCGCGCTGTCCATCATCATCACCGTGATCGGCGTGGTCTGGGGCTATGCCTTTGCGCCGGCGGACTGGCAGCAGGGCGATGCGGTGCGCATCATGTACGTGCATGTGCCCGCCGCCTGGGTGTCGATGGCGGGCTATGCCGCGCTCGCGGTCTGCTCGTTCTTCTCCATCGTCTGGCGGCATCCGCTGGCCGATCTCGCGGCCGAGGAGATCGGCCCGGTCGGCGCCGGCTTCACCTTTGTTTGCCTGGTCTCGGGCTCGCTCTGGGGCCGGCCGGAATGGGGCGCCTATTGGGTATGGGATGCGCGGCTTACCTCGGTGCTGATCCTGTTCTTTTTGTATCTCGGCCATATCGCGCTGATCCGCGCCTTCGATAACCCTGCGCATGGCCACCGCGCCGCCGCCATCCTGGCCCTGGTGGGGGCGATCAACCTGCCGATCATCGTGTTCTCGGTGCAATGGTGGAACACGCTGCACCAGGGCAACACCATTTCCTTCACCGGCGGCTCGAAAATCTACATCACGATGCTCTACCCGCTGCTCATCGCCACGCTCGGCTTCTATCTCTGCTTTTTGACCCTGGTCTGCGCCCGCATCTGCGCCGCCATCATGGAACGGCGGACGCGCGGGCTGCTGCTCGCCGCCGCGGAACGGAACTCATGAATCTCGCCCCTTTCATCGATGGCAGCTACGGCCTCACCGTGCTGTTCCTGGCCGGCATCGGCGTGCTCACCTTCTCCCGCTACCGCCGCGCCGTGCGCCGCTTGCGCGCCGTGGAGACCCGCTGATGCGCGCGCGTAAAAAACGCCGGCTCTATCTACTGCTGACCTGCGGCATCTGCCTCTGCACCGCCACCGGGCTGATGCTTGCGGCGTTCTCCTCCACCCTCACCTACTTCCTCAGCCCGCATGAGGTGCTGGCGAAGAACCCGGCGCCCGGCATGAGCTTCCGCCTCGGCGGCATTGTGCAGGCCGGGACCGTCGCCATGACCGTCACCCCGGGCAGCGACGCGCCCACCACCTCGTTCCGTGTTACCGACGGCCAGGCCTCGGTGCCGGTCACCTTCACCGGCGTGCTGCCGGACCTGTTCCGCGAGGGCCAGGGCGTGGTAGCGATCGGCGCAATGACCGCAAGCGGCACCTTCGCCGCCGACGAGATCCTGGCCAAGCACGGCTCCTCCTACATGCCAAAGGACGTCGAGGAGGCGCTGAAGAACAGCGGCAAGTGGAACCCCAAATTCGGCCCGCCCCCGGCCGCGGATACCTGGAATACCATGCAAGTGAAGAGCACCAGCTCATGATCCCCGAACTCGGACATTTCGCCCTGGCTTTGGCCGTGGCCCTGGCCTTCGCGCAAGGCGTGATCGGCATATTCGCCCCCGGCCTGCGCGACCCGCGCGCCATGCGCGCCGCCCCGGCCCTGGCGATCAGCCAGACGCTGGCGATCAGCGCGGCCTTCCTGTGCCTGATCTATGCCGGCGTGGTTTCCGACTTCACGGTCGAGAACGTCGCCGATTTCTCCTCCAGCGCCGTGCCGCTGCTGTACCGGATCACCGGCACCTGGGGGAACCATGACGGCTCGATGGTGCTGTGGTGCTTCATGCTGTCGATGTGCGGCGCCACCGTGGCGACGTTCGGGCACAACCTACCGGCCAGCCTGCGCGCCCGCGTGCTCGGCGTGCTGGGTCTGATCTCCGCCGGCTTCGTGCTGTTCACCCTCACCGTCTCCGACCCGCTGGCCCGGCTCTGGCCGCCGCCGCTGGACGGCGCCGGCATCAACCCGATCCTGCAAGACCCCGGCCTCGCCTTCCATCCGCCGATGCTCTACGCTGGCTATGTCGGCTTCTCGGTCGCCTTCGCCTTCGCCATCGCCGCGCTGATCGAGGGCCGGATCGACGCCGCCTGGGGCCGCTGGGTGCGCCCCTGGGCGCTGCTCTCCTGGATCTTCCTCACCGCCGGCATCACGCTTGGCAGCTGGTGGTCCTATTACACGCTGGGCTGGGGTGGGTTCTGGTTCTGGGACCCGGTGGAGAACGCAGCACTGCTGCCCTGGCTCACCGGCACGGCGCTGCTGCATTGCGCGATCGTCGTGGAGAAGCGCGAGGCACTGAAGGCCTGGACCGTGCTGCTCGCCATCGCCACCTTCTCGCTCAGCCTGTCCGGCACCTTCCTGGTGCGCTCCGGCGTGCTCAACTCCGTGCACTCCTTCGCCGCAGCGCCGGACCAGGGCCTGTTCATCCTGGCGCTGCTCGGCATCACCATCGGCGGCTCGCTGCTGCTGTTCGCGGTGCGCGCCCCGGTGCTGGCGGCCACGGGCATGTTCTCGCCGCTCAGCCGCGAGAGCGCGCTGGTGCTCAACAACATCTTCCTCTGCGCCATCGCCACCGTGGTGTTCGTCGGCACGCTGTACCCACCTTTCGCCAATCTGCTGTTCGGCATCCAGCTCTCGGTCGGCGCGCCGTTCTTCAACCAGACGGTCCTGCCGCTGACCGCGCCGCTGATCGTCGCCATGGCAATCGGGCCGCTGCTGCCGTGGAAGCGCGCGGCGCTGGGCCCGGCTTTGTCCCGCCTGTGGCTTGCCTCCGGCGTGGCGCTGGTGGTGTTCCTGGCCACCACCGCGGAACGCCATGTCATCGCCGCATTGGGCCTGGCCGGCGGCATCTGGGTGGTGCTCTCCGCCCTCACCGACCTCGCGGAGCGGCTGCGCCTGTTCCGCGTGCCGCTCAGCGCCTCGTTAGCCCGGCTGGTTACGCTGCCGCGCGCCGCGATCGGCGCCACGCTTGGCCATCTCGGCTTTGGCGTCACCGTGCTCGGCATTGCCGGCATGACGCTGGCGACGCAAAAGGTCATCGTCATGCAGCCCGGCCAATCGACGCAGCTCGGTGGCTATACCTGGACGCTGGACGACATCCATGACGCGCCGGGCCCCGACTACTCGCAGCGCGTCGCCGACCTCACGCTGAGCGAGAACGGCCATGCCGTCCTCACTTTGCACCCGTCACGGCGGAACTTCGCGGCGCAGAAGGTGATCACCGACGATGCGGCGATCAACACCAACGGCTTCCAGGACATCTACGCGGTGTTCGCCGACGAGCCGGCCGGCGGCGGCGCGGAACTGCGCCTGAACCGGCACCCGCTGGCGCCGGAAATCTGGTTCGGCGGGCTGATCATGGCGATCGGCGGCCTGCTCTCGCTCTCCGACCGCCGCCTGCGCGTCGGCGCCCCGGCGCGGGCCAAGCAGAAAAAGCCTGCCCCGGCGGTGGCTTAGGCGTGATGAAGCAACAGAAAGAAAGGCTTCTTTTTGTGAACAAAAAGAAGCAAAAAAACTTTTTTAAGTTGGGCCGTGCTGGTTTTTCTGTCTCGGGCCCAGAGGAACAAAAGTTTGCGGCTGCTATCCTGTCTCCACTCAAGCCTGTCAGGCTCTAGCATGTCGCCAATTCGCCGCCGCCTGTTGTTCGGCATCCCGCTGGCTGTTGTGGTCGCCGGGGGGGAAGGGTTCTACACCATCCTGCGCCGCATGCAGCGCAACGATTACGACCCGCACGCACTGCCCTCGCCGCTGGTCGGCAAGCGCCCGCCCGCCTTTTCGCTCCCCGGTCTCAACGGCGGGCCCGGCTTTGCCAATACCGACCTGCAGGCACCGCCGCGGCCGATGCTGGTGAACTGGTTCGCCTCCTGGTGCATCCCCTGCCTGCAGGAGGCGCAGATGCTCGACCGGCTGGCGAAAACCGGGCTGACGATCTGGGGCATCAACTATCAGGACAAGGCGGCCGCCGCCGAGCAATACCTGGCGCAGAACGGCAATCCCTATACCCGCATCGCCGCCGACACTTCAGGACTTACCGCCATCAACTGGGGTGTCTACGGCGTGCCGGAGACGTATTTCATCGACAAGACCGGCATCGTGCGCTGGCGCTATGCCGGGCCGCTGACCGACGACATCGTCGCCAACACGCTGAACCCGCTATTGCGGAAATATTCATGAAGTTCCTGCTCGTCCTGTTCACCATCCTGCCGGTCCTCGCCTTCGCCCAGGACCAGCAAATGGTCACGCGCGACGGCGTGACGCTGACGCAGCAGCAGGAACTCCAGGCGGAGGCGATCGGCGATCAGCTGCGCTGCCTGGTCTGCCAGAATGAGAGCATCGAGGGCTCCTCCGCCGACCTTGCCAAGCAGTTGCGCATCATCATCCGCCAGCATGTGGTGGCCGGGGACAGCCGCAAGAGTATCATGCAGTTCATGGTGCAGCGCTACGGCATTTTCGTGCTGCTGAAGCCGCCTTTCATGCCGTTGACCTGGCTGCTTTACGCCACCCCGCTGCTCGCCCTCGTCATCGGTTTTCTTGTTTTTTGGGTTGCACGGCGCGTCGTCGTGCCCCCCCCCGCCCCTTTGAGCGACGCCGACGCCAAACGCCTGGATGAATTGCTGCGATGATTTTTATATACATGTTCGGCCTCGCCATCGTGCTGATGGTGCCCCTGGCGTTCACCTTCAGCGGTGGCCGCACCGCCCGCGACCGCCGCGAAGCCGCCCTCGCCTTGCACCGCGCGCAGCTTGACGAGCTCACCCGCGACCTCGCCGATAACCGCATCGGCGCGCCAGAATACGCCGCCGCCAGGCTGGAGGTGGAACGCCGCCTGCTCGCCGCCGACAGCCTGAAGGAGCGGGCGCTGGACGGCAATGCGCGCTTCCTGCTGGTCGTCACCATCATCGCCATCCCGGTGGTCGCCTTCGCGCTGTACCTGCCGGGCAGCACCCCGAACGTGCCCTCCGAGCCGCACACGCAATGGCTGGCGCAACAGCAGGCGGCGAATGCGCGGATCAACCAGTTCATCACCCTGCTCCGCGCGCGCTTGGCCGGCGAGCCGGCGAATTCGGTCGATGCCAGCCAGGGCGAGGCCTATCTGGCCGAGGCTTTGGCCGAACAGGCCGGCGCCATCACCTCGGAAGCCTTGACCCTGTTCAAGCAGTCCCTCGCCAACGCCCCGGCGAATGCCAGCTGGCGGCAACTGGACGCACAGCGCATTGCCCAGGCCCAGCTACAGGCTTCACAATAAGTTTGGTCCGGCTAGGATACCCGCATGAGCGACAAACAGACCCAGCCTGAAACCACGGAAGCACCGGCGCAAAAACCGGACACGGCGAACCTGCCGAAGGAGATCGGCGGCCAGAAAGGCCCCGAGCCGACCCGCTACGGCGATTGGGAAAAGAACGGCCGCTGCACGGATTTTTAAGGGAGGAAGCGGTTCTTTTAAAAAAAAGAACCAAAAAAAAATTTAAACTGCGCCGTGCTGGTTGCAACGCCATAGGCCCAGTCCAGCCAAAAGTTTTTGCACCGCTTTTTTCAAAAAGCGGCTGCTTCCTTGCCTTCCCTCAAGCCGCTTCCTGCAAATTCGCCAGCTTCACCAGATTGCGAAGCACGTCCCGCGCGATGCCGATCCGCGCCGACACGTCCATGTCGCGTGCCACCACCAGTTTCTGGTCCGGCCGCACTTTTAACGTACCGCCGCGCGAGGCGATCCAGCTCAGCAGCCCGGCTGGGTTGTTGAACTCGTTTTTGCGGAAGGAGATCACCATGCCCTTCGGCCCGGCATCGAGCTTCTCCACCCCGGCCTCGCGGCAGGCGCGCTTCAGCGCCACCGTCTCCAGCAGGTTCTCGACCTCGGCCGGCAGCTTGCCGAAGCGGTCCACCAGCTCCACCGCCAGCGCCTCGCTCTCGGCATCCGAGGTCAGGGCGCTGATGCGCCGGTACAGGCCAAGGCGCACCGGCAGATCGCTGACATAGGTGTCCGGGATCAGCACCGGCAGGCCGAGATTGATGTTCGGCGTCCAGTCGCGTTCGGCGGCCTTTTTGCTCGTGCCCTCGGCGCGGATCGCATTCACCGCGTCCTCGAGCATCTGCTGGTACAGTTCGATGCCGACCTCGCGGATATGCCCAGACTGTTCGTCGCCCAGCAGATTGCCGGCGCCGCGCAGGTCGAGGTCATGGGAGGCCAGCGTGAAGCCGGCGCCCAGCGTGTCCAGCGTCTGCATCACCTCCAGGCGCTTCTGCGCCGCGGCGGAGAGCACGTGATGCGCCGGCCAGGTGAGATAGGCATAGCCGCGCTGCTTGCCACGGCCCACACGGCCGCGCAGCTGGTACAGGCCGGCGAGGCCGAACATGTCGGCGCGGTAGATGATCAGCGTGTTCACCGCCGGCATGTCGAGCCCGCTCTCGACGATGTTGGTGGCGAGCAGGATGTCGTATTTGCCCTCGCCGAACTCGGTCATCACCCGTTCCAGCTCGGTCGGCGCCAGGCGGCCATGCGCCATCACCGTGCGGATCTCCGGCACGATCTCGCGCAGGCGCGCGGCCATCGGCTCCAGATCCTCGACGCGCGGCACCACGCAGAAAATCTGCCCACCGCGGAATTTTTCCCGCGCGATTGCCTCTTTGATCACTAGGCTGTCGAACGGCATGATGAAGGTGCGCACCGCGAGGCGGTCCACCGGCGGGGTGGTGATGAGCGAGAGGTCACGCACCCCGGTGAGCGCCAGCTGCAGCGTGCGCGGGATCGGCGTGGCGGTCAGGGTGAGCACATGCACATCGGCCTTCAGCTGCTTCAGCCGCTCCTTATGCGCGACGCCGAAATGCTGCTCCTCATCGACGATCAGCAGGCCGAGATCGGCGAAACTCACCGCCTTGGCCATCACCGCATGCGTGCCGATGACAATGGAGATGCTGCCATCGGCGAGCCCGGCGCGGGTCGCTGCCGCTTCCTTGGCGGTGGCCATGCGCGAGAGCTGCGCGACCTTGACCGGCAGCCCGGCGAAGCGCGCGGAGAAGGCCCGGTAATGCTGGCGGGCGAGCAAAGTGGTCGGCACCACCACGGCGACCTGGCTCCCGGCCATGGCGGCGACGAAGGCCGCGCGGAGTGCGACCTCGGTCTTGCCGAAGCCGACATCGCCGCAGACCAGCCGGTCCATCGGCTTGCCGGCGGCGAAATCCTCCAGCACGTCGGCAATCGCCTTCGCTTGGTCCTCGGTCTCGGTGTAGGGGAAGCGGGCGCAGAACTCGGCGAAGGCGCCGTCATCCGGGGCGATCAGCGCCGCCTCATGGGTCTGCCGCTCGGCGGCCAGGCGGATCAGCCCCGCCGCCATGTCCTGGATGCGGTTTTTCGCCTTGGCCTTGCGCGCCTGCCAGGAGGCGCCGCCCAATTTGTCGAGCGAGATGCCGTCGGTCTCCTGGCCGAAGCGCGACAGCAGGTCGATATTCTCCACCGGGAGAAACAATTTATCGCCGCTATCGTAGAGCAGCCGCAGGCAGTCATGCGCGGCGCCGTTCACGGTCACCGTCTCCAGCCCGTCATAGCGGCCGATGCCGTGATCCTGGTGCACCACCAGGTCGCCGGCGGCGATCTCGGTGGCATCGGCGATGAACTGGTCAGCGCGTTTGCGCCGTTTAGGCGGCCGGGCGATGCGCTGGCCAAGCAGATCCTGCTCCGCCACCAAAGCCAGCCGGTCGGTGAGGAAACCGCGCTCGATGCCGAGGATGGCGAGGCCCACCGTGCCCTTTGGCAGTGCCCGCGCCTCGTCGGCATTGGCGATGGCGCGGATGTCGCGGATGTCGTGCTCGCGCAGCATCAGCGTCAGGCGCTCGCGGGATCCCGCGCTCCAGGCGGCGAGCACGATGGTGCGCCCGGCGGATGCCCATTTGCCTCTAAGCTCCGCAAAAGCCTCGAAAGCGGCGATCTGCTGCCCGGCCAGAATCGGCCCAGGGCGCCCGCCAAAATCCACGCCCTCGGCGCCATCCGGCCGGCCGAACGGGGAGAAGCCGAAGCACGGGCCGCTTCCCAGCACCGCCTCCCAGGCCGCCTGGTCGAGATAGAGCAGTTCCGGGGCGATCGGCCGGTAGGGCTGCTCGCCGGCGCGGGCCGGGCCGCGCCGCTCGGCGTAATGGTCGGCGATCAGCTCGAGCCGCGCCTCCACTGCCGCTTCCACCTGATGATCCAGGCTGACCGAGGCGTTCGGCACGTAATCGAAGATCGTCTCCATCTCGCCGGCAAAAAGCGGCGCGTAATGCTCCAGCCCGGCATGCCGCCTTCCTTCGCTCACCGCCTCGTAAAGCGGGTCCTCGACCGCCTTCTGGCCGAAAATCTCGCGCCAGGCGCTGCGGAAGCGGGCGACCGAGGCCTGGTCGAAGGCGATTTCCGAGGCGGGGTGGAAATCCAGCGATTTCGCGGCCTCGCCGCTGCGCTGCGTCTCCGGGTCGAAGCGGCGGATGCTCTCGATGGTGTCGCCGAACAGGTCGATGCGTACCGGGGCAGCCTCCCCGGCGGGAAACACGTCGATAATGCCGCCGCGCAGCGCGTATTCGCCGGCCTCCATCACCGTACCGGTGCGCCGGTAGCCATCGGCATCAAGAAACGCCGCGACATCGTCGGGGGCGACGCTGTCGCCCACCGCAAGGCGCATCCCTGCCCCTTGCAAAGCTGCCCGTGGCGTAACGCGCTGCAGCACGGCATTCACCGTGGTCAGCACGATGCGCTTGCGCCCCGGCTCCGCCTGCAGGCGGCTCAACGCCGCGATGCGCTCGGCGACGATGGCGCCGTTCGGGGAGACGCGGTCATAGGGCAGGCAATCCCAGGCGGGAAAGCTGATGACCTCGATCTCCGGGCCGAAGAAGCCGATCGCCTCCTGTAATCCCGCCAGGCGCGTGTCATCGCGGGCGATGTGCAGCACTGGCTTGTCCTGCTCCGCCCAGCGCCGCACCAGCGCCAGGGCATCAACACCTTCGGGAACGCCATAAACAGGTATCATCGGTTCAACGCCGCTTCTCTGATCCGCCGCAACATCGGGCTGTCGGCATGCGCCGGGATCGGCTTGCGCCCGGTCAGCCAGTCCGCCAGCTCGGCATCGGGAAATTCCATCACCGCCTCGATCTCATCCAGCTCCGCCTCCGACATGGTGGCGATTTGCGCTTTCACAAAATCGCCGATCAGCAGGTCGTTCTCATAGGTGCCGCGGTGCTGGGCGCGAAACACCAGCCGGCGGCGGCGTTGATCCAAAGGCGGTGGGTCCGGTTGTTCGGGCGTCGTCATGCGGGTTGCGGTATAGGGCCGGTTTCGCCATGAGTCAGCCCGTGTCTCCCGAGATTCTCTCCCCCCTGCGCGCGCCGCTCAGCACCCTGCCCGGCCTCGGCGACCGGCTCGCAGCCCTCATGACCAGGCTGGTCGGCGGCGACACGGTGCGCGACGTGCTGTTCCACCTGCCGGGCGATTTTTTGGACCGCCGCCCCAGCCCAAAGCTGCGCGAGGCGCGGCCGGGCATGATCGCGACCCTGCGGGTGGAGGTGATCGCCCACGAGCCGCCGGCGAAAAAGAGCCAGCCGCACCGCGTGGTCATCGGCGACGATACCGGTTTTGCCGACATCGTGCTGTTCCATGCGGCGCGGCTGTCGCAGTTTCCGGTAGGGGCGAAGTTGCTGGTCTCCGGCAAATTGGAGTCGTTTTCCGACCGGCTGGTGATGCCGCACCCCGATTACGTGCAGCCGCAGACGCAGGAGGCAAATTTCCCCTGGATCGAGCCGGTCTGGCCGCTCACCGCCGGGATCGTGCCCCGGGTGATGCGCCGCGCCGCCCTGGGCGCGCTCGCCCGCCTGCCGGAATTCTCCGAGTGGCACGATCCCAGCATCCTCACCCGCCACGGTTGGCCGGGCTTTGGCACAGCCTTACGCGCGCTGCATGCGCCGGAGCAGGTCCCGGACGACAAGCCGGCGGAGCGCCTGGCTTATGATGAACTTCTGGCCAAACAGGTCGCCTTCGCCGTCGTGCGCTCGCGCCGGCGCAAGCAGCCGGGGCGCAAACTGCAGGGCGACGGACGGCTGCGCGCTGTGGCGCTGCAACGCTTCGGCCATGCCCCCACCGCCGCGCAATTGCAGGCGCTGGGGGAAATCGACGCCGATCTCGCCGCCCCGCACCGCATGCTGCGCCTGCTGCAAGGCGATGTCGGCTCCGGCAAAACCCTCGTCGCGCTGCTCGCCATGCTGCGCGCGGTGGAGGCCGGCGCGCAGGCGGCCTTGATGGCGCCGACGGAAATTCTCTCCAAGCAGCATTTCGCCACGTTCGAAAAACTCTCGCCCGTGCCTGTGGCTTTGCTCACCGGCAGCGTGAAGGGCAAGGCAAGGAGCAAAATCCTGCAGGCGCTCGCCGACGGCACGTTGCCGATCGTCATCGGCACGCATGCGATCTTTCAGAAGCATGTGGAATTTGCCGACCTCGCTCTGGCGGTGATCGACGAGCAGCACCGTTTCGGCGTCGACCAGCGTTTGGCGCTCGGCGCCAAGGGCGAGGCGACCGACCTGCTGGTGATGACGGCGACCCCGATCCCCCGCACGCTGCTGCTCACCCACTGGGCGGAGATGGATTTAAGCCGCATCGGCGAAAAACCCGCCGGGCGGCAGCCGATCGTCACCACCATGCACAAGCTGGGCGAGTTGGAGAACGTGCTGGCGGGCATCGCCCGCGCCATCGCCGCCGGCGGCCGGGTGTACTGGGTGTGCCCGCTGGTGACGGAATCCGAGGTCATGGACATCACCGCGACGGAAGTGCGCTTCCGCGAATTGCAGGCGCGGTTCGGCGAGCAGGTGACGCTGGCGCATGGCCAGCAGGAGGCGGTAGTGCGCGACCAGGCGCTCGCCGACTTCGCCGCCGGGCGCAGGAAGATTCTCGTCGCCACCACGGTGATCGAGGTCGGCGTGAATGTGCCCGAGGCGAATGTCATGGTCATCGAACATGCCGAGCGCTTTGGCCTGGCGCAGCTGCACCAGCTGCGCGGGCGCGTCGGCCGGGGGACGGCGAAGAGTTTCTGCCTGCTGCTGCATGACGACAAACTCGGCGAGACCGCGCGCAAGCGCCTGGCCCTGCTGCGCCAGACCGAGGACGGGTTTCTGATCGCCGATGAGGATTACCGGCTACGCGGCGCCGGAGAGTTTTTAGGCCGCCGGCAATCGGGCCTGCCGGGCTACCGCCTCGCCGATCCGGAACAGCACGCCGCTTTGCTGCCGATGGCACGGCAGGACGCCGTTTTGTTGCTGCAGCGCGACCCGAAACTGGAAAGCCCGCGCGGCCAGGCAATGCGCGTGCTGCTGAACCTGTTCGATCAGCGCGAGGCGATCGCAACCGTCAGGTCGGGCTAGGAAAGCAGTCGCTTTTTTTAAAAAGCGGCCGCCCATCTTTTAACCTTCTCTTTTTGACAGCCCAATATAAAACCCATTTCCATGAGCTCCTACCCCACCGCGCCGCAGGTCGGCATCGGCATTATCGTATTGCGCGGCGAGGAAGTGCTGCTGGTCCGCCGCGGCAAGCCGCCGGCCAAGGGCGCGTGGTCGCTGCCGGGCGGGAGGCAGGAGCTGGGCGAGACCGCGGAAGCCTGCGCCCGGCGGGAGCTATTGGAGGAAACCGGGGTGACGGTTGGGCCGCTCACCCTCATCGCCCATGTCGATTCCATCCATCGCGATACAACCGGGCGGATCGAGTTCCATTACACGATCCTCGATTTCGCCGGCCGCTATGAAGCGGGCGAGCCGATCGCCGGCGATGACGTGACCGAGCTCGCCTGGGTACGGCCCGAAGAGTTTGACGCCTACAAGCTCTGGCCGGTGGCGCGCGAGGTGATCGCACAAAGTTTTGCCCGCCTCGCCTGACCGGCAGCAACAAAACTGGTCATTTCCGGCGTCCCCCCCTACAAGCCGGGGCATGAGCACCGAATCTCCGATTTCCGCCCTTATCGGCGTCATGGCGGCGCTGCGTGACCCGGTCTCCGGCTGCCCCTGGGACCGCGAGCAGGATTTTGCCTCCATCGCCCCCTACACGATCGAGGAAGCCTACGAGGTCCAAGCCGCCATCGCCGCCAACGATCCCGCGCAGCTGAAGGACGAGCTGGGCGACCTGCTATTCCAAGTGGTGTATCACGCGCGGCTGGCCGAGGAGCGCGGCTGGTTCACCTTCAACGACGTCGCGCAGACCATCACCGACAAGATGGTGCGCCGGCACCCGCATGTGTTCGGCGACGCAGCAGCGCGCGATGCCGGCGCGCAGACCGCCGCCTGGGAAGCGCAGAAAGCCGCCGAGCGCCATGGCCGCGCCGAGACCGGCGTGCTGGACGGCGTGGCCGCCTCCCTGCCCGCTTTGCGCCGCGCGCAAAAACTCACCGCCCGCGCCGCACGGGTGAAATTCGACTGGCCTGATGCCAACGCGGTGCTCGACAAGCTCGAGGAGGAAACCACAGAACTGCGCGCCGAATTGCCGGGCGCCGATGCCGCGCGCGTGCAGGATGAGCTGGGCGACATGCTGTTCGTACTCGCCAATCTTGCGCGCAAACTTGGCCAGGACGCGGAAACCTGCCTGGCCGGCGCCAATGCCAAATTCATCCGCCGCTTCGGCCATATCGAGGCGTCTCTGGCCGCAGAGGGCAAAACCCCACGCGATTCCAGCCTCGAAGAAATGGACCGCTTGTGGAACGACGCAAAGAGGTCCGGACTATGAAGTCACTGCTCGAGGGCTACGCCCGGTTCCGCAAAGGCTATTGGCGGCGTCACAAGAAACGCTTTTCCATCCTGGCGCGGGACGGGCAGTCGCCCTCCGCCATGGTGATCGCCTGCGCCGATTCCCGCGTGGCACCGGAGGTGATCTTCGACTGCGCGCCCGGGGAAATTTTCGTCGCGCGCAATGTCAGCAACCTGGTGCCGCCCTACGCGCCGGACGCGGCGAATCACGGCACCTCGGCGGCACTGGAATTCGCGGTCACCTCGTTGAACGTGCGCAACATCGTTGTGCTTGGCCATAGCCGCTGCGGCGGCATCCGCGCCCTGATGCAGGGCCCCGCCGGCAGTGCTAACGACTTCATCGCCTCCTGGATGGCCATCGCCCAGGAAGCCCGCAAAAGGGTATGCGACGCGCCGGATGCGGACGGCGCGGATTTCGACACGCTGTGCGGCCGCTGCGAGCACGAATCGATCCGCGTCTCGCTGAGCAACCTGCTCACCTTCCCATGGATCCACTCACGCGTGGCGGCCGGGGAGCTGACTCTGGCGGGCTTGCATTTCGATGTGCAGACCGGAAAAGTGGAAGTTATCGAACAACAACCACCGGGGTGATTCGTGCAGCTGCGCATTTGCAGATGAGGTCCAAAAAGTGAGCAGCCGTTTTTTTTAAAAAAAGCGGCGCAAAAAACTTTTTCTACTCCTGAGCCTCCGGCAGTGACACCAGCACGGCACAGTTTAAAAAAAGTTTTTTCGCTTCTTTTTTTCAAAAAGGAAGTGCTGCTCTTCGCTTCAACACGCCTCGTCCTCAACCTGCCACGCTTTAATTCCCGCGTTATGCGTTCCGGCTGCAAACGGCATCGTAAAATGATCCGGCCGGCTCACGCCTTTCCCGCATTACCCGGAACCACGGCGACAATCCTGGCCTTGAAGAATGGCAACAGGCGATCCGGTTGGTTTGTCCTGACCTAGATCTGCGTGTTCGGTATCCGGTAGACATCATCAAGTTTCCACTGCCGCGCGACAGCCGCGACCACGTCTCTCTGATAACCGTCATGGAAATAGGCGATCATGTCGACTGGCCGGGATTGGGACGAATCGGCCAACTCTGATTGCCGATAATGGTTCGGCGCCAATGAAATCACGCCGGCGTCAAATACGGCATGTCCAAACGCCGCAGGATGGGCCGCGAGGATTGCGATCGCCCGATCCGTCGCGGCCTCCACGCCGGCCGACGGCGGCCGGACAAAACTGCCGGGAAAATCGATACCTCCCGGGTTCTGCTGCATGGTCACACCCACGAACAACGCCAGCAGCATAGCAGCGAACCAAGTCAAGCTATTCCGCCGCAGCGGATACTGCATGCTAACGGCCGCATTTTCATAGAAGGAAATGGCGATCAGCGGCCAAAGCAAAGCGAATATCAGTGGGAAACTATAATAATTTGACAACGTGCCAGCCAGGATCCTGGCTGCAAAAAGCTGCAAGGCGATCCAAGGAATGAAGGCCAGAAAGCCAAAGAGCAGAAAAGCGCATCGGCTGCGCACGGCCCAGAAGAGGCATATATAGGCGGGCAGCCAAAGATAAGACCGGTACACCAGGCAGAATTGCAACCGCCGTAGCGTTTCCTGGGAGAAAATCTTCTGCAGTGGCGAACTCCCCCAATATACCGCTGCGAAGGCGTTTGCGTGGGCAAGCAGAGCGTGCTGCAGAGCGACAGCGAAAATCGAATAAACCAAGGAAAAACCAGAAAATATCGCCAGCCTCTTGTGCGGGTATAACGCGCCGCGCAGCTTGAAATTATAAAGCATCGTCAAGCCCAACAGGGCAAACAGATGAAACCCGGCATCCTCTCTCGTGGCGAGACATAATACAAACCAGATCGCCGCCAGCCATATCCGGCGGCGGATCAGGGCGACGAAAAACAGCAACCCGAAGCCGACCAAAAGAATCTTAGAATGCGGATTGCGGGCAGCCGCGAGCGTAGCCGGCCGCAAACACCATGGCAAAAATCGGCACCATGCCCAGAGGAAGCCAACAGCTTAAAAAGGTCAGAGGCACGAATAACAGGGTGATATGGGTGGCAAAAAAGCTCCATCCACCGTCGATCAGCGGGGGGCTCAGCCGGAGGTCGTCATGCCACAGCAGATCAGGGCAATTTGTTGAAGTCCATATCCTATTGATCCGACGCGATTTTATATGATTTGGTAGTACCTCTGATTTTGAGGTTTGGGCGATGGAGTTGAAGAAGGTTTTGGAACGGATCCCCGATCCGCGTGGTCGGCAAGGACGGGATTACAGGCTTTGGTCGATCCTCGGTCTGATTTTGGTTTCCATGCTTTGTGGGCGGCGGGGCATGAAGGCAGCGTTTCTTCTGGGGCGAAGTCTGACGCACGTGCAAAAACGGCAATTGGGTTTTATGCGTGGCCATACCCCCTGTCACGCGACGCTGACCGAAACGCTGCGCATCCTCGATGCCCAGGCCGTTGCCGATATCCTGGGCGCGGTCGTGCTGGCGGATAACAGTGATGACCGTCATATTGCCATAGACGGCAAGACACTGCGGGCAAGCAAGGATGGAGATGGCCGCGCCGAGCACGTGCTGTCAGCTTTTTGTGGAGGTCTGCAGACGATCCTTTCGCATGAGGCGTCACGCGGCAAGGGGCTGGAAATTCCTGATGCACTGAAGTTACTCGCCCGGCTTGATTTGCGCGACCGGATTGTCACCGGTGATGCGATCTTCTGCCAGATGGCCATTGCACAGACCGTGGTGGACGCTGGCGGAGACTACCTTCTTCCCGTCAAAAACAACCAAAAGGCATTGCGAAAAAATATTGAAACGGCCTTCGCGGAGCCGGTTTTTCCCCCTCGCAACTTTCGATAGCGGCGCCACCAAGGCGCATGGACGTATCGAACGGCGCAAGATCGAAGTGTTGCCGGCCCAAGCCGCAGACATCACGCAGGAATGGCCAACCGTCAGCCAGATATGCCGTGTGACCCGCTCACGCCAACGCAGGGTGAAGGGCGTGTGGCAGGAGCAACAGGAAATTGCCTATCTCATCACCAGCCTGACCAAAGACGAAGCATCGGCTGAATACCTTCTCAACCTCAACCGCAAGCATTGGGGTATCGAGATCATGCATCGAAACAAAGACGTCATGCTCGGAGAAGATGGCTACACCAACCGGCTCGACAACGCACCCCGTAATGTCTTCTCGCTCACCAGCTTCGCTCTCAAAGTCATGCGCTCGGTTTCACGGTCACCCACAAGGGCAATCGAGCATTTCCAGGACAACCGAAGCCGAGCCACACAAATGATCGCAGCAGTTTAATGAATCGCCCTGACAGCAGATAAGCAAGCGTTCCCGAATCGCCCCAGAACGCACCCAGAACATAAAAATGGCGCAGCGCGAGATTCGAAAACGCCGCGAGCGGGAACGCCACCACCGGCAGCGACAGCAGCATCCAGCTCGCATGATCGCGCAAAAATTTTCTCCGCACCGCTCCCCCGCCCTGAACTTCACTTATTATTGAAGTCACACGGGGCGCGCTGCAAATGGCGCTAGAGGGTGATCGGTTTAGGACAAATCTTGTCGAAGCGAAGAGAAGCGCTTCTTTTTTGAAAAAAAGAAGCAAAAAACTCTTCTGCTCCCGGGCCGTGCTGGTTTCAACGCCGCAGTCTCAAACGAGCAAAAATTTTTTGCGCCGCTTTTTTTTCAAAAAAGCGGCTGCTTATCCGTCTCCACTTAAACCTATCACGCTCTAACGTAAAATCGCCTCGGCCAGCGCTTCCCAGCTCGCCGCGTCGGGCGTCATCAGCAGCCCGCCATCGCTCCGGCTGGGCGTATAAAGCGAGCCGTCGAACTGGCGGCCATAGCCCCCCGCCTCCTGGTGCAGCAGAAATCCGGCGGCATGGTCCCAGGGCAGCAGTTTGCGGAACATCTGCACATGGCAGTGCCCGGCGGCGAGCATCCGGTACTGGTGCGCCGCGCAGCGGAAGTCCGTCACCGCCGCCAGACGGTCCAGCCGGCTCAGCACATGGCTGCGCAGCGGCTCGGCAAGGTAACGCCAGGAGAGCGAGCCGACCATTTCCTCAACCGGCACCGGGGCGGCGACATGCAGACGGCGGCGCTCGCCGTTCTGCGCCACCATCCAGGCGCCACCGCCGGCGATCGCCACGGCCGTGTCATCCCCCAGCGGATCGTAGATGAAGCCGGCGAGAATACGGTCCTCCTCGACCAGCGCCGCCATCACGCCGAATAGCGGCAACCCGGCCGCGTAATTCGCGGTGCCGTCGATCGGGTCGATGATCCAGACCCGCCCCGGCGCCTGCAGGCGCTGCAGCAGCGCCGGATTGGCGGAGGCCGCCTCCTCGCCCAGCACGTCGTCACCGGGGAACAGCTTTTGGAATCCCGCATGCAGCGCCCGTTCCGCCGCCTCGTCCGCCACCGTCACCGGGTCCAGCGGGCCGGTTTTGCTGCGCACGTCATCGGCGCCAAGACGGCGAAAACGCGGCATGATCTCGGTCTGCGCCACCTCGCGCAGCAAGGCGATGACCGCGGTGACTTCCTGATCCGTCATAATTGCTCGAACCTCGCTTTATCAGCCGCACTCAGCCGCAATGCCAGCCGCACATGCGTCTCACTGTCCTCGCGCTGCAACACCTCGCCGTGGCGGTAGGCCCAGGCGAGCTTGGCGCCGTCGGTGACGGGGATGTCCACCGCTAGCACCTCCATGCGCTCGGCCAGCCGCGCGTCGATCGCCCCCAGCAGCCGGTCCAGCCCCTCGCCAGTCAACGCCGACACGGCGACCGCCTCGCCCTGCACGACGCCGGCAACACCGCCGAGAAGGTCCGCCTTATTCAATACGTCCAGCGTGCGGTGCTGCCACGCTTCGTCCAGCGTGCCCTCTTTGGCCATGCGGTTCAACACGCCGCGCACGTCCGCGGCCTGCGCCTCGGTGTCAGGATGCGCGACATCGCGCACATGCAGCAGAATATCCGCCTCGGCGACTTCTTCCAGCGTGGCCCGAAATGCCGCGACCAGTTCGGTCGGCAGATCGGAGATGAACCCCACCGTGTCGGAGAGGATAATATTCCGCCCGGAGGGCATAGCCAACCCGCGCATGGTCGGGTCGAGCGTGGCGAAAAGCTGGTCCTCGGCGGTCACGGTCGCACCCGTCAGCGCGTTGAACAGCGTGGACTTGCCGGCATTGGTGTAGCCGACCAGCGCCACCACCGGATAAGGCACACGCTTGCGCGCGCCGCGATGCAAGCCACGGGTGCGGCGCACATCCTCCAGTTCCAGCCGCAGCCGGGTGATACGGTCGCCGATCAGGCGGCGGTCCGCCTCGATCTGCGTCTCGCCCGGGCCGCCGAGGAAGCCGAAGCCGCCGCGCTGACGCTCAAGATGGGTCCAGGAACGCACCAGCCGCGAGCGCTGATATTCCAGATGCGCAAGCTCGACCTGCAGCGTGCCCTCGCGGGTCCGCGCCCGGGCCCCGAAAATGTCCAGGATCAACCCAGTGCGATCGATGACCTTGGCCCCCCAGGCGGTTTCCAGATTACGCTGCTGCACCGGGGTGAGTGCGGCATCCACCACCACCACGCTGACATCGGCGGCACGCAATGCGGCCCCCGCCATCTCGACCTGGCCTTTGCCGAACAAGGTCGCGGGGGTGATGATGCGGGTGACGAAAACGGCCTCATGCACCACCACCAGGCCGATGGAGGCGGCCAGACCGACAGCCTCGGCCAGCCGCGCCTCGCTCGAGCGCGACGCGGTTCCGGTCCGGGCCACGGACTTGTCCCATGGGAGCAGGATGGCCGCCCGGTTGGGCGGCGGCGCTGTCTCTTTCAGCCGTCGATATCCGGCACATAATCGGGCTCGGCCCGATTCAGCTTCAGCGTGCTGCTGCTGCTCTCCGTCGGCTGAGCCGAGGTTTCCGCCTTGGTGGCGTCGAACAGCATGATCGGCGCGCCCGGCATCACGGTGCTGATCGCATGCTTGTAGACGAGCTGCGTATGCCCATCACGGCGCAGCAAAACGGAGAAATTGTCGAACCAGGTAATGACGCCCTGCAGTTTCACACCGTTCACAAGAAACACCGTCACCGGCGTTTTGCTCTTGCGGACATGGTTGAGAAACACATCCTGCACATTCTGGGATTTTTCATTGGCCACGGCGGTTATCCTTTGTTTTTTTGTCGTCGTTTCGACGATGAGTGAGTTACTGATCCTAAAAGCCCAAGTTTCGGCACCTGCGTGGCGCATGGTACCGGCCGGCTACGTACATCGAAATTGTGCATCGCGGCAACGGGTGAAAGGCCCGACGACGATGCAGAACAGGCTTGCTAAACAAGGCTAGCCAACAGCGCGAATGTAGATCTGAACAGCGCCAGCCGCATGCAGTCCGGGCCGCGCAAGGAGAGCGGAAACCGCAGCGATGCTGTCCTGATAACAAAGAACGTCAACCCCACCCTCGCCAAGACAGTTGCAGACAAGACCATCGGCCAGCACGCGGCACAGGCGGATTCAACCGATGCAGTGATAGCCTATATATTATCTTCACCTGGATGTGGACAGAACTATACGACCAGTCCGCGTTGTCGGCAGCGTTGGCCGGCGCGTCGACAGCGCCTGCACATGAACAATTTCGCTTCGCTGCTCAACAGAATGTGAAACAATCGATCCGCGCCAGCGCCGACGAGCCCCCCTCACCACGCCGCAGTTCCATCACGCAACCGGTACACGATACCGGCCCCGCCAAAGGGCCATCCCCTACCGCGCCCCTCCCGCAGGAGGGCGGCGCAAATCATTGAAGAAAAATGACGTCGGGAATTGAATTCTGATATTCATTATGCTGCCACATGTCGCCTCGGCTACACTTCCTGTGCGCTTGCGCCGGCAACAATTTTCGGTCAGAAACTCATATTTTCCGGAGTTTTTTGCGTGCCGCTTCCGCCTTCCGCCAAAACCGTATCAATGCCGGCCGAGCCGACCCAGGCCAAACGGTTCGGCAAGACACGCGCGGCACAGAGCCAGGCGCTGCTGGAAGATTACGCGGAACTGATCGCCGATCTGCTCGCCGCCGAGGGCGAGGCGCGACCGACCGATATCGCCCGCCGGCTTGGCGTCAGCCATGCCACCGCAATCAAGACCATCGGCCGGCTGAAGCGTGAGGGGTTAGCTACATCCCTCCCCTATCGCGGGGTGTTTCTCACGCCCGCCGGCGAGGCCATGGCGCACAAGGTCCGCACCCGGCACCGGCTGGTCGTCGCGGTGCTAACCGCGATCGGCGTGCCGCGCGAAGCCGCCGAGCAGGATGCCGAGGGCATCGAGCATCATATTTCCCCCGCCACCTTGCGGGCCTTCGCCGCTTTCCTGAAGACCCAGGAAGGATAAGGAAAGCGGCCGCTTTTAAAAAAAAGCGGCGCAACTTTTGCTCCTCTGGGACTGTAGCGCTGAAACAGGCACGGCCCAATTTAGTAAAGTTTTTTTGCTTCTTTTTGTTCACAAAAAGAAGCCTTCCCCTCCTCCCCACGCGCCCATTCCGCATCGAGTGCTGCGTTCACCTCGGCGCCGAATAGCACCACATAGGCGGTCAGGTAGAACCACATCATCAGGCCGATCAGTGTCGAGAGCGGGCCGTAAGTGGCGCTGTAGGCGGCAAAACGGCCGACATAGAGGCCGAACGCCCAGGAGCCGAGCAGCCAGACAAAGGTGGCAAGACCAGCGCCGGGGGCGTAAAAGATACGGCCGGTGCCGGCCGGGCCGTAACGGTACAGCAGGCTGAGTGCGACGACCACGAACGCAACCATCGCCACGAAGCTGAGCAGCGCGACCAGGATCTGCGCGTAGCCGGACAGGCCAACCAAGGCGATGACGATGGGGATGAGTACCAGTATGCCAATCGCCAGCGCCGCGCCGATCACGGCGATCAGTGTCATCCCCAGCGATACCAGTTGGAACCTGATCATGCCGCGCGTCTCGACCTCGTTATAGGCGAGCGTCAACGCATTCAGCACGGATTTTGTGCCGGTGGAGGATGACCAGAGCGAGAGCCCCAGGCTAATCAGGAAACTGATGCCGAGCCCCCGCGCGGGTTGCGACACCACAGCCTGGATGCGGTCGGAAATCAGTGAATATGCCGCCGGCGGCATGAAACTCCGCAGATGATGCAGTTGCGGCTGCACTGTGTTGGGATTGTACACCAGGCCGTAGAGGGAGATCAGCATGGTGATGCTCGGAAACAACGCCAGCGTCGCGTAAAAGGCGCAACCGGCCGCCACCAGGGAGACCCGCTGCGAGGAGGTGGAGCGCCCGGCTGCGATCAGCGCATGTTTTATCAACGGAATATGCCGCCGCTGAAACAACTCCCCGATCATTGGCTGAACCTAGAGCTTGATAGGCTTCGATCGAAACAGGAAAGCAGCCGCTTTTTAAAAAAAAGCGGTTTTTTGCTCCTTTGAGACTGTGGCATTGCAACCAGCAAGGCCCAGTTTAGCAAAGTTTTTTTTGCTTCTTTTTGTTCACAAAAAGAAGCCTTCCTCTATGCTTGGATCAGCTCTGGAGCAAAAATTCGCGGATCGTCGCGATCGAGGCCGCGTCCATCAGTGCCGGGGCGTGCCCGGCGCCTAGCACCACATACCCCTTCGCGCCTTCCTCCTGCATGCGCTCGAACGTATCGGGCAGCAGCAGGTCGCTCTCGGCGCCGCGGATCGCCAGCACCGGCGCCTTGATCTCCTCCCAGAGCGGCCACAGATCGGCGTCCAGCGGCACGGTGGCGCGCAGCGGCTCGATGATTTTGGGGTCGTAATGCATGGAGACGGCGTCTGCATTGGTCGCATCCGGCACGCGGCGGCCCGAATAGCGCGCCAGCAGCGCCCAGCCGGCATCGTCGAGCTTGCCAAAGGGCGCATGGATCTCGCGCAGATGCGCCTCCAACGCCTTCATGTCGGTGAAGCGTTCCGGCGCGCTGGTCATGTAGTCGCGGATACGCTTCAGCGCGGCGGCGGGAATATGCGGGCCGACATCGTTGAGCACCAGTTTCATCACCGGCGTGTTTTTCGCCGCCGCCAGCATCATGCCGCAAATGCCGCCGAGCGAGGTGCCGACCCAGGCAACCGGCTTGTTCACCGCGGCCAGCAGATGCGCCAGCGCCACCACATAGCTCGGCGGCTGATAGGCCATCGCCTCGCCCAGCCAGTCCGAAGCACCACGCCCGGGCAGGTCCGGGCAGATGACGTGGAACCTGTCGGAGAGCGCCTCCGCCAGCGGGTCGAAATCGCGTCCGGTGCGGGTCAGCCCATGCACACAGAGCACCGCCGGCGCGGCCGGGTTGCCGAATTCGACATAGGCCATTTTGTAGAAACGTGTGCCGAGCAGGTAGGTGACGGTATTGGCGCGCGCCATGGAATTCCCCTTATCCGTACGCGGCCCTCGACCGCCTCTCTATGCTTGGTTATGGCTTAGATGATGCTGTCCGGCGCCACAACCAGAGCCAAGCCGCTTGTTATCGCCGCCGTGATCAGCGGCTGTGGCGCGTTCATGGCGGCGGTGCTGTTGACCATCGCACTCGCCCGCCCCTCCTTGAACAGCGATTTTCTGGCCTTCTGGTCGTTCCCCCGTTTTGCCGCCGCGCATCCGGTCGGGGACATTTACAACGCCGCGCGGCTGCAGGCATTCCAGCAATCGCTTTATCCCGGGTTTCACAGCTTCTACCCCTATCTGTACCCGCCGACGCTGCTGTTGGTGACCTGGTGGCTGCGGTTTTGCAGCTTTGCCACGGCGCAGCTGCTCTGGAGCCTCGCCGGCCTGGTCGTTTTCGTGTCTGCCAGTCTGGCCTTGTTTCGCCGCCGGCTGGTGCTGCTGGCGCTGCTGGCCTGTCCCGCCTCGCTGCTCAACCTGGTGACCGGCGAGACCGCCTATTTCACCTCGGGCCTGCTGTTCCTCGGCCTCGCTGCCTTGCCGCGGCGCCCGGTCCTGGCTGGCATCGCCTTCGGGCTGCTGACGCTGAAACCGCAGCTCGGCGTGCTGCTGCCCGTGTTCCTGCTCGCCCGGCGGGACTGGACGGCGATGCTGGCCGCCGGGGTGACGGCGCTCAGCCTGATCGCCGCCTCATGCATTGCCTTCCCGCCCGCTCTTTGGCGGCTGTGGTTTCACACCCTGCCAACCTATCAGGCGCAATATTTTGCAAGCACCGGGCTCAACCTCAACATCATCATCACCCCGGCAGCCAATCTGGTCACGCTCGGCGTATCGCCCGGCCTCGCCTGGGCGGTGCAGACGGTTTGCGGTCTCCCCATCGCCATTCTCGTGTTCATGGCCGCGCGCCGCGCGCCCTATAAACTTGCCGTCGCCGCCCTGCTGGTGGGCAGTTTTCTCGCCGTGCCGCACGCCTATGCCTATGACAGTATTCCGCTGATCGCCGCCATGGCGCTGTGCCTGGCGCCGGCCATCAGGCTCTGGCAAATCCTGCTGGGCTGCGTGGTCTATGCAGCGCCTTTGCTCCTGCTCACCGCGGCGCATCGCTGGTTCCTTTACGCCATCCCCGAAACCCTGCTCTTCAGCCTCATCATCGCCCTTGCCTTCGCCCGGCGGGACAGCGCAATACTAGGCGATGAGCCAAACACTGTTTCCCTCCGATCGTGACTGGCTGCTGACACGCGGGGTGATCTCCCGCCGCGTGTTCGCCTTGATCGCCGATTGCCTGCTGATCGGCATCGCCGGCTGGGTGGCGGCACTGGGCATCGCCGTGTTCGGCGTGCTCACCCTCGGCCTCGGCTGGCTCGCCTTCCATGTCCTGCCCTGGCTGCCGCTGGTCTATTTCACGCTGTTCATCGGCTCTGCGGGGGCAACGCCCGGCCAGCGCCTGTTCGGCCTTTCTGTCCGCCAGGACGCCGATCTCTCCCCGCCCTCGATGCCGCAGGCCTTGGTCTGGACCCTGCTGCTCTGGATCAGCTTCGGCCTCGCCTGCGTCCCGTTCCTGCTGGCGTTGATCACCCCGCGCCACCGCGCCGCCCATGACCTGCTGACAGGGCTGGTCGTCGTGCGGTCGCGGCAAAACAATTATTATTGACGGCACATGTTGATCGGCCAAACATACAGACAATGAGCTTTAAGCCAGCCAGACGTCCGCATTTCTTCTACACCACCGCGCCTTTGCCCTGCCCCTACGTGCAAGGGCGTACTGAGCGCAAAGTGGTGACCGAGCTGGTGGGCGTCTCGGCGGAGAGCCTGCACGACCGCCTCTCCCGCGGCGGGTTCCGGCGCAGCCACAACATCGCCTACGCCCCGGTTTGCCCCGCCTGCACAGCCTGCGTGCCGATCCGCATCCTTGCCCGGGATTTTTGCCCCAGCCGCACGCAGAAGCGCATCGCCAAAGCCAACCAGGACCTGCTGGTGCAGGAACTGCCGCCGCGCGCCACCGCCGAGCAGTTCCAGCTGTTCCAGCGCTACCAGCGCCTGCGCCATGGCGACGGCGACATGGCGACGATGAGTTTTTACGACTACCGGGCGATGATCGAGGACACGCCGATCGAGACCTCGGTGGTGGAATTCCGCCTGCCCGACGGCACGCTGGTTGGCGCCTGCCTCACCGACCGACTCGGCGACGGGCTGTCGGCCGTGTACAGCTTCTTCTCGACCGACATGGACCAGCGCTCACTCGGCACCTATGCGGTCCTCTGGCTGATCGCCCATGCCGTCGCCCTCGGCCTGCCGCATGTGTATCTCGGTTATTGGGTCGAGGAGAGCCGCAAAATGGCCTACAAGGCGAAATTCCGCCCGAGCGAGATCCTCCGCGGCGGGCAATGGCTGCCCCTGGTGGAGCGCCAGGAGGCCGCGAAGCAGGACGCACCTCCCTGCCCGGCCACCGCCGAGGGCTGAAAGGAAGCAGCCGCTTTTTTAGAAAAAAAGCGGCTCAAAAAATTTTTCGCTCGCCTGGGCCCGTGGCACTGAAGCCACCACGGCCCAGTTTATGGAAGTTTTTTGCTTCTTTTTTCAAAAAAGAAGCCTTCCTCTTTATTGCTTCCTAAAACCCGAACATATGGTCGAAGGAGAATCCGCCGGCGCCGTCATCGACGCCGTGGAAGCCGAACAGCCGGCAGGTGGTGTCGCGGATCAGCACATAGCCGGTCTCGCCTGCCGCCTGCAGTTTTTCAGCGGTGAAATGGCGTGACGGATAGACAATCGCCGACCCAGAGCAGGCGATCGACAATTTCGCCGCGTCGATCAGCGCGCCGTTGCCGTCATACAGCTCCAGCGTCGTATCCGATTGCGGCAGCCACGGCCCGGAGGCCGGATAGATCAGCACGCAGAAGCTCTCGCGCCCGCCAAAACCCAATTTCAGGAACAGCCGTGTGGAGAGGCCCGGCGGCTTGCCGCTATAGCTCTGCGGCTCGTTCTTGTAGGTCATGATGGTGTTGAAGATATGCGCGCCGAAGCTGCTCTCGGCGGCGTGGCTGCTGTGCCGGTCCTCGAAGCGGAACAGCGCGTGCAGCCAGCCATTCGCCTCGCCGCCCTCGCGGAAATCGTAGACCAGCTCGGCATGGCCGCCATCTTGCAGCATATCCGCGCCGAGCACCTCGTCCAGATCCAACGCCAGATCGTGCCGGCGCGGCAGCTTGCCCAGGAAGCGTTGCAGCAGCGGCGTACCGTCGGCCGCGAACACATCCAGCCGCAGCGGCAGGTTCTGCTCGGTAATCGCCATCGGCGTCGGCTGCACGATGGTCTTGAAGCGCGAGCGCGGCAGCACCGGGAACGGCAGCAGGAAGCCGCGGCCCATCGATTCATGCATCGCCTTGATGCCGGGATCGTCCTTCAGGTCGCCACGCTCGACATTGATATGCGCGATGCGCGTGCGCCCGCCGCGCACCACCTCGTAGCGCGGCCGCACCACATGGCGCCCGGCGCGCAGTTCCAGCTGCGCCGGCCAGTGCAGGTCCGGGAAATAATCCGCGACATCGAGCGGGTAGCTGGCGAAAGGCGGGATCTCCACGTCGATCGCCACCGGCGCTTCCGCGCCCATGCGGTCCAGCGCCATGGCCCCGGCCGGGATCGGCACGGCGTGGCTGTTCTGCACCCAGAGGATCACCCGCTCATCCGCGCGCGGCGCCGGCAGCCCGGCGAAGCGCTCGGACGGCCAGGCATTGGCGTCATGCGTGCAGGAGAGCGAGGCACCGTCATCGGTGGCGTAGGTGTCCAGCGCGTATTTCACCACATCGTGCCCGGCGACACCCATGGCATGGATGAAGACCTGGCCGCTGAACGGGCCGAGGCCGAACCGGCGGCGGATCACGCCACTATCCAGCACATAGCCGCCCGGCCCTTTGGGCGCCTCGTCCTCCCACTCCGCCAGTACCGCACCGGTGTTGTCATAGAGGCGGTGGAAGAACCGCACGGCTTTCGCGCCGTAGCCGGACCAGTAATTGGCCGTGGTCAGCCGAGTGCCGAACTGCCCGTCATCGCGGAAGAACACGAAGTTCGTGGCGAAGTTCACCGACTCGAGATAACGCGTCTTGTTGGTGAGCATCGCCTCCGGCAGCCGCGCCCCGTCCAGGGTGAGGATTTCCACCCCTTTCGGCGCGAACGCGGCGAGCCTTGGCGCCATGCGTCCGGCATCGAAGGCGGCGATCAGCACGCTCTGCACATTGGCATGGGCAAGCTCGGTCAGCGGCCGGGCGATATGCCCGCCCCGCACCTTGCCCAGAGCCACAGTGTCCTGCACGTAAACACCCTCGACGTCGAAATCCGGGCAGAGGGCGAGCAGCGGCCCGGCGATGCCGTCAGGGTCAAAGATCGCCACCGTTCCGGCTTGCGCCGCCAGGGCGCTCAGCCGTTCCGCCGCCAGCGGGTGCGCCAGGGCCTTATAAGCGACGTTGCCGCCGCGCAGGTTGTCGAACGTTTCAATATCCAGCATCAATCCAATCCCAAGCGACGGCGCAGCTCAGCGGCCGCCATTGCGGTGTCATCCAATGACCCGGTATCCCACAGCTGCAGGCGTCCGGCAAAATCCCGCACCCTGCCATCGGCCACCAGCCCATCCATGAAGGCGCCGATGCGCACGGATTTGCCCGGCAGGCGCACCAGCAGCACCGGTGCCGATGTCGCCACCGCCTCGGACACCATGGAGACCGAATCCGCCGTGGCGATGATGGCATCGGCGCAGGCGAGCATGCCGAAATACGGATTCTCGCCGGTGCCGTCCCAGATCCAGGCCCCGCGCGGCGCCAGCGCGTCCTGCAAAATTTTCACCACCTGCGGATCGGTCCGGCGCGAGGGCGTGATCACGAGCCCCACGCGGTCGCGCTGCATCATCGCCACAAAATTTTCCGCCAGCTCGCGCGCCTGCGCCACCTCGAAACGGTAACGGCCATTGCTGCCGCCCAGCAGCACCGCCACCAACGGCCGTGCGAAAGGCGCAAAAAACGCCGCCCAGGCGGCGGCCTCGGCGGCCAGACGCGCCGGGGTGACGCGATGCAGAGCGGTGCGCGTCACCACCACGTTGTCGCCGGTGATGCGGTCATGCCGCGCCGCCATCACCAGGTCGAATTTGTGCAGCGCCATGCGCGGATGCTGGATCGCCACCGTCTTCACCCCCGGCCGGCGCAGCGCCGCGGCGACGCGGGCGCCGGCCCCGCCCGCCCCCATCACCACTTGCGGCACCGGCTCGGCGAAGGCCGCGCCATCCACCGCCCAGCGCGCGCTCGGCCATAGCCCGGGCGAGATCTTGTCCCAGGGCGGACGAAAATTCAGACTTTGCAGATCCGGCTGCAGCCCCGCCGCCTCGGCCAGTCCGAGCGCCTGGGCGCGCAGACCGGCAAGGTCGGTGCATAGAATTCGCGTGCTGATCATGGCGGCGGCTTTGCGGCGTGGCTTACGCCCCGTCAATCCCGTTCGCGGCAAGACCGCTGCGCAATTCCGCGCCATTCAGCGCCCGCGTGGCATGCGCCTGCCCCCGCGCGCCCAACGCCGCGCGCCAGGCCGCATCGTCGCCTAAGCGGCGCAACAGCTCGGCGGCGTGGCCGATATCCGGCTCCGCCCAGCGCACGCCTGGCATCCGCTCATACACCCCCGTGGCATCGTCCACCGGCACCAGCTCGTAGCCCACCAGCTCGGCGCTGGTTTCGTCCATGAACGCCATATTGCCGGACCAGCCGGTGGCGACCACCGGGATGCCGCGCAGCATCGCCTGGGCGGGGACCAGGCCAAACCCCTCGGAGCGGTGCAGGCTGAGCACGATATCCGCACAGGCGAGCAGCGCCTCCACCCGCCCGGCCGGCCAGCTGCCCGAGAAAACGCGCATGTTCGCCGCCGCCGCCGCCTCGATCTCCGCGGCCTCGCGCGGGAACGCCGCCGCGCCGGAAAATTTGATCACCAGGATGTGGTCGTCACGGTCGCCGAAGGCGCGGGCAAAGGCACGCATCGCCGCCAGCGGGTTCTTGCGGGTAAAGCTGGAGCCGAGGCTGAACACCATCACCGTGACCACTGCCTGCGCCGGCAGGCCGAATGCGGCGCGGTCGGCAGCCGGCTGCGGCACGCCCACCAGTGCCAGCGGGTACGGCACCATGCGCACCCGGCCCGGCATCAGCCGCTCCAGCGCCGCGGCGGTGAAGGGCGAGCAGGCCCAGGCCTCATGCACATAACGGCCCCCGACCTCCCAGGATTTCGGCACCTCCGGCAGCTCCCACGCCCAGTCGCCGATCACCCGCCGGCCACGCAGAAAATTTTTACCCGCACGCGCCAGCATCAACGGGATCGAGGGGGCGTTCACCGCCAGCAGCAAGGCCGCCTGCGGCGGCAATTCGCCCTGCGGCTGGCCGCCGACGCGCAAGCCCAGCCCGCCACGCGCCAGGCCAAGCCGCTCACAGCCGGCCAATAGCAGGCGCGCCGCTTCCGCCACGCCGCTGCTCTCGTGCAGTTCCCCGGCCACCACCACGCCACGCGAGCGCGCCGGCGGCGTTTTATCCGCCCGTGGCGCCACAAGGCCGGCAGCCCCCCGCAGCGCGTCGCGCCGCGCCCGCGCCGGCAACGCTCGCCAGGCCCGATGCGCCAAAGATAATCTGTCCGCCACCGCTCAACTCCACATCTGAGATTGCGCCTTATCACAACCCGGTTACACTAGCTTCATGTCGACCAGGAACCCGCCGGCCGAAAGCGCACGCCCGGCCCCCGCCCTGCCCTCCGACCTGCCGGAATTTCCGGTGTACACGGCGGCGCCGGATCTGGCCCCGTTCCTGGAAGGCAATACCGGCATACGCGGCTTCACCACCCGCGATTCCGGCCTGCCCGGCCCACATGTCGTGCTGGTCTCGCTGATCCACGGCAACGAACTCGCCGGCGCCATCGTCCTCGCCGAGCTGCTGCAGAAGAAGATCTCGCCGCGGCGCGGGCGGTTGACCATGGGCTTCGCCAATATCGATGCCTTCAGGCATTTCGATCCGGCAAATCCCCTCGCCTCGCGCTTCATCGAGGAGGACATGAACAGGGTCTGGGACGATCTGCAGTTGTTCGGCGTGCGCCGTTCCCTGGAACTGGACCGCGCCCGGGAAATCCGCCCTATCATCGACACCGCCGACATGCTGCTCGACATGCATTCGATGCTCTGGCCCTCTGACCCGCTGCTGCTATGCGGCCCGATGTCGCGCGGGCGGGAGCTCGCGCTCACCATCGCCACGCCATCGGTCGTGATCGCCGATCACGGCCATGCCGGCGGCAAAAGGCTGATCGATTACGGCCGCTTCACGGCCGCCATCAGCCCCGCCACGGGGATTCTGGTCGAGGCCGGGCAGCATTGGGAGCCGGGCAGCATCGCGCAGACCCGCGCCACGGTCCAGGCGCTGCTCTGCCATGCCGGCATGATCCCCCCAGCCCCGGTGAAACGCCTCCCCCCCATTTTCGCCGAAGTAACCTGCGCGATCACCGCGCGCACCAACCGGTTCGTATTCAACCACGACTATCGCGGCGGGGAGATCATCCGCGCCGCGAACACGCTGATCGCGCATGACGGCGACGAGGAAATCCGCACCCCGCATGACGACTGCCTGCTGGTGATGCCAAGCCTGCGCGCCAGCCGCGGCCATACCGCCGTGCGCCTGGCGCGGCTGAGCTGAGCTGAGCTGAGCTGAGCTGAGCTGAGTGAAACAGTAGGTTTCTTTTTGTGAACAAAAAGAAACAAAAAAACTCTTCTGCTCCTGGGCCGTGCTGGCTGCATCGACGCAGGCCCAGTTAAGCAAAAAGTTTTTGCCCCGCTTTTTTCAAAAAGCGGCTTCTTTCCTACCGCTCCCCGCCGGCGCCAAAAACAAAAAAGGCGGCGCATCGCTGCGCCGCCTTCGTTTGCATGCCGCTTTTTAGCCGGCCTGCAGGTTCTCCGCAGAAACCTTGCCCTGATGGCCGGCCTGCGTGTCGTAACGGACCTTCTGCCCCTCGTTCAGCGTGCCGAGATTGGCGCGCTGCACGGCGGAAATGTGCACGAACACATCCTTGGAGCCGTCATCGGGCTGGATGAAACCATAACCCTTTGTCGCATTAAACCACTTCACTGTACCTGATGCCATGTCGCATCTCCTTCAAACAGCAATCCGCAATATGCGGACCCAAAACTCTTTCGATCGTTTGTCAGGAGGCCGGGCCGCGAAAGCAGTAAGCACGCCAAAACAAGAACGGAAAAGCGCCGTGACGCTGTTGTAGGCCAGATTTACCGCGCCGACAAATAAAGCCCGATAAATAAACGTTATGGTTACGGGGCGAACGGCAGCTTGGCCTGGAGCTGGCCGGATGTCGGCAAATCCTGGGCCTGGAAACCGCCGCCGAGGTCCTGAAACAGCGACACGCTGGCCAGCAGCCGGTCCTGCTGCACGGTCAGCGCCGCCTCCTGGTCCGAAAGCAGGGTCAGCTGCGCCGTCACCACCGTGGTGTAGGTCACGGTGCCGGCCTGGTATTCGTTCAGGGTGATCTGCAGCGCCCGCTGCGCATCGGCCACGGCGGCGGCCTCCACCTGCGCCTGCTGCGCCAGTATCCGCAGGTTGGAGAGATCGTTCTCGACATCCTGGAAGGCCGTCAGCACCGTCTGCCGGTAGGTCTCCAAGGACTGGTCATAAAAATCGCGCGCGGCGGCGACGCTGGCGCTGCGGGTGCCGCCCTCGAACAAGGTTTCCGACATGCTGGCCCCCAGCGACCACAGGCTGTTGGAGACCGAGAACAGCCCGCCGATCGGGTCGGCGGCATAGCCGCCGAGCGCCGAGAGGTTCAGATCCGGATAATAGGCACCGACGGCGACGCCGACCTGGGCATTCGCCGCGGCCATGCTGCGCTCGGCGGCGGCGATGTCCGGGCGGCGCTGCAGCAGCGTGCTCGGCACGCCGGGCGGCGGCACCGGCACGGTGGGGATCTGGTCGGCCGGGGCGATACTGAGCTCCGCCGGCGCCTGGCCGACAAGCACGGCGATCGCATGTTCGTACTGCGCCCGCGCCGCGCCGGCATTGATCAGCTGCGCCTGTGCGCCTTCCAGCTGCGTGCGGGCCGTGATCACGTCGGAGGGCGGCACGGTCCCGGCATTGTATTGGTTGATGGTGATCTGCAGCGCCTGCTGGTCTGCGGTCACGGTCGCCTTGTACAGCGAGATCAGCGCGTCTGAGGCGCGCAGGTCGACGTAATCGGCCGCCAGCAGCCCCTGCATGCTCAGCGTCGCATTGGCGAGATCGGCGGCACTCAGCTGCGCTGCCGCCACGTCGCTCTGCACCTGGCGGCGGACCTTGCCCCAGATGTCCGGCGTCCAGTCCACCGTACCTTCGAAACTGCCGGACGTGGTCGGGCCGCTGGAGCCGCTGCCGCCCGAACGCGTGCTACCCGTCTGCGTGAAGCTGCCGCCGCCACCCTGCCCGCTGCGCGTGGCGCTGCCGGTCACGCCAACGGTGGGAAACAGTCCGCCGCGTACTTCTTGCACGATCTCGGTCGATTGCCTGTAGGCATAGTAATCGGCGGCGACCGTGGCGTTGTTCACCGCCACCTGCGGTTCCAGCCGGTCCAGCAGCGGATCGCCGAACGCGGTCCACCACGGGCCTTTGGGGATGGCGGCGGCGGGCTGCGCCGGCAGCCAACCTGCGGCTTCCTTATAGCCGGCCGGAACCACCAGTTTCGGGCGGTGATAATCCGGCCCGACCATGCAACCAGACAGGGCGAACAGGCAAAGCGCGGGCAGAGCGAGACGAAATGTTTTATACGGATGCAAAACCGGAATCCTGGATTGGCTGAAAATCTGTGTCGCTTGGGTCATCGCGTCTCCGCGATGCCGCCGCCGGCGCGCGGCGCGGCCTTGTTAGGCCCGCGCAACTTCCCCCCCAGCCGCTCCAGCCAGAGATACAGCACCGGCGTGGTGTAGAGCGTGAGTGCCTGGCTAACGAGCAGGCCGCCGATGATGGTGAGCCCCAAAGGCTGGCGCAGCGACGCCCCCTGGCCGATGCCGATGGCCAGCGGCGTGGCGCCGAGCATGGCGGCGAAGGTGGTCATCATGATCGGCCGGAAGCGCAGCAGCGCGGCGCGGAAGATCGCCTCTTCCGGGGGCAGCCCCTCGCCGCGCTGCAGCTGCAGCGCAAAATCGATCATCAGAATCGCATTCTTTTTCACGATGCCGATCAGCAGGATCACGCCAATCAGGGCAATGATGGTGAGCGGCGTGTTCAGCATCAGCAGGAACAGCGTGGCCCCCACGCCCGCCGAGGGAATGGTGGAGAGGATGGTCAGCGGGTGGATCGTGTTTTCGTAGAGAATGCCGAGCACGATATACACCGCCGCGAGCGCTGCCAGGATCAGCAGTGGCTCGGTCGATTGCGAGGACTGGAACGCCGCCGCGGTGCCCGCGAAGCTGCCGGTGATGGTCAGCGGTACGTCGAGATTGCTCATGGTGCGCTGAATCGTCGCCGCCGCGGTGCCAAGCGCAACACCGGCCGGCAGGTTGAACGAGATGGTGGCCGCGATCCGCCCGCTCTGATGGTTGACCGAGATCGGCGTGGTGCCGCGCTGGTAGGAGGCGATGACCGAGAGCGGCACCATGGTCTCGACATTGGTGCTGACCGCGGTGCCGCTGGAGGCGCTGGACTTGCCGCTGGCGGCGATCGAGTTGACCGCCTGGTTGGTCGCGGAATCGAGCGCCACCGCCGCCTCCGCGGTCGCGGCGGTGCTGCTGGACGTGGTGGCGGAAGTGATAGTCGTCGTGGCCATGCCCGCGGTGCTCGGGATCACCACCGTTCCCGCCGGCGCGTTGGTCTGCGATGTGCCGCTGGCGCTGCCGCCCGAGGTGCTGATGTAAAGGCGGCTCAGATCCACCGGCGTCTGCTGGTAGTCCGGCGCCAGCTCCATCACCACCTCGTACTGGTTCAGCTCGTTATAGATGGTGGAGACGTTGCGCTGCCCGAACGCGTCGTACAGCGTGTTGTCGATCTCGCTCGGCGTGATGTTCAGCCGCGAGGCCTGCGGCCGGTTGATCACCACATTGGTCTCCAGCCCGCCATTCTGCAGGTCGGAGTTGACATCGGCGAGGCTGTGCTGGGTTTTCAGCGCGGCGACGATCTTCGGCACCCAGATCGCGAGCGCCCCGGCGTCATCGCTCTGCAGCGTGTACTGGTATTCCGCATTGCTCTGCCGGCCACCGACGCGCAGATCCTGCGCCGGCACCAAAAAGGTCTGCGCCCCGGGAATGCGCGCGAGCGGCCGGCGCAGCCTGGCGACGACGGCCGTGGCGCTGGAATGGCGCTGTGCCAGCGGTTTCAGCGTGATGAACAAAAAGCCGCTATTGGTTGAGCGGCCGCCGGTATAGCTCGCGACCGATGCAACCGCAGGATCATGTTGCACAAGGGTCTGCAGCTGCAGCACCTTCTGCTTCATCAGGTCGAAGGAGATGCCCTGATCCGCCTGGATCGTGCCGATGATCAACCCGTTATCCTGCTCGGGAAAAAAGCCCTTGGGCACGATCACGAACAGCGCCACGTTCAGAACGATCGTCAGCAGGAACCCGATGCCAACCAGCCGCGCATGGGCGAGCGCCCAGCGCAACGTGCGCTCGTAGAAGCGCAGCAACGACTCGAATCCGTCCTCCAGGCGCTGCAGCAGCCTGTGCGGCGTTTGGCTCCCGGCCTCGCGGCGCAGCAGCAGGGCGCAGAGCATCGGTGTGGTGGTCAGCGAGACGAGCAGCGAGATCAGGATGGTGATCGACAGCGTTTCCGCGAATTCCTGGAACAGCCGGCCGATCAGCCCTGGCATCAGCAGGATCGGCAAAAACACCGCGATCAGCGACAGGCTCATCGACAGCACGGTGAAGCTGACCTCGGCGCCGCCGCGCAATGCGGCCTCCAGCGGTTCCATCCCGTCCTCGAGATGGCGCATGGTGTTCTCCACCACCACCACGGCGTCATCCACCACGAAGCCGGTGGCGATGGTCAGCGCCATCAGCGAGAGATTATCCAGCGAGAAGCCGAGCAGATACATCGGCCCGAACGTGCCGATGATGGAGATCGGCACCGCCAGGCCGGGGATCAGTGTTGCCCGGGGCGAGCGCAGGAACACGAACACCACCGCCACCACCAGCAGCACCGCGATGAACAAGGTCCGCTCGGTATCTGAGAGTGCGGCGCGGATCGATTGCGAACGATCGAGCGCGATGCCGAACTGGATCGCCGGCGGCAGCGCCGCGCGCAGCCCCGGCAGCATCGCCTTCAGCTGGTCCACGGTCTGGATGACATTGGCGCTTGGCGTGGGATGGATGATCACCAGCACCGCCCGCTGGCCGTTGTAATAGCCGGCGTTCTGTACGTTCTCGACCGAGTTTTCGACGGTCGCGATATCCGACAAGCGCACAGCCTGGCCGTTGCGGTAGGCGATCACTAGATTGCGGTACTGCGCCGCCACGGTCGCCTGGTCGTTGGTGTAGATCTGGTACCGCTGCGGACCGACATTGAAATAGCCTTTCGGCGCATTCGCATTCGCCGCGGCCAGAGCGGCGCGCACGTCCTCCAGCCCGATGCCGTATTGGTTCAGCGGCCCGGGATGCAGCTCGATGCGCACCGCCGGCAGCGCGGCGCCGCCGAGCTCGACAGAGCCGACGCCGGAAATCTGCGAGAATTGCTGCTGCAGAACGGTATCCGCCGCATCGTAGAGCTGGCCCGGCGTCATCGTCTTAGAGGTCAGCGCCAGCACCATGATCGGCGCATCAGCCGGGTTGAATTTCTGGTAGGTGGGATTGGCGCGCAGCGTGGTCGGCAGATCCGCCCGCGCCGCCTGGATCGCCGCCTCCACGTCGCGCGCCGCACCGTCGATGTTGCGGTCCAGGCCGAATTGCAGCGTGATCCGCGTGGTGCCGACGCCCGATTGCGAGGTCATCTCCGTCACATCGGCGATGGTGCCGAGATGCCGTTCCAGCGGCTCGGCGACGGTCGCGGCCATGGTGTCCGGGCTGGCTCCGGCCATCGTCGCCTGAACCTGGATGGTGGGGAATGAGATCTGCGGCAGAGGCGCCACCGGCAGCTTGAAAAACGCGAGCACGCCCGACAGCGCGATGCCCAGCGTCAGCAGCGTGGTGGCAACCGGACGCCGGATGAAAAGCGCCGATAAATTCATGCCGCCGCCGGAGGGTTGAAACAGGAAGCAGCCGCTTTTTGAAAAAAGCGGCGCAAAAACTTTTGCTTAACCGGGACTATGGCGCTGAAACCAGCACGGCCCAGGAGCAGAAGAGTTTTTTGCTTCTTTTTTTCAAAAAAGAAGCACTTCACTTCTCTTCGCTCAAACATGACCTGTCGCAAACCGATCACGCTCTGAAACGCCGCGCCAGGGAGTCGAACGCCAGGTAGATCACCGGCGTGGTGAACAGAGTGAGCACCTGGCTCACCGCCAGCCCGCCGACAATGGCCAGGCCCAGCGGCTGGCGCAGCTCCGAGCCCATGCCGCTGCCCAGCATCAGCGGCACGCCGGCCAGCATCGCCGCCATCGTCGTCATCAGAATCGGCCGGAAGCGCAGCAGCGAGGCCTCATAGATCGCGTCGCGCGGCGACTTGCCCTCGTTGCGCTCGGCATGCAGCGCGAAGTCGATCATCATGATCGCGTTCTTTTTCACGATGCCGATCAGCAGCACGATGCCGATGATGCCGATAACATCCAGCCCCTCGCCGGCCAGCCAGAGAAACACCAGCGCGCCGATCCCGGCCGAAGGCAGGGTCGAGAGGATCGTCACCGGATGAATGAAACTCTCATACAGCACGCCAAGCACGATATAGACGGCGATCACCGCCGCCAGCAGCAAAAACACCTCGTTAGAGAGCGAGCTCTGGAACGCCAGCGCCGCCCCCTGGAAATTCGTCGTCATCGAGGCCGGGAAGTTGAGCTGCTTCTCGGCCCGCTGAATGGCGTTGACCGCGGCGCCGAGCGAGGCGCCGGGGGCGAGGTTGAAGGAGATCGTCGTCGCCGGGAATTGGCCGACATGCTCGATCATCAGCGGTTCGGGCTGGGTGATGAAAGTGGCGATGGCCGAGAGCGGCACCTGCCCGCCGCTGGCGGAGGAGGAGGGCAGATAGATCGCGCCGAGCGAGGCGACGCTGGTCATCTGCCGCGGGTCCACGGTCATGATCACGCGGTACTGGTCGGTCTGCGTGAAGATGGTGGAGATGATGCGCTGGCCGAAGGCGTCGTACAGCGCGTTGTCCACCGTGGCGGCGGTGATGCCAAAGCGCGCCGAGTTGGTCCGGTTGATGTTGATATACACGCTGTTGCCCGCGGCCTGCAGCTCGCTCGCCACATCGGTGAGCTGCGGCAGGGCCTGCAGTTTCGCCATCAGCCGCGGCACATAGACCGGGAAATCGCTCTCATTCGCGTCTTCCAACACGAACTGGTACTGCGTCGGCGAGACCGTGGTGTTCAGCGTCAGGCTCTGTTCGGGCTGCATGAAGAGATGCACGCCGGGCACGCCCGCCACCTCTTGGTCCAGCCGCCGGATCACTGCACTGGCCGAGGGCCGCTCGCCCTTCGGCTTCAGGTTGATCAGGAACCGCCCCTCGTTCAGCGTCGTGTTGGTGCCGTCCACGCCAATATAAGAGGATAGGCTGAGCACCGCCGGATCTTTCAGGATCGCATCGGCCAGCGCCTGCTGGTGCGCGGCCATCGCCGCATAGGAGGTACTCTGCGCGCCCTGTGAAATGCCCTCGATCACGCCGGTATCCTGCACCGGAAAGAACCCTTTCGGGATGAGCACATACAGCAACACCGTCAGCACCAGCGTACCGGCCGCGACCACCAGCGTCGCCTGCGCATGCGCCAGCACCCAGGTCAGACCACGGCCGTAGGCGGCGATCAGCCGGTCCAAATTGCGTTCGCTCCAGGCCTCAAACCGGCTCGGTTTCACCGTGCCGCGCTCGCGCAGCAATTTCGCGCACAGCATCGGCACCAAAGTGAGCGAAACGATGGCGGAGATCACGATCGTCACCGCCAGGGTCACGGCGAATTCGGAGAACAGCCGCCCCACCACATCGCCCATGAACAGCAGCGGGATCAGCACCGCGATCAGCGAGACGGTGAGCGAGATGATGGTGAAGCCGATCTGCCCGGCCCCCTTCAGCGCGGCCTGCAGCGGCGCCTCGCCCATCTCCAGATAACGCGCGACGTTCTCGATCATGACGATGGAATCATCTACGACGAAACCGGTGGCGACGATCAGCGCCATCAGCGACAGGTTGTCGATCGAAAAACCGCACAGATACATGACCGCGAGCGTGCCGATCAGCGACACCGGCACGGAGATGCTGGGGATGATGGTGGCGCGCAGGTTGCGCAGGAACACGAAGATCACCGCCACCACCAGCAGCATGCTGAGGATCAGCTCGAACTCGGCATCGCCGACCGAGGCGCGGATCGAGGTCGTGCCGTCGCTCATCACGCTCACCTGCATCGCCGCCGGCAGGCCGGCGGTCAGCACCGGCAGCTCGCGCTTGATCGCATCCACGGTGGCGATGACATTGGCATTCGGCTGGCGCTGCACGTTGAGAATGATCGCCGGAACACGGTTCGCCCAAGCGCCCAGCTCGGTGTTCTCCGGTGCCGAGATGATTTTCGCGACATTGCCGAGATAAACCGGCGTGCCGTTTTTATACGCAACGATCAGCCCGGCATATTGCGAGGCGGCGGTGATCTGGTCGTTGGCGTTGATCGTATAGCTCTGCGCCGGGCCCGAGAAACTGCCTTTCGGCATGTTGACGTTGAGGTTGGCGATGTCGGTGCGGATATTGTCGATGCTAATCCCATAGGAGGCGAGCGCCAGCGGGTTCACCTCGACACGCACGGACGGCGTATGCCCGCCGCCGATGCTGACCAGGCCAACCCCGGGCACCTCGGAGATTTTCGAGGCCAGGCGGGCGTTCACCAGGTTCTCGACATCGATGAGGCTCATCGTCTTCGAGGTAATCGCCAGCGTCATGATCGGCGCGTCGGCCGGGTTCACCTTGGCGTAGATCGGCGGCGCCGGCAGGTCGGCGGGCAGCAGATTGCCCGCCGCGTTGATCGCCGCCTGCACCTCCTGCTCGGCAATATCGAGGCTGAGCGACAGGTCGAACTGCAGCGTGATGATCGAAGCGCCCGCGGAACTCTGCGAGGACATCTGGTTCAGCCCCGCCATCTCGCCGAGTTGCCGCTCCAGCGGCGCGGTGACCGTGTTGGTCATCACCTGCGGCGAGGCGCCGGGATAGAAGGTCTGCACCTGGATGGTCGGATAGGTAACGTCCGGCAGCGCCGAAACCGGCAGGAACTTGAACGCGACCAGCCCGACCAGCACGAAGGCGATCATCAAAAGCGATGTCGCCACCGGCCGCAGGATGAAGAGGCGGGAGGGGTTCACTGCTGCGCGGGGGCTGGGCTGGCGCCGGATCCGCCGCCGTTGGGGCGATGATGGCCATGGTGCCCATGCGCGCGCTCAGGCGCTCCGGGCGGTGCCGCCGGCGGATCCTGGGCTGGGTTGGCCGCGCCTGCCGCGGCATCGGTCAGCGTCGTGGTGACAACGATCTTCGCCCCTTCAGCCAACCGGTCCACGCCGTCGATCACCACGGTCTGGCCCGGGGTCAGGCCCTTGGTGATCACGGTGTTGGTCCCGTCGCTCGGGCCGGTGGTCACCGGCTGCACATGCACGGTGTTATCCGGGTTCACGGTGTAGACGTAGCTGCCCGGCGCACCGCTCTGCACAGCCTGGCTCGGCACCAGCGTGGCATTGGTCAGCGTGTTCACCAGCAGATGCACGTTGACGAACTCGTTCGGGAACAGCTGCTTGTCTGCATTGGAAAAATCGGCGCGCAGCCGCACCATGCCGGTGCTGCTGTTCACCTGGTTGTCCACCGCCGAAAGCGTGCCGTCCTCCAGCTTGGTCGTGTCATCGCTGGACCAGGCGGAAGCCGGCAGCGCCACGCCCTGCCCCAGCCGCACCAGCACCGGGGCCAGATCTGTCTGCGCCACGGAAAAAATCACGGTCGTGGGCGCGATGGTGGTCACCACGGCAAGGCCGGTGGAGCTGCCCGAGGTCACATAGTTGCCGGGATCGACCAGCCGCAGGCCGATCCGCCCCGTCACCGGCGAGGTGATGTGGCAATAAGTGAGATCGAGCTTGGCGGTGTCGATATTCGCCTGATCAACCTTGATCGCCGCCACGTATTGCGCGACCAGAAACTGCTGGTCGGTCACCTGCTGCTCGGCGATCGATTGCTGCCGGGCGAGCAACTCGTAGCGCCCCAGATCCGAGCGGGCCTGTGCCAGAAGGGCGATGTCCTTGGCCAGCGCCGCCTCGTATTGTTCGAGCTGGATCTGGTAGGGGCGCGGGTCGATCTCGGCCAGGAACTGCCCCTGGGTCACGTCCTCGCCCTCGGTGAAGGCAACCTGCGTCAGATAGCCGCTGAGCTGCGGCAGCACCGTAACCGTGGCGATCGGCGTGACGGTGCCGAGTTCGTCGAGCGTCACCGGCATCGCGCCGGACACCACCTTGGCCACGCCCACCGCCTGCGGCCCCATCATGCCATGACGGCCGCCGCCGCCTTGTGACGGCCCGGAATGCCGGTACCAGACAAAGGCGACAAGCAGGATGACGAGACCCGCAAAAATCCAGCGCGTCCTGCCTTTGCCACGCCGCTCGACCGGATCAACCACGCAAAACCTCTTCAGAAATCTCCGTGGGTCTATAGCCAGTTACAATCGCCTTGTCCCACGCAGGGGCGGAACAGTGCATAACAAAGTGAAACAGGGAAGCAGCCGCTTTTTGAAAAAAGCGGCGCAAAAACTTTTACCCCTATAGGCCCCGGGCGCCGAAACCAGCACGGCCCAGTTTAACAAAGTTTTTTTGCTACTTTTTGTTCACAAAAATCAGCCTTTCTCTCCGCTTAGACAGGTGTGCTCAGCCGCTCCAACCCGCCCATATAGGGCCGCAGCACCGCCGGAATTGTCACCGAACCGTCTTCGTTCTGGTAATTTTCCAGCACCGCAATCAGCGCCCGTCCCACCGCCACGCCTGAGCCGTTCAGCGTGTGCACGAAGCCCAGCGTCTTGCCATCCGCCTCGCGGTAGCGCGCGTTCATCCGCCGCGCCTGGAAGGCACGGGTATTGGAGCAGGAGGAAATTTCCCGGTACATCCCCTGCCCCGGCAGCCAGACTTCCAGATCGTAGGTTTTTGCCGCGGAGAACCCGGTATCGCCGGCGCAGAGCAGCATCCGCCGGTACGGCAGTTCGAGTTTTTCCAGCACCGTCTCGGCGCAGCGGGTCATGCGCTCGTGCTCCGCCTCGCTCTCGCCGGGATGCGCGATGCTGACCATCTCCACCTTCATGAACTGGTGCTGGCGCAGCATGCCACGCACGTCGCGCCCGGCCGACCCCGCCTCGGAGCGGAAGCAAGGGGTGAGCGCCGTCATGCGAATCGGCAATTGCGCGGCTGGCAGAATCTCGCCGGCGGCGAGATTCGTCAGCGGCACCTCGGCGGTCGGGATCAGCCAGCGCCCGTCGGTGGTCTGAAACAAATCCTCACGAAATTTAGGCAATTGACCGGTGCCGAAGGCCGCCGCGTCGTTCACCAGCAACGGCACCACGGTTTCGGCATAGCCATGCTCGGTCACCTGCAGGTCGAGCATGAACTGCCCGAGTGCGCGCTCCAGCCGGGCCAGCCCGCCGCGCAGCACGGTGAAGCGCGAGCCGGCGAGCTTCGCCGCACCGGCGAAATCTAGAATCCCCAGCGCCTCGCCGATCTCGAAATGCTGTTTCGGCGTGAAGCCAAAATCGCGGATCGTGCCGTGCCGCTTGATTTCCTTGTTGTCAGCCTCATCGCCCCCGTCCGGCACGGCGTCGTCCATCACGTTCGGCACGGCGGAGAGCGTCTCGCGCAGCAGCAGCTCCAACCGCGGCACTTCGGCCTCCAACGTTTCCATCTGCTGCCGCAAGGCTGCACCCTCGGCCTCCAGCGCCGCCGTGTCCTGCTTGGCGCGCTTGGCCTCGCCGATCCGCTTGGCCAGTGCGTTGCGTGCAGCCTGCAGCACCTGCAACTGCGCCACCGCCTGGCGGCGCTCCTCATCCAGCGCCACCAACTCGGCGGAGAGGGGCAAAATACCGCGCCGCGCCATCGCCGCGTCGAACGCCGCCGGGTTCTCGCGGACCGCCTTGATATCATGCATCGTCAGGATTCCAATTCGACTTTCGGTTCGACCATGCGCACCGAAAACACCGAGATTTCATAGAGAAGGATCAACGGCCCGGCGAGGCCGCATTGGGTGAGAATGTCCGGCGGGGTGAGCACCGCCGCCAGGACGAAGCAGCCGACATAGGCGTAGCGCCGGTACTTGCGCAGCCCCGCGGAGGTGATGATGCCGACCTTGCCCAGCAGCGTGAGCAGCACCGGCAACTCGAAGGACAGGCCGAAGGCGAAGATCAGCTTCATCACCAGGTTCAGGTAGTCGCTGACCTTGGCCATAAGGTTGATCTGCACGTCGCTGCCGGCGCCAGTGTCCTGAAAGCTCAGAAAAAATCTCCAGGCGGTCGGGAAGATCACGTAATAAGCCAGCGCGCCACCGGCGAAGAACAGAACCGGCGTGACCACGAGGAACGGCAGCATCGCCTTCTTCTCGCGCTTGTACAGGCCGGGGGCGATGAACATCCAGAGCTGGGTGGCGATCACCGGAAACGAGATGAACGCGGCGGCGAACACCGCGACCTTGATATAAGTGAAAAACGCCTCGTACAGCGCGGTGTAGATCAGCTCCGGCTTCTCGCCGCGCGCCTCCAGCGCATGCGCCAGCGGTGCGGCCAGAAAATCATAGATCCGCGCGGCGAAATGATAGCTGATGGCGAAGGCGATGAAGAATGCCACAGCCGACCAGAGCAGACGGCGCCGCAGCTCCGCCAGATGCTCCAGCAGCGACATCTCCTTGTCCTGGATCTCGTCTTCCGTTGTCACGTTATCCGCCACCTCAATACCCCCAACGCTTGGTGCCGGGCGGGATGAAATCGGGCATCCGCGGCTTGCGCGCGGCCTCCGGCGGAATGAAGGCCGGCGCGTCGGGCACCGGCTCCTCCACCACCGGCGGCGGCACGTAAGTGGGGCCGACAAAACCGGCCGAGTCGGTGACAGGCATCGCCGGATGCGTCATCACCGGCGTCTCCGCCGCGCCGTTCGACACCTCGAACGACTGCGCCATCGTGCTGCGCAGCGTGCCGTCCGGGTCGATCGCGTGTTCCGCAGCGCCCTTGAAATCGAACCTCCGCAGCCTGTTGATCTCGTCCTTCACGTCCGAGAGGTTCGCATCGCGCATCATCTCGTCGACATGGCCCTGAAACTCGGCCGCCATGCCACGCGCTTTCTTGATCATGGCCGTCACGGTGCGAATCGCGACAGGCAAATCCTTCGGCCCAATGGCGATCAACGCCACAGCCATGATCAATCCAATCTCTGCCCAGGAAAATCCAAACATGCCGAAGGCTTGCTAGCAGGCTCTCAGGGCTTCGGCAAAACTGCGGCGATGCGGTCCAGCCCGCCATCGCTGAGGCCGAGCTCCTGAAGATGCGTCATGGTGTTTTCCAGATACTCGCGGCAGGTGCCGAGATCGCCGCAGCCGGTGGCGATCAGCGCCGCCGTCTGCTCCAGGCTCATCTCCTTGATATAGCGCGGATGGTCGCGATTGATGACAAAGGTGACGGCGGGAAACCGCTCGCCCTTGGCATCGAGCTGGATCCAGCGCGCATGATACGCGCCGCCATACATCTCGCGCTGCCAGAGAATGCTGAGCTCCTCGCGCACTTTTTCCGCGGCAATGCGAAAGGCCACGCCCTTGCAGGCGCCTCCATGGTCCAGGGCCAGCATCACCCCCGGCGTCTGCAATGTGCCGCGGCCGATGAACATTTTCAGGCAGAAGCGCCGGTGCCAGCCGCGCAGCAGCGCCGGCCGCTTCTCGATATAGTGGAAGGCCGGGTTCCAGATCAGCGAGCCGTAGCCAAACACCCACAGATCCTGCGTCGAATCGTGCCCGGCCAGGATCTCCTCCAGCAAGTCCCGCATTTCCGCCTCGGTACGCCAGCGCATCTCCGGATGCTTCGCCGCGTATTCCAGCTGGCGGGCTCGCACGGTGCCGTTGAGCAGCGTCTCGCGGGTGATTTTCAATGTCACGGCGCATCCTCCGCCGGCGTTTCGGTGGCTGGCTCGGGCGTTTCCGTCTCCGCCGCTTCCGCTTTGGGCGGCGACAGCGTCACCGACGGGTCGATCAGCAATTCCTCGCGCTTGGGCAGGTCGCGCAAATCGTTCAGCCCGAACTGCGCCAGGAAAGCGGGCGTCGTGCCCCACATGGTCGGCCGGCCCGGCGTCTCCTTGCGGCCTTTCGGCGTCACCAGCCCGTTCTCCAACAGCAGGTCGAGCGTGTTCTGCGACAAAGCGGCACCGCGGATTTCCTCGATCTCGGTCCGCGTGACCGGCTGGTGATAGGCGATGATCGCCAGCGTCTCCATCGCCACGCGCGGCAGGCGTCGCGGCACCTCCACCACCTTGCGCAAGGCCGGCGCCACATCCTGCGCGGTGCGGAACTGCCAGCCGCCCGCCGCCTGCACCAGATTAATCCCGCGCGCCGCATAGGCCGCGGTCAATGCCGTCATCACCGTATTGAGATCAGCTTCCTCAGGCAGCAGATTGACCAGCATGCGTGCGCTCACCGGCTGGGCGGCGGCAAAAACCGCCGCCTCAGCCAGGCGCATCGCCTGCGCCAACACAGCCTCCGGCATTGCCGCTTCCAGCGCGGGCATCTCGGTCATAGCCTCAGGGGCCGGCGCGTCAGTCTCGTCCATCCTCATCCTCGAAATTCGTCACCGTTCCGTCGTCTTCGGCGGCGCGCACCAGAATCGGGCCAAAACTCTGTTCCTGTCTTAGCTGCAGACGGCCACCTTTGGTCATTTCCAGCCCGGCGACCAGGGTTGCGGAAAGAGCCGCCCTCCGCGGCAGGCCATCTTCCAGCCCCTGCGGCAGAAACCCTTCCAGGCTCGCCCAATCCGGCATCGAGCCGACCAGCCGGCCCAACCGCTCCAGCGCGTTCTGCACCGAAAAATAGACCATCGGCTTCGGCCGGTACTGCTGCTTCGCCCCGGCGCGGCGCCGTGCTGCAAGATAGGCGCTGAGCAGCCCGCTCATCTCCACCCGCAACCGGCTGCTGTCGGTCTCGGTGAAATCCTCCGGCACGCCGCGGGCAAACACGTCCACGCCCAGCAGCGGCCGCTTGCCGAGCCAGACGGCGGCGGCGCGGACCCGCTGCAGGTCGATCAGCCGTGCGGCGAGAATTTCCGCGGCGGTCTCGGCCTCCTCCGATTCGCCGGTCGAGGGCACCAGCAGGCGCGATTTGAGCCAGGTCAGCCAGGCGGCCATCACCAGCCAGTCCGCCGCCAGCTCCAACCGCACCCGGCGCGCGCCGTCGATGACGGCCATATACTGGTCCACCAGCGCCAGAATGGAGATTTTCGCCAGGTCCACCTTCTGCGAGCGCGCCAGCTCGAGCAGCAGGTCCAGCGGGCCTTCGAACCCCTCCAGGTTCAGGACGAGCGCCTCAGAATCCACCTGTATGCCCCGTGATCTGCAGGATTTTATCGACCGCCCAAGGCAGGACCCGGCCCATTGCCGCCTGGAACGGGTCGAAATTGACACCGAACTGGGCCAACACGGTGGGCAGCACAAACAAAATCAACAAAACCAGTGCAATACCGGCTTTTTCTGATTTCGCAAGGAAACGCGCGGCCGGCAGCGGCAAAATGCCAACGGCGATGCGCCCGCCATCCATCGGCGGCACCGGCAACAGGTTGAACAGCCCGAGCGTGAGATTGATGATAATAAAATATGTTAAAAAAACAGAGGCTTGACTGATGGATAGCAAGTAGCCGCCGAGCAGCGCCAAAGCGAAATTGGCAAGCGGCCCGGCCGCCGCCACGATCGCCATCAGCTGCCTGGGATGCCGCTTGCCGTTCAATTGCAGCTGCATCGGATTCACCGGCACCGGCTTGGCCCAGCCATACAAAAACGCGATCCGGCCGATGGTCACCAACTGCCCCACCGCGAGGATCAGGGGCAGCAGAACGCTGCCCAGCGGATCCACATGTTTCAGCGGGTTCAGCGTCAGCCGCCCCGCCTGCTGCGCCGTCCGGTCGCCCAAAGCCCGCGCCGCCACACCATGCGCCAGCTCATGCAGCACCACGGCGATGATGAGCGCGGCGACGATGTCGATCGTCTCAGCGCCCATCCAGCGCCTCCAGCACCGCGCGGTTGCCGGCGAAATCGCCCGGGCAATACAGCGCGATGTCGCAGCCCGCCGCCAGCGCCGCGCGCGCGCGATCTTCCGGCGCGCCGCTCAGCGCATGCATGGCCAGGTCATCGCTCAGCAACGTGCCGGCAAAGCCGATCCGTGCGCGGATGATCTCGGAAATAATTTTTCGCGACACGGTTGCCGGGTTCACCGGATCATATTGCTCATAGATGACATGCGCCGTCATCGCCCAAGGCAGGTTTTTATTGGCGATGAAAGGCAGGAAATCGTCGGACAGATCCACCGGCGGCACACGCGGCAGTTCCAGATGGCTGTCGACCAGCGCCCGCCCGTGGCCCGGCAGGTGCTTCATCACCGGGATCACGCCTTCGGCCATGATCCCCTCGGCGATCTTGCCGCCGAGCAACGCCACGGTTTCTGGCCCGCCGGTGATGGCGCGATCGCCGATCACGTCACTGGCGCCGGGGTGGCGCAGGTCGAGCACCGGGGCGGCGGTAACGTCGAACCCGGCGGCCTTCACCATGGCCCCCAAAGCGCGACCATGGGCATAGGCGTCCTCCGCCGTGCGCAACGTGCCGGAGGCGGGCAGAGCGGGCCAATGCGGCGCTTTCAGCCGCGCCACGCGCCCGCCTTCCTGATCCACCATCAGCACCGCGCCCGCAGGCAAGGTTTGGCGAATATCAGCTATAAGATCCGATAGTTGAGATGGGTCTTTTATGTTTCGCGCAAACAGAATTACGCCACGATGCGGGTGCGCCCGGAACAGCGCCCGCTCATCCGACGTGAGCGCCGGACCAGCAACACCGAGGATAACCGGCTTCAAAATGACGCCACCGTGCAGGCCACGCCCTTGGCGCGAAGGACAGCGCAAAAATCCCGCGCCGCCGCCGTGCCGGCGAAACCGCCCAGCCGCAGCCGCCACACGGTCCTGCCGGCCACCACGGCGGAGATTATTTCCGGGTTTTTGCCCCCCAGAAGATCCGGCATTTTGTGCTGCAGCGCGCCCCACACCGCCATGGCACTGTCTTCGCTGCCAGTGGCCGCCAGTTGCACGGCAACGCCACCATGGGCGGCGGTTGTTGCGGGCGGCGACGGCCGCACCTCCGCAGCCGGAGGGCTGGAAGCAGGTGGCGCCACCTGCGGCGGTGCCGCACCGGGGCTGGTTCCGCCTGCGGGGAGCGGCGGCGCGCCGATCCCGGCCTCCTGGTCGAGCTGCGCGATATCCGGTGCCGGGCCGCTCGGCGCCAATTGCGGCGGCGCGATCGGGTTATTGCCGGACATGATCTGCTCATTCGCCTCCGGCACGGTCAGCCCGCCCGGATTGACCGGCAGCACGCGCAGCGGCCCCGGCGGCGCGGTGATCACCGGCGGCGGGCCGAACCCGGTGCCGCGCACCCCGCTCCAGAGCAACGCCACCACAATCACCAGCGCCGAAACACCGCCAGCGCCCAGCGCCATGCGGCGCATTGCCGGGTCCATCGCCGCCTGGGGGCGGCGCGTGCGGTAGACGAAATCCTGCTCCTCGGGCTCCAGCAACCGTCTACCTCATCTCTTCAACCGGGGTGACGCCGAGCACGGCGAGCCCCGAGCGCAGCACGGTCGCCGTCGCCGCCACCAGCGCAACGCGCGCGGCAGTCTCCGCTGGTTTGTCCTCCTGCAGGAAGCGCAAGGTGGTGTTGTCGCGCCCGGCATTCCACAGCGCGTGGAAATCCCCCGCCAGTTCGTACAGATAAAAGGCGATGCGGTGCGGCTCGCGCGCCTCGGCCGCCTGCTCGACCATGCGCGGCCAGGCGATCAGCCGGCGGATCAAAGCCAGCTCCTCCGGCGCGGTGAGCGAATCCAGAGCGGCCCCAGCATCCACCTTTGGTGCGGCGCGCAGCACCGAGCGGCAGCGCGCATGCGCGTATTGCACATAAAACACCGGGTTATCGCGCGTCTGCGCCACCGCGGCATTGAGGTCAAAGTCCATCTGCGCGTCGGATTTGCGCATCAGCATGAGGAAGCGCACCGCATCCGGCCCGACCTCGTCGATCAGGTCGCGCAATTCCACGAATGTCCCGGCGCGCTTGCTCATGCGCACCGGCTCGCCATCCTTCATTACCCGCACGATCTGGCACAGCACGATGTCCAGCCGCGCTTGGGCTTGCCCTGCCAGCGCCTTCACCGCCGCCTGCATGCGCTTCACGTAGCCGCCGTGATCCGCGCCCCAGACATTGATCATCTCGCCAAAACCGCGCGACATTTTGTCCGCATGGTTGGCGATGTCGTTGGCGAAATAGGTCCAGCTGCCGTCGGATTTCTGCACCGGCCGGTCGACATCGTCGCCAAAGGCCGTGGAGCGGAACAGCATTTGTTCGCGCGGCTCCCAATCTTCCGGCGTCTTGCCTTTCGGCGGCTCCAGCACGCCGCGATAGATCAGCCCCTTCTCTTCCAGGTCGTCGATGGCGTGCTCGACGCCGCCGGCCTCCACCATCCCGCGCTCGGAGGTGAACACGTCATGGCGCACGCCCAGCGCTGCCAGATCCTCGCGGATCATGTCCAGCATTTTCGCCACGGCGAAGTCGCGGAACAGATCGAGCCAGGCGTTCTCGGGCGCGTCGGCAAAGCGGTCGCCATGCGCCTCGGCCAAAGCCGCGCCGATCGGCAGCAAATAAGCGCCGCCATACTGCATGCCGCCATTGACGGTGGCGATATAGGCCTCCGGCGAGCGGCCGAGCGCCTCCAGGTAGCGGACATAAGCAGACCGTGCGAGGGCCAGAACCTGCGCCCCGGCATCGTTGATGTAATATTCCTTGGTGACCTCGTAGCCGGCCTTGGCCAGCAGGTTGGCCAGCGCGTCGCCCACCACCGCCCCCCGGCAATGGCCGACATGCAGCGGCCCGGTCGGGTTGGCGGAGACGTATTCCACGTTGATCGGCCCGCGCGACGCCGGCGACTGACCATATTTTTCCGCCGCCGCCAGAATCACCGGGAGCTGCCGCAACAGCAGGGTGGTGTCCAGCGTGACGTTGACGAAACCGGGGCCGGCGGGTTCGGCCTTGGCGATGCCGTCGCGCTTGGCCAGCGCCTCGGCGAGGCTGGCAGCGATCTCGCGCGGGTTCTTGCCCGCCGGCTTAGCCGCCACCATCGCCGCGTTGCTCGCCATGTCGCCATGCGCGGTATCGCGCGTCGGCGTCAGCTCGACCTTGCGCAGCACATCCTCGGGCAGGCCCGGCACCATGGCGGAAAGCTCGTCCAGAACCCAGGAACGGACGAGCGAAAACAGATTTTCAGACATTACTCACCTTCAAGCCGGCACGGACGGGTCGGTCAGCCGCGCATATTCATCCAAAGCATAGCGGTCGGTCATCCCCGCCACATAATCCCGCACCGCCGCCGCCGCCTGCTCGCTCTCCGGCTTGCCGGCGCGCTCGCGCCAGTCGTCCGGGAGCAGATAAGGCCGCTCCAGCAGCAGCGTGCCGAGGGATTTCGTCACCATCTTGGCCTTGTGCGTCATGCGGTTGACGCGCCAATGCCGGTACATCCGCGCGAACAGGAAGGCTTTTATCTCCTTGTTCGCCACCGCCATCGCCGGGGAGAACGCCACCACCGGGTCTGATGCGTCGCGGATCTCGTTCGCGCAGCGCGGGTTCAGCACGGCGATGCGGCGTTCGCTCTCGGCGATCACGTCATGCACCAGCGCGTTAATCACCCGGCGGCTGATCTCGTGCCGCACCCGGCCGATCTCGGCGGTGACGCTCTGCGCCTCGCGCACCGCATCCCCCACCATCGGCAGGGCGCTAATATCCTCGAAGCCGAACAGCCCGGCGCGTAAGCCGTCATCCAGGTCGTGCGTGTTATAGGCGATGTCGTCAGCGAAGGCGGCGACCTGCGCCTCGGCCGAGGGTTGGCGATGCAGGTCCAGCGAATACGCGCCATCGAAGGCGGCGATATAATCGGGCGGTGAGGTCAGCGGGCCGTTATGCTTGGCCAGCCCCTCCAGCGCCTCCCAGCTCAGATTCAGCCCGTCGAAATTGGCGTAGCGGTGCTCCAGAAGTGTCACCACGCGCAGGCTCTGCGCGTTGTGGTCGAACCCGCCAAACGCCGCCAGCGCCTCGTTCAGCCCGCTCTCCCCGGCATGGCCGAAAGGCGGGTGTCCAAGGTCATGCGCCAGCGCCAGCGCCTCGGTCAGGTCCTCGTCCAGCCCCAGTTTGCGGGCGATGCTGCGGGCGATCTGCGCCACTTCCAGGCTGTGCGTCAGCCTGGTGCGATAAAAATCGCCCTCGCGGGTGACGAAAACCTGCGTCTTGTATTGCAGCTTGCGGAAGGCCGAACAGTGCACCACGCGGTCGCGGTCGCGCTGATACGGGCTGCGATCGTCGGATTCGACTTCTTTGAACTTACGGCCCCGCGACATCTCCGCGGCCACCGCATAGGGGGCTTTCCACATGGTCTGAGCCTTAGCCCATCCCTGCCCTTACCTCCAAGGCCTACAGAAGCTATATGGAAGAGCATGAGCCAGACCCTGGACCAATTCCGCCTCACCCCATCCGCCGCCGCGCGCATCGCGGAAATTCTTGCCGCCGACGCCGAGTTCGAAGGCGTTGCGAGTCGAGGTGCTGGCCGGCGGCTGTTCCGGCTTCCAGTACAAATTCGACCTGACCGCGACGCAGAATGCAGACGACCTGGTCATCGAACAGGCCGGCGCCACCGTGTTCGTCGACCCGACCAGCCTGGAACTGCTGGCCGGCGCCGAGCTGGACTTCAAGGACGCGCTGATGGGCGCGCATTTCGCGGTGCAAAACCCGAACGCCACCTCTGCCTGCGGCTGCGGCACGTCGTTCTCGGTGGACTGAGCCGAGCCGGGGAAAGCAAGTGCTTCTTTTTGTGAATAAAAAGAAGCAAAAAAACTTTGATCACTTTCGGCCTCAGGCTATGTCAGCCTCACATCCCATGTCCCCAAGAAGCAAAAGTTTTTTGCTTCTTTTTTTCAAAAAAGAAGCGCTTCCTTCATGAAAATCACCACCTGGAACGTCAACTCGGTACGCACGCGCGAATCGCATGTCGCGGATTTCCTCTCCCGCGAGCAGCCGGATCTGCTGCTGCTGCAGGAAATCAAATGCGAGGAACACCAGTTCCCTGCCCTCGCCTTCCAGGCGCTCGGCTACGAAGCGCTCGTCGTCGGCCAGAAATCCTATAACGGCGTCGCCATCCTGCACCGCATTCCGGTGGAAGTGACCGTGCGCAAGCTGCCCGGCATGACCGAGGCGGACCTGCATTCGCGCTTCATCGAAGTACGCGCCGAGGGGATGTCGGTCGGCAACCTGTATCTGCCAAACGGCAATTCCCGTGGCGATGACGGCTATGCCTACAAGCTGGAATGGATGGCCGCACTGCGCGCGCATGCGCAGAACCTGATGGACGCCGACCAGGATTTCCTGCTCGCCGGGGACTATAATGTCTGCCCGACCGATGCCGATTACGCGCCCCGCGCCCTGCCCCCGACCGACGCGCTGGTCCGCCCGGAAACCCGCGCGGCCTTCAACGCGCTGATCTGGACCGGGCTGACCGACGCGCTGCGCGCCCTGCACCCGACCGAAACCCTCTACACCTTCTGGGACTACCAGGCCGGCGCCTGGGACCGGAATGTCGGCCTGCGCATCGACCATGCGCTGCTCTCGCCGCGTTTGGCCGAGCGCCTGACCTCCGTGCGCATCGGCAAGGACGAGCGCGCGAAGCCCCAGCCCTCCGACCATGTGCCGGTGACGGTGGAGATCGCTTAATAAGAAAGCAGCCGCTTTTTGAAAAAAGCGGCGCAAAAACTTTTATTCCTATGGGCCTGTGGCGCCGAAACCAGCACGGCCCAGTTTTGTAAAGTTTTTTTGCTTCTTTTTGTTCACAAAAAGAAGCGCTTTCTTCACCTTAACTTCCTACCCCGCACCAGCTCGCTCACGACGCCGTGCAACGTGTTCAGCTCCTGGCGCGTCACCTCGCCGCGGGTGAAGAAATGCCGCAGGTTGCGCACCATGCCGGGGCGCTTCTGCTCGTTCTTCAAAAACCCCGAGGCGTCGCATTCGCGGATCAGGTGGTCCATGAAATTATCGAGTTCGCCTTTTGTCGCCGGCGCGGTCTCGTTGGTTTGCAGCGCGCGCATCGGCAACTCGTCCTGCCGCGCCAGCCACCATTCATAGCCAAACACCATCACCGCCTGAGCGAGATTCAGCGACATAAAACCGGGGTTGAGGTCATAGCGGATCAGGCTGTCGGCGCAGGCGATATCGTCATTGTCGAGCCCGGTACGCTCCGGACCGAACAATATGCCGCATCGCAAACCCCGCCCGCCGATGGCCACCACCTCCGCAGCACCACCGCGCGCGGTCAGCACCGGCTTGATGATATGCCGCGGCCGCGGGCAGGTGGCGAAAACCCGGTGCAGATCCGCCACCGCCGCCTCGACCGTCGGGAAGACCTGCGCTTCATCCAGGATGCGGTGCGCGCCGGACCCAGTGATCCAAGCGCGCTCCAGCGGCCAGCCGTCGCGCGGCGCCACCAGGCGCAGATGAAACAGCCCGCCATTGCCCATGGCCCGCGCCACCGCGCCAATGTTCTCCGCCATTTGCGGCCGAACCAGGATCACCATCGGCGACGGCTCGATCGGCGTAAGCTCCGCGCCACCATCCCGCCCAGTCATTTTTTTGTGCCCCTCATGGTCAGGCCTTGCGCAGTGTGTAGCTGCCGCCGGGACCGTCCTCGATGATCACGCCGTGCTTGGCGATTTCCGAGCGCAGCCGATCGGATTCGGCGAAATCCTTGCGCTTGCGGGCCTCGATGCGCTGGTTGACCAGTTCGTCGATGGCGGACTGATCGATCCCGCCCTCGAACCACTCCTTTGGCGTGACATTGAACAGGCCGAGCACGCCCCCCGCCGCCAGCAGGTTCGAGGCCGCCGCCGCATCACCGCCCATGGCGGCATCGGCCAGCGCGTGCAACGCCGCGATCGCCCCCGGCGTGTTCAGATCGTCGCAAAGCGGTGCCAGCACGCTCTCCGGCACCTCCGCCGCCGCAACAGCGCCCGGATGCCGCTCCAGCGCGCGATAAAACCGGTCCAGCTCCTTGCGCGCCTCGGTCAGCCCCACATCGGAAAAATCCAGCGTCGAGCGGTAATGCGCGCGCATCAGCAAAAACCGCACCGCCTCGCCGGGCGCGCTTTCCAGCACGTCGTGCAGGACCTTAAAATTGCCGAGCGATTTGCTCATTTTCTCGCCGTTCACCAGCAGCATCCGGTTATGCACCCAGACATTGGCGAAGGTAGAGCCGGGGAAGGCGCAGCAGGATTGCGCGATCTCGTTCTCATGATGCGGGAAGATGAGGTCATCGCCGCCGCCATGGATATCGAAATTCTCGCCCAGATGCTTCCAGGACATGGCCGAGCATTCGATATGCCAACCCGGCCGGCCGCGCCCCCAGGGGCTCTCCCAGCCTGGCAGATCGTCGGAGGACGGCTTCCACAGCACAAAATCACCGGCATCGCGCTTGTACGGCGCCACATCCACCCGCGCGCCGGCGATCAGGTCCTCCAGCGAACGGCCGGAGAATTTGCCGTAATCCGCATCCGAGGCGACCGCGAACATCACATGTCCCTCGGCCTCATAGGCGTGGCCGTTGGCGATCAGGCGCTGGATGATGTCGATGATCTCGGCCAGATGCTCGGTGGCGCGCGGCTCGATATCCGGCGGCAGGGCGTACAGCGCGCCCATATCCTCGTGGTAATAGCGGATCGGCCCTTCAGTCACCACCTCGATCGGCAGGCCACGCTCCTTGGCCCGGGCGTTGATCTTGTCGTCGATATCCGTGATGTTCCGCACATAGGTGACGCGCGGGTAGAGCTTGCGCAGCAGCCGGACCAGAATATCGAACATCACCACATTGCGGGCGTTGCCGATATGCGCGCGGTCATAGACGGTCGGGCCGCAGAGATAGACCCGCACATTGGCAGGATCGATCGGGCGGAAAATTTCCTTGCCCCGCGTGCGGGTGTTGAACAGCGTCAGTTCCATGATCTCCGCGTCTTCGGCGAGTTTCCGCTCCAGATCAAGCCTCATTGCTTTTTCGCGCAGGCTGCGCCCAGATGAGCCGCATGGAACAGATTCTGAAGCATATCGACGATCATCTCGATGCCTCGCTGCAACGGCTGTTCAGCCTGCTGCGCATCCCCAGCATCAGCGCCCAGAAGGCGCATGCGGGGGACTGCCGCAAGGCGGCCGAATGGGCGCGGGATGCGCTGGCTGAAATGGGGTTCGCGGCGCGTCTGTCCGAGACCGCCGGCCTGCCCGGCGTCATCGCCACGCATCACGGTGCCGGGCCGGACGCGCCGCATGTACTGTTCTACGGCCATTATGACGTGCAGCCCGCCGACCCGCTGAATTTGTGGGAGTCGGACCCGTTCGAGCCGCAACTGGTCGAGGGGCCGCGCGGCAAGCGCATCGTCGGCCGCGGTGCGGTGGACGATAAGGGCCAGGTGGTCAGTTTCTTCGAGGCCTGCCGCGCGCATCTGGCGGTAAACGGCAAGCTGCCGGTGCGGCTCACGGTTTTGCTCGAGGGCGAGGAGGAATGTGGCAGCCCCTCGCTGGCGGAGATGCTGACCAACGAGAAAGAGGCGCTGGCGGCCGATTTCGTGCTCGTGGCCGACACCAATATGTGGAATTTCGAGACCCCGGCGATCACCACCTCGCTGCGCGGCTTGGCGGCGGTCGAGGTGACGATCAGGGCCGCGTCGCGCGACCTGCATTCCGGCCTGTTCGGCGGCCTCGCCTTGAACCCGATCAACGCGCTGACCCGCGTGCTGGGCGATCTGCAGGACGACCAAGGCAGCATCCGCATTCCCGGCTTCTATGACGGCGTGGCGCCGGTGCCCGAAGCGGTGAAACAATCCTGGGAGCAGCTGGGCTTCGACCCGGATGCGTTTTTGGGCGAGGTCGGGCTGCGCCATCCGGCGGGCGAGCACGGGCAGTCACCGCTGGCGCAGCTCTGGGCCCGGCCGACCGCGGATATCAACGGCATCTTTGGCGGCTATCAGGGCGACGGCACGAAAACCGTGATCCCGGCCGAGGCGACGGCAAAGCTGACGTTTCGCCTCGTCCCCGGCCAGGACCCGGATGCGATCCTCGACAATTTCGAACGTTTCGTGACCGAACGCCTGCGCCCCGACGCCAAGGTCGAGTTCAAACGTTTCGGCGCCGCGCCGGGCTTCGCCATCGACACCAACGCCCCGTTCATGACCGCGGCTTGCCAAGCGCTGGCGGAGGAATTCGGCAAGCCGGCGGCGCTGATCGGCTGCGGTGGGTCGATCCCGGTGGTGGAGGCGTTCCAGACGCATCTCGGCCTGCAAACCCTGCTCGCCGGTTTTGGGCTGGATGACGACCGCATCCATTCGCCCAACGAGAAATTCGAGCTGGCCTGCTTTCATCGTGGCGCCCGCGCCCATGCGCGGCTGCTGGCGGCCTTCGCGCGCTGACCGGCACGGGGCGGGCGTATCCCGCCCCCGTGCCACCGGCCCCAAAACCACCGCCCCCATCGGCAAAATCAACGGCCGCTACTGATAGCGGATCGCGTCCTCAATGTGCCGGCCCCCACCGCCACCGAACAAGACCACGTCGAAGCGGGTGCAAGCCCGTGTCCATTCCGGATTGCGCCATCGCAACGTCGGCCGCCTCGAGCAAGCGGGCCTGCTGGCGAGGCGAAACGGCGTAGGCGGCACCGCCAAGGAACGTCGCGCTTTCAGCTCCACGAAAACCAGCGCGTCCCGATCGGCGACGACAAGGTCGATTTCTCCCGCCCCGGTACGCAAGCGCTGCGCCAGAACCGTATAACCGCACGCGACGAAATGGCCGGCCGCATCATCTTCGGCGATACGGCCGGAAATTTCAGCGGCGCGGCGCCTCGCTGTGAGGGCGGCGGGTAAAAGTGCTGAGGACATACGCCCATCTTGCCGTCAAATAGTTAACGATATTCTAACGCCGACAATTCCAGAGGAGCAAAGCAGCCGCTTTTCAAAAAAAGCGGCGCAAAAAAATTTTTCGTTGGGCTGGGCCGGTGGCGTTGAAACCAGCACGGCCCAGGAGCAGAAAAGTTTTTTTGCTACTTTTTGTTCACAAAAAGTAGCCTTCCTTTCAGGGCTGGCGCCACGCGCCGCGCGGCTGGCCGGCGAACTCCTCCGCCACTGCGAGGCCGAGCACCAGCAGCACCGGACCGACGAAAATGCCCAACGCCCCGAACGCGATGGCGCCGCCTAGTACCCCAAGCAGGGTCAGCGCGTAGGGCAGCGAGGCGCCGCGGGAGATCAGCCATGGTCGCACGATCAAATCCGCCCCCCCGACCACGACGAAGCAATAAACCAGCAGCACGACCGCATGCAGCGGATGCCCGGTCGCCAGAAGAAACAGGCATAGCGGCACGTAAACAACCACCGCCCCGGCCGGCACGATCGACACCAGCCCGGCGAGCGAGGCGAGCAACAAGGCCTGCGGCGCCCGCACCAGTTCGAAACCGACCGCGTAGAGAATCCCTTGCAGAGCCGCCGTGCCGACAATGCCAAACACGACGCCGCGCACCGTCGCGGCGACCAGCGTCAACAGATGCTCCGTCGTGTTTTCGTTCATCAGCTGGACCAGCAGCATGCGGATGCGGGCAATGATCTGCCCCCCGGTCAGAAAGAAAAAATACGTGATGAACAGCGCCACGACGATGCCAATAAGCCCGTGCGTCAACTTGAACAGAAAATGGATGCCCGAATGTGCCACGGTACCGAGAACCGGCTGCATAGAGCTGGCAACACCGCCCAGGTCATCGGCTGAATTGTTCCAAAAATCTGTCAGCACGCCGCCGAGCAGCGGCACCCGCGCCAGGAACGGCGGCGCCGGCGGCAGGCCGTTCTGCATTATATCCTGCAGCCAGACGCGATTACCCCGCGCCTCCTTGGCGGCGACCAGCGCCAGATGCACCAGCGGCACCAGGATGATGGCCGCCAGCACCAAGGTGATCAGAAAGGCGGCAATCCCCGCGGGGAGCTTGCGGGACAGCTTCTGGTAGAGCGGCCACAGGCAATATACCAGGATGCCTGCCCAGAGCATCGCCGGCAAAAAGGGCAGCACGACGAGAAAACAGCCGATGCCGAGTGCCACAGCCAACGCCAGCAGCAAAATCCGTTCATATTTCATGGACATGTGATGCCCGATGCGCCGTAAGCCCGGCAAGGCCTGTCACTCAGCACAACAAATCTCAACCTGACATATGTTTTTTGGATTTTTGCGACATTTCACGTATATAAATTGCAGACGGTTGCATTACGACAGTTTCTAGGGTGGTATGAGACAGCCGGGTGCAGTCATCGCGAAACCGGTAGGGTGAGGTAATATCAATGCGATTCAATGAGATCGGTCAACAATTACGGGCATACCGTATGGAATCCGGCCTTAAGGCCGAGGAAATTTCCGCCCGTCTCGGTGTCTCTCGCGCTGCATTGTATCGCTATGAAAAGGGCGAGGTCATTAAACTTGACACCGTCAACCGGCTCGCGGAACTTCTCAAAATATCACCGCTGACGCTACTGGGCATCGGCGTGGAATATTACTCTAAGCCGGTCGGCTATATGGAGCGCATCCGCCAGGTCGAGGAGACCTCGGACCAGATCCTGCAGGTGTTCGGGCCGATCTGTTACCTGATCTCCTCCGACCAGTACGACAACGTTCTCGCGCAAATCTACGAGGAGGCGGCTGAGGCCACGGGCGCCGACCGGGCGATCGCCCGCGCCGCCTCCGAGCAACTGCTGAACGTGATGATCTCGCGCAAGCGCATGTACGCCTCGCGCAAACCCTCGATCATCGGCATCCTTACCGTCAGCTCGATCCAGAAATTTTTGGGCGAAGGCGTGGCCGGCGCGGTGCCGGTCAGCGAGCGGCTGCGCCATGCGGCCCGCGAAGCGGCGCAGCGCGAAATGGAGCTGATTGCCAATCTGATGGAGAGCGAGCCGATCGGGCTGCAGCTGGGGCTGATGGCCAGCGGCGAGCCAAACGGCCCGTTCACCCTGCTGCGCTCGCGCGAACGGGCTACGCTGGCGATCAACCCGTTCCAGCCTGACTCCCTGCCCTCCGCACAAACCGGTGTGGCGATGATCACCGGGGCTGAGGACGCCGTGGCGGCGCATCAGCGCGTCTCGGAGACCGCCTGGCGCGAGGCGATCAAAGGGGCCGCCGCCGCGGAACGCGTACGGGCTCTGGCTGCGGCCGCGCGCGGCTGATGCAAGACCTCATCTCGGCCGCCTGGCTGCAGGAACGGCTTGCAGCACCCGCCCCCCCCCGGTCCGCCTGCTGGACGCCACCTACTATTTGCCCAACGAGGCCAAGGACGCGGCCAGCTTGTTCTTGGCGGCGCATCTCCCTGGTGCTCGGTTCTTCGACATCGACAAGGTGGTCGATGCTGCCTCCCCCCTGCCGCATATGCTGCCGACGCCGGAGACATTTGCCGCTGCGGTCGCTTTGCTGGGTGTCAGCTCCTCCGATCATGTCATCGTCTACGACCAGCGCGGGCTGTTCTCGGCAGCGCGGCTCTGGTGGATGTTCCGGGTGTTCGGCCAAGACAATGTTTCGGTCCTCGATGGCGGCCTGCCGGGCTGGATTGAAGCCGGCGGCGCGGTGAGCGCCGGCGCGCCAGACCCGGTGGCGGCTGGCAAATTCACTGCCGGTTTCCGCCCGGAGCTGGTGCGCAGCCTGGACCAAATGAAGGCCAATCTGCAAAGCCATGCCGAGCTGGTGCTGGACGCGCGCGCCGCCGGGCGGTTCGACGGCGGCGTGCCGGAGCCGCGCCCGGGCATGAAGAGCGGGCATATCCCCGGCGCCAAATCCCTGCCTTTCACCGAACTGCTGCAGGACGGCAAAATGCTGCCGCCGGCCATCCTGCGCGCAAAATTCACCGGGCTCGGCGTGAAGCCGGACACGAAACTGGTGACGAGCTGCGGCTCCGGCGTCACCGCCGCCGTACTGACTCTGGGCTTGGCGGTGGCCGGCCTGCCGCAAGGTGCTCTGTATGACGGCTCCTGGTCCGAATGGGGCAGCCGCGACGACACGCCGATCGAGGTTTAGGGCAAATCATGGCGTTGGACCGTGCTGGTGTCGCTGCCACAGTCCCAGTTTAACAAAATTTTTTTTGTGCCGCTCTTTGCAAAAAAAATGCGGCTGCTTTCTTGTTTCCACCTAATCTTATCAGGCTCCAAGCAATGACGGAAAAATTCGCAACGGCGCTGGTGCATGCCGGCCGCAACGACACGAAGTCTTATGGCTATGTGAACCCGAAGCTGGTGCGCGGCTCGACCGTGCTCTACCCGGACATGGCGACCAGGATCGCCACCGGCAAGCGCCGCCGCGAGCCGGTGGATGTCTACGGCACGCACGGCAACGAGACGCATTTCGCGCTGCAGGCGGCGGTGGCCGAGATCGAGGGCGGAACCCATTGCCAGGTGGTCGGCTCCGGCCTCGCGGCGGTGACGGTGCCGCTGCTCGCCTACCTGCGCGCCGGAGACCACATGCTGGTGCCGGATTCGGTCTATGGCCCGACGCGTAATTTCTGCGACGGCATGCTGCGGCGCTATGGCGTCGAGACCGAATATTACGCCCCGATGATCGGCCCGGACGAGCTGCGCCCGCGTTTCCGGCCCAATACCCGCATCCTGTTCACCGAGAGCCCCGGCAGCCACACCTTCGAGGTGCAGGACATCCCCGCACTGGCCCAGCTCGCCCACGCGGCCGGCGCCAAATTGTTCATGGACAATACCTGGGGGGTGCACCACTTCCAGCCCTTCGCGCATGGGGTGGACGTGTCGATCCAGGCGCTGACCAAATATATTGGCGGCCATTCGGATCTGATCCTCGGCGCGGTGACGGTGAACAGCGACGAGGACTGGGCCTGGCTGCGCGACGGTGCGCTGGAAATGGGCGCCTATGCCTCGCCGGATGATTGCTGGCTGGCGCTGCGCGGCCTGCGCACGCTGGGTGTGCGGCTGAAAGCCCATGAGGAAGCGGGCTTGCGCGTGGCCAACTGGTTCGCCGCGCGGCCGGAGGTGGCGCGCGTGCTGCACCCGGCTTTGCCCGGCTGCCCCGGCCACGAAATTTTCAAGCGCGATTTTTCCGGCGCCTGCGGCCTGTTCGGCGTGGTGTTCCAGCCGGAATTCTCGGCGGCTTCGGTAGTGGCGATGATCGATGCGCTCAAACTCTTCGGCATCGGCGCCAGCTGGGGCGGATATGAGAGCCTGGTGCTGCCGACCACCGGCACAATCCGCCGCTCCGCCGGCACCGGCGTGTTCGAGGGCGAGATCGCCCGCTTCCATATCGGGCTGGAAAATACCGAGGATCTGATCGCCGATCTGGAACAGGGACTGGCCGTGCTGCGGGCGGCCTGAGCGTAGAAATTTAGAAGTGGGAAGCAGCCGCTTTTTGAAAAAAGCGGCGCAAACACTTTTATTCGCCTGGGCCTGCGGCGGTGAAACCAGCACGGCCCAAAGGAGTAAAGTTTTTTGCTTCTTTTTGTTCACAAAAAGAAGCCTTCCTTTTCGCTTAGTCTACGCCCGCCAGAAGGTCATCAATAACCCGCCGGCGACAATCAGCGCGCCGCCGCACAGGATCGGCGCCCCCGGCCGCACGCCGAAGACCACAAGATTGATAAGCTGCGCGACCAGGAAAAAGAGCACGACATAGACGCCGAGTAGCCGGCCGAAATCCCAGTTTGGCAGGTTGACGGTGATGCCGTAGCTGAACAGCACGACGGCGCCGACCGCGAAGAAGCCAAGCCGCACCGGCAACGCGGCGGCATGCAGCCCGGAGCGGGCCAGCGCGTCGCCGCCGGCTTCGAGCAAAGCGGCGAGGATCAGGACGAGCAAAATCGTAAGGTTATTCATTTAACGCCAAGGTTTCGTGAACGAAGGAAGCAGCCGCTTTTTGAAAAAAGCGGCGCAAAAACTTTTCCTCATGTGGGACTATGGCGGTGAAACCAGCACGGCTTAAAGGAGCAAAAAACTTCTTTTTGTTCACAAAAAGAAGCCTTTCTCTTCCCCACGACGCCCTAATCCGGCTCGCGCAGGTAGCTGATGATGGAAAGGTATTTCATTGGCTGCACCAGCAGTTTTTCCGGCCCGTGCGGGGCGCCGGAATCGAACAGCAGCGCGTCGCCGGGGCGCAGATGATAAGACTGCTCACCGTGCCGGTACATCACCTCGCCGCTCAGCATGTAGATGAACTCGCGCCCGGCATGCTGGAAGGCCGGGTAAGGTGCGGCGCCCTCGTGCAGGGTGATGAGATACGGCTCGATTGCCACCTGGCCGCCGAGGGCATGGCCGAGCAGGCTGTATTCATGTCCGACCCGGCTGCCGCGCCGCTCGATGATCACGCCATGGCCGGCCGGCACGAAGGAGCAGTCGCGCCGCTCCTCGAAGGTGGCGAAGAAGGTCGTGATCGGCACGTTGAGAGCTTGCGCCAGCGCCTGCAGGCTGGAGAGCGACGGCGAGATCTGTCCGTTCTCGATTTTCGACAGCATGCCGCCGGAAAGCCCGGCCGTCGCCGCGAGTTCGGAGACGGTGATGCCAAGACGCCGGCGCATCAGCCGCACCTGCACGCCCAGCGCCTGTTCCAAGGTGAGATCCGACACAGCGGCCGGTGAGTCCGGCAGATTCACCGGCTACGCCCACTTCCTTCAGCAGTTCGGGCAGATCGCCGCTCATTTTTTGCGCCTTGCCGGCGTCTTTCGCTTTCGCACGGGCGGTCATTTCGTCGCCTCTCCGGTTCCGCAAAATTTTATGACGTCAGCGTTAAAAATGCCAGACATGTTTACGTATCAGCCTGTCCCCGCTGGCGCTTCGCCGCGGTCAGCGCGTTGCGCAGCAGGCAGGCGATGGTCATCGGCCCGACCCCGCCCGGCACCGGGGTGATCCGCCCGGCCACCGCCTTCGCCTCATCGAACGCGGCATCGCCGACCAGCCGTGTCTTGCCATCCGCGCCGGCGACACGGTTGATGCCGACATCGATCACCGTCGCCCCCGGCTTGATCCAGTCGCCCTTGATCATCTCCGGCCGGCCGACCGCAGCGACCAGAATATCGGCGCTGCGGCACAATTCCGGCAAGTTCCTGGTGCGCGAATGCGCGATGGTCACGGTGCAGTTCTGCTGCAGCAGCAATTGCGCGATCGGCTTGCCGACCAGGTTGGAACGGCCGACCACCACGGCGTGCAGACCGGTGAGATCGCCCAGCACGTCCTCAAGCAGCAGCATGCAGCCAAGCGGCGTGCATGGGATCAGCCCCGGACGCCCGGCAGCGAGCAGGCCGGCATTGACCACGGTGAGGCCGTCAACATCCTTGGCCGGATCGATCGCCGCGATCACCAAATCGGCGTCGAGATGTTTGGGCAGCGGCAATTGCACCAGGATGCCATGCACCTCCGGGTCGGCATTCAGCCCCTGGACGACGTTCAGCAATTCCGCCTGGGAAACCTGTCCGGAGAGGCGATGCTCAAAGGAGCGCATGCCGGCCTGCACGGTCTGCCGCGCCTTGTTGCGCACATAGACCTGGCTCGCCGGGTCGTCACCCACCAGCACCACGGCAAGGCCCGGCTGGAACGGCAACGCCGCCACCTCGGCGGCGATTTCCGCCACCAGTTTCGCCGCGAACGCCTTGCCGTCGATCAGTTCTGCCGCCACGTTTTTGCACCTTTCCGAAATTAGGCTTGAGAGGAAACAGAGAAGCAGCCGCTTTTTGAAAAAAGCGGCGCAAAAACTCTTGTTCGCCTGAGCCTCAGGCCGCGACACCAGCACGGCCCAAACTAATAAAGTTTTTTTGCTACTTTTTGTTCACAAAAAGTAGCCTCTTGCTCCGCTTCAATTCGCGAACACCACGGTCTTGCGACCGTTCAGGATCACCCGGTCTTCCAGATGATTGCGCACCGCGCGGGCCAGCACCCGGCGCTCGATATCCCGGCCTTTACGAACCAGATCCTCCGGCGTGTCGGCATGGCTGATGCGTTCCACATCCTGCTCGATGATCGGCCCCTCATCGAGATCGGCGGTGACGTAATGCGCCGTGGCGCCGATCAGCTTCACGCCGCGCCCATGCGCCTGGTGGTAGGGCTTCGCCCCTTTGAAGCCGGGCAGGAAGGAATGGTGGATGTTGATGCAGCGCCCCACCAGCTTCGCGGTCAGCGCGTCGGAGAGCACCTGCATATAGCGCGCCAGCACCACGAGCTCGGAGCCGGTCTCCTTCACCAGCGCCCAGATCTGCGCCTCCTGCTCCATCTTCGTCTCCTTGGTGATGGGCAGATGGTGGAACGGCAGGCCGCCGAAATCGAGCCCGGCATAATGCTCGGCACCGTGGTTGGAGACGATGGCGGTCGGCGTCATCGGCAATTCGCCGATGCGCCAGCGATACAGCAGATCGGCCAGGCAATGGTCAAATTTCGACACCAGCAGCAGCACGCGGCGGGGCGCACTATGGTCGCTGATGCGCCAGCTGAGCTGCAGCCGCGCCGCCACGGCGGCGAAAGTCTCGCGCAACGCGTCGATCTTGGCATCGCCCAGCAGGTCGAAGGCGATGCGGGCGAAGAATTTGTTGGTCTCGGTATCGTCGAATTGCTGCGCCTCGCGAATATCCGCGCCATGCTCGAACAGGCAGGTGGAGACGGCGGCAACGATGCCGGGCCGGTTGATGCAGGAGAGGGTGAGAACGTATTGCGATGTCGACATGGCGCCCCTGATAGGTTTGCGCGCCGGTCAGCGCAATGCCGATTCAGATTTCCAGAATGCCCGGACAGTATTCCTGCGCCGCAGTACCGTCATACAGCACGTAGCCGCGCGGCGCGGAAACAACGCGGATCCCCTCCTCCTCGCTTTCATGCCGGTGATGCGTATGGCCATGGATCCAGGCCATCGGCGCATAAGGCGCGAATTCCAGCAGCAGCTCCGAGGCATAGGCGGGGCCGATGCTCCCCGACCGCTCGCCGAGCGCCGCCCCGCTCGGCGCGTGATGCGTGACGATCAGCGTTTTCGCGTCCGGCTCGTAACGCCGCAGCCGCGCCAGCGTCTTATGCAGCCAGACCCGCGAGGCCATATGCCGCCCCAGCGCATCGGCCGGGCGAAAAGTCTGCCTGCCCTGCTGGATCGCGCCATGGTCATTCATCCGGTGCGCGGCGGTCTGCATCGCCCCGGCGGCATCGCCGTAGAGATCGTAATCGGTCCACAGCGTGCAGCCGAGCACGTTCAGCCGCTGCCCGCCAAAGGTGAAACTGACGAAATTATTCTCCAGAAAACTGACCCGCCCCTTCGTGCGCGAAGCAGCGCGGCGCAACGCCGGCAGTAGCCGCTCCATGTTCTGATGGTAAAATTCATGGTTGCCGGCGACATACACAACAGGCGCCCGCAAAAATCGCGAGAGCTGCTCGGCATAGACGATCCCGCGCACGCTGTTGTGCACATCGCCCGCCAGCGCGATCAGGTCGATGTTTCCCATATCGGCCAGCAGCGGGCCACGAAGTGGATGGCGCGCCACATCGCGGTGCCGCGCCATGAAGCCGGCCCAGCCGACGACGTTAAGCCGCCAGCGTTCCATCTCCAGATGCAGGTCGCTCATGTGGAGAATACGCATCATCGCAGGCGGGGCGGCAGCCGCGCGGCGACGGGCCAAAAGCCGCTGACAAGAGGTTTGGCCTCAGCCGTCACGATTCGCCGCCGGCACCCAGAGCACATCATGCGCCCCCTTGCCGTTGACGTAGCGTGACATCACGAACAGCAGGTCCGAAAGCCGGTTGAGATAGACCAGCACCAGCCGGTTCACCGCCTCATCCGGCATGGCCAGCAGCGTCACCACCAGCCGCTCGGCACGCCGCACCACGGTGCGGGCCTGGTGCAAAAAGGCGGCGGCGGGAGAGCCGCCGGGCAGGATGAATGATTTCAGCGGCGGCAATTGCGCGTTCATGCGGTCAATCTGCCCTTCCAGCCAGTCCACCTGCGCCTGGGTGACGCGCAGAGCCGGCGCCGCACCGTCCTTGATCGGCACGCAGAGATCGGCGCCAAGGTCGAACAGGTCGTTCTGGATGCGCGCCAGCACGACATCGTCGGCGCCAGAGATATGCAGCCGCGCCAGGCCAATCGCCGCGTTGGCCTCATCCACATCGCCATAGGCGGAAACACGGGCCGAAGACTTTGCAACCCGCGCGCCATTGCCGAGCGAGGTTTCGCCGGCATCACCGCCGCGCGTGTAGATTTTATCGAGCTTTACCATAGCGGCAGGGAACCATGGGCCGCACGCGGCGGCAAGTATGCAAACAGGCGAAGGAAGAGGCTTCTTTTTTGGAAAAAAGAAGCAAAAAGACTTTTTTAAACTGGGCCGCGCTGGTGTTGCAGCCACAGTCCAAGAGGAATCAAAAATTTTTGCGCCGCTTTTTTTAAAAAGCGGCCGCTTTCCTCTCCTGCTTGGGAACCAAGCCATGCGCCGGTGCCGGGCGATAGCGGGGCGCCGGGTCGGCGGCGACCAGCTGTGCCCAATGGCAGAGGATCAGATCGATCTTCTCGAACACCAGCATCAAGTCCGCAAATTCCTGGTTGAGCCGGGCCCGGGCGCGCAAGGCCCGATGCGAGGGCTCGCCGGAGATCAGCCGCGCCCCGGCAGAGACACGCAGCGCCCCTTGCAGCCCCTCCCCGCTTGGCTGCGGCAACGGCACCGGCTGGCCGATATGGCAGATCCGCGCCGCCAGGCTGCCCGCCTGCGGCAGCACAGCCGAGAGGTCGGTGTTCAGCCAGAGATACACGTTGCGCGCCTCAGCCGGGGTGAGGCAGCGCGACGGCTCATGCGGCGCGCGCAGCGAGAAGGTGAAAATGCTGGTCATCCGCTCCCAGCCCTCATCTCCCTCGTCACGGGCCACCGGCGGCACCTCCAGAAGCGTGAGGGCGTCATAACGGGCAATGGCCGCGCGCACGGTCTGATCAAAACCGCGCAAAATCTCCTTGCGCCGCGCCTCCGGCACGCGCAGCAGCGCGCGGATTTCCGCCAACGCCGCCTGCCAGCGCAAACACAGGCCGTAATTGCCGACCGGCGGCAGATACACCGCGGCGGGACAGTCGGTGGGAAACTCGTCGCGGCCGAAATACGCGTCCAGCCCTTCCGGCAGCAGCGCACGCTGCAGCCGTGCGGCGACCGAACCCGGCAGCAGCGCCGCTCCGGCGAAAGGCGGGCCGGTGAAGAATTTCGAGCCGGTGATCAGCACCACTGCGTCCAGGGCCAGATAACGCTGGATCGAGGCCGGGGAGAGCCGCGCCTGGCAGGCATCGAGCACGATGTCGAAATCCTGGCTGTAGGTTGCGCGCAGCTTCGCGAGAAAAGCCGGGCGCGGCGCCAGCAGGCCGGTCTTCGACAAATCAAGCCCGTGCAGGATCACCCGCCGGCCTTCGGCAATGCCTTGCGCCATCGCCGCCACGATATCCGCTTCCACCTCGGCCTGCGCGCGCAGCGCGCCGTCCGGGCCACGCAGCGCGATGTTCGCCAGCGTCGTGTCGCCGCGGAAGCCGGCGATCGGCGCCTGGAAGGTCACGTCATGGCCGAGCGCGGTATCCACCGCGAAATGCAGCCCCCGCGCCGCCATCGGCACGCCGCGCCCGGTCTCCTCCGGGGCGATGAGAATGTTCAGGATCGGCCGCTCCGCCTCGGCCAGATGCGTCAGCGCCAGAGCCAGCAGCTCTGTATCGGTGCCCGAGGCGGCAAACACGCTGCGCGTATCGGCGGCGAGGCCGAAAGCGGCAAAAATGCCGCGCCGCACCTCCTCGATCGAAGTGCGGACCGCGGCGCGGCGGTCCGTGCCTTTCAGCAGTGCTGCGGTGTTGCGCAGCCGGGCGCGGTCGGCGGCGGCATAGCCACGCTCGGACGAGGAAGAGGCCGTGGAGGAGGCGAAGGTCACCGCCCAGGGGCGCGGCCGGTGGCTGCAGCCATAACCGTTGAGCGCGGAGCGCGGATCGCGCGCCAGGCGAATGTCGCCGCCGGTCTCCATCAGCGCCTCGGCGGTGCCAAGCAAGCTCCAGACGCTGCGTACCAGCTCGATCTCCGCCGGGCCGGCGGAGAAATGCGGGGCGATGGCGCCAGCAGCGGGGGTCACCTCAGCGGCCATCACCGGCACCCAGGCGGGCAGTGCGGCGCGGTCGTCAGGGCTCAACGACTCGGCCTCGGCGGCGATGAACTGCGCGGCGACGCGGGCAGCGGCGAGCTCCGCCACAGCCGGGGCCACGCCATGGCGGCATAGCCAAGCCGCTTCCAGCCCGTGGCGCAGAAAAAAGCCCAGCAAAGCCGGGCGTTGATAGGCGGCCTCATCCAGGACAGCAGGAACGCCTCGAAACGCCAAAAATTCCGGTTGCGAACGAAGCGCGTCGATATACAGCTTCCGTTCGACGTCGATCCGCTTGGACACAGTCATGCAGGCTCCAGCCGAAATGGTGAGGCGGCTTAGCGCAACCGGCGAGGAAGTTCCAGCTGAGGCGGATTTGCCACAGTCAAAGTGCCTAAAAACAAGAGACAAAGAAAAGGAAGGCTTCTTTTTGTGAACAAAAAGAAGCAAAAAACTTTTTTTAAACTGGCCCCTGCCGGTTTCAACGCCACAGCCCCAAAGAAGCAAAAATTTTTGCGCCGCATTTTTTTAAAAAGCGGCCACTTTCCTGTTTCCGCTTAAACTTATCTCGCTCTTAAATTCCGCCAAAAACCTTGCGATTGCATCCGCACCGGCCGCATGCAAAATTTCTAGGTCTGCCGGCCGCCAGGCGGCGGAGACTCCAAAAAATCTTCACATGACACGAGGGAGACGCCCGGTTTTCCACGGGTGTTAAGAGCGATGAAGAAAATCGAAGCGATCATCAAGCCGTTCAAGCTGGACGAGGTCAAGGAAGCGTTGAACGAGGTCGGGCTGCAAGGCATCACCGTGACCGAAGCGAAAGGTTTCGGCCGCCAGAAAGGCCATTCCGAGACGCATCGCGGCCCTGAATACATCGTCGACTTCTTGCCGAAGGTGAAGCTGGAAGTGGTGTGCGAAGATTCGCAGGTGGAGAGCGCGGTGGAGGCGATCTCCGCGGCGGCACGCACCGGGCGCATCGGCGACGGCAAGATTTTCATCTCCCCGATCGAGGAGGTCATCCGCATCCGCACCTCGGAAAAGGGCGTCGCGGCGATTTAGTCTAAACGAAGAGGAAGGCTGCTCCTGGCCCGTGCTGGTTTCACCGCCACGGGCCCAAACGGGCAAAAGTTTTTACGCCGCTTTTTTCAACCTAAAGCCCCGGCAGGTCGAGGCCGAACTGGCGGGCGCAGTCCCTGGCTAGATCGTAGCCGGCATCGGCATGGCGCATCACGCCGCTGGCCGGATCGTTCCACAGCACGCGCGCCAGGCGCTGCGCTGCGCCTTCGGTGCCGTCGGCGCAGATCACCATGCCGGCATGCTGCGAGAACCCCATGCCGACGCCTCCGCCATGGTGCAGCGAAACCCAGGTGGCGCCAGACGCGCAGTTCAGCAGCGCGTTCAGCAATGGCCAGTCTGAGACGGCATCGGAACCGTCCAGCATCGCCTCGGTCTCGCGGTTCGGCGAGGCGACCGAGCCGGAATCCAGATGGTCGCGGCCGATCACCACCGGGGCCGAGAGCTCGCCCCTCGCCACCATCTCGTTGAAAGCCAGGCCAAGCCGGTGCCGATCGCCGAGCCCGACCCAGCAGATCCGCGCCGGCAGCCCCTGAAAGGCGATTCTGGTCCGCGCCATGTCCAGCCAGTGGTGGAGATGCGTATCGTGCGGCATCAGCTCCTTTACCTTGGCGTCGGTCTTGTAGATGTCCTCGGGGTCGCCGGATAGTGCCGCCCAGCGGAACGGGCCGACGCCACGGCAGAAAAGCGGGCGGATATAGGCCGGTACGAAGCCGGGAAAGTCGAATGCGTCCGCCACCCCCTCCTCTTTCGCCATCTGCCTTATGTTGTTGCCGTAATCGAGCGTCGGCACGCCCATCCGCGCGAAAGTGAGCATGTCCGCAACATGCCCCGCCATGCTGGCGCGCGCGGCGGCTTCCACTGCTTTCGGGTCACTCTCGCGCCGCGCCGCCCACGCCGCGACGCTCCACCCTTTAGGCAGATAGCCGTTCACCGGGTCATGCGCGGAGGTCTGGTCGGTGAGCACATCGGGGCGGATGCCTCGCCGCAGCAGCTCCGGCAGCACCTCGGCGATGTTGCCAAGCAGCCCGACCGAAACCGGCTTCTTCTCCGCGACAGAACGGTCGATGATGGCCAGCGCCTCATCCAGCGTGTCCGCGCGCAGGTCCAGGTAGCGGGTTTTCAGCCGCATCTCGATCCGGCTCGGCTGGCATTCCACGGCAAGACAACTGGCGCCTGCCATGGTCGCGGCCAGCGGCTGCGCGCCGCCCATGCCGCCCAGCCCGGCGGTGAGTATCCATCTTCCGGCAAGATCGCCGCCGTAATGCTGGCGGCCAACCTCGACAAACGTCTCGTACGTGCCCTGCACGATGCCCTGCGTGCCGATATAGATCCACGAGCCCGCCGTCATCTGCCCGTACATCATCAGCCCCTTGCGATCGAGCTCATGAAAATGCTGCCAGGTCGCCCAATGCGGTACCAGATTGGAATTGGCGATCAGCACGCGCGGCGCATGCTCATGCGTGCGGAACACGCCGACCGGCTTGCCGGACTGGACCAGCAGGGTCTCATCACCCTCCAGCCGGCGCAAGGTCTCGACGATGCGGTCGAACGCGTTCCAGTCCCGCGCCGCGCGGCCGATGCCGCCATACACCACCAGCTCCTCCGGCCGCTCCGCCACCGCCGCGTCCAGATTGTTCATCAGCATGCGCAGCGGCGCCTCCGTCGCCCAGGATTTGGCGGAGAGCACATTGCCGTGCGTGGCGCGGATGTGTCGGGCATTGTCCAGCCGGTTCATGGCAGCAACCCTTCAGATCTCAGCGAAGTGAAGGCTACTTTTTGTGAACAAAAAGTAGCAAAAAAAATTCATTAATCTGGACCGTGCTGGTTTCGCAGCCATTGGCCCATAGGAGCAAAAGTTTTTGCGCCACTTTTTCCAAAAAGCGGCTGCTTCCTTACTTCATATCACACCAGGCAGGCTTTCAAGATCCAGCGCGCCGCTGCGCAAAAATTCTGCCGCCGCTTCAAGGTCCGGGGCAAAAAACCGGTCCTCGTTCAGATGAGGGATTCTGCTCCGCACGATGCGGCGTACCGCTTCCAGCCGCTTGCTGGAAGGCAGCCGAAGGAAATCACACCCTTGCGCCGCCGCCAGCAATTCGATGGCGATGATATTGCGCAGGTTGTCCGTCATGGTCATCAACCGCCGCGCGCCATGCGCCGCCATCGAGACGTGATCCTCCTGATTGGCCGAGGTCGGAATGGAATCCACCACCGCCGGGAAGGCCCGGCCCTTGTTCTCCGCCACCAAAGCCGCCGCCGTCACCTGGGGAATCATGAAGCCGGAATTAAGTCCAGGGCGCGAGGTGAGAAAGGCCGGCAGGCCGGAAAGGGCGGGGTCCACCAGCATGGCGACGCGGCGCTCGGCGATGGAGCCGATCTCGCAGATCGCCATGGCGATCATGTCGGCGGCGAAGGCCACGGGCTCCGCATGGAAATTGCCGCCTGAGAGGGATTCCGCCGGGTCGGTAAAGATCAGCGGGTTGTCGGTAACGCCGTTGGCCTCGATCTGGAGCGTCGCCGCCGCCTGGCGCAGCACGTCCAGCGCCGCCCCCATCACCTGCGGCTGGCAGCGCAGGCAATACGGGTCCTGCACACGGTCGTCATCGGCCAGGTGCGAGAGCCGGATGGCGCTGCCTTGCATCAGCTCGCGCAACGCCGCCGCCACCTCCGCCTGGCCCTTATGCCCCCGCAAGGCATGGATGCGGGGATCGAACGGCGCGTCCGAACCGCGCGCCGCATCAGTGGCGAGCGCCCCGGTGAGCAGCGCTGCGCGAAATAATTCGGCGCCCTCGAACAGCCCGGCCAGGGCGTAAGCGGTGGAGAATTGCGTGCCGTTCAGCAGCGCGAGGCCCTCTTTCGGTCCCAGCGCGACAGGTGCCAGCCCGGCCTGCGCCAAAGCCGCCGCCGCTGGCCCCCTGCCCGCTTCGGTAAAAACCTCGCCCATGCCGATCATCGCCGCGGCCAAATGCGCCAGCGGCGCCAGGTCTCCGGAGGCGCCGACCGAACCCTGCGCCGGGATCACCGGAATGATGTCCTTCGCCAGCATCGCCTCCAGCAGCCGCACGGTCTCCAGCCGCACGCCGGAGGCGCCCTGCGCCAGCGACCCCAGTTTCAGTGCCATCATCAGCCGGGCGATGGGGCGCGGCATCGGCTCACCCACGCCGGCCGCATGCGACAGCACCAGGTTGCGCTGCAAGGTTTCGAGATCCGCCGGCTCGATGCGCACGGTGGCGAGCCGGCCGAACCCGGTATTGATGCCGTAAACCGGTTCGCCACGGCGCAAAATCTCCGCCACCGCCAGCGCCCCGCGCTCGATCGCCGGCACTGCCGCCGCATCCAGCGCCACCGGCGCGCCGGCGTAGATATCGCGCCATTGGCTTAAGGAAACTTGGCCAGGATGCAGGGTCATATGCGGCTCCAGATGCGGCGGTAGAGCGGATTGAAACCGATACGGTAGACCAGTTCGGCGGGATGCTCGATGTCCCAGATCGCCAGATGGCAGGCCTTGCCCGCCTCCAGCGTGCCAACATCTCTTGCCCGCCCCAGCGCCTGCGCGGCATGGCGGGTGATGCCCAGCAGGCACTCCTCCACCGTCATGCGGAACTGCGTCGCCGCCATGTTCGCCGCCAGCAGCAGAGAATGCAGCGGCGAGGTGCCGGGGTTGAGATCGGTCGCCACCGCCATCGGCACGTTATGGCGGCGGAACGCGGCGATCGGCGGCGCCTGCGTCTCGCGCAAGGAATAAAATGCGCCGGGCAGCATCACCGCCACCGTGCCGGCGGCTTCCATGGCGGCGACACCCTGCGCGTCGGCATATTCCAGATGATCCGCCGAGAGGGCTGAAAATCTCGCCGCCAGCGCCGCGCCATGCAGGTTAGAGAGCTGGTCGGCATGCAGTTTTACCGGCAATCCATGCGCCCGCGCGGCGGTGAACACGCGCGCGATCTCCTCCGCTGAGAAGCCAATGCCCTCGCAAAACCCATCGACCGCGTCAGCCAGTTTTCGTGCCGCGATTTCCGGTATCAGCACGTCGCAAAGCAGATCGATATAAGCCGCCCGGTTGTTGGAAAATTCCGGCGGCAGCGCATGCGCGCCCAGAAAGGTTGCGACAACATCTGCCTCGGCTTTTTCGCCCAGCGCGCGGATCGCCCGCAGCGTTTTCAGCTCGGCCTCTTGCGAAAGCCCATAGCCGGATTTGATTTCCACCGTCGTCACACCTTCCGCCAGCAACGCGTCCAGGCGTGTTTCAGCACACGCCAATAATTCCGCTTCCGAAGCGGCACGCGTCGCCCACATGGTCGCGGCGATGCCGCCGCCGGCCTGCGCGATCTGCTCGTAGCTCGCCCCGTTCAGCCGCGCCTCGAATTCCTGCGCGCGGCTGCCGCCAAACAGCAGATGCGTGTGGCAGTCGATCAGCCCGGGCGTGATCCAGCGCCCGCCGCAATTTATCTGTTCCCCCGCATCGATGTCTTGCGCCTCGCCGGCATAAACAATCCGTCCGGCACGTTCGGCCACCATGCCATGCGCGACGATGCCAAGCCCCGGCCGATCGGGCGCCATGGTCGCGAGACGGGCATTGGTGAAGACACGGTCGGCGCGCATGCGAAAAACCTTGGCCGGACGAAACGGGTTCTATATGCAATAGGGAGCGAAAAAAGGGCTGTCCAGTGGCTCAAAATGTCTTTTTCCGGCACGCTTTGCTGCCTTCGGGCTGGGCCGCGAACGTACGCATCGCGATCGAGGACGGGCGCATCGCCACGGTCGAAACCGACGCCGCGCCGGAGGGGGACATCCATGACATCGCCCTTCCCGCCATGCCCAACCTGCACAGCCATACCTTTCAGCGCGCCATGGCTGGCCTTACGGAAACGCGCGGCGCCAGTGAAGACAGTTTCTGGACCTGGCGCGACGTGATGTATCGTTTCGCGTTGCGTATGGACCCGGACGATGTTGAAACCGTCGCCACGCTCGCCTTCATCGAAATGCTCGAAACCGGGTTCGGCGCGGTGGCGGAATTCCACTACCTGCACCATGCGCCGGATGGCCGACCTTACGGCGACATCGCGGAAATGGCCACGCGCATCGCCGCCGCGGCAAACACCGCCGGCATCGATCTTCTGCTCCTGCCGGCGTTTTATGCGCATGGTGGTTTCGGCGGCCAGGCGCCGACATCGGCGCAGCGGCGTTTTCTCAACGACCTTGACAGCTACACGAAACTTTTCATGCGCTGCAAACAGCTGGCGGCCACCGGCATCGCCCCGCATTCGCTGCGCGCGGTTACGCTGGACGAGCTGGCGGCACTCATCCGGCTCGCGGAGAACCGGCCGTTCCATATCCACATCGCCGAGCAGATCGCCGAGGTGGAGGACTGCCTCGCCTGGTCCGGCCAGAGGCCGGTTGATCTGCTGTTCCGCCACGCCGCCGTCGGCAAAAATTGGTGCCTGGTGCACGCCACCCAGGCGGATGCGGCGGAGCGGCAGAAAATCGCCGCCAGCGGCGCGGTGGTGGGGCTCTGCCCGGTCACCGAGGCGGATCTCGGCGACGGGATTTTCCCCGCCGCCAAATTTACCGGCGGCTACGGCATCGGCTCGGATTCCAACCTGCTGATCGGCGTGGCCGAAGAGCTGCGCATGCTGGAATATTCCCAGCGCCTCACCGCCCGCCGCCGCAATGTCCTCGCGAATGACACAGAGCGCGCTACCGCCACCGCGCTCTACCGGCGCGCCCTCGCCGGCGGCGCGCAGGCGCTGGGCATGCAAGCCGCGCTCAGCCCAGGCGCACCGGCGAACATTGTCACATTATGCGGCGCCGCGCCGGATATCGCCCTGGCGCAATGGGTGTTCTGCCGGCGCAAAATCGATGCCGTGTGGGTGCGCGGGCGGCAACGCGTCACGGCCGGGCGGCATCATGCCGCGGCGAGGTACCAGGAAAAATTTGACGCCGTGGTGAAAAAGCTGGTCGCCTGACGGACGTCATGCCGAGGTCAGATCGGCAATCATTCCTCGGGCCCGGCAAAGGGAAGCAGCTGCTTTTTGAAAAAAGCGGCGCAAAAACTTCTGCTCCGATGGGCCAACAGCGCTGAAACACGCACGGCCCGGTTTAAAAAAGTTTTTTTGCTTCTTTTTGTTCACAAAAGGAAGCCTTTCTCTTCCCGGCACAGGCTCCAAGGATCGTGGGGACTAGCTGATTTGTGCATTTGCGAGGTTAACTTTTGCCGCGGGCTCATTTAATCAGCCGCATAGGATTCAAGGAGCGACTCTATTGGCGACGATGTATACCGAGACGGTGCAGACCGTCCGGCACTGGACCGACACCCTGTTCAGCTTCACCGCGACCCGTAACCCCGGCTTCCGCTTCATCAGCGGCCAATTCACCATGATCGGGCTGCAGGTCGAGGGCCGGCCGCTGCTGCGTGCCTACTCCATGTGCAACGCCAATCACGAGGACCAGCTCGAATTCTTCTCGATCAAGGTGCCGGACGGCCCGCTGACCTCGAAACTGCAGAAACTCGCCCCCGGCGATGAGATCCTGGTCGGCGGCAAGCCCACCGGCACGCTGATCCAGGACAACCTGCTCCCCGGCAAGACGCTGTACATGCTGGGCACCGGCACCGGCCTCGCCCCGTTCGTCAGCATCATCAAGGACCCGGACACCTATGAGCGCTACGAGCACGTGGTGCTGGTGCATGGCTGCCGCGCCATCGCCGAGCTTGGCTATGGCGAGCTGGTGGTCAACCGCCTGTTCGAGGACGAGTTCTTCGGCGAGATGGTCAAGGACAAGCTGCTCTACTACCCGACCGTGACGCGCGAGGCCTTCCGCAACACCGGCCGCATCACCACCCTGCTGGAGAGCGGCAAGCTGGAGGGCGACCTGCAGCTCCCCCGATTGAACCGCGAGACCGACCGCGTGATGCTCTGCGGCAGCCCTGGCATGCTGGAGGACCTGAACAGCTTCCTCCGCGAATCCGGCTTCCACGAGGGCAACCATTCCGAGCCCGGCCATTTCGTCATCGAGAAGGCCTTCGTCGAGAAGTAAGTTTCTGCACCCCGCCGCCCAGCCACACGCAGGGCGGCGGAACTCGCTTGTGCCGGTAATTTTGAGACCAGCATGGCCCAGATGACAAAAGTTTTTTGCGCCGCTTTTTTCCAAAAAAGCGGCCACTTCCTACCTTACTACCTCTAGCTGCAGCCCTCGCCGCCGTCCGCAGGTGGAGAACAATTCATCGCCACCCCCGTATCCGGCTGCGCTGCGTAGAGCGCGATATAGATGCGCTTGCCCGCCACCTGCATGATCCGCGGCGGGCCGAGCACCCGGTTCTTGGCGAAAAAATTCTGCCATTCCTTGTTGTTGCCGCTCTGTCCGGCATGTCCATACACGGCCCAGACGCGCTTCCCCTGGCTGACCGCCGCCTGCGCATGGGCCAGATCACCTGCGGCATCGCCGAGCACCGCCGGTTGCGCCGCCGGCGGCAGGTACATTTTCAGGATCGGCAGCGCCCCGGTATCGTAGAGATACACCACATCGCCGGGGACAACGTCATCGGCCAGCATTTTCGCCGCGACGTCCCAGCGCGGCTTGGTCTCGGCCTGGTAATAGGGCACCATATTCGCCACCAGCAGCAGGGCAACGCCGGCCAAAGCCGCCCCCCGCAGCCGGGGGGCGAAAATCTCGATCAGCGCGCTCATGCCGATCCCGGCCAGGATCGCGAAGGGAGCAGCACTCCATAAAATATAGCGCGGCAGCAGGATCGGCCGCCAGAGCGAGACCAAGGTGAACAGCACGGGCAGGAACAGTAGCGCAGCCGCCAGCAACGCCAGCAGCGGCGGGCGCCGGCGCAGCCGCCAAAAGGCGGTCAGGACCGAGACGAGCAGTGCTGCGTCGATCAGCCAGGTCAGCGGCGCCGGGGTTGGCACGGGCATGAAATTGAACGTCACCGAATCCGCGACCCGCATGAAGTAGACGGAGCCGATATTGTACCAGAGGCGCGCGGCGTTCAGCGGCGGGATCCACATCACGCTGTCGATATAGCCCTGGCCCTGATAGGCGGTCATGAGCGCATAGAGCGGCGCCGAGAGCAGCCCCACGGCCAGGTCGGCCAGCACCAGGTTGCGCAGAAACAGCCCGCGCGCCGGGGATTTCCAGATCAGAAACAAGGCAGCGAGATTGGCGGTCAGCAGCCAGGGCAGCCCATCGCCCAGCACATCCAGAGCCGCCGCCGAGCCGGCCACGAACAGCCCCCAGGAGAGGCGCATTGTGCTCTCGCCCCAGCGCCGGGAGGCCCCGGCCAGGTCGAGCGCCAGGCCCAAAAGCCCGTATAGCGCGACCAGGATCAGGCACATTTCCAACGTGTAGGAGCGCGCCTCCTGGCTGAAGGCCAGCGCCGTCGGCGACAGGCCGATCACCAGCACCGCGATACCCCCCGCCCGCCGCCCGGCAACCCGCCGCGTGATGACAAACACCAGCATCACCGCGAGCGCGCCGAACACGGCCGAGGGCAAGCGCAGCCAGAATTGCGGCGCCCCCAACGCCGTCAACGGCGAGAGCAGCAGGAAAAAGCTCGGCATATGGTGGTTGAGGAAGGCATCCTGCACCAGCGCCCGCGGCGGTAGCGAGGCCCGCTGCAGGGTGAAGACCTCGTCCAGCCAGAACGGCCGCGTGGCCAGACCGATCAGCCGGGGCAGCAACGCCAGCACAAAGACCAGAAAAGGCAAGCCGGCGTTACGCCAGGCGAACATGCAAACGCCTCCATGGGTCCCACTTTATGATTGGGACTGGGACTGGGTTTTCGATGGTGCGGGCACCGGATCCTCGGGGCGCCAATCCCGGAAGAAGGCGCGGCCAATGGCGGCGGTAAGCTTTTGGATGTGCACCTGCACGACGTCGAGATAATGATGCAGGCCCATGGCGAGAATATGGCCGAGCGGCTTCTCGGTCAGCAATTCGCGTAGATACTCCGCAAGCTCCATCGCCTCATCAGCCCGCCCCAGCCCGTAGATGCGGCGCAGATCGTCCAGATGCGATTCGGCGCGGCGGACGCAGAGCAGCACCGAGCGCGGCGAAGATGGATCACGCAGCAGGAAATGCACCACATCCTCGGCGGAAAAATTGGCGCGATGGCGGCGGCGGAAGGCGTGGTAGCCGGCGCCGGCGCGCAGCACCGCGTTCCATTGCGTCATCTCCGCCACGCGCTTGGCCTCGCCGTCGCGCGGCAGCATGGCGGTGTATTTGATATCCAGCATGCGCGTGGTCTGGTCGGCGCGCTCCACCAGCCGGCCCAATTCGTAGAAATACCAGCCCTGGTCACGGTAGAATGTACCCTCGGTGATGCCGGTATGCGCCTGTACCCCGTCCTTCAGCCTCGTACACAGGCGCGAGAGCGCGTCTCCTTCCAGATCCTCCGGCGTGATGCACCCGACGAAGCGGTGGAACATGTTGATCTGCCGCCACATCTCGGTGCTGATCAGCGGCCGCAGCGTGCGCGCATTGGTGCGCGCATCCTCCAATGCCGCGGGGATCGAGGTCGGATTACCGCGCTCCAGCAGGTAGAAGCGCTTGATGCTTTCGGCATCGGGCGAAAAACCGCGGGCCGCGAAATTCTCCTCGTCGGCATTGATGCGAATCAACCCGAACCAGGCATCCGTTTCAAAGCCCGGACTCTCGAAGCTCTGCGTCACGTCGATCAGCCGCGCCAGGTTCTCCACCCGCTCCAAATAACGGGCCATCCAGAACAGCCCCTCGGCGTCGCGGGAGAGCAGCACCGCGTCAAAGCGCATCGCGTTCATGGCAGCGCCTCCGCAAAATCGTCCGCCAGCACCCAGGTATCCTTGGAACCGCCGCCCTGGCTGGAATTGACGATCAGGCTGCCGCGCTTCATCGCCACCCGGGTCAGCCCGCCGGGCAGCACCCAGCTCTCCTTGCCGGTGACGATGAACGGCCGCAGGTCCAGATGCCGCGCGCCGATCCCCTCCTCCACCAATGTCGGGGCCACCGAGAGGCCGATCATCGGCTGGCTGATCCAGTTGCCGGGATCGGCGAGGATCGAGGCGCGGGCGATCGCCAGTTCCTCGCGCGTGGCGCGCGGGCCGATGGTGATGCCATACCCGCCGGATTCGCCGACCGGCTTGGTGACGAGCTTGTCGAGATTCTCCAGCGTGTAGCGGAGCCCCTCCGCCTCGCGGCAGATATGCGTCTCCACGTTGCGGATCAGCGGCTCCTCGCCCAGATAGTATTTGATGATCCGCGGCATATAGGCATAGACCGCCTTGTCATCCGCGACCCCGGTGCCGACCGCGTTGGCGATCGCCACGTTCCCCGCCTTCCAGGCGCCGATCAGCCCCGGCGCGCCCAGCACCGAATCCGGCCGGAACACCGCCGGGTCGAGGAAATCATCGTTCAGCCGGCGATAGATGGTATGCACCGCGCGTCTCCCGGTGGTGGTGCGCATGTAGACGCGCTCGTTCTCGACCAGGAGGTCGGAGCCCTGCACCAGCGGCACGCCCATCTCGCGCGCCAGGAACACATGCTCGAAATACGCGGCGTTGTAGATCCCCGGCGAGAGCAGCACCACCTGCGGGTCATCCAGGCCACCGGGGGCGATCTCGGCCATCGCCGCGCGCAGCCTGCGGCCGTAATCATCCACCGGCCGCAGGCGGATGCCGGCCATCAGGTCGGGAAAACTGCGCAGCATCAGATGCCGGTTCTCGATCACATAGGAGACGCCGGAGGGCGTGCGGGCGTTATCCTCCAGCACCCGGAAATCGCCGTGCTCATCGCGGATGATATCGATCCCGCAAACATGCACATAGGTCCCGTGCGGCACCGGAAAATCCTTCATCTCCGGTCGGTAATTGGCGTTTTTGAAAATCAGCTCGGGCGGGACCACGCCGTCCTTGAGGATCTGCCCCTTGCCGTAGATGTCGCCGAGAAACGCGTTCAGCGCCGTTACGCGCTGGATGCAGGCCTGCTCCAGCAGGCGCCATTCGCTATTCGTCAGCACCCGGGGAATGCAGTCGAAAGGCAGGATCCGGTCGATCGCCAGCGCGTCGGAATACACGGTGAAAGTCACGCCGAGATCGATCAGCTCGGTCTCCGCGGCGGCGGCGCGGGCGCGCAGCGCCTCCAGTCCGATCCGCCCAAGCCGCTCGACCAGCCAGCCCGGCACCGGGCCCGCCTCCGGCCGCTTGCGCGTCAGTTCGCAAAAATAGCGTCCGGGATCGTAATCTGGCCAGGTGCGCTTGGAGGATTTCGATCACAACAGCTTCTCCGCCTTGGGGGCAAACGTCGGCGGGCGACATGGCTGGGCGCCATGCGTCGCAGCGCTCTTCCGCGATGGCGACATGAGCCGTGCCGGCGGTGCCAAGGGGTTCATCCCCGATCATCCATGGAATGACATATCCGCAACGTTCCTTTTCCCGGCTGCCGTAAAAATATGCTTCGCCGCAAGCGCCATGCAAACCGCGGGCCGAGCCACGTCCTGTTTCATGATGGCACCGGCGCCGCCACTCTGTTAAGCCATCAGATAGATGTACATTGCGGCTTCCAGCGATGAGATGGTCGACCGGCGCCGGCCGGCTGCGCGCCGCCTTGGGTGCCGGTGATGGAGGCGGTCCATGCCATCGGCCCGGACGAGCTGGCGCGCCGCGCCGCCTCGCTCAACCGGCAGATGCGCCTGGCCGCGCCATTCGGCGCCAGTACCGAGCGCGCATACGACCCGCTCCCCGCCCCCCTCACCGCCGCGGAATTCGCCGGGCTGGAGGCCGCGCTGGCGCAGCGCGCGCGGCTGCTGAACGCGGCGCTGGAGGATCTCTACGGCCCGCAGACCTTGCTGCGCGAGGGCACGCTTCCGCCGGCTCTGGTGTTCTCCAGCCCGCATTTCATCCGCAGCCTGCATAGCGCGCGGCCCCTTGGCGATACCGCGCATGTCGTTCTACGCCGCCGACCTGATCCGCTGCCCGCAAGGCGGATTCCAGCCTGCTGCGCGACCATACCGGCATCATCCCCGGCCTCGGCCATGCTTTGTCCCTGCGCCGGCTCACCGCCGGCACGCGTGCCGGAGCTGTTCCGCGCCGGCGGGCTGCGCAGCCTGCGCCCGGCGCGCGACATGCTGATGGATCATCTGCAGCGCGACGCGCAAGGCGGGCTGGTCGCGGTGCTCTCGGCCCGCGCCTCCAGCCCCGCCGCGACGCGGGACATGACCGACGACGCGCTGCTCGCCCGCGCGCTCGGCGTGCTGCTGATCGAGCCCGGCGACCTCGCCACCCGCAACGGCGCGCTGCACATGAAGACGATCAGCGGGCTGCTGCGCGTCGCCACGCTGATCCGCGGCCTCTCCGGCATCGATCTCGACCCGCTGGAACAGGGCGGGCGGCCGGATGCGGGCATTCCCGGGGCGTTCGGCGCGGTGCGCGCCGGCGCTGCTGGCGATGCTGAACCTGCCCGGCAGCGGGCTGCTGGAAGCCGCCGCCTTCACGCCCTATCTGGACCCGCTCTTCCCCCGCTTGCTGGGCGAGGCGCCGCTGCTGGAAGGCGTCACTGCGGAAACCGCGCTGCCCTCCCACGCCCCCTTCGTCAACGGCGCAATGCTGGAATCCCGCCCCCTGATGTTCCGCCTGTTCGCCTGGCATGACGGTCAGGGCTGGCAGGTGCTGCCCGGCGGGCTCGGCTTCGGCATCGCCGAGCCACTGGCGGCGGGCCCTGCCGGCATCAAGGATCTATGGGTTCTGGAAGCCGAGGAGCCGCTTTTCATCGCCGGCGCCGCCCCGGCCGAACCACCGGAGCACCGCGCATTCCTCGCCGCCGAGCATCTGCCCTCGCGCGTCGCCGACAACCTGTTCTGGCTCGGCCGCTCCGTGGAGCGGCTGGAAGCGGCTGCGCGGCTGCTGATGCTGGCGCTGCCAAGGCTGGAATCCGGCACCTCCCTGCCACGCGACGCCGCCGAGCGCGTGCTGATCACGCGCTGCCTGGCGCAGGCCGGGCTGCTGCCCGCCGAGCCGCCGGTGGCGCCGTCTCCGGCCGGCTGCTGCGCAGCACGCTGGCGCGACGCAAACCGGTCGCCGGGCTGCTGAAGGAAGTGGCGCGGCTGGTCAACGCCGCCAGCGAGCGGCTCAGCCCCAGCATGCTGGCCACCGTGCGCTTCGCCCTCGACCAGGCCTTGGACGCCATTCCGAACGAGGAGAACGCCCTGCCCGCGATGCTCAATTTCGCCGCCACCTTCGCCGGCATCGCCGCCGAGAACATGTTCCGCGACGGCAGCTGGCTGTTCCTGGAGATGGGCCGGCGGCTGGAACGTGGCGAAACCCTGGCGGAGAGCCTCGGTTTGCTACTGGACGCACCGCCCGAGCGGCTGGAACCGGGTCTTGGCCTCGGCATCGAGTTCGCCGATTCCGTGCTCAGCTACGATCTGCGCCATGCCGGCATCCTGGCCCCCGCCCCGGTCTTCGCCATGCTGTTCGCCGATGCCGGCAATCCGCGCTCGCTCGCCTATCAGTGCATCGCTTTGCGCAACTGCCTGGAACGTCTCGGCGCCGACGACGATGCCGAAACGGCGCACCAATTGCAGCAGCGGGCGATGGACCTAGCTGGCGCCGACACCGCGCTGCCGCCCGCTCTGGCCGCCATCGTCACCGATCTGCGCCAGCTCTCCCAGCGGGTGCAGCGGCGCTTCTTCGCCCTGCTGCCCGAGGCGCACCAGCTCGAGGACGACGAAGAGCTGGAGGTCGCACCATAACCCCATGCTGTACCGCCTGCATCACACCACCACCTACGATTACGCCGAGCCGGTCGTGCTCGGCACGCATTTCATGCATCTGCTGCCGCGCGGGCGGCCGGGGCAGATTGTGCGCGAGGCCGAGCTGGCGGTCTCGCCAACGCCGGATACATGGCACGACGAGGCCGACTATTTCGGCAACCCCACGAGCACCGTCTCGCTGACCACCGTGCATAAGCGCTTCAGCGTCACGCTCAGCGCCAGCGTCGAGGTCGCGCACCCGCCAGCGCCTGCACCGGAGCAAACGCCGGGCTGGGAAACGATCGCCGCTGCGGCGATCCATGATTTCACGGTCGCGGAATTCTGCCTCGGCAGCCCGCTGGCACGGCCCTCGGCCGACATCGCCGCCTATGCGGCCACCAGCTTCCCCCCGGGGCGCCCGGCCCTGGCGGGGCTCGTCGATCTCACCCGGCGGCTCTGGGACGATCTCACCTACCGGTCCGGCGTCACCAGCGTCGCCACCACGGCGACGCAGGTGCTGCATGCCCGCACCGGGGTCTGCCAGGATTACGCGCATCTGATGATCGCCGCCTTGCGCGCCTGTGGTCTGCCGGCCCGCTATGTCTCGGGCTATCTGCGCACCTATCCCCCGGCAGGCGAACGCCACCGCGGCGCCGACCAGTCGCATGCCTGGGTTTCCGCCTGGACCGGGCCGGATCACGGCTGGATCGATTTCGACCCGACCAACAACCTGCTGATCTCCGACGAGCATGTGACACTCGCCTGGGGACGGGATTTTCAGGATGTCAGCCCGCTGCGCGGGATCATCCTCGGCGGCGGGCGCCACTCATTGCGGGTCGCCGTGGACCTCGACCCGATTTTGACGTGAGGGCACAAAGGAAGGGAAGAACTTCTTTTTGTGAACAAAAAGAAGCAAAAAAACTTTTTTTAAACTGAGCCGTGCTGGTTGCAACGTGACCGTCCCAGACGAGCAAAAGTTTTTGCGCCGCTTTTTTCAAAAAGCGGCTGCTTCCTATTCCGCCCTAAGCCTAGAAGCGGCGGAACTGCATCCGTATCGGCCCGCGCGCGAAGAAATAGCCGACCACGCCAAGCACGATCAGCACGGGAATAATGAACAACGCCGCCCAGAACAGCACCGCGACAACGCATAGCGCCACGCCGAAGGCGATGAGCCGGGCGACAATGGTGCCGAACGAAGCGGGCTTGCGGCGCGGCGGCTCGATGAACGCGCCATCCGGGGTCATGTCAATAACCGGGCCATCTGAATTTGCCATGAGAGCCAATATAGATCCGCCCCCGGGCAAATCAATCGCGCCGCAGTAAAGGGAGATAAAGGCTACTTTTGTGAAGCTGGGCCACGGTGGTTTCAGTGCCAAGGGCTCAAAGGACCAGAAGTTTTTGCGCCACTTTTTTTAAAAAGCGGCCACTTTCTTACCTAAACCCAAGCCGATTTGGTTGCAGACCGCGCCGGGGCTACAATGCGTTGATGCCTGAAGACGATCTTTTTGCGCCGCCGGCTGCTGCGGCTCCGGCCGCTTTCGGCCAGCCCCTGGCCGAGCGGTTGCGCCCGCGCGCGCTCGGCGACATTGTCGGCCAGCAACAACTGCTCGGTCCGGAGGGCAGCCTCACCGGCATGCTGGCACGCGGCTCGCTCGCCTCGCTCATCCTCTGGGGGCCGCCGGGCGTGGGCAAGACCACCATCGCCCGGCTGCTCGCGGCCGAGGCGAAACTGCATTTCACGCAGATCTCCGCCGTGTTCTCCGGCGTCGCCGACCTCAAGCGGGTGTTCGATGACGCGCTGAAGCTCAAACGCGCCGGGCGGGCGACGCTGCTGTTCGTCGACGAGATCCACCGCTTCAACCGCGCCCAGCAGGATGCGTTTCTGCCCGTGGTGGAGGCCGGCACCATCGTGCTGGTCGGCGCCACCACGGAGAACCCGTCTTTCGCGCTGAACGGGGCGCTGCTCTCGCGCTGCCAGGTGCTGGTGCTGCGCCGGCTGGACGACGAGGCGATGGAACTGCTGCTCCGCCGCGCCGAACAGGAGACCGGGCGGCTTCTGCCGCTGGACGACCGTGCCCGGCCAATGCTGCGCGCCATGGCCGATGGCGACGGGCGGGCCCTGCTGAACATGGCCGAGCAATTATTCGCCCTGCCCGAGGAGCCGCGCCTCACCGAGATCCAGCTCGGCACCCTGCTCTCCCGCCGCGCGGCACTCTACGACCGCGACCGCGAAGAACATTACAACCTGATCTCTGCGCTGCATAAATCCATGCGCGGCTCGGATGCCGATGCAGCACTCTACTGGCTGGCCCGCATGCTCGCCGGCGGCGAGGACCCGAACTACATCATCCGCCGCGTCACCCGCTTCGCCTCGGAGGATGTCGGCCTCGCCGATCCTCAAGGCCTGGTGCAGGCCCTCGCCGCCTGGGACGCTTATGAGCGGCTCGGCTCGCCGGAGGGCGAGCTCTGCATCGCCCAGGCGGTGGTGTATCTGGCGACCGCGCCGAAATCGAACGCTGTCTACAAGGCGCTGGGCGCCGCGCGCCGCGCTGCCGCCGAGACCGGCAGCCTGATGCCGCCCGCGCATATCCTGAACGCGCCGACCAAGCTGATGAAAAACCTCGGCTACGGCGCCGGCTACGAATACGACCACGACACCGCGGATGCGTTCTCCGGCCAGAATTATTTCCCCGAAGGCATGGGCCGGCCGGATTTTTACCGCCCGGTGGAACGCGGTTTTGAGCGTGAAATCACCAAAAGGCTCGCCTATTGGGCGAAACTGCGCGAAGAGGGCGCATGATTCAGCAATTCGAAGTGACGGCGAACGAGGCCGACTCCCGCCTCGACCGTTTTTTACGCCGCCAGGTGGACGGACTCACCCAAGGGGTGATCCAGCGTTTTCTGCGCACCGGCAAGATCCGGGTCAACGGCAAGAAGGTCGAGGCCAGCACGCATCTGGCCGCCGGCGATATCGTGGTCATGCCGGAGATCACGCCCCCGAAGGACATGCCGAAAACCCGGCATGTGATGGTGCTCGACCCCGGCCAGCAGCGCGACCTGGAAGCCATGGTGCTGTACCGCGATGAGTCGGTGATCGTGCTGAACAAGCCGGCGGGGCTGGCGACGCAAGGCGGTAGCGGCATCTCCGTGCATCTGGACGGCATGCTCGACGGCCTGCGCTTCGGCGCCGAGGAGCGGCCGAAACTCGTGCACCGGCTGGACCGCGACACCTCCGGCATCCTGCTCCTGGCGCGAAGCACCAAGGCGGCGCGCCAGCTCTCCGTCGCCTTCCGCGGCCGCGACGTGGACAAAACCTATTGGGCGCTGCTCTGGGGCGTGCCGGAGGCGCTGGAAGGCCGTATCGACCTGCCGCTGCTGCGGATGGAGACCGGCGGCTCCTCCCGCTCCGAACCCGCACCACGCAAGCACCCCGAGGCGCTGAAGGCGCAGACCGATTACCGCATCCTCGATTACGCCGGCAAAAAATTCGCCTGGGCCGAACTCAACCCGCTCACCGGGCGCATGCACCAGCTGCGCGCGCACTGCCTGGCGCTGGGCACGCCGATTCTGGGCGACGCCGCCTATGGCGCGGCCTTCGCGGACGGGTTCGCCCCGCAACTGCACCTGCACGCGCGGCGCCTGCGCCTGCCGCATCCGGATGGCGGGATGCTCAGCGTGGAAGCGCCACCGCCGAAACACCTGCGTGACGCCCTTGTCTATCTCGGCTTCACGATACCGGACATCACGAAGCCGCAACGACGCTAGAGCAGGATAGGCTTATCTGAAAACGAGGAAGCAGCCGCTTTAAAAAAAAAGCGGCGCAAAAAACTTCTTTTGCTCCTGGGCCTGCGGCAGCGACACCAGCACGGCCCAGAATAAAAAATTTTTTACTCCTTTTGGCCGTGCTTGTTTCGGCGCCACAGTCCCAGATTAGCAAAAGTTTTTGCGCCGCTTTTTTCAAAAAGCGGCTGCTTGCCTGCTTCTCCACACCTTCGTTAACGCATCGTAAGTCGATAACCACTAGGACGCGCCGCGCCGCCATGGCAGGAAACTGTCATGAGGCGATGCAAAAAATACCTCCTTGCCAGCCTGATCGCCATTCTCGGCCCCGCCGCCTTTGCCGCCACCACGGTCACCTATGGGGTGCAATTCACGCCGAGCGGGGACGCCGAACTCGATTCGCTTCTAAAACAGACGTCCTCGCTTGTATCGCTACAGAAACGTCTATCCGCCGCGCCGTTCGCGCTGATCGGCCGTGCCCAGGCGGATACGCAACAATTCCTGATCGTCCTGCATAGCCTGGGCTACGATGCCGGCAGCGTCGCCATCACCATCGACGGCGAGGCGCTGGACAGCCCGACTTTGCTCGACCGGCTGACCCAGGCCCCCGCCGGCGAAGCCGCGGCCATTCTGATCACACCGCATCAGGGCGCGGTATTCCATCTCGGCCGTGTCGACATCACCAGCCTGCCGCATGGGTTCAAACCGCCCGCGATGGTCAAACCAGGCGAGGTCGCCCGCGCCGAGCCGATCCTTGCCGCCACGCCGGCGCTGCGCACCGCCTTGCACAACGATGGCTACGCCTTCGCCAGCGTCAGCCCGCCGCTCGCCGTCGCCGAACCCGCCACGCATCTGCTCGACGTCACCTACACGGTCACACCCGGGCCGCGGGTGAATATCGGCCCGATCCGCTTCTCCGGCCTCACCCGCACCAACGAGGCATTTTTGTACCGCCACCTCGCTTTGCGGCAGGGGCAGCTCTACAGCGACACCGCGATCACCGGTGCGCGCGACTCGCTGCTTGGCCTCGGCGTGTTCTCCTCGGTCACGCCGCTGCCGCAGGATCATCTGACGCCGGATGGCGCAGTGCCGATCCTGTTCCGCGTCACGCAGCAAAAGCTGCACGCGGTCACTTTCAGCGGTTCCTATGCCACGGATGTCGGCATGACGCTTTCCACCTCCTGGGAAGACCGCGACCTCTTCACCCATGCCGAGACGCTCACCTTCACCGCGGCGGCGAACGGGCTGGGCGGCACCGGTAGCGTGGCGCCCGGCTACGACCTGAAGGGGGTGTTCGCGAAGCCTGATTATTACGTGCGCGGACAAACCCTGACCGTGTCGCTAGAGGGGCTGAACCAGTCGCTGAACGCCTATGACCGCACTGCCCTGATCGCCGACGCACAGCTCTCCCGGCCGCTCACCCCGCATATCAGCATCAGCTACGGGCCGAGCTTTGTCACCGAGAGCGTGCTGCAGAACGGCATCACCCGCGACTACGTGCTGACGCAGTTTCCCGCCACAATCGCCTACAACACCACCGATAGCGTGCTGGAGCCAACCCATGGCTTCAACGCCAGCGTCACCCTGACACCCACCGAGCCGGTCGCCGGCACCTCCTCCGCCCCTTTCCTCATTGCCTATGCCTCGGCGGCGACCTATCTGCCGGTGGAGCGCGACGCGCGCGGCATCATTGCGGTGCGCGCCCAGGTAGGCACCATTCAGGGCGTGTCGCAATTCCAGGTGCCTGCGGACCAGCGCTTCTATGCCGGCGGCAGCGGCACGGTGCGCGGCTACGCCTACCAGACGGTCGGCCCGCTTTTCGCCGACGACCTCCCCGAAGGCGGTCTCTCCATGGATGCTTTCAGCCTCGAGTTCCGCCAGCATATCGGCAAGAATTTTGGCCTCGTTCCGTTCGTCGATGCCGGCCAGGTCAGCGCCACCAGCACGCCCTTCACCAGCCGGCTGCGCGTCGGCGCCGGTCTCGGTTTTCGCTATTATACCGGCATTGGGCCGATCCGCGTGGATTTCGCGGTGCCGATGACCCGCGTCGCCGACAGCGGCGCGTTCGAATTCTATGTCGGTCTCGGGGAGGCGTTCTGATGCTCCGCACCCTCAAACTGTTGTCTGGCCTGATCGTGCTCCTGCTTCTGGTCGTGGTGCTGGCGGTGGGCGGCGCGTTGATCGGCCTCAATACCGGCGCCGGCCGGCATTTCGCGGAACAAAAAATCAATCATTTCGCCGGGCCGCGTATCGTCATCTCCGGCCTCGGCGGGCATTTCCCCGCCGATATCAAGCTTGCTTCCGTCAGCGTCGCGGATGCGCAAGGCGTCTGGCTCACCGGCCAGGCGCTGGAGCTGCGCTGGCAGCCGCGCGCAGTGCTCCGGCGGAACCTGCATATAACGGCGCTCACCGCCTCACGGCTGGACATCGCGCGCCAGCCAGTCGCGGCAACAGCATCATCGCCGGGCGGCGGCAGCTTTGCGCCGCCACTCACGCTGGACGTGGACTATATCGCAGTGCCGGCGCTCGAGCTCGGCACATCACTGGCAGGCCAGGCGGCGACGCTTGGCGTCACCGGCGCCGCGCATCTGCAAAGCCTCACGCAAGGCCGTGCGAGCATCGACGCGGCGACGCCGGACGGCCTGTCCACCTACCATCTCGCCACCGCGATGAACGCCAAAAACCTGTCGATGACGCTGCATGCCGCCGAACCGCCGGACGGCCTGCTCGGCCATTTCGCCGGGCCCCGCATGCGGGGGAAGCTGCGCCTGGATGTGTCCCTGGCCGGGCCACGCGATAAGGCAGCACTCGATTTCCACGCCGCGTTGGGTGCCGCGCGTCTCGATGGCGGCGGCACACTGGCGCTCCCCCCCGCAGCACCCAGCGCCAATCTCCTGCTCACCGTGCCCGACCTCGCCCCGTTTGGCGCCATTGCCGGGCAGAATATCGCCGGCAGCACCAAGCTGCATCTGCGCGCGGCCCGCCAGCCGGACGGCAGCGTCACACTGGCGCTCGACGGCGACGTGGCGCTGACCGCCGCCCCGTTCGGCGCCGCCCGGTATGTCGGGCCCAAAGGGCATCTCGTTCTGCGCGCGAGCCTGCAGGACCGGACGGTCAACATCCAGCAGTTGGACCTCTCCGGCGCGTCCTTCACCGCCGCCGCCACGGGCAGCGTGGCGCAAACCGGCTTCAACCTGGAGACGCATATTGGCCTGCCGCGCGTGCAGGATTTTTCGCCCGGCCTCTCCGGCACCCTGACCGAAGATGGCACACTGGCCGGCACCGCACAGGATTTTGCCGTCAACGCGCTGCTCACCGGCGACATCCTGCAGAAAAACATCCCCTCCGGCCCGTTCAGCCTCAGCATCAACGCGCAGCATCTGCCGCGCCTGCCCACCGGCACGCTCACCGGCTCCGGCGCGCTGGAGAACGCGCCGCTGCTGCTGGATGCCGCTTTCTCCCGCGATACCAGCGGCGCCACGACGCTGGTGATCTACAACGCGCTATGGCGCTCACTGAACGCGACGGCGGATCTCGCTCTGGCACCCGGCGCCGACCTGCCGACCGGCACCGCCACCTTCAAGCTCGGTAACCTGGCCGATTTCCAAACGTTTTCGCCAGTGCCGCTGCGCGGCAGCGTGAACGGCGATTTTGCGCACCTGGCCGGGCAGATCTTCAAGCTCGACCTCGACGCGCGCAACCTGCTGGTGGCGCCGCAACTGGGCACGGTGAACACCACCATCCACGCACTCGGCCCGACCAAGGCGCTGGCGGTGCAGGCCCAGGCGACGGTGGCGAAACTGATCTCCGCGCCGGCGCGCGTGGCGCTTGCCGGAATCCTGGATATCGATAACCGCTCCGCCACGCTGTCATCCCTGAGCGCTTCCTGGCGGCGCATCGACACGCAGCTGCAAGGGCCGGCTGAGATCGCCACGCAGCCGGGGATTGTCGTGCGGCATCTGGCACTCGGGCTGAATGGCGGGCGCATCGGGCTGGACGGCACGCTGACGCCGCGTCTCAACGCCACCCTGACGGTACAGAACCTGCCGGCGGCCACCGCCAACCTGTTTGAGCCCAGCCTCAACGTCACCGGCACAGTCTCCGCCACCGCCACCATCACCGGAACGCGCAACGCGCCCAACGGCAAGCTGACGCTAAATGCCCGCGCCCTGAAACTGCATAGCGGCCCGGTCGCGACGCTCCCGCCCGCCGACCTCACCGGCAGCGCCACCGTGACCGGCCAGAGTGCCACGATCGACACGCACCTGACCGCTGGACCCGATATCTCTCTTGCCGCCAACGGGCTCGTGCCGCTTAACCAGACCGGGGCGATGAACCTGCGCGTGCGTGGCCGCACCGATTTGCGCCTGCTCGACCTGTTCCTGGCCGCCGGAGGCAGCGCCGTGCACGGCCTCGTGACGGCCGACATGACCCTCACCGGCACGCCAGCCGCACCACGCGCCAATGGCAGCATGATGCTGGAAGATGGCAGCGTGGAGAACATCGCCTCCGGGCTCAACCTGACCCGTATCGGCGCGCGCATCGACGCCGCGGGGCGCATGGTGACCCTGCAGAACCTCACCGCCACCGCCGGCGCCGGGCAGATCACCGGCCATGGCACGGTGGATCTGGGTGCGCCTTCCATCCCGCTCAACGTGACGATCGACGCCACCAACGCCACCCCCATCTCCTCCGACATCGTCCACGAGACGCTGGACGCTTCCCTGCACATCAGCGGCGCTGTGCGCGGCAAGATGGCGCTTGGCGGCACGGTGAAGATCCGCGCGGCGAATATCAACATCCCCAAATCGCTGCCGCCGAGTGTCGCCAACCTGCCGATCGTCTATGCTGGGCAAAAACCGCCAACCCCGCCAACCCCGCCGCCGCCCGTCGCACTCGACCTGACCATCACCGCCGAAAACCGGATTTTTGTGCGCGGCGACGGGTTGTTCGCCGAATTGAGCGGGCATCTGCATATCGGCGGCACCGCGGGCAACCCCGTGCCGGAAGGCGGGTTCGAGCTGATCCGCGGCAATTTCTCCCTCGCCGGTACGACGCTGCAATTCACCCGCGGCCAGGTCGGTTTCAACGGCGCCGGCTTCATGCCGACGCTCGATCTCGAAGCCTCGTCCGTGACCACCAATAACAACACCGCCACGCTGATCGTCGGCGGCACCGCGGCCAAGCCGAGCATCACCCTGACCAGCTCGCCGCCTTTGCCCTCGGACGAAATCCTCGCCCAGTTGCTGTTCGGCCAGAGCACCGCCAACCTCACCGCCTTCCAGGCCGCCTCGCTGGCGGCGGCGCTGGCACAGCTCTCCGGCGTCGGCAGCGGGCTGAACCCCTTGGACCGGGTGCGCAACGCTCTGGGGCTCGATGAATTATCGCTCGGCGGCAGCGGCTCCGGCCCGCCTTCGGTGCAGGCGGGGCGCTACGTCGCCCCTGGCGTGTATGTGGGCGCCAGCCAGGCGACCAACGGCCAGGGCACGCAGGCCAACGTGCAGGTGAACCTGTACAAGGGGCTGAAGCTGAACACCTCCACCGGCACGTCCAGCACCGGCGCCGGCGATGCCAGCAGCGTCGGGCTCACTTATCAGTTTAACTATTAAGGAAGTGGCCGCTTTTTGAAAAAAGCGGCGCAAAAACTTTTGATTGGGCTGGGCCGGTGGCGTTGAAACCAGCACGGCCCAGTTTACAGAAGTTTTTTTGCTTCTTTTTGTTCACAAAAAGAAGCGCTTCCTTCCTTACACTTACCGCCGCTCGCGCGTCGCCGAGAAGGTGAGTTCCGGAAAATTCTCCTTCATCCGGTTCAGCTCCCAGCCATTGCGCACCAGATAGACCGGCGCGCCCTCGCGGTCCTCGCTCATCGCGTTCTTGTTCACGTCGATGAAGAATTTCAGCCTGGCCTGATCCTCGGAGAAGATCCAGCGCGCGGTGTCGAACGGCGCCGGCTCGAATGCGACCGGCACGTTGTATTCCTGCTCGATGCGGCTGGAGAGCACGTCGAGCTGCAACGCACCGACCACGCCGATGATCCAGTCCGAGCCGTTCATCGGCCGGAACACCTGGGTCACGCCCTCCTCGGCCAGATCCTCCAGCGCCTTGCGCATCTGCTTGGCCTTCATCGGGTCGGCGAGCCGCACGCGGCGCAGAATTTCCGGCGCGAAATCCGGAATGCCGGTGAAGCGGATCTTTTCGCCCCCCTCGGTCAGCGTGTCGCCGACGCGCAGCGTGCCGTGGTTGGGGATGCCTATGATGTCGCCGGGATAGGCTTCCTCGGCCAGGCTGCGATCCTGGGCGAAGAAGAAGATCGGCGCCTGGATCGCCATCGGTTTCTGCGTGCGCGAATGCACCAGCTTCATGCCGCGGGTAAACTTGCCGGAGCAGATGCGGGTGAAGGCGATGCGATCGCGGTGCTGCGGGTCCATGTTGGCCTGCACCTTGAAAACGAAGCCGGTGACCGGCGTCTCATCCGGCGTGACCACGCGGGTATCGGCGGCGCGGGGCTGTGGAGGCGGCGCGTGGGCGACCAGCCCTTCCAGCAGCTCGCGTACGGAATAGTCTTTCAGCGCCGAGCCGAAATAGACCGGCGTGAGATGCCCCTCGGAATAAGCCTGCTGGTCGAATTCGGGGAACACCCCGCGCACCAGCTCCACATCCTCGTCAAGCTGCGCTTTCTGGTCCGGCGGAATCTCGAACGCCACATTGCGCTCCTCCTGGCCCGGCTTCACTGCCGAGACCAGACGGTCGTTGCGGATGTCAAAGCAGCCTTTGAACAGCCCGCCCATGCCGACCGGCCAGACCATCGGGCAGATGTCCAGGGCCAGCGTGTTGGCGATCTCGTCCAGCAGCTCGAAGGCGTTCTGCCCTTCCCGGTCCACCTTGTTGATGAAGGTGGTGATCGGGATGTTGCGCAGGCGGCAGACCTCGAATAGCTTTTTCGTCTGCAGCTCGATGCCCTTGGCGGCGTCGATCACCATCACCGCGGAATCCACGGCCGTCAGGGTGCGGTAGGTATCCTCGGAGAAATCCTCGTGGCCCGGCGTGTCCAGCAGGTTGAACACCGCGCCGCCGAACTCGAAGGTCATCACCGACGAGGTGACCGAGATGCCACGCTGGCGCTCGATCTTCATCCAGTCCGAGCGCGTCTGGCGGCGGTCCTGCCGCGCCTTCACCATGCCCGCCTCGCGGATCGCGCCGCCGAACAGCAGCAGCTTCTCGGTCAGCGTGGTCTTGCCGGCGTCCGGGTGCGAGATGATGGCAAAGGTGCGCCGCGGCGGGATTTTGCCGCCGGTTTCGGCTTCAGCGAGGGGAAGGCTCTGGTCCATCGCGGTCCCCTAGCAATTTTCGGCCAGTGACGCCACCGCTATGGCGTGAAGCAAGGAAGCAGCCGATTTTTTGAAAAAAAGCGGCACAAAATAACTTTTGGTATCTCTGGGCCGGCGGCGTTGAAACCAGCACGGCCCAGTTTAAAAAAAGTTTTTGCTTCTTTTTTCACAAAAGAAGCGCTTCCTTTCCTATTCCGCCGCGACCGTGCGGCAGAGCTGCTCGCCCATGCCGGCGATGCCGACCTTCACGGTCTGGCCGGGGCGCAGGAACACCGGCTCCGGCTTCATACCGAGGCCGACACCGGGTGGCGTGCCGGTGGCGATGACATCGCCCGGGTGCAGGGTGATGAACTCGCTCACATAGCTCACCAGCTTCGCCACGCCGAAGATCATCGTGCGGGTGTTGCCGTTCTGCATGCGCTTGCCGTCCACCTCGGCCCAGAGGTCGAGATTCTGCGGATCGGGGATTTCGTCCTTGGTGACGAGATACGGGCCGACCGGGCCAAACGTGTCGCAGCCTTTGCCTTTGTCCCAGGAACCGGAACGCTCGAGCTGGTATTCGCGCTCGCTGACATCGTTGACCACGCAATAGCCGGCCACATGGTTCATCGCCTCGGCCTCGCTAACATACGAGGCCTTGGTGCCTATCACCACGCCGAGCTCCACCTCCCAGTCGGTCTTGACGGAATTGCGCGGGATGCGGATGTTATCAAACGGGCCGGAAAACGCCGAGAGCGATTTCAGGAACACGATCGGCTCCTTGGGGATCTTGCTGCCGGTCTCGGCGGCGTGGTCGGCATAGTTGAGACCGATGCAGACAAAATTCACGGGCCGGGGGATGGCCGGGCCGATGCGGCGCTCGGTCTTCAGCAGCGGCAGCTTTTCCGGGTCCATGTCCTGCAACTGTTGCAGCCAGCCGGGGCTCAACTCGTCACCGGTAACGGAGGTCAGTGCGTCGTCAAGCGTTCTGACCCGGCCTTCGGCGTCGAGCACGCCCCATTTTTCCTCACCTGAATCGCCGTATCGAAGAAGTTTCATGTCTTGCTCTTCCTTAAAAACGCGCAATGAGCGTTAGGCTCAAACCTGGGTGGCGTACAGCCCCCATGGGCAAAACCATGTTTTGACTCTAATTATGTCGGGTTCATAGGGAGAAACTTAAACACAATGCCGCTTTTTGCAGTCCATGCGCTCGACCGGCCTGGTGCTCTGCCGCTCCGGCTGGAACAATCCTCGGCGCACCGCGCCTTTGTCGAAACCGAATGCGATCGCGGCCTGACGATCGTGATGTCAGGACCGCTGCAGTCTGACGATGGCGAGATCATGACCGGCTCGCTGTTTATCATCGACGCGCCGGATCGCGACACGGTGGAAGCCTTTGTGAAGGCCGATCCCTTCTCCCAGACAGGCGTCTGGGGCGATGTGCAGGTCACCCGCTTCCACCGCCGCTCCGGCTAATGACATAAATTTTTCTGAGACGCTGCAAAAAACGGCCGCCCCCTGCGCCCAGCGGGACCGGCCGTTTTTTGTTAGAGCCCAGCAAAATTATCAACCGGATACACGCAAAAAAGGCCGGTCCTGTGACCGGCCAATTTGCTGGTATTTTATAATCTTCTTGTAGCTCCCTAAACTTGGCGGCTGACTATCCCGCTTGATGTGTCGCCACATCTTGTTCTGTCACAAGACGGAATGTGGCTGAAAAAAGACCGGCACGCAACCCCTGCGATGCGGTTTAATGCAGAAAACAATCTGCAGGCATGAATTTTCTTTCAGCACCGCCTAGCCGAGCCATAGCTGCAATGCGGCCACCGCAGCACGCACCTCCTCCGCCGCCTGGGTGGCGGGGCCAGCCTCGGTGACGCCGAGCCCATCGGCAAAGGCATTGGCGTAGCCGGCGCGATTCGCCAGCGCCACATCCAGCAGGCTCAGCCCGCGGGCGACAATTTCCGCCTCCAACCGTTTGCGTAGGCGCGACGCCGCAGGCGCGCGGTTGAACACCAGCCCGGCCCGACGCTTCTCCTCCGCGGCCAGTTTCAGCGTGCCCTCGGCCGCCCAGAGATCGGGCGGCGCCGGGTTCAGCGGGATCAACACGAGGTCGGCGCCGCGGATGGCCCGGCGCGCATCGCTGTCGATCACCGGGGGCGTGTCGATGAACACGTAATCATGGCTCGCTTTCAGTTTCTCCACCTCATTGGCCAGGCGCCAGCCGGACAGGGTGGCCATGGTGATCTCACCCCCGGCCTTGGGCGCCTGCGCCCGCAATTTCCCCCAGACGGTCAGGCTGCCTTGCGGGTCGATGTCGAGCACCGCCACCCGCGCCTCTCCCGCCAGGGCCGCGGCGAACTGCGCCGTCAGCATCGTCTTGCCCGAGCCGCCTTTTTGCTGTGCAACCGCGATTACGCTTCCCATATTGTCGTTCTCCCGCACCAAGGTGATTTAACGCGACATCTTTTTGAAAGGCCAGAGCGCGGAACGAAACGAAGAGGAAGGCTTCTTTTTTGAAAAAAAGAAGCAAAAAACGTCTATTCATTGGGGACGTGCAGTGTTCGCTGCCGCCGGCCCAGACAAGCAAAAGTTTTTTGCGCCGCTTTTTTTCAAAAAAGCGGCTACTTCCTGTCTTCGCTTAAGCCAAGGGGTTTTTATGAACGAGCTGCTGACTCCCGCGGAAATGGCGCAGGTCGATTCGCGCGCGAACGATACCCCGGCGCTGATGGCCGCGGCGGGGCGAGCGGTGGCGCGGGCGGTGATGCAGCATTATGCACCCTGCCGCACGCTGGTGTTGTGCGGCCCCGGCAATAATGGCGGCGACGGCAAAGCTGCAGCGGCCTATCTGGCGCAATCCGGCTGGCCGGTGACGATCCGCGACCTGCAGGACGCCACGGCGCCGGAAGTCGCCCGGGCGGAGCTGGTGATCGACGCGGTGTTCGGCGCCGGGCTGTCGCGGGATGTGGCGGCACCGGTGGCGGCGCTGCTGCGCGCGGCGCGGCGAATCGTCGCGGTGGACGTGCCGAGCGGCGTGGATGGGGCGACCGGCGGCATCCGTGGCTACGCGCCACAGGCGGAGCTGACTGTCACTTTTGTCCGGCTGAAGCCCGGGCATCTGCTCTATCCCGGGCGGCAGCTCTGCGGCAAAACTCTGCTCCGCGACATCGGCATGCCGGGCTGGGTGCTGGACGAGGTAAAACCGCGCACCTGGCGCAACGGCCCGGAAATCTGGTCCCTACCCGCCCGCAGCCCGACCGGCCACAAATATGCCAACGGCGACGTGACGGTACTGTGCGGCAACATGCCGGGGGCGGCGCGCCTGGCCTGCGCCGCCGCCCGCCGCGCCGGGGCCGGCATGGTGACCCTGGCCACGGAGGCGCCGATGATTTTGCCGGAAGCCGGGCTGATCGTGCGCGCCACGCCGCTGGCGGAGCTCCTGCAGGACAAACGGCGCAAAGTGTTCGCCTGCGGCCCGGGCCTCGGCCCCGGGGCGGACAAAAAACTGACCCAGCTGATCGCAGCGGGGGTGCAGAAGATCGTCGCTGATGCCGATGCGCTGACAGCCTGCGCGGGCCTGCCTGAAAAACTGCGTGGCACCGCGGTGATCACCCCGCATGAAGGGGAGTTTGCCCGCGTGTTCGGTCCGCTGCGCGGGGATCGTCTGGCTGCGGTCCGCGCGGCGGCGCAAACAACCGGCGCGGTGACGGTGCTGAAGGGCGCGGACACTGTGATCGCCGCCCCGGACGGCCGCGCCGTCATCAACGACAATGCGCCCCCCTTTCTCGCCACCGGCGGCACCGGCGACGTGCTGGCCGGCATCATCGCCGCCCTGCTCGCGCAAGGCATGCCCGATTTCGAGGCCGCCTGCGCCGGCGTCTGGCTGCACGGCGCGGCGGCACAACAAATCGGGCCGGGGCTGATCGCCGAGGACATTCCGCCCGTCCTCGGCAAGTTGATGGACGGGCTTATGCTTTGAAAGTTATAGCAAGCAGCCGCTTTTTTGAAAAAAAGCGGCGCAAAAAACTGTTGTTACGATGAGCCTGTGTCGTTGAAACCAGCAGAGCCCAGTTTAAAAAAGTTTTTCGCTTCTTTTTTTGTAAAAAAGAAGCGCTTTCCTCTTCCTACTCCGCGGCGCTGAGCAGCGGCACATCCTCCGGCGGCAGGCCGCAGCGCCCGAGCAGGCCGGTGAGTTCCCGGATCACCGGGAACACTTCCTGGTTCCAGTTCGCGCCCTGCGCGTCATGCGCTGCCTGCTCGGCTTCGACGATGTGGCGGTCCTCACGGAAAATCCTCTCGGTGAAGGCGACCAGGAACGGCCAGCCGATGTTTAGCCCGGCCCGGCCCAGCACGCCGCCCGGCTTGCGAATCGACAGCAGGCCGAAGGTGCGGATGGTTCTTTGCGCCTTGTCTTGCGGCACATAGACGATCCACAGATCCATTACCGGCGCATCGCCGCCGGCGGGCAGGATGCTGAGGGTCTGGTACGGGTATTCGGTGCGGATGGTCATGACGTCGCGGTCATTCACATCCTTGGTGCGCTTGCCGCCGAATAGCGCCGTTTCGCCAAGCGGCTGTTTTCCGCCGGTGCGGGCGAAGGTGTACTGCACCTCCAGCCAATCCTCGCCGAGGCGCCGGCCGAGATAGCGCGGGCGGATCTGCCCCATCTGTTTGCGGTGCAGGAACTGATGGTTCATGTCCATCAGGTTCTCGTGCATGAAGGAATAGTGACAACTCACCACGCGGCCGAAGCGGCGGGTTTTATACGCCGTGCCGGTCGCCGCGGAGAGGTCGGGGAAGCTGCCCTCCGCCTTGGCCGGATCGCCGGGGAAAATGAACACGAGGCCGGCTGCCTCGCGGCAGGGATAGGATTTTACCCCGTTCGGCAGCTTGCCTTTGCCAAGATATGGCACGTCGGTGCATTTGCCCGAGGCGTCATAGGTCCAGCCATGATAGCCGCAGCGAATCGCGCAGCCCGAGACCACCCCGGCATCGAGCGGCACCTGGCGGTGCGCGCAGCGATTCTCCAGCGCGAACGCCGCCCCCTCCTTCGGCCGCACCAGCACCACCGGCTCGCCGGCGAAGCGCACGGCCAAGGTCTTGCCGCTCTTCAGCTCGCGGGACCAGGCGACGGGATACCAATGGTCGGGATGAATGCGCACCCTACGGGTGTCGATGACCGGTCCGCTCTGTGGCTGCGGTAATTCGGGCGTGTCGTCGGTGTTCAGCGTGATCGAGTCCATGCTTTGGCCTTCCTGTGAACGCGTCCGACTCTCAGCATAGGCAAAGTGTTGCAGCGCCAACAAGAGCCGCCGCCTGGTGGCGCGATCCGAAGCCACCACCCGATACGGCAGGATCGTTGCTATTTATTAATCAGAAAAAATTTCCTGCCGGCGTCACAAAGAAACACAAAACAGCAACAACTTCTTACAATTTCCCCGTGCAGCAACATGGTTTTGCCTGGTTTTGATCTATTTAATGCGAGCATTGAAAGGAGAAGTGCCTATGAACAAATTCCGCTCGTTCCTCATGGCGTCCACAGTCGCAGTGCTATCCCTGGGGTCCGCCGCGGTGGCGCAAGCGCAATATTATCCGGCCCCGCCGCCCGGCTATTATCACCACTATTGGCATGAGGGCGACCGCTATTACGGCCCGCGGCATATCGTACGGCACTGGCGCTACTATCACCTGCCGCCGCCGCCTTACGGCTATGTCTGGGTGCAGACAGGCCCGCAATTTCTTCTGATCGGCCCAGGCGGCGTGATTTCGCGCGTCTGGCGCTAGATTTAAATGACTCACCAGGAAATACCATGAAACGCTTTTCTCTCACGGCGCTCAGCGCCGGGCTCGGCCTGACATTGCTCTCCGCCCCGCTCGCGATGGCGCAGCAATATAATGGCGCGCATCGGGACGCCCCCGCCCATCACGTGCCGGCGCCGGTCCACCGGCCTGCCCCGCACACTCAGATGGGCCATGGGCAGATGAGCTACCGGCCGGCGAGCCACGTGCCCACACGCTCAAACAGCCATAACAGCATGCCGCATGGCGCGATGATGGCGCATGGCGGTGACGCCAAGGCAGGATCGCACGCCTCCGGCGCCGGCTCCCACCAACCTGATTTCAGGAAATAAAACATGAAACGTTTTTCGCTCACGGCGCTCAGCGCCGGGCTCGGCCTGGCGATGCTTGCCGCCCCGCTCGCCATGGCGCAGCAATATGATAGCGCGCACCATGACGAATCCGGGCATTATATGCAGGCGCCGCAGCACCAGGACATGGGCTCGCACAACCAGATGGGCGGCCATAACAACATGGCGATGGCTCATGACGGCCACCAATGGCACAATGGCGACCATTATGACGGCAACCGCGCCGTGGTCTCCGATTGGAACCACTACCATGTGCGCCGCCCGCCCTCCGGCTACGAATGGGTGCATGACGGCAACCAGCTGGTGATGATCGCCATCGGCACAGGGCTGGTCGCCTCGGCCCTCGTCAACGGCTACTAATCTGCTTCCCCCGGCAAGCCGACCCTGCCGGGGGGCTCCAGAATCCCGTTTCCCCGGAAGGCGTGTTGCTCTAGTCTCGCGGCATGAACGAAATTCGGCCGTTAGAACCGGAGTTGGGGCATCTGGAAACGTTGGCGGAGGTGGAGCAGAAACTGCTCTGGCTGTCCGCCTGGATGATCCATAACGCCAACCATCTCCGCCCCAACCGCGACGGGCTCAAGGTCGGCGGCCACCAGGCCTCCTGCGCCTCGGTCGCCAGCATCATGACCGCCTTGTATTTCGACAGCCTGCGCCCGTTCGACCGGGTGGCGGTGAAGCCGCATGCCGGGCCAGTGCTGCACGCGGTGAACTACCTGTTCGGCCGGCAGAGCGTGGAACAGATGGCGGGGCTGCGGCAATTCGGCGGCGCCCAGGCCTATCCGTCCCGCGTCAAGGACGGCGCGGAAATCGATTTCTCCACCGGCTCGGTCGGGCTCGGCGTGGCGCTCACCAGCTTCGCCGCGCTGATGCAGGATTATTTGCGCGCGCATGGTCTCGTCGATCCGGCCACGCCGCGGCCGCGCCATGTCGCCATCGCCGGCGATGCCGAGCTGGACGAGGGCAATATCTACGAGGCGCTGCTTGAGGGCTGGAAGCACGATGTGCGCGATGTCTGGTGGGTGGTGGATTATAACCGCCAGAGCCTGGATTCGGTGATGCCGGACCGGCTGTTCGGCCGCTTCGAGGGGCTGTTCCGCGACATGGGCTGGAAGGTCGTGTCGCTGAAATACGGCAAGCGGCTGGAGGCGGCGTTCGCCCGCCCCGGCGGCGCCTCGCTGCGCGGCTGGGTCGATGAATGCCCGAACTCCATCTACTCCGCGCTCACCTTCCAGGGCGGCGCCGCCTGGCGACAGGCGATCCTCGCCGATATGGGCAAGTCGCGGAACGTGCGGGCGATCATCGACCCGCTGCGCGATGACGAGCTGGCGGCGCTGATGACCAACCTCGCCGGGCACGACCTCGCCGCCCTGACCGAGACATTCCGCGCCGCGGCGCAGAGCGACCAGCCGACCGTGTTCCTCGCCTACACCATCAAGGGCCGGTGCCTGCCCTTCGCCGGGCATAAGGACAACCATGCCGGGATGATGACGGTCGAACAAATGCAGGATTTTCAGCAGCGCCTGAAAATCCGGCCGGGCCATGAATGGGACCGGTTTGAAGGGCTAGCGGCCCCCCAGACGGTAGAGCGGTTTGTGCAGAGCGTGCCTTATGCGGTGCCGCTCACCCCGCAGGGCCGCCGGTTGGATGCCGCCCCCATCCCCCTGCCCGACCGCTTGCCGCAGCCGAAGATCTCCGGCCGGCGGATGAGCACGCAGGCCGGGTTCGGCGAGATTTTGTCGGAAATCGGCCGCGCCCAGGGCGATGCCGCCGAACTCTCCCGCCGCATCGTCACCACCAGCCCGGATGTCGCGGTCTCCACCAATCTCGGCCCCTGGATCAACCGGCGCGGCGTGTTCGACCGGCATACCCGCGAGGACGTGTTCCGCGACGGCAAGCTCGCCAGCGCGCAGCGCTGGGGCAGCAATCCGGAGGGGCAGCATATCGAGCTCGGCATCGCCGAGCAGAATCTTTTTCTGCTCCTGGGTGCGGCGGGGCTGAGCCATGACCTGACAGGCACGCGGCTGCTGCCCATCGGCACCGTGTACGACCCGTTCGTGAATCGCGGCCATGATGCGTTGTTCTATGCCTGCTACCAGGATGCGCGCTTCCTGCTGGTCTCCACCCCGTCCGGCATTTCCCTCGCCCCCGAGGGCGGGCAGCACCAGGCGACCAACACGCCGCTGCTGGCCATCGTGCAGGACAAACTCGCCGCGTTCGAACCGGCCTATTGCGACGAGCTGGCCATTTTGCTCCGCCACGCCTTCGCGCACATGCAGAAACCCGAGGGCAGCGCGGTCTGGCTGCGGCTCTCCACCCAGCTGCTGCAGCAGCCCGAGCGCGAACTGAACGCAACCGAGGTGATCGCCGGGGCGCATTGGGTGGTGCCGCCGGCGCCGGGTGCGGCCATCGCCATCGCCTATCAGGGCGCGGTCGCCGGCGAGGCGGGACAGGCGTTTGCGCTGCTGCGCGAGGATGTGCCGGAGGCCGGGCTGCTCGCCGTCACCAGCCCGGACCGGCTCTATGCCGGCTGGCGCGCGGCGCAGCGCCAGCGCCGCCAGGGACTCGCCGCCCGCGCGCATATCGAGCACATTCTCGCGCCGCTCGCCCCAGATGCGGCGATCGTCAGCGTGCTGGACGGCCACCCGGCGGCGCATGCCTGGCTGGGCGGGGTGCGCGGGCAGCGGGTGATGGCGCTGGGGCCGGATAAATTCGGCCAGTCCGGCGACATCCCCGATTTGTACGCGCATTACGAAATCGACGTGGCGGCGATTCTCGACGCCTGCGCGGAAGGCCTGCTGAAATCTTGACGCCCCGGCTCGGGACGCTGGAGCTGGGCCGCTTTATCGCCGCTCTGGCGGTGATGCTGTCGCACTGGCTGGGCGTGCTGGGCGAGCATGCCGGCCCCGGCGTGACCGTGCCCGGCACGCCCGGGCCGCTCGGCGTGGAATATTTTTTCGTGCTCAGCGGCTTCGTGATGATGACGGCGCATCACCAGGATGCCGGCAGCTTCGCCGCCGCGCTGCGGTTCTGGGCGCGCCGGGCCGGCCGGATCTATCCGCTCTATTGGGTCATCCTGCTGCTCGCCATGGCGATGATCGCCTCCCCCTGGCCCGGCGCCCGGGGCGCGCTTGCCTGGGTGACGCTGGAACCAAGGCTGGTGCAGGAGATCATCGCCCCGGCCTGGTCGCTGCGCTACGAGATTGCCTTCTATCTGATGTTCGGCCTGTGCCTGTTCCCGGTCATCGGCCGGGCCATAGCACTCGGCTGGGTGTTTCTGGTCCTGCTGCTTCTGGTGCCCCCGGCCTTATGGCCGCATGCGCTGGCCCCCGCCTGGCTCGCCTGGGACCTCTGGCTGGGGCGCTGGAACCATTTCATCTCGCTGTTCGAGGTGTATTTTTTCGCGGGCGGCCTGGCCGGCTGATTTTTGCACGCACGCGCCGTTTTGCTGTTCCGGCCGGCCTCGCCGGGGCCGCCCTGCTGCTCTACGGCCTCATCCGATCGAGCTGGGGGTTCGCCTACCCGCCGCCTGTGCCGCTGGCGGTGCTGGCGCTGGGCTATGCCGGGCTGATCTACGGGTTTGCGGCGCTGGAGGCGCACGGCACCCTGCGCACCGGGCGCTGGGCCAGCCGGCTCGGTGCGATGTCCTACCCGCTCTACCTGGCGCACGCCCCGCTGGTTTATGAGTTTTCGCGGTTTTTTCCGCCTCGTATGAGTGGGATTGCAATCGCCGCCTGCGCGGTTCTGGGGACAATCGTCATCGTCGCCACATCGGGCCTCCTGGCCTTCACGGTTGACCTGCCGCTGCAGCGGGCGCTGCGCCAGGCACGGTTCAGGACGGATAAGATCCAAGCGAAGGTTAGGGCTTCTTTTTGTGAACAAAAAGAAGCAAAAAAACTTTTATAATCTGGGCCGTGCAGGTTTCAGCGCCGCAGTCCCAGTTAAGCAAAAGTTTTTGGGCCGCTTTTTTCAAAAAGCGGCTTCTTTCCTTTTCTGTTGCACAGCACCGCGCGGAATTTCTGCTATAACCGGCCTCCAGGAGGAACACGCCCATGCCGCGCTCCCCATCGAAACGCCGGGTCATCCACCCCTGGCCGCTTCGGCTGCTGCATTGGCTGAACGCGTTGGCGATCGTCATGATGATCGGCTCGGGCTGGCAGATTTATGATGCCTCGCCGCTGTTCGGCTTCACCTTTCCACCGCTGATCACGATCGGCGGCTGGCTCGGCGCTGCCATCGCCTGGCATCTTGCGTTCATGTGGCTGCTGGGGGTCAACGGCCTGATCTACGTGATCTGGACGCTGGGCAGCGGGCATTACCACAAATTTCTGCCGGTCCGCCCGACCGAGGTCTTGGCCGACCTGCGCGCGGCGCTCAGCTTCCACCTGCCGCACGAGATGGGCGTGTACAACGCCGTGCAAAAACTGCTCTATCTCGGCGTGCTGTTTGCCGGGCTAGTCGTCGTGCTCTCCGGCCTCGCGATCTGGAAACCGGTGCAGCTCTGGTTCTTCTGCAACCTGTTCGGCGGCTATTTCACCGCGCGCTACGTGCATTTTTTTGCGATGGCGGCAATCGCCGGCTTCTTCGCGATCCATCTTCTGCTGGTCGCGCTGGTGCCCAAAGTGCTGCCGCCGATGATCACCGGCGGCAGGCTTGAGCCATGACCTCGCTCGACCGCCGCACCCTGCTGCTGCGCGCCCTGGCCCTGGGGGCGACAGCGCCGCTCGCCGGCTGCAATTACGAGGACCCGGCGCATCCGGATCTCGCCGACCGCTTCCTGCATATGATGTCGGCCTGGAACGACCGGGTGCAGGCGGCTTTGTTCAACCCGCACACGCTGGCGCCGACCTTCCGCCCGGACCAGATCACCAACCCGCCGCGCTTCAACGCCTATTACGACATCACCCAGGTGACGGTGGTCGACCCCGCCACTTGGCAGCTGGAACTGGGTGGCCAGATCCAGAACAAAACTCCCTGGACATTGGCGGCGCTGAACGCATTGCCACAAAAACAGCAGATCACCCGCCTGGTCTGCGTCGAGGGATGGCGCGTCATCGGCCAATGGGGCGGCGTGCCTTTGGGCGATTTTCTGCGCCATGTGGGGGCCGACACCACCTGCCGCTACGTCGCCTTCAAATGCGCCGACGGCTATTATTCCAGCATCGACATGGCGAGCGCGCTGCAGCCGCAGACCATCCTCGCCACCAGCTTTCTCGGCGCGCCGCTCACCCCGCCTTTCGGCGCGCCGGTGCGGCTGCGCATTCCCACCAAGCTCGGCTTCAAGAACCCGAAATCGCTGACGCAACTGGCGGTGACCAATGTCTATCCGGGCGGGTATTGGGAGGACCAGGGGTATAACTGGTTCAGCGGCTCTTAAGGAAGCAGCCGCTTTTTTGTAAAAAAAAGCGGCGCAAAAAACTCTTATTCCTCTGGGACTGTGGTGCTGAAACCGGCACGGCCCCGTTAAAAAAAGTTTTTGCGCCGCTTTTTTCAAAAAGCGGCTGCTTTGACTTGCCCTTGCCTAAAGCCCCTGCCCAAGCCATGCAGCGCGCATGAACGCTGTTTGGGTTGTGCTGCTGGCCACGGCGCTGCGGCTGGTTTTTGCGAATTTCACCGGGCTTGGCATCGACGAGAGCTATATGGTCGCGGCTTCCGACCATTTCGCCGCCTCGTATTTCGACCATCCGCTCGCCTCCTGGTGGCTTGAACTGGGCAGCCGGGCGTTGTTCCACAGCATGGCGCCGCTCGTCGTGCGCCTGCCTTTCATTCTGCTCTCCGCCGTCTCGTCCTGGCTGATCTATAAGATCACGCTTCGCCTCTATGGCCGGAGCGCGGCGTTCTGGGCGGTGGTGGCTTATAATATCTCGCCGGTCTTTTCGCTGGCCTTCGGCAGTTGGGTGCTGCCCGACGGGCCGCTGGATGCCGCCTTGCTGGCCGCACTCTACGCCATGCTCCACGCGCTGGGGATCGCCGCCGAACCGGCGCCGGCGCAGCCGCGCTGGTGGGCCGCCGCCGGGTTCTTCGCCGGGCTGGCGCTGCTCAGCAAATACAACGCCGCCTTGGTGCTGGCCGGGGCGGGGCTGGCGCTGCTGAGCGACCCGGTCTCGCGCCGGGAATTGCGGCGTTTTGCGCCCTGGGGTGCTGCGGTGCTGGCGGTGGCCATGTTCACGCCGGTGCTCTGGTGGAATGCCACCCATGACTGGCAATCCTTCCATTACCAGGGCGGCCGGGCGGCCGGGCTGCGTTTGCACCCCTTAGCGCCGCTGAGCATCTGGGGCGGCGAGGCGCTGTTTCTGCTGCCGTGGCTCTGGCTGCCGATGGTTTGCCTGCAGATCGGCGCGTTGCGCCGCGGGCCGGCGGAGCGGCGCGGCTGGCTCCTCAGCCTGCTCGGCCTGCTGCCGGTGGTGCTGTTCGCCGTGGTCGGGATCTGGTCCTCGACGAAAATCCTCTATCACTGGGCGACGCCGGGCTACCTGATGCTGCTGCCGATGCTGGGAAACTGGGCATCGGGCTTTGCGCCACGCCTGCGCAACACAGTCGCCGCGTTGTCGGCCTTCCTGCTGGCCTTCGCCGCCTTGTTCATCGCCGCCGAGGTGGAGCTGAATTTCATCCCCGGCCTCGACCATCTGTTCCCGCCCGGCAAATCGCCGCTGCTACAGACGGTAGACTGGGATAGCGCCGCACGCGGCGTTCCGCGCCAGGCCCAGGCGGTGGTGGCGCTGCGCTGGTACGACGCCGGCAAGATCGGCTACGCGCTGCGCGACCGGCTGCCGGTCGCCGTGTTCGGCGCGGACCCGCATGAATTCGGCAACTCCACCCCGCCTGCCTCGCTGCTGCACAAGAACGTGCTGATCCTAGCGATGCCGGGGAATGTCGCGCAGATCGCCGAACAATACGCGCCGGATTTCGCGCAGCTGCGGCCCGGGCCGGCGCTGACGGTGATGCACTGCCATGACGTGCTGATGGTGATCCCGACGCTGATGGGGACCGATTTGCGGCGCGTTCCGGCGCCGTAAGGGAAGTGCTTCTTTTAAAAAAAAAGAAGCAAAAGACTTTTTTAAACTGGGTCGTGCTGGTTTCATCGCCACAGACCCAGAAGAGCAAAAAGTTTTTGCGCCGCTTTTTTTTAAAAGCGACTGCTTTCCTCTCTGCCAAAAAAAGGGGGTGGCCCGCGCCACCCCCTCCCTGCCCTTTTGCGGGCACAGAAACTTACGCCGCTTTTGGCACGTCAGGCGCGTCGATCGTCTTCGGCGCAGTGCCGGCGCCAGTGATGGCGATTCGGCGGGGTTTCGCCGCTTCCGGCACCACATGCTTGATCGAGACATGCAGCAGGCCGTTGGCGATATCTGCCCCCTCGACCATCATATGGTCAGCGAGCACAAAACGACGGGTGAAGGCACGGGCAGCAATGCCCCGGTGCAGGAACTCATGTTTGCTAGGTTCCTCAGCAACTCGTCCAGCCACCACCAACGCGTTATCCTTTACGGTCAGCTCGATATCGTCGGCGGAAAATCCGGCGACGGCGAGCGTCAGGCGATAGGAGTCCTCGCCAGTTTTTTCGATATTGTAAGGCGGGTAAGTTGTCGCATCCTGCGGCAGCGTATCCACCAAGCGGGCGAGGCGGTCGAAGCCGATCGCGGTACGGAATAGCGGCGCAAAGTCGTACGTCATGATAAACCTCCTGAAACGAGCAAGGTCATTTTTTCGCTTTCCGGTCCCCATCAGGCGGACCGGCAGTCTGGTGGTTCAGAACCCTCATCGAGGCGATCCGGACCACAACTCATTATAGAATTTTTAGCGCGCGCTTCAAGTTTTTTCCCTCTTTAGGCGCGTGAAAAAAATCAGCCGGCGGCGGCCACCAGAGATCCCGCGGTCAGGCGCCAGATGCGGTCGAGCTGCTCGGCGCCGGTGAGCCGGTGCAGGATCAGCACCACAGTACGGCCGGTCACGGCGGCGTTCAGCGTGCGCATGAACTCCATCTCGGTGGCCACATCCAGCCCGGCGCAGGGCTCGTCCAACACCAGGATCGGCGCGTCGGAAAGCAGGGTGCGGGCCAAAGCGAGCCGCCGCCCCTGCCCGCCGGAGAGCGTCTGCCCGCCCTCGCCCAACCATGTATTCAGCCCCTCGGGGAGCGCGCGCACGGTCTCGGCGAGCTGCGCCGCGTCCAGCGCCGCCCAGAGCCTGGCGTCATCGGCGGTGGGATCGCCCAGGCGCAGATTGTTGCGGATGGTGTCGGCAAAGAGATGCGTCGCCTGGCTGAGATAGGCGATGCGATGGCGCACCGCCTCGGCCGGCAGCACCGCGAGATCGGCACCGCCGAGGCGGATCTGCCCGCTCTCAGGCGCGATGAGTTTCAGCAGCAAGGCGGCGATGGTGGATTTGCCGGCGCCGGAGGGGCCGAGGATCGCGGTGCGCGACCCCGCCGGGAGCTGCAGGGAGAGATTTTCGAACACGTAAGGCAGGTCCGGCGCGTAGCGGAAGCTGACATGCTCGAAGGCGATGGCGTTGCCCGGTGGCATGGCGGCGGGCCGCGCCGGGTCGGGCACGTGCGGCGGCGCCTCGGCGGCGGACACCACGCGCGCGGCGGCGGCGGAAGCCTGGCCATAGAGCAGCCCGGCGCGCGGCAGGCCGAGCACGGTCTCGAAGGCCAGGATCAGCACGAACACAGCAATGACGGCGGCGACCGGCGCGCCGGCCAGGCCAATCAGCAGCGCCAGCAGAATGCCCGCCTGTGCGACGATGAAGGCGCGTCCGTTCAGCGCGCTGCTGCGGAACACCAGCTCGCGTTGCGCCGCCAGCAGCCCCGCCTCGCGCGATTGCACGGCGGCCAGCATGCGGCCCTCGGCGGCGAAAATTTTCACCTCGCGCAGGCCCGTGAGAGCATCCAGCACGGCGCTGCGCAGGCCGGACATCGCGAGCCCGGCGCGGGTGCTGTTCTCCCGCGCCGCCCGCGCCGCGCGCAGTGGCAAAGCGAAGGCGACATAGCCGAACGGGACCAGCACCAGCAGCGCCAGCGGCGCCTCCCGCCACAGCAGCACGGCGAGAATCGGCAGCAGCAACAACGCGCCGAGCAGCGGCACGAGGATGCGCAGATAGAGCCCATCCAGCGCGTCCACATCGTTGACCAGCCGCGCCAGCACGTCGCCGGAGCGGCGCAGGCCGAGCCCGCCGGCAGCACTCCTGGCGAGGCCCGTGAACATCCAGACGCGCAGCCCCGCCAAGGCGCGGAAGGTGGCCTCATGGGTGAAGACGCGCTCCAGGTAGCGCAGCACCACGCGGGCTGTGCCGGTCACCTGCAGCAGCGCCGGCACCAGGGCCACGCCGCCCAGCATGGAAATGGCGATATAGCGGCCGGAGGCGCCCATCAGCGCCGCAGCGGCGGCCAGGGCGCCCAGAGAGAGCAGCGCGCCCAGCAGCAGCCAGCCGGCCTGGCGGCGCCAGAGTTCGAGAATGCGCAAGACCGGGTTCATGCCACCCCCCGCAGCCTGGCGTGGCGCAGCGCGTCGAGATCGAGCCGGCGGGCCCCGGAATTGCGCGCGAACTCCACCGCCACGGCGGAATGGGTGGCGAGGATCACGGTGCGGCCCGCGGCGAGGCGCTTGATGCTGTCCAGCACGTCATGCTCCACGGCGGGATCGAGATGCGAGGTCGGCTCGTCGAGCAATAGCAACGGCGCATCCTTGAGGAAGGCGCGGGCGATGGCGATGCGCTGCGCCTGACCGCCGGAGAGGCCGAACCCGCCCTCGCCGATCCGCGTCTCCAAGCCCAGCGGCAGGGTGGCGATGAGCTCGGAGAGCCGGGCCAGGTGGATCGCCTCGGCGAGCTCCTCCTCCCCCGCCTCGGGCCGGGCGAAGCGGATGTTCTCCGCGATGGTGCCGGCGAAGATCACCGGCTTCTGGCCGATCCAGCCGAGCATGCGGGTGCGCGCCGCCGGCACCAGCGTCTCCAGCTCAGCGCCGTTGATCGTCACCTTGCCTGCTTGCGGCGCGATGAAGCCGAGGATCAGGTCAATAATGGTGGATTTGCCGGAACCCGATGCGCCGGTGAGGAGCAGGATTTCCCCGGTGCCGACGCGGAAGGAAAGATCGTCCAGCACCTTGCCGCGCTTAGCATCCCAGGTGAAGGAGACATGCTCGAAAGCCAGGGTCAGGCCCTGCGCGGCAACGCTGCGAATCTCCGCCGCCGGGACCGTGTCGGGCGGGGGCGGCAGGCTCGCAAAATCTTCGGCGACGGCCTCGGCGCCCATGCGGTCGGCATAGACGGCGGAGAAGGCCCGCAGCGGCGCGAAAAACTCCGGCACCAGCAGCAGCACAAACAAAGCCGTGGGTGCCAGGCCCAGCGCGCCATGGACGATGCCAGCGAAGCGCAGCACGATAACGACGAGCGCCGCGGCGGCGGCGAGGTCGAGCGCCGTGGAGGACAAAAAGGCGACACGCAGCACACGCATGGTGCGGCGGCGCAATTCATCTGCCGCCGCGGCCAAAGCGCGCGCCTCGTCCGGCGCACGGCCGGCCAGCACGATGGTGGAAATACCGCGGATCCGGTCGAGAAAACGCACCTGCAGCCGCGTCATGGCCAAAAACTGCCGCTTGGCGGCAAGCCCGGCGCCGATGCCGGCGACCGCCATGGCAAACGGCACCAGCAGCCCGGCGATCAGCAGCACCAAGCCGCTGCGCCAATCGGCCCAGAAGGCAGCCAGCCCGACCAGCAGCGGGCCGAGCATCGCCATAGTGGTGGCGGCGAGCCAGCGGGAATGAAACCCATCCATCGCCTCGACACGGTCGACCGCGGTGGCGGCAAGCGCGGCGGAATGTTTGCCGCGCACCCCGCCTGGCCCCAGCGCCAGCAGCGTGGCGAGCACACCGTTGCGCAGGCGGCGGCGCGCGGCGGCGCCGGCCTCGAAGCCGAGGCGCTCGGCCTGCATCTGCGCCCGGGCACGCAAGGCGGCGAACACGATGAAACCTGACGCGGCCAGAGCGGCGCTAAAACCGCGCGGCGCCAAATGCAGCACCGCGGCTAACAAGCGCGCCGCGCACAAGGCCTGGCCGATCCCTAACACGGTCTGCACCGCGCCCAACAGAATCGGCAGCGTGGCAGCTCGCCGGCCGCGTTTTTGCTCGGCCTTGATCCAGGCCTTGGTTCTGGAGGTCATGATCCTCCCTACCCCGTTAAGCCGCGCCGTGCCCAGTCTGGAAGAAAGGAAGTGCTTCTTTTTTGAAAAAAAGAAGCAAAAAAACTCTTCTGCTCCTGGGCCGCGCTGGTTTCAGCGCCACAGGCCTAAGGGAGCAAAAAGCCGCTTCCTTCCTTTCCGCTTTATCCCCCTAACCGACTGGACGGACGCGCAAAAATCGTCAACACGGCAAGACATGAAACTCGCCCGAACCCTGCCCGATCTGCGCGCCGCCCTCAACGGATTAGGCCCGGTCGGGCTGGTGCCTACGATGGGCGCGCTGCATGCGGGGCATCTCTCCCTGGTCGCGGTGGCGCGGCGCGCTGACCGGCCGGTGGCGGCGAGCATTTTCGTCAACCCCTTACAATTCGGCCCGGCGGAGGATTTTGCCCGCTACCCGCGCGACGAGGCGGCGGATCTGGCGCAGTTGGAAGCCGCCGGCTGCGATCTGGTCTGGCTGCCGGATGTGGCCACCATGTACCCGCCCGATGCCGCCAGCACGGTCCATGTCGGCGGGCCGGCGGAACGCTGGGAAGGTGCGGCGCGGCCCGGGCATTTCGCCGGGGTGGCGACGGTGGTGACGAAACTGTTCGGTCAGGTACGGCCGCACGCCGCCTATTTCGGCGAGAAAGACTGGCAGCAGGTGCAGGTGATCCGCCGCTTCACCGCCGACCTGCTGCTGCCGGTGGAGATCGTGCCGGTGCCCACGGTGCGCGAGGCTGACGGGCTGGCGCTCTCCTCGCGCAACCGTTTCCTGCGCCCCGCCGAACGCGCAGCAGCGCCCGCGCTCTATGCCGCGCTGGCACGCGCTTCCGGGGCGATCGCCGCCGGCGCTGCGGTGCACGAAACCCTCGAAGCCGCAAAAAACGCTGTCATGGCGGCGGGGATGCAGCCGGATTATCTGGCCCTGGTGGGTGCGGAAACACTCGAGCCGCTGGAGGTGCTAAGCCATCCCGCACGGCTGATCGCTGCGGCCAGACTGGGCAGCGTCCGGCTGCTCGATAACGTGCCGGTCGGTTAGAGCAAGACAGGTTTCGGACAAGCCCTGTCGAAGCGAAGAGAAGCGCTTCTTTTTTTGCCAAACTGGGCCGTGCTGGTTTCACCGCCACAGTCCCAGCGCAACCAAAAGTTTTTTGCGCCGCTTTTTTTCAAAAAAGCGGCTTCTTTCCCATGCTTGCGCGAAAAATCGCAGCAACCTAGCATTGTCTCCGGAGCGGGATCTGGATCGACGTGATGGACCGGGACGCGGCACTGGTGGTGCGGGGGCTGACGAAATCCTTCGGCCGGAAAATCGTCGACGGGCTGGACCTCACCATCCGGCCCGGCGAGTTCTACGCGCTGCTTGGCCCGAACGGCGCCGGCAAAACCACCAGCTTCTTTTTTTCAAAAAAGAAGCGCTTCCCTTCGCTTTTAAGCCGATCACGCTCTAGCGGGCCAGAGCCGGGGCGTTGCTGCCAAGGATCTGGTTGAGGATCTGCTGCGCGCCGGCGATGTCATGCGCGCCGAGCAACTGGCGGGCCTGCTGAATTTGTTGCACCACCGGGTTCATGCTGGCCTGATCGCCCATGCTCTGCGGCACGGAACGGGTGAGGATGCGTGTCTCCGCCCGCTCCATCGCTTCCTCCGCCATGCCGGTCTGGTGCGTCGCGAGCGCCTGGTTTGCCGCGGCGAGCAACTGGCCCGCATTCGCATCCGGCCCCACATTCGGCTCCGGCAGCGTCGGCGCGATGGTGGAATGCGTGTCGTAGCCGTTGATATTGCTGGATTTCGAGGAGCGCGGCAGGGATTCGCCGACGCCGATCTCATGGCCCGGCCGCGCGCCGGTGCCGCCGCTCATGCCCTCATCCGTCGGCATGCCCATCGGCACGCCGGTGCCGCTCTGCGCGCCCTGCGGTGCGGTTATCGGCGGGTAGCTTGGCGGCGGATAGCTTTGCCCCGGTTCGCTCAGCGGGGTCTGGCTCATGCCCGGCGCGGGCATCGCCGGCATTGTGGTGCCAGGCGCCGGTTGCGGCGCGGCCGGCTGGGGGGATGCAGGGGGCTGATACCCGGATGTGGTCTGCGCCAGGGCGGCACCGCCCAGCAGCACAAACGCAGCCGCTGTCGTCATCAAACCGTGTTTCATGTCATAACTCCCCTAAAACGACTGATCCGCAAGCAGCCTCGCGCGCAGCACGAAATGCGGCGCCATCACGCTTCGCGCGGCAGGCCCCCTGGTTTCTGACGTCACGCGTTTCCATCTTGGGATCCGATGTTTTTTCAAAAAGGCCTTTTGGCGTTAAACAGCGGCCACAAATCGTAAAACCCGCTATTTTTTTAAAATTTTTCAACGGTTATTGAAGCTTTATATTATCGAATATTGCAACAAATAAAAATGCCCGGACGCAATGTTACTGCCTCCCCAGGGACACGTTGTGCAGTCAACACAAAATCTGACCGCGAATGGGGCATGACGATGCCCGCCTGGTCCAGCTCCGCCCGGCCCGGTCGGGGTGAGCCAACCGGAACCGTCACAAGCCGCCGCCAGGACGCTGGAGCGCCACTCGCGTTAATTCGAATTACGAAAGGTCAGTACAGGCGGTAGGGCAGAAATTTGCCGCTCATGGTGATCTTCACCCGGTCGCCCTTCTGGTCCGGCTGGCGCTCCAGCGTCATGTCGAAATCGATCGCGCTCATGATGCCGTCGCCGAATTCCTCGTGGATCATTTCCTTCCAGGTGGTGCCGTACACGGAAACCAGTTCGTAAAAACGATAGATCAGTGGATCGGTCGGCACCGCGGTCGGCAGCGAACCGCGATACGGCGCCTGCGCCAGCAGCGCCGCTTCCTCATCGTTCAACCCGAACAGGGCAGCCGCCTTCTCGGCGGTTTCCGGCGTCATCGACATCTGGCCGAGGCAGGCAGCACAGGTCCAGACCGGGGCATAGCCGAGCCGCTCCGCGACCTGCGGCCAGCTCAGCCCCATCTGCCGTTTGATTTTCAGGATTTTTTTGCCGAGGGCGGTTTTCTCGTCGTTCATCAGGCGCTCCTTGCGCGGCCAGCCGGACCATCCGGGCGGCCATGGCGAAGCCCTAGCAAACCTGCCGGCGGCGCGGGAGACAAGGCGGCGTAACGGTTGACCGCGCGGGATTCATGGAAGAAGTGTGCTGCGAGAGGGCCGCCATTCCGGCCCGCCAGCCCGGAGACCGACCATGCCGACAAAGCCGATCACCGAAAATTTTGCCGTCGCGTCACAGCTGCAGGCAGCGGACATCGCCGCCGCGGCGCAGGCCGGGTTCACCCTCATCATCTGCAACCGGCCGGACGGCGAGGATGCCGGACAGCCGGGTGCTGCGGAGATCGAGGCGCTGGCCAAGCAGCACGGGCTTGGCTTCGCCAGCATCCCGGTGATCGCCGCGACCATGACCGACGCGGCGGTGCAGCAGATGGCGGCAGCTTTGCAGGCCGCCCCCGGCCCAGTGCTGGCCTATTGCCGCAGCGGCATGCGCTCGACCGCGATGTGGGCGCTGGCCCAGGCCGGCAGCCTGCCGGCCGACACCATCCTGCGCCAGGCCGCCCAGGCCGGCTATGACCTCAGCGCGCTGGAACCTCGCCTGCACGCCAAGGCCTGAGCCGCTCAGCCGGCTTCGTTCGCGGCGGCGAAGGCGTCCATGGTCCGGGTCGAATAGACCAGGGCCGCGCCGGCATTGATGCTGACCGCGACGCCCAGCGCCTCGGCCAGCTCTTCCGCCGTGGCGCCGAGCTTGCGGGCTGCCTCGACATGCACCACGATACAGCCGTCGCAGCGCAGCGTCACCGCCACGGCGAGGGCGATCAGCTCGCGGGTCTTGCCGTCGAGTTGTGCGGTCTTCGCCCCGGCGGTGCTGAGGGCGGCATAGCCCTTCACCGTCTCCGGGCTGAGCTTGCCAATGCCGCCGACACCGGCAACCACCTGCTGGCGATAGCTATTCCAGTCCATCATATGCATGTCGAAACTCCTTGCGTTGCGTTGGGGCTTTGCTACGCCGGCGGCGGGTTGCCGTTGATGCCCGCGCGGCGCAAAGCAATGTCCGGACGGATCAGATGAGTTTTGGCACGGAAATCGGCGGCGAGGACGACGCGTTGAGCCGGCTGGCGCCGCTGCTGCGGATGCGGCCGGAGTTGGAGGATATCTGCCAGTTCGGCGGCGACTGGGCCTCGGCGCATGAGGCCGGACCAATGGGCTGGGCGCATTTTCATATCGTCACGGCCGGCAGCGTCGAGCTGCAGCGGCAGGGGAGCGAGACGCTGCTTCTGCAGGCGGGCGATATTCTGCTGCTGCCGCATGGCGACGCGCATACCGTGCGGGCGCCAGGCAGCACCGGTGCGGCACGGCCGCCGATCGTCACGGCGCCGTATGGCGGGCTCCGGCTACGCTCCAGCGCCGGTGTGACGCCGAGCGCCGGGCTGGTCTGCGGCCGGCTGCACTTTACCGAGGCGCCGCAAAACCTGGTCCTCGCCGCCTTGCCCGGCGAGCTGGTGCTGCGCCTGGGCGAACCCTCCCTGGCCGCGCGGTTCGGCCCGTTGCTGGCCGTGCTGCAGGCGGAGCTGGCGCAGCCGCGCTGGGGCGCGGTGGCGATCGCCGAGGATCTGGCGAGCGCCCTGTTCGTGATGATGCTGCGGGCGCATCTGGAAACGCCGGAGGCGCCCGGCACCTCCCGGCTGCTCCGGCTGCTCGGCCGCAAGAGCACGGCGCTGGCCGTGCTGGCGATGCTGCGTGACCCGGCGCAAGGCTGGACACTCGATGCGCTGGCAAAACAGGCTGCCGCCTCGCGGGCCAGCCTGGTCCGCGCCTTCCAGGATACGGTCGGGATCGCGCCGATCGCCTTCCTGGCGGAGTTGCGGCTTGGCCTGGCGCGCCAGCGCCTGCGGCGCGGCGCCGACACGCTCGACGAGATCGCCGCTGCTTCCGGCTATGAGTCCACGCCGGCGTTCAGCCGGGCTTTTCTGCGCCGCTACGGCATGCGCCCAGGCATGTTCCGGGAACTCATCGCCGCAATCGTCGCGGCGCCTGGCCTCGAACAGGCAGTAGACGCGGCCGCGCCACAGGCCGTTGGGCACGAAGTGCAGGCCAACGCGCTCGAACAGCAGATAAAACGGCAGCAGGAAACTGATGCCGAACTGCGCGAGACGCGGATAGCTCTGCCGCAGCAGCAGCAGTTCCGTCGCGATCGGGACGCTGCAAAAAAGCACGGGCCGGCCCGGCGTGACCACGAAATCCCGTCCGAGGCGCTGCTCGAGTTCACCCGGGGCAAACGAGGCCGGCCGCGCGGCGGCGGCGCGGCCGGCCTGGCTCATCCCCCCGCGTTCGCCATAGAGCCGTGCCCGCAGCCGCCGCTCATCGGGCGTCTGCCGGCGCAGCCTTGCTAGGCCGCGCAGTGCCCGCAATGGCAGCGACCATGGAGACGACGTATGCTGGCCGCGCACCGGCTCGCAGAGGAAAATCTTCGCGCCCGGACGCAAATGGGCGGCGAGTGTCGCGCTCAGCGTCTCGATCCCCGCCGATGACAGGCGATAGAGCACGCCATGCAAAACCACCGCATCGGCCGCCTGCAAAACCCCCGGCTCGAACCTGTCGAGGAAGGTGACACGGCCTGTCTCCCCCGTTTCCACCAGCTTGCGCTTGGCAAATTCGATCTGCCGCGATTCGACATCGATGCCGATCACCCGGCGCGCGCCAAGCTGCGCCAGCAATACTGAAAGCCAGCCACTGCCGCAGGCGACATCAACGATCGTGCCGTCACGCGGCAGGCTGTGGATGATCGGCGCGAGATAATGACGGCACAGCGCCTTGCGCATCGTCGGCGGCGCGTCCCAGGCGTATTGATCTTCAAACCAGGCATAACGCGAGCACCAGTCGGCGGCGCCGCTGACAGGCGGGACCGCGGCAAAATTCCAATCCGGCTCACAACTGACAGCGATGTCGTCCATGGCATCCTCCCGGCTAAAATTTGATCGGGCTCGAATTTGTCATTTTTTTTATCTTATAGTTAATTTCTACACATGCAACCGCGGCGCTCCCTCGTCGCAGACCAAAGGCAGTTAGAGAGCAATCCTGTTGTATTTTAAAACAAAAAAACAATTAATCTAACGCAAGCCTTGGTGTTTCAGCGAGGTTACGGCCAATGCCGGCCAGCCATTACCGCGGTAGAGCGCAGAAAAAATACCGATCCATCTTTTTTTTGAGATCAACGCTGCCGGTCACCTTGAAACCGATCCGGGCGTGAAACGCATCCAAGGCGGGGCTGGGCGGCACGGCATTCACCTCGCACATCACGCAGTCATAGCCGGCCCCCTTCCCGGCTGGCACTGGCGTTCCGCCAAAAATCATCGCAGTAACGAACCATGCGGCGCGGCGCCGCCAACGAAGTGAAGGAGCCTTGGATGAGCGACCTATGCCTTGATTTTTCCAGCGACAACGTCACCCCTGTTGCGCACGAGATCATGGCGGCGATCACCGAGGCCAATCACGGCATGGTGCATTCCTACGGCGACGATCCTTGGACGCATCGGCTGACGGAACTCGCCCGGCAGGCGTTCGAATGCGACCTCGCGATCTATCCCGTGGCGACCGGCACCGCGGCTAACGCTTTGGCGCTGGCCGGGCTGGCCGCGCCACATGCCGGCATCTATTGCCATGAGAGTGCGCATCTGCAGCGCGACGAATGCGGCGCGCCGGAGTTTTTCACCGGCGGCGCGAAGCTGCTGGCGGTGCCGGGCGCTGACGGGCGCATCACGCCGCAGGCTTTGGCGCCGGTGCAGGCCGCCGCCGCGGTGCGCGGCGTGCACCACGTGCCGCCGGCGGCGATCAGCATCTCCCAGGCCACCGAATGGGGCACGGTCTATACGCGGGAGCAAATCGGCGCGCTGGCCGAGTTCGGCCGCACCCATAACCTCAGCCTGCATATGGACGGGGCGCGCTTTGCCAATGCCGTGGCGCATCTCGGCTGCACACCGGCCGAGGCGAGCTGGAAAGCCGGGATCGACGTGCTCTCCTTCGGCGCCACCAAAAACGGCGCGATGGGCGCCGAGGCGGTGATCTTTTTCGACGCCGAACGGGCCGGCGCGTTCGAGTACCGGCGCAAGCGCGCCGCGCAATTATTCTCGAAAATGCGCTTCGTCAGCGCGCAGCTGGTGGCTTATCTGCAGAACGAATTATGGCTGCGCCATGGCCGCAACGCCAATGCCATGGCCAGCCGGCTGGCGCGCGGGCTGCAGGCGCAGCCCGGCATGCGGCTGATGTATCCGGTGGAAGCGAACGAGCTGTTCGTCAGCCTGCCGGAAAGGACGATCGAGGCGCTGCTGGCGGAGGGTTACAGCTTCTACCGCTGGCCCGCCCCGCCCGGCGTCGAGACGCGGATGATCCGCCTGGTCACCGCCTGGAGCACGCGTGAAGCCGATGTGGACGGGTTCCTCGCCGCCGCGGCGCGGCATCTCGCGGCGCAGGCGGCGTAACGCCGATGCCAGGGTTCGGGGCCAGCATGCGCGTGTTAACCCCCTGCCCACACGTGCTAGCCTTCTATGACGGGAGGATCGAGGGGGTTCGGCTGCATGCCGCCGAACCCAACTGGCTGGATGACGGCGCCTTCGGCCTCGGGGTCTGCTCCTATGCCGTGCTCGAAGGCGCGCAGGCGCTGGTCTATGATACGCATATCTCGCTTGACCACGCACGGCGCATCCGCGCCGTGCTGGCCGAACGCGGCGTGCGCGACATCCGCGTGGTGCTGAGCCACTGGCATGTGGACCATGTGGCCGGCAACGAGGTGTTCGCCGATTGCGAGATCATCGCCGAGGCGCGCACGCTGCAGGCCCTGCAGGCGAACCGCACGGCGCTGGAGACCGGCACGCCGCCGGTAACCCCCCTGGTGCTGCCGACGCGGATTTTTCAGGAGCGCCTGACGCTGAAGGTTGGCGAGATAGAGGTCGAGTTGCGCCATGCCGACATCCATAGTTTCGACGGCGTGGTGGCGATGCTGCCGAAGGGCGTGATGCTGGCGGGCGATACGCTGGAGGATCCCATTACCTATGTCGACGAACCCGCGCGGCTCGAGACGCATCTGGCCGGACTGCGCGACATGGCAGGCTGGGAGATCCGCAGGATCCTGCCCAATCATGGCGCGGCGCCCATGATCGCCTCCGGCGGCTATGGGCCAAAAATGATCGAAGCGACGCGGCTCTACGTGGAAAAACTGCTGCGGCTGCGCGACGAGCCGGCGCTGGCGGAAGAGAATTTGCAAAGCTTCGCCGCTGCCGCCTTTGCCACCGGCGCGGTGCGTTATTTTGCGCCCTACGAGGCGGTGCACCGGCAGAACGTGCGGGCGGTGCTGGGGGGGTAGAGGAAGCGGCCGCTTTTTGAAAAAAGCGGCGCAAAAACTTTTACTCCTCTGGGCCTGTGCAGCGAAACCAGCACGGCCCAGCTTAAAAAATTTTTTTACTTCTTTTTTTTAAAAGAAGCCTCTTTCTTCCTCCTAACGCGCGTACGTTCCCACATAGGCCCCTTGCGCGATGATATGGCCACGCAGGGCCATCTGCACCGCCGGACCGGTGGAATCCTCCGTCACCGGCAGGCTGGCGACGTTCAGGGCGCTGATCGTAAACGTGTAATGATGCGGGATGTCACCCTCCGGCGGGCATGGGCCCTGATAGCCGGGCAGGCCGTGATCGGTCATGCCGGCCACGGCCCCTGCGGGGAGCGCCGCACCCGGCGCCAGGCTGGTGACGGAAGCCGGGATGTTCACCAGCAGCCAGTGCCAGAAACCGACTCCGGTCGGCGCGTCGCGGTCGAACTCGGTCAGGGCAAAGCTTCTGGTCCCGGCCGGGGCGCCGCGCCAGCTCAGCTGCGGCGAGATGTTCTCGCCCCCGCAGGCGGCGAAGGCGACACTGCGCGGCTGCCGTGCGCCATTGACGAAGGTGGTGCTGGTGACATGGAGCTTCGGCAGATCCGCCGGCGTGCCGGTGGGCCGCAGCGTCTGCGCGCCGGCGGCAACCGGTGCGAAGGCAGCAAGGCCCAAAACGGGCAACAAGTAACGCATTGACGTTCTCCACAAAATCCTTGGTGACGGAAGCCTGATTTTTACCCCGTGTCCAGCGTTGCCAAATCTGTGACAGATCGCCCACCGGCGTGACGATTCGGCCTGCCTTGCTCCATCCGCGCCACTGCCCTAGGTCTGGCCATGCCCCCCCCCCTCGTTTACAAAAGGACGGCCACCCGTTTGAGCACGAACCAAGATTCCCCTGAGATGCCCCATAGTGGCGTACGGCGCCTCGTGTTCCGGCTTTACGATCGGGCGATCGAGCTGATCATCCTTGGCGTCATCCCGCTGATGTTGGTGGCGCTTGGCTTCGCCTTTCTGCAGGCGGTGATCGGCACGGTGGCGATGTTCCCGCTGGCGGACCACTCGGCGGGGGATGAGACCATGCTGCGCAGCCTGGTCGAGCGGGTGCTGGAGGTCGTTATTCTCATTGAGCTGTTCAACACGTTCATGGAATACGCCCGGACCCGGCATATCCGCCTGGCGAACCTGCTCGACGTGACCATCGTGTTCGCGCTGCGCGAATTGCTGATCCAGCTCTACGCGCAGGTGATTTCGGCCGTCGATCTGCTGACGCTCTGCGCGCTGGTGATCGTGCTGGTGATCGCGCGCAGCATCGCCTCTCGTTTTGCCCGTCGCCGGCCGGCCTATGAGGACGACCGGTTCAGTTAAGCGGGCCCGACCGGGTCAGGCCCAGTTGTTATCGTCGTCGTTGTTCCAGTTATCCGCCTGCTGCGACCAGTCGGTATTGTTGTTATTGTCCCAGCCGTCATTGCCGCCATTCTCGTTGATGATGGTGGTCTGATCGACCGGCTGGTCGCGATGGCCGAGCATCTCCTCGGCGATCACGCCGCCGAGCAGCCCGGCGCCAAGGCCGCCCAGCATGCTGCCCCCAGCCGCCGGAGGCTGCGGCGGGTACATGTTGGGGTTATAGCCGGGGCCGCCGGGGCCAGGACCAAAAGGCTGCTGGCCGGCGCCATAGCCGGGCGCACCATAGCCCGGGGCACCGTACATGCCGCCCATCGCCCGGCGCTGCCGCGCGCGCATAATGCGGAACAGGACCCAGATCCCGGCCACCACCAGCACGATGCCGAACAGCCCGCCATGGCTGCTGCGCTGCGGCGGCACGGTCAGCGGCACTGCCGCGCCGGTCATCCCCTGCTGCTGCCGCGCCATCTGGGTGTCGACATCGGCCAGCATGGTCTGCGCCTTAATGCTGTTCGGATGGTCGCGCAGCACGGCCACCAGATCGTTATGTGCCTGCTGCCACTGGCCCGCCGCCATTTCAGCCTGGATTTGCGATGGCGCCGGATCCGCCCAGCCGGGCTGGCTGAAGGCGAACAGGGAGGCAAGGATACAGGCAGCGCCTAAAAACCGTTTCATGAGAACCCTCATCGGAAAAAAATGGCCAGACCGGCTCAGAATGCGGCGATCTGCAAACGTGACAGGGAGAACTGGCAACCACCGCCCCCGCATCGCCGTCAAGCATGAACCATCGTCATATCGTGCCTGGCCGGAGCCAGACTAGCACCAAACCGGTTACGTGTCTCTCGGCGGCGCGACGCCGGGCTATTGGGCAGAACCGTAGACGCGGTTGCCGCTATTCCCAGAGCAATAGCAGCGCGCCCCTACAGGGACCGCCACCTCCATCGGGCAGACATAGTGGTCGGCATGACAATATGTCGCAGCGCCGTCCGCCGCCGGTGCCGGTATGGCCGCGGCCGGGTCCCGGGTGATGTAACCGGGATAGGGCGAATAATAGCCGGGAGGCGGTGCGTAATTGTAGCTGGGCGGCGCGTAATAGGCCGGAGGCGGATAATAAGGCGGATAATAATAAGGCGGTGCCGCATAAAATGGCGCGATGCCGACGCCGACGCCCCAGCCGCCATGCCAGCCCCCGTTCCAACCGCCGCCATGCCAGCCGCCACCGTTCCAGCCGCCACCATGCGCCGCCGCGGGCGCGATCGCGGCCAGCAGGGCGGAAACCACGCCCACTGCCAACAGCACCCCAATTTTATGGTTGTTCACGATCGCTATCCCCCTCTTGAGGATGATGCGCCAGTTTAAGCCGTATCGATGACTTTGTCTTTAAGAGACTGTCGAGCTCAGCCGGCGCTGCCGACCAACACACGCAACGGGTGCCGCCATGCTACGATTGGTCATGGTAGAACGCCAGATGAGGCTCAAACAGGAAGCAGCCGCTTTTTTCAAAAACGGCCAAAAAACTTTTGGTTGTGCTCAGCCCGTGGGGTTGAAACCAGCACGGCCCAGATCAAAAAAGTTTTTTGCTTCTTTTTTACAAAAAAGAAGCTCTTCTCCTCGCTGAAAACAGCGCTCGTACCGGCCAAAGATTACTTCCGGCGGTGCCGGTTGAGCGCATCGTGCAGCGCGTCGCCGGTGAGGTTGAAGCCGAGAACGACGAGGATGATCGCAACCCCGGGAAAGATGGCGAGCCATGGCGCCTGGGTCAGAAACTGCTGCGCGGCGTTCAGCATCGAGCCCCAGGATGGCGTCGGCGGTTGCTCGCCCAGTCCGAGGAATGAAAGCGACGCCTCGGCGATGATCGCGGTCGCGATCGAGAGGCTCGCCTGGACCAGAACCGGTGCCGCGATGTTCGGCGCCACATGCCGGAGCGCGATGCGCCAGGGCGGGTTGCCGACCGCCCGGGCTGCCTCGATGAAGTCGCGCGTCATGATATCCAGCGTCGAGGCGCGCGCCACGCGCATAAAGATCGGCGCCGAGCTGACGCCGATCGCGATCATCGCGTCGCGCAAATCAGGGCCGAGGAAGGCCGCCAGGGCGATGGCGAGGATCAGGAACGGGATGGCCAGCATCGCATCGACGATCCGGCTCAGGATCGCATCGGTCCAGCCGCGGGCGAACCCCGCGAGCAGACCCGCCGGCACACCGATCACGCCGGCGATCAGCACTGAGATCACCCCCGCCTCCAGGCTTGCGCGCGCGCCCCAGATCACGCGGGATAGTTCGTCGCGGCCGATCTCGTCGGTGCCGAACCAATGCGCGAGACTGGGCGCCTTGCGGATTGCCGACCAATTGGTGACATCGGGTCCATAGGGCGCGATCAGCGGTGCGGCAATCGCGATAAGGACGAACGCCGTCACCAGCGCACCCCCGATCACGCCCGCGGCATTCCAACCCAAGCGTTTCATTTTGAAGCGCAACGCGCCAGTGCTTGCCACGGTCACGGTCACGGTCATCCGCCGCGCAGCCTCGGATTGATCAGCGCGTAGAGAATATCGGTGATCAGGTTGATCAGCACGTAGAGCAGACCTGTCACCAGCACCACGCCCTGGATCACCGGATAGTCGCGGTTGAACACCGCATCCACCACCAGCTTGCCGATGCCGGGGATGCCGAACACCTGCTCGGTCAATACCGCGCCGGACAGCAAGGTGCCAAGCTGCAGCCCGGCCATTGTCACCACCGGGATCAGCGCGTTGCGCAAAGCGTGGCGCCAGATCACCACACGTTCCGGCAGCCCCTTCGCGCGCGCTGTGCGCACGTAATCCTGCTGCAGCGTCGCCAACATTGCGCTCCTGGTGTGGCGCATAATGATCGCCGCGATCGCATTGCCGAGCACGAAGGCCGGCATGATCGTCGTGCGGAAGGATTGCAACGGGTCCTGCGACAGCGGCACATAGCCGGAAGGCGGCAGCCAGCCGAGATCGACCGACACCAGCAGAATCAGGACGATGCCGAGCCAGAAGGTCGGCACGGAAAGACCGAACAACCCGACGGAGGTCGCGAGCCAGTCCAAGGGCGTGCCCTTCTTGACCGCGGAGACCACGCCCAACGGAATCCCGATCGCCAGCGCGATCACGAAGGCCATCGCCGAAAGCTGCAGCGTCACCGGCAGTTTTTGCAGAATCAGCGTGGTGATCGGCGCGGAGAGTTCCCAGCTATAGCCGAGATTGCCATGCAGCACGCCGGCGAGCCAATGCAGGTATTGCTGCCAGATGGGACGATCCAGCAGCAGATGGTCGCGGATCTGCGCCACCACATGCGGATCTCCCGCCGCATCCCCCGCGAGCATCACCGCCGGATCACCCGGCAGCAGGTGCTGCAAGGCGAAAACGATCACGCTGACCAGCAGCATCGTGGGAAGGATCTGCAGCAGCCTGACGCCGATTGAGTTTTGCATGGCGCCTGTCTCAGTCTGCGAAGTGCATGCCTTGCAGCCGGATGATACCGTCCGGCACCTGCTCGAAGCCGAGCAGCGTCTTCTTCAGGCCGACAATATTCTTCGGCGACCAGAGATAGAGCACTGGCAGGTCCTGGCGTTCGATCTCCCACAGCTTGGCATAGAGCGCGGTGCGGTCCGCAACCGATGGAGCGATGCGTGCCTGGTCGAGCAGCGCATCCACCTGTTGGTTGTCGTAATGCCCGTAATTAAAGCCGTAGCCGCCATGCAGGAAGGAATACATGTTGCCATCCGCATCCGCGCGGCCGGACCATAGGATCATATAGGTCTGGAAATTGCCGGCCCGCGCGGTGGCGAGGGAGGAGGCGAATTCCATCGCCTGGATCTTCACGTCGAAACCGGCCGGCTGCTCCATCGCCTGGATCACCTGCGCGGCCTGCAGCAGGTCCGGACTGTTCGGCACCAGCAGCGTCACGGCAATCGGCGTCTTGACCCCGCTCGCCGCCACCAGCTTCTGCGCCGCCGCCACATCAGGCGCTGGCGGCACGATCGAGGGCACATAGAAACGCGAGGAGGGCGAGTTGGCCTGGGCGATCGGCGTATAGAGGCCGTTATACACGACATTGATCAGCGCCGTTCGGTCAAGCGCCAGCTCGAAGGCGTGGCGCAGCGCCGCATGCTGCCCGAGCGGCGATTGGCTCGCGGGCCCGTTCGCCACATTGAAGTAGATGCTCACATTGGCAAGCGATGTCTTGCTCACAACCCGCAGCTTCGGGTCGCGCTCGATCGTCGCGACATCGGTCGGCAGCACCGTCGATAGCAGGTCGATCTGGCCAGCCTGGAGATTGGCGAGGCCGACCGCAGAATTGACGAACGGCACATAGTCGACCTCGTCGAAATGAATGTCCTTCGCATCCCAGTAGCCAGGAAATTTTTTCAGAACGATCTTCTGTTCAGGCACCCGCTCGACGAAACTGAACGGCCCGGCGCAGACCGGATGCAACCCGAAATTCGCGCCCTCCTCTTCCGCCGCCTTCGGCGCGATGATGATCCCGGCGCGGTCGGCAAGCTGCGCCAGGAGCGCCGAATTCGGTGCCTGCAGCACCAGCTCGACGGTCAGAGGATCGATCACGTCAACGGACTTGATGTCGTTGATTTCACCGCGCCGCAGGCTGCGCGGCATCGTCAGGTCGCGATCCAACGTATATTTCACCGCATCCGCATCGAACTTCTCGCCATCCTGGAACAGAACGCCCGGCCGCAGATGGAGAATGAGATGGGTTGGATCCTGGTAAGTGTAACTGGTCGCGAGCTGCGGCACGATGTTCAGGCTGGAATCGAAATTGAACAGCTTGTCGCACATGCCGGCGAACACAATCCGCCCGACGAAGCTGCCGCTCAACGTCGGGTCCAGAATGTCGGGATCTTCCTGCAAGCCGATATGCAGAACCGTTGGCGCATCAGCAAAGGTGGCGGCGGGGGCAGCGATGAAAGCGGCAAACCAAGAAACAAAACTGAGAGTTAGCAATGCAATACGCATATCGTGCCCATTCCCGTCGCATGAATTTATTATTGCGGTACTGTACGTGAGGAGTTTCGGTACAGCAAGCGCCATAATAACCGTTACTTGACCAAAACCGCATTTGCGCCTTCTGATGTCGTTATGAATGAGCTGCTCCGGATCGAAGGCCTGCGCACCGTATTCCCAACACCATTCGGTGAGTTCGCCGCCGTCGCCGGCATTGATCTCGTCATCGAGCGCGGCCGCACCGTCGCCATCGTCGGCGAATCCGGCTCCGGCAAATCGGCACTTTCGCTCTCCATCATGCGCCTCATCTCGCCACCGGGAAGAATCGCCGGCGGCGCCATCCTCTTCGACGGACAGGATCTTCTGAAACTGCCCGCCGCGGCAATGCGCAACATGCGCGGACGGCGCATCGCGATGATCTTTCAGGAGCCGATGACCAGCCTCAACCCCGCGCACACGATCGGTGCGCAAATCGTCGAGGCCATGGCCGCCCATGAGCCGCAAACGCAAGCCCGTGAGTTGCGCACCCGCGCCGTTGCCGCGCTGGAGCGCGTGCGGCTTCCAGACCCCGGCCGCCGGTTCGACGATTATCCGCACCAGCTCTCCGGCGGTCAGCGCCAACGCGTGATGATCGCCATGGCGCTCGCCTGCAAACCCGACCTCCTGATCGCCGACGAACCGACCACCGCGCTCGACGTTACCGTGCAGAAGGAAATCTTGAACCTGCTCCGCGAATTGCAGGCTGAAACCGGTATGGCGCTGCTGCTCATCAGCCACGATCTCGGCCTGGTCGCCGGCATGGCGGACACCGTCGCCGTCATGTATGCCGGCCAGGTCGTCGAACTTGCCGCCGTAGCCTCACTATTTAGCGATGCACAGCATCCCTACACGCTCGGCCTCATTGGCAGCGCGCCCAACGCCGCAGCCCGCCGGGCACGCCTGCTCGCGATCGAGGGCACCGTACCGGGCCCCGCCGCCATGCCGGAAGGCTGCCGCTTCCATCCGCGCTGCGCGCTCGCCGCAGCGCGATGCGTCGCCGAACGCCCGCTGTTGCGGGCTTTCGGTGACGGTCACACCGCCTCCTGTTGGCGCGCTTCGCTCGATACGCTGCCCGTGAGCGAGATCGGCGGCAGCGAAACAGGTCTCCCACAAGGTGCCGCCATATGACCGTTCCGCTCCTCGAGGTTGAAAACCTGTCCCGCCGCTTTGTCATTCGGCGCGGCCTTTTCGTCCCGCGCACCATCGGCCATCTGCAGGCCGTCGACGGCGTCTCCTTTACCCTCGCGCGTGGCGAAACGCTTGGCCTGGTCGGCAAATCCGGCAGCGGCAAATCGACCACCGCGCGCCTGGTCCTGCGCCTGCTCGACGCCTCATCCGGCAGCATCCGCTTCGATGGCACCGACATCACCGCGCTCAGCGGCGCCCCGTTGCGCCGGTTCCGCCGCCGTATGCAAATCGTCTTCCAGGACCCCTTCGCCTCGCTCAATCCGCGCCAGACCGTCGGAGCGATCGTCGCCGAACCGCTGCTCCTGCACCGGCCCGGCAGTGCTGCGGAACGCAAGGCACGTGTCGCCGAGATCCTGTCCCTCGTCGGACTCTCGGAGGCACATGCGGCCCGCTACCCGCACGAGTTTTCCGGGGGGCAACGTCAGCGCATCGGCATCGCCCGGGCGTTAGCCGCGGAACCCGATCTTATTGTCTGTGACGAGCCGGTCTCCGCTCTCGACGTTTCAATCCAGGCGCAGGTGTTGAACCTGCTCCGCGACCTGCAGAAGCGGCTCGGCATTTCCTATCTCTTCATCACCCATGACCTCGCCGTCGTTCGCCATATCGCCGACCGCGTTGCGGTGATGCAGAAAGGCCGCATCGTCGAACTCGCGGAAACCGAGACACTGTTTACGTCACCCGCCGCGTCCTACACGCGCCATCTCATCGAGGCGATGCCCGCCGCGGCGATCGGCCCCTCCATCCAACGGCGGCTGCGCCTCCTCGCGGCGGCCCGGCTCCAGAAACCGGTCGCCGCCTGACATTGCTCATAACAGCCGCCGTGAAACGGCTAGTGGGTTAGCGCGTCGATTCCGACATTCCATTTCTTGAAGGTCGCGGCGTAGCTTCCGTCCTTCATTGCCCCCTGCAGCGCGCCACTCAGCGCGGCATCGAGGCCCGGTTCGCTCTTCGCGACGCCGATACCGACCTGGATGTCGGAAAAAGGCGCAACACCCTCCTCGAACTGCCCTTGGTCGAGATGCTCGTAATAAACGGCGGTCTCGTAGGCGACGCCATAGGCATCGACCTGGCCGAACTGCAGTTGCTGCAGCGCCGGCACGTTCTCCGGGAAGGTGACGATGGCGATCGGCCTCTTGTCCGCGCTGGCGAGATCCTGGTTGGCGGCCTGCAACAGGACGGTCGCCGTCGTGCCAGTCACCGTCGCGACTTTACTGCCGGACAGCGCGTCGAGGCCGGCCAGCTTCGGTGCTCCTGCCTTCAGCAGCACAGTCTCGCGCGACACCATATAGGGGATCTCGTTAATCACCTTGAGCCGCGCCGGCTTGATGAAGAGCGCCGAGATCACAGCGTCGCAATGCCCGGCGAGCAGTGCCGGGACCACCCCGGCAAACGGCATGTTGACCCATTTGGCCTTGAGGCCAAGGCGGCTCGCCAGCAGATCGCCGAGATCAATGTCGAGTTCCTTCCGGCTGTTGCTGCGCGGAGTAGAACTCCCACGGCGGCTGCGAAATCGCGCTGCAATAGGTGATTGTCTTGCTCTCGGTGATCGAAGCGGGCAGCCCCGCACTCGCCGCAAGCGCCGGCACCGAAAATCCTGGGAGCGCCACCGCCGCACAGGCAGCGCCAGTCAACGCACGTCTTACCGAAGCTTTGAAATTCATTCCGCTGTCCCCTCATGGTCGCCGGAAAAGTGCCATCGCGGCGGCTGATGGCAAGGGAAAAATCAAGATAAAACAGGCCCGGAATCAAAGACCTGCACAACAAAAAACCATCCCGATCAAATCGCAGGCGCGGGCTGCCTCCATATTCACACCCGGTGTTTTGGTTGCGATTTTCGTTCCGCGTCGACGGATAACCAAGCTAACAATCGATCTGCACAAGACAGAACACAGGGCGCTGATTGGCACGTTCTCGTGCGCGCGTTTGGCCCGGCATGACCGGCGGTTCCATCTTGGGCCGGACGCTTTCTAGTGGATAGAATCTAACACTTGGTGCTCTCGTTTTACGGCGGCCAAAATTTTGCTGGGCTTTTTTGTCCATTGGAACGGCCGTGGGTCTTGATTGTTTTCGTTGAGGAACCGTCCGATCGCGTCTTTGAGTTCCTCGACCGATCGGAACACGCCACGGGCAAGGCGCCGCTTCGTCAGCTTGGCAAAAAAGCCTTCGACAGCGTTGAGCCAGGAGGCGGATGTCGGCGTGAAGTGGAAAGTCCACCACGGATGCGCCTCCAACCATTCGCGCACCTTCAGATGTTTATGGGTGGCGTAGTTGTCGACGATTGCATGGACATGCTTGCCGGCTGGTATAGTTGCCTCTACGGCGTTGAGAAAGCGGATATATTCTTCGTGCCGGTGTTTTTTCATGCAGCAGCCGACAACTTTTCCGTCCAGCACGTTGAGGGCAGCAAACAGAGTGGTCGTGCCATGCCGCTTATAGTCGTGCGTCATCGTGCCGCAGCGGCCCTTTTTCAGCGGCAAGCCAGGCTGTGTGCGGTCGAGTGCCTGGATCTGGCTTTTCTCGTCGATGGAAAGCACAATGGCATGGGCCGGCGGGCTGACGTAGAGGCCAACAATATCGCGCAACTTGGCGGCAAATTCGGGATCATTGGAAAGCTTGAAGTGGCGCGTGCGGTGCGGCTGCAAGCCATGCCGGCGCCAAATCCGCTGCACAGAACTCACGCTGATGCCTTGAATCTTGGCCATGGCGGGCGCCGTCCAGTGCGTCGTCTCGCCAGGCGGAGGGTCAGAGAGTGTTGCCTGCACGACCCTCGTCTCCACCGCCGCCCCGAGTGGCGCAATGCGCGACGGACGGGTCTTGTCGCGCAACAGGCCCGCGATGCCCTCGGTCATGAAGCGTTCTTGCCAGCGCCAGACAGCCGTTTTGCTGGTACCGCTGCCGCGCATGATCTCGGCCGTGCCGCAGCCATCGGCAGTTAGCAGGATAATCTGCGCCCGCCAGACATGTTTTTGCGGGCTGTTCCGATCGGCCACAACCGATTCCAGTTTGGCGCGGTCCTTGGCGGTTACGGTCACTGTGATACCATTGAGCATACCGCAGATTCGCATCTTGCTGCCTGGATGGGAATCCTAAATCGGATTCAAATGTTGGACTTTATCCACTAGAGCGTGATAGGATGAGGTTGAAACAGGAAGAAGCCGCTTTTTGAAAAAAGCGGCGCAAAAACTTTTTGCTCCCCTGGGACTGTGGCGTTGAAACTAGGACGGCCCAGTGTAGCAAAAGTTTTTTTGTAACTGCCCAGCTACCCTGGCCTGGTTTCCTGGTTGACTGGTCACGGCGTGATGTGAGTCAAGGCGGTAATGGCACCTCCGGGCATCCCTCCGTCGACCGAAGAGCTTCTTGCCGTGATTGCAGCGCAGCAGGCGCAGATTGCGGCCCTGTTGGTGAAGGTTGCCGAGCTTGAGCGTCGGCTTGGGCTGAACAGCAGCAACAGCGGCAAACCGCCATCGAGTGACGGGTTAAAGATCAAGCGCCTGCGGCATCTCAATTTCTTCCAGCACGAATGCTTCCTGGAAGTCAGGACACCGCGGGTGAAGCTGCCGGACGGAAAGGTCGTCCTGTTCGAGCCCGACTGGTTCGGCAAGCTCGCCGGGTTCACTTTGTTGTTCGAGGCGCTGGTGCTGGCCATGGCTCAGCAGATGACCTTTGCCGCCGTGGCCAAGCTGGTTGGCAAATCCTGGTATCGCGTCCACGCGATCTGTTCGCGCTATGTCGATCTTGCCCTGGCCGAGGCCGATTTGTCGGCAGTGACCGCCGTAGCGATCGACGAAACGTCGTGCCGGCGCGGCCATAATTACCTGACCATCGCCGCCGACATGGACAAACGCAAGGTGGTGTTCGTCACCGAAGGCAAGGACGCCAAAACCATCATCGGCTTCGCCGAATACCTAGCCGCGCACAAGGCCACGCCCGAGCAGGTCGCCTCGGTGAGCATCGACATGTCGCCGGCCTTCATCAAGGGCGTCGCCGACAGCCTGCCGAACGCGCGCGTCACGTTCGACAAGTTCCACGTCGTCGCCCATGCCTCCACCGCCGTCGATGAGACGCGTCGCCTCGAACAGCGCACCGACCCGAGCCTCAAGGGGCTGCGCTGGACGCTGCTGAAGGATCGCGACCGCCTCTCCGACCAAGGCCGCGCCGACCTCGACGCGCTCATCGCCAAGGCCGCCACCAAGCGTACCGCCCGCGCCTGGCTCTACCGCGAGCATCTGCGCGAAATCCTCGACCGCAAGCAGATCAACGTCGTCTCCGCCATGCTCACGCAATGGTGCACCAATGTTCTGCGCTCCAAGGTCGAGCCGATGAAAGACGTCGCAAGAATGATCCGCAAGCACTTCGAGGGCATCGTCGCCTGGACACAGACACGCCAGACCAACGGCTTCATCGAGGCCCTCAACGGCCTCTTCCAGGCCGCCAAACGCAAGGCCCGGGGCTATACGCGCTTTGCCACCATGCGAACCGTCCTCTTCCTCATCGCGGGAAAACTCGACTTCACCCGGAAAAAAGCCGAACCGGACACGAAGCCTGCGCGAACGTTTGGGCAACAAGCCCGGCGGGCAAAAGGGCCACCCTGGTGAGACGCTGCGTCAATCGGCGACCCCGGATCAGATTGTCGGGCACTACCCAGCATCATGCTCCGGCTGCGGTGCGGCCCTCACCTCGGCAATGTCGCGTTCGCACGCCGCGCGGCAGGTTTTTGACCTGCCAGAGCCACAGCCCCTGCGTATCATCGAACATCGCGCCCATGCCTGCGCCTGTGCCGCTTGCGGCACCCGAACGCGGGCGGATTTTCCAGCCGGCGTTAACGCGCCGGTGCAGTATGGCAGCCGAATTTCAGCCTTCGCCGTTTATCTGCTGCACGCACAGTTCCTGCCCGAAGACCGGCTTGCGGCGCTGATGGAGGACCTGTTCGGCGTCCGACTCACCGCAGCCACGATCGCGCGCATGAGCCGGTCCTATGCGGCGAGCCTGCATGGATTTGGCGAAGCGGTGCGCGATCTTGTCGCAGGCGCGAGCGTAAAACACATGGATGAGACTGGCTTTCGCATCGGCGGCAAAACGCAATGGTTGCACGTGGCGTCAAATGCGTGGCTCACCTTCTACCGTGTCAGCGCGAAACGCGGCAGTCTGATGGAGTCAGTCACCGGGATCGTGGTCCATGATCATTGGAAGCCCTACTACACCATGCCAGACGTCCAGCACGCCTTGTGCAACGCCCACCATTTGCGGGAATTGCAGGCGCTGTCTGATATCGAGAAGGAGGATTGGTCGGGGAAGATGCAGCGTTTGCTGCGCCGCGCCTGCCATGTGGCAAACCTTGCCAGGGAGCGCGGCATGGATGTGAAGCCCCAGACCATTGCTCGTGTTGAACGAGGTTACCGCCGTATTCTTAGCGAAGGTTTTGCGTTTCATCTCGCACAGCCCGCGCATGGACGCGCCGACGGCGCCAGGCGGGGGCGTGTCGCGCGCCGGACTGGCCATAACCTGCTGATCCGCCTGCGTGACCGTAGCAAGGATACGCTGCGCTTCCTGCGCGATCTCTCGGTGCCGTTCACGAATAATCAGGCCGAGAGAGATATCCGCATGATGAAGCTCCGGCAGAAAATATCCGGCGGCTTCCGGTCCTCAGACAGCGCTACCGATTTCGCCCTCATCCGTTCGTTCCTCTCAACCGCAAGGAAGCAGGGCTGGAAACTCATCGAAGTGTTGACGCAGTGCCCAGATCAGCTCGCTCAAAATCTCCGGGTCGCCTGAAACCCGGAGAGTAGCTGGGCAGTTACGTTTTTTTCTTCTTTTTTTCAAAAAAGAAGCGCTTCCCTTCGCTTCGCATGACCTATTCTAAACCTCCCGCCCTAAAAGCAGGCATCGGCCCGCGAGCGACTCATAACGATCAGGAAGCTTCTCCACCGCGCCCGCATCGCTTCCGCACCAGCATTCAACTCGCCCTTAACCCAAAAGCCCACCCCTCGCGCAAGTTGCACCAGCGCCAACCTTTGCGCACCGCCACTAACGACAAACCATTCCAAGCTTCGGAAATGTCGTCTTCACTGCGGCAGAGCGTCAGAACTCAGCCCCCATTTTTTCAGCAATGCTGCAAGGCTTCCGTCCTTTTGCAGGCTGTCCAGCGCCGATTTGACGGAGGCCTCCAGAACCGGGTCGTTCTTGCGCAAACCAATACCGATCGGCACTTTGTAAAAAGCCGTAATGCCAACCTCGAATTGGCTTGGTTGAAGCTGGCTATAATAGACTGCAGTCTCGTATTGCACAGTGAACGCTTCGACCTGCCCAAATTGCAGTTGCTGCAAGGCTGCGGAATTATCCGGGAAATCGATCACGTCGATCGGCTTCTTGCCGGCCTTGATCAGCTGTTGATTAGCCTCGTCCAAGAGCAGGTTTGTCGCAGACCCGGTGACCGCAGCAACTTTTTCCCCGGAGAGTTGCTGCAAATCATCCAGCTTCGGCGTACCGGCCTTCAGCAGAACGCTCTGCGCAACATACATATAGGGAATCTCGTCGATCACCTTGAGCCGGGCCGCCTGAATATACAGCGCCGAGATAATCGCATCGCAATGCCCGGAGACGAGGGCTGGGATAATTCCGGAAAATGCGACGTTATTCCAATTTGCCCTCAGGCCGAGCCGGTGCGCCAGCATATTGCCAAAATCGACGTCGACACCATCGGGTTTCAGCTTGTCGTTGATAAAAATCACCGGCGGCAAAGTCATTGCTGCGCAATAGGTTATCGTCTTGCTGGCCGCCACGGCCGGAGGTAAAGGCGGTGCGGCGACAGCTTTGTCTCCAACGACCATCGCCGCACACAAGCCAGCCAATGTCACCAGCGGTTTAAAAGAAATAACGTGCCTCATCAAAGGTCCTCGGCTTACGAAATCGGAAACTTGCGGTTAAGGGGGCAGCGTAGCAATTTACTGTAACGCCGCAAGACGAAAAGGCGATTTTTTTAGCATCATCCCGCAGCCGACGGCGTGCGCATTCGGACTCAAAATTCACCGGCACAGAACCAGCCTAACATTCATCCATTTTTCTACTGCGCGCCGCATGCTTTGCACAAAATTGTTTCAATTTCGGCGCCGACAGCTATTTTTTTCATTTCTTCCGGTTGTGCCATAAAACGTTACGACGTAGGTGTTGTTCATGTGGCTGTTCTTCCTGCGCAGACTACTGCTTGCGATACTCGCCTGCGTGACCGTCATGGTCATCAGCTTCACGCTGACGCGCCTGTCTGGCAACCTTGCAGCCTCCATTGCCGGACCCAACGCCTCGGCGGCTGACATCGCCATCATCACCAAGAATTACGGGCTCGACCGTCCGCTGCCCGTGCAGTTCCTCGATTGGGCGCGGCACGCAGTCGAGGGCGATCTCGGCCGTTCCTACCTCTATCATGTACCGGTCTGGAATCTGATCCGTCAGCGCCTTCCGATCACCCTCACCCTTGGCCTCACCGCCATTATGATCGCACTCGTTGTATCAATTCCGCTCGGCATCATTGCCGCCGCGCGGGAAGGCACGCTCATTGACCGCGCGATCATGCTGGTCGCGCTGATCGGCCAGGCGATGCCGAATTTCTGGCTTGGCCTTGTGCTGATTATTTTCCTGGCTCTCGACCTGCAATGGTTCCCAATCTCGGGAGTCGATACCTGGCGCGGCTACATCCTGCCTGCCATCGTCCTCGCCTTCTCCGCCGTGCCGGCGCTGATGCGGCTGACCCGCTCGGGCATGATCGAGGCGCTGGCCGCCGACTATATCCGCACCGCGCGCGCCAAAGGCCTCAGCCGCGGCAAGGTCATTCTCAAACACGCGTTGCGTAACGCGGCGATGCCGGTGGTCGCCATCACCGCAGTGCAGCTCGGCTACATGCTCGGCGGCTCAGTGGTCATCGAGGCGGTGTTCGCTTTGCCAGGCGTCGGCTATCTCGCCTGGGATTCCATCACCAAGAACGATTTCCCGGTGGTGCAGGCGATCGTGCTGTTCCTCGCCCTCATCTATATCGCCCTCACGCTGCTGGCCGATCTCGTTAACGCCCTGCTCGACCCGAGGCTGCGGCGATGAGCGGCGATCTGCTCCTTCCCGCCGCGCGGCAACGCAACAAAATGCCTGTGCTGCGGCATGGTCTTACCTTGTTTGGCGCCGCGATCGTCAGCATCGCGGTCTTCGTCGCGCTCTTTGCGCCGCTGCTGGCACCGCATAATCCGTTCGCGCAAAATCTCGACAATCGCCTGATCCCGCCGCTCTGGATGGGCGGCCAGCACGCCCATCTGCTCGGCACCGACCAACTCGGCCGGGACTATTTCTCCCGCCTTATCTTTGGAACGCGCATCTCGATCGTCATCGGCGTTTCCACCGTGATCGCTTCCGGGCTGATCGGCATCACACTTGGCCTGCTCGGGGGATTCTATGGCGGCCGCATCGACGACGCGGTGATGTTCCTCATCACCTGCCGCCTGTCGATCCCGATCATCCTGGTCGCGCTCACCGTGGTCGCCATGGTCGGCAGCTCGCTCATCATCGTCATCCTCACGCTCGGCCTGCTGCTATGGGACCGCTTTGCCGTAGTCACACGTACCGCCACCATGCAGGTGCGCAATCTTGACTATGTCGCGGCCGCCGAAGCCGCTGGCGCCTCGCGCCTGCATGTGCTGCTGCGCGAGGTACTGCCCAACATCGCCAATCATCTGATCGTGGTGGCGACACTGGAAATGGCGTTGGCGATCATGCTGGAAGCCTCACTCTCCTTTCTCGGCCTCGGCGTGCCGCCGCCATTGCCGAGCTGGGGCCTCATGATCGCCGAGGCGAAGGATTACATGTTCTTCAGCCCCTGGGTGATCATGATCCCCGGTATCGCTTTGTTCGTGCTCGTGCTCGGCATCAACCTGCTGGGCGATGGCTTGCGCGACCTGCTCGGCGCGGATCGCCGGCAATGAACGCGTTTTCCGCCGAACCGGTGCTGGACATCGCCAATCTGCGTATCGCCTTCGGCATCCGGGCCGAACCGGTGCGCGGCCTCTCGCTGCGCATCCATCGCGGTGAAACGCATTGCCTGGTCGGCGAATCCGGCTGCGGCAAATCCGTCTCCGCATTGGCCGTGATGAACCTTCTCGCCAAGGGAGCTACGCGTTCCGCTGACCATATCCGCTTTCACCAGCAGGACCTGTTGCAACTATCCGAACGCGAGATGGCGCGGCTGCGCGGCGACAAGGTCGCGATGATCTTTCAGGAGCCTATGACGAGCCTGAACCCCGCCTACACGATCGGTTCGCAGATGGCGGAGGTATTGGAACGCCACCGTCACGCGACACGGCGCCAGGCGCTCGACAAGGCGGCCGATCTGCTTGCCCGCGTCGGCGTCACCGCGCCCGGTATGCGGCTTGGCCAGCATCCGCACCAACTCTCCGGCGGGCTGCGTCAGCGGGTGATGATCGCCATGGCACTGATGTGCGACCCGGAATTGCTGATCGCCGACGAGCCGACCACAGCACTCGACGTCACCGTGCAGGCGCAGATCCTGCGGCTGCTGCAGGAAATCCAGCAGGAACGCGGCTTGGCTATGCTGATGATCACGCATGATCTCGGCGTGGTCGCGCGCATGGCGAACCGCGTGTCGGTGATGTATGCGGGCCAGGTAGTGGAGAGCGGGCCGGTGCAGCCGCTCTTTGCCGCGCCTTCGCACCCTTATACACGCGGGCTGCTGGCCTGCATTCCCGTGCCCGGCAGCGGCCAGAGCGGCGCGCCGCTCGGCAGCATTCCTGGCACCGTGCCGCGCCTTGCCCCCGGCTTTACCGGCTGCGGCTTTCGCGACCGCTGCAGCCATGCAGCACCGGAATGCGCCGGCACGGTTCCCGCTCAGTCACTCGGCCACGGCCATTTCTATCTCTGCCGCCTGGCGCCGGGCTGGAGCAAGGAGGCGGCATGACGATCGCGATCGAAGTCACCAACCTGCACCGCCGTTTCGATCAGCGCGGCCGCGTCGTGCGTGCGGTGGACGGCGTTAGTTTCACTGTGAACACCGGCGAAGTGCTCGGCATTGTCGGCGAATCCGGTTGCGGAAAATCCACGCTGGCGCGGCTGATCATGGGCCTGCTTCCGCCCAGCGAAGGCGGGGTGCTGGTAGAGGGCCGTGCCCTCGCCGGCATGGACCGTCGCGAACGCGCCCGGCTGATCCAGCCGATTTTCCAGGACCCGTTCTCTTCGCTCAACCCACGCCAGCGCATCCGCGACATCGTCGAGTTGCCACTCGCCGCACAAGGCCATCTCTCCCCTTCGGTGCGTAAGGCGCGCGTGAGGGAAATCCTCGGCCGCGTCGGCATCTCGCCGGAGATGGCGGAACGCCTGCCGGCGCAGCTTTCCGGCGGGCAACGCCAGCGTGTCGCCATCGCCCGCGCGCTGGTGCTGCAGCCGCGCATCATCGTGTGCGACGAACCGACCAGCGCACTCGACGTCTCGGTGCAGGCGCAGATTTTGAATCTTCTGGCCGAATTACGGCGGGAATTGAATCTGACGCTGCTATTCATCAGCCACAACCTCGCCGTGGTCGAGCATATCGCGACCAATGTTGCGGTGATGTATCTCGGCCGCATCGTCGAACAGGCGCCATCGGCTGAATTGTTCCGTACCCCCGCCCATCCCTACACGCAGGCGCTGCTCGCCTCGGTGCTCACGCCGGAGCCGGGGCTTGGCATTCCCGATGTCGGGCTCGGCCAGACCGCGCCGGACCCCTCGAACATTCCGAGCGGCTGCCGGTTTCATCCGCGCTGCCCGAAGGTGTTTGCCGATTGCGCGGTGACCACGCCGGAGATGCGCGGCCACGACCAGCATTTTGCTGAATGCCTGCTCGTCGCCGATGCCCCGGCCGCGGCAAGGACCGCAGCCCAACTTCTCCACAGCTGACGCCGCCGGCCTTTCGGCCGGCGGCGGAGCAAAAATCTATTTCCAGGAGGAGAGGTAGAAGCGCGGCAGATCGTCCGGAAGCCGCTGGAATGTCAGGTTCTTGGAGAATCCGACGGTACGCATGTCGTTGAACAGCGGGATAAACTCGACATTTTGCGTCGCGATGTGGATCGCTTGGGCGTACAGCGCCTTGCGCTGCGCGAGGTCGGAGGTGTTGCCCGCCTGCTGCAGCAGTTTCTGCACCTCAGGATCCTGCGCGTAATCGTCCGGGCCGCCGCCAAGGAAATACGGCATGAAGGCGGACGTGTCATTGACGGAATTGCTGCCCCAGCTGCCGCCCCAGAGCGGCGTCTTGCCCTGCTGCGCCGCCTCAACCGCTGCCCCGATCTGCAACTGTTGGATCTGCAGATTGATGCCGACGGCGCGCAGATAGTTCTGGATCGCGGCATTGATCTGCGGCGGCATGTAGGAGACGAGCGTGGTGGAGAAGCCGTTCGGATAGCCCGCCGCGGCGAGCAACTGCTTCGCCTTGGCCGGATCGTACGGATATTTCACCGCCGCCGACACATCGCAGCCGAATTGCGACGGGTAGCACGGCGTGTCGATCACCTGCGAACCGCCGGGGAGCAACTGTTTCGCCATGGTCGCACGATCGATCGCATACATCATCGCCTGCCGGACTTTGACGTTCGTCAGCGGGTTATGCGCGCCGGTACGGCCCGCCGCGTCGATGGTCATGTAATACACGCGCATGGTCGGATAGCGCATCGCCTGCAGCATCGGCATGCGCGCCACATCGGCATATTGGTCCGGATTATAGCCCCAGATCCAATCCGCCTGGCCGCCGAGCAGCTCGGTCATTTCCGTGGTCTCGTCGGGCACTTCGTGAATCTTGATGTATTCGATCGAAGCGGGACCGCGCGGGCCGCCGGCGAAATAATGGTCGTAGCGCTTGAGATCGATCTCGGTTGTGCCGTCCACTTTGGTGATCTGATACGGCCCGGTGCCGATCGGTGCCTGCGCATAGGCATCGGCGCCGACTTTCTCACGGTAATTCTTCGGCCAGATCGGCACCACCATCGCCAGATATTGCAGTGCCGCTGGCGATACGCCGGTCAGCTTCAGCCGCACGTGATAGGTATCGATTTTTTCCGCGCCGGCGAGAAACCGGTAATAGCTCGGAATCGCCACCTGCTTGTCGTGGATGATGTCGTTGATCGTGTACACCACGTCATCGGCGGTGAACGGATCGCCGTTCTGGAACGTCACACCTTTGCGCAACGTGAAATCGATCGTGGTCGGATCGACCTGGGTCCAGGAGGTGGCGAGATCCGGCTCGATCTTCATCGTCACCGGGTCGCGATAGACGAGGCCATCATAAGCGAGGAAGGCCAGCACCATGCCGGTACGCAGCGAGTTGTAATACGGATCGACATCCGGAATCGCATCGCGCCAGGTGATCCGCAGCGTATCCTGCGATTTTTGCGCCAGCGCCGGCGCCACCATCGCACTGCTCGCACACGCCGCCAGCAAAGTTGAACGCAGCCAGGATTTGATCTTCATCGATGCCTTGCCTCTTATATTCTTGTCCGGAAGAGATAGCAGGCATCGGTGGCGTCGCAAGGCAAATCATCCCTGCGAACGCCAACAATCAGACACAGAAAAACGGCATTCGTCTTAAAAAGACGCAGTTTTTATCCATAGTTTTGGCAAACGAACAAAATTGCGCCAGACGGCACTAACGCAGCGCTGCCAGCACCTGCGCGGTAAAGCCATCCACCGCCTCGCCGGCAATCCATCGCGTCACCACCACCAGGTCGAGATCGGGCTCGATCCAGACGATGCTGGCCCCGGCCCCCTGCGCGAACACGCTGCGCTCTGTCGCGCTCGGATAGCGTTTGCCGCCCGCGCCGTTCAGCCACCACAGGAACCCGTATTGCGCCAAAGCGGGCGACGGGGTCAGCATCTGCGTCACCCAATCGGCGGCGAGGATCTGCCGCTCCCCCCAACGCCCGCCACGCGAAACCAGCAGCCCCATGCGCGCATGATCACGCGAAGAGATCACCATGCCGCCGCCCCAATGCCCGCCGCCGGAAACGCAAGGCACGGATTTACCGTCCAGCTCCAGATAGGCATTGCGGTAGCCATGCCATTGCCAGTCGTCGCTGGCGCCGATCGGGTCCATCACCCGTTCCTTCAGCACCTCCGGCAGCGAACGGCGGAAGCGATGCGTCAGGCACGCGGCGAGCAGATTCACGCGCACATCGTTGTATTCGAAATGCGTGCCCGGCGCCTGCAATTCGCGCACCGCGCCCTTATGCGCACCGCCGCTGCGCCGTGCCGCCAGACGCGCGGTTATGATCCGCGGAATCCGGCTTGCCCCAGAGCGTGCCCTGCCACTCGCTGGTCTGCTGCAGCAGATGCCGCCAGGTGATCCGCGCGTTATGGGCGCCATCGAACCAGCCGGTATCCACATCCTTGCCTACCGGCGCATCGAGATCCGCGATCAGCCCGTCCGCCACCGCAATGCCAGCGAGCATGCTGATATAGCTCTTGGTCACCGAGAACGTCATGTCGGCATGGCGCGTATCGCCCCATTCCGCCACCAGTTTTCCATGCCGCAGCACCAGCCCATTCGGGCCGCCGCGCGGCACCACAGGGCCCAGCACCTCGGCATGCTCGGCTTTGTCGCCGATATGCGCGGTGCCGATATATTGCCCGTCCGGCAGATACATCGAGCGCGGCCATTTGCATTCGTTGGCGACGCTGATACGCGATCGCCGCCTGCAGCCGGTCCGGGTCGAACCCTGCTTCCGCGACGGACAGGCTTTGCCACTCGTCCCCTGAGGGAACGTAATTTTCTGCAGACATGCTCTTCCTTTCAGTAACGCGTCAGCATGACGCAGGCGTGTTGCCTTCGCCGAGATCCCACCATAGCCCGGCGAAGGCGGCAAAACCTTCGCGGGCGATCGGGGCGAGCAGATGCTCATCCGGCCCGTGCTGCTTGCAGCCGTTATAGGAATGCGGCACCCAGACCAGCGGCACGCCGAGATGGTCCATGAAAACATCGCCCGGCAGCCCGCCTGAGGCATTGGGGATCACCTGGATTTTGCGGCCCGAGGCTTTTTTCCATGCTGGCAGCGGCGAATTGCACCCAGGGATTGGCCGGGTCCGTCCGGCTCGCCGCCAGCCGCACCGCCGCCTTCTCGATCGCCACTTCGGGAAAGCCGGCGGCGTCCAGATGCTGGCGCAATGCCGGCACGAAGGTTTCCGGCGGCACATCGACCACATAGCGGATCTGGCAATGCGCCCGCGCCTCGCCGGCCACCGCGTTCACCGGGTTCTCCGGCCGGCCGGACGTCATGGCCAGGACGATGAAGCCGTTCCAGCCATAGATCTTTTCCGCTGCGGTCAGCCCGGGCTCGCCCCAATCCGGGTCCGGCTCGATCTCGCCGCCGCCGCCCACCACGCAGCCTTCCAGCGCCTGCTTCACGCTCGCCGGCACACCGCCCTGCGGCAGCCAGTCGCGCACCAGGATACGCCCGCGCCGGTCGCAGATGCTGGCCAGAGCCTGAGCACAGGATCAGCGCCGGATCGGCAATCAGCCCGCCCCAATGGCCGGAATGCACCGCCCCCGGCCGCAGCGACACGACCAAATCGAAATGAAAGGTCCCGCGCGTGCCGGTGGCGATGGTCGGCGTCTCGGGCGCCACGCGCGGCCCGTCGGAGGCGAGCAGCACATCGGCCGCCAGAAGGTCGCGATGCGCCGCGACGAATTCGCGCAAGCCCAGCGAGCCGCGCTCCTCGCTCATCTCCAGCAGCATTTTCACGTTATAGCCCAGCCGGCCCTTGCGCGCGGCCAGCACCGCCTCCAGCGCCATCAGATTGATCGCGTGCTGGCCCTTATTGTCGGCCGAACCGCGGCCATACCAGAGCTCGCCCTCCGGCTTCAGCACCCAGGGTGAGAGCCCTTCCCGCCACTGCTCGTCCAACCCCCGCACCGTGTCGCCATGGCCATAGGTCAACACCGTCGGCAGGGCGGGATCCTCGATCCGGCTCGCGACCAGGATCGGGCCGCCAGCCGGGTTGGAGTTCGCGTGAATCTCGACGGAAAATCCCATCCGCTCCAGCCAGGGCCGGATCGCCTCCTGCAAGTACCGTGCGACATCGGCGGCGTAATCGGCATCCTGCGAGGTGCTGGGAATGCTCACCAGCTCGGCCAGCTTCCGTTGGAATGCGCCGGAATCGAAAACCTCTAACGCGCTCTCGATGGCGGACTGGCGGTAGGTGGTCTCTTCACCGCGGCGCGGCGTTTCGGCTTGATCC
>CAWACI010000010.1:0-24513 GCA_963780465.1 uncultured Pseudomonadota bacterium
GTGGCAGGGCAAGATCTGTCGTTACAGGCTTGATATAACCCTGTTACAATTGCCAAGGATATTGGCCGCATTGATTAACGGGAGTTTTTCCATGCGTAGCACCACCATGCTCGCTCTGCTCGGCCTGGCGGCCCTTCCCGGGATCGCCATGGCGCAGACGGCACCGGCCACCACGACCTCCTCCACCACCACCCATCCGGATTCCGGCATGATGGGGGCGGGCGGCCATCACTGGCGCCATCATCAGCGCGAGGCGATGAAGAAGTTCCACAAGAAATTCGAAGCCGCCAACACCACCCATGACGGCCACCTGACCCTGGCGCAGGCCCAGGCTGCAGGGCTGAAGCCGATCGTCACGAATTTCGCAGCGATCGACACGGCGCATCGCGGCTATGTCACGTTCAACGATGTCATCGCCTGGCGCCTGGACACCATGGCCGCGCGCATGGAGAAGCGCGCCGCCGAACTGCGCGCGAAAGACTGATGACCCAAGGCGGGCTGAGCCCGCGCTCAGTCCGCCAGCGGATGCAGGGCACGGCCCTTCGAGAGGGCCTGCCCGGGTTCCCGGTTCGGGTCGCCGGTCACGAACATCTGGCGCAGGATGCCGCCAAAACCTGGTTCCTGCGCCGCGGCATTGGCCGGGGCCTGATGGTTGCGATGCGCCGGCGGCGACGCTGCGCTAGGCAGAAACTGCGACGATACTGAATTCGGCCCGAACAGATGCACAACGATGCCCGAGGGCTTTGCCGGCGGGTCCTGCCGCGCCTCGGCCATGCCTGCCGTGGCGAACAACGCGGCAGCCGCGCAAAGGAAGCGTAATTTCAAGGGAAATCTCCAAAATGCGGCGGCGCCGCTAGCGCGCATCATCGCGCCACGAGGCGGAACGTCAAGCCGATGTCATTGCTCCGTCATACGCCTTATGTAACAGACGCTCGCGAAACGCGGAAAACCGTTGTAAGATAACTCCATGAATATCCTCGCCCCCCTGCCGGCGCGGCTGGTCATCGAAATCGTCTACGATTTCGTTTGCCCCTGGTGTTATCTCGGGGTGAAGCGCATGTCCTTCCTGCTGGCGCGCCGGCAGGATTTGAGCGTGGACATGATCTGGCGGCCATTCCTGCTGAATCCGGACATGCCGCGCTCCGGCATGTCGCGCAGCGACTACATGATCCGCAAATTCGGCGCGGAGGACCGGGCCCGGCGGCTCTATGCCTCGATCACCGAGCTGGGGGCCGCGGAAGGGATCGAGTTCAATTTTGCCGCCATTCGCCGCACGCCGAGCAGCGTCGATGCGCACCGGCTGATCCGTTACGCGCAGCCATTCGGCACCGCCGATCGGCTCGTTGACAAGATTTTCCGGGCGCATTTCATCGACGGGCAGGATATCGGCGCGCATTCGGTGCTGGTGCAGCTGGCGGCGGCGCAAGGGATGGACGCGCGTGCCACCGGGCTGTTCCTGGCCTCGAGCGAAGGCACGGAATTCGTGCATGCGGAAAACCTGCACGCGCACCGGCTGGGCATCAACGGCGTGCCCTGCTTCCTGATCGATGGCGAGCATGCCATCGCCGGGGCGCAGGAGACCGAGGTGCTGGAGCGGCTGATCGACCTGGCGTCGTGCACAGCACGCGAAAGATAGGGGCGCACGGCAAGCGGATAGCAGATCGCCCGTAAAATCATGGCAAATGTCGCGGTGAGGCGGAGTTACCTGTCCTTCGTTTTTGGGTTTAGCAGCCATGCGGTGCCGCCGGGCCGTCGCGGCTTTGCGGGGGCGCGCTAACTTGTCATATCGTTACAGGAAGGCCCGTTACGGGCAACTTATCACGGTCTGGGGATTTTATGATCACGCAATTACGACGGCTATCGGTTTATGCCGGTGCCACTTTCTGTGCCGGAATCGGCGTCGCGCACGCCGATCCGGGCTTTCCATCCGGAATCTGGACGATCCAGGACGAAAACGCCTCGATCAGCACGGCGGCGCCGACTGACCGTTATTACGTCAACGGGTTCAATCTCGGCTGGACCTCGCCGGAAGGCGACGTGCCCAAGCCGCTTGCCAATCTCGGCCATGCCGTCTGGGGCGACGGCACGCAGCGGATCAATATCGGCATCATCCAGCAACTCTATACGCCGAGCGACACAACCGCGATTAATCCGCCGGTGAACGACGAGCCCTATGCCGGCTACCTGGCGGGGACGCTCAATATCATCCAGGACACCGCGAACACACGCTCCGTGCTCGGCGTAGCCGCTGGCGTGATCGGTCGCGATGCCGGCGGTGAAATCGTGCAGAACGATTTCCATGCCATCATCGGCCAAAAGGGCACGCATGGCTGGGCCTACCAGCTGCCGAGCGAACCGGCGCTGGATTTCCAGGCCGCGCGCATCTGGCGCCTGCCGATCGCGCATTTTGGTAACGGGATGGAAGCCGATGCGCTGCCGCAGATTTCCGCCATGGCGGGTCTGACCCAGGATTACATCCAGCCGGCCGTGGGCTTCCGCTTCGGCCAGGGGCTCGACAGCGATTTCGGCCCGCCAATGCTGGCGCCGTCTCCCTCCGGCGCGGACGCGTACCAGGCCACACGGCCTTTGGTCTGGTATGTGTTCGGCAGCGCCGCGGCGAAGATCGTCGGGCATGACGAATTCCTGCAAGGCGCGGACTTCCAGACCAGCCGGGGCGTCGATCCCAACGTCGTCGTCGGCACGTTCGAGGCCGGCGTCACCGTCATCTGGCGCGGCGTTCGGTTCACCTATACGCAGGCATTCCAGACGAACCAGTTCCTCGGCGAGCAGGGCTCGATCCACGAGTTCGGCTCGTTCTCCGCGGGGTTCAGCTTCTAAAGCGGGAAAACAGAGGAAGGCTACTTTTTGTGAACAAAAAATAGCAAAAAAAACTTTTTAAATCTGGGCCGTGCTGGTGTCGCAGCCGCAGGCCCAGAGCAATAAAAGCGTTTTGCGCCGCTTTTTTGTAACAAGCGGCTACTTTCCTCCATTTTCACCAGGAGGCGCCGTTTCATCTGCATGTTGCAGCGCGACACCGCGTCATGGCACAATCCGCAGCATGAATCGGCGCGCTCTTCTCACAGGTCTCCCCTTTACCCTGGCGCTTCCGCGTTTCGCGCGCGCCGCGGATTTTTCCAGCTTTCTCTCGGCCTTGCAGGCGCGCGCCGCGGCCGAGGGCATTCCGCAATCGGTGATCGCCGAGGCCACTGGTCATCTGGTGCCAAACCAGGACGTGCTGCGCCTCGACCACCACCAGCCTGAATTCACCGAGACCTGGGCGGTCTATTCCTCGCATGTGCTGAACCAGGCGCGAATCGCGGCCGGGGCGCACAAGGCCGAGGCAACGCGCAGCCTGCTGGCTGCGGTGACCAGCCGCTACGGCGTTTCCGCCGGGCCCTTGCTGGGCATCTGGGGCATCGAGACCAATTACGGCGCCACCCAGGGCGATTTCGACGTGATCGACGCGCTGACCACGCTCGCCTGGGACCGCAACAGCCATTATTTTGCCGGCGAGGTGATCTCGGCGCTGCGCATCATCGCCGGGAGAGAGGCGCCGGCGCAAAAACTGATCGGCTCCTATGCGGGGGCGATGGGCCAGCCGCAATTCATGCCGAGCGTCTATCTCTCCACCGCGGTTTCGTTCAGCGGCAACGGCCAGCCGGATATCTGGACCTCGGAGGCCGACAGCCTCGCCTCGATCGCCAATTACCTGGCCAAGGCGGGCTGGGTGGCGGACGAACCCTCCAGCGAGCCGGTGCTGGCACCCGCCGCCATCGACGTGGCGATGACCGGGCGGGACAATATGCGGACCATCGGCTACTGGCTGGCGCAGGGCGTGCAGCTTCTGCCGGGGACGCGGCGTCTGCCGGAGGACATGCCGGCAGCACTGCTGCTGCCAGATGGCGCTGGCGGCCAGGCTTTCCTGGTGTTCCGGAATTTCCATGCCATCCGCCACTATAACGCTTCGGATTATTACGCGCTGGCGGTCGGCGCGCTCGGCCGCATGGTGCTCAGCGCATGATCAACCGGGCGATTCTCGGCTTGTTCGTCGCTTTGGCCGGCTGCATGCACCGCGCCGCCACGCCGCCGCCAGGGCCTGTGACCTTCACCGTCGGCAACCCGTACCAGACCGGTGGCGAGTGGCAGTATCCGAGCGATGTTTCCAGCTACGACGTCACCGGCCTCTCCACGGTGATCGGCAATGACGCGCCGGCCTATACCGCCGACAACGAGGCCTACGACCCGAACGCGCTTGCCGCCGCCAGCCCGGTGCTGCAGTTGCCCGCCATCGTCACCGTGACGAATCTGGTGAACGGCCGCTCGGTCGAGGTACGGGTGAATGATCGCGGCCCGGCGACCCCGGGCCGGATCCTCGCCGTGACGCCGCGTGTCGCGCAACTGCTGGACTATCCCGATGGCGGCGTGGTCGAGGTTGCGGTGAAGCTCGACGGTGCTGCGACGGCAGCGCTGGATGGCGCGCTCGGCGCCGGGCCGAAGCTGACCGCCGCCCCGGTGGCGGGCATAACCGCGCAGAGCTTGGCGCCACCTGGCGGGGCTGCATCGGGTGCGGTGCAAAATCTGAGCCCCACGGACAACAATGCGGATATGGGTACGCAGGTGCAGCTCTCCGGCATGGTGACCGCCGTGCCGCCGGCGCCGGGGCCGCTTTTTGTGCGGGTGCCGGGCTATGGCAGCGAGAGTGACGCCTATCGCGAGACCGAGCGGCTCTACGGCATGCCGACACGGGTGGTGATGGTGTCCGGTGGCGACCGCACGCTGTTTGCGGTGGATGCAGGGCCATATCACTCGGTCGAGGATGCCGACGCGGCGTTGCAGCAGATGCTGAAATCGCGGCGTGACCGATCCGGAGATCATCGTCCGATGAACCAGCGCGCCGGGCTGTTCATCACACTCGAAGGCGGGGAAGGGGCGGGGAAATCCACCGCTGCGGCGCGCCTGGCGGAGGTGATGCGGGCGGAAGGCCTCACCGTGCTGACAACCCGCGAGCCGGGCGGTACGCCGGGCGCCGAGGCGATGCGCGCCTTGTTGCTCAGCACCGAGATCAAGCTCGACCCGCTGGCGCAGACCATGCTGCATTTCGCCGCCCGCGCCGATCTGGTGGAGACGGTGATCCGCCCGGCTCTGGCGCGCGGCGAGGTGGTGATCTGCGATCGGTTCTATGATTCAACAATGGCCTACCAGTCCTATGGGCAGGACGTGGACGTGGCGGCGGTGGCCAGCCTGATCCGGCTGATCAACCTCCGTCCTGACATCACGTTCATGCTGGAAGCCCCTGAAGATGTGGCAAATTCCAGGCGCACGGCGCGTGGTGGTGCGGTCGACCGTTACGAGGCGATGGGCGAGGATTTCATGACCCGCGTCGCGCACGGCTTCCGCGCCATCGCCGCCTCCGAGCCCGGGCGTTGCGCGCTGATCGACGCCGCGCAACCGATCGAGGCAGTGGTCGCGGCGATGCGCCGGGTGATCCGCGACCGCGCCGGGCGCTAGGGCATGAAGGGAAGTGGAAGAACTTCTTTTTTGAAAAAAAGAAGCAAGAAATTTTTGGTGCTCTGGGCCGTGCTGGCTTCACCGCCGCAGTCCCAGAGGAAACAAAAGTTTTTGCGCCGCTTTTTTCAAAAAGCGGCTACTTCCTGTTCCAACCTAATCCTCGCATGAGCACGCCCGAACCCCGCGCCAACCCGCATTTCCGCGGCCATGAGGCGGCGGTGGCGTCCCTCCACCATGCCGCGAGGTCCGGTCGGCTGCATCATGGCTGGCTGATTTCCGGGCAGCCCGGCATCGGCAAGGCGACGCTTGCTTACCGCTTCGCGCGCTGGCTGCTGGCGGGGGCCACCACGCCGGATCTATCACTGCCGGAGGGCGCGCCGGTGTTCCGCCGCGTCGCCGCGGGGACGCACCCAGACCTATTCACCGTGGAAAAGCGGATCAACGCGAAGACGGAAAAACTGCAATCGGAAATAGTTATCGCCACGGTGCAGGAGGCGAGCGCCTTCATGCGCCTGACCCCGGCCGAGGGCGGCTGGCGGGTGGTGGTGATCGACGGGGCCGAGGACATGAACCCGAACGCCGCCAACGCGCTGTTGAAAGTGCTGGAGGAACCGCCGGCACGGTCCATTCTGCTGCTGGTCTCCTCAGCACCTGGCCGGCTGCTGCCGACCATCCGCAGCCGCTGCCGGGCGCTGCCGCTGGCGCATCTGCCGGAAGCCGATGTGACGGCGCTGCTGGCCGATTATGCGCCGGAGCTAGCTTTGGGCGAGTGCGCCCGGCTGGCGGGGCTGGCGGAGGGGAGCATCGGCACCGCGCTCGCCCTGGCGGCGGAAGGCGGCATCGCCATCGCCTTGCTGGTGGAGGAGGCGCTCGCCGCCCCGGTGCCGCCGGCACGGGCGCAGAACATCGCCGACACGGTCGCGCGCGCGGTGGAGGGCGTGGACAAGTTCGACACCTTCATGACGCTGCTGCGTGCCGGGCTTGCCGCCAACACCCGCGCCGCCGCGCGCTCCGGCCAGAACGCCGCCCGGCTTGCCGGTGACGTCGCGCTCTGGCAGGAATTCGGCAAGCTCGAACGCGAGGTGGTCGGCCTCAATCTCGATAAACGTGCCGCGGTGATCGTGGCCCTCAGCCAATTGCACAGGACATGAGCCGAAATAAATTTTACCTCACCACGCCGATCTATTACGTGAACGGCGCGCCGCATCTTGGCCATGCTTACACCTCCACGGCTGCCGACGCGCTGGCGCGGTTCAAGCGGCTGGACGGGTGCGACGTGTTCTTTCTCACCGGCACCGACGAGCACGGCCAGAAGGTCGAGGCGGCAGCACGCAATGCGGGGATCGACCCGCAGGCCTTCACCGATCAGGTGTCCGCCGATTTCGCCGACATGGCGCGGCGCATGAACATCTCCTTCGACGATTTCGTCCGCACCACCGAGCCGCGCCACAAGGCGGCGGCGCAGGCGCTGTGGCGCAAGCTGGACGAGGCCGGGATGATCTATCGCGGCGCCTATGAAGGCTATTACGCGGTCCGCGACGAGGCGTTCTACGATGAGAGCGAGCTGACCAAGCTCGCGGACGGCACGCTGATCGCCACCGCCTCCGGCGCGCCGGTGCAGAGGGTGAGCGAGCCATCGTATTTCTTTAAACTCAGCGTCTTTCAGGACAAGCTTCTGGCATTTTATGAAGCGCATCCGGAGTTCATCGCGCCCACCGCCAAGCGCAACGAGATTCTGAGTTTCGTGCGCGGCGGGCTGAACGACCTCTCGATCAGCCGCACCAAATTCTCGTGGGGCATCCCGGTGCCGGGCGACGAGCAGCATGTGATGTATGTCTGGCTGGACGCGCTGGTGAACTACCTCACCGCCATTGGTTACCCCGATGCCAGCGCGCCACGCGCCGGCTACTGGCCGGCCAGCCTGCATCTGGTTGGCAAGGAGATCATCCGCTTCCACGCCGTGTACTGGCCGGCTTTCCTGATGGCGGCCGGGCTTGAACTGCCGGAAAAAGTGTTCTCGCATGGCTGGTGGACGGTCGAGGGCGAGAAGATGAGCAAGTCGACTGGCAATTTCATCGATGTGCGGCCGCTGGTGGACGAATTCGGGCTCGACCCGGTGCGGTTTTTCCTGCTGCGCGAGGTGCCGTTCGGCAATGACGGGGATTTTTCGCGCAAGGCGCTGATCTCCCGCACCAATGCCGAGCTCGCCAACGGGCTCGGCAATCTGGCGCAGCGCACGCTCTCCTTCATCGCCAAAAACGCCGAGGCAAAAATCCCCAGCCGCGGCACGCTGCATGAGGTGGACCACGCCTTGCTCGCCGTCGCCGAGACGCTACCGGAGAAGGTGAGAGTGGCGATCAACCGTCTCGCCTTCCACGAGGCGCTGGAGGAGGTGTGGAAGCTGATCCGCGCCGCCGACGCCTATATCGACCATCAGGCGCCCTGGACGCTGAAAAAGACCGACCCGGTGCGCATGCTGACGGTGCTGTACGTGCTGGCTGCAGTGCTGCGCACGGTGGCGATCCTGCTGCAGCCCTTGATGCCGGACAGCATGGGCAGGTTGCTGGACCAGCTTGGCGTTGCACCCGAGGCGCGGCAGATCGCCGCTCTGGATACGCCTTTGGCCGAAGGCACCGCATTGCCCCCGCCCGCTGGCTTGTTCCCCCGCTTCGTCGAAACAGCGTAACGAGTGGAAGATAAGGGAAGCGCTTCTTTTTTGGAAAAAAAGAAGCAAAAAACTTTTGTTGCTCTGAGCCGTGCAGGCTTCAACGCCATCGGCCCAGCCCAGCCCAAAGTTTTTTGCGCCGCTTTTTTTCAAAAAAGCGGCTGCTTTCTTTTTGTTTCCACTTAAACCTACCAGGCCCTAACTAATGTTAATCGATTCCCACTGTCATCTGGACTATTTCAACCAGCCCGGCGAGCAGGCGCAAATCGTCGATCGCGCCCGCGCCGCCGGGGTTGGGGAGATGGTGACCATCGGCGTAACACTGAGCCAGTCTCGTGAAGCCGTTGAAATTGCGGAAAAATACGACAATGTCTGGGCCTGTGTCGGCATCCACCCGAACCATGCGGCGGACGAATTGCCGGTGGCCGAGCCGGAGGTGATCGCCGCTTTGGCAAAGCACCCCAAGGTGATCGGCATCGGTGAATCCGGCCTGGATTATTTCTACGACAAGGCCCCGCGCGACGTGCAGGAGCAGAATTTCCGCGCCAATATCCGCGCCGCGCAGCTCTCCGGCCTGCCACTCGCCATCCATGCCCGCGACGCCGATGACGACATCGCGCGGATGCTGAAAGAGGAGACGGCGAGGGGGGGCAAGTTCGACTTTCTGCTCCATTGCTTCTCGTCCGGGCGCGCTCTGGCCGAGGCGGCGGTGGAGATGGGCGGTTATATCTCGTTCTCCGGCATCCTGACCTTTCCCAAATCGCAGGACTTGCGGGATATTGCCGCGGATCTGCCGCTCGACCGGCTGCTGGTGGAGACCGACGCACCGTATCTTGCCCCGGCGCCGTTCCGCGGCAAGCGCAACGAGCCGGCCTATACCGTGCACACCGCGAAAGTGCTGGGCGAGATCAAGGGGCTGGCCCCGGAGGCGATCGCGGCGCTGACCACGGCGAATTTCAAAAACCTGTTCCGGAAGGCGGCATGAAGGTCACGCTTCTCGGTGTCGGCGGCTCCGCCGGCCTGCCGCAGATCGGCGGCGCCGATGGGTTGGGCGATTGGGGCGAGGTCGACCCCAGCGAGCCGCGCAACCGGCGTACGCGCTCGAGCATCGTGATCGAAACCGCGGAGCAGCAGCGGCTGCTGGTCGATACCGCCCCCGATCTGCGCCAGCAGCTGACCAGCGCCGGGATCGGCCGGATTGATGCGGTGCTCTACACCCATGCCCATGCCGACCACATTGCCGGGCTCGACGAGATCCGCATCCTGAACCGGCTCATGGGCCGGGCGATGCCGGCCTACGCCACGGCGGGGATCTGGGCGGAGCTGCGGCAGCGCTTCGACTACGCGTTCAAGCCGTTCAATGGCGGGTTCTTCTCCCGGCCGGTGCTGCAGACCGAGGAGATTGCGCCCGGCCAGACTGTGGCCATCCTCGGCATGGAGGTGCGGCTGATCGACCAGGACCACGGCTATAGCCGTAGCCTTGGCCTGCGGATTGGCGATTTCGCTTATTGCACCGACGTGGCGCGCCTGGACGAGCCGGCTTTGCAGGCGCTGACCGGGCTCGACATGTTCGTGGTGGATTGCTTCACCCGCGGAGGCACCCATCCGACGCATGCCAATCTCGACCAGGTTTACGCCTGGGTGGAGCGGCTGAAGCCGAAACGCACGATTCTCACGCATATGGGGTCGGACATGGATTACCAGGCGCTGCGGGCGATTCTACCGCCGGGCATCGAGCCCGGCTATGACGGCATGGTGGTTGAGGTCTGACCAGACCTCTGCTTACCCCTCGGTTTTCGCCAGGAAACGCGAGAACGCCGCCAGGGTGTTCTCCGATACGTGATGCTCGATGCCCTCGGCGTCGGCCTCGGCATCGTTGAGCGGCACGCCCACCGCCAGCAGCAGTTCCACGACCAGCCGGTGCCGGGCACGCACCCGCTCCGCCAGCGCCCGGCCGGTCTCGGTCAGGAACACGCCACGATAGGGCTTGCTGGTGACGAGGTCTTCGCGCTTCAGCCGCGCCAGGGCCTTTACCACCGTCGCGTGCGACACGCCGAGCCGCCGGGCGATATCGACCGTTCGCGCCGCACCGGAACTTTCCAGCAGGTCGGCAATGAGCTCGACATAATCCTCAGCCCGTTCCGTCGAGCGCGCCTGACGGGCGGCCGAGAACCGGCTGGCCTGCATGGCCTCCCGCGGCAGGGGCGCCGGGTCGTTACTGCGCGTGGCGGCGGTCGCCGATTTTATCCGTTCCATTCGTCCTCAGGCCTCGGTACCCGGCGGGGCCAATGCCCTCAGCCTTCGTTGCCGCGGCCGCCGTGAAGCTAGGCACTAGCATGGGCCCATCCCTAACATCAAAATGTAACCAGGGCTTGATGATAAAGCCTCTTGTCAAAAGTGTAGCCTCAGCTACATCATGGCCCGGCCCGCAGGAGCTGCCATGAGCGACTTGATCAATCTAACGAAGGTCACACTCACAGATCAAACCACGACCCGCATCCGCGAGGTGCTGGCGGGCCGACGGCGGGGCATACGCTCGGCGCTGCTGTTCGCCGGGCCAGCGGTGATCGTCTCGATCGCCTATATGGACCCGGGCAATTACGCGACCAACATCCAGGCCGGCGCGGCTTTCGGCTACGGCCTGCTCTGGGTGGTGCTGATGGCGAGCCTGCTCGCCATGCTGTTCCAGATGCTCTCCGCAAAGCTGGGGATTGTAACCGGCAGGAACCTGGCCGAGATGTGCCGGGCGCAATTTCCGCGGCCGGTCGTCTATGCGATGTGGGGGGTGAGCGAAATTGCGGCGATGGCCACCGATCTCGCCGAGTTCCTGGGCGGCGCCATCGGGCTTTCGCTGCTGTTCAAAATACCGCTGCTCGCCGGCATGGTGGTCACAGCAGTGGTGACCTATGGCATTTTGCTGTTCGACCGGCGCGGCTTCCGGCCGATCGAACTCATCATCGGCGGCCTCGTCAGCATTGTCGGCCTCTGCTTTATCATCGAGATGTTCATCGCCCCGGTCGCCTGGGGCCAGGCCGGGCTGCACACCGTTGTGCCCTCCTTGCCGAATGCAGAGGCTTTGACCGTTGCCGTCGGCATTATCGGCGCCACCATCATGCCGCACGCGGTGTATCTGCATTCGGCACTCACCCAGGGGCGCGCCCCTGGCCGCGATGCGCGGGAGCGCCGCACGCTGCTGCGCTTCTCCAACCGGGAATGCGTGATCGCCCTCGCCGGCGCGGGTGCTGTGAACATGGCGATGGTGATGATGGCCTCCGCCGCTTTTCATGCCGGCCATAGCGACGTCTCGGAAATTGAGACTGCCTACCACACGCTGACCCCCTTGCTCGGCGGCGGTGCTGCGATGGTGTTCCTGATCTCGCTGATGGCCTCGGGGATCTCCAGCTCTGCCGTCGGGACGATGGCCGGGCAGGTGATCATGCAGGGCTTTGTCGGCTTCCGGGTTCCCATCGCGGTGCGGCGCCTGGTGACGATGGTTCCCGCCTTCGTGGTCATCGGCCTCGGTGCCGATGCGACCCATGCGCTGGTGATCAGCCAGGTGGTCCTGTCCTTCGCCTTGCCGATCCCGATGATTGCCCTGGTGCTGTTCACCCGCAGCCGCAATCTGATGGGCGAGTTCGTCAACAGCCGGCTGACCAATGTTTTGGCCCTCGGCGGAACGGTGGTGATTCTGGTGCTGAACGCCGTGCTGCTGCTTCAGACGTTCGGCGTGCCGATCCCGGGGCTGCCTTCGAGCTGAACTGCCGAGTAAAACCCTCGGGTGCCGGGATCAGAACAGGATCCCGGCCTCGAAGGCGCTTTGCAGCACGTTCCGGCCGTTTCCGGCCGTGCCATAAGCGGGGTACCCGGTGCCTTTCCCGGTGTTGAGCAGGTACACATAGCCGACAGAAAGCCGCGCGAAGAACGCTTTATGCTGCCAGGTCGGGGTCAGTTCCACGCCGAAGCCCGCGGCGCGCGGCGCAATGTACCAGTTGCCTTGGGCGCCGACGTTGTCGAAATACGATGCCATGGCGCCGAGCGAATAGGGGGATGCGCCAAAACCGTAATCAGCGAACAGCGCGGCGCTGAAATTGCCGGTGTATTTAGCGATCGAGACCCGCTGATCAGGCTTGGCGTAAACGTATTGCAGTTCGGGGACGAGCGTCAGGTTGCCGCGCGTGTAGGCGTCATACGCGCCGAAGGTTTGCGAATTCACCAGATAAGGTGCGGCGCCGACCGGCATCTGGAAATAGGTTATGGCATTCCCGCCGGTTCTGCCGAGATTGCCGCCGTAATAAACATCCAGGCTGTTGGCGCTGTCGATGGTGTAGGTGACGGATGCCTGCAGGAAGTTGAACACCCGTGTATCCCAGCCATCGCCATAGGCGACGCTCACCGATAGCGGGCCTTTTGCATAGGTGCCCGATACGCCCAGGCTGTTCTGGTTCGAAATGAACCACATGGCGGAGGTAAAGATATTCGCGTTCTGCCAGTCCAGGCCGCCTTCGTAACCTTCGAGCGAATTGATCTGCCCGATGGAAATGGTGAAGGGCGTATTCGCCGGGGCGATGGTGATGTAGCCGAGATAAACCGGGCTGGCGCGATAAACCTTCAGGCTGGCTTTAGGATAAGCGAGGCCGAGTGTCGGCAATCCGTTGACCGCTCCGAGATCGAGCGTGAACTGAAACACGCCGCTGGTTTTTTGCAGGCCGATCATGGCATTGCTGAGATTGACGCCGGTCGCGCTGTCGCCGGCGGCGCTGCCGCCGGGAGCGCCGTGCGGCGATGTGCCGGTCTGGCCATAGGCATAGCCGTCCACACCGCCGGAGAGCTGCAGCGTGCCCAGCGGGCCGGCATCGAGGGGGATGTTGGCCGGGCTGGTCAGCGCCGTGGCCGATTGCAGCATAGAAATCTGGGAGCCGGCGATGAGCGAGAGACCCAGAAGGCGGTAGCGCATGATTTTAGCAAACCTGAAGATGAATGACTGCGCCAAATGTAGCTTAGGCTACACTTTAAGCAATAGGGTGGATTTAAGTATCGCCGCCCGCCATGGGATATTACGACGCGGAAGTTTGGTGCATAGTTCAGTTAAGGCGGGACCGGTCCGCCTCGTTTTGAAAGCCAGGGATAGACATGAAACGCTTTGCCTTATCTTCCGCGCTCACGCTGCTCGCTGCACATGGCGCGTTTGCCGCCACTCCAGCCATGACGCCCCCGGCGGCGGCGCCCGCATGGCAGCTTTATTTCAGAGCCCATTCATTGGGGTTCCCGGAGCTGTTTCGCGCCCATCACCCGGGACCGGCCTGGATGCTGGGCCACGCGGCACAGCTGCATCTGACCGCCTCCCAGGTGGCAACCGAAAAGCAGCTTATGCTCGGCATGGTGACGACGGCGAAAAACGATGTCGGCGCCTTGCAGGCCGCTTACGCGAAATACCAGGCTGACGCCGCCACGACGGCGCCCTCGCTGAAGGTGATCACGGCCGATGTTGACGCGGTGGGCAAGGCGCAAACCGCCGTGGGGCTGGCCATGGTTCCGTTCCATCTCCAAGCCTACGCGGTGCTGACCGAGACGCAAAAGGTCACGTATCAGAGCCTCGTCGCATCAGCCCACTGAAATGATACGAACGGCCGGGCAGGGCGCGCGCCGTTCATCGCCAGGAAACAGGCGGCTGATACCGCGCAACGCAACACGGCGCTGGCAGCAGCGCCGGTTCGATGATGCGGGAAATATCGGGCAGGGCAGTGCGGCGTTTCTTCAGGGCTGGATGGATAAATACGTCGCCTGGGTAAAACAGCATACGGCGCTGCCGGTCTCTGGCGCGACCTGACGCAACTCCTCGGTGGCGGTAATAACATCGGTTATCGCGGTCGCTGCCATCTTTGTGGTCTCGGATGTTTGGCCGTCCCTTTGGAAGCTTGCCCTTTGTAAAAGAGAGACGGGGCTGGAGCCAGGAAATGGCAGTGAGTGTGCTCAGAGAGTTCAATGCTTATGCGCTCTCGCACGATTGCATCATTGATGTTCCGGCTGAGGGATTTGACCTGGTTCATGCCATCATTCGCTCCCTTGTTCCTCCGGTTCCCGGCCATCGGCACAGGCACAACGTGGAGTGTCTAAAAATTAATAGTTTAAACTGGCGTGATCAGAGTGGCCTAACGGTGGGTGTTGATCCGGTATCTTTGGGAAGTTTGCTAAGGCTAAATTTGATTTGGCCGTCTTATTCAAAGGTACTTTTTGGCCGGAGGAGCCATCGATGGAACATGAAACTCGTAAGATCACTTCAAGGGTTAAAGCCGTCACGTTGTTTGCGAAGAATATGTCAAAGCGGATCGATTTTGCATCGGGCCGTATTGGGCCGGTTGATGACCAAGGAGAGTTAATTGGGGCTGTTGTTAGCTAATACGCTTGGCAGTGCGTTAGCACGTGGTCGCTGATGACTTGTCCGAGGCGCATGGCCCTATCGCGATGGACAATCTTCTGTTGCGAGATCGTTTTGTGGCGGAGGCGGCGCCTCTGACCAGCATTCAGGTGTCGGAGTTGTCGGGCTATAAGGGGAATAGCCCCTACGCCGCTGCTGGCCGTTGGAAAAAAGCCAATGCAATTTTCTCAGTGGGTCACCGAGGTGTTGAATATTATCCATCATTTCAATTCTTAGACGGCAAGCCCCATCCCACGATAAAAAAAGTGCTCAAAGTCTTGCCCGATACGATGTCGGCCTGGCAGAAAGCTTTCTGGTTCGTGTCCACTAATGGTTGGCTCGACGATCGGGCGCCGGCTGAAATGCTAAACGATGCCACTGCAGTTTTGGCGGCCGCTGAACATGAGCGCGAAGAGGTCGTTGGGTGACCTCTATCGTTATATCGGACCCGCCGGCGGACTTTCCGTAAGCGGTGCTCTGTGACCATTCTTCCGCGTTGGGCTGGTTCGTGATTGTCGGTTTTGAAGCAATTGAAGGCTTCGGGCTGTCATTATGGATGAGGTTAACGACGACGCCAAGGGCGGGTATCGGCGGGCTGAGGTTTTAACGGGACCTTGTGTCGAGCGCCTTCGGCCTCCGCCTCGACGCCTCAACTAATCCGCCATACACTTGAAAAACGCGCCAGTGGATTCGGGGCGCCGAGCTGGAAGCCGCGAAAGCGCCACATCGAAAAAACGCTCAATGGCTGGAAACCCTCTATCGTTCGCCGCCCCAAGGAGGCAGGATAGCGGAGAATTTAGGCAACGGCCTGTAATGAGGTGGACCGAGTGCCATCTGTTTCGTACTGCCGCGAAGAGAAGTTCGGATGTTTGACATCTCAGCTGGTCGTCCAGATGAACGGTTTTTTATTTTGTCGAGTCTTCCGCCGAGTCCGGCGCAGAAACGGCTCGCGGTTGCCGTTGTGCTGGCTTTGGTCGTCGCGTTCATCATCACGGCGGGGCCGCTCAAATCCCTTCGTCCGCCGCGGGTCGACGCCTTTATTCCTGCTTATGGGGCCGCGATTTTTGTCAATGACGCGATCACCGCGGTGCTGCTGTTTTCACAGTTCTCGATCCTGCGGTCTCGTGCTCTCCTCGTCATATCGTGTGGGTATCTCTATACGGCGCTGATCGCGATTCCGTGGATGTTGACCTTCCCTGGGGTATTTGCGCCCGGAGGGCTGCTCGGTGCTGGGAAGCAGAGCACGGCCTGGCTCTATATATTTTGGCATGGGGGATTTTCGCTGTTCGTGATCGCCTATGCGCTACTGAAGGAGGCTGATTCAGCAAAACAAGCGTGGACGACCTCACGCTACGCGGCCATGCTTTCGGGCGTCGCCGTGATCGCCTTGGTGTGCGCGGCGACATTTCTTGCTGCCGCGGACGATGCGAAGCTTCCCCCATTAATGCTCGATACGGTGCACGTTTCCGTCATGTGGGAATATACCGCTGGATGTACTGCGCTGTTGGGCGTTGCTACGCTCTTTGCGCTCTGGATACGGCAGCATTCCATGCTCGACTTGTGGCTGATAGTGGTGATGTGTGCTTACGTGATCGATGTCGTCCTGAACTCGTTTCCCGTGCCGGGCCGCTTTTCCGTCGGCTGGTATGCCGGCCGGGTATTCGGGCTCTTTTCCGGCAGTCTCGTCCTGATTGTCCTGCTCTATGAAATCACGACGCTTTACGCGCGGCTGCTCCACGCCGTTCTAGCCCAACGCCGGGAACGTGAGGCGCGGCTGATGACCGGGAATGCGGTCGCAGCCATGATCGCGCATGAGATCAAGCAGCCATTGACCGGGATGACAACGCAGGCCGATGCGGGGTTCCGCTGGCTTGATCGTGCGGCCCCCGATCTCGGCGAAGCAAAGCAGGCATTCAAGAAAATTTCTGCGAACGGCCACCGCGCGGGAGTGGTGATCGAAAGCATTCGGGCGATCTTCAAGGGAGAAACCCCCAGCAGAACTTCTTTCGATGTGAACAAGCTGATCGAGGAGGCCCTGGTCTTCCTACGCGGCGATTTGCAAAAGCACCGCGTATCCGTCTACGCTGAGCCTAATGCACGATTGCCCGCGGTGATCGGCGAGCCGATCCAACTGCGGCAGGTGCTTTTGAACCTGATGACCAATGCGATCAATTCGATGGCGACCGCCGCCGGCCCCCGCATCCTGTCCGTGCGCGCCGAGATGCAGGCCGGCGGCGTCTTGGTATCGGTTTCGGATACGGGAAAAGGAATCAAGTCGGAGGACGCAGAGCGTGTATTCAATCCGCTGTTCACGACAAAGTCCGGAGGTATGGGGATGGGCTTGTCTATCTGCCGCTCAATCATTGAGAGCCACGATAGCCGTTTGTGGGTTACCCAAAACATCCCGCAGGGCGCTGTGTTTCAGTTTGTCCTACCTCCCGACAACGCTACCTGCACTGCTGCTAACCTTGGTCGGGATGGAACAGAACCGATCTGAACCGATGACAGGAGCTCCACCGGGCTGAATTCACCGCTTCACCGCCTTTTTGTCATCATCTCCACCAAGTCACGGAAGCAACTTGAAACGCAGATACCACCGGACACACAAGATGATGATCTCACGCTCGAAGTGCCGCCCCTTGAACAGGTGATCAGAGCAGGTCACCTTCTTCGCTATCATACGAACCCTATCCCATCGTTCCCCAAAAATACCCGGCAGACAAACTTTGCACCATAGCCCGTAGGCCCCCGTTGGTCCTTGGTTTTGCAGGCGCGGACACCGACGGGAGTAGGGCTATTCCTAGCTGTCCTCGGTTCGTCCTCATCGCACCAGATGGCGTTGGCGGGAATGAGGGGGGAACCTGAGGGAGAGGCTTGATCTGAAGCTCGCCCAGCTGGATTCCGGTGGCGCGTTTTTAGGTGCCCGGCGGGGCCATGGCTCAGATCTTGATCTGCACCGCGTAATCGTCGAGCGGCAGGGCCTGTTTGATCAGCTTTTCCCGCAGCATGAAATCGCGATAGGTCAGGTAACGCACGCGATCGAGATGGGCCGGGTTTGGCGCGAAATAACCGGGCAGCGCCTTCCAGGAGGCGATGTCGAGCTTGTCGTTCAGGCTCGGATTATCCTTGAGGAAGCGCGCCAGCATTTGGTCTGGGTGCTTCACTAAAAAATTTACGCCTTCCTGCAGCGCGGCCAGGAATTTCGGCAAAGCGGGGTTGGCGAGGCCGGAGGTGTTGGAGAGCAGGATCAGCTCGTCCGAGGGCGGCACGCCGTAATCCTCGGGCAAAAAGATCACCGGCTGCAGCCCGGCTTCGGCGAGCTGGATGTCCTCATAGGTGCGGTAGGTGCCGATCACCGCGTCCACCTCGTTCGACATCAGCGCCGTCACCAGTGCGAAATTCACGTTCACCAGGGTCACGTCCGCGAGGCTGAGCCCGGCATGGCGCAGCATCGTGCCGATCAGCGCCTCCTCGAGCCCGGCAAGGGCATAGCCGACCTTCTTGCCCCTGAAATCAGCGAGCTTCTCGATGCCACTACGCTTGAGCGCGGTCACGGTCCTCAGCGGCTTGTTGATCAGCGTGCCGGTGCGGCGCACGGGCAGGCCTTGATCGACCAGAAGATAGAGCTGGGGCTGGTAACTGATCGCGACATCGGCCTTGCCGGCGGCGAGCAGCCGCGGCGGCAGGTCCGGGTCGGTCGGCGGCACCAGCGCCACGTTCAGCCCCGCGCGATCGAAGGCGCCGATATAGCTGGCGGTGAACAGCGGCGCATGGTCCGGATTGACGAACCAATCGAGGATCACGATGAACTTGGTCTTCTGCGCGCTCTGCGCGAAAGCCGCGGGGGCAGCCAGCGTCGCGGCCGAGGCGGCGAGAAACGAACGGCGGTCGAGTTTCATGCGTGGAGCGCTCCTTCAGGATGGCGTCACGTCGGTTCAGCATTGTTTCTCGCGGGCACCGTGAACCAGAAAATCGCCCCCTGCGGTTCATTGGCCTCGGCCCATAATCGTCCCCCATGCGCGTTGATGATCGAGCGGCAGATTGACAGGCCCATTCCCAGGCCGGTGGACTTGGTGGTGTAGAACGGGTCGAAGACATGCTCGAGCGTGCTGGGGGCGAAACCGGGCCCTAAATCGCGCACGCTGACCTGTACGCCGTCCGCCCCATCGGGCGCGCTGCTGATGAACAAGTCGCGGGCGCCTTCGCTCGTTTGGCTCATCGCTTCGATGGCATTGACGATCAGGTTGAGAACCACCTGCTGCAACTGCACCCGATCGCCTTGGATATCCGGTAATCCCTCCGCCAACTGCGTCTGCAGCGTGATGCCTTGCTTCGCAATTTCGCTGCGGGTGAGAGCGATGATCTCCAGGATCGCGTCGTTGATGGCCAGGCCCTCCATGCGCGGCGGCGCCTTTTTGATGAGGGCGCGAATCCGATGGACGATGCTGCCGGCGCGATTGCTGTCCTGAACGATACGATCAAGCGCCCGCCCGAGCGCCGCGAGATCCGGCGGTTCGGCGCGCAGCCAGCGCAGAGCGGCCTGGGCATTGGTGAGTGTTGCGCCGATGGGCTGGTTGATCTCATGGGCGATGGACGCGGTTAATTGCCCCATTGTTGCCATGCGGTTCGCGTGTGCCAGCTCCATCTGCATCTCGCGCGCTTCGGCTTCCGCCCGCTTGCGCTCGGTCAGATCCAGCACGAAGGCGACACCCTCATTGCCACCTTCCTCGAAGTCGCCACGCCGAGCAGCACAGGCACGCGGCTGCCGTCTTTGCGGAAGTATTCCTTCTCGAACGGCGGCAGGATCCCGGTCATCGTGAGCTCTGGGGATCCAATGCCGTTTGTCGCGGTCGAGCCATTCCGGTGGCGTCAGGTCCGTCCAGCGTATGACGGCCCGCGACCAGATCCTCGCGGTCGTAGCCCACCATGTGGAGAAACGCGTCATTGGCCTCGAGAATCCGGCCATCGAGCGCAAAGATGAAGATCCCGATGATGTTGGCCTCGACCAGGCGGCGGATCTTCGCCTCGCGCTGCTCAAGATCACGATACAGACGGGTATTTTCCAACGCGATTGCGGCCTGCGAGGCGAGCAGTTTCAGCACCGCGATCCGGGCCGGTGCGAAGACGCGGGGGGTCAGGTTGTTTTCCAGGTAGAGCACGCCGATGAGCTTGGCCTGGTTCAGCAACGGCAGGCAGAGAATGGAGCGGGCGCCATGCAGGCGGATGTAGGGATCGGCAGAAAAGGCGGTCTCGGCTGCAGCATCGTCGAGGATCACGCCCTCCCGCGTGCGCAGGACATAATGGAGGACCGACACCGGCAGCGCGGTTCCGGCCATGGCCTCGTCGCACAGACGCACGATGACCGTGTCGCCGCTGGTCGTGGCTTCCGCCTCGATCCGTTGCTCCGCGCCACGGGCCAGGATCAACAGGCCGCGCTCCGCCCCCGCCTGCTCGATCGCGGTGCGCATGAGCGTGTCGAGCAGCTTTTCCAGGACGATCTCGCCTGAGATGGCCTGCGACACTTTCATCACGGTGGCGAGGTCGAGGTGCTCGACCGGCGCCCCGATCGTGTCGGCCGGACCGGGTGCGCGTTCGTCCTGCCGCAGTTGCGGATAGAGCTGATCGAGTTGCCGCACCTTGCCGTCGGCGCCCCAACGCAGATAGCCGTAGCGGGCGTTCCGCAGATAGGCTTGGGCGGTCGTCTCGAAGCCACGCGCCGCGTAGAAGCGGGCGGCCAGTTCGTGGCCAAGCGCCTCATTGTGAATAAAGCCGTTGGCGCGGGCCGAGCGGATGGCCTGTTCGTAGAGGTGCTCGGCATCGAGCGTCGCGACCTTCGAGGCGCGCGATCTCGGCGCCAACCAGGGCGGCACGGTTTTCGAAATTGTCTGGGCAATTCACCGCCCAGAGCTGGAGTTCCCGGTGGAGGCGGCGTCAAGCGCATCGATGCGTTGCTGCCGATCGGTCGGCCGGCGCGGCGTCGCAGGAGGCGGCGTGGGACAGCGCGCTGTAGAACTGATATTCGGCCCTTTCGAAGTAGGATGGCGATGTCCACAAAAGCTGTTGCGCCCGCGACGCGGCCTCGATGGCCGACGCATAGTCGCCGGCAAAGAAGCGCGCCTGCAGCTTGCGCACCCAGTACCAGCACTCGACAAACGCCAAATCCGGATTTTCTGAAAAGCGGCGTTCGATCCGACGCTCGTCAAACTCTGCATCGTCGAAGGCGCCAAATGTCGGCGTCAAGCCGCGCAGCGTCCGGATCAGTCCGAGCTGGGTGGTGATGCAGTCAACGACAAACCCGAACCGGGCCTTCTGCGCAAAGGCGAGGCCATGCTCGGCTTCGCGTTGCACCTCGGCCAGCGGATCGCCCGCGGCGAGCAGGTTCGTGGTCAATTCGTTGCCGCAATAGGCGGCGTAAATGAGGTCGCCGATCTTGTTTGCCGCCTCGAACGCGCGGCGCAGAAAATCGCGGCCAGCCCGGACATGTCTCGTCCAAGGCAGAACGACGTTGCCAAATTCCATATAGACCCTGGCCTGGAAACGGGTCAGCCCGCGTTCTTCGACCAGGTCATAGCCAAGCCGAGCCGAAGCGGTAGGCCTCCTGATAGTCGCCGAAGCGGGGGCCAGCGACAATGCCAAGGAATGCATAGGCGGGACAGGAAGCGTCGCAGTTGCCGTGTTCGAGGCTGAGATTGACCGCGCGGCAGGTGACAAGGAGATACAGGTTCGCATCCGTATACAAGGCCGGCACGATGATCTTGGTCAGAACGTTCATGGTGGCGAGGGAGGCGGGGTCGCTCATCAGAGGCAGCTCGATCAGCGCCTCGATCGTGCGGCTCCCGAGCTGCGACCAGATCCGCTCGTATTCGCGTCGCGCTTCCTCTTCCGTCGGATGCGGCGACCAGTCGATGCCCAGATGCCGGAGGTAGTCGAGACCGACGGCAATGGCGCGGCTGCTCTGGTCGAGGGTCGTGTACAGATCCACGCGCAAGCATGCGACCGTGGCGCGTTCCACGGTCGTTGCGGCGCGGGTTGATAGCGCCGCCAGGCGCTGCTCCGCTTGCCGCCAACGCGCCGGTGAGGAACTCGCATTCGGCCCGCTCCAGTTCCAGCGCGAAAATGAGCTCGTGCCGGCGCTCCCAGCAATCTTCTGCCAACAGGGCCGCACCGGCGACGAGACAGGTGAGCGCCGAGGCATAAGCGGTCGAAGCCTTGGCGCGCTGGCCCGCGATCAGGTTGAGTTCGGCCAGTTGCTCGCGCTCGTCCTGTGCGGTGATCAGCGCGGCGCCGCGGTTGAGCTGATTGACGATCTCGAAGATCGCCTCCTCCCGCTTCTCCGGCGGCGTGTGCGCCGCCAGCAGCCGGCCGATCCGTAAGATGCGCCGCGGCGCGCAAGTCTGCCGGGATCAGCGAATAGGCGGCTTCCTGGACCCGGTCATGGACGAACTTGTAGACGCCTTCCAGGCGCAGGATCAGCTCCTGCCGAACCGCCTCCCACAGATCCGCATGGACCGCCTGCTCTGAGGTGCCGCGGACCAGGCAAAGCGTCGCGATGTCGGCGACATTTCCGAGGCATGCGAGAAGCTGCAACGCCGTCTGGGTTGCCGTGGGCAGCCGGGTCAATTTGCCGACCATGAGGTCCACCACATTGTCGGTGTACCCTTTGGCGTGAATGCGATTGAGATCCCAGCACCAGCGTGCCGCTCCATGGTCAAAGCTCAGCAAGCCCTCGTCGTCGAGCGCGTGCAGGAACTGGATGGTAAAGAAGGGATTCCCGCCGGTCTTCTCGTGCACCAGTTGCGCCAGCGGCGCAGCCTCCTCCGGCCCGCAGCGCAGCGCATCCGCGATCAATTGCTGCACGTCCGCACGCGCCAGCGGTGCCAGGCTGATCTCTTGCAAGCGGGCCCCCGCCTGGTGGAACGCATCAAGCTTCCGCCGCAGCGGATGGCCGGCCATGACCTCGTTGTCGCGGTAGGCGCCGATCAGCAGCAGGTGCCGCACCTCCGGCTGGGTCAGCATATCCTCCACCAGATCGAGCGTCGCCGGGTCGAGCCATTGCAAATCGTCAAGGAAGAGCGCCAGCGGATGCTCCGGCCGGGCAAACACGCCGAGAAACCGCCGGAACACCAGCTGGAAACGGCTTTGTGCTTGCTGCGGCGGCAGCTCCGGGACGGGCGGCGGTTCGCCGGTGATCAGCTTCAATTCGGGAACCAGATCGACCATGAGTTTGGCGTTCGGGCCCAGCGCCTCGCGCAGGGCGTCGCGCCAGCCGGCCAACTCGGCCTCGCTCAAGCCCAGCAGAGGGCGGATCAAGCCCTGAAAAGCCTGTGCCAGCGTCGCATAAGGGATGTCGCGCTTGTACTGGTCGAATTTGCCGGAGGCGAAGAGCCCGCGCGTTGGCACCAGCGCCTTGTGCAGCTCATGGACGACGGCGGACTTGCCGATGCCGGAATATCCCGAGACCAGCACCAGCTCCGGCGCGCCGCTGTCGACGACGCGATTGAAGGCGGCGAGCAAGGTCTCGACCTCGCGCGCTCTCCCGTACAGCTGCTCAGGGATCAGCAGCCGGTCTGGCATGTCGTGTTCGCCCAGCGGGAAGTCATCGATGCGGCCCCTTGCTTCCCAATCGGCCAGGCAGCGCCGCAGATCGCGCTCGACGCCGGCGGCGGTCTGGTAGCGCTCCTCCGCGGTCTTGGCGAGCAGCTTCATGATGATCTGCGAGACCGGGGCGGGGATCTTCGCCAACCGCTCGCCGGGCGGCACCGGCTTTCTGGCGATGTGGCAGTGGACCCACTCCATGGGATCGGACGCGGTGAATGGCAGTGTCCCCGTGAGCATCTGGTAGAGCACGACCCCGAGGGCATAGAGGTCGCTGCGGGAGTCGATCGAGCGGTTCATCCGTCCGGTCTGTTCGGGCGCCATGTAGGCGAGCGTGCCGGCGATGAATTCGGGAGGTGCTGGCGCCTGCCGCTCGCGCGGCAGACGCGAGGCGAGGCCGAACCCGGTGAGCCGGACCTGTCCGTCCGCGCAGTTCACCAGGAGATGGGCGGGCTTCAGGTCCTTGTGCACCAGGCCGCGCGCATGGAGCTTGCCGAGGGAAGCGGCGATGCCCACGGCCAAGGGCAGGAAGCTGCCCACCGCCATGGGGGCACCGAGCAGCCGCTCGAGCGGCTCGCCGCCCGGATCCTCGAGCAGGAGCATGCTGCCCCCGCGCGCGCGCTCAAGCGCCAGGGGCCGCGCCGCCCATGCCCCATCCAACATCTCTTTCAAGCCGTATTCGTGGGCCAGGCGATCGAGGCAACGCGGGCTGGGATGCTCCGAGGTGGGCACCACAGCCAGGATGGCGCGCCGCTCGTCGTCCTCCGCCTCACGCCAAGCTCTGCAGAAGGGCGCTCACCCTCCTCCCATAAGACCTGGAGGCCGCCATCTCGCTCTGCGCAAAACTAGACAGTTGGCTCATTTGCCGAACTCCGCCGGCAAGCTGGTTGTCGCCATCGGGTAGCGAACCAGTGCCTGTTTACCATAGTCCCAGTCAGACCAGGCATGACGATGCTTTTCCTGGCACTCGGCGGCCTTCCGCGACGGCAACTTGACGAGATATTTGCCCGCGCCGGTTGAGGAACTCCGGGTGGGGTTTGGCGAGATCAGGCCAGCGCATTCGCTGGTTTGACATGGGAGCAGACACGAATACCGCTCAGCACGCACCATGCGTGGGTCGTGTTCAACCAAAACCGCTCTCGGCGAAGCAAAGCAGGCATTCAAGAAAATTTCTGCGAACGGCCACCGCACGGGAGCCGTGATCGAAAGCATTCGAGCAATCTTCAGGAAAGCCCCCCAATCAGATCTTCACTCGATGTGAACAAGCTGATCGAGGAAGCTCTGGTCTTCCTGCGCGGCGATTTGCAAAAGCATCGCGTATCCGTCCACG
>CAWACI010000011.1:0-2500 GCA_963780465.1 uncultured Pseudomonadota bacterium
AACTCTATCGGGTGATTAGGACCGGTTAGCTGCATGGATTGCTCCACTTTCACACCCGGCCTATCGACGTGGTGGTCTACCACGACCCTCAGGGAGACCTCGTTTTGAGTAAGTTTCCCGCTTAGATGCTTTCAGCGGTTATCTTTTCCGTACATAGCTACCCGGCTATGCCGCTGGCGCGACAACCGGTACACCAGAGGTACGTCCATCCCGGTCCTCTCGTACTAGGGACAGATCCTCTCAAGTCTCCAACACCCACGGCAGATAGGGACCGAACTGTCTCACGACGTTCTAAACCCAGCTCACGTACCACTTTAATCGGCGAACAGCCGAACCCTTGGGACCTGCTCCAGCCCCAGGATGTGATGAGCCGACATCGAGGTGCCAAACCTCCCCGTCGATGTGGACTCTTGGGGGAGATCAGCCTGTTATCCCTAGAGTACCTTTTATCCGTTGAGCGATGGCCCGTCCACGTGGAACCACCGGATCACTATGGCCGACTTTCGTCTCTGCTCGAACTGTCGCTCTCGCAGTCAGGCGGGCTTATGCCATTGCACTCAGCAGCCGATGTCCGACCGGCCTGAGCCCACCATCGCGCGCCTCCGTTACTTTTTGGGAGGCGACCGCCCCAGTCAAACTGCCCACCATGCAGGGTCCCGGTCCGGGATAACCGGACGCGGTTAGATATCAGAAGAGTTCAGGGCGGTATTTCAAGGTTGGCTCCACACGAGCTAGCGCCCATGCTTCGATGCCTCCCGCCTATCCTACACAGCACTCTCCTAATACCACTGCAAAGCTGCAGTAAAGGTTCATAGGGTCTTTCCGTCTGACCGCGGGTACCCCGCATCTTCACGGGGAATTCAATTTCGCTGAGCCTATGCTGGAGACAGTGGGGAAGTCGTTACGCCATTCGTGCAGGTCGGAACTTACCCGACAAGGAATTTCGCTACCTTAGGACCGTTATAGTTACGGCCGCCGTTTACCGGGGCTTCAATTCAGTGCTTGCACACCTCCTCTTAACCTTCCGGCACCGGGCAGGCGTCAGACCGTATACGTCGTCTCTCGACTTCGCACAGCCCTGTGTTTTTACTAAACAGTCGCTACCCCCTCTTTTGTGCCACCCAATCATGGTTGCCCACAATTGGGTCTTGCTTATCCCGAAGTTACGCAAGTAATTTGCCTAGTTCCTTCAGCATAGTTCTCTCAAGCGCCTTGGTATGCTCTACCAGTCCACCTGTGTCGGTTTAGGGTACGGTCTATATGCTAGAGCTATTTCCTGGAATGCTTAAAAAGCCGGGTCAATCCAATAAGACCCGACAACATTTCGCATTCGTCACTTCTAGCAGGTACAGGAATATTCACCTGTTTCCCATCGACTACGGCTTTCGCCCTCGCCTTAGGAGCCGACTAACCCTGCGCGGATTAACCTTGCGCAGGAACCCTTGGACTTACGGCGACAGTGTTTCTCACACTGTTTGTCGCTACTCATGTCAGCATTCGCACTTCCGATACCTCCACGGCTCCTCACGGATGCCGCTTCGCAGGCTTACGGAACGCTCCGCTACCGCGTGATAAATCACGCCCACAGCTTCGGTATATGGCTTGAGCCCCGTTACATTTTCGGCGCAGGATTTCTTAATTAGACCAGTGAGCTATTACGCTTTCTTTAAAGGATGGCTGCTTCTAAGCCAACCTCCTGGTTGTTTTGGAATTCCCACATCCTTTCCCACTTAGCCATAATTTGGGGACCTTAGCTGGTGGTCTGGGCTGTTTCCCTCTCGACGATGGACCTTAGCACCCACCGTCTGTCTGCCGTACAAAACTCTTCGGTATTCGGAGTTTGGTTAGGTTTGGTAAGTCTTTGGGACCCCCTAGCCCATCCAGTGCTCTACCCCCGAAGGTATACATACGACGATCTACCTAAATAGATTTCGCGGAGAACCAGCTATCTCCAAGTTTGATTGGCCTTTCACCCCTAGCCACAGCTCATCCCCGACTTTTTCAACAGGCGTGGGTTCGGCCCTCCAGTGGGTGTTACCCCACCTTCAGCCTGGCCATGGCTAGATCACTTGGTTTCGGGTCTTCTGCCCGCGACTGAATGCCCTATTCAGACTCGCTTTCGCTGCGCCTACGCCTATCGGCTTAAGCTTGCCGCGAACAGAAACTCGCTGACCCATTATACAAAAGGTACGCCGTCACACCAATAGGTGCTCCGACTGCTTGTAGGCATCCGGTTTCAGGTCTTTTTCACTCCCCTTGTCGGGGTGCTTTTCACCTTTCCCTCACGGTACTTGTTCACTATCGGTCACCAGGGAGTATTTAGGCTTGGAGGGTGGTCCCCCCATGTTCAGACAGGATTTCACGTGTCCCGCCTTACTCAAGTCCTTACACACAGCCTACGCATACGGGGCTATCACCCATTATTGCCGGACTTTCCAGACCGTTCTGCTAACTAAATGTAAGGCACTGGCCTACTCCGCGTTCGCTCGCCACTACTAGC
>CAWACI010000011.1:7500-406127 GCA_963780465.1 uncultured Pseudomonadota bacterium
CGAACGGCACATAGGTGGCGATCGGCTTGGGCAGCGCCGGCAGCACCAGCCCCAATGCGCGTAAGCGCGCCTCGGTCGCGCTCATTGCACCTTGCCCCGCGCCGCCACGGTGAACATCGCCTCAACGCGCCCGTTGCGCACCGCCGGAATGCGGTCGAACAGGTTCGTCACCACGCAGACATGGTTCGGGACGATCGTCACCCGCTCGCCCACCACCGGCCCCGGGCTGCCGGGCGGCACATGGCAATGCCCATGCTCCTCGCTCAGCGCGACGATGCCCATTTGCGGATATTCGACGATATGCCCGAACCCGTTCAGCCCCTGCGTGTCCGACGACAAGGTTTTCGACCCCGCATCGATGATGCAGCGATCCTCCGCCGGCCGCGACACCACGGTCGCGACGATCCGCAGCGCGCAATCCTCCAGCGTCCCATGGCCGTGCGCCACCTGCGCCCGGTCCGAATAGATATACGTGCCGGGCCGATATTCCGTCACCAGCCCCTGCTCATGTGCATGGAACAGGTCGGGCGTGCCGCCGGAGCTGATTTCCAGCACCTCGACGCCCACCTGGCGGCACGCCGCCCGCGCGGCCTCGAGCCAGCCGGCCACATCCGGCACGCGGTGCTTGGGCGGATAGGTCATCAACCCGCGGAAGCTGAGCCCGGGCAACCCCGCCGCCAGCTTCGCCAGCGCCGCCGCCGCCTCGGGCGTGGCCACGCCGCACCGCCCGGCGCCGGTGTCGCATTCAATCAGCACCGGCAAAGGCTGCGCCTCCCCGACGAAAGTCTCCGACAGCCCGCGCAGCACCGCCTCGCTATCGGCCACCACTTTGATACTGGCCCGGCGCGCCAGGCTGCGCAGCCGCTCCAGCTTTCTTCGCCCCACAATGTTGAAGCTGATCAAGATATCCGTGATCCCGGCATCGGCCATCACCTCGGCCTCGCCGAGTTTCTGGCACGTGATACCCCGCGCCCCGGCTTGCACCTGCAAATGCGCGAATTCCGACAGCTTATGCGTCTTGATATGCGGCCGCAGCGCGATGCCGTGCCGGTTCGCATAATCCTGCGCGCGGCGAATGTTTTGCTCCACCCGATCGAGGTCGATCACCGGCGTCGGCGTATCCAGATCATCTATATTCATGAAATACCCATCCTAGAATTTGCTGCGGCGCCGATCACTGGGCAGCACCTGGTTCGGCCATGGCCAAGCCGGCACTGCCGGCGCGCTGCGGCTTGACGAACACCACCATCGCCAGCGTCCCGATCGCGGCGATCACCGCGGCCAGCAAAAAGGCGCTGTTGAACCCGTCAAAATACTGCACCGCAAATCCCGTCACCGCCGGGCCGATGATGCCGGAGATATTGCTGAGCAGATGCACGAAGCCGCTCACGCCGCCCACCCGCGCCGGCGGCACGAGTTCGGTCACCGTCGCCCAGCAGGCCTGCGCCGCCGCAGTCATGAAAATCACGATCAGGCAGATCAACGTGACCGCCGCCACCGCGCCGCTGCTGACGCACAGCGCCGATAGCGCGATCACGGACAGCCCCAGCGGCACCGTGGTCGAAATCTTGCGCGCCAACAGCGGGTCATCCAGCCGCTTATAGAGAAAATCCCCGATATTGCCGCCGCCGACATAGCCGATAATGCCGCAGGCCCAGGGAATCGCCGCGACATACATCATGGTTTTCAACGGCATATGCAGCGTATGCGTCAGATAGGTCGGCAGCCAGGACAGCAGAATGTAAAACGGATAATTCATCGCGAACAAGCCGAGCCCCAGCGCCAGAATCGCCGGCTGCGCAAGATAGCGCCGCAGCGGCATGCCCGACGGCGCCACATTGACCGCGGCGACCTCCTCCACCCGGCCGCCGGGGGGCTGATCCGTCATCAACAGGCGCCAGGCGATCACCCAGACGATCCCCGAGACGCCGGTCACCAGGAAGGCGAGACGCCAGCCAAAGGAGAGCATCAGCAGCCCGATCACCGGGGCGGCCAGCGCGCTGCCCACCGACTGGCCGGAAAACACGATGCCTACGGTCCTTGACGCCTCCTTGCGCGGAAACCAGTTGCTGATCGTCTTGTTCGCGGTGGAGTTCATCGGCCCTTCGGCAAAGCCGAACAAGGTGCGCACCACCAGCAATTGCGCGAACCCGCCAACCGCGCCGGTCAGCGCGGACAGAACCGACCAGGATAACGCCGCCCACACATAAACCTTGCGCGGGCCATACCGGTCCGCGCAATGGCCGCCAACAAAGGCAAACAGCGTATAGCCGAGGAAAAACGTACTGAAGACCAGGCCAAGCTGGGATGGCGAGAGATGCAGATCCGCCTTCAGAAACGGCGCTGCGACGCCCAGCGCCGCACGGTCCATGTAATTGATGATGCCAACAAAAAACAGCAAACCTGCAATCACGAACCGATGTTTTGTCCTCGTCATTTCGCTTGTTCCCCTCGCGCCATTAAACGCCGCTTCCAGACGTAAACTGCCCAACTTCTGCGCAGCCCCCAAGCCGCCGCGCATCGATCCGGCATATCGGCCACGCACCGCCTCTAAAAGCATCAGCGCGCCACACTACAAGCGGAACAAAGACAGACAATGTGGTATTTCATATGCTCAAAAGTGATTATTTTTATCATCTGCCTCCCCTGTGCGCCGCCGCCGCGCACACCAGGGGAGAGGGGCGGCACAAATTTTGGTGAGCGCAAACCTCTTCCGGCCTATGGTCCCGATGCCTTGCCCCCGCTTATGTCGCCGAAATCATTCGCGTGCTAATGGCCCGCCGCATCACTGAGAGGACTTGACCATGCCCCTGATATCCATGCGCCAGCTGCTGGACCACGCCGCCGAGCACGGCTACGGCCTGCCCGCTTTCAACGTCAACAATATGGAGCAGGTCCGTGGCATCATGGAGGCTGCCGCCGCCACCGACAGCCCGGTGATCCTGCAAGGCTCGGTCGGCGCCCGCAAATATGCCGGCGACATTTTTCTCCGCCACCTGATCACCGCCGCCACGGAAACCTGGCCGAACATCCCCATCGCCATGCACCAGGACCACGGCGCCACGCCGGCTGTGTGCATCAGCGCCATCCGCCACGGCTTCACCTCGGTGATGATGGACGGCTCGCTCCGCGAAGACGGCAAAACCCCCGCCGACTACGCCTATAACGCCGCCGTCACCGCCAAGGTTGTGGCAATCGCCCATGCCGCCGGCATCTCGGTCGAGGGCGAGCTCGGCTGCCTGGGCTCGTTGGAGACGATGCAGGGCGACAAGGAGGACGGCCACGGCGCGGAAGGCACACTCTCCCGCGAAATGCTGCTGACCGACCCGGACGAAGCCGCCCGCTTCGTCGAGGAGACGCAGGTGGACGCGCTCGCCATCGCCATCGGCACCTCGCACGGCGCCTATAAATTCTCCCGCAAGCCGACCGGCGAGATCCTCGCCATCGACCGCATCAAGGCGATCCACGCGCGCATCCCCAACACGCATCTGGTGATGCACGGCTCCTCCTCGGTGCCGCAGGCGCTGCTGGAAGAGATCCGCGCCTATGGCGGCGATATCAAGGAGACCTACGGCGTGCCGGCGGAAGAGATCCAGGAGGGCATCCGCCACGGCGTGCGCAAGGTGAACATCGACACCGACCTGCGCCTGGCGATGACCGCCGGCATGCGCCGCGTCATGGCCAAGAACCCTGCGGAATTCGACCCGCGCAAATTCCTGCAAGCGGCGCTGAACGAGACCCGCGCCGTCTGCCGCGACCGGTTTGAGGCGTTCGGCGCCGCCGGCCAGGCCAGCCGCATCCGCCCGCTGGAGCTCGACACGATGGCCCAGCGTTACGCCAAGGGCGAACTGCGCCAGCTGGTCGCGCCGCGCGCCGCCTGATCGGCTTTAAAGCAGCCGCTTTTTAAAAAAAGCGGCGCAAAAACTTTTAATTCCTCTGGGCCTGCGGCTTTGAAACCAGCACGGCCCAGAGTAAAAAAGTTTTTTTGCTACTTTTTGTTTACAAAAAGTAGCCTTCCCTGCGCTTATTTCCCCCCGGCAAGCGCCGCGCGGAACGCCGCGAGCCGCTCCAGCGTCTCGATCGTATGCGCACGATTGGCCACCGCCAGCCCCATCAGCAGCGCCTCCAGGGTGATCAGCGTGGAGCCATGCAGCGCCACCTGCTCCGCCCGGCCGCGCCGTGCGGGCAGCACCACGGTCGCGGCCTTGGCGAGCCTGGTCACCGGGTTGTCCGAGACCAGCACAATCGGCATGCGCCGCGCCGACGCCTCCGCCATGGTCAGCAGCACCTCAGGATAGGTCTTGCCGTAGGAGAGCATCAGCAGCCCGTCCCGCTCCGACAGATCCAGCAACTGATCGGCAAGGCCGAGCCCCCCTTGGCCGATCACCTTGGCCCGCCGCCCGTGCCGGTTGAGCATCACCTCCAGATAGGCGGCGATCGCGGCCGAGGGACCCGCCGCATAAATCACAATCCGCTCGACCGGATGCAGCGCCACGACAGCCTGGTGGATCGGCTCCCGGCCGCCCAGTGTCTGCATCTGGCGCAGTGATTCACGATGCGTGGCGATCACCAGATCCGCGGCTTTCATCGCCTCGGTCTCGGCCGGTCCGCTCAGATCCTGCAAGGTCCGGCGCATATTGTCCAAGGGCGCGGTGCTGCCGCTGATCGAAGCGGCGATCGCCTGGCGCAGCTCGCCTAGCCCCTGGAAGCCGAGCGACTGCACGCTGCGCACCACAGTCGCATCCGAGGTCCCGATGCTGGCCGCCAGCTCCGCCGCCGAGTTCGTCAGCACCGCAACGCGGTTGCGGTTGAGATAGCGCGCCACGCGCAGCACCGTTGGCGACAGCTCCGCCTCCAAGGCGCGCAGCTGCGCCGAGAGCCGGTCCTCCGGCTCGGTATTATTCGCGCCAGGCGCTGCTTGCAGACCCTGGCTCTTCTGGCGCTTCGGGACGGTTCGCGAATGCGTCATAAAACTGTCAACCCCGTAACATTGCGGATAACACAGAACCCTCTGTAATAGTCACTACATACACGATGCCCATTTCCTTCCGTCAATCCTGCGGAGCGCTCTCAGCCTGCCGCGTCACGCAAATCTGCCGCCGCATGGTGCTTGCACTATGCCTGGCCTTGCTTGGCATCGGCGCGATCTGGACCTTCCGCCCCACCTATTCCGGCTCCACTTTGGTGCTTTACGCAGCGGTTGGCTATGCGCCCCAGGTTGTTAGCGCCTTTATGAAGCAGACGGGCATTCCTGTCACAGTGATCAACATGTCGACCGGACCACTGCTCGCCCGCGTCTCCGCGGAAGGGCACCGCGCCAGCTGGTCACTGGTCTGGTTCGACGGCAACGCCGCCGCGACCGCGCTCGACCAAAGCGGCCTGCTGGCGCACAATACCACCCCGGCTTTGCCCTGGACCCCGCTCGGCCAGGCGCTGTTGCCCGCCGACGGCGCCTACACCCCCACCGGCGTCACGCTGGCCGGCGTGTTCTCGGTCCGCAAAAGCCGGGCGGCAGCGCCGCTCGACTGGAACACGCTGCTCGCCCCCGGCGAGGCACAAAAATTCGGCCTGTCCAACCCGCAGCTTTCCGGTCCCGCCTATATGCTCCTCGCCAATCTGCTGCAGCTGCGTGGCGGCTGGCCGCAGGGCCAGGCGTTTTTGCGCGCCCTACAGCAAAACGGCATGCGCCTCTACCCGACCAATCCCAGCACCGAGCTCGCGCTGCAGACGCATCAGATCGACCTGGCAGTGACGCAGAGCTCGGCCGCCTATGCCTTGGCGCGGCACAACGCCGCGTTCACGGTCGTGCTGCCGCCGCAGCCGGCGATCCTGCCCAGCGTGATCGCCGTCGCGGCCAACCTGCCGGCGCAGCAACGCGCCGAGGCCGAGGCTTTCATCCGCTTCACAATGACCCCCAAAGTGCAAGCCCTGCGCCAGGACAGCCATTCGTCGGATGCGATGTTCTGGCCCGTTACCACCGATACACCCGCCCCGCCGGGCCTCCCCCCGCTCGACCATCTGCCGGTGACGATCCTCAACCCGGCCGAATGGGGCGCCAACGAGGCGGCGATCGGCGCCTGGTTCGATCGGCTAACGGCCCTGCAATGACTCTTCTCCGCCTCGCCACGCGCCGCACCGGGTTCGCCAGCGCGCCCATCCTGCTCATCTTCGCCGCGCTGTTCGTCTATCCGCTGCTGCGCTTCCTGGCTCTGCCGTGGTTCCCGGCCCTCGGCCCCCTCGGCAATGTCGGCGTCGCAGTGCAGGAAGGCGGCTTGTCCTCCGCCTCCGTGCTCAACACGCTGCAGCTCGGCCTCATCACCGCCGCACTCACCACCCCGGCGGGCATTCTCTTCGCCTTCCTGCTCGAATGCCGCGCCTGGTCCGGCAACCGCGCGCTCTCTTTCTCCCTCTGGCTGATCTTCGTGCTGCCGAGCTACCTCATCGCCACCGGTTTCCAGATCCTGCTCGGCTGGCCGGCTTTGCGCGGCAGCCTGGTCCAGCACCTGCTGATCAGCGCGCCGGGCATCGTGCTGCTGCTCGGCTTAAAAGGCCTGCCCTTCTGCGTGCTGGCGGCGCGCACCGGCTGGCGCGCGATCGGCGGCGAGATCGGCGATGCGGCGCGCATTCATATCGCCGATGCGGGGCACCGCTGGGCGCTGCTGCTGCAATTGCTGCTGCCGACCGCCTTCGCGGGCTTCGTCATCGTCTTCGTCGAGGTCATCCAGGATTTCGGCATCGCCGCCACGCTCGGCGCGCAGATCCACCTACCGCTGATCATCTACGCCATCTACGAACGGCTCACGACCATGCCGATCGATTTCACGGCCGCTTCCCGCTTAAGCTGGTGGCTGGTGGTTCTCGCCGGCTTCGCGGTGGCGCTGCATCTGCTGATTTCGCTCCGCTATACCAGCGCCCTGGTGCATGGCAGGCAACGCGAGGTCCGCCGTTCCGCCTGCCACCCCGTGGAGGCGACGCTCGCCACCTGCGGCGCCGCCCTGGTCGTGGCGCTCGGTCTCGCCATCCCGCTCGGCGCGCTGCTGGCCGAGGCGCTGCAGCCCGCCCATGGCGGTTTTCTGCCCCTGGGCACGCTCACCAGCCTCGGCAATTCCGCCGCCTATGCCGGCGTCGCCGCCTCGCTCGCCACCATGCTGGCCGTCGCCCTCGCCGCCCGGGCCGGCCGCTCCGGCCGCCTGCGCCACGCGCTCGACATCATCACCCTCGGCAACATGGCGGTGCCGGGCCTGGTGCTGGGCGCCGCCTATATCATCGCCTTCAACAACAACTGGGCGCCGTTCTACGGCACGCCGCTGCTGCTGCTGATCGGCTATGTCGCCACCCATGCGCCGATGCTGGTCCGCTTTCTGCAGCCCTCGCTCGGCCAGCTGCACGTCAACCTCGCCGATGCCGGCCGGGTGCACGGGCTCGGCTTGCCCAGCCGCCTGCAGCGCATCCATATCCCGCTGCTGAGCAAGCCGCTGCTCTGGGGCTGGTGCCTCGCCTTCAGCCAGATCCTGTTCGAGCTGCCGGTCTCGGAGCTGCTCTACCCCGCCGGGCGCACGCCGCTTGGCGTCCAGCTTCTGCAGCTTGACCAGAGCCTCAATTACGTCGACGAGGCGCGGCTGGCCTTTTGCGGCATTCTCGTCTGTCTCGCCGTCATCGGCCTGGCCGCACTGCTCGCCGCCGACCGTCCCGCCCGGGTTTTGCAGGAACGTTCATGACCCTTCTCACGTTCGAAAATATCAGCAAGCGCTACGACCAGACCCAGGTCCTGCACGACATCCAGCTGCGCCTGACGGCGGGCGAATTTCTGGTCCTGATCGGCGGTTCCGGCTCCGGCAAAACCACCATCCTGCGCACCGCGGCGGGGCTGGAGCGCGTCACCTCGGGCCGTGTCAGGCTGCGCGCCGAGGCGGTGGACGATCCAGCCGCCGCCCAGTTCGTGCCGGCCGCGCACCGCCGCCTGGGCATGGTGTTTCAGGACTACGCGCTCTGGCCGCATCTCTCCTGCCTAGACAATGTCGCGGCGGCACTGCCCGCGCGGGCGCCGGACCGGCATTCCCGCGCCCAGGCCATGCTGGAGCGCATGCAGATCGGCGCGCTCGCGCAACGCCGTCCGGCCCGCCTGTCCGGCGGGCAGCAGCAGCGCGTCGGCATCGCCCGCGCTCTGGTCGCCCGGCCCGACCTGCTGCTGCTCGACGAACCCTTCTCCAGCCTCGACCCGTATATCCGCGACCAGCTGCGCCACGACATCCGCGCCCTGGCGCGCGAGACCGGCACCGCTGCCCTGTTGGTCAGCCACGACCCGATGGATATCTGGCGCCTGGCCGACCGCGTCGCGGTGCTGGAAGCCGGCCGCATCACCCAATCAGCCACGCCGGAAACGCTGTTCAACCAGCCGGCCACGCCGCATGTGGCGCGCTTCAGCGGCGCGCAAGGCGGGTTTCGGGGCATCCCCGGCCATGAGCAGGGCATCCCCGGCATCCGGTTCGGCGAAGCGTTTTTGCCGGCCCTGCTCCCGCATGGCGACGCCGCGGAGCTGGTCGCCTATTTCCGCCCGGAAGATGTCGTCTCCGCGCCCGCATGCGTCCCCGGGCCGGGCCTGGCCGCGCGCCTCGACCATTGCGTGTTCGAGGCCGGCGCCTGGCTCGCTTATTGGCGCGTCACCGGATTTTCCCCCCTCATCTGCAGCCGGGAGGTGCAAAAACCCGCCGCCCAGGCGCTGCTGACCATCCCCCCGGAAAAAATCTTTCTGTATCCGCGAGACAAGGAATAAGACCACCATGCTGCTTGAGATCAGCGGCCTGACCGGGGCACCGGGCGGACCGTTCAATGTTTCGCTCGACGCCGGCGACTGCCTGGTCATTTCCGGCCCTTCGGGCATCGGCAAGAGCCTGCTGCTGCGCATGATCGCCGATCTCGACGAGAATACCGGCACGGCCATGCTCAACGGCCATTCACGGGACTCCATGCCGGCGCCGCAATGGCGGCGGCAGGTGCTGTATGTCGCCGCGGAATCCGGCTGGTGGGCGGAGCGCGTGCGCGAGCACATGCAGCCGGCCGACGCCGCCGCCGCCCTGCTGCCGCGCCTCGGCCTGCGCGCGGAGCTGCTGGACGCGCCGGTGAGCCAGCTTTCCACCGGCGAGCGCCAGCGCATGGCACTGATCCGCGCCATCATCCGCAAACCCGCGATCCTGCTGCTCGACGAGCCGACCTCGGCGCTCGATCACGCCTCGACGCTCGCCGTCGAAGCCCTGCTGATGGAGCTTGCCGCCGCCGGAACCGGCCTGGTGGTGGTCTCGCATAACGAAGCCCAGGCCGAGCGCATCGCCACGCGGCGCGCGCAGATGACCGCCGGCCTGCTGACTGAGATGACGGAGATGTGCCTATGAAACCGATCGATCTCACCGCCGGCGATCTCGCCATCGCCTCCGGGCTGGTGCTGCTCAGCGCCGCTTTGTCGCTGGTTCTGTCACTGCGCGTGCACCGCTCGCTGCTCTGGTCGGCGATCCGCATGGTCGTGCAGCTGATGCTGGTCGGCTTCGTGCTGCGGATCGTCTTCGTCACGATGAATCCCTGGCTGACCGTCCTGGTCGCCGCCATCATGGCCGGTGCCGCCACCTACGAGGTCGGCGCCCGCCAGGAGCAGCGCCTGCCGCTGATCGGCCATTACGCCACCGGCGGCGGCGCCACGGTGTTCGCGACGCTGGTCATCACGATACTGGCCCTGATCACCACCTTGCGGCCGGAACCTTGGTACAACCCGCGCGAGGCTCTGCCGCTCACCGGCATCATCCTCGGCAATGTGATGAACGCCGTCAGCCTGTCGCTGAATTCCTTCTTCAACAGCGTGAAGCGCGAGCGCAGCGCGATCGAGGCGCGCCTCGCTCTGGGCGACGCCCGCTACCTGGCGCTGCACGGCCTCGCCGCGCAGGCGATCCGCACCGCGCTGATCCCGACCATCAACACCATGACCGCCGCCGGCTTGATCACCATGCCCGGCATCATGACCGGCCAGCTGCTCGCCGGCATGGACCCGGTGAGTGCCGCGAAATACCAGATCCTGCTGATGTTCCTGATCGTCGGCGGCAACTGCCTTGGCGCGTTCACCGCTGTCTACCTGGTGATTTTCAAACTCACCGATCACCGCGACCGGCTGCGCCTGGACCGGCTGCACGCTCGCCGCGGCTGATGTGAGAGGAAGGCTACTTTTTGTGAACAAAAAGTAGCAAAAAAACTTCTATAATCTGGGCCGTGGTGGTGGCAACGCCTCAGGCCCAAACGAGCAAAAATTTTTGCGCCGCTTTTTTCAAAAAGCGGCCACTTTCCTCACCTGCCCTCATTGCCTTGGCTGGCGCGTTTTTTCTCCAGTTCCATCGTCAACGCCGTCAGTCCGGACAAGCCGCCGAGCTGCATTGTTTCCACCGCGGCACTCGGCACGATGACGATCGTGGAATTCTGCTTCAACCCTTCATACAGCATGTTCATGGCCCGCAGATGCAGGGCAATGGGATCATTCACATAAGTCTTCGCCGCTTCCGCAAATTTTTCCGCGACCTGTCGTTCGGAATCGCCGAGAATCACCCGGGCCTGACGTTCTCTCTCCGCTTGCGCCTGCATCGACATCGCATCCTCAAGGGCGGCCGGAATATGCACGTCCTTGACCTCCACCGAGATGACATTGATCCCCCACGGCTCAGTGCGTATATCGATAATCCTCTGCAATTCGCTGCTGATTTTCTCTCTGCCCTCAAGCATGTCCGAGAGCATGGTTTTCCCGATCACATCACGCAGCGCCGTTTGCGAGGCCCAGCTGATGGCGCTGTCATAATCGGCAACGTCCAACGCCGCCTTTTTTGGGTCGATAACTTTCCAGAACAACACGGCGTCAACGTCAACCGGCACCGTGTCTTTTGTCAGCGTCCGTTCCGCCTTGAAAGACGTGGTAATCACACGAATGTCGATCCAATAGGGCACTGTTTCGATGATCGGGACGATAAAAAACATTCCCGGCCCCGCAAGGGAGCGAAACCGCCCCAGCCGTAAAACCACCACCCTTTCCCACTGATTGGCGATTTTGATCGCGTAGGAAACTGCGGCGGCAACAATCACGGAGATGGCGGCAATCAGCAGGCTTTCCCCATAAGTCGATTGGCTATATTCGCCGTAGGCGATTGCCAAACCAAGACCGAGAACGATCACAAAGATCAATCCCGGTAAGGCGCTGCCTTTCCTCATGTTTCACCTCACGGTACGCAAGGGCGCACCTGCCGCCCCGCCGCGCCCCCGGCCGGTCGTCTTCCTTTTACCCGAGCGAAGTGATGATCTCCCGGTACGCCGCCTCGGGAAACGCTTTCAGCGTCTTCGTCCGCACATTGCCCTGGCGGCCCAACATCAGGCTGAAGCGCGCCACGATCGCGTCATCCGGCGCCTCGCAGATCAGGATAAGATCGTATTCGCCCATCGTCATGTAGACATGTTGCAGATGACCGCCCATGCTTTCCAGCAACTGGCGGGCGGCATCAAACCGCTTCGGCGAGGCCGCCACATCACGCATGCCTTGATCGGTCCAGTTCACCAGCGCGACAAAGGTCGTCATCGGTTCCCTCCTCTCATGGGGCGGTCTCCCGCCGCCGGCAGCATAGTCCCTTTGCGCCCGGCCGGTCCATTTGTTTCAAACATTCCACGGTGGTTTATCAAGCCAGACGTCAAAGCCCCCGCAATCTGCGGGGCGTCAGGCTGTGCGTCAGCCCCAAAGCCGGACTTGGCAGCAAACCCGCTGTCACGCGCCGCCCCTGCTGCTAGGGTCAACGCAGAACGAAAGCGAGACAGCCGCTCCATGAACGCCGAAACCGGACCGAAACAACGGACCATAGCGCCACTCCGCCGCCTTTCGGTATGGGGGCCCGGCCTGCTGGTGATGCTGGCCGATACCGATGCCGGCAATGTGGTGACCGCGGCCCAGGCGGGAACACAATGGCGCTATCGGCTGCTGCCCTTGGTGCTGGTGCTGATCCCGCTGCTGTACATGGTGCAGGAATTAACGGTGCGGCTGGGGATTTCTACCGGGCGCGGCCACGGCGAACTCATTCGCGAGCGCTTCGGCGCCGGCTGGGCGTGGCTGTCGGTAGCCGGCCTGGCGGTGGCGACGCTCGGCTCGCTGGTCACCGAATTCACCGGCGTGGCGGGGATTGGTGAGCTCTACGGCGTATCGCGCGCTCTAACCTTGCCCATCGCCGTCGCGGTTCTGTTCACCGTCATCGCCACCGGCTCCTATCGGCGCGTGGAACGGACGGCGATCATTATCGGCCTGTTCGAACTGGCTTTTTTTGTCATCGCCTGGGCCGCGCACCCGCATCTTAACGCTTTGGCACAAGATGCGGTCGACCTGCCGCTCGGCAACCGCCACTTTATGTATCTGGCGGCGGCTATCATCGGCGCGGTGTTCAACCCATGGATGATTTTTTATCAACAATCCGCCATTGCCGATAAAAAGCTGTTGCCTGGCGATCTTACCGCCGCCCGCTGGGATACGGCGGTCGGCACGGTGCTGACGCAGTGTTTGACAGGCGCGGTGCTGGTTGCCGCCGCCGCGACGCTGGCCGGCAACGGCGCGGCACACCTGGGCAGCGTCGGCGAGATCAGCGCGGCACTATCGCCGTTTCTGGGTATGGGGGTCGGACGCCTGGTGTTCAGCATCGGCGTGCTCGGCGCCTCGCTGGTGGCGGCCATCATTTCTTCGCTGGCGCTGGCATGGGGGCTGGGGGAGGTCACAGGCTACCAGCGTTCCCTAAAATATCGACCGTTCGAGGCGCGATGGTTTTATGGCGCCTATGCGGCCTGCCTTGCCGGTGCCGCCACCCTCGTTGGGTTCGTGCCGGATCTCGTGGGGCTCAACATCGCGGCGCAGGTGCTGAATGCCTTCTTGTTGCCGATCGTGATTGGCTTTTTGGTTGTGCTGGCAATGAAGGTGCTGCCCGAGCCTCTCCGTCTGCAGGGCGCCTATCTGTGGATCATGCTGGGCGTCTCCGCCATCGTCATCGCCGTGGGCTTGTTCGGTGGCGGCGCTACACTTCTGCCGGTCATGACAGGTTTCGGCTAAAATAGGAAAGCAGCCGCTTTTTTGAAAAAAAGCGGCGCAAAAAACGTTAACTGAGACGGCCAGGATGCTCAATCTGAGCCCCATGACGGTACTTCGCCAGATTCGCGCCGGCATCGTTCCTGCCACGCAATACTGCAAGGGCGCTCCTTGGGTGATCAAGCGACGGGATATCGAAGGCCAGCAACTGATCGAATGCGCCAAGACGGGCTGCAAAGGCCCGTCTTCATCAAATCAAGATCAACAGAGCCTTATTTTTCAATAACGTAGTGAGATGGGTAGTATGACGTGGGACCGGGCGTACTATCAGTGCTTGCCTATGTCAGCAGCGTCGAGGATCCGACGCGCTTCTCACGATCACGATCAGTCGGCGCGCATTTTGGGCTGACGCCAAAACGATATCAGTCAGGCGAAATCGACCGCAGTGGCAGGATATCGAAATATGGCGATTCCCTTACCCGCACGCTTATGTATGAAGCGGCAACTGTGCTTCTGAGACGGGTCAAGCGGCCGTCAAGCTTGCAGGACTGGGCGCAGGCGATTGCCAGGCGATCGGGAGAAGGCAAGGCGCGCGTCGCACTTGCCCGAAAACTTTCTGTGATCCTGCATAGCATCTGGCGCTCAGGCGAGCCATTCCGCTGGTCGGAACTACAGGTCGCCGCCTAATGAGGTCTTCGACGAGATCCATCCGCGCTTTGCCACGGATGTGATGGTTGCCCCCGGGGCGAGGGTACAGGTGGCTGCGCACGAGGCCGTTGGGCTGCGTCAATCAAACGCAAGCCCGCTGTGGACATTGCAGCGCCTGTGCTTCGGACCAGATGTTGCGGCGGATCTGTCCGACCGCGGAGAGAACCGTGACCCCGGTACGGCGACGGCAAAAGTAAAAGGGCTCCTCGCTGTTTCACGTGGGTAGCTTGAGTTCGAGCCTTCCGGCGATGAGGCAGACGATCGCCTTGAGGTTGTGGGTTGACCGATCCCCCTCGTGCGTCCCAAGGGCGCCGAGTGTCCCGCCGTGCTCGCGCCGGTCAAGGGCAAGCCGCCGCTGACGCGGCGTTGGCCTCCGGCCACCCTTGACCACCGCTGCGCTCGGCGGCCTGCCAGATGCGCAGGTCGGAACGGAGGGATGGTTGGCAATCGAACAAAGGGATACACGCTGGGCGACTTAACCAATAGTTAGGCCGCTACCAACACCCAATAGCGAGGAGGCAGTAAAAGCTCATTGACAAGGGAGAGGCGATTAGAGAACGGCCCATGTATCCATCGGCATTTGCCGCTATCGGCCTATCTCCTCTGCAATTTGGCGCCCACCGAACCACGGTCTCGGCCTGCGGCAGTGCATCCGGCGGCCCGCAAGGTGTCCACCCGCATCGCACCTCGCCGGCCTATCGGCCCCTGTAACTTGCTCGCCGCGTGTCGATTACGAGCCGCGTTTCGTCCCACAGCCCCCACGGGGGACAAAGCGCCAGAGCGGTGGACATTTTTCGGGTCTTCCCGCGCCACCTTGTGGGCAAACCAGCCAGGAGCGTTAGAATCAACAGGTTACAGCTCACTTCTTCCTGTGGATAACATTGTGGATTCTGCTGCAAATGGGTGAATCTTCGGGATCATGCTCCACCAACGCAGACGGTGCCCAGGCATAGGGGGCTTTAACCGACGACCCGCCGTTTATTTTTATTTTGACATCAAAAAGTCCACAGAAACGGGGATTGTTAACGGCGGTCAGAATCCGCGCGTAAACGGCGGCGTGTTCGTTGCGGATCGTCTAAGGTGTTCGACCGGGCTGCCGTCAGGCAGGCGGGCACCAGCCCCGGCTTCCGATTGTGACTGTACGATAGGCCCCTGTAAACGCTGGCCTTCGGCCACCGCCTTCGGCGGCTTACGGCGTTGACAGGGGGCCTATCGTACAGTCCTTCTGCCCTGGTGGCGCTACGGCAAATTTCGTGCCAGCTTTTCGCCCGCCGCCGTTATTGCGCGGATTCTGACCGCCATCGACAGGGATAAATCTGTGGACCGGCCATGTATCCATCAGCATTTGCCGCTATCCGCCTATCTCCTCTTCAATTTTCAGCCCGATCAAGCAGGTCTTGGCCCGCGGGGGCCCCGCGCGGCCGGTCGCGGCGTGTTGCCACGGGCGCTGGATATTGCCTGTATGGGGGGCCGTATAACTTGTTTGCTGCGCGTTAATCGCGGGGATCGTTTTGCCTCCACCCGGCAAATTTTTGTCCCAGCGGGGATAAGGTGCCAAATCAATGAACGGCGGACGATATTTAGGCGCTCCCGACCCATTTTGTGGACAAATCACTCAGAAGCATCAGAATGAACCGGTTATCGCTCGCTTCCATCTGTGGATAACATTGTGGATTCTAATGGAATTGGGGTAATACTTGCTATCCACAGCCCCATACACTGCCCCTAATCTTTTAACTAAACAAAGTTTTATTAGAGTGTGACCGGATTAGATTAAAACAGGAAGAAGCCGCTTTTTTCAAAAAGCGGCGCAAAAACTTTTTGGTTGAGCTGGGACTGTGGCGTTAAAACCAGCACGGCCCAGTGCAGCAAAAGTTTTTTGCTTCTTTTTTTCAAAAAAGAAGCGCTTCCTTTCGCTTCGACATAACTTGTCCTGAACCGATCACGCTCTAGAAATAGGGATACGTCATTGTCTCTGCCGCCAAAGCCTCCGCGGCTTCAGGCGGCCACTGCTCTCAAATCATTCGACAACGGACAAACCCGGATTGGCACGTGACGGGTGAATGACGTGTTCCGGCGTTAACGAGGTTGCGGTGAGGGACATATCCCCGGCCAACGGCATTGATTCGTCTCCCCCCAGCAAATTGCTGATAACGGCAATGAAATGGGCCAGAATACTGTGCACCAGCTCTCCCGAGAAGCCACCAAGAAGTGCCAGGATCGGCTCCCCCACGCTGGCCAGGATGCCGTGGGCATCTCTTGCATTTGCCGCCGCGCCGGTGCCAACCGACGTCCCCAGAACAAGCTGCGACAGAATGACACCTGAGAGCAGCCCCATCATGAGCCGACTCCAATAACTGCCTTCGTAGCACTCGTCGTAGGTACGCGCCGAAATGAACTGATCGAGGCGCTTGAGATTGGCCAGCGTCGCGCCGACCATCGCGGCGGCAGCCAAAAACATCTCATTCACCAGAAGTTCGGTTCCCTGCAGGTTCAGGAACCCCTTGGTCATATTCTCCGTGTTAATATCCGGGGACTGAGCCGTGCAGAGCAATAACAGCAGCGAAAACAAGGCCAGTACGAGCATCTTGCGCGCCAGCGGCAAGGCGCCGAAGGAATGCAGGATTGGATGCTGATGCCGGTCATCGTGCAGCAGCATCAACGTGCCCGGCCGCGCCGGCGCGACCAGCTTACCGAGCGCGAGATGCACATCTCCCAGCAAAGAGATCTGTTGCGAACGGTCCGTCCGTCAGCAGGGGCATCGCAGCGCCCTCTGTCCGATCGCCCGGAACTGCCGCGATTTCAGAGCGTTCAGCAGGGCTCCCCGGCGGCAGCGGTGTCTGTCCAGCTGCCGCAACACGGGGGCCAACTGGCCCACAGCAAAAGGCACGCTCCAAAGACGCCAGCAAATCCCGCGGAACCGCGATGCCGCTTTCCAGCGCGAACATCAGCATGGCCTCGACCTCGTGTCCCAGCCGTTCCTTGATCCTTTGGCTCATCAAAGCTGCCCAGTCGCGCTTCAATTCTCAGGCGTGCCCGTCATGCGCAAATATCCTATTGCCCGAACAGCATAGCAGGTGGAGAGCGCACAGAGCGCCGGATCACCGCAGCCGGCGCTATTGCGAGGTCAAGCGCTGCACCATTTCATGGATGTCGGTCAGCTGCATTCCGCCCTGGGTTTGAAAATTCAACCCGGTATATCCCCACCAATCCCAGCAGCCCTGAGGATTGAACGGAATCGTGCTCGCGTCGACCTGCGGATAGAGCACGATGATATGATTCGCATCCGCCCAGTTATTGTAACCGAGCTTGCCGTAAATATCGTCACCGACCTTCGCGGCACTTTGCAGGCAGCCATGGAATACGACATGGACAGCGCATTTCGTGCCGGATCCTTTGTCGCAGCTGGCGGGAACATAGACATAGCCGGTATCGGCCATGCCGGAGAGACTACTGGCGAATTCCCGTTGATTGAAGGCGACGGGCTGCGCGGACAATGTGGCCTGCCTCGGCTGCAGCGAACCGTAAATCTGCGTCAGAATCGCCCCGGGTTGATCGTAGGGAGTGCCTTTGGACTCGCAGCGATCGACATAGGGGGTGTCGTTGGTGCCACATGAATTGCCGAAATCGGCGGCGATGAACGCATGACCCGCGGGAAAATGTTTGACGTATTTGATCCGCGATGCCGGCACGCCGGCGTCACGGTAGAATGAATCGACCGCGTCCATCACGGTTTGCTTGACAACCGTATCATTCTTGCCGCTGAACAGATAAAGTTTTTGCGTTGCTAAATGGCTTGGCGAGTCGATCTCTCCCAGCCCGGCAAATCCCTCCGCCGCCGCGACCGAGGCCATGCCGGTGGGGGGCATCGGCATCGCGGCCATGCAGGCGCCGATCCCGCCAATATTCACAAAGGCGCAGTTATACGGGCCTCCGGCGACAATCCCGGCACCGATCGTGCTCGCGGAAAAGGCAACATCGTATTGAACCGCCATGAAGGCGCCAGAGGACAGGCCGGACACCGATGTTCGCGCCGGATCGGCGCCCAGTGCCGGCAGCGGCGCGGCGGGAGTCGCCGCCAGCGCCGGGGGGGCCAACAAAGCGCCGTTCAATCCACCGAAAAGGCTTAAAGCGATGAGAACAGAACGCATCGATATACCTCTTATTATGTTTTGTTGTGTTATTATAACGCGCTGGTTTTTAATTTATTATGAAAAATCAAAACAAGGTTCAGATACGCATGTATTCCGGCGCACAAATTTATTGTTTTGGACGTGCAATGTACAGTGACACATTGAAGGCATGCCAGGCCGGATGCGGAAACGGCTTTGCCGTCCGCCTGTGAGCACCGCGAAGGTTTCGTTTGCCCAAGGGCATGATCGGTTGAGGACGGGTGAAGCGCTTCTTTTTTGAAAAAAAGAAGCAAAAAACTTTTGGTTCCTCTGGGCCGATGGCGTTGAAACCACTCTGGCCCAGTTTAGCGAAAGTTTTTTGCGCCGCTTTTTTTCAAAAAAGCGGCTGCTTCCTTTTTAAACCTCATCCAATCAGGCTCGAAGGACCAGCTCGATAGAGCTGCCCCAAACACAGAATTATCCACAGAATTGGCGATAACTCTGTGGGCTGGTCATGTATCATGTCGCATTTTGGCTTGGCCCGCCTGTGTTGGCGTCAGGTTACTGGCCCGGCATCGCGTTTTATGGCCTGTGCCTGGTTGGGGAGGGCGGTGTCCCGCCCTCCCCTGTCCCGCCGCGCGCGTCGCGGCGGATCGTTTGGCTCACGCAGGCTAATCGGCGCCCGCGGCTTCCGCCATCGGCTCGTCGGATAGATCCTCGAGCGACCGGCCGGCGGTTTCCGGGATCAGGATCACGGTCAGAATGGCACCGGCGATGGAGAGCCCGGCGAGCACCGCAATCGCCGCCTCTTCGCCCAGTTTCATGAACACCAGCGGAAAGACGAAGGCGCTGAGCGAGGCGCCGAGCCGGCCGCCGACCACGCTGATGCTCTGCGCCACGGTGCGGATGCGAGTCGGCGCCAGTTCGACGCCCAGCATGCCCGAGCCGCTCACCATGCTCGGCCCCATGATCAGCAGGTTGAAGAGGCCGAAGATCACCAGCCCCAGCACCGCGTCGTGCATAATCTCCTGGTGCAGGACGGCGAACAGGATGAGCACCAGCGCCGCGCCGATATAGCCGACAATCTGCACCGGCTTGCGCCCGAAGCGGTCGAGGAGAAAAAAACTGCCGATCAGGATCGCCGGCATGATGAAGCCGAGATCCATGAGCAGCGTGAAGCTCGCCGGCGCGATGCCAAGCCCCTTGGCGATCAGCGACGGGCCGAACAGCACGGTCGAGTAGATCACGATGTCGAACACGAACCACAACAGCGCCGCGCCGAAAATCTGCCCGGCATGGGCGCGGAACACGGTCATGAAGGCGCGGCGGTCGCGCGGCGGCACGTCGCGCACCTGGCCGGTCACGGTCGCCGTGACCGCGCTGGCGGCGACCGAATCGCCGGCCACGCGGGCGAGGTAGCGCGCGGTTTCCGGCATCTGCCGGCGCAAATAGAGCACCGAGAGCGCCGGCAGCGCGCCGGCGGCCAGGACAATCCGCCAGATCAGGCCGGGGGCGACGCCGCAAGCATGCAGCACCAGGAGCAACAGGCCGGCGACCGCGCCGCCCAGCCACCAGGTAACCGAAAAGCCGATGCCGATCGACCGGCCGCGATCGGCGCGGTTGGCGTGCTCGGCCATGATCGTCGGCGACAGAACATAGTCGGCACCGACGCCGATCCCGAGGATGAAGCGTATGGCGATCAGCCAGACGAGATTGGGCGCGAAAATCTGCGCGACCGCGGCGATCGCCATAATCGCGACGTCGAGGCCATAAAAGGTTTTGCGTCCATGCTGGCCGAGCACGCCGAAGATCAGCGCGCCGAGTGCGGCGCCGACCAAAGCGGAGCCGGCGAGCAGCGCCGCGTCCAGGCTGCCGATATGGGCGACGCCGAACGAGGCAAGAACGAGCGGCAGCACGACACCGATTGACGCGAGATCATAACCGTCCGTGAACACGCCCATTCCGGTGGCGAAGACGGCGCGCCAGTGAAACGCCTTGAACGGTTGATCATCGAGCGGCGTGAAACCGGATTGCTGCATAGTGGCTCCTGAGTGAGAGGGGCGCATCTTCTATACCGACATCTAGACAAACGAGTTTCAGTTACGTGACAGTTGAGCGATGGTTTTGTGACGGATTTAAGGGCCGCATAAACCGGCCGTGTCCCGGCGCTGTTGCGGGTCTTGGCTCTGTCGCCAATTTTTAATAGGCTGAAATCTGGCCCGGAAGACTGAACAGGCTTATCTCGCCAAAGCGTCGAATTGCTGCGGCGGAGGCGGTTTTCCGGTCGAGCGCCATCGACCTTCGAGGATCAGGGGCATGATCTCAATGCCGGCCATGCTGATTGCCGCTGAGCGGAAGGCTTGGCACCGCCACATCGCGCTGACCATCCGCTTGATCGCCGAAAACTCCCGTTCAACGCTGTTGCTGAGAGACTTGCCCCTGGCCGCCCGGGCCATGCCTGCGACCTTGCGTGGCTTGGTCTGAATGATTTTAGCAATTCATTATATTGAGTTATTCAAAATAAGCTCTATACTGTGGACGATGTCTCATCCGCCCGTCCCTCACGCACACAGCCCCGACTGGGTTCAAGCCTTGCGCGCCAAGGGGTTGCGCGCCACGGCGCAGCGCGCGGCGGTGCTGGATTTTCTGCATCATCACCCGCATACCAATGCCGAGACCATCTTTCAGGCCGTTCGTCCCTCGCTGCCGACCATCTCCCTTCAAGCCATCCATCTGGTCGTCCAAGACCTGTCTGGAAAAGGCCTGATCCGGCGGACCACCCTGCCGGATTCCGTCAGCGCGCGGTACGAAACGCGCATCGAAGATAATCACCACCACATCCAATGCATTCACTGCGGGCGCATCGAAGACGTCGATTGTATCGTCGGCCACGCTCCCTGCATTGAACCCTGTGATACGCACGGCATGCGTATTATCGAGGCCAGTATCGTCTTCCGCGGTATTTGCCATGATTGTGATCCCTCAACCCAACAAAGGAACGAACAGCCTTGACAACTGAATCCAAATGCCCGTTTTCGGGCAAGGCCGCCCAGCCGGTTGCCGGCGGGGGAACCCAGAACCGTGATTGGTGGCCGAAGCAGGTGCGCGTCGAGCTGCTGAACCAGCACTCGACCAAATCCGACCCGCTGGGCAAAACGTTCAACTACCGCGAGGAATTCAAGAAGCTTGACTACGAGGCGCTGAAGAGTGACCTGCGCAAGCTGATGACCGACAGCCAAGACTGGTGGCCCGCCGATTTCGGCCATTACGGTCCGCAATTCGTCCGCATGTCCTGGCACGCCTCCGGCACCTATCGCCTCAGCGATGGCCGCGGCGGTGGTGGTCGTGGCCAGCAGCGTTTCGCGCCGCTCAACAGCTGGCCCGACAACGTGAACATCGACAAGTCGCGCCGCCTGCTCTGGCCGATCAAGCAGAAATACGGCCAGAAGATCTCCTGGGCCGACCTGCTGATCCTCACCGGCAACGTGGCGCTGGAGACCATGGGCTTCCGCACGTTCGGCTTCGCCGGCGGCCGCGAAGACACCTGGGAGCCGGATCAGGACATCAACTGGGGGTCTGAGACCACCTGGCTGGCGCATCGGACCCTTGAGAACTTGCCGCAGCCGCTCGGCGCCACCGAGATGGGCCTGATCTATGTGAATCCGGAAGGCCCGGGTGCCAACGGCGACCCGCTCTCCGCCGCCGCCTTCATCCGCGAGACCTTCGCCCGCATGGCGATGAACGACGAAGAGACCGTGGCGCTCATCGCCGGCGGCCACACCTTCGGCAAGAGCCATGGCGCCGCACCCGAGCACCACAAAGGGGCGGAGCCTGAAGGCGCCGGCCTGGCGGCGCAGGGCCTTGGCTGGATCAGCAATTACGGCACCGGCAGCGGCGGCGACACCGTCGGCAGCGGCATCGAAGTCACCTGGACGCAGACGCCGGCGCAGTGGAGCAACTTCTTCTTCGAGAACCTGTTCAAGTACGAATGGGTGCAGACCCGCAGCCCCGCCGGCGCCATCCAGTGGGAAGCCAAGGATGCCGAGGCCGTCATCCCCGACGCGCACGACCCGTCCAAGAAGCACAAGCCGACCATGCTGACGACCGACCTGTCGCTGCGTGTCGACCCGGCCTACGAGAAGATCTCGCGCCGCTTCCTGGAGAACCCGCAGGCTTTCGCCGAGGCGTTCGCCCGCGCCTGGTTCAAGCTGACCCATCGCGACCTTGGCCCGCGCGCCCGCTATATGGGCCCGGAAATCCCCAAGGAAGAGCTGCTCTGGCAGGATGTGGTGCCCGCCGGAAATCATCCGTTGATCGACGCGGCCGACATCACCGCCCTCAAGGCCAAGATCCTCGCCTCGGGCCTGTCCGTCTCGCAGCTCGTTGGCACGGCCTGGGCCTCGGCCTCGACCTTCCGCGGCGGCGACAAGCGCGGCGGCGCCAATGGTGCGCGCATCCGCCTGGCACCGCAGAAGGACTGGGACGTGAACCAGCCGGCTGAACTGGCCAAGGTGCTCAAGGCGCTGGAAGAGATCCAGACCGCCTTCAACAGCACCGCGACCGGCGGCAAGCAGGTCTCGCTGGCCGATCTGATCGTGCTGGCCGGCAATGCCGGCGTCGAGCAGGCCGCGAAGGCCGCCGGTCACGCGGTGACGGTGCCGTTCGCACCGGGCCGCACGGACGCAAAGGCCGAGCAGACCGACGCGGCGTCTTTCAACGTCCTCGAACCGGCCGCCGATGGCTTCCGCAACTACGAGAAGGCCGGACTGGCAGCCCCCGCCGAGCACGTGCTGATCGACAAGGCGCAGCTGCTGACGCTGACCGCGCCCGAGATGACCGTGCTCATCGGTGGCCTGCGCGCGATCAACATCAACGTTGACGGCTCCACCCATGGCGTGTTCACCAACCGGCCGGGCGTGCTGACGAACGACTTCTTCGTCAACCTGCTGGACATGAGCACGCAGTGGAAGGCGACGTCTGACGCCCAGACCGTGTTCGAAGGCACCGACCGCAAGACCGGCGCGGTCAAATGGACCGGGACGCGCGTCGACCTCGTGTTCGGCTCGAACTCGGTCCTGCGCGCTTTGTCCGAGGTTTACGCCAGCACGGATGCGACGGAGAAGTTCGTCCAGGACTTCGTCGAAGCCTGGACCAAGGTGATGAACGCTGATCGCTTCGACCTGCAAGGTTAAGCATAACTTAACCGTTAGTTAGTCAAGTCCGTTGCCAAAACGGCTTGGGAGAAAAGCCCTTTGCGGGGCTTTTCTTTTTTTGAAAACGCCCCATTCCCGCAGCGTCTTTAGAGCGTGATCGGTTTAGGACGAGTCACGTCGAAGCGAAAAGGAAGGCTTCTTTTGGGGCACAGAAAGAAGCAAAAAAACTCTTCTTCTCCTGGGCCGTGCTTGTTTCAGCGCCAGGGACGCAGTTAAACAAACGTTTTTTGCGCCGCTTTTTTCAAAAAAGCGGCTGCTTTCCTGTTTCCACTTAAGCCTGTCAGACTCTAACGGCACGCGACCGCCAAATGAACATCGAGGCCGCGAGATTGCCCCCCTGAGTAATGCCTTGCCCGCGGCAACGCGCCGCTGACCGCATGCCGCACCGCTCCCGCGCCGCAAGAAGCACATCACGCCGGACGCTGAGGCTCACGCTGTCATCCTGAAAGCCGTCCGCCGGGCCGAGCCGCCCCGTTTTAGTCTCATCGCCTTCGCCACAGAGCCTCCCGCGGGCATTTCATGCGGCCAGGAAGAGAGGGAATAGCAGGGGCCATCTGTGACGCTGAATTTTGTGCCGGCCAGCGCGATCCCCCGTCTCCGGGGCCGCGCGCGCAACTTTAATGAGTGCCGAGGATTGGAGGATAAAGCGCTGGGAAGTAATGGAGTACTTCACTCCGTCCGCGCCTGTAACAACCGCAGATCTTTTTCAGGGGCGCGGAAAGCACGCAGCTTTCCTTTCCATTGCTCGGTAAATTCCACCGATTCCAGGCCTCCGCTGTGGAGCAAAAAGCCTTTCTCTAAGTAATCAAGCTGTCTCGCCAATACCTGGCGCGTCTGTCGCCAAACTTCTACTAGTGTACCTATTCTAACGTATCGCTCCCTCCTGACGCGCGGAAAGCTGCGGTGCAGCGCGTCTAGGGGTCGGAACGAAGCGTTAGGGTCAGTACACTAGCTTTGAGTTGGTCATGCGGGCTCATCCTATGCTTTGCCCAAAGGCCCCAAAGGCGAAAAACGCCCCTGAAAATGTCAGCCTTGCCTGCCTATGTCACCTGGTATTCTTGGGTCTGGCATGGGGCGTGTCCCCCGCACAGGCATGCTGAGTGTCGCCAGACAGATGGCGTCAGAGCCGACTCTGTTTTCACACAGCTCTGAATAAATCTGCAAAAACCAGAAATATCTGGCGGAGAGGGTGGGATTCGAACCCACGGTAGGCTTGCACCCACAACAGTTTTCGAGACTGCCCCAATCGGCCACTCTGGCACCTCTCCAGGAGCCGGATCGCCCTGCCGCAACGCGCCTTACGCCTTGCCGCCGGGCATCCGTCTCATCTCGTCGGCGGCTTATAAGGGGCAGCCTCGCGCCCCGCAACTGCCTGAGCACCGATAAACCGTGCAAAATACGTTGACACTCGCCGCTGCGCAGCTATAACCCCCCTCGCTCGCGGCGAGGCCCTGCTTTGCCGCGTACATTCTTTTACGACGACACCCAGATTGGATTGAAACCCATGTTCGCAGTCATCCGCACCGGCGGCAAACAATATCGCGTCACGCCCGACGCGGTGCTGAAGGTTGAGAAGCTCGAGGCGGAAGCCGGCAGCACGGTTACCTTCACGGATGTGCTCGCCGTCGGCGGCGAGGGCACCCTGAAGCTCGGCGCCCCGGTGGTTGCCGGCGCCTCGGTCACCGCCACGGTGATTGCACAGGACCGTCTGGACAAGGTCATCATCTTCAAGAAGCGCCGCCGGCAGAACAGCCGCCGCAAGAACGGCCACCGCCAGCACGTCACCGTGCTGCGCGTCTCCGCCATCACCGCGGCCTGAAGTTTAGGAGCACTCACACATGGCACACAAAAAAGCAGGCGGTTCATCCCGTAACGGTCGCGATACCGCGGGCCGCCGCCTTGGCGTGAAGAAGTCCGGCGGCCAGGAAGTCGTCGCCGGCAACATCATCATCCGCCAGCGCGGCACCAAGGTGAAGCCGGGCCAGAATGTCGGTGTCGGCCGCGACCACACCATCTTCGCCCTTTCCGACGGCAAGGTGCTGTTCGAGCGTAAATCCGATAACCGGGTGCACGTTTCGGTCACCCCCGTTAAACTCGCCGCCGAATAGCCGGCCTAATACCCCAAAAAAAGGCCGGCACCTGCCGGCCTTTTTTATTGGGGGAGCAACATCATGAAATTCCTCGACCAGGCGAAAATCTACCTCAAATCCGGCGATGGCGGCGATGGCGTGACCGCCTTCCGGCGCGAGAAATTCGTCGCCTTTGGCGGCCCGGATGGCGGCGATGGCGGCCGCGGCGGCGACATCGTGTTCGAGGCGGTCGAGAACCTCAACACCCTCATCGATTTCCGCTACACCCAGCATTTCCGCGCGAAAAAAGGCAATAACGGGTCCGGCTCGGACCGCACCGGTGCCGCCGCCCCCACGCTGCTGATCAAGGTGCCGATCGGCACGCAGATTTTCGACGACGACCGGGAGACCATGCTCGCCGACCTGGACAAGCCGGGCAGCAAAATCGTGCTGTTGCGCGGCGGCGATGGCGGCTTCGGCAACGCCCGCTTCAAAACCTCCACCAACCGCGCCCCGCGCCGCTCCGATAAAGGCTGGCCGGGCGAGGAGCGCTGGGTCTGGCTGCGCCTGAAACTGATCGCCGATGCCGGGTTGGTCGGTCTGCCCAATGCCGGCAAATCCACCTTTTTGAAGGCGGTCTCCGGCGCCAACCCCAAGATCGCCGATTACCCCTTCACCACCCTGCATCCGCAGCTCGGCGTCGTGCGCCTGTCGATGGCCGAGGAATTCGTGCTTGCCGACATCCCCGGCCTGATCGAGGGCGCGCATGAAGGCACTGGCCTCGGCGACCGGTTTCTCGGCCATGTCGAGCGCTGCGCCGTGCTGCTGCATCTGGTCGACGGCGCCGCCGGCAATGTCGTCGATGCCTGGCGCACCGTGCGCCACGAGCTTGCCGAATATGGCGGCGGCCTGGTGGACAAGCCGGAGATCATCGTGCTCAACAAGGCGGACGCGATGACCCCCCGCGAAATCTCCGCCCGGCGCGCGGCTTTGGCCAAAGCCTCCGGCGCCACCGTCATGGTCGCCTCCGGCGTCTCCGGCCAGGGCGTGCCGGAAGTGCTGCGCGCGCTGCAAAACGTCATCACCGAGTCCCGGAAAACATGACTCCATCGCTTGCCGCAGTGCGCCGCGTCGTCATCAAAATCGGCAGCGCGCTGATCGTCGACCCCGCCACAGCATCCCCCAGGGAAGCCTGGCTGGCCGGCATGGCGGAGGATATCGCCGCGCTGCAGGCGCGCGGCGTGCAGGTTATCGTCGTCTCCTCCGGCGCCATCTCGCTGGCGCGGCAAAAACTGCTGCTCACCGCGCCAAAACTCCGGCTTGAGGAAAAACAGGCCGCCGCCGCGGTCGGCCAGATCCGCCTGGCGCAGGCCTGGTCGGACGCGCTCTCGGCAAAAAACCTCACCGCCGCGCAGCTGCTGATCACGCTGGAGGACACCGAGGACCGGCGCCGCTACCTCAACGCCCGCGCCACCCTCTCCACGCTGCTTGGCCTTGGCTGCGTCCCCGTCATCAACGAGAACGATTCCGTCGCCACCGCGGAAATCCGCTTCGGCGACAATGACCGCCTGGCCGCCCGCGTCGCGGAGATGCTGCAAGCCGATGCCCTAATCCTGTTATCGGACATTGACGGCCTCTACACCGCCGACCCCCGCAGCAATCCCGCTGCCGAACATATTCCCGTGGTCCCCGTCATCACCCCGGAAATCGACGCCATGGGCGGCGAGCCCCCGCCCGGCTATTCCTCCGGTGGCATGCGCACCAAGCTGGTCGCCGCGCGCATCGCCACCCAGTCCGGCGTGGCCATGGCCATCGCGCTCGGCCACCGCCCCAACCCGCTTGCCGCCATCGAGGCCGGCGCCCCCTGCACCTGGTTCCTGCCTGCCCCGGAAGGCCGCAGCGCGCGGAAAAACTGGATCGCCGGCCACCTCGCCCCGCAAGGCGCCCTCACCATCGATGACGGCGCCGCCCGCGCGCTCGCCAAAGGCTCCTCGCTGCTCCCCGCCGGCATCAAAACCGTCACCGGCAGTTTCGAGCGCGGTGACGCGGTGGACGTGCTCTCCCTCACCGGAGCCAGACTGGCCCGCGGCCTCGCCGCCTATTCCAGCACCGACGCCGCCACCCTCGCCGGGCACCGCTCGGAAGACATTGAATCCCTCCTGGGATTCCGCGGTCGGGATGAGGTTATTCACCGGGATGATCTGGTGATTCTATAGAGAAGAAAGTGGCCGCTTTTTGAAAAAAGCGGCGCAAAAACTTTTGCTCCTTTAGGCCCCAGGCGCTCGAACAAGCACGGCCCAGATTAGTAAAGTTTTTTTGCTACTTTTTGTTCACAAAAAGTAGCCTTTCTTCCCTTGGATTTCTGGCGCGACAAGCCAAGCCCCTTGGCCTTTCCTCGCAAATCCGCTACACCGCGCGCGCCGGCACCCCTGGAGGCCGGCTTTTGTTGTTTATAGGAGCGTATACATGGCCAATTTCGAACTCATCGAAGCTGAGTCGCGTTCGCGTGCCGGCAAGGGGGTGGCGCGGGCGACGAGGCGTGCAGGCAAAGTGCCTGCGGTAATCTACGGCGCCAAGCAGGAACCGACCCTGATCGCCCTCGACCCGCGCGTGATCATGCGCGAGCTGAAGCGCGGCGGCTGGCGTTCGCGTCTTTATGAAATTCAGGCCGACGGCCAGAAGACCCGCGCGCTGATGCGCGACGTGCAGTTCCACCCGGTCACCGACCAGCCCGAGCATGTGGACTTCCAGCGCCTCGCCGCCGGTGAGCGCGTGCGCGTCTCAGTCGCCGTGGTGTTCCTCAACGACACCACCAGCCCCGGCATCAAGCGCGGCGGCGTGCTCAACGTCGTGCGCCACACCGTGGAAGTCGCCTGCGACCCGGACAACATTCCGGAGAAGTTCGAGGCCGATCTCGGCGCGCTGGACATCAACGACAACATCCGCTGGACCGACCTGATCGGCACCGGCGATGCCCGTCCGACCATCCTTGACCGCGACTTCGTCATCGCCACCGTTGCCCCGCCGACCGTCTCGGCCGAGGCTCTGGCCGAAGAAGCTGCCGCGGCTGCCGCTGCTGCCGCCCCGGCCAAGGGCAAGGCAGCGGCCAAGAAGAAATAACGTCTTCGTCGCGCCATGCTGTTATGGGTCGGGCTTGGTAACCCGGAGCCAGGCATGGCGCGGCACCGCCACAATATCGGCTTCATGGCCGTTGATGTGATCGCCCGCCGCCATGGTTTCGCGCCATGGCGGCAGCGCTTTAAAGGCCTCGCCGCCGAAGGCCAGGTCGCGGGACAAAAAATCCTGCTGCTGAAGCCGATGACCTATATGAACCTCTCCGGCGAAGCCGTGCAGGCCGCCGCCGCTTTCTACAAAATTCCGCCCGTCGACATCACGCTGTTCCACGACGAGCTCGACCTCGCCCCGGGAAAAATCCGCGTGAAGCGCGGCGGTGGTGCTGCCGGCCATAACGGACTGCGCAGCACCGACCAGCGCCTGGGCACGCCGGATTACTGGCGCGTGCGGCTGGGCATCGGCCATCCCGGCCATAAGGACCGCGTCACCGGCCATGTGCTGGGCGACTTCGCCAAGGCCGACATGGACTGGCTGTTGCCCTGCCTGGACGCCGTGGCCGACGAGGCCGGCCTGCTCGCTGCGGGCAAACCGGAAGATTTCATGACCAAAATCGCTCTGCGTACAGGGGACCAGAAAAATGGGCTTTAACTGCGGTATCGTCGGCCTGCCGAATGTCGGCAAATCCACCCTGTTCAACGCGCTCACCGCCACGGTGGCCGCGCAAGCCGCGAACTACCCTTTTTGTACCATCGAGCCGAATGTCGGCCGCGTCGCCGTGCCGGACAAGCGCATGGACACGCTTGCCGCGATCGGCAAATCCGTGAAGGTGGTCCCGACCAGCCTGGAATTCGTCGACATCGCCGGCCTGGTGCGCGGCGCCTCCAAGGGCGAGGGGCTCGGCAACCAGTTCCTCGCCAACATCCGCGAGGTGGACGCCATCGTGCATGTGCTGCGCTGCTTCGAGGATGACGACATCACCCATGTCGAGGGCAATATCGACCCGGTCCGCGACGCCGATACGGTGGAGACCGAGCTGATGCTGGCCGATCTGGAGAGCCTGCAGAAGCGCCTGCCCGCTCTGCAGAAAAAGGCCAAGGGCAACGACCGCAACGCCGCCGCCGATGTGGCGCTGATGGAGCCGATTTTGGCGGCGCTGGAAGCAGGCAAGCCGGCCCGCACCGCGATCGCCCCGGCCGATGCCGAGGCGGCCAAGCGCCTCAACCTGCTCACCGCCAAGCCGGTGCTTTATGTGTGCAATGTCGAGGAGGCCTCCGCCGCCACCGGCAACGCCCAGTCCGAGCGCGTCGCCGCCATGGCCAAGGCACAAGGTGCCGCCCATGTTGTCGTCTCCGCCGCCATCGAGGCCGAGGTCAGCCAGCTCCCCGAGGAGGACCGTGCCGGCTTCCTCGCCGATCTCGGCCTCGACGATAGCGGCCTCGACCGCGTCATCCGCGCCGGTTATTCGCTGCTCGGCCTGATCACCTATTTCACCGTCGGCCCGAAGGAAACGCGCGCCTGGACCATCGTCAACGGCACCAAGGCCCCGGGGGCGGCCGGCGTCATCCATGGCGATTTCGAGCGCGGCTTCATCGCCTGCGAAACCACGGCCTATGAGGATTACGTCGCCTATAAGGGCGAGGCCGGCGCCCGCGAGGCCGGCAAGCTGCGCATCGAGGGCCGGGACTACCTGGTGAAGGATGGCGACGTGCTGTTGTTCCGCTTCAACGTCTGAGCCCAGCAGCTCGTAACGCCATAAAAATGACACTTCCCAATGACAGGATTTTAACCCTAACCTAGCGGCATGAAGCTCGCTCTGTATCAGGGTCCCGGTCATATCGAAAATCCTGCCGCTGCCTTCACACTGATGGAGGCCAAGGCCAGCGAAGCCAGATCCAACGGCGCCAGATTGCTGCTGATGCCGGAAATGTACCTCTCCGGCTACAATATCGGCCGGGACAGCGCGCGCCGGCTCGCGGTCACGCAGGCCGGCCTCGCTCCGGCCTGCAAAATCGCCCGGACCTTCGGCATGGCCCTGGCCTTCGGCTACCCGGAACGGGTCGGCGACGATATCGCCAACGCCGCCGTGCTGATCGACGCCACCGGCACGATCCTGCTCAACTACCGCAAAACCCACCTGTTCGGTGAGATCGACCGCAACATGTTCAGCCTTGCCGGCGACAGTTTTCCGGTCGCGACCATCGGCGGCGCCAAGCTCGGCCTGCTGATCTGCTACGACATCGAATTCCCCGAACCGGCCCGCCGCCTGGCCCTGTCCGGCGCCGACATCATCCTCGTGCCGACCGCGCAGATGCAGCCCTACGAGCAGGTGGCCCGCCACGTGATCCCGGCCCGCGCCTATGAAAACCAGGTCTATCTCGCTTACGCCAACCATTCCGGCCAGGCGGACGGGCTAGACTATATCGGCCAGTCCAGCATCTGCGGCCCCGACGGCACAGTGCTCGCCATGGCCGGGCCGGGTGAGGAAATGCTCTACGCCAGCACCGATCCGGCGCACCACGCCGCCGTGCGCAAGGCCGACCCCCTGCTCGCCGACCGCCGCCCCGACCTCTACGCGGCACTCGCGGAAAAACGGTCCTGATCGGCTTCAGGAGTAACAGGAAACCAGCCGCTTTTTGAAAAAAGCGGCGCAAAAACTTTTGCGCCTTTGGTGCCTGTGGCGCGACAACCAGCACGGCCCAGCTTAGCAAAAGTTTTTTGCTTCTTTTTTTCAAAAAAGAAGCACTTCGACATGACCTGGCCAAAACCTATCGCGCTCTCATTGTTTCGGCTGGAAAATCAATTCCATCAACAAACCTGCAGCGCGCCACCTGACGATTTCAACACAACTGTAAACATCCTGAAATACACGAAAACTTTAAAAATTTCCTGCGAGAAAAGATTTGCCACGTCCCCGGCATTCCTTTCATACTGGCCGTAAGCGAAAAATCAGGAGGATAACGACATGACCGTGAAAGCGATCCTGGCCAACAAGGCTCCGGGTTTCGTGGCGGTGCCGCCGGAAATGACAGTCAGCGGCGTCATTGCCGTGCTGGCGGAAAAACAGATCGGCGCCGTGCTGGTCGTCACCGCCGGGGGCGAACTGGTTGGCATCCTCAGCGAGCGCGACATCGTCCGCTGCCTGGCCGGCCGCGCCGGGGACACCTTCGCCATGAGCGCGGCACAGCTGATGACCCCGCACCCGACCACCGCCACCGCCGCCACCACCGTGGCCCGGGCGATGGAAATTATGACCGACGGGCATTTCCGTCATCTGCCGGTGATCGAGAATGGCCGCCTCGCCGGCGTCGTCAGCATCGGCGACGTGGTGAAAGCCCGCATCGACCAGAGCGAGCACGAGGTCGAGAGCCTGCGCACCTATGTCGGCGGCAAGGTGTAGGCGCCGCTCATCCAGGCGATACAGAAAAGCAGCCGCTTTTTTGAAAAAAAGCGGCGCAAAAAACTTTTGGTTGGGCTGGGCCCGTGGCGCTGAGACCCGCACGGCCCGGGAGTAGAAGAGTTTTTTTGCGTCTTTTTGTTTACAAAAAGCAGCCTTCCTCTTTGCTTGGAGACGCGTTGTCCGAAACCAATCACGCTCTAGGTACAATGCAGCATAGCGCCACCCCTACGGTGCTCATGCCTGCCATTGTCCAAAATCATTGACTTGTGCCGCCGCCGGGCGCTTTGCTCTCGGCGGATCCTTTGAAACTGCCTGGTTTGCCTGTGCCTTTGCTAAGAATCCATCGTCGGTTCAACATGTTAGTGCAGGGCGCCTGTTTTCTACCGTCGCTTCATCGGGCGGTAATCCGCAGACCGTCAGGCTCTAACCAGCCTGTATAGCGGTTGGTCATGCACAAATTTCTCGCCAAATGTGACGAAGCTTTAGCCGAAATCTCGGCCCAGGGGCGCTACCGGCGCTTCGTGGCGCTGGAGAAGCTCGTCGACCGATTCCCCTATTATTCCGTCACCATGGAGGGCAAGACCCGGGACATCCTGGTCTGGTCGGCGAACGACTACCTCGCCATGGGCACCGACCCGCTTGTCATCGAAGCCACCGCCGAGGCCGCGCGCCGCAATGGTGCCGGCGCCGGCGGCACCCGCAACATCGCCGGCTCGTCACCGCTCCACGTGGCGCTCGAAGAAGAGCTGGCCGACCTGCACGGCAAGGATGCGGCGCTGCTCTTCACCTCCGGCTACGTCTCCAACCAGGCCTCGCTCACCGCGATCCTCAACTCCCTGCCCGACTGGCACGTGTTCTCCGACGCGCAGAACCACAACTCCATGATCGTCGGCATCAAGGGCGGCAAGACCGCCACGGTGCATATCTTCAAGCATAACGACATGGCGGATCTGGAGCGCCTGCTCGCCGCAGCCCCTGCCGACGCGCCGAAACTGATCGTCTTCGAGAGCGTCTATTCCATGGACGGCGATATCGCCCCGCTCACGGAAATCTGCGATCTCGCGGACAAGTACAACGCCCTCACCTATCTCGACGAGGTGCATGCGGTCGGTATGTACGGCGCGCATGGCGGCGGCGTCTCGGAGCGTGACGGCGTCGCGCACCGCATCACCATCATCGAGGGCACCCTGGCCAAGGCCTATGGCTGCCATGGCGGCTACATCACCGGCGATTTCAAGGTGCTCGACTATATCCGCTCGGTCGCCGCCGGCTTCATCTTCACCACCGCTCTGCCGCCCCCCACGGTGGCCGCCGCCCTGGCCGCGATCCGCATCCTGAAGGCCGACAATGCCCGCCGCGAGCTTCTGTTCAACCGCGCCGAGACGTTGAAGGCCAAGTTCAAAGCCGCCGGCCTGCCGGTGATGGAGAGCAGCAGCCATATCGTGCCGCTGATGATCGGCAATGCCGCCAAGGCCACCGAGGTCTCGATGCGCCTGATCCGCGAATTCGGCATGTACGCGACGCCGATCAACTACCCCACGGTCGCCCAGGGCACCGAGCGGCTGCGCTTCACCCCCGGGCCGAAGCACACGGATGCGATGATGGACGAGCTGGTCGCCGCCCTGCAGACCATCCTGCTCGGCATCGAATCCACCATCACCACCAACGCCTGAGGCCACATGAATCTCGGACTTAACGGTAAAACCGCCCTCGTCACCGGCGGTTCCAAGGGCATCGGCTTGGCCTGCGCCAAGGCTCTTCTGGAAGAAGGCGTGCGCGTCGCCATCTGCTCGCGCAGCCAGGAGAATATCGACAACGCCCTGGCCGAGCTGCCCGGCGCCATCGGCTTCGCCGCCGACCTGACCGACGCGGCCCAGGCCGCCCGGCTAGTCGAGCAGGCCGAGGCCCAGCTCGGCCCGCTCGACATCCTGGTCAACAGCGCCGGCGCCGCAAAGCGCACGCCGCCGGACGAGCTGACGCCTGCCGCCTGGCACGCCGCCATGGACGCCAAATATTTCAGCTACATCCATGTCATCGACCCGGTGATCAAGCTGATGGCGGCGCGCGGCAGCGGGGTGATCGTCAACATCATCGGCAATGGCGGCAAGGTCGCCGCCGCGGTGCACATCGCCGGCGGTGCGGCCAATGCCGCGCTGATGCTGGCCACCGCCGGGCTCGGCCATGCTTATGCCGCGCGCGGCGTGCGCGTCGCCGGGCTGAACCCCGGCCTCACCGAGACCGGCCGCGTCACCGAGGGGTTCCAATCCACCGCCAGGCTGGAGAATATCAGCATCGGGCAGGCAAAAGCGGAGGCCATCAGCCGCATCCCGATGGGCCGCATGGCCTCGCCTGAGGACATCGCCAACGCCACTTTGTTCCTGGTGTCGGAGAAGGCCAGCTACATTACCGGCGTCACCGTGAGCATGGACGGCGCGCAGAGCCCGGTCATCCTGTAACATTTTCGTGGCGCCGCCGGTCCGGCGGCGCCCCCCCCCCAGGCAATTGCCAAAAACTCAATACGTTTTCAAATCCATTTACTGAATTTAAAAAATTTGCGATAATTAAGGCACGGGCGTGATCTTAATCAAGGATCCTCCCCCGCTCACGGCTTAGAACAAAACCGCTCGGAATAAACCGGCCAAATACAAAATCGAACGACAGCGGTCCCCCATGGCCGTGATGAATCGTCTGAAAGAACCGGAGGACAATATGAAACTCGCTAACCCGGCCCCGCTTGGGCTGTTCGGCTTCGCCCTCACGACCTGGCTGCTCAGCATGGTCAATGCCGGCTGGCTGCCCGCCACCACCGTGCCCATCGTGCTCGCCATGGCCATCGCCTTCGGCGGCACCGCCCAGTTCGCCGCCGGGCTGATGGAAATGGCCAAGGGCAACAGCTTCGGATTCATCGCCTTCTGCAGTTACGGCGCCTTCTGGTGGAGCTTCGCGCTGTTCGTGAAATTCTTCGACGTCGGCGTTCCCGCCGCCGCGGTCGGCTGGTACCTCCTGGCCTGGGGCGCTTTCACCTTCGCCATGTGGCTCGCCAGCTTCGCCCTCAACCGTGCAGTGTTCTTAATCTTCCTCGCGCTGTGGGTGACCTTCTTCCTGCTCGGCCTGGCGCCGCTGCTGGGCGCCCCGGCGCTCACCACGCTGGGCGGGTATGGCGGGCTGATCACCGCATTGCTCGCTTTCTATCTGGCGGCGGCGGAGATCATCAACGAAGCGCACGGCCGTACCCTGCTGCCAGTCGGTGTTCCCACCGTCCGTTTGGCAGCGGCGGCACATCCGGCGGAGTAATATCAGACGCCAGTCTGAGCCTGCCCCGGGGGCCGCGCGCCCCCGGATTCGTTTTGAAAGACAGGCAAGCAGCCGCTTTTTGAAAAAAGCGGCGCAAAAACTTTGATTCCTCTGGGCCCGTGCCGTTGAAACCAGTACGGCCCAGAGGAGAAAAGTTTTTTTGCTTCTTTTTGTTCACAAAAAGAAGCGCTTCTCCGCTCACTCCCTTGGCGCGGCGGCGCGGCTCAGCCGGTCGTTGATGGCCAGGCCCAGCCCTGTCTCGGGCACCGCCATCACGGCGATGCGCGCCAGCCCCAGACCCTGCGCCTGCGCGTCCAGCCAATGCAGCCCCTCGAACAGATTTGCCGCCGCCTCGGCCAGGTTCTTGCTCTCCGAGAGCTGGAACAGCAGCCTTGCCCCGGCCAGTGGCGGCCCGAAGGCGAGCAGCGCCTCGTCCTCTGCCACACTCTCCGCGCATAACCGCACCGGCAGACCCGGCGCGTAATGCGAGAGCAGCATTCCCGGCGAGCGCAGCGTGTGGCTGGCGGCGATCGGCGCGCCGCGCTGCACCGGCCCGATCGCCGCTTCCAGCGCTTCCAGCGGCACCCCGCCCGGCCGCAGCAGGACCGGCACGCCGGTGGAAAGATCGAGCACCGTCGAATTCCACCCCGACACCACATGGGCCGCAATCGACCACCGCGGCGATCCGCCCCTGCAACCCGGCCAGCACATGCGCCGCCGTGGTTGGGCTGATCTGCCCGGAGCGGTTGGCCGAAGGGGCGGCCACCGGCCGGCCAATCTCCCGCAAAAGCTGTGCTGCCACGGGATGCGCCGGCACCCGCACCGCCAGCGTCTCCAGCCCCGCCCCCGCCAACAGCGCCACCGGGCAGGAAGCCCGGCGCTTCAGCACCATGGTCAGCGGGCCGGGCCAGAACAGCGCCGCCAGGCGCCGCGCCGCGTCATTCGCCTCGACATGCGCGAAAGCCGCCTCGGTGCTGGCATAATGGCAAATGAGCGGGTTGAAATGCGGCCGCCCCTTGGCCGCGAAAATCGCCGCCACCGCCGTGGCATTGGTGGCGTCGGCGCCGAGCCCGTAAACCGTCTCGGTGCCGAAGGCGACCAGTTCGCCCGCGGCAAGCAGCCGCGCCGCCTGCGCGATGCCCTGGTCGGTCGGGGCGAGACGTTCCGTCACGCTACGCCACGCTGCGAGCAACAAAAGGCAAGCAGCCGCTTTTTTAAAAAGCGGCGCAAAAATTTTTGCGTGACTGGGATTGTGGTGCTGAAACCAGCATGGCTCCAACGGAGCAGAAAACTTCTTTTTTCAAAAAAGAAGCCTTCCTTTTTGCTTCGACATGATCTGCCTGAACCTCTAGCGGTCCGGCGTCTTGTCGTCCGCCGCCGGGCCGAGGTCCCGCGCCACTTCCGGCCGGTGCAGCAACCGGTTGATCTTGGTTGCCTCGTCCAGCGCCTCGTCCGGCATGAATTTCAGGTCCGGCGTCACCCGCAGCCCGAGTTTCGGCGCCAGCTGCGAGCGCAGGAACGGCGAGACCCGCGCCAGCGCCGGCAGCAGCGGCCGCACATCCTGGTTGCCGAGCTGCGTGACGAACACCAGCGCGTGCTTAAGGTCCGGCGACATCCGAACTTCGGAGATCGTCAGATGCGCCCGCGCCAGCGCCGCGTCGTGGAACTCCGTGCGCAGCAGGATCTCCGCCAGCGCGTGCCGGATTTCCTCGCCGACGCGGAGCTGCCGCTGGCTCGGCCCCGTCGGGTTAGGGCGCGACGATTTCGGTTTCATAGCATTCCACCACGTCGCCGACCTGCAGATCCTGGAACCCGGCGAAGGACAGGCCGCATTCATAGCCGCGCGCCACTTCCTTCACATCGTCCTTGAAGCGCTTGAGCTGCGACAGGTCGCCCTGGTGGATCACCACGTTGTCGCGCAGCAGGCGCACGCCGGCGCCGCGCTTGACCAGGCCCTCGGTGATATAGCACCCCGCGACCTTGCCGGTCTTGGTGATGTTGAACACCTGGCGGATCTCCGCATAACCCAGGAACTTCTCGCGATGCACCGGGGCGAGCTTGCCCTTGACCAGCTTCTCGATGTCGTCCGCCACCTCGTAGATGATCGAGTAGTAGCGGATATCCACACCGTCGCGATGCGCCAGCTCGCGCGCTTGCGCATTGGCGCGGACGTTGAAGCCGATCACAATCGCGTCAGAGGCCTTCGCCAGCTGCACGTCGCTCTCGGTGATCTGGCCGACGCCCGAATACAGCACGCGCACGCGCACCTCCTCGTTGCCGATCTTGACCACCGTCACGCCGATCGCCTCGGCCGAACCCTGCACGTCGGCCTTGATGACGACGGCCACTTCCTTCTGCGCGCCGGCCTGGATGCGGGCCAGCATCTCTTCCAGCGTGCCGCGGCCGGCGGTCTGCGCCGCCGCCTGGCGCTCGCGCAGCTTCTGCTGGCGATACTCGACAATCTCGCGCGCCCGCACGTCGCTCTCGACCACCACAAACGGCTCGCCCGCGGTGGGGGCTGCGGACAGGCCGAGGATCTCCACCGGGGTGGAGGGCACGGCTTCCTTCACCGCCTTGCCCTTGTCGTCCTGCATGGCGCGCACGCGGCCCCATTGCGCGCCGGCGACAACGATGTCGCCCGCATGCAGCGTGCCCTTCTGCACCAGCACGGTCGCCACCGGGCCACGGCCGCGGTCCAGCCGGCTTTCGATCACCGCACCCTCGGCCGAACGGTTCGGGTTGGCGCGCAGCTCCAGCACTTCGGCCTGCAGCAAAATCGCTTCTTCAAGCTTGTCCAGCCCGGTCTTCTTCAGTGCCGAGACTTCCACATCCTGGGTCTCGCCGCCCATCTCCTCGACCACAATCTCGTGCTGCAGCAATTCCTGGCGCACGCGGTTCGGGTTGGCGCCCGGCCGGTCGATCTTGTTCACCGCCACGATCAGCGGCACGTTCGCCGCCTTGGCGTGTTTGATCGCCTCGATGGTCTGCGGCATCACGCCGTCATCAGCCGCCACCACCAGCACGACGATATCGGTCACCCCGGCGCCGCGGGCGCGCATGGCGGTGAACGCCTCGTGGCCCGGCGTGTCGAGGAAGGTGATCTGCGCGCCCGAAGGCAGCTTCACCTGATAGGCGCCGATATGCTGGGTGATGCCACCGGCCTCGCCCGCCGCCACATCGGTGTGGCGCAGCGCGTCCAGCAGGCTGGTCTTGCCATGGTCGACATGGCCCATGATCGTCACCACCGGCGGCCGCAGCTTCAGGTTGGACTCGGTGTCGCTCTCGCCTTCCAGGCCAAGCTCGACATCGGAATCCGACACGCGGCGGGCGCGGTGGCCGAATTCCGCAATCACCAGCTCCGCGGTGTCGGCGTCGATCGCCTGGGTGATGGTCGCCATCACGCCCATCTTCATCAGCGTCTTCACCACCTCGTTGCCGCGCGCGGCCATACGGTTGGCCAGCTCCTGCACGGTGATGGTCTCCGGCAGGATCACCTCGCGCACCACTTTCACGCCGTCGGCGCGCAGCAGCTCCAGCTCGGCCTGGCGGCGCTCGCGCTCACGCTGGCGGCGCACCGAGGCGAGCGAACGCACCTTCTCGTCCTCGCCCTCGATCGCGGCCTGCACGTCGATACGGCCGGCGCGGCGGCGATCGTCGCCGATCTTCTTCGGGGGCGGCACCGGCACGCCGCGCTTCGGCGCGGGGCCGACGCTGGGGCGGCGCACGCCGCGCGGCGCCTCGTCTTCTTCTTCCGGGCGGGCGCCAGGGCGGGCCGGCTTCAGCTGCAGCGTCTCGCGCGCCGCACCGGGCGCGCCAGGGGCCTTGGCAGCCGGGGGTTTCACCGCGGTGCCGGGCGTGCCCGGGGCCTTGGCGACAGGTGCTGCCGGGGCTTTCGCCACCACCGGCGTGGCCGGGGCGGCTTCAGGCGCGGCGCTCACCGGCTCGGGCTCGGGCGCAGCCGCCGCGGCGGCTGCGGCTGCAGCTTCCTCCTCGGCAGCGCGCTGCGCGGCTTCTTCCTCGCGGCGGCGGGCCTCCTCGGCGGCGGAAAGGATGGAGATCTTCTCCTGCTCGCGGCGCTCCGCCTCGCGCTGGGCTTCCAGCTGCGCGGCCAGGCGCTGCTCGTTCAGCACGCGCTGGCGCGTCGCGATTTCCGCGGCGGTCAAAGCGCGGCCGCCGGCAATCGGGCGCGGCCGTGCCGGGGCGTTGTTCTGCGGCGGTGCCGCGGGCCGCTCGGCCGGCGTTTTCAGCGACAGAGACGGCGTGGGCGCAGCCGGAGCCGGCGCGGAAGGCGCCGGGCCGGGGCCCAGGCCACGCTTCTTGCGCACCTCGACCTGCACCACTTTCGACCGCCCATGCGAAAAGCTTTGCCGCACGGATCCGGCATCGACAGTATGTCCCGCATCGCTGCGCGTTGCTGGGCGCAGGGAGAGCCTGCCTTTGGTTTCAGTCTGGTCGTTGCCGTCGCTCATGCTTAATTCGGTCCATCCACTCGTCTGACCGGCGGTCCCCGGTCGTATTGGGCGTTACTGCCCGCTTGGGCTTCCGCCCGCAACACCTGCGAGCCGCAAAGCCTCTATTTGTATCTTTTCCGCCAGCCGGCCCGCCGCGATCACGGCATGTACGGCATGGTCCCGGCCAAAAACCTGTCCCAGCCGGGCAGCGGTGAAAACCGTCACCACGGGAACATCGCGGCCGCCGATAAACCGCGCCCGCTCTTCTATACTACCATCCAGCGCCTGCATCACCAGCCCGGCTTTTCCGGAAACCAGCCATTCACGCGCTTTCTCAAAACCGGAGATCGCCGCACCGCTTCGCCGCGCCAGCCCCGCCAACTCGAAAATCCGTTGCCTCAGTGCTGCCTCGACCTGACCGCGCAAATCCTTCGGCACGATCACCATCTGCTTCGCGGCCCGGGAAAACACCCCCCGCTTGTGAACTCATCTCTATCACATCGCCGGACGCACTCAACCATAGACCACGTCCGGGCAGGGTTGCGCCGACATCGAAAACCAAATTCTGCTCCGGCCCGACAACAAAACGCAGCATCGCCTCGCGCGACGCCTGTTCGCGCCGCACCAGACAACGCCGGAGCGGCCCGCGCTCCGGCTCGATCTCGATCGGATCGGTGATCTCAAATTCAGGCTGCGTCGCCGTCTCCCTCGAACCAATGAGCGCGCGCCGCCATGATGATCTCGTTCGCCGCTTCCTCGTTCATCACCTCGGCCCCGAGGATCTCCACCAGCTCGTCGCCGGCGAGATCGGCCAGATCGTCCAGCGTCTTCACGCCCTTCTCGCCCAGCGCAATCAGGTCCTTGGCGCTCAGCGCCTCGATCGCGGCGAGCTCGTCGGTCACGCCGAGGGCGAGGCGGCGCTCCTCCTGCTCGGTGGCCTGGCGGGCCAAAAACGTCTCGGCGCGGCGCTTCAGCTCGGCGGCGACATTCTCGTCGAACCCTTCGATCGAAGCCAGCTCCTCCTCCGGCGTCACCGCCAGATCCTCGACCGTCTCGAAACCTTCCTGCACCAGCAGGCCGGCGATCATGTCGTCCACATCGAGCCCGCCCACGAATAGCCCGGTCTTGCGGCGGAACTCCTCCTGGCGACGCTCGCTTTCCTCGGCCTCGGTGAGAATGTCGATATCCCAGCGCGTCAGCTGCGAGGCCAGGCGCACATTCTGCCCGCGCCGGCCGATGGCGAGCGAAAGCTGCGTATCGGGCACCACGACTTCCACGCGCCCGGCTTCCTCATCCATCACCACTTTGGAAACTTCCGCCGGCGCCAGCGCGTTCACCACGAAGGTGGCGACATTCGGCGACCAGGGAATGATGTCGATTTTCTCGCCCTGCAATTCCGCGACCACGGCCTGCACGCGCGAGCCGCGCATGCCGACGCAGGCGCCGACCGGGTCGATCGACTGATCGCGCGAGATCACCGCCATTTTCGCGCGTGAGCCAGGATCGCGGGACACCGCCTTGATCTCGATGATGCCGTCATAAATTTCCGGCACTTCCTGCGCGAACAGCTTGGCCAGAAAGCCAGGATGCGTGCGGGAGAGGAAGATCTGCGGCCCGCGCTGCTCCTCGCGCACGTCGTAGATGAACGCGCGCACGCGGTCGCCATTGCGCAAATTCTCGCGCGGGATGGTCTCGTCGCGGCGCAGCAGGGCCTCGGCGCGGCCGAGATCGACCATCAGGTTGCCGTATTCGGTCCGCTTCACCACGCCGTTGATGATCTCGCCGACGCGGTCCTTGAACTCGTTGTACTGCTTGCTGCGCTCATATTCGCGCACGCGCTGCACGATCACCTGCTTGGCGGTCTGCGCCGCGATGCGGCCGAAATCGATCGGCGGCAGCGGGTCGACGATAAAATCGCCCACCTCTTTCTCGGGCGCGAAACGCTTGGAGATGCTGACCGGGATCTGCGTCTCCTCGTTCTCCACGGTCTCGACGATCTCGGTCCAGCGGGAGAGCCGCACATCGCCGGTCTTGCGGTCGATGGTGGCGCGAATGTCCTTCTCGTGCCCGTATTTGGCGCGTCCCGCCTTCTGGATCGCCTGCTCCATGGCCTCCAGCACATCGTCGCGCTCGATCTGTTTCTCACGCGCCACGGCATCGGCGACGAGCAGCAATTCCGGGCGATTGACGGCGGTATCCATGGGATGGGTCCTCAAGGGTTAGTTTGTCAAAGTCGGCTTGGTTGTGAACTCGATCAGCGCGTCGGTGAGCACCAGCTTGGCCTTGCGGATATCGGCGCGCTTCAGCTCCACCTCCTCGCCGTTTTCCAGCTTCAGGCGGGCGGCCTCGGCATCGGCGCCGACCAGCTTGCCGGTGAAACGCTTGCGCCCGCCAGGGCCGGGGAACAGCAGCTCGATCCGCGCATCGAACCCGGCATAGCGCACATAATCCTTGGTCCGCGTCAGTGGCCGGTCGATCCCGGCCGAGCTCACTTCCAGCGTCCAGGCGGAATCAATCGGATCTTCAACGTCCAGCACCGCGGAGAGCAGGTGGCTGACGGCGGTGCAGTCATCCACCGTGAACGGCGCGTCATCCGCGCGGTCGGCCATGATCTGCACGGTCGGGGTCTCCGTGCCCATCACCTGCACGCGCACAAGCTCATACCCCTGGGCCTCCAGCGGTCCGACGATGATCTCGGCGATGCGGCCTTCAAGGCCGGTATGGGTCGGGCGGTTCTCAGTCACTACGGTGCAAAATTCCAATAAAAAAGGCGGCCGATTAGGGCCACCCTGCAAAAAACGGGTTTTCTTTTGACTTCTATATAGGCCGGTTTCTTCACCGGGGCAAGCCAAAGCTATTTCCGGAGATAAGAAGCCGCTTTTTTGAAAAAAAAGCGGCGCAAAAAACTTTTGCTAAACTGGGCCGGTGGCAGCGACACCAGCACGGCCCAATTTAGCAAAGTTTTTTTGCTACTTTTTGTTCACAAAAAGTAGGCCTTTCTTCCAACAAAAAACGGGGGCTTGCGCCCCCGTTTCCTGGTCGCTGCGGCGGATTAGGCCGAGTAGTACATCTCGAACTCGACCGGGTGCGGCGTGTGCTCGAAACGATACACGTCCTTCCACTTGAGCTCGATATAGCTCTCGATCTGCTCCTTGCTGAACACGTCGCCGGCCAGCAGGAACTCGTGATCGGCTTCCAGGGCCTGCAGCGCCTCGCGGAGCGAGCCGCAGACCGTCGGGATGCCCTTCAGCTCTTCCGGCGGCAGGTCGTACAGGTCCTTGTCCATCGGGTCGCCCGGATGGATCTTGTTCTTGATGCCGTCGAGGCCGGCCATCGCGATCGCGGCAAAGCCGAGATACGGGTTGGCGGTCGGGTCGGGGAAGCGCACTTCCACGCGCTTGGCCTTCGGGCTGGTCGTGTACGGAATGCGGCAGGAGGCCGAGCGGTTACGCGCGGAGTAAGCCAGCAGCACCGGCGCCTCGAACCCGGGGATCAACCGCTTGTAGCTGTTGGTCGAGGGGTTGGTGAAGGCGTTGATCGCCTTGGCGTGCTTGATGATGCCGCCGATGAAGTACAGGCACATCTCGGACAGGTCCGCATAGCCATTGCCGGCGAAGAGCGGCTTGCCGTTCTTCCAGATCGACTGGTGGGTATGCATGCCCGAGCCGTTATCGCCATAGATCGGCTTCGGCATGAAGGTCGCGGTCTTGCCGTAGGAATGCGCGACGTTGTGGACGCAGTACTTATAGATCTGCATCTGGTCGGCCATCTTCGTCAGCGTGTTGAACCGGGTTCCCAGTTCGTGCTGGCTCTGCGCCACCTCATGGTGATGCTTCTCGATCGGCAGGCCCATCTCGCCCATCGCGGAGAGCATTTCCGCGCGCAGGTCGGAATCGCCATCCACCGGCGGAACCGGGAAATAGCCGCCCTTCACGGACGGACGATGGCCCATATTGCCTTCCGGATAATCCTTCATCGACGAGCCCGGGCCCTCGATGAAATCCAGCTGGTAGGTGCCGAAATTGCCGCCGGTGCCGAACTTCACGGAGTCGAAAATGAAGAACTCGGCTTCCGCGCCAACGACGATGGAATCGCCCAGGCCGGTCGCCTTCAGATAGGCTTCCACCTTCTTCGCGGTCGAGCGCGGGTCACGGGCATAGCCCTGGCCGGTGGAGGGTTCGATAATGTCGCAGAACAGGATCAGGCTCGGCTTGGCCGAGAACGGGTCCATCACCGCCGTCTCCAGGTCCGGCTGCAGGATCATGTCGAACTCGTTGATCGCCTTCCAGCCGGCGATCGAGGAACCGTCGAACATGAAGCCGTCGCGCAGCAAATCCTCGTCGACCGTGGACACGTGCTGCGCCGTGTGCTGCCACTTGCCCTTCGGATCCGTGAAGCGCAGGTCGACATACTCGACGCCGTTCTCCTTGATCAGATCCAATACCTTGCTGATGCCATCGGCGCCTTCAGCGGGCTTCTTCGCCATGCTTAATCCCCAAACTGTTAATCGTAACACAACGGCGCCACACCACGCGGCGCCGAATTCCTGAAGCTGCAGCCCAGCATGTTAGCCATGCATGCCCCCCGCCACAATGGCCGGGGGCGCACATGAACCGCCGGGTAAAAAATCAGATCGCCGCGTCGCCCTTCTCGCCGGTGCGGATGCGGATCGCCTCTTCGACCGGCGAGATGAAAATCTTGCCGTCGCCGATGCGCCCGGTGCGCGCCGCGTTCATGATCGCCTCGACCGCGCGTTCCACCACGGCATCCTCGCAGATCACCTCGATCTTCACTTTCGGCAGAAAATCCACCACGTATTCGGCGCCGCGGTACAGCTCGGTATGGCCCTTCTGGCGACCAAACCCCTTGGCCTCCACGACCGTGATACCTTGCAGGCCCACCTCATGCAGCGCCTCTTTCACTTCGTCCAGCTTGAACGGTTTGATGATCGCTTCGATCTTCTTCATCTGGTCCACGCCCGAAAAACACCGGGCGCCCTCCTCTGTGTCCTGCGGCCTGCGCGGCTAGTTCGCGCGCCAACCAAAGGGCTGGCCCCGGTTGCCTTGCATACGCCGTGCCAGAACGCAATTTCCCGGTAAAGCAGGAAGGAGGCAATGATGCCAGCTCAGATTGTCCGCCCTGACGCAGGCTGCGGCGGCATTTGCCTAAAATTTCAGCAGCCTTGCCCACGTCGCCGCTGCCCTTTAATTTATCAGCCTTTCGGTTAAGGACCCGCCACGTTGAAACCAGCAAACACGCTGCTCGCACAGACCGGCACGACCATCTTCACCATCATGTCCGCTTTGGCGCAGCAGCACGGCGCGATCAATCTCGGCCAGGGCTTTCCGGACACGGACGGTCCGGCCGATGTGGTGCAGGCGGCGGTGGACGCCTTGCGCGACCAGCGCAACCAGTACGCGCCGCTGACCGGCCTGCCGGAGCTGCGTTCCGCCGTGGCCGCGGCCAATAAGCGCTTCTACGGCCTCGACATCGACCCCGCCTCGGGCGTCGTCGTCACCTCGGGTGCCACAGAGGCGATCACCGCCTGCCTGATGGCGCTGCTCAACCCGGGCGATGAGGTGGTGCTGATCGAGCCGCTCTACGACACCTATCTGCCGGTGGTGACCCTGCTCGGCGCCACCGCGAAGCTGGTGCGCCTCAACCCGCCGGACTGGGCGCTGCCGCGGGCAGAGCTGGCAGCCGCCTTCTCGCCGCGCACCAAGCTGCTGCTGCTGAACTCGCCGATGAACCCGACCGGCAAGGTGTTCACGCAGGAGGAATTGTCGTTCATCAGCCGGCTGCTGATCGAGCACGACGCCTATGCGGTCTGTGACGAGGTTTACGAGCATCTGGTGTTCCGCGGCGCCCGGCATATCCCGCTGATGACCCTGCCCGGCATGGCCGAATGCACTTTACGCATCGGCAGCGCCGGCAAAACCTTCTCCCTCACCGGCTGGAAGATCGGCTACGTCTCCGGCTGCCCGGCGCTGGCAACCCTGGTCGCCAAGGCGCACCAGAACCTCACTTTCGCCTCCGCCCCCAATCTGCAGCGCGCCGTCGCCATCGGCCTGGCCAAGAGCGACGATTATTTCGCCTCCCTCGCCGACGAGCTGCAGCAGCGCCGGGACATTCTGGAGACCGGGCTGCGCCGCCTCGGCTTCCGCACCCTGCCCGCCGATGGCAGCTATTTCATCACCGCCGATTTCTCCGCGCTCGGCGATCACGGCGGTGATGTCGCCTTCTGCCGCACCCTCACCGAGCAGGCCGGCGTGGCCGCCATTCCCGTCTCCGCCTTCTATGTCGACAACCCGCCGACCACCTACGCCCGCTTCGCCTTTTGCAAGCGCCCGGAGGTTTTGCACGAGGCTGTGACCCGTCTGGAACGCTGGCTTGCACCACAGACGTTGACGACGACCGGCTGACAGCGGTACGAGGCACCCAGCCCTGATGGCGGACGTAGCTCAGTTGGTAGAGCGCCGGTTTGTGGTACCGGTTGTCGCGGGTTCGATCCCCGTCGTTCGCCCCAGGGTTTTTTGCGCCCCCTGCCGCATAGCACCATCCTGGAGTCCGGCTCCATGACCGCCGCCGCTTTGATCCTCGCCGGCGGCCAAGGCAGCCGCCTCGGCCATGTCGACAAGGCTTTTCTGCGCCTCGACGGGCAACCGCTTATTTCGCTCCTGCTCGAACGCCTCAGGCCGCAGGCGCCAAGAATCGCGATCAGCGCCAATGGCGACCCGGCCCGCTTCGCGCATCTCGACCTGCCCATGCTGCCCGACGCGCCGGAACATGCCGCCAAGGGCCCGCTCGCCGGGCTGGCCGCCGGCCTCGCCTGGGCGGAGCAGATTGGCGCGGACACGCTGCTCACCGTGCCGGTGGACACACCGTTTGCGCCCACAAACCTGCTCGCCAGGCTCAGCCCCGCCGCCGCCGTCGCCTGCCATAACGGGCGCCAGCACCATCTGGTCGCGCACTGGCCGGTCAGCCTTTTGCCGGCATTGCAAAAATATCTCGCCGCCCCCGGCAGCTACAAGGTCCGCGACGCGCTCAACCTCTGCCCGGCCCGCCAGGTGAACTTCGACGGCCCGGAAGATCCGTTCCTCAACATCAACACGCCGGAGGATTTTTGCGCCGCCGAACAACGGCGCAAAACCATCACGCCTGAATAAAGGCCAGCAGATCCGTGTTGATCGCGTCTGGCTGTGTCGTGCACATGCCGTGCGGATAGCCCTTGTACACTTTCAGCGTGCCCTGCTTCAGCAGCTTGGCGGAGAGCGGCGCGGAATCCGCGAACGGCACGATCTGGTCGTCATCGCCATGCATCACCAGCACCGGAACCTCAATTTTTTGCAGATCGGCGGTGAAATCGGTCTCTGAAAACGCCTTGATGCAATCGTATTGCGCCTTGATGCCCCCCATCATCCCCTGGCGCCACCAGTTGCGCATGACCCCCTCGGAAACCGAAGCGCCGTCGCGGTTATAGCCATAGAACGGCACCGGCACGTCCTTGTAGAACTGCGCCCGGTTGGCGGCGACCTGGGCACGGAACCCGTCGAACACCGCGATCGGCAGCCCGACGGGATTTTTCTCCGACTGCACCATGACCGGCGGCACCGCGCCGATCAGCACCGCTTTCGCCGTCCGGCCGGTGCCATGCCGGCCGAGATAACGCGCCACCTCCCCGCCGCCCGTTGAGTGCCCGATATGCACCGCACCCTGCAGGTCCAGCGCCGCGACCAGCGCCGCCACGTCGTCAGCATAGGTGTCCATCTCATTGCCCGTCACAGTCTGGGACGAGCGCCCATGCCCGCGCCGGTCATGCGCGATCACGCGATAACCTTTTTCCAGAAAAAACAGCATCTGCGCGTCCCAGTCATCGGCGCTCAGCGGCCAGCCGTGATGGAACACCAGGGGTTGGCCGTGCCCCCAGTCCTTATAAAAAATTTCCGTTCCGTCCTTGGTGGTGATCATCCCCATGGGTTTTCTCCGGTTATGCTTGTTGTTTTGACTTTGGGCCGGTCGCGGGTGATGGCCTGCGCTCAGACATTCCTGACGCCGAGACGCGGCGGGCGCTCTTCATGACGCGGGCCGACCCTACCCAAAAACGTCAGCCGGACCCGCAGATTTTTTCCAGGTGCCGGCAAAATCGGCGCGATCACGGCCGCCCGGCTGCCGTGCCCCCGAAAAATCGCCCCCATCCTGCGGCAGCTGCAAACAAGGCGTGGCGCGGATCTGCGCGATCAGTTTTTGCACCGCCGGCGCCGCCTCACTCGTACGAAACACCGCCGCCACCTTGGAGGTAATGGGCGCGCCGGCGAGCGGGCGGAACACCACGTTCGGGATCCGCACCGCGCTGGTCAGCACCGACGGCACCACCGCCACCCCGGCGCCCAGGGACACCTGCATCAACACCGCGGCCAGGCCGCCCGGGCTTGCCACAATCCTGGCCGCGAACCCGCCACGCCGCGCCACCTCATGCGTACCCGCCATCTGCTCCGGCGTGATGAAGTCGGCCTCGGCCAGCTCCCGCGGCCGCACCGCGCGCGCCGTCGCCAGGACATGATCGCCCGGCAGCGCCGCGCAAAACACATCCTCGAACAGTACATGCGCCCGCAGCGCACGCGGCAGAGCCATCGGCAGGCGCACGAAGCCGAGATCGAGCTGCCCCGCCTCGAGCTGCTCCGGCAGCTCGCCCATCGGCACTTCCCGCGCGGTCACCTGCACGCCAGGCCAGGCGGCGCGGAAGCGGCCGAGCTGCGCCTGCACCACCCCGCCATAGACCGCCGAGGCGACATAGCCGAGCGCCACCCGCCCGACCTCGCCGCGCCCGGCCCGGCGGCCGGCGCTCTCCGCCTGCTCCAGCCGCGCCAGCACCGCCCGCGCCTCGGCCAAAAAAACCGCGCCTGCCCCGGTCAGCGCCACCTGCCGCGTGCCGCGCGCAAACAGCTGCGCGCCGAGGCGGCGCTCCAACTCCTGGATCTGCACAGTCAAAGTCGGCGCGGCAATGCCCAACCGCTCGGCGGCGCGGGTAAAATGCAGGGTTTCCGCCAGCGCCACAAAATAGCGCAGATGCCGCAATTCCATCGGGGCTCCGGGCCAACTATTAGGTTTAAACTAACAATATACAAAAAACAAAACAATGACATGAACGTCGTAAGCGGCTTTTCTGCCCCTAACCGACCGGAACCATGCCATGCACCGCCCTCAAAACCCACTTTTCGTGCTGCTCACCGGCAGCTGCGGCTGCGCCATGACGGTGCTCGACACCAACATCGTGGCGATTGTGCTGCCGAGCATCGCCCGCAGCCTGCATGCCGGTTTCGCCGATATCCAATGGGTGGTCAGCATCTATGTGCTGTGCTTCGCAGCTCTGCTGCTGCCAGCCGGGGCGATCGCCGACCGCTACGGCCGGCGCCGCGTCTTTCTTGGCGGCATTGCCGGCTTCGCGCTCGCCTCGCTGCTCTGCGGCCTCGCCCCCAGCGCCCCGGCGCTGTATCTGGCGCGCGCCGCGCAGGGGGTGGGCGCTGCCTTCCTGCTCGCCCCGGCGCTCGCCATCATCGGCCATGCCTTCCATGATGAGGGCGCGCGCGCCCGTGCCTGGGCGATCTGGGGCGGGATGATGGGGCTGACCATGGTGCTGGCGCCGATCCTGGGGGGGCTCGTCACCTTCGCGCTGGGCTGGCGCTGGGCGTTCTTCATCAACCTGCCGATCTGCGCCGCCCTCGCCATGGCGGTGCTGCGCCTGGTGCCGGAATCGCGCGACGCGGCGGCGCGGCGGCTTGACCCGGCGGGCATTCTCAGCTTCGCCGCCGCCATGTTCGGCCTCATCTGGGGCATCATCCAGAGCCAGGCGCAGGGCTTGTTTTCGGCACCGTCCCTCGCCGGCTTCGCCGGCGGCATCTGCGCCTTCGCGGTCTTCCTCATGGTGGAAACCCGGCAGGCGCAACCGATGCTGGATTTGAAATTGTTCCAGGCGCGGCGCTTCGTCGGCGCGGTGCTGGCGATGTTCGCCTATGCCGCCACGGCGCAGGTGATGGCGACCCTGCTGCCGCTCTATCTGCAGAACGGGCTCGGCCGCGCCCCGCTCACGGCCGGGCTCTCGATGCTGCCCTTCGCCCTGGCGATGCTGATCCTGCCGCAGATCGGCCGGCGCCTCGGCCGGTATCTGAGCTCCGCCCGCATCCTCAGCCTCGGCCTCGCCATCACCGGGTTCGGCAACCTGCTGCTCGCCTTCGTCGCCGCCGGCAATCACTGGCCGCTGGTGGCGCTCGCCATGGCGGTGCTGGGCAGCGGCGGCGGGTTGCTCAACGGCGAGACGCAGAAGGCGATCATGGGCGCTGTGCCGCGCGAGCGCGCCGGCATGGCCTCGGGCATCAGCACCACGTCGCGCTTCAGCGGCATCCTGCTCGGCTTCGCGGTGCTGAGCGCCACGCTGGGCAGCATTGGCCGCGCCGCTCTGCCGCCGCTCGCCCCGCATTTCGCCGCTTTGGTGATGGCCGGAAATGCGGTCCGCGCCGTGCAGCTCCTCCCCCCCGCGCAACAGGCGGCGGCGCTGCAAACCGCAAGGCACGGCTATGCCGCCGGCTTCTCCGCCGCCATGCTGCTGGCCGCACTCCTCGCTTTCGCCGCGTCAGGCCTGGTGGCGGCGCTGCTGCGCCCGGCGCCGGAGCCGGCCGGCAGGACCGCGCCGGTGCGGGGTTAGAGATTGAAAGCTGCCGCTTTTAAAAAAAGCGGCGCAAAAACTTTTGCTCCTCCGAGCCTGTGACGTCTCAACCAGCACGGCTCAATTTAAAAAAAGTTTTTTTGCTTCTTTTTGTTCACAAAAAGAAGCCTTTCCTTTCGCTTCACATCCCCCGCCGCCCGAACATTTTTTCCAGCTCCGCCTTGGAGAGTTTCAAAAAGGTCGGGCGGCCGTGGCTGCAGGTGCCGGCGCGCGGCGTTGCCTCCATCTCGCGCAGCAGCGCGCTCATCTCCTCCGCGGTCAGCCGCCGCCCGGCGCGGATCGAGCGGTGGCAGGCCAGCCGCGCCAGCGCCGAATCCAGCCGCGCCTCCAGCGCCACCGGCGTGTCGCTCTCGGCGAATTCCTCGGCCAGATCGCGCAACAGCTCTGCGGCGTCGGCGTTTTTCAGCGCCGCCGGCACCGCGCGCACCAGCACCGCCCCGGGGCCGAACGCCTCGATCTCCAGCCCCAGCCGTGCCAGCTCTGCCGCCTGCGCCAGCAGCCGCATCGCCTCGACGGGGGCGAAATCCACCACCACCGGCAGCAGCAGCGGCTGCGCGGCCACCCGCCCGGCGAGAAATTCCGCCCGCAGCCGCTCCTCGGTGAGGCGCTCATGCGCGGCGTGCTGGTCCACCAGCACCAGCGAGCCGTCCGCCGCCACCGCCAGCAGATAGGTGTCGAAAATCTGCGCCAGCGGCGCGCCCAGCGGATGCGCCGGGTCCGGCGCCTGCGCCTCGATCTGCCGGGCGGCAGGCGGGGCGGCCAGCGCCAGCTCCGCCTCGGCAAAGCCGCGCGCTGCGGCGGAGGGGGAAGGCGGATAGGCGGGCGGCCGCAGCGCGAGGCCGGGCTGCGCGCGGCTTGGCGGGGAAAAACCCGGCGGCGTCAAATTTTGCCAAGCGGGCGCCACCGGCGCCATCGGCGCCGCCGCCAGGCTCACCGGCCGTTCCAGCAGGCGCGAGATCGCCCCCATCACCAGGCTGCGCACGCCATTCGCATCGGCAAAGCGCAACTCGGTCTTCGCCGGATGCACGTTCACATCCAGCGCCTCCGCCGGCACTTCCAGCCGCAGCGCCGCCACCGGATGCCGGCCGCTGGCGATCACGTCCCGGTATGCCAGGCGCAGCGCCATGCGCAGCACCGGGTCCAGCACCGGGCGTCCGTTCACGACAAAACTCTGCAGCGCCATGGTGGCGCGCGACAGGCTGGCGGGGCCCGCGAGACCGGTGAGCCGCACGCCCTCGCGCGTTGCCTCCAGCGCCAGCATCGCCCCGGCGGTCTCCCGCCCGAACAGAGCTGCGACCCGGCCTGCCTCGTCCTGGGGCGGCACGTCGAACAGCACCCGCTCCTCGGAGACCAGGCGGAACGCCACCAGCGGTGCGGCCAGAGCCAGCCGCCACACCGCGCGCTCCGCCGCCTCCGCCTCGGCGCGCGGGCTGCGCAGAAATTTCCGCCGCGCCGGGGTGGCGAAGAACAGATCTTCCACAATCGCCCGGGTGCCCACCGGCCCCGCCGCCGGCATCACCTCGCTCACCGCCCCGCCGGAGACGTTGAGCCGGTAAGCGGAATCCTGCCCTGCAGGGCGGCTGATCAGCGTCAGTTTCGCCGCAGCTCCGATCGAGGGCAGCGCCTCGCCGCGAAACCCCAGCGTGTCGATCTGCACCAGCGCCTCATCGGCCAGCTTCGAGGTGGCGTGCCGCTCGATCGCCAGCGCCAGTTGGTCCTGCGGGATGCCGCAGCCATCGTCGATCACCTCGATCCGCGCGATGCCGCCGCCCGCCAGGATCACCTCGATGCGCCGCGCCCCGGCATCCAGCGCGTTCTCCACCAACTCCTTCACCGCCGCCGCCGGCCGCTCGATCACCTCGCCGGCGGCGATGCGGTTGACGGTCAGGGCGGAGAGACGGCGGATGGTCGGGCTCAGCATGTCTGTTCCCTAGCATGGCGGCGCGGAAACGGCAGCGCTTATGGGGACGCGCCCTCAGCAAGGCCAGGGCTCTGCCCTGGACCCGCTGGGGCCGGAAGGCCCCAGACCCCTCGTTTTTCGGAGACCCTCAGAACATTTGCATCGCTAATGCGGAGCGGCCAGCCTCGCAATGACCGCGCGTGTCTTCAGAACTTCCGCTGTGTGGCTGAAAGTTCTGCCTCAGGGGATGGCCCGTGCGGTTCAGACGCGGCCGCGGCACGAAACCTGAGACCCGCAAGCAGATCTGTGAAACTCATCGGGCAGAGCAGCCAGAACAGCATAACGCCCGTCAAAGCCAGGGCACAGGCAAACAGAAACGCGACAAAGGCGAGCGACAATGCTTTGGGAATGACCCCCGCAGCGGAAAGGACACACGCCCCAACCGCCACGAATAACAGAAGATCCTGCCAACAGATTTTGCTTGTCCGCCGCGCGGAATCCGTTTGCGGCGCCGCCGGCAAGGGCGTTGTCGCTTGCTGGCGACGCCAATGATCGCCCCGCGCTTTCAGCTCATCCCGCAGCGGACGCCCGTTTGCGCCCGCGACAAAATCAGGTTTGACGCTGGCCCGTGCTGCGGATCTCGCCACGCTCTGGTTGCGCCCAACGGTTCGGGCGAGGTTGAAAACATCGACATGCATGGCAAGCATCCTAAATCCACGAAATTGGCGCGAGGCCAGCCCAGGCACAGCCGCACCCGCGCATGACCTATGTAACTGACATGAAACTTAAAGGAGCTCTTTTAACTTTTGTGTTACTTTTGTTACAGCAGGCGCCTGGGCATGCCGCGGTTTTTTTGGCGCGCGGCGTATTTATGTGGCTGGAACGGCATCGCCCCGCGATCCCCGCATGCCTGCCAATACGGCAGCGGATCGGCGGGTTGCCCTGCAAACGGATGCGGAGATCAGAACGCGCCTATTGCCGGCGCCACAACCTAACCGGCCTCAAACCCGGCCGAACACCAACCGCGCCTTGCCATGCGCCCGCTCGGCCAGCACTTCCGGCAGCGCCAGCGCCTCTCCCGGCCCCAGCTCCGCCACCACCACCGCCCCCGGGGCGATCCAGCCGCGCGTGCCGAGCGCCGCCAGCGCCCTCGGCACCAAATCCTTGCCGTAAGGTGGGTCCAGAAACACCAGCTCATGCGGCGTCCCCGGCGGCGGGTGCAGCACATCGCCCGCCACCACGCGGCTCACCTCTGCCGCCTTGCACGCGGCGATATTCGCCTTGAGCGCCGCCAGCGCCGGCCCCGCCTGCTCAAAAAAATCCACGGCCATGGCGCCGCGCGACAATGCCTCCAGCCCGTAAGCGCCGGTCCCGGCAAAAGCGTCCAGCACCCGCGCGCCGCGCAAAAATGCGCCGCCCCCCCAGGGCGCATGCAACAGAATATCGAACACCGCCTGCCGCGCGCGCGCATGGGTCGGCCTTGTCTCCAGCCCCGCCGGCGCCACCAGCTTGCGCCCCCGCCACGCCCCGGCGATGATCTTCGGGCCTTGGCTCATGCGACGGTCCGGCAAATCCATGAATTGCCGATCCAACGGCGCAGCCGTTGGCGGGGGGTGCAGGGGGGCAGCGCCCCCCTGTCTTGCTTCATGGCCGCGTCATTTCCCAAGGCCCGGCACCTGTTCGCGCAGAATCTTGCCGTTGACCTCCTCGGCCGCGCCGCGCTCGAGATTGCCGAGCTGGAACGGTCCGTAGGCGACGCGGATGAGGCGGGTGACCGGCAGGCCGAGCGCCTCCATGACACGGCGGATCTCCCGGTTCTTGCCTTCGCGCAGCGAGACGCTGAGCCAGGTATTGGCGCGCTGCACGGAGTCGATGGCCGCCTCGATCGGACCGAAGCGCGTGCCCTCCACCACCATGCCATCGGCCAGGCGTTTCAGCTTCTCCGGCGCCACGCCGCCATGCACGCGCACGCGGTAGCGCCGCAGCCAGCCGGTTTCCGGCAGTTCCAGCTTGCGCGAGAGCGCGCCGTCATTGGTCAGCAGCAGCAGCCCCTCGGAGGTGAGGTCGAGCCGGCCGACGCTGATCACCCGCGGCAGGTCCGGCGGCAGATGCTCGAACACGGTCGGCCGCCCTTCCGGGTCCTTATGCGTGGTCACCAGCCCGTCCGGCTTGTGGTAGCGCCACAGCCTTGTGCGCTCCGGCTCACTCACCGGCTTGCCGTCCACCAGCACCATGTCGCCGGGTTTGACGAACACCGCCGGGTGCGTCACCGGCTCGTTGTTCAGCCGGATGCGCCCGGCGGCGATCATCGCCTCGGCGTCGCGGCGGCTGGCGGTGCCGGCGCGGGACAGAAATTTGGCGATCCGCTCGCCGCGCGCTTCCTCGTCAACCACGGCACGCCTCCACGAATGCGCTGAAAATCGCTTTGTCGCCGGCATCGGCGAAAAATTCCGGGTGCCACTGCACGCCCAGGCAGAATTTCTGCCCCCTGTCCTCGATACCCTCGATCACCCCGTCCGGCGCCACCGCGTTGACCACGCTGCGCCCGGGCTCGCGCACCGCCTGGTGGTGCGAGGTATTCACCTGCATGCGCGCGCCGACCAAATTGTGCAGCAGCGTGCCGGGGGTGATGCTGACCTCATGGCCGGGCCGGTCATGCGGGATCTTCTGCTCGTGCTCCAGCGCGTCGGCCACGGTGTCGGGGATATGCTGGATCAGCGTGCCGCCGAGCGCCACGGCCAGCAGCTGCTGGCCGCCGCAAATGCCCAGCACCGGCATGTTGCGCGCCAGCGCGCCGCGCAGCAGCGCCAGCTCGGCCGTGGTGCGGCCGGATTTCAGCGCCACCGTCTCGTGCCGCTCGCCATCGCCATACAAAGCCGGGTCCACATCGAAGGCGCCGCCGGTCACGATCAACCCGTCCAGCCGGCCGAGATAGGCTTCCGCGAGGTCCGGGTCGTGCGGCAGCGCCACCGCCAACCCGCCGCTCGCCGCCACCGCCGCCGTATAATTCTGCCGCAGCGCGTACCAGGGGTATTTGGACCAGCCGCCGGCCGGTTCGGCATCCAGCGTCAGCCCGATCAAAGGACGAGTTATCATGGGAGCACCTAGACCGGCGCCGTGCCCCAAGGCAAACTTTGCCTGATGACACCAATGGAGCGCGCCCTTCACGAAGCCAGGAGCGCCGCCGCGCGGGGAGAAATCCCGGTCGGCGCGGTGGTGACCGATGCCACAGGCGCTGTGCTGGCGGCCGCGGGCAACCGCACCGAGGCGGAACAGAACCCGGCGCTGCATGCCGAGATGCTGGCTTTGCAGGGCGCCGTCACCGCGCGGGGCGAAAAATTCCTCGCCGACTGCACGCTGACGGTGACGCTGGAACCCTGCGCCATGTGCGCCGGCGCGATCGCCGCCTTCCGCGTCAAAAAACTCGTATTCGGCGCCTATGACCCGAAATCCGGCGGGGTTGAGCACGGGCCGCGCGTGTTCGCCCACGCCACCACGCATCACAAGCCGGAGATCATCGGCGGGGTACGCGACTCGGATTGTTCTGCTCTACTGGCCGCCTTCTTTGCCGGATTGCGCAATGCCTGACCTCAAGCACGAGAAACGGATCGGCGGCATTATCGCCGGGGTGGACGAAGTCGGGCGCGGCCCACTCGCCGGCCCGGTGCTGGCCGCCGCGGTGATCCTGCCGGCCCGGCTGCCGCGCGGCCTGGCGGCGATGATCGATGATTCCAAAAAGCTTTCGGCCTCCGCCCGCGCCGCGGCGCTGGCGGCGTTGCGAACCTCCGGCGCGAACATCGCCTTCGGCGCTGCCTCGGTGCCGGAGATCGCCCGGCTTAACATCCTGCACGCCTCGATGCTGGCGATGCGCCGCGCCGTCGCTGCCCTGCCGGTCACGCCGGACCATGTGCTGGTGGACGGCAACCGCCTGCCCGGCTGCCCCATGCCCGGCACCGCTTTGGTCGGCGGCGATGCGATCAGCCTGTCGATCGCCGCCGCCTCGATCGCCGCCAAGGAGCTGCGCGACGCGCTGATGCGCCGGCTGCACGCCCGCTACCCGCATTACGGCTGGGCGCAGAATGCCGGCTACGCCGCCGCCCTGCACCGCGCCGCGATCGAGCGTCACGGCCCGACCCGCCACCACCGCATGGGTTTCGGTGCCCTGCTGCGCGGCATGGAGACCCGGAAAGCCGTTGAGATTTCAGCAACGCAATGCGTCGTTACCGAGTTGACGTGACTACGGACGCCCCGCCACTTAGGCGAGGAGTAGAAAATTTGAGGGTCCGCCTTGCCCGTGGAAGTGCTGCGCGAACTGCCGCTTGACCAGATCTTGCTGGGTGACGCCGGAAACATGCTGCGCATGTTGCCGGACGCCTCGGTGAACTGCGTCTTCGCAGATCCGCCTTATAACCTGCAACTGCGCGGGGAGCTGCGCCGTCCGGATGACAGCCTCGTCGACGGTGTCGACGATGACTGGGACCGCTTCGACGATTTCGCCGCCTATGACGCCTTCACCCGCGACTGGCTGGGCGAATGCCGCCGTATCCTCAGCAAGGACGGCACGCTTTGGGTGATCGGCAGCTACCACAATATTTTCCGCATCGGCGCGATCTTGCAGGATCTCGGCTTCTGGATCCTCAACGACGTGATCTGGCGCAAGACCAACCCGATGCCCAATTTCCGCGGCCGGCGCTTCACCAACGCGCATGAGACCATGATCTGGGCGGCCAAGTCCAAGGAATCGCGGTATAAATTCAACTACCAGGCGATGAAGTCGCTGAACGACGACCTGCAGATGCGCAGCGACTGGACCATGCCGCTCTGCACCGGCGCGGAACGGCTGCGCAACGTGCACGGGCTGAAACTGCACCCGACGCAAAAGCCCGAGGCGCTGCTGCACCGGGTGATCCTCTCCTCCACCAATCCGGGCGATGTCATCGTCGACCCGTTCCTCGGCACCGGCACCACCGCCGCGGTGGCAAAGCGCCTGCACCGGCATTTCATCGGCATCGAGCGGCATCCGGCCTATGTGGAAGCCGCCTGGGGAAGGCTGCACGCCGAGGAGCGGGCACCGTCCAGCGCCGTGATCGCCCCGCCGACCGGGCGCGAGGCGCCACGCATCGCCTTCGGCAGCTTCGTCGAGCGCGGCATCATCAAGCCCGGCACGCAGCTCGTGGACAAGCAGCGCCGCTTCGCCGCCGAGGTCACGGCGGAAGGCACGCTGGTCTCCGGTGCGCATCGCGGCTCCATCCATCAGGTGGGCGCCGCGGTGCAGAACGCCCCCTCCTGCAATGGCTGGACGTTCTGGCATTTCGAGCGCGACGGCGCGCTGCTGCCGCTGGATGTGCTGCGCAAGGAAGACAGCGCACCGGCTGGCTGAGGACAGCTAAGAAAGCGCTTCTTTTTGTGAACAAAAAGAAGCAAAAAAACTTTTATTAAACCTAGATAGCGTTGACATTCACTTGGTCCAGATGAATGCGCTGACGAGGCACAGGATGGACAGGAATGCCCTTGGTGTTTGGTCGTAGCGTGTTGCGATTCGCCTGAAGTGTTTGATTTTCAGGAAGAAGCGTTCGACGAGGTTTCGTTCACAGTAAAGGGCAAAATCGCAGGGCACCTGTGGCGATGTTTTTCTCGGCGGAATCACTGGCACGGCATCCTGGTTCACGATGGTTTCACGCAGTGCCTTTGAATCATATCCCTTGTCGGCCAGGACATGACCCGCAGGCAGCTCGGCGATCAGTTCCTCGGCCTGGGTAATGTCGTTGACTTGGCCAGGAGTAAGGATGAATCGTAGTGGATTGCCTAAAGCATCGACGACGGCATGGATTTTGGTGCTCATTCCACCGCGCGAGCGTCCGATCGCGCGAGCTTCAGGCCCCCTTTTTTGCCCGCCGCATGTTGATAGGCCGCGCTGGTTTCAGGGCCGCGGGCTTATAGGAGCAAAAGTTTTTGCGCCGCTTTTTTCAAAAAGCGACTGCTTTCCTGTCTTAACCCAAGACCATCAGACTCCGATGTTAGCCATCGTCCAGCGCTCCCCCTTTCGCTGACGCCAAAAACTTGCCACATTCCTGCCATGCGTTTGCACGCCTCCTGCGCCGCCCGACCTGGCCTGAACGGTTATGACGCCGTTGTGCTGCTCGGCCCTTCGGGGTCCGGCAAATCGGATCTGCTGCTGCGTCTGATCGATCGCGGGTTCCAGCTCGTCGCCGACGACCAGGTGATTATCGAGGCCGGCAGCGCCAGCGCCCCCGCTTTGCTCGCCGGCCTGCTGGAGGTACGCGGGCTCGGTATTTTCCGTCTGCCTTTCCTGGAAGCCGCCACGCCGCGCCTCGTCGTGCGCCTGGGCATCGCCACCCAGCGCCTGCCGATGCCGGCGCAGGACGAAATTCTGGGCCTGCCGGTGGTTACCATCGACCCGCTGCATCCCTCCGCCCCCGAACGTGTGGCGCTGGCGCTGGACGCCGCCTGCGGCCGTGTTACCCAGCTGGCGGGCGCCTTCGCCGCATGAAACAGGGCAAGCGCGTCATCGTGCTGGTCACCGGCCTGTCCGGCGCGGGCAAGATCTCCATCCTGCGCATGCTGGAGGACCTTGGCTTCGAGACCATGGACAACCCGCCGCTCGACACGCTGGAGCATCTCGCGATCCAGGCCGAGGGCAATCTCGCGGTGGGGGTGGACGCGCGCTCGCGCGGCTTTGCCGCCGACACGGTCCTGAGCAAGCTGCACAGCCTGCGCGAAAACCCCTGCCTGGCGCCCTCCCTCATCTTCGCCACGGCGGCGGACGAGGTGCTGCTGCGTCGCTATTCGGAAACCCGGCGCCGCCACCCGTTGGCGCAAACCGCCACTGTGGCGGACGGCATCGCGCTGGAGCGCACGCTGACCGCGCCGCTGGCGCACGAGGCCGATCTGCTGCTCGACACTTCCAGCCTGCCGCTGCCGCGTTTGCGCGGCATCATTGAGCAGAATTTCGGCACCAACGCGCCGGGGCTCGCGGTCTCCCTGGTCTCCTTCGCCTATCCCGCGGGCCTCCCGCGGGAAGCAGATCTGGTCTTCGACGCGCGCTTCCTGCGTAACCCCTATTACGACCCTGCCTTGCGCCCGCTTTGCGGGCTCGATCCGGAGGTTGGCAGATTTATCGCGCAGGACCCTGATTTTTCGGCATATTTTTCTCGCATCGCGGAGCTCGTTAAATTTTTATTGCCCCGCTTCGTGCAGGAGGGAAAAAAATATGCAACAATCTGTATCGGATGTACCGGCGGGCAACACAGATCTGTGTATATGATCGAGAAACTGAGTGCTTATTTAGGCGAAGCGGGTTGGCGGGTTGGCGTTACCCACCGCGAGGCCGGGAAGTTCGAGAGAGCCCGGACCGGCCTGAAAATGGACGCCAAGGAATGATGCTTTCAACATGATCGGTATGGTTCTGGTTACCCATGGCACGCTCGCCAATGCGCTGCGCGACGCCATGGAACACGTCGTCGGCAAGCAGAAGGATGTCGCCACGGTGTGCATCGAGTCGGACGCGGAGTTCGACAGCCAGCGCGCCGAGATCGCCAGCCGGATCGCGGAAGTCGATTCCGGCGACGGTGTCATTTTGCTGACCGACATGTTCGGCGGCACCCCCAGCAACCTGGCGATGTCGATGGCGAGCCAGCCCGGCATCGAGATCATCGGCGGCGTCAACCTGCCGATGCTGGTGAAACTGGCGAAAATCCGCGGCACCCAGGCGCTGGCCGAGGCCGTGCAATGCGCCGAGGCGGCAGGGCGCAAGTATATCTGCTCCGGCCACGAGGTTCAGCATCCCGTCCTCCCCCAGCGCGCCGCGGAGTAAGCCATGAGCGAAAGCGGCACGGCCGCCATGGAGGTTGGCATCATCAACCGGCGCGGTCTGCATGCCCGCGCCGCCGCCAAGCTCGTCACCCTGGCCGAGCGCTTCAGCGCCACGGTCGATATCGCCAAGGACGGCCAGTCCGTCTCGGCCCGCTCCATCATGGGGCTGATGATGCTCGGCGCCGGCCCGGGCAGCACCGTGCTGCTCACCGCCGAGGGCTTTGACGCCAAGGAGGCCCTGGATGCCATCGCCGCGCTGATCGAAGCCGGCTTCCATGAAACTGATTAGCGGCGAGCAACGCTTCTACGGCCATCCCGTCGCGCCCGGCATCGGCATCGGCCCGGTGTTTGAGGCCAGCGAACCCGAACTCGTCATCTCGCGGCAAAAACGCGCCGCCGCCGATATCCCCAAGGAGACCGCCCGGCTGGAGGAGGCGCTCTCCCGCTCCCGCCATCAGCTCGCCAAGCTGAAAACGCACCTGGCCGGCCTGCCGGAGCATAGCCAGGCGGAGCTGGCGCCGCTGATCGACGCCTATCTGCACATGCTGGGGTCCTCGCGGCTGCTCCGCGGCATCAAGGCGCGCATCGAGAACGGGCTGAGCTGTGCCGAGGCCGCGGTGTTCGACGAGGCGGAGGCGCAGGCCGAGACGATTTTGGCCCTCACCGGCTCCGACCGCGCCGGCCGGCAGCGCCGCGCCGAGGAGGTGCGGGAGATCGCCCGCCGCATCCTGCGCAACCTCACCCATCAACCCTTCCGCAGTTTCCGCAACCTCGCTCCGGGCTGTATCCTGGCCGCGCAGGACCTGCGCCCGTCCGACGCGGCGCTGATCCAGCCCAGCCAGTTCGCCGGCATCATCACCGCCGAAGGCGGGCTGGAGGGCCATACCGCGGTGATGCTGCGCGCACTCGGCCTGCCGGCGGTGCTTGGCGCCAGCGGCGTGCTGCTCGCCTCCCCCCCCGGCACCCCGGCGATCATCGACGGCGATGCCGGCGAGATCATCCTCAACCCGAGCAAAGCGAGCCTCGCCGCCGCGCGGGCAAAACTTAGCGAGATCACCCGCACCGGCCGCAGCCTGGCGCGGCTGCAACGCCTGCCGGCGGCAACCCGCGACCATGTGGCCATCGAGCTGCAGGCGAATCTGGAACTGCCCTTCGAACTGCCGATGATCGCGCAATCCGGCGCGCATGGCATCGGCCTGCTGCGCAGCGAGTTCATCTTCATGAACCGGGACACTTTGCCGGACGAGGACACGCAGACGCAGATCTATACCGAGATCGTCGCCGCCATGGAGGGCGAGCCGGTGACGATCCGCGTGCTGGACTGGGGCTCGGACAAGGATATCGAGGCGCTCAACGCCTATCTGCCGCAGCCGGCGGAGTCGAACCCAGCACTCGGCCTGCGCGGCATCCGCCTGCTGCTGCGCCACCCGGCGCTGCTGGAAACCCAGCTGGCCGCCATCCTGCGCGCCGGCGCCGCCGGGCCGGTGCGCATCATGCTGCCGATGGTCACGCTCTGCACCGAGCTGCAGGAGACGGCCTATATTCTCGACCGCGTCTGGCGCCGGCTGAAACGCAAAAAGCTGCCCATGGCGGCGAAAAAACCGCCGCTCGGCGTTATGGTCGAGACGCCCGCCGCCGCCCTGGCCGCGCGCCAGCTGGCGCGCCAGGCGGCGTTTTTCAGCATCGGCACCAACGATCTCACAATGTATACCCTGGCCGCCGACCGTGGCCTGCCGGTCGGCGCCAAGCTCTACGACCCGCTGGAACCGGCGGTGCTGCGGCTGATCCACATGACCGCGCAGGCCGCCATCGAGGCGGGCATCCCCATCTCACTCTGCGGCGAGCTGGCGGCGCGGGAACAGGCCGCACCGCTGCTGCTCGGCCTCGGCATCCGCCAGCTCTCCATGCATGGCAACGCCATCCCGCGCGTGAAAAAGGCCATCCGCGCGCTCAATTTAGCCGATTGCGCGGCACTCGCCGCGGCGGCGCTGGAGGCGGCGGATGCGGATGCGGTGCGGGCTGTTTTGGAGCAGGGATAGAAAGGCAAGCAGCCGCTTTTTTGAAAAGAAGCGGCGCAAAAAACTTTTGTTCGCCTGGGCCGGTGGCGGTGAAACCAGCACGGCCCAGGAGCAGAAGAGTTTTTTTGCTACTTTTTGTTCACAAAAAGTAGCGCTTCCTTTCTTCTAATTCCTGAGCGTGCGCAGCTCAGCGGCGGGGGGACGGGCGCCGATCTGGCTGATCGCCATGGCGGCGGCCCTGGCGCCGAGCGTGCCGGCGGCGTGCAGGCTCTCGCCCTTGGTGTAGGCGGCGAGGAAGCCGGCAGCATAGGCATCGCCCGCCCCGGTCGTGTCCACCACCTGCGCTGGTGCTGCCGCCACCGGGATCTCCTGGCCCTGATGCAGGATGATGCTGCCCTCCTCGCTGCGGGTCAGCACCGCGAGCTTGATGTCGCGCGCGGCATCCCGCGCCGCATCGGCGAAATCGTTGCGCTGGTACAGGCTGCAGATCTCCGCCTCGTTGGCGAACAGAATGTCCACGCCTTCGGCGATCAGCCGGCGGAAACCGTCGCGGTGCCGGTCCACACAGAATGCGTCGGAGAGCGAGAGCGCGGTCTTCTGCCCGGCCGCGCGCGCCATCTTCGCCGCCTCGGCAAAGGCCGCCTGCGCCGCCGGCGGGTCGAACAGATAGCCCTCGAGATAGGTCACGGCGGAGGCCGCGATCACGGTTTCGTCCAGGTCATCCAGCCCGAACTCGCCGCCGGCGCCGAGATAGGTGTTCATGGTGCGCTGCCCGTCCGGCGTCACCAGAATCAGGCAGCGCGCGGTGGGGATCGCCGCTTCCAGCGGCGGGGTCGGATAATGCACGCCATGGCCGGAGATCTCGCGGCGGAACGCCTCGCCCATCTCATCCTTCGCGACCTTGCCGAGGAAGGCGACGCGCGCGCCGAGCGCTGCCGCCACCGCGCAGGTATTGGCGACCGAACCGCCCGATGCGGTCAGCCCGCCTTGCATCGCCGCGGTCAGTTTCGTCGCCCGGTCGGCGTCGATCAGCGACATTCCGCCCTTCGGCATGTCATGCCGATTTAAAAAATCGTCATTCGTTGGCAGTAAAAAATCGACGATGGCATTGCCGATCCCGGTAATATCAAAGCGCGTGACGGCCATGCCGGTTATCCTTCCGTAAGATTTGCGCGTCGCGGATAGCATTCCGCGCCCCCTCTCGCCATAGAGGCCGGGCGGGAATGGTGTTGTCCGACAACCAAGCCGCATGCTAGCTCCGCCGTGATGATGCCAGAGCCCGGGAGGTCTCGTGTTCAACAGACGCAAACCTGAATTAGCCAAACCGTCCGCGCCCGTTCCGGTGCGTGACAATCCCTTCAGCACGCCGCCTAACCAATCGCCGGCCGAGGCCGGCGCGGCATCCCCCCCATCCCCCGCTTTCAAGGAGACCGCCATGGCCCGCTCACCCTTCGCGCCGCCGCTTCCGGCCACCCCCGCAACGCCCGCCACCCCCGCCTCGCCGCTCCGCCCGGCCGTCAGCAGCACCGCCTCGCGTGACGAAACCGTGCGCCGCACCCTCGTCGTGGGCCGCGGCATCAGCGTGCAGGGCACCGTGCAGGACGCCGAGCGCCTGGTGGTCGAGGGCACCGTCGAGGCAACCATGATCAACGGCCTCGCCGAACTCTCCATCGACCAGGGCGGCATGTTCAAGGGCGAGGTCGAGGTCGAAGAGGCGGAAGTCGCCGGCACCATCGACGGCACGCTGATCGCCCGCCAGTCGCTGATCGTGCGCGCCTCCGGCCGCGTGCTCGGCACCGCCCGCTGCCGCCGCCTGCAGGTGGAAGATGGCGGCCAGATCACCGGCCGCATCGAAATGTTGGGCGATGTGGCAACCCCGGCCCCGGCCGCAGCACCGTTCACTGCCGCCAAGATCGAAGACTGATTTTTGGATTCCTCAACCCGTCACGGCGGGTTGAGGAAAGCGCTTCTTTTTTGAAAAAAAGAAGCAAAAAACCGCTTTTTTTAAAAAGCAGCCACTTTCTTAACCCGCCTCCCCTCCTGGGCCCTGATCACCGGCGCCGCCAGCACCAGGGCCGCGATGTTCCAGGTTACGAAATCCAGATTTTTCGACCCTTCCATGATCGCATCGGCGATCGCCAGCAGCGCCAGCGCGTTCGCCGCCAGAATCTCCTCCCAACCCAGGTTTTTCGGCTTGTCCTTAGTCCAGAAGCGGAACACCGCGGCGATCACGGGGATGATGAACACCGGCAGCGGCGCGTCGCGGTAGCGGCCGTCGAACACCAACATCCCCTGGAAGATCGCCGAACTGGCGAGGAAGATGAACCACAGCGAGTCATAATTGCACAGCAGCCGCCCGCGCCGCAGCGCCGCCAGCGTGGCGGCACCATTGACGGGGGGCGGCAGCACAGCACCTGAAAACACCGCATCGGCGCGGCGGATGACCATGAACGCGAACACCGCCTGCAGGAGCAAATTAACCGCCGCGTCCAACCGCAGCCAGTTGTCGTAGAGCATCGGCAGCGTGCCGATGCAGGCAATCGCATAGCCATTGCCGAGCATGAAGGAGGGCACGGCGAGCCTGGGATTGCGGAAACCCACGGCAGCATAGAGCAGGCTGCCCATCAGCGCGCCGATTGCCGCGTACCAGCGCCAGTCCGGATGCTCGACCACCGCGCCACTGAGCGGGAATTTTTGCACCCGGTGCGCGTTCCAGATGCCCCAATTGGCTCCGGCCACACCCTCGTCCTGGTATTTCCAGTTCTGGTCGAACGCCTCGATCAGGTTGTAATCCACCCCCTCCTGGCGCGCGAGGGTGACGAATTCGCGTAAAAACACCGCCTCGTTCACCCGGCTCGGCGCGGCATCGGCGCGCCAGCGGCCGCGGCTCGGCCAGCCGGTCTCGCCGATGGAAATCTGCTTGCCCGGGAACCGTTTTTTGAACTCTTCGGTGGTGGCGCGGATCTCGGCGATCGCCGCGTCCACGTTCAGCGGCTTGTCCTCCCAATAGGGCAGGAAATGGACCATCACCACATCCACATGCCCGGCCACCTGCGGGAACTGCCGCCAGAAATCGGGCACGTCGGCATAGGCGACCGGCTGTTTCACCCGCGCATGCACATAGTCGATCTGCTTGATCAGATCGTCGACGGAGAGATCGCGCCGCAGCAGCACCTCGTTGCCGACGACGACACGGGTAATCGTGTCGGGATGCGCATTCGCCTCGGCAATGCCGGCGGCGATCTCTTTCGCGTTGTCCTTGGGGTTGGCGCCGAGCCAGATCCCGAGCCAGACTTTCAAGCCCGCCTGCTTCGCCAGCGCGCCGATGTCGTAATCGCCCTCAATTGCCGAATAGGTGCGGATGCCGTTGGCCTGCGTCGCGATCAGCGCCAGATCCTTCGCCACCTCGGCGCCGGTCGGGTAATCATGATCCAAAGGAGACTGCCAGGCGCGGTAAGGCGCATAGGACACGAAATTGAACTTGCCCGCCGGCATCGTCACATCACCGGCCTGCGGCTGGTTCGGCCCCGCCCAGAGAATAAAAGTAAGGACGGTCAACAGCGCGCAGGCAATGAGTCCACGTTTCATGCCGCCAGCTTAGAGCAATCTGCGTGGCGCTGGAATCGGCTGCAAAAACGCCAGATGAACAAGCCGGATGCACTGCGTTGCGGCCGCGCCGGAACCCTGACACTCCGTTACAAGGACTCGGATTGCCGTTAATCGCGTTTTTAGGCAGATGCCTGGATATTCCCCGGTCTTGCAACTTTCCAGAGAATGGATACCGCCTTGAAGCCCATGTTCAAAGTCATTGCCGCCGCCGCAGCGCTTCCCGCCCCCCTCGCTGCAACCAGCACCCCGGCCCTGGCCGCAAACCCTGCGCAAAAGATCGTCATCAACGGGCAGGTGCAGGATTACGGCCCGCTCGCCGCGCTGATTGGAACCTGGAAAACGGTTCCCTCCGCAGGGCTGGACGTCGCGCCGGGCCAGACCGGCTCCGATGTCGGCAAAGGAGGCAAAGCGGTTTCCCCCTTCTATGAGACCATCACCTTTACGCCCAACATCCCCGTGACCAATAACAGCGTGCAGAATTCGGCGGCGGTGTTTTATCACCAGGCGGTGTACCGGACGACCAACAACCATTGGTTCCACGATCAGATCGGTTATCTGACATATGACCAGACCAACCATCTGGTCTATGACACTTTCTGCCTGCCGCGCGGCGTTTGCGTCGTGGCTGAGGGCAAGCCGGGCAAAACGATGGTCTTGTCGACCAAGAGCCAAGGCATCGCCCAGACGCAATATATGGTCCACAACGATTCCACCAACTTCGTCAAAATTACCCTGTCGGTGTCGGGGAATACCCTGAAATACAAGTACGAGACGCATCTGTTCGTCTACGGCAAGCCGTTCAACCACACTGACCAGGACACGCTGACGAAAGTGAGCGACTAAAGACTGATCGGGGTAAGTGGAAAGAAACAGGAAAAGCAGCCGCTTTTTAAAAAAAACGGCGCAAAAATTTTTGCTCCGATAAGCCCGTGGCGTTGAAACCAGCACGGCTCAGATTACAAAAGAAGCGCTTCTCTTCGCTTCGACATGATGTATCCTAACCCATCTTTGACATGATTCCGGTCATTTTGGAGGATTTTGGCCTGTTCCCGACAGAAGAAATGGCGGAAATTCGCCATTTCTTCTGCGGCTGATTTTTGTAGTGCCATAATATTTAGTTTTTAGTCGATTTCGGTTGATTTTTGCCGATTTCAGAGCGCAGTGTTGCCCCATGTTCATTCGGCGCACCAAGACCCGTAACGGCAAGACCGGAGAAGAATATTTTACCTTTCGGTTGGTGGAGACGGCCCGCATCGGCGGAGCCGTGCGGCAGCACACGGTTTTGAATTTGGGGGCACATTTCGATCTGCCGCAGGCCGAATGGACGGCCCTGGCGGTGCGGATCGAGGATGTGTTGCGCGCTCAGGCATCGCTGGTCACCCCCAGTCCGGCCATCGAAGAGTTGGCCCAACGCTACGCGGCGAGGATCGTCGCCCGCCCCGGAGACCAAGCGGCGGCCGGGGATGGGCGTCCGGCCGCGGCGGATCGGTTTCACGACGTTGATCTCGATACATTGGAGCTCATCCGGCCCCGCCATGTCGGCGTGGAGCATGCGGCGCTGACAACGTTGCGGCGTCTCGGCATCGACGACAAACTGCGTGCGCTCGGCTTCAACAAGCCGCAGATCGCCGCGGCAGTGGGGAACATCATCGGCCGTATGGCTGTTCCGGCCAGCGAGCTGGCGACTCATGACTGGTTGCAACACCGCACGGCCCTGGGGGAGTTGATCGATTACGACTATGAGGGGATGGACCTGCAACAGTTGTATCGCAGTGCCGACACTCTTCTAAAACATCGCGATGCTCTCGAGGCCCATATCTTCGGGGCCACGAAATCACTGTTCGATTTGAGCGAGACGATCACGCTCTATGATCTGACGAACACCTATTTCGAAGGAAGCGCCGCCGGCATCGGCAAGGCAAAACGCGGCCGATCCAAGGAAAAACGCAGCGATTGTCCGTTGGTGACCATGGGATTGGTGCTCGACGTCAGCGGCTTCCCCAAACGCAGCCGCGTCTTCGCCGGCAATGCCGGCGAGGCTGGCACACTGCAAGAAATGCTGGCGGAACTGGCCGCGCCGAGCGGTGCCACGGTGGTGATGGATGCCGGCATCGCCAGCGAGGCCAATCTCACCTGGCTGACTGAGCAGGGCTATCGCTATGTCGTGGTCAGTCGCAAGCAGACGCGGATCTTCGATCCCGAGAAGGCGATCGAGGTTCCGACCGCCAGAGGCCAGTCGGTACAGGTTCAGCGGGTTCAAGAGGCTGGCCGCAATGAAGTACTGCTCTACTGCTATTCACCGGCACGCGCCGAAAAGGACCGGGCGATCGACACCAAAAAGGCCGACTTCTTCGAGGCAGAGCTGACAAAACTGGCCGCCGGCCTGACGAAGCCCCGCGCCATCAAAGATCCGGGCAAGATCCGCGAACGTATCGGCCGCGCCAAGGAAAAGTACGCCCGCGCCGCCCAGCATTACACCATCGAGCTAACGCTGGACGAAGCCGGCAAGACCGTTACCGCCATCACCTGGAAAAAGGCGCCGAAGGCCAACTCTTCCATGGCCAATCCCGGCATTTATTGCCTGCGCACCACGCTGACCGAGCCGGACGACGCCACGCTATGGCGGATCTATTCCATGCTGACCAATCTGGAGGCGGTCTTCCGCTCGCTGAAAACCGACCTCGGCATGCGCCCCGTCTACCATCGCATCGAGCGCCGGGTGGAAGGCCACCTGTTCATCAGCCTGATCGCCTACTGCATCGTGCACACCATGCGCCTGCAGCTCAAGGCCCAGGGAATCAAGAACTCCTGGGATACCATCCGCGACACCCTGTCGAACCAGGTGCGCATCACCACCACCCTGCAATGCCGCGACGGACGGACCGTTCATGTCCGCAAGGCTAGCCGCCCAGAACCCCATCAACAGGAAATCTACGCCGCACTCGACCTCTCACCCAATCCGGGCGGCACCCAGCGCACCATCGTTTGATCTGCTGCCCCACAGACCGTGAATAAAAGTAGTGCCATACGAGGGCAGAAAAATAACCCATCTATATGATACAAAACAACTTTTGTGAAAAACATGTCAAAGATGGGCTAAGCCTGTCACGCTCTGGCCGGGGCAAAATCGCAAAGGAAACGGCATGACGAATGACGAAATCCGCGACCTGCTGCTCCGCACAAAGCGCATCGCCGTGGTGGGCGCCTCTAACAAGCCCCCACGTCCCTCCTTTGAGGTGATGCAGTTCCTGATCGCCCAGGGCTTCGACGTGACCCCGGTAAATCCCGGCCTCGCGGGGCAGGAAATTCTCGGCCGCAAGGTCGTCGCCAGCCTCGAAGACGCCGCACCGCTCGACATGGTGGAACTGTTCCGCAATCCCACCGAGGTGGAAGCCCCGGTGCGCGAGGCGATCGCCCTCGGCGCGAAATCGGTGTGGATGCAGCTCGGCGTGATCAACGAGGCGGCAGCCCAACTGGCGCGCGAGGCCGGGCTCGCGGTGGTGATGGACCGCTGCCCGGCCATCGAGATGCCGGCTCTGGGTTTAGTAAGGTAGCAAGGCTTCTTTTTGTGAACAAAAAGAAGCAAAAAAACTTCTGGAAACTGGGCCGTGCTGGTTTCAACGCCAGCGGCCCAGATTAGCCAAAAGTTTTTGCGCCGCTTTTTTCAAAAAGCGGCTGCTTTCTTCCCCCTAACCAATCGCCGCCATTTGCGCCGCGAACAGCTCCGCCGTGCCCGCGCGGGCCAGTTGCAGCAATGCGGCGAACGCCGCGTCGTCAAACGTGGCCTTCTCGGCGGTGGCCTGGATCTCGACGATCCCGCCATGGTTGGTGAGAATGAAATTCGCATCCGCATCGGCGGTGGAATCCTCAGCGTAGTCGAGATCCAGCACCGGCACGCTTTTGAAAATGCCGCAGGACACGGCGGCCACCTGGGCGATCAGCGGGTCGGCCTTGAGCACATTGGCGGCGCGCAGTTTCCGGAAGGCCAGCGCCAGCGCCACATAGGCCCCGGTGATCGAGGCGCAGCGCGTGCCGCCATCGGCGTTCAGCACGTCGCAATCGAGGGTGATGGTCATCTCGCCCATCAGCTTGCGGTCCACCACGGCGCGCAGCGAGCGGCCAATCAGGCGCTGGATCTCCTGCGTGCGGCCGGATTGTTTGCCGCGCGCGGCCTCACGGTCGCCGCGGCTATGCGTGGCGCGCGGCAGCATGCCGTATTCCGCCGTCACCCAGCCCTCGCCCTGGCCACGCATGAACCCCGGCACCCTGCCCTCAACGCTGGCCGTGCACAGCACCTCGGTGCCGCCCATGCGGATCAGCGCCGAGCCTTCCGCGTGATGGGAAAACCCGGTCTCGATGCTGACCTTGCGCAGCGCGTCGAAATTCCTGCCTGAAGGGCGCATCATCATCTCCTGTCCGTCTTTCATGCGGCGTGCTATTACGCGAGGCTGTGCCCATGGACCATAGGAGCAACCTGCCCCCGAAACAGCCGCCCCGGCTTCCGCCAGGGCTGGACGTGCGCTCCGCGGCGGTGCTGCGCGAGATCGTCGAGCAATATGTGGAGACCGGCGAGCCGGTGGGCAGCCGCACGCTCTCCCGGCTGCTTCCGCAACGGCTCTCCCCGGCGACGATCCGCAACGTGATGGCCGACCTCACCGATGCCGGGCTGCTGTTCTCGCCGCATACCTCGGCCGGGCGCCTGCCCACCGACCGGGGCTTGCGGCTGTTCGTCGACGGGCTGCTGCAATTCGGCGAGCTCTCGGAGGATGAGCGCAACACCATCAACCAGGCCCTGGCGCAGTCCGGCCGCTCGCTGCAGGACACGCTGGCCCAGGCCTCCACAATGCTCTCGGGCCTCTCTTCCGCCGCCGGGCTGGTGCTGGCGCCAAAGGGCGAAGGGCCGGTGAAGCATATCGAATTCGTGCCGCTCTCCCCAGGGCGGGCACTGGTCATCCTGGTCTCGGCCGACGGCCAGGTGGAAAACCGCATCATCGAAACACCGCCCGGCCTGCCGCCCTCGGCGCTGCAGCAGGCGAGCAATTTTCTCAACGCACGGCTCTCCGGCTTGGCGCTGGGGGAGCTGCGCCGCCAGGTGGCCGGCGACCTTGCCGCCGACCGTTCGGCCCTGGACGAGCTGACCAGCAGTGTGATCGAGGCCGGGCTCGCCACCTGGTCCGGCGAGGGGCGGGCCGGCTCGCTGATCCTGCGCGGCCAGGGACGGCTGCTGGCGGATGTGGACCAGCTGGAAAAACTCGGCGCGATCCAGGCGCTGTTCGAGCGGCTGGAAACCGAGGAGACGATGCTGCGCCTGCTCGACCTCGCGGAAACCTCCGATGGCGTGCGGATTTTCATCGGCGCGGAATCCGGCCTGTTCGGCGCGGCGGGGGTTTCCATGGTGGTCGCGCCCGCGCGCAACGCGCAGGACCGCATCGTCGGCGCGATCGGCGTGATCGGCCCGACACGCATCAATTATGGCCGGATTATCCCGGTGGTGGATTATACCGCGAGGGTGATCGGCAGACTTTTAGGGTGAAGAAAGCAGCCGCTTTTTGAAAAAAGCGGCGCAAAAACTTTTGTTAATCTGGGCCTGCGGCGTCGAAACCAGCACGGCCCAGTTTAAAAAAGTTTTTTGCTTCTTTTTTTCAAAAAAGAAGCGCTTCCTTCCTCTTCCCCTTACGCCGAGAGCGCTTCCGGCTCGGTACGGGCGCGCTTGGTGATCAGCTTGTTCAGCGCATGGATATAGGCGCGCGCCGCAGCGACGATGGTGTCGGTATCGGCACCCTGGCCATCGACCAGCTTGCCCTCTTCCTCCAGCCGCACGGTGCAGCGGGCCTGCGCGTCGGTGCCCTCGGTCACCGCGCCGATGGAGAACAGCCGCAGTTCCGCCTCATGCGGGAAGATCGCGTGGATGGCGTTGAAGGTGGCATCCACCGGCCCGTCGCCATGCGATTCCGCGCTCTGCCGCACGCCGTCCACTTCCAGCTCCAGCAACGCGCGGGGCTTGGACTTCGAGCCGGCCCAGACTTCCAGGTCCACAAACTTGATACGCTGGTGGTCGCGCATCACCTCGTCATCGACCAGCGCCACGATGTCGTCGTCGTAGACCACCTTCTTGCGGTCGGCGAGGTCCTTGAAGCGCTGGAAGGCGGTCTGCAGCGCGTTGTCGCCCAGATCGCCATAGCCCAGCGCCTTCAGCTTGTCGCGGAAGGCGGCGCGGCCGGAATGCTTGCCCATCACCAGCGAGGTCTTCTGCCAGCCGACACTCTCCGGCGTCATGATCTCATAGGTGGCGGCGTTCTTCAGGATGCCGTCCTGATGGATGCCCGATTCATGCGCGAAGGCGTTGCGGCCGACGATCGCCTTGTTCGGCTGCACGTCAAAGCCGGTGACCGTCGCCAGCAGCTTGCTGGTGCGCAAAATCCGCGTGGTCTCGATATTGTGCTGGTAAGGTGCGGCATCCGGGCGGGTGCGGATCGCCATCACCACCTCTTCCAGCGCGGCATTGCCGGCGCGCTCGCCGATGCCGTTGATGGTGCATTCGATCTGCCTGGCACCAGCGCGCACCGCGGCGAGCGTGTTGGCGACCGCCAGGCCCAGATCGTTATGGCAATGGGCAGACAGGATCACCTTGTCCGCGCCCGGCACGCGGGTGCGCACCATGGCGAAAATCCGTTCCATATCCTCCGGCACGGCATAACCCACTGTGTCGGGGATATTGATGGTGGTGGCGCCGGCCTTGATCGCGGCTTCCACGCAGCGGCACAGGAAATCCGCCTCGGTGCGGGTGCCGTCCTCGGCAGACCACTCCACGTCGTCGGTATGCTGCCGCGCCAGGGTGACCGAGGCGACCACCGCCGCCAGCACCGCGTCCGGCTCCATGCGCAATTTATACTTCATGTGCAGCGGGCTGGTGGAGATGAAGGTGTGGATGCGCCGGCGCTCGGCGGCGCGGACCGCCTCGGCGGCGCGCAGAATGTCCGCCTGGGCGGAGCGGGCCAGACCGGTGATCACCGGGCCCTTCACCGTCTCGGCGATGCGCTTCACGCTCTCGAAATCGCCGATGCTGGCGATCGGGAAGCCCGCCTCCAGTACGTCCACCCCAAGCTCGGCCAGGGTCTCCGCCATGCGCAGCTTCTCGTCGATGTTCATCGAGAAGCCGGGGGATTGTTCGCCGTCGCGCAACGTGGTGTCGAAAATAATAACGCGCTGTTCGTCGATAGCGCCAAAATTCGGGTGATTGATCGTGGTCATGTCTCGGGTCCGATCCGCTTCAAATGCCTTCGGGAAATATTTTGGGAGGTCTTTGGGGCATTCCCCTGAACGATGCCGGCAGCGCGAAACCGCGCGGACTTACGCCCAGGGGCGGGTAAGTCGAAGGAGCAGGCCGGAAAGGTTGGCAATGACCATAAATCGGAAATACGGCAATCACGCCGCCGCCGCAAGTTTTTCGGCGCGGCAAGCGGCGGTGCGCAGAGAGAAGAAAGGGGCCGCTTTTTGAAAAAAGCGGCGCAAAAACTTTTGTTACTCTGGGCATCTGGCGCTGAAACCAGCCTGGCTCGGTTTAAAAAAGTTTTTTGCTTCTTTTTTCAAAATAGAAGCCTTATCCCTCACTTTATCCAAACCAAAGTGGTAGCGCCGCGCGGCTCGATGATCTGCCCGGACAGGCCCGGCGGCGCGCTGCGGTAGATGGCCAGTCGCCCCGGCTCGGGCGTCTTGGCGGCCTCCCCCGCGGCGGGGCGGCGCTGGCTGGGCCCGGTAAGCGGCACAAACCAGCCCCGCATCCCCTGCATTTCGGTAAAATACCCGTCTTCATGGCGCAACAGCGCCACCCGGCAGGCGCTGCTGCCGGCAAGCTCGACCGGCACCAGAAGCAGCCTGCCCGGCGCCACCTGGTCGAACAGAATTTCCGGCAGGTCCCAGACCCCGGCGGTGATGACGACCTTGTCGAAAGGTGCTGCGGCGGCGCAACCCAGCGCACCGTCCTGCGCGAGGATGGTGACATTGCCAAGCCCGCAGGCCGCAAGGTCGGCCCGGCTTTGCCCGGCCAGGGAGGCGATGATCTCGATGCCAGTGACATGGCCTGCGGGTCCGGCGAGATGGGCCAGGATGCCGGTGAGCCAGCCGGACCCGGAGCCGATTTCCAGAATCCTCTGCCCCAGCTGCACATCCAGCAGATGCACCAGCCAGAGCACGAAACTGGGCTGCGAATTTGTGGAGGGCAATATTTTTCCCCTCGCATCGACATGCGCCAGCACAAGATCGCTGTAGATCAGATCCAGGCAATCCTCGGGCGCGGCGTCAAAATCCCGGAGCTGGCCGTCGCCGGCGCGGAAGCGGTGCACGAAACCATGGCGCGGCACCGCCCGCACCGCCGCCCGTAACCGCGCCGGCAGCCCCGTTTCGCCGTAGACCTGAAACGCGGCGTCCAACATGTTTACGAAGCGCTCGATATGCGGCGCGGCGATTTCGGGCGCGAGCGGCATGGCACAGCTCCTTGCAGCCTGAATGAGCAGTTTAGGCCAAATCAAAACGAAGCGAAGAGGAAGGCTATTTTTTGTGAACAAAGAGTAGCAAAAAAACTTTGCTACTCTGGGCCGTGCTCGTTTCAGCGCTACAGTCCGCGTTTAAGCAAAAGTTTTTGCGCCGCTTTTTTCAAAAAGCGGCTGCTTTCTTATTATGGCCTGTCGTCAATTAAGCCAAACGACAGCAGCGGCCAGGTGAACGGCGGCGAGGAAGTTACGCGCCGTTTTGTCGTATCGCGTCGCAATGGCCCGGTATTGCTTGAGCTTGGCGAAGAAATTCTCGATGAGGTGGCGCGCTTTATAAATGTGCCGATCGAAATCACGGGGCGTCTTTCGACCCGCTTTGGGGGGTATGACGGCGGCCTTACCGGCTGCGGCCAATGGTTCGATCACGCGCTTATCGGCATCGAACGCTTTGTCGGCAATGAGCATGTCAGCCTGCATGGTGGGCAGAAGCTGGTCGGCTCCGGCCAGATCGTGAGTCTCGCCGCCGGTCAGATGGAAGCCGACCGGGTTGCCGAGGGCATCGACCAGCGTGTGGATCTTGGTGCTTAATCCTCCGCGCGAGCGACCGATCGCCTGGTTGCCCGCGGCTTTTTTTGGGCGCCGGCGCTATGCTGGTGGGCGCGCACGATGGTGCTGTCGATCATCGCGTATTCATTGTCTGCATCGGCAGCGAGATGCTCGAAGACCCGCTGCCAGACGCGTGAACGTTGCTCCACTTCCCGAAGCGCTCCGGCAGGTCGCGCCACGGGACCCCAGCTCGATACCGGAACAGCACCGCCTCGACAAACAATTGGTTGTTCGCCGCCGTTACCCCAACCGATCCGAGACGGCCGGGCAACATGTCCTTAATCCGGTCCCACTGGTCGTCACGCAGTCCATATCGCCTCATCGGTCAGCCTCCTCTAAGCTGACCACCGATGAATTGAAGAACCGGGCGCGCCGGAACTGGCTATTTAACGCCTCGGGATACTTCACGCCCGGGTGTTGCAAATCCGACTCACCCGCCATACCCGACAAGTTCACCTATTTGACGACAGACCCTAACACTACAGTTGCATTTTTATCGGAGTTCTGAATCAATGGGCAACCATGCTTCAGGACATGATGAGTGGCGGCGCGTCGGTTGAAGATACTCTGGAACTTTGGGCATCTTCGCTGCGCGATGTGAAGGGGCGCATCCGGCCATTGTTCACGCAGGATCGTGTGGCCGCGTCAGCCGGCGATTTTCTCGATGCGCTGCTCGGCAACGAGCCGCGCAAGACTGGATGGATGCGCGCCGAGGCTGCGGGTGATCGAGGCCCGTGGCGGCAACAAGCCCTGTTGGGGCGCGGTCGCTGGGATGCCGACGCCTTGCGCGATGTCGTGCGCGACTATGTTGTTGAGCATCTGGCCGCTGGCTTCGATGATGATTGGCCGGGCGATCGCCGCCGGGGTTCCCTTTGCCTGGGTCGCCGCCGATAGCGTCTATGGCGTGGGCGAAGTGGAGAAAACCCTGCGTCGGGCCGGTCGCGGCTACGTGCTGGGGGTGCATGCCAATCACTGGTTTGGCGCCTGGAACACAACGCCGCTGATTGCAGGTGAAGCAAAGGATATCGCCCAGAGCTTGCCCGCAGAAGCATGGCAACGCCTGTCCGCAGGGCTCGGCACCAAGGGAGAGCGGTTCTACGACTGGGCCTATTGCCCGTTGGCCGATCTTGACGCCGAAGAGTTCGACGCCCCCTCTGCGGGCCTGTGGACGCGCGGTCTGCTGATCCGACGCAGTGTCACCGATGGGGAATGCGCCTATTTCACCACCTGGTGCCCGCACGGCACGTCGATCGGCACTCTGGTCCGCGTGGAAGGAACGCGTTGGCGGATCGAGGAAGGTTTCGAGACCGCCAAGAACGAACTCGGCCTCGACCATAACGAAACCCGCTCCTGGCATGGCTGGAATCGCCATGTCTCACTCGTCATGCTCGCCTATGCCATGATGGCCGCTGTCCGCCATCGCGCCAACGCCATCACACCGAAAAAAACGAAGCCCAGGCCAGGAAAGAACTCATCCGATGGTCCGTCCAGGAAGTCAGGCGGCTCGCCCTGAAGCTCGCTCAGCACCAACTGCCCGTCGCGCGCATCCTTCAATGGTCAACATTCAGACGGGCCCATCAGGCAGCAGCCAGACACGCCCACCTTAAAAAATGCAACTGTAGTGCTAACACTACTCCTCCAGAAACCCCGCAAAATATGCCGCCAGATCGACCCGGATCGGCATCAGATAGGCGTTGCCGCCGCGGGCGCGGATCATGCGCAGGGCAGCGCGGGCGAAACTCTTGTTCCAGCCCATTTCCGGCGCGAAATCCGCCGGGAACACCACGCGGTTGGTTGTCTCCCAATAGGCTTTCGAGCGCGCGCCCAGCACCGGGGCGATGCCCCAGTACACGGTCTCGCTTGCCAGCATTTCCATGCACATTTCCAGCAGCCGCAGGTCGAAGAGCGGCTGGGTGAAGAACCCGTCGGCGCCGGCATCGCGTTTGCGCGCCACACCGGTCAGCTCGTCGCGCAGGCCCAGCCGGTACGGGTCGAACGCGGCATAGACGCGCAGTTCCGGGTGGTGGCGCTTGATGCGGCGGATGATGTCCTCGCTGGTATGTGGCCAGGTTTGGTGGCTGAGATCGTGCGGCGGGTCGCCGCGCACCACCAGCACCTCGGTAATCCCCGAAGCGGCGAGCGCATCGGCCATTGGCAGCGCCCCGCCGGGCGGAATGTCGATCGCGCGGATATGCGGGATTCCCGCCGGCAGCAAAGGCCGCGTTACCGCGCAGGCCTCCCAGCTGCGCAACGGCAGGCGCATCAGATCGGGGATGTTGAAGACATCGACGCCGGGCAGCGTGGCGAGCACGGTGCGTGCATCTGCCTGTAATTCGGTCGTGCCGCGCGGCACGAGTTCAACAGAAAGTCGTATGCCGCATTATCGCGAAGTTTGCCGCAAGACCAAGAGCGCGGCCGGTCAGATAATCTCCGCCAGGCGCAGCAGCAGCAGCGACAATCCCGGCTCCGCCACCAGCCCCGCCGCTTTCGGCACCGTCATCCAGCGCAGCCGCCGCTGCTTGCGCTCAGGCCATTTTTTCAACTGCGTCGAAAATTCCAGCGGGTAAACTTCCACCGTCGCCGGCACCACCACGCCGGAGCGCTGGCGTTTGCCGTAGGTGTAGATGCCGAGGGGAATGTCGGTGACCTGCCCCAGCACGCCGGCCTCCTCATAGGTCTCGCGTGCCGCCGCCTCGGCCGCGGTCTGTCCGGGCTCGACATTGCCCTTGGGGATCACCCAGCGCCCGGTATCGCGCGAGGTGATCAGCAGGATGCGCAACCCCTCCGGCCCGCGACGAAACGGCAGCGCCCCTGCCTGATGCAGGATGCGCGGCTCCTTCGCGACATAATCTGAGATTGCGTCGAAGCGGCTCATACGATGTCTAGATAAGTTTTTGGCCCAGGAAGCAAGCGCAAATTGCACAATCTTGGGCAGAAATTATTGCAGCTCCCATGCATGCCGCACATACCCCGAATGCACCCAAAGATACGTGGCATACCCAACGCCCGCAGCGCTGACGACCGGGCGTCCAGCCGGCGCCCGGATGTTTCCTCAGAGTTCGCTGGCAACGGTACGACCAGCCCGTATTCGAGCGCCGTCACGGCACGCCGGTCGGCGGCGAAGCCGGAAAAATCGCGAAGGATGCAGCGGATCACAACAGTCTCCCTTATTTGTATTTGGGGCAGGCGCCGCCCAGGGCACAACCTAACTGCGAACCCTTTCCAAGATGTAGCGTGAAGCGCGTTGTTACGTAAACATTAACGCCGCCGGCAAAGATAACGAACCTGTGACGATTCAGGGCAGGCGCAAATGGAAGGATTGCGGCCTGGTGAGCGGCTCGTAACCCCAGGCCGAGAGCGTATGGCCGCGCCCGCTATCCTTCACCCCGGTCCAGGACAGCGCCGGGTCCAGATAGTCGCAGCGGTTGAGGAACACGGTGCCGGTTTCCAGCCGCGCGCCGATGGCCTCGGCGGCGGCGACATCGCGGGAAAAGATCGCCGCGGTCAGCCCGTAGGCGCTGTCGTTCATCAGCCGCACCGCCTCGTCATCCGAGCCGACCTTCATGATGCCGACGACCGGACCAAACGTCTCCTCGGTCATCACCCGCATGTCATGCGAGACATCCACGAGAATCTGCGGCGCGAGATAGGGCGTGCCGGGCTGGTCGGCGGCAAAGTGCGCGGCATCCAGCAGCGTGCGCGCGCCCTGCGCCACCGCCTCCGCCACCTGGGCACGGATGAAGGCCGCCGCCTTCGCGGATACCACCGGGCCGAGATTGGTGGCCGGGCGGGTCGGGTCGCCAAGCCGGTATTGCGCCGTGACCTCCATTGCCCGGGCGATGAAGGCCTCGAACACCGCCTCATGCACATAGATCCGCTCGATGCCGCAGCAGGACTGGCCGGAATTAAAGAACGCGCCATCCACCAGGTTTTCCGCGGCAAAACCAAGATCGGCGTCCTCCCGCACATAGGCCGGGTCCTTGCCGCCCAGTTCCAGCCCGACCGACATGAACCGCGCGGCGGCAGCGGCAGAGACGGCATGGCCCACCGCGACCGAGCCGGTGAAGGCGACATGCGCAATGCGCGCATCCTTCACCAGGGTCTCGGCGGTGGGGCCGGAAATATGCAGATGCTGGAACACCCCCGCCGGCAGCCCGGCCTCGTCAAACGCCTGCTGGAACCGCTCGGCCACCAGCTGCGTCTGCGCCGCGTGCTTCAGCACCACCGTGTTGCCGGCCATGATCGCCGGGATGATGGTGTTGACCGCGGTGAGGAACGGGTAGTTCCAGGGCGCAATGACGAACACCACGCCGAGCGGCAGGCGCTTCACGTAACGCTTGAAGCCGGGTTTCGCACCGGGGTCGAGCGGGGCCAGCCCCGCCTCGGCGGCGCCGATCATGTTGCGCGCCCGCTCCACGCAGCCGCGCAGCTCGCTGGGCGCCTGGATCACCGGGCGGCCCATCGACCAGGCCAGTTCCAGGGCGATCTCGTCGGAATGGCCAAGCAGCGCGTCGCAGAATTTCTCGCAATAGGCGGCGCGGCTTTCCAGGTTGGTGGCCGCCCAGAAGCGCTGCACCGCCACCGCGCGCGCCAGCACCGCGTCGATCTCAGCCGGGGTGGCGAAATTCCGCTCCGCATAGAGGCGGCCATCGACCGGTGAAATCGTCTGCTGCACGTTCATGGCTGGTGGTCCCGCCGTTTCAGGTTGATCCAGACCTCATGCCCGGCATAGCACAAAGCCGCCGCCGCTGCCGGAGCTAAAAAATACAGCAGGCGGAACAGCAGGATGGCGCCGAGCACCGTGGCCGGCGGCAGGTATGGGGTGAGGCCCAGCAGCAGCAGCGAGTCGAATACCCCCACCCCGCCCGGCAGCCCGCTGAACAGACCGCCGGAGAACGCCGCAAGATAAATGCCGAGCGTGCGCAGATAGGTCAGGTCCGGGCTGGAAGGCAGCACCGCGAAGAGAATGGCGCAGGCGGTGGCCGTGTCGGCACAGGCGAGCAGCACCTGCAAAAAAGCCAAACGATGCCCCGGCAGGTTGATCCTGCGGCCGAAAATCGCCAGCGAACCCCGCTGCTGCGCCGCCACCACATAAAGCAGCACCGGCACCGCCAGCGCGGCGCCGATCGCCCGCAGCAGCCAGGGCGGCACGGCATGGCCGAACAGCGGCAGGTCCATCGGATTCAGGAGCAAAATAACGCTGAGCAAGGTGGCGAGGCCGAAGGCAAAACTGCTGCCCGAGAGCGCAATGATGCGGGCAATGCCGGCCGGCGGCACCAGCCATTGCGCATAGAGCCGCACGCGGATCGCCGCCCCCGAGAGCGCCGGCGCCCCCAGCACATGGCTCAGCGCATAGGCGCAGAACGAGGCCAGCGCCACCCGCCGCAGTTTCAGGCGCGGAAAGCTGACCAGCCTGCGCGCAAAAAAGATGCCGGGAATGTCGTAGGACATCATCAGGCAGAGCGAGCCGCCCAGCAGCAGCAGCGCATGAAAAATCTCCGCCGCGGAGATCGCGCCCAGCGCATCGAACACGTCCTGCGGGTGCACATGTTTGAGCGCGCCCCGCAGCCCGGTGACGATGCCCGCCAGAACCAGCCCCCCCAGCACCGGGGGCAAAGATTTAAGAACCTTTCTGGTGGCGGGCGTCATCGAAGCGCCGGAGGGTCAGGCCGCTTCCTGCGCCCGCGCCAGAGCGGTCTCGATCAGCGCGATCGTGCGGTCGATCCCGTAGAGCGCGATGAACCCGCCGAAGCGCGGCCCTTCCACCTGGCCCAGCAGCACCTGGTACAAACAATCGAACCAGGATTTCAGCGGCGCAAACTGATGCTCCTTGCCGACCGCATAGACGAGGTTCTGCAGGCGCTCAGGCAGCGTCTCGCCGGGATAATCGGCACCGCCATTTTGCAGCCGGCTGGCCAGATCCTGCAATGCCAGGCGCTCCTGCTCTGTCGCCGCGCGAAAACGCTTCTTCGGCGCGACAAATTCGCGGTTATAGGCAACCGCCCGCTCCACCAGAACCGCCAGGAACGGATAGCTCTGCGCATCGACGCCGGGCAGATAGGCGCGGATGAACCCCCAGAGCATCTCCGCGGAATCCGCGTTGATCACCGAGGCCAGGTTCAGCAGCATGCCGTAACCGATCGGCGAGCCGGCATTTTCCGGCGGCTGTCCGGCATGGATATGCCAGGCGGGGTTGCCCTGCGGGTCGGCGTTCTCGCGCAAAGCGGCGACATTGGCGATGTAGTCATCGGCCGCGCGCGGGATGACATCGAAGAACAGCCGCTTGGCGCGCTGCGGCGCGTGATACATGAACTGCGCCAGGCTCTCCGGCGGGGCATAGGCCAGCCATTCCTCGACCGAGAGCCCGTTGCCCTTGGATTTGGAGATCTTCTGGCCGTTCTCGTCCAGGAACAGCTCGTAGGTCAGCGTCACCGGCGGCTCGTGGCCGAGCGCGCGGACGATCGCCGAGGAGAGCTTCACGGAATCGATCAGGTCCTTGCCGGACATCTCGTAATCGACATCCAGCGCGTACCAGCGCATCGCCCAGTCGGCCTTCCACTGCAGCTTGGCGGCCCCGCCGGTCACCGCCGTCTCGTATTTCGTGCCGGTGTCCGGGTCGGTCCAGAACACCGTGCCATGCGCCACATCGGTCTTCTCGATGGGCACCTGCATGACGATGCCGGTCCGCGGATGGATGGGCAGGATCGGCGAATAGGTGGCGCGGCGCTCCGGCCCCAAAGTCGGGCGGATGATCTCCACGATCTCGTCATGCCGGGCCAGCACGTGCAGCAGCGCATCGTCGAACTTGCCGGTGCGGTAATAGTCGCTGGAGGAGGCGAATTCGTAATCGAAACCGAAAGAATCCAGGAACGCCCGCAGCCGCGCATTGTTATGCGCGCCAAAGCTCTCATGCGTGCCGAACGGGTCCGGCACCTGGGTCAGCGGCCGCCCCAGAAATTCCCGCAGCATGTCCTTGTTCGGCACATTGTCCGGCACCTTGCGCAGGCCATCCATGTCGTCGGAAAAGGCAAGCAGGCGCGAGGGCAGGCCGGTGAGCGCGGTGAACGCGTTGCGCACCCAACTGGTGCGCGCGACCTCGCCGAACGTGCCGATATGCGGCAGGCCGGACGGGCCGTAACCGGTCTCGAACAGGGCGCTGGTCTTGCCCTTCTGTTTCAGGCGCTCGGCAACGCGCTCGGCTTCACGGAAAGGCCAGCTCAGCTGATTTTGGGTGGATTCGCTCATAGGGTACAGGTCTAAAGCCGCCGGCACCGTCCCGCAACTCTCGCGCGGCGCTGGTTTAAGCGGAGGCAAGTCAGCAGCCGCTTTTTTGTAAAAAAGCGGCGCAAAAAACTCTTGCTCGTTTAGGACCGTGGCGCTGAAACCTGCACGGCCCAGGAGTAGAAAAATTTTTTACTTCTTTAAGCCGTGCTGGTTCCACTGCCCCAGGCCCAGCCCAATCAAAAGTTTTTGCGCCGCTTTTTTCAAAAAGCGGCCACTTTCCTTTACCCGATAAGCCGGCCACTTTTGCGAAATCGGCCCTGGCTTCTATAACGGCGCAGAATGTCCTTTCTGCCGGAAGTATCCGCCCTCATCGCCGGTCACGGCCGCGCCGTGCTGCTGACCGAGGATGGGGAATTTCTCTCCCCCACCCCAGCCAATGCTGCCGGCCTGCTCGAGGCGCGCATGCCGCTGGTGGTGCACGGCCCGGCGACGCTGAAGCGCCTGGGCAGCCCCGCCGTGGCGGTGCTGGACCTGCTGGAACTGTTCGCCTTCGTCTGCCCGGCGCAGAGCGTGGCGCCGACCCCGGGCGGGCTGGCCCGGGCCTTGGACATGACGCCGCCGAGCTCGCAGGAGACCGCGGCCATGGCGCTGGCGGAAATGGCCGAGGTGCTGCTGGCGCGGCTGGCGGCGGGCAAGGATCTGCCGGCCAACCGTGACGCCGCCGGGCTTGCCGCGCGCATGGGGGCGGCAAGCTATGGCGCGCCTGGCTGGGGCTGGGCGCGCTTCGTGCTAGCGGCGCTGGGCGCGCCCGATGCACGGCCGGACGGCATGGCGATGCGGCTATGGAAGCGCCTGCCGAAATGGGAGGATGCAGCCCCCCGCCCGCCGCCGGCCGCCTTCCCGGTAACCCCCGCCCAGGCGCGCACGCGGCTCGCCACCCTGCTCGGCCCCGGCGCGGAGCAGCGCCCCGCCCAGGCCGATTACGCCTCCGCCGCTACCGCCGCCTTCAACCCGCGTCTGGCCGAGGGCAGCCCGCATCTGGTGCTGGCCGAGGCCGGCACCGGCACCGGCAAGACCATGGGCTATCTGGCCCCGGCCAGCGTCTGGGCGGAGCAGAACAAGGGCGCGGTCTGGGTCTCCACCTATACCCGCCATCTGCAGCGGCAGATCGAGCAGGAGGCCGCCCGGCTTGGCCCCGGCGTCAGCGTGGTCCTGCGCAAGGGGCGGGAGAACTATCTCTGCCTGCTGAATTTCGAGGACGCGATGGGCGCGGAGCGCTACGCCGTGCCGCTTGGCCTGATCGCTCGCTGGGCGCTGGCCAGCCAGGATGGCGATCTGTTTGGGGGAGATTTACCAGGCTGGTTCGCGGAACTGTTCGGCGCCTCGCTGCTGGCGCAGATCGCCGACCGGCGCGGCGAGTGCATCCATGCCGCCTGCCCGCATTTTTCCGCTTGCGTCATCGAGCGCGTGATCCGCGACGCGCGCCAGGCGGATCTGGTGATCGCCAACCACGCGCTGGTGATGGCGCAGGCGGTCTGGGGCGGGCTGGACGACGACTACGTGCCGACGCGCTACGTGTTCGACGAGGGCCACCATATTTTCGACGCCGCCGACAGCGCCTTCTCGGTGGAATTGTCCGGTGCGGCGATGGCCGAGCTGCGGCGCTGGCTGCTGGGTGCTGAGGGTGCCCGCTCCCGGGCGCGCGGGCTGCAGCGGCGGATGGAAGACATGATGGCCACCGACGAAGGCATGGTGCCGAAGCTGGAAGCCGCGCTGATCGCCGCCAAGGCGCTGCCGGCGCCGATGTTCTCCACGCGCCTCGACCCGGAACTGGAAACCGAAAACAACCCGGCGGAGACGTTTTTGCGCGCGCTCCGCGTGCAGGCCCGCGCCCGCGCCTCGGAGGCGGAGCTGCAAGGCGGCATGGGTTTCGAGGTCGATCTGCATCCCATCGACCCCGACATCCTGCCGGCGGCGGAGATGCTCTCCCGCGCCATGGAGCGGCTGCGCGTGCCGCTGGTGGCGTTGCGCGAGCGCTTTTTAGAGAGGCTGGAGACCGAGCCGGAGCTGGAGGAGACCACCCGCCAGCGCCTGGAAGGTGCGGCGCGCAGCCTGAAACGCCGGGCGATCGACCCGCTCATGGCCTGGCGGCGCATCCTCGACGCTCTGCCCGCTTCCGGCGCCAAAACGCCCGGCGCGCGCCCGGCGCATATCGAGTTCCTGCGCCTCGACCGCGAGGCGGGCACGGACCGCGACGTGGCGCTGCTCTCGCATCTGCTCGACCCGACCGAAGCGTTCATCGAGACCATCGCCAACCCCGCGCATGGCATGCTCATCACCTCCGCCACCTTGCGCGACGGGGTGGATCACGAGACCGCCTGGGAAGGTGCCGAGGCGCGCACCGGGGCCGCCCACCTCGCCGCCCCGGCGATCCGCGCCGCCTTCGAATCGCCGTTCGACTATGCCGATCGCACCCGCATCGTGCTGGTCTCGGACGTGAACGGCAGCGATCCCGGCCAGCTCGCCGGGGCGTATCAGGCGCTGTTCCAGGCCGCGGGGGGCGGCGGGCTGGGGCTGTTCACCGCCATCTCGCGGCTGCGCGCGGTGCATGCGCGCATCGCGCCCAAGCTGGAGGCCATGGACATCCCCCTCTATGCCCAGCATGTCGACGCGATGGATAACGCGACGCTGGTGGAGATCTTCCGTGCAGAGCAGAATTCCTGCCTGCTCGGCACCGATGCGATGCGCGACGGCGTGGACATTCCCGGCAACGCGCTGCGGCTGGTGGTGTTCGAGCGCACGCCCTGGCCGCGGCCGGATATTCTGCACCGCACGCGCCGCGCGCATCTCTCCGGCGGCACGCCCAAGGATTACGACGACGCGATCGTGCGGCTGCGGCTGCGCCAGGCGTTCGGGCGGCTGATCCGCCGGGCCGATGACCGCGGCGTTTTCGTCCTGCTCGACCGCCAGGTGCCAAGCCGGCTGCTCACCGCCTTCCCGGAACACGCGCCGATCATCCGCTCCGGCCTCGCCGAGGCGGTGCAGGGGATCAGGCGTTTCCTGGCCGGGTAGTACGCGATAGGCGGTGAGGGAGGCTTCTGCTTGATCACGATCCCGACGGGTGTACGGATTATGCTGGCGACGCGCCCGGTGGATTTTCGTCGTGGCGCGCATAGCTTGGCGGCCGTTGCGGCCGCCAGCCTCGGACAAAGTCCATTCGATGGATCAGTGATCATTTTTCGTGCCAAGAGCTCGGACAAAGTGAAAATTTTGTTCTGGGATGGCAGTGGCTTGGTTTTGGTTTGGAAGCAGCTTCAGCACGGTGCCTTTCGTTGGCCACCCATCGTGGATGGCGTGATGAAGCTGACCTCGGTGGAGTATGCCGCGCTGGTCGACGGTTTGGATTGGACACGAATTTTATCGGCGCCAAGGATTCCCGTCCAACTCAAGCTGGCTAGAATCGCGGTGAGATGCAGCCGGATGGCAACCAGATCAACGCGCTTCCCGAAGATCCAGCGGTATTGCAGGCGCTGTTGCTGGCGGCGTGGTCCGAGCGCGACAAAGTTGTTGCCGAACGCAATGATCTGGCCGAGCAGAACGAACGCTTGCAGCACCTGCTGCTGAAATTCAACCGGCTCCAATTCGGCGCCAAATCAGAGAAGTTGCCCGAGGAACAATTGCAGCTCGCTCTGGGCGACATCGAGACAGCCATCGCGCAATTGGAGGCGCAAGGAGAGCGGCGCGACCCCGCGCGCAAACGCGATGGCATCGCCAAACGTCGGGCCAGCCGCGGTGCGCTTCCGGTGCATTTGCCCCGGGTCGAGGTAACTCTGACCCCGGAAGATACCAACTGTCCCTGCTGTCGGGCCGCGATGAACGAGATCGGCCACGATAAATCCCAGCGGCTCGACATTATCCCGGCGCAATACCGGGTGATCGTGACCCGGCGGCCAAAATTCGTCTGCCAGGCGTGCGAAGGTGTCGTGGCCGAGGCCCCAGCGCCGGCACGGCTGATCGAAGGCGGCATCCCCACCGAGGCACTGGTTGCGAACGTGATGGTCTCGCGCTTTGCCGATCACCTACCGCTGTACCGGCAGGCGCAGATCATGGCCCGGCAGGGCGTTTTGATCGACCGCACGACTTTGGCCTTTTGGGTCGGCTATGCTGCGACCGAGATCGTGCCCGTGGTGAGGCGGCTGAAAGAGATCGTGCTCTCCTCCACACGGATCTTCGCAGACGAGACGACGATGAAGGTTCTCGCCCCAGGCCGCGGCCGGACGAAGCATGGCTATTTTGGGTGGCTGCAAGGGATGATCGGGCATGCGGCAGCGCTGAGCCACCGGCGGTGATTTATCAATATGCGACAGGCCGGGCCAAACGCCATGCCGATGCGTTGCTCGGCGGCTATCGCGGGGTCGTACAATGCGATGGCTACAACGCTTATAAGCAACTCGCTGCTCCAGCACGGGATGGGCCGCCGGTGACGCTCGCATTTTGCTGGAGTCACGTGAGGCGCGGTTTTTATGACTTTGTCAAAGATGGCACCTCACCGATCGCCACCGAGGCATTGGCGCGGATCGCTACCCTCTATCGCATCGAGGCCGAAATCCGCGGCAAGGACCCAGCGCAGCGTCTCGCCAAACGCCAGGAACTCAGCCAGCCGCTGGTGAAAGACCTGCGTCTGTGGCTCGAAGCACAGCTCAATACCTTACCGGCCCGTGGCCCGCTCGCCCAAGTAATCCGCTATCCGCTCAACCATTGGGCCGGCCTTGAGCAATTCCTTCTCGATGGCCGCGTCGAAATCGACAACAATACCGTCGAGCGAAGCATGCGTCCTATCACATTATCCAGAAAAAATTCGTTGTTGCCGGCTCCGATGAAGGGGCCGAAAACTGGGCCGCAGTCGCGTCACTGATCGAAACTTGCAAGCTAAATGATGTCAACCCGCAGACCTACTTCACCGATCTGCTAACCCGCCTCGTCAACGGATGGCCCCAGGCACGTATCGATGAGCTTATGCCCTGGTGCTGGAAACCGACCGCCACAGTCTGACCCCAAAGTCACTGCCAAATTATAGGGCCGCAGAGCATCGCGTTTAAGGAAGGCTTCTTTTTGTGAACCAAAAGAAGCAAAAAAATTTTCTGTTCCTGGGCCGTGCTGCTTCCAACGCCACGGGCTCATAGGAGTAAAAGTTTTTGCGCAGCTTTTTTCAAAAAGCTGCCGCTTCCTTGCTTCAACACCCAGCCCCGCCACGGAGACCTGTTTGCGACGTTTTGGCCTGACCGCTTTGCTGTTCCTCGCCGCCCTGCCCGCCGCCGCCGCGCCGGCGCCGGTCGGCCGCTGGCTGACGGCGAACCGCCAGGCGGTGATCGAGATCGCCCCGTGCGGCGCGGATTATTGCGGCCGGATCGTCGGCATCATCGTCAAACACGCCGGCGACCCGCTGCCCTATGATTGGCGCGGCCGCCCGCAATGCGGGATGGTCATGCTGCAGCTCACCAGGCGGGTCGGCGCCGGCAGGGAAACGCGCTGGGCGGGCTTCGTGCTGGACCCGCGCGACGGTGCCTCCTATGACGCCACCATCGCCGTGCAGCCGGATGAAAGCCTGCGCCTGCGCGGCTATCTCGGCCTGCCCTTGTTCGGCCAGACGCAGATCTGGTCGCCCTTCACCGGCCAGGTTTTTGCCGATTGCCGCCTGCCGGGCAATAATCCCAATGGATAAGCGAAGAGAAGCGCTTCTTTTTGTGAACAAAAAGAAGCAAAAAAACTTTATTAATCTGGGCCGTGCTGGTCTCAGCGCCTGAGGCCCAAACGAACAAAAGTTTTTGCGCCGCTTTTTTTAAAAAGCGGCTGCTTTCTAACCTGTCCTCGCCACAATCGCCCGCGCCGCCGGCCGGCGGGCGATATAGCCCAGGCTCCACGCCATCAGCAGGCCGAACATGGCGAAGGAGATGAAGGGCGAGAGGAGCAGATAGCGGCCGATCGGCCAGATCCAGGCGAGCCAGCACATGCAGGCGGTCTGCAGCACCAACCCGGTGCCCCAGACCACGGTGAGCACGCGGAACACGCGCGGCACGCCCGGGCATTCCCACACGCGTTCATATTCCGCCGCCCCGGCTGCGGTGCCGCGCGCCATGGTGGCGCGGGCGAGGTAGAAGATCATCGGCTTTTTCATCGCCAGCGTGACCAGGAACATCACGCCTATGGCGCCGGTAACCAGCGCGTCGCGGATCTGGATCAGCCGCGCCGAGCCGCCCATGAAAGTGGCGCCCACGGTGAGCAGGATGGCGCTGACCACGATCACCGAGATCGCATCCACCCGCCTGGTCTTGACCAACTCGTAGAAGCTCCAGAGCAGCGGCGGCGCGGCGGAGGCGATCAGCGCGTCGACATCGCCGAAACGCGCGTCCAGCGCCTCGTAAATGATGTAAGGCGCCAGAAAATTGGCAAATATCTCAGGAGTTGCGCGAAGCGCTTTCCTCATGCCGCCATTAGCGGATCAGCCCTGTCATCGGGCTGGAGGCGCTGGCGGAATCGCGGCGCGGGATTCGCCCCGCGCGGTAGGCGAGCCGGCCGGCCTCGACCCCGGCTTTCATCGCCCGTGCCATCAGGATCGGGTCGTCGGCCATGGCGATGGCGGAGTTCACCAGCACCGCGTCACAGCCCAGCTCCATGGCGAAGGTGGCGTCATAGGCGGTGCCGACCCCGGCATCGACCAGCACCGGCACTTTCGCGTTCTCGATGATCATGCGGATCATCAGCGGGTTCTGCACGCCAAGCCCGGAGCCGATCGGCGCGCCGAGCGGCATGATCGCGACGCAGCCCATCTCCTCCAGCCGTTTCGCGGCGATCGGGTCGTCCGAGCAGTACACCATCACCTCGAACCCGTCCTTGATCAGCGCCTCGGCGGCCAGCAGCGTGCCCGCCATGTCCGGGTACAAAGTGGGCGCCGGCCCGAGCACTTCCAGCTTCACCAGGTTCCAGCCGCCCGCCTCGCGCGCCAGGCGCAGCGTGCGCACCGCCTCGTCCGCGGTGAAGCAGCCGGCGGTATTTGGCAAATAAGTGTAACGCGCGGGGCTGACATAGTCCTGCAGCATCGGCGCGTTGCGGTCCGAGAGGTTCACCCGGCGCACCGCGACGGTCACCATCTCCGCGCCGGACGCCTCGATCGCCGCCGCCGTGGTCGGCAGGTCCTTGTACTTGCCGGTGCCGACGATCAGCCGGGAGGCGAATTTTCGCCCTGCCACGGTCCAGGAATCATCGGTGTGAATAACGCCGTCCATATCCTAGCCCCCGCCGATAAAATGCACGATTTCCAAGGCATCGGCCTGTTCTAGCACGATCTCGGCATAGGTCGAGCGCGGCACGATCTCCAGGTTCCGCTCGACCGCCACCTTGCGCGTATCCAGGCCGAGCCCGGCGATCAACGCCGCCAGGGTCGTGCCGCGGGCGAAATCCATGGTCTCGCCATTCACCGTCAGCCGCAGCTGTTCCAGGGTGTTGCTCATATCCTGCATTATCGGCGCGGGCCTCCTTGCTCGCAAGGCCGGGCCGGCGGCAAATTTGGCTGATGCGATTTTGCTGTGCTAGCGGAACCAGCATGGCAGCTCCACTTATACTCGTACTCAACGGCCCTAACCTCAACCTGCTGGGTCTCCGCGAACCGGAGATCTACGGCACCGGCACGCTGGACGACCTGGAAACCCTCTGCGCCGAAACGGCCGAGGGGCTGGGCGTGTCGATCGACTTCCGCCAGAGCAATCTGGAAGGGGAGCTGATCTCCTGGGTGCAAGAGGCGCGCGGCCGCGCCCAGGGGCTGATCATCAACCCCGCCGGCTACTCGCACACCTCGGTGGCGCTGATGGACGCGATCCAGACCCTGGATATTCCGGTGCTCGAGGTGCATCTGTCGAACATCCACCAGCGCGAGAGCTTCCGCCACCATTCCTATGTGTCGCGCGCCGCTGACGGTGTGATTTGCGGCCTCGGTTTCGCGGGCTATAGGCTGGCCCTCATCGCTTTGTCCGACATCCTGGAAGAAGATCAATGAGCCTCTCTTTTGACCCTGAAGCCCTCCGTATCCTGGCGGAGCTGATCAACACCACCGGCCTGTCGGAGATCGAGCTGGCCGAGGGCGACCGCAAGGTCCGCCTGGCCCGTACCCTGGCACCGGTGAGCATGCCGGTGATGGCCGCCGCGGCGCCTGCCGCGCCCGCAGCCCTGCCCTTGCCTGCGGCGGAGCCAAAAACCGACCCGGCGAAGCATCCCGGCCTGGTGAAGAGCCCGATGGTCGGCGTCGCCTATCTCTCCGCCGAGCCGGGTGCCGCTCCCTATGTGAGCCTCGGCCAGAGCGTGGAAGCCGGGGCCACCCTGCTGCTGATCGAGGCGATGAAAACCTTCAACCAGATCAAGGCGCCGCGCGCCGGCACGGTGAAGCAGATTTTTGTGACCTCAGGCGCACCTGTGGAGTTCGACGAGCCGCTCCTCATCATCGAGTAGGCGCAAAACCATGTTCAAAAAAATCCTCATCGCCAATCGCGGCGAAATCGCGCTACGGGTGCTGCGGGCCTGCCGGGAACTCGGCATCGCCACCGTCGCCGTGCACTCCACCGCCGATACCGACGCCATGCATGTGCGCCTCGCCGATGAGAGCGTCTGCATCGGCCCGCCTGCGGCCCGCGATTCCTACCTCAACATGCCGGCCATCATCTCCGCGGCGCTGATCACCGGCGCCGAGGCGATCCATCCCGGCTACGGCTTCCTCTCCGAGAACGCCGCCTTCGCGGAAATGGTCGAGGCGCATAACCTCGTCTTCATTGGCCCGACCGCGACGCATATCCGCATGATGGGCGACAAGATCACCGCCAAGACCACCATGGCGGAGCTGGGCGTGCCGCTGGTGCCGGGCTCGGCCGGCGAGCTCGCCTCGCTGGACGAGGCGCGCGAGGTCGCCGAGCGCATCAAATACCCGGTGCTGATCAAGGCCGCGGCCGGCGGCGGCGGGCGCGGCATGAAGGTCGCGCGCAGCGCCGAGGAGCTGGAAGCCGCCTTCCGCGAGGCCCGCGCCGAAGCCGGCGCCGCCTTCGGCAACAGCGCCGTGTATATGGAAAAATACCTCGATAAGCCCCGGCATATCGAGCTGCAGATCCTGGCCGACAACCACGGCGCCGTGGTGCATGTGGGCGAGCGCGACTGCTCGCTGCAGCGCCGCCACCAGAAAGTGCTGGAAGAAGCCGGCTCCCCCGCCATCACCCCGGCGCAGCGCGACGAACTCGGCGCCACAGTGACCAAGGCGCTGCAGAAAATCGGCTACCGCAACGCCGGCACGCTGGAGTTTTTGTACCAGGACGGGCAATTCTCGTTCATCGAAATGAACACCCGCCTGCAGGTGGAACACCCGGTCTCGGAAATGATCTCCGGCCTCGACCTGGTGCACGAGCAGATCCGCATCGCCGCCGGGGAACAACTCGGCTACGGCCAGGAAGATATCAAGTTCTCCGGGCATGCGATCGAATGCCGCATCACCGCCGAAGACCCGGAAACCTTTGCCCCCTCCCCGGGCAATGTGGAAGTTTTCCACCAACCGGGCGGCCTCGGCGTGCGCGTCGACTCCGCGCTCTACGCCGGCTACCGCGTGCCGCCGCATTACGACAGCCTGATCGCCAAGCTGATCGCCTACGGCAAAACCCGCGAGGAAGCCATCGCCCGCATGCGCCGCGCCCTGCGCGAATTCGTCATCATCGGGGTGAAAACCACCATCCCGCTGCATGAACGCATTTTGCAGGACCCGGAATTCATCGCCGGGGATTATACGATCCACTGGCTGGAACGTTTCGTCGCTCAGAAGTGAGATGAGCCCCAGGGGGCGCCGCCCCCTGGGGCCCGTTAAGGAAGCAGCCGCTTTTTGAAAAAAGCGGCGCAAAAACTTTCTCTTAACTGGGCCTGTGGCAGCGAAACCAGCACGGCTCAGTTTAAAAAAGTTTTTTTGCTACTTTTTGTTCACAAAAAGTAGCCTTCCCTTTCTTCCCCCTGTGATCAGGCCGGCGTCACGGTCTCCGCGAACAGCGAATTTCCGTACATATCCACCAGCGCGTAATCGAGCTTTTCGGCGCTGAGCTGCACGGTCATGAAACCGTGCGAGCCGTTGGCGAAACCGCCGCGGATTGGCGGGTTTGGCTTGTAGGTTTCCGAGCCGGCGCCGGTGACGACATAGGTGACGCCGTCCACCTTAACCGATTGCAGGCAGTGGTCGTGGCCGCAGATATAGATGCGGATATTGTGTTTCAGCAGCAGCGGGTTGAGCCGCGCGATCAGGTCCGGCTGGTCGTGATCGTAGCCGTCATCGTCGGAGAGCGCGGTGTAGATCGGATGATGGCCCACGACGATCTTCCAGTGCGCGGTGGAGTCGCTCAGCGCCCGGTCCAGCCAGGCCAGCTGCGCGTCGGTGTCCTGCCCCACCACGTCCACCCGCGAGCCATAATATTTTTTAATGAAGGGCGAGGTGTCGACGTAGAAAAAATCTGCCTTCGTGCCGTCCGGCAGGGTCTGCGTGTCGGTATAGTAGCGCGCCGGCAGCTTCCAGCGCGGGCTTTTATGGCTGTAATCGAGCTGCGCCTGCACATTGCCGCGATAGTCGTGGTTGCCGAGAATCACCTTCCACGGCGTGAACAGCGACGGCGCGGTGTACACCTCCTCGAACGAGCTCTGCCATTGCGGGTCGTCCACGCTCTCCACGCCGTTCTCGTAAAAGTTATCGCCGATGGAAATGGTGAAGCGGCTGCCCATCGCCGCCGCGGTCTGGCCCATCTGCGCGGCCACGGCGCGCTGGTGGTAATGCCCGCGCCGCCCCCAGTCGCCCACCGCGATGAAGGGCAGCGCCGCCGCTGCCGCCACGGCCGGCGGCGCCTCGCTGGCGAGTGCGGCGCCCGCGGTCACGGCGGTGGTCGATACGAATTGACGACGGCTCAGTTTCATGGATCACCTGCAATGAAATACGCGCTAAAATGCTGATATCGCCTTAGCAAAGCAGGCTTTGTCTGAATGTGACAGGTTGTAGACAATGTTTTATGCGCATCTGCGCCACGAATCAGGGTGAAGAGATTGCAAATCGGTGACCCGTTCCGGGCAGAGTTGAACGCATCAGAGGGGGACCAATCTAGGTCTGTATGCCCCTGCTGAACGCACGCCCGCCGGACCTGAAAAATGCTGCCTTGCCCAAGGGGCCGGCCGGCGCGGGCGCAGCGTTGCCCGCGAAAGGGAGTGATGCGGCGCAAAAACCCGCGGCCGGGCGGGTGGTGATCGTCTCCAACCGCGTGCCCTCGCCGAGCGAGCAGGGGGCGACGGCGGGCGGCCTCGCGGTGGCGCTGGCGGATGCCGCGACGCAGGGCTCGATCTGGTTCGGCTGGAGCGGCCGCCGCGCCGAGGAGACCTCGGAAGAGGCCAGCGTCGTGCTCTCCGAGACCGGCGTGACCTTCGCCACCATCGACATCGCCGAGCGCGATTATCAGCGCTTCTACAATGGCTTCGCCAATGGCGCGCTGTGGCCGCTGCTGCATTACCGCATCGGCCTGCTGCGCTTCAACCGGCCCGATTACGATGCCTACCGCACCATCAACCGCGCCTTCGCCAAGGCGTTGCTGCCGCTGCTGCAGCCCGACGACCTTATCTGGATCCATGACTACCAGCTGATGACCATGGCGGCGGAGCTGCGCGCCTTGGGCGTGCAAAACCGCATTGGCTTCTTCCTGCATGTGCCGTTCGTGCCGCCCTCCTTCCTGCAGGTGCTGCCGCCCGCGGACGAGCTGGTCGGCGCGCTCTCGGCCTGCGACGTGGTCGGCTTCCAGACCGAGGGCGACGCGGACATCTTCCGGCATAACGTCAGCGTCTCGCTCGGCGTGCAGCCCGGCAGCAACGGCCGCTACGCCTATGCCGGGCGCGAGGTCGCGGTGGTGACCACGCCGATCGGCATCGACGCCGCGAAATTCGCCAAGCTGGCCGAACGCGCCGAGCTGACGCCGGAGGCCGAGCGGCTGCGCGAGAGCCTGGGCGAGCGCAAGCTGGTGCTGGGCGTGGACCGGCTGGACTATTCCAAGGGCCTGCCGCAGCGTTTCGACGCGTTCGGGCGGTTGCTCTACCTCTATCCGCAGCATTGCCGCAGCGTGAATTTTCTGCAGATCGCCGCGCGCTCGCGCCAGGAGGTCGGCTCCTACCAGTCGCTGCGCCGCGAGCTGGACCGCCGCGCCGGCGACATCAACGGCGAGTTCTCCGATTTCGACTGGGTGCCGCTGCGCTACATGACGCATCCGGTGAAGCGCAACGCCATCGCCGGCTTCTACCGCCGCGCCAATATCGGCCTGGTGACGCCGCTGCGCGACGGCATGAACCTGGTGGCAAAGGAATATATCGCCGCACAGGACCCGGAGAATCCGGGCGTGCTGGTGCTCTCGCGCTTCGCCGGCGCCGCCGACGAGCTGACCGAGGCGCTGATCGTCAACCCGTTCGACCCCGACGAGGTGGCGGCGGCGATCCATCAGGGGCTGGTGATGAGCCTGGAGGAGCGGCGCGCGCGCCATAACGCGCTGTTCACAAAGGTCTGCCACACCACGGCGCGGCGTTTCTGCGAGACCTTTCTCGACCATCTGCGCGCCAGAGCGTGATAGGTTTGGGACAAATCATGTTGAAGCGAAGAAAAGCGCTGCTTTTTTGAAAAAAAGGAGCAAAAAACTTTTGCTAAACTGGGCCGTGCTGGTGTCACTTCCACGGGCCCAGAGGAATCAAAAGTTTTTTGCGCCGCTTTTTTTTAAAAAAGCGGCTGCTGATCCGTGTCCACTTAAACCGATCAGGCTCTAGGGACGCCATGAAGCACAAGCCCATGATCACCACCGCCGAAGACCCGCATTGGTACAAGGACGCGGTGATCTACCAAGTGCATGTCAAATCCTTCCATGATTCGAACAATGACGGCGTCGGCGATTTTCCCGGGCTGATCGAGAAGCTCGACTATATTGCCGAGCTCGGCGTCAACGTGATCTGGCTGCTGCCCTTCTACCCCTCGCCGCGGCGCGATGACGGCTACGACATTGCCGACTACCGCAACGTGCATCCCGAATATGGCACCATGGCGGATGTGAGGCGCTTCATCCACGAGGCGCACCGGCGCAACATCCGCGTCATCACCGAGCTGGTGGTGAACCACACCTCCGACCAGCACCCCTGGTTCCAGCGCGCGCGCCGGGCCAGGCCCGGCTCGGCGGCCCGCAATTTTTATGTCTGGTCCGACACGGACCAGAAATACGCCGGCACGCGCATCATCTTCGTCGATACGGAAAAATCCAACTGGACCTGGGACGAGGAGGCCGGCGCGTTCTACTGGCACCGCTTCTTCTCGCACCAGCCGGACCTGAACTTCGACAATCCGCGCGTGCTGAAGGAGGTGCTGAACATCATGCGCTTCTGGCTCGATCTCGGCGTCGACGGGCTGCGCCTGGATGCCGTGCCGTATCTGATCGAGCGCGACGGCACCAATAACGAGAACCTGCCCGAAACCCATGACGTGCTGAAAAAAATCCGCGCAGCACTTGATGCGCACGCGCCGGGCCGCATGCTGCTGGCCGAGGCCAACCAATGGCCGGAGGATGCCCAGCAATATTTCGGCGAGGGTGACGAATGCCACATGTCGTTCCATTTCCCGCTGATGCCGCGGATGTACATGGCGATCGCCCAGGAGGACCGCTTCCCGATCACCGACATCATGCGGCAGACGCCGGAAATTCCCGAAACCTGCCAATGGGCGATTTTTCTGCGCAACCATGACGAGCTGACGCTGGAAATGGTCACCGATTCCGAGCGCGACTATCTGTGGAACACTTATGCCGCCGACCGCCGCGCGCGCATCAATCTGGGCATCCGCCGCCGGCTGGCGCCGCTGATGGAGCATGACCGCCGGCGCATCGAGCTGATGAACGGCCTGCTGCTCTCCATGCCCGGCACGCCGGTGATCTATTATGGCGACGAGATCGGCATGGGCGACAACATCCATCTCGGCGACCGCGACGGCGTGCGCACGCCGATGCAATGGTCGCCCGACCGCAACGGCGGCTTCTCCCGCTGCTCCCCGGCCGACCTGGTGCTGCCGCCGGTGATGGACCCGATCTACGGTTTTGACGCGGTGAACGTGGAGGCGCAGGCGGCGGATCCGCATTCGCTGCTGAACTGGACCCGGCGCATGCTGGCGGTGCGCAAGCGCCACCGCGCCTTCGGCCGCGGCGAGCAGCGCTTTCTCTATCCCGGCAACCGCAAGGTGCTGGCCTATCTGCGCGTGCATCCCAACCCCGAGGGCGAGGACGAGACGATCCTCTGCGTGTACAACCTCTCCCGCACCGCGCAGGCGGTGGAGCTGGAACTGCCCGACTATGCCGGGCGGGTGCCGGTGGATCTTGCCGGCGGCTCCGGCTTTCCGCCGATCGAACGGCTCACCTATCTGCTCACTTTGCCGCCTTACGGCTTCTACTGGTTCATCCTCGCCACCGAGGCGGCGCTGCCGCCCTGGCATGTGCGCCCCTCCGAACCGCTCCCGGAATTTTCGACCCTGGTGCTGCGCAGCGGCTTGAGCGACGTGCTGGCGCCGGCGGCGAAAAAAACACTCGAGACCGAGGCGCTGCCGGGCTATCTGAAGCGCCGCCGCTGGTTCACCTCCAAGGACCAGGAGATCAAATCCGCGAAGCTGGTGCGCAGCGACAAGATCCCCGGCCGCACCATCGACATCCTGCTCGCCGAAGTCGAGGTGCAACTCGCCACCCATAGCGAGCTCTATCATCTGCCGCTCGGCATTTCCTGGGAGGGCGACACCAACGCGCCGCTGCCTGGGCAGCTGGCCCTGGCGCGGGTACGGCAGACGCGGCGCGTGGGCTACCTCACCGATGCCTTCGCGGTCGACGCCTTCCCGCTCGGCGTGATCCGTGCGCTGCGGGCCGGCACGAGGATCAGTGTGAAGGACGGCGAGATCCGCTGCCTGCCAAGCCCGAAGCTGCACCATGTCGAGCTGGGAGAGACGCCGGAGATCCGCCGCCTCTCCGCCGAGCAGTCCAACAGCTCCATCATCATCGGCCAGAAGATCATCCTGAAGCTGATCCGCCGGGTGATGGACGGCATCAATCCCGAGGTGGAGATGGAGCGCTTTCTCACCGAGAACGGCTACGCCAACACCCCGCCGCTGCTCGGCGAGGTGGCGATGGTCGGCGATGACGGCTCCGGCCACAGCATGATCGTGGCGCAGGAATTCGTGCAGAACCAGGGCGATGCCTGGCAGTACACGCAAGACTACCTGGCCCGCTTCATCGAGACGATGGGGCTGGCCAACAAGAACATCCATGACGAGGCGGACCAGCTCTCCGGCTATCGCAGCTTCGCCCGTTCGGTCGGCACCCGCCTGGCCGAATTGCACGCGCTGCTGGCCAAGCCCAGCACGAACGAGGCGTTCGCCCCGCTCCCGGTCAATGCCGCGCAGGCCGGGCTCTGGGGCCAGGGCACGGCGGCACAGCTCGCCCTCACTTTCGAGCTGCTGGAGCAGATGGACGAGTTCGCCGCCCCCGAGGCGGCGCGCGCCGCCGCCTTCGTGCTGGAAAACCGGCGGGCCATTCTGGGCCTCATCCCCGCCCTTGCCGCCGCCGGTAAAGGCGCGCTGCAGACCCGCATCCATGGCGACTTCCATCTCGGCCAGATCCTGGTCTCCACCGGCGATGTGTACATCATCGATTTCGAGGGCGAGCCATCGAAGCCACTGGACATCCGCCGCGCCAAAGCCTCGCCGATCCGCGATGTCGCCGGGCTGCTGCGCTCGTTCCATTATGCCGCGGCGGTGGCGGCGCAGGCGCAAACCCCGCCCACCCCCATCCGCCCGGATACGCCGCTCGGGCGTTTCGTAGAGGAGATGTCGGCGCAGTTCCTCTCCGCCTATCGCGCCGTCGCGGCCGCCGCGAGCCCACGCTGGGTGGCGGACGACGCCGCCGAGATGGCCCTGCTGGATTTGTTCCTGCTGGAAAAATCCGCTTATGAAATCTGCTACGAGGCCACCAACCGCCCCGGCTGGCTCGGCATTCCGCTGCGCGGCTTCGCCGAGATCGCCGCGCGCCTGCTGAACATCACCGCCGGGACGTTACAGGATGCATGACCGGACCGCCGCATTCGACGCACTGCTGCACGGCACCCATGGCGACCCGTTCGCTTTGCTGGGGCCGCATGGCGGCATCGTGCGCGTGCTCGCCCCCGGCGCGCGGGCGGTGACGGTGCTGGATGCTGCAGGTGCCGTGCTCGCCGCCGCCCGCCCGGTTCATGCCGGGGCGATTTTCGAGGCGCAGCTCGCCACGCCACAAACCTACCGGCTGCGCATCGACTGGGACGGCGCCACGCAGGTGACCGAGGACCCGTACAATTTCCCGCTGCTGCTTGGCGATGACGACATCCAGTTATTCGCCGTGGGCAGGCATCGCAACCTCGCGACCTTTCTGGGCGCGGTGCCGATGCGCCTCAACGATGCCAGCGGTGTGCGCTTTTCGGTCTGGGCGCCGAATGCCAGGCGGGTTTCGGTGGTGGGCCGGTTCAACAACTGGGACGGCCGCCGCCACCCGATGCGCCGGCGCGATGCCGGGCTCTGGGAGATTTTCCTCCCCGGCCTGAGCGCCGGCGAGGCGTATAAATACGAAATCCTTGGACCCCACGGGCTGCTCCCGCAAAAAGCCGACCCGCTGGCGCGGCAGACCGAGATCCCGCCGGAGACCGCCTCGATCGTCGCCGCCCCGGTGGTGCCGCCGCCGCGCCGCCCCAGCGCCGGGCCCAACACGCCGCTTTGCATCTACGAGGTGCATGCCCCGTCTTGGATGCGCCATCCCAGCGGCAAGCCCTATGACTGGGCGGAACTTGCTGAGCGTCTGGTGCCCTATGCCGCCGATCTCGGCTTCACCCATATCGAGCTGCTGCCGGTCATGGGCCACCCGTTCGGCGGCTCCTGGGGCTACCAGCCGCTCAGCCAGTTCGCGCCGATGCCGGTCCTGGGCTCTCCGCAGGATTTCGCCGCTTTCGTCAGCGCCTGCCACGCAGCCGGGCTCGGCGTGATCCTGGACTGGGTGCCGGCGCATTTCCCCTCCGACCCGCATGGCCTCGCCGCATTCGACGGCACGCATCTTTATGAACACCAGGACCCGCGCGAAGGCTTCCACCCGGACTGGAACACGCTGATCTACAATCTCGGCCGGGTCGAGGTGCGGGAGTTCCTCATCGCCAGCGCGTTGTTCTGGCTGGAGCAATACGGCGTGGACGGGCTGCGCGTCGATGCCGTCGCCTCGATGCTGTACCGCGACTATTCGCGCAAAGCCGGCGAATGGGTGCCAAACCAGTATGGCGGCCGCGAGAACCTCGAAGCCATCAACTTTTTGCAGGAGCTGTCGCAGGCCATCAATGCGCGCTGCCCCGGCGCACTGCTGATCGCCGAGGAATCCACCGCCTGGCCCGGCGTCACCGGCAGCGTGGCGACAGGCGGGCTCGGTTTCACGCATAAATGGAACATGGGCTGGATGCACGACACGCTGCGTTACATCCAGGAAGACCCGATCAACCGCGGCCATCATCACGACCAGATGACCTTCGGCCTAGTCTACGCGTTCTCGGAAAATTTCGTACTGCCGATCTCGCATGACGAGGTGGTGCACGGCAAAGGCTCGCTGCTTGGCCGCATGCCGGGCGATGCGTGGCAGCGTTTCGCCAATCTGCGCGCCTATCTCACCTTCATGTGGACGCATCCAGGCAAGAAGCTGCTGTTCATGGGCTCGGAATTCGGCCAGCCGACGGAGTGGAACCACGATGCCGAGCTGCCCTGGCATTTTCTGCAGCACGAGACGCATCGCGGCGTGCAGGGGCTGGTGCGGCAGCTGAACGCGCTGCTGCAGGCCGAGCCGGCACTGTATGAGCGCGATTTCGCCCCCTCCGGCTTCCAATGGCTGGTCGGCGACGACCGCGACCAGAGCGTGTTCGCCTATGCGCGCCACGCCGCAGGGGCCAAGACGCTGCTGGTGGTGGGCAATTTCACGCCGGTGCCGCGCCACAACTACCGCATCGGCGTGCCGGAACGCGGCAGCTGGGAGGAAATATTCAATTCCGACGCCACCGGTTTCGGCGGCTCGGGCCTCGGCAATGGCAGGCTGCAGGCCGAGGCAGAACCCAGCCATGGCCAGCCCGGCTCGCTATGCCTCACCTTGCCGCCGCTGGCCGTGATCGTTTTGCGCCAGGGGTAGGCCTTGGCACCGCTCCCGCCCCGGCTGCTGCCCGGCAAGCCCTATCCGATAGGGGCGCATTGGGACGGGCTGGGCGTGAATTTCGCGGTGTTCTCAAGCCATGCGGAGCGGATGGAGCTGTGCGTGTTCGACGTCTCCGGGCACCACGAGATCGCAAGGCTGGAACTGCCCGGCTGCACCGACGAAGTGTTCCACGGCTATCTGGCGCAGGCGCGGCCGGGGCTGGTCTATGGCTACCGCGTGCACGGCCCCTACCAGCCCGAGGCCGGGCACCGCTTCAACCCGCATAAGCTGCTGCTCGACCCCTATGCGAAAAAACTGGTCGGCAGGCTGCACTGGTCGGACGCGCTGTTCGGCTACCGCATTGGCTCGGCGCGGGAAGATCTCTCCTTCGACCGCCGCGACTCCGCCGCCGCCATGCCGAAGGCCATGGTGGTGGACGACAACTTCCCCTGGGGACATGACGCCCCGCCGGACACCCCTTGGGCCGAGACGGTGATCTACGAGGCGCATCTCAAGGGACTCACCATCCAGCACCCGAAAATCCCGGCGCCGGAGCGCGGCCGTTTCGCGGCCCTCGGCGATCCGTGGATGATCGAGCATCTGCAGCGCCTCGGCGTCACCGCCATCGAGCTGTTGCCGGTGCAGGCCTTCCTGCAGGACCGCTTTTTGGTCGCGAAGGGCCTGCGCAATTACTGGGGCTATTCCACCCTCGCCTATTTCGCGCCTGAGCCCGGCTATCTGTCCGCCACAGATGGCTCCCTGCAGGAGGTCCGCCAGACCATGCGCCGGCTGCACGAAGCCGGGATCGAGGTGATCCTCGACGTGGTGTACAACCATACCTGCGAAGGCAATGAGAGGGGGCCGACGCTCTCCTGGCGCGGCTTCGACAATCGCAGCTACTACCAGTCGATCCAGGACCAGCCGCGCCGGCTGGTCAACGATACCGGCTGCGGCAACACGCTCAACATCACCCATCCGCGCGTGCTGCAGATGGTGATGGACAGCCTGCGCCACTGGGCCCAGGCCTATCATGTCGACGGCTTCCGCTTCGATCTCGGCACCACGCTGGGGCGCGAGGCGCATGGCTTCGACCCCGGCTCGGGGTTTTTCGACGCGCTCCGTCAGGACCCGGTGTTCTCCCGGCTGAAGCTGATCTCCGAACCCTGGGACCTTGGCCCCGGCGGCTACCAGCTCGGAAACCATCCGCCCGGCTTCGCGGAATGGAACGACCGGTTCCGCGACACGATTCGGCGCTTCTGGCGCGGCGATCCCGGGCAGCGCCCGGAGTTGGCGGCGCGGCTGATGGGCTCGGGCGATATTTTTGACCAATTCCGCCGCAAAACCTGGCGCAAACCCTGGGCCAGCATCAATTACGCTGCCGCGCATGACGGCTTCACGCTTCAGGACCTCGTCTCCTACGCGCACCGCCACAACCAGGCCAATGGTGAGGATGGCCAGGACGGCCATGGCGAGAATTACGCCGCCAATTACGGCGCCGAAGGGCCGACCGAGGATCCGGGCATTCTTGAATTGCGCGCCCGGGTGCAGCGGGCCATCCTCGCCACCGTGCTGGTCTCGCACGGCACGCCGATGCTGCTGGGCGGCGACGAGTTCGGCCGCACGCAGCAGGGCAACAACAACGCCTATTGCCAGGACAACGATATGTCCTGGGTGGATTGGCGCGGCCTGCTCGATGCCGGGCCGACCGCAGCGCAGCAATTGCTGCGCTTCACGCAAAAATTGACCGCTTTGCGCCGCGCGCATCCAAGCCTGCGCAGCGAGCTTTTTCTGCACAGCACGGTGGAAATCCTGCCCGGGATCGAGGATGTCGCCTGGTTCGACGAAAGCGGCGAAGGGCTGAGCCTGGAGGCCTGGGCGGATGCCGCAGCGCAACTGCTCAGCGTCCGCCGCGCCGTATTGAACGGGGAGAGCGCCGACCTCACCTTGCTGTTGTTCAACGCCTCGGACCAGCCGCGCGATTTCACCATCCCGAACCAGGACCTGCCGTGGGAGATAACCTTGGACAGTGCCCATCCTGACCGCGACATCACCGCCCTGCCGGCGGGCAGCGTGCCGGTCGCGGCGCATTCCCTGATCTTGCTTGCCGCCACGGTGCCGCGCTGATGGCGCCGGCCTTCGGCGCCGTCATCACCGCACCCGGCGAGGTGACATTCTCGCTCTGGGCGCCGCAGGCAGAGCAGGTCGAGGTGATGGTCGAAGGTGCTGCCACGAAGATGCACCGCAACGCGGACGGCATCCACCAAGCCAGGCTCACCGCCCCGCCGGGTGCCAGCTATCGCTACCGGGTCGATGGGATCGAGGTGCCGGACCCGGCCTCGCGCGCGCAGATGGATGACGTGCACGGGCCGAGCCTGGTGGTGGACGTGAATTTTGCCTGGAAGCACCCGCAATGGCGCGGCCGGCCTTGGGCGGAAACCGTGATCTACGAGCTGCATGCCGGCGCCTTTGGCGGGTTCGACGGTGTCACCGCGCAATTGCCGCGCCTGGCCGCGCTCGGCGTCACCGCCATTGAGCTGATGCCGATCGCGGATTTTCCCGGCCGGCATAACTGGGGCTATGACGGTGTGCTGCCTTACGCGCCGGACCGAGCCTATGGCGCGCCCCAGGCGCTGCACAAGCTGATCGACACTGCCCACGGGCTTGGCCTGCAGGTGTTCCTCGACGTGGTGTACAATCATTTCGGCCCCGACGGGAATTATCTCGGCCTCTACGCGAAATCCTTCTTCCACGCGGACCGGCACACGCTTTGGGGCCAGGCGATCGATTTCCGCCACCGCCAGGTGCGCGATTTCTTCATCGGCAACGCACTGTACTGGCTGCGCGACTACCGTTTCGACGGGCTGCGTTTTGATGCTGTGCACGCCATCGAGGATGCTGATTTTTTGGCCGAAATGGCGGCGGAAATCCGCAGCGCTTTGCCCGATCGCCAGATCCACCTGATCCTCGAGAACGAGGAGAACGACGCCGATCTGCTGCGTGAAGTGGTGGAGGCGCAAAAATTCGACGCGCAATGGGCCGATGACTGGCATCATTGCGCGCATGTGCTGCTGACCCGCGAGGCGGGAGGCTATTACCAGGATTTCCAGTCCCCGGCGCGGCAGATGGCGCGCTGCCTGGCGGAGGGGTTTTGCTATCAGGGCGAGCCTTCGACCCATCGGGGCGGCACGCCACGCGGCCGGCCGAGCGCGCATCTGCCGCCCACCGCCTTCGTCATCTGCCTGCAGAATCACGACCAGATCGGCAACCGCGCCTATGGCGAGCGGTTGCGCAGCTTGGCGCATCCCGAGGCCCTGCGCGCCGCCATCGCTTTGCTGCTGCTCACGCCGCAGATCCCGATGATTTTCATGGGCGAGGAGTTTGGCGAGAGCCGGCCATTTTTGTATTTTACCGACCATCACGAGGAACTTGGCCGGCAGGTAGCCGAGGGGCGGCGCCGGGAATTTGCGTGCTTCGGCGCCTTCACCGATCCCGGCAAGCGCGACGCCATCCCCACCCCCAACGCGCCCGCCAACTTCGCGTCCTCGATCCCGCTTGTCGCCGAGAACAGCTGGACCGCGCTGTACGCGCAATGTTTGAAAATCCGGCATGAGTGGATCGCGCCGCTGATGCCCGGCTGCGTCGCCTACGGCGCCGCCGCGCTCTCGGCGCATGCGGTGCGCGCCGCCTGGCGCATGAATGACGGAACCCTGCTGACGGTGGCGACGAATTTTGGCGCCACGCCAGCGCCTTGCAAAACAATGGAGGGTGAATTGCTGTACGGAGCCGGACTGGACAATGGAATGCTGCCCGGTTTTGCCACCTGCCTGTGGCGGCAGGCGTGAGCGCGCTGCGCGCGCTTGCGGCCCAGGCCGGGCTGCAGGTTGAATGGCGCGACGTGAACGGCGTCGCGCAAACCGTCTCGGACGATTCGTTGCGCGCGGTACTGGCGGCGCTTGGTTTTCCCGCCGCAAACGAGCGCGACATCCAGCACAGCCTGGCCACGCTGCAGGCGGAGACGGCGCAACAAATTCCGCCCCTGATCACCGTCACGGCAGGTGAGCCCATTGTTCTCCCCGGCCAGCCCGGCCGCTACCGGCTGACGCTGGAATCGGGCGGAACGATCGAGGGCATGGCGGCTGCGCATGACGGCGGCATCGCGCTGCCGCCGGTACACGAGCCCGGCTATCACCTTCTGGAGCACGGCGCCTGCACCACCACCATCGCCGTGGCGCCAACCCGCGCCTACACGCTGGAGGATGCGGCGCAGGGCGCAAAACTCTGGGGCCTGACCGTGCAGCTCTACGCGCTGGGCCGCAAGCACGATGGCGGCATCGGCGATTTTGCCGCTTTGGCCGATTTCGCCGCCCGCGCCGCCCAGCACGGCGCCGATGCCATCGGCATCAGCCCGGTACACGCGCTGTTCTCCGCCGATGTCACCCGCTTCGGCCCCTACGCCCCCTCCAGCCGCGCGGCGCTGAACGTGCTGCATATCGCGCAGGACACGCCGGCCCCGGATGACGAGGCGCTGATCAACTGGCCGCTCGCCGCCGCCACCAAGCTGAAACTGCTGCGGGAGATTTTCGAGCGGTCGCACAGCCCTGAGACGGCGCAAAAAATCCGTGCGGAGATCGGGCCGGATCTGCACCGTCATGCGATTTTCGAGGCGCTGGCGGCGCATCTGACACCGGGCAAGCCTTCAGCGCTGGACTGGCGCAACTGGCCGGCCGCGTATCAGCATCCCGACAACCCGGCGGTCGCGCACTTCGTGCAGGAGCACGAGAAGGAGGTCGCCTTCCATGCCTGGCTGCAATGGCGCGCGGACCAGGACCTCGCCACGGCGCAGGCAGCCGCCCGCGCGGCCGGGGCGACAATCGGCCTGATCGCCGATCTCGCGGTCGGCACCGACCATGCCGGCAGCCATAGCTGGAGCCGTCAGGACGAAGTTCTGAGGGGGGTTGAGATCGGCGCGCCGCCGGACCTGATCAACCGCGAGGGGCAGAGCTGGGGCATCACCGCCTTCTCGCCGCGCGGCCTGCGCCAGAGCGGCTTTGCCGCCTTCATCGATATGCTGCGCCACGCTTTGCGCCATGCCGGCGGCGTGCGCATCGACCATGTGATGGGCCTCTCCCGGCTATGGGTGGTCCCGCAGGGCATGCCCTCGTCCAAAGGTGCGTATCTGTCGATGCCGGTGGACGACCTGCTGCGCCTGGTCACGCTGGAATCGCAGCGCCACCAAGCGGTGATCCTCGGCGAGGACCTCGGCACCCTGCCGCACGGTTTTGGCGAGACGCTGAACCGCGCCGGCATCGCCGGGCTGAGGGTGATGTGGTTCGAGCGCGACGGCGCGACATTCACCCCGCCGCAGAGCTGGACGCCGACCGCGGTGGCGATGACCACGACGCACGACCTGCCGACCGTTTGCGGTTGGTGGGAGGGAACGGATATCGCCTGGCGCGAACGACTGCATATGGCCGGCGACACGCTGGCGCAGCGCGACGCCGACCGCCGCGCGCTCTGGTCGGCCTTTGAGGAATCGGGCGCCACCGCGGCACCGCCGCCGCCGGCGCATGACGGCGCCGCCGCCACCTATGCCGCCTGCGCCCATCTCGGCCGCGCCGCCTGCACCCTGGCGCTGCTGCCGGTGGAGGATGCGCTCTCCCTGCCCGAGCAGCCCAACCTGCCCGGCACCACCGACGAGCACCCGAACTGGCGCCGCCGCCTGCCCGGCGATGCCGGCACGTTGTTCACCCGCGAGGATTTTTGCGCGCGCCTGGCGGTGCTGGCGGCCTCCCGGCGGCAAGCTTGAGCTTGATCGGATGAGGTCGAAATAGGAAGCAGCCGCTTTTTTGAAAAAAAGCGGCGCAAAAAACTTTTGATTGCTTTGGGCCCGCGGCGCTGAAACCAGCACGGCCCAGTTTAAAAAGTTTTTTTGCTTCTTTTTGTTCACAAAAAGAAGCGCTTCCCTTCGCTTGAACCTGTCTTGTCCCTCCGCTTTCACGGGGGTCTTGACCGGCAATCGCGTGACCGGGGGGATAATCCAAGCTAGAACCATCTTCCTAGAACGCCCCCTTGTTGAGACCCTCATGACATTGCCGACTCTCGACGCCGACCACGCCGTTTTTCTCGACATCGACGGAACCATGATCGATCTGGCGCCGACGCCGGATTCCGTGGTTGTGCCGGCTGACCTGCCGGACACGCTGCGGCGCTTGCGCGCGCGGCTGGGCGGAGCGCTGGCGATCCTCTCCGGGCGCAAGCTCAGCGATATCGACCGCCTGCTGGGGCCTGGTCTGGCCTGCGCCGCCGAGCACGGCATGATGATCCGTACCCCCGATGGCGAGGTGACCAGGCATGTGCAGCGCCCCGCCGGCTACGACCATTGGCTGAAGGTATTCAACCGCTATGCCGCGGCGATGCCGGGCATTCTGGTCGAGGAGAAGGAGTTCAGCCTGGTGCTGCATTATCGCCGCGCCCCGGAGCACGAGGAGGAGCTGCGCAGCCTCGTGAACCAGTTGCTCGCCGATAGCGACGACGCCACGCTGCTGCTCGCGCATTGCGCCTTCGAGCTGAAGCCGCGTGGCGGCAACAAGGGCGACGCTTTGGCCGGGTTCATGGCCATGCCTCCCTTCGCCGGCCGCCGGCCGATTTTCATCGGCGACGACGTCACCGACGAGCCGGCGATCGAGACGGCCAACGCGCTGGGCGGCAGCGGCCTGCACGTGAAGCGCGATTTTGCCGGCCAGACCGAGGCGGTGCGGGACTGGCTGCGGCGGGCCTGAGTTTTTTTAGCCTTAAGTAAGGCTACTTTTTGTGAACAAAAAGTAGCAAAAAACTTTTTGCTCCTGGGCCGTGCTGGTTTCAGCGCCACGGGCCCAGAGGAGAAAAAATTTTTGCGGCGCTTTTTTAAAAAGCGGCCGCTTTCCTACACTGACCGGCCGACGTCAGGCCCAGCTATCCACCTGTGCGGTCATCGCTGCGGCGCCGGTCGTCGACGCTGCGTTGGCCGTCGATGCCGTGCTGGCGGTGGAACTGCCGGCATTTGCCGACTGGGTGGTGGTGGACGAGATGACCTCGCCCTGCGCGTTGGTCACGGTGGTCGTCACCATCCCGCCTGGGCCGTTCGTCACGGTCGTCGTGTCGCCGGACGAAGACGAGGATGCCGATGACGCCGTGGCGGCCGTCGTTGCCGAAAACGACGCGGGTTTCGCCGCGGCGGTCGAGCCGGCCGATGCACTCGGCGTTCCCAGCGCTGCCACCGCGCTGTTAATACTGCTGATGCTCATGGCGATTATTCCTAACGCTCGAAGAGGTTACACGTGGATGGGCACGCTATCCTGGAAAAATATTCCTAACGAGCGCTTAAAGTCATGTACAATTCAACGTTGTAAAATTTTGTGTCCCGCCATTGTAACGGCGCCTCGCGCCGTCACCGGGAGGGCCGCGGCGCCCTCAGGCGCCGCGCATCGCCTCGATCTTTTCCCAGATGGCGGCGGCGAGATTCACGCCGTCGAAGCGGGCGATCTGCTGCAGCCCGGTCGGCGAGGTAACGTTGATCTCGGTCAGGTAGTCGCCGATCACGTCGATGCCGGTGAACAGCAGCCCTTCGCGCTTCAGCACCGGGCCGATCGCCGCGCAGATTTCCAACTCGCGCGCCGTCAGCGTGGTCTTTTCCGGGCGGCCGCCGGCATGCATGTTGGAGCGGCTGTCGCCCGCTGCCGGCACGCGGTTCACCGCCCCCAGCGGCTCGCCGTCGATCAGGATGATGCGCTTGTCCCCCGCCCGCACCGCCGGCTCGTAGCGCTGCACCATCAGCGGCTCGCGCGAGGCGGCGGAGAACATATCCAGCAGCGAGCCGAGATTCTCGTCATCCGGCTTGATCCGGAACACGCCGATGCCGCCATTGCCGAACAGCGGCTTGACGATGATGTCGCCGTGCAGCTTGCGGAAATTGTTGATCGCGCCGCGGTCCCAGGCGATCATCGTCGGCGGCATCAGCTCGGGAAAATGCGTGACCAGCAGTTTTTCCGGCGCGTTGCGCACCGAAGCCGGGTTGTTCACCACCAGCGTCTTCGGGTGGATATGTTCGAGCAGATGCGTGGCGGTGATATAGGCCATGTCAAAGGGCGGGTCCTGGCGCATCAGCACCACGTCCATCTCCTGCAGGTTCACGGTCTTTTCCGGGCCGAACGTGTAATGCGCGCCGGCCTGGTCCTGCACCGTCACCGGCTGCACGCGCGCCTTCAGGCTGGCGCCGTCCAGCCACATATGATGCACCTCGTAGTGCCAGAGCTGGTGGCCGCGCTTCTGCGCCTCCAGCATCAGCGCGAAGGTGGAATCGCCGGTGATGTCGATGCCGTGCAGCGGGTCCATCTGCACAGCGATTTTCAGGCCCATGTCATCCTCGAAACCATGTTCGGGGCGAACCTATCAGGAGGCGGCCGGGTGCTCCAGGGCCGCATCGGTGAGGCTGCGCTGCAGGCTGGCCGCGCAAGCAACCGGGTCGCCATTATCGGGCACCGCCTCGGCGACGCGGGGCGTGCCGCTGCGGTCGGGATAGAGGATCAGGTTGAGCCCGCAGACCGGCGAATGATAGAGCCAGACCTGCGCATTGCCGTCCACCCGGCGCAGGGCCGGCGGCCCAAAGGCGGAGCTCAGGGTCGCAGGGGTGGCGCCGACCATCTGCCCGGCATCCAGCTGCCCCAGCGAGGCGGCGAGACCGCCGGATTGCATCTGCATCCTCGTACAACCGGCCAGCAGAAGAACCGCCGCCGCCGCCACCACCAGTTGAAAAAACGCCTGCTGAGCCATGGATCTCTCAAGACCTTAATGTCGCGCCGCCCTCATACCAAAAGGTAAAAAATTTGATAGGATGTTTTTTGCCTCCGAAACGACTTTTTCCGCGCCCCGCCATCGCCATATCGACATGACAATACCCTGGCGCCGCCTCAATTCCGCCATTCTCGCCGGCTAATTTATTAAAATTGGAGTTTTTCCAAATTTGTTTACGGAGATACGAGATGCCAGTGAATGCGCTGAAGACCGAAGCCGAACTCCGCACTGCCGTCATCGACCGCCTGATCGCGGCAAGCCTGCGCGACGGTAAACCGGCCCGGGAAGAGACGCTGGAACGCTGGCGGGCCATCGGCATGCAGAAAATCGAGCCGGCCCGCCCCGAATTGAAGGCGGATTAGAGCCAGACCGGCTTGGCTTGAAACAGGAAGAAGCTGCTTTTTTTAAAAAAAGCAGCTTCTTTTTTCCTCTCGAGCGTGACAGGTTTCGGACAGATCATGTTGAAGGGAGGCGCTTCTTTTTTGAAAAAAAGAAGCAAAAAAAAATTTAAACTGGGCCCTGCTGATTTCAACGCCGCAGACCCAGCCCAACCAAAAGTTTTTGCGCCGCTTTTTTTAAAAAGCGGCTTCTCCCTGTTTCAACCTAATCCTCTCACGCTCTAACAGCGCATCGGGTCGCCGGAGAGGCGGGTCAGCAGAGCCAGCCCCCGCCGCCTCAGCTGGACGGATACACCGTGACCGGCACGGCCTGGTAGAAAGCGGGGAACATCGTCCGCAGAGTCCTCACTTTGGGGAGGTCGTTAACGGCAATATAGGCATTGTCCGGGTGCCGGACCAAAAAATCCTGGTGATAGGCTTCCGCCGGGTAGAAGGGCTGCGCCGGGTCCAGCCGCACCACGATCGGGCCGGGATAGACATGCGCCGCACCAAGCTGCGCCAGATAGGAGGCGGCCACTTCGCGCTGCTGCGGCGTGGTGTACCAGATTTCTGAGCGGTATTGCGTGCCGCTATCGGGGCCCTGGTAATTCAACTCGGTCGGATCTGCCGCGACCGAGACAAAAATTTGCAGAATCTTCGCATAGGAGATCACCCGCGGGTCGAACACGATCTGCACCGATTCCGCATGGCCGGTGGCGCCGGTGCTGACGATCTCATATTGCGCCGTCGCGGCTGCGCCGCCGGTATAGCCGGCATAGACGTGGCGCGCGCCTTTCACATGTTCGTACACACCCTGCATCGCCCAGAAACAGCCGCCGGAGAGGATAGCCGTCTCTTGGGGCGCGTTGTCGGCCGGCGCATAGGCCGGGGCCGGCGCGGCAACCGCCGCGTCCGCGGCCCAAGCCGGGGGGTAGACGCCGAAAAACGCCGTGGCACCGCTCGCCGCCAGCACGGCCAGCGGCAGGAATCCTCGCCAATAACGGTCACGGCGCCTGGACATGGTTATCACCTTTAACTTGGGAACACGCTTCGTCGCCCTATATAAGCGCCAGACGTGCGGAAGGGGATTCACCTCCCCGCGATGAGCCAGGAGAGCGGGAATGACGAGCAGCACCGACACAGTTTTTGCCGTGCAGCATACAGAGGAGGAATGGCGCAGGCTGCTCTCGCCCGAGCAGTACCGGGTGCTGCGCGAGCACGGCACCGAACGCCCCGGCAGCTGCGCGCTGAACGACGAGAAGCGCCGAGGCACTTTCTTCTGCGCCGGCTGCGGCCAAACATTGTTCATCTCCGGCACGAAATTCGACAGCCGCACCGGCTGGCCCAGCTTCACCGACCCGGTGGCGGGCGCGATCGGCACCTCGGTCGATCGCAGCCACGGGATGATCCGCATCGAGGCACATTGCAGCCGTTGCGGCGGCCATCTCGGCCATGTGTTCGAGGATGGCCCCGCCCCGACCGGGCTGCGCTACTGCATGAACGGGGTGGCGATGAAGTTCACCCCCGCTTCCTGACCGCCCTGCAGAGCCGCGCGTGAATGGCGCGCGAAGCGTGATCGGCTTAGGTCTGAATAGGAAAGCAGCCGCTTTTTAAAAAAAGCGGCGCAAAATTTTTGGTTGGTTGGGCCTGCGGCAGCGAAACCTGCACGGCCCAGATTAGCGAAGTTTTTTGGCTTCTTTTTGTTCACAAAAAGAAGCCTTTCCCTTCGCTCGGAGCTGAGTTGCCCCGAACCGATCACGCGCCAATGGCTAGGTGATGGTCACCACGCCATGGCTGTTGGTGGTCGCCACCAGGCAGGGCAATTTGTTGAAGTCCATATCCTATTGATCCGACGCGATTTTATATGATTCGGTAGTACCTCTGATTTTGAGGTTTGGGCGATGGAGTTGAAGAAGGTTTTGGAACGGATCCCCGATCCGCGTGGTCGGCAAGGACGGGATTACAGGCTTTGGTCGATCCTCGGTCTGATTTTGGTTTCCATGCTTTGTGGGCGGCGGGGCATGAAGGCAGCGTTTCTTCTGGGGCGAAGTCTGACGCACGTGCAAAAACGGCAATTGGGTTTTATGCGTGGCCATACCCCCTGTCACGCGAGGCTGACCGAAACGCTGCGCATCCTCGATGCCCAGGCCGTTGCCGATATCCTGGGCGCGGTCGTGCTGGCGGATAACAGTGATGACCGTCATATTGCCATAGACGGCAAGACACTGCGGGCAAGCAAGGATGGAGATGGCCGCGCCGAGCACGTGCTGTCAGCTTTTTGTGGAGGTCTGCAGACGATCCTTTCGCATGAGGCGTCACGCGGCAAGGGGCTGGAAATTCCTGATGCACTGAAGTTACTCGCCCGGCTTGATTTGCGCGACCGGATTGTCACCGGTGATGCGATCTTCTGCCAGAGGGCCATTGCACAGACCGTGGTGGACGCTGGCGGAGACTACCTTCTTCCCGTCAAAAACAACCAAAAGACATTGCGAAAAAATATTGAAACGGCCTTCGCGGAGCCGGTTTTTCCCCCTCGCAACTTTCGATAGCGGCGCCACCAAGGCGCATGGACGTATCGAACGGCGCAAGATCGAAGTGTTGCCGGCCCAAACCGCAGACATCACGCAGGAATGGCCAACCGTCAGCCAGATATGCCGTGTGACCCGCTCACGCCAACGCAGGGTGAAGGGCGTGTGGCAGGAGCAACAGGAAATTGCCTATCTCATCACCAGCCTGACCAAAGACGAAGCATCGGCTGAATACCTTCTCAACCTCAACCGCAAGCATTGGGGTATCGAGATCATGCATCGAAACAAAGACGTCATGCTCGGAGAAGATGGCTACACCAACCGGCTCGACAACGCACCCCGTAATGTCTTCTCGCTCACCAGCTTCGCTCTCAAAGTCATGCGCTCGGTTTCACGGTCACCCACAAGGGCAATCGAGCATTTCCAGGACAACCGAAGCCGAGCCACACAAATGATCGCAGCAGTTTAATGAATCGCCCTGGCCACCAGGGAGTTCGGGTTGACACCCTTGAGGGTGATCGTGCTGCCATCGCTGAGCACAATTTCCGCGCCACCGCCGCCCAGCGGCGTGCCGATGGTGTCGACACCGACGCTGCCAGCCGCCTGCGTGCTGTCGGTGACAAAAATCGCGCTGTTCGCCGCGTTGAAATCGGTGATGGTGTAGTTCGCCCCGCCATTCGCTTCGGTCCCGCTGTCGCGGATGAAATCGTACAGATTGCTGGCGCCGGCAGCATTCGAGCCGGTCAGCGTGCTGGAGCCGGAGCTGCCGAGGATGAACGCCTGCAGGCCGGAACCAGCGGTGGAGACCATGGCGTTGGCAACCACGTCGCCGGAATCGCCGGTATATTGCAGGCCGAGCTGGAACATGTTGGCACCGGTCGTGGCGCTCGCGAGCAGCGTCTCCGAGTCAGCGCCGGCGAACAGGATGTTGGTGCCGATGGAGGAATTGGCCTCCAGGAAGTCGTTATTGCCCGCACCCTGCAGCGTCACCGTGCCGGTCCCGCCGATCAGCGAGTTGTTGCCGGCGATGCCGCCGACGAAATAGCCGCCGCCGGCGCCACCGAAGGCCGTGACCGAGTTCGGCGCCGCGCCGCCGGTATAATTGCCGGAATACACCGTTGCGGCATTCGAGCTGTTATTGATGAAGCTGAGATCGCCGCCGGCACCTTTGGTGAACTGCACCGAGGCGCTAGACGTGTCCGACGCCGTCACCGTCGCATCGGCCTGGGAAACATAGACCGTGGCCGTGCCGCCGGTGACGGAGACGGAATCCGTACCCGCGTTCTGCAGGTTCAGCGTGTCGTTGCCAGTACTGGTAATCTGGTAGGAGGAGCCTGAGTTGGTGGTGGAATAAAGGGTGATCGAATCGTTGCCGCCGGCGGCGAAAATCGAGTCCGCGCCGCCGCTGCTGCCGCCATTGACGTCGCTGTATACGACATTGCTGTTGGCGCCGAGCACCGCCACCGAGGTCTGACCATTGCCGGAGAGGGTCATGTCGCCCTGCGCCTGCACCACCCCCGCACCGGAAGCCACGGTGAAGGCGCCGGACACCGCCCCCGTACCGGAGCCGTTAACGGTGCTCACATCGGTGTATTCCACGCCCCCGCCCGACGGCACAACGACATCCCCGCCGCCGCCCGAGAGATCGGCCGCCGTCGGGAGAGGCAAGCCGTTGAGATAGGCTTGCAGTATGGAGCTGACCCCCTGCGAATAGTTGCTCGGCACGCCGACAATACCGGGTTTCGTATCGTTACCGCCTGTAACCGTTAGCATCGTGCCGCTCATCTCTGCACCTTTTCCATTCCCTCGATTAACGTTCCCCACATTTATATCGCGCAGTGCAGCGGCGCCTACCTGCTGAACATCGCCACGCTGTCGCCGCTCGGCATTAAGCACCAAGATCCACACGCTGGTCGATGCCCTCGGCAACCCGGTCGGCTTCCATCTGACCGGCGGCGAGACTGCACGATCTGGCCGGAGCCGACCAGCTTCTGCCCACCATGCAGGCTGACATGCTCATTGCCGACAAAGCGTTCGATGCCGATAAGCGCGTGATCGAACCATTGGCCGCAGCCGGTAAGGCCGCCGTCATACCCCCCAAAGCGGGTCGAAAGACGCCCCGTGATTTCGATCGGCACATTTATAAAGCGCGCCACCTCATCGAGAATTTCTTCGCCAAGCTCAAGCAATACCGGGCCATTGCGACGCGATACGACAAAACGGCGCGTAACTTCCTCGCCGCCGTTCACCTGGCCGCTGCTGTCGTTTGGCTTAATTGACGACAGGCCATAATAAAAGTTTTTTGCTTCTTTTTTTCAAAAAAGAAGCGCTTCCTTCCTTCCTACTCGCCCGACAATTCCCGGCGCCGCCGGTCCAGCTCCTCATTATAGCGGCGCAGCGCGTATTGCTCGGTGAGCAGCCCCAGCACCCGGCGCGTATCCGGCCCGTCCAGCACCACCAGCGCATCCGCCTCCGCCTGTTCCAGCGCGGTGATCGCCTCCTTCACGGTCATGCTGGGCAGCAGGAAGTGGTCGTCGTGATGCAGGATATCGCCGACGGAGAGGCCCTCGCCGGACATCCCGAAGGCTTCCGCCGGATAGGCGAGGCCGGCATAGGCGCCCTCCTCATCCGTCACCACCACGCGCTGCACCGAGCCCAAGGGGACCTCCTGGCGGAAGGCATTCAACGTCATGCCGCGCTGCACCGTGGCGGCGGGGCGGCGCATCATGCGCCCGACGGTGAGCGAATGGATCCAGCCGACATCCACCGCCGAGCGGATCTGCTCGCCGCGCAGATGGAACCGCCAGGTGGCGAAGGAATAGCCGAACAGCCGCCGCACGGTGATGGCGGAGACGATCGAGGCGGCCAGCACCGCCATGGTCACGCCAAAATTCTCCGTGCTCTCCAGCGCCAGGAAGGTCATCGTCATCGGCCCGCCGACGATCGCCACCGCGAGCCCGCTCATGCCCACCACCGCGTAGAAGCCGCTCGGCATCGGCGTGACGAACGGCAGCACCGAGACCAGCCCGGCGAACACTTTGCCGAACAGCGCGCCGAGGAACAGCGAGGCGAAGAACAGCCCGCCGCGGAACCCGGCGCCGATGGAAAACGCCGAGGCGATCGCCTTGAACAGCATGAAGGTGAGCACGACCAGGAACGGATAGTTCACGTTGATATCGGCATGCAGGGCGGAATGGCCGGAGGACATCGCCTTCGGCGTGAGGCAGCCGAGCAGCCCCACCACCGCGCCGCCCAGCGCCGGGCGGGCCCAGATGGGAATGCCGGAGCGGCGGAACGCCGCCTCGATCATCGTCACCCCGCGCATGATGGCGATGCCGGCCAGGCCGCAAACCATGCCCTCCACCAGCACCATCACATAGGCGCCGTTCGGCACCGTCGCGGGCAGGCTCACATGCAGCGGCGCCGTGCCCCCAGCCACGATCTGCACCGTCAGCGTGCCGGCCAAGGCGGCGATGACGACAAACGGCAGCGTGGCGATGGAATAGATGCCGATGATCAGCTCGATGCCGTAGAACGCGCCGCAGAGCGGGGCGTTGAAGGCGCCGCCGATCGCCGCCGCGGTGCCGCAGCCGACCAGCACGCGCAGATCGTTGCGGCGCAGCCGGAAGCTGCGGCCGAGCCGCGAGGCGATGCCGGCGCCGATCTGCGCGTAACCGGCCTCCATGCCGACCGAGGCGCCGACGCCATTCGACCAGGCGGTCTGCCCGGCGACGATCAGGCTGTCGAGCAGCGACACCCGGCCGCCATAGAGCGCATTGGCCTCCACCGGGTCGACCAGGTTGCGCGGGCGCAGCCGCGCCAGCGCCCACATGCTCACTCCCAGCACCGCGCCGCCCAGCACCGGCACGGAAAACGCACGCAACGGCGCGACCGACACCGATTCCGAGAGCCCCTGCCCGATGGGCAGCGCAAACAGGCGCTGATGCATGATATCGGCGATGACGTTCATCACCACCACGCCGAAGCCGCCTAAAATGCCGACCACGGCGGAGAGCAGCGCCAGCCAGACCTCGTCGGCGCGCACCAAAGCGCGCAGCGTATGCGGGGCGTGCATCACCCAGTCGCCGAGCGGGCGATAGGCCAGAACCGCGCGGGAGAAACGTTGACTCACATCCCCCTGTTGCCACGCCGGGGGCTCGGGTAACAAGCGTGGGATGAATCAATTTTTACGCCGCACCCGGCTCAGCGAAATCGTCCGGGAATTCGACCTGAAGGCGGATAAGTCGCTCGGCCAGCATTTTCTGCTCGACCCCAACCTGCTGGCGGCGATCGCCGCGCGCGCCGCGCCCCTGGCGGGGCTGAACGTGGTGGAAATCGGCCCCGGCCCGGGCGGGCTGACCCGCGCGCTGCTGGACAGCGATGCCGCGCATGTGACCGCGGTGGAGTTCGACCCGCGCGCGGTGCGGGCGATCGAGGCCTTGGCCGCGCAGGCCCCAGGTCGCCTCACCATCATCGAGGCCGATGCGCTGAAGCAGGATCTCACGGCGCTGGTCCCAGAGCCGCGCGCGGTGGTCGCCAACCTGCCCTATAATGTCGGCACGCCGCTGCTGGTCTCCTGGCTGGCGCAGGCCGGGGCGTTTGCCGCCTTCACCCTGATGTTCCAGCTGGAAGTGGCCGAGCGCATCTGCGCCGCACCGGATACCGACGCCTATGGGCGGCTGGCGGTGCTGTGCCAATGGCTGTGCGAGACGTCGATCGTCATGCACATCCCGGCGGCCGCCTTCGCGCCGCCGCCCAAGGTGGATTCGGCGCTGGTCCGGCTGATCCCCCGGCCGCAACAGCCCGACGTCCAGCAGTTCCGCGCCATGGAAAAACTCACCGCCGCCGCGTTCGGGCAGCGGCGCAAGATGCTGCGCGGCGCGCTCAAAGCGCTGGGCGGCGAGGCGCTGCTGCGCGAGGCCGATATCGCGCCGGAACGCCGGGCGGAGACGCTGAGCGTTGCGGAGTTCGTGCGGCTGATGGAGGTTTTGCGCCGCCGCGAAAGCGGGGTTTAGGGAAAATAGGAAGCGGCCGCTTTTTGGAAAAAGCGGCGCAAAAACTTCTTTTATATATGGGACGGAGGGGCGCGCAGAGCGGGGCTTGAGCCCGGGAGCTGCGGGTGCCCGGCTGGCAGGTTTAGAGTGTGATCGGTTTCGGACAAGTCATGTCGAAGCGAAGGGAAGCGCTTCTTTTTTAAACTGGGCCATGCTGGTTCCAACGCCATAGTCCCAGAGGAGTCAAAAGTTTTTGCGCCGTTTTTTTCAAAAAGCGGCTGCTTCCTGTTTCAACCCAATCCTATCACGCTCTAGAAGTTTTTTGCTGCTTTTTGTTCACAAAAAGAAGCGCTTACTGCAGGTTACGATCCGGCGCCTCGACGCTGACGGTCTGCGCAACGGGGGCTTCCGCGACTTCCGTGCCCTGCCCGTTGGCGGCGATGACCGTGCCGGTGGCCGAGTGGTTGTAGATGAACCCATAGGTCGGATAGGCCGCACCCCAGGTGCTGCTGTCACCGAGCTGGACCTGCACTTCCGACCAGTCATTGTCCGGCGAGACGTCCTGCATGCGCACGTCGTTGGTGATGGTGCCCGGTACCCAGTTCGCCTGGGTGACGAGGATGGTGCGGCTGTCGATCACGTCGGTGACGACCGCGACATGGCCGAGCGGCATGCGGCCGATGCCGCGGAAGTTCAGCACCGCGCCCTCGGCCGGCGTATCGCCACGGGCATAACGGCCGGCGGCCTCGGCCCACCACAGATAGGCGTTGCCGGTCAGGTCGATATGCGAAACCTCGCGCGCATAGGGCACGCATTGCAGCACGGAATGACGGAACGACGCGCCGGCATAACGGTGATGCGTGCGATAGGCGACGCTCTCGACCCGGTAGCTGGAGTCCAGATGATGCGTATAGCCGTAATCGCTGGCGACGTGCTCATGCCGGCTGGGGGCGCGTTCGTGTTGGCTGACGGTACGTGCATGATGGCTGACCATGACATGCCGGCTGCCCGCAGCGACGTGATGGCTGACGACATGCGAAACATGATGGAGCTGATGCTTGACGGCGGCGGAGGCGGCATGGCTGCCGAAAGCGGCACCAACCAGGGAGAATCCCGCGACGAGCAGGGTTTTCATACCAAACCCGCTGGTCTTTCTGACGTCAGTAGAAGACTTCTGCATTCCGAACTTACCGCCATGCACGATTGCCATGCAGGGTGGCTAGGGGTGGAATGCCATGATCGCAATACGAATTTGCGACAAAATTACCACAGAACGAAAAAATCGTTATTTCGCTCCGTTACAGCGGAGGCGGATAAGACAATTTTCCTAACCGACAGATTCGCTCTATTTCAGTTTGAAGAACGCAACACGGCGTGCCGTTAACCAGCACGCCGCGTCGGAGAAGGCAGGGCTAACGCCCTCATACTTAACAAAAAATAAAGAAAAAATAAATCACGCCACGAAGCGCGATCCTAACGGCAGGCGGTCACCATGATCTCCACGAGGTAGCGCGGGTCGGCCAGCACCGACTGCACGCAGGCGCGGACCGGCGCCTGACCCTCCGGAAGCCAGGCTGACCACACCTCATTCATCGCCGCGCGGTCTGCGATATCCTTGAGCCAGATATGCGCCTGGAGCAGACGGGTGTTGTCGGTGCCATGCGCTTCGAGCAGAGCGTCGATCTGCGCCAGCACGTCCTTGGTCTGTGCCGTGATGTCCTGGGACGGGTCGCTGGCGACCACGCCCTGGGTGTAGACGAAGCCGTGATATTCCACGGCTTTGGAAAGAACGGGGTTGGCCTCGGTACGGATAATACGGCTCATGTCTCTGTTCCCTTGTGTGGTGTCTGGGGTTGGGAGTTGGGGGGTTAGGGCGACTGCACGATATGCGGGGCGACCACCGGCACGCCGTTCACGCTCGGCCCGGCATTGCCGTTCTGCTCGCAGTCTTCGATCTGGCTGTCGCGCACATGCATCGAGCCCATGCGCTGGGCGTCGAACACATGGTTCGGCGTCGGCGCGAAATACAGGCCGTTCTGGCTGGTGCGGGAGAGCGCGTCGACGTTCTGCGCATTATAGGCGGCATCCGCCTGGGCGGTGCAGACCGCGTCATCGGCCTGCTGCGCCGACGTTTCCGGTGCCGATGCGGTGCAACCGGCCAGCGCGCCGCACACCAAGGCGGCCAAAAGAATCTGTTTCATCGCGTCCCATCCAGGCTGATCCGGCGCGCACCGCCGCCCGGCCCGGCCGGGCGCGGCGGATCGCGCTGCTCGGGCAATAGAGCGCGCAGGTCGGTTTCGTCAAAGCCCCCGGAATCGTTGAGCCGCACCAGCGCCGCCGCGTGCCATAATTCCGGGCGGATTTCCGCGCCGTCGCGGCGCAGCGCGAACCAGGCGCACGCCCAGCCGGCCACCGCCATCAGGGCCACCAGCGCCAGCAGCCGCAGGCAGATGGAAATGCCATAGGGCGTGGCCAGCCCGGCGCTGCGCTCCACCGCCGCCGCCCAGGCGGCGGCGTCGCGGTCCTGCAGCAGCAATTCCACTGGCGGCCGCCCCTCGGCGACAAAGCGGAAGAAGCGCGCCGGCGCCATGCCCCCGCTCTGCGCCGCCTCCCAGGCCTGCTCCAAATCGCGCTTGGTCACCGTGGGCAAGGCGGAAGGCAGGGCAGAGACGAGGTGCAGCACCTCTCCTGCCTCCCCCTGGGCTGTTTTAACCTGCAAGGGTGAGAATGATCTTGCCGATATGCCGGCTGCTCTCCATCAGGGCATGCGCCTCGGCGGCCTGCTCCAGCGGAAAGACGCTGTCGATCACCGGGGCAAAGCGGCCTGCCTCCAGCAGCGGCCATATTAGGCTCCGCAGCGCGGCGGCGATCGCCCCCTTCTCGGCGGTGCTGCGCGGCCGCATGGTCGAGCCGGTGATGGTGAGGCGCTTGAGCATGACCGGCAGCAGATCGAGGCTTTCCGCCACGCTGCCATGCATGAACGCCACCTGCAGCAGCCGCCCGTCGCGCGCCAGGCATTTCAGATTGCGCGCGGTATAGGGGGCGCCGACCATGTCCAGCACCACATCCACGCCGCGATTTTCCGTGGCCGCAGCGAGCACCGCGACGAAATCCTCGTCCCGGTAGTTGATCGCCGTGGCGCCGAGCGCGGCCACCGCCGCGCATTTTGCCGCCGAGCCGGCGGTTGCGAACACGCGCGAGCCCTGCGCCACCGCCATCTGGATCGCGGCGATGCCGATGCCCGAGGTGCCGCCATGCACCAGCAGGCTCTCCGTGGGGGCAAGACGGCCCATATCGAACAGATTGGCCCAGACGGTAAAATAGTTTTCCGGCAAGGCGGCGGCCTGTATGGCGTCATAGCCCTTTGGCCAGGACAGGCATTGCGCCGCCGGCACCGCGACATATTCGGCATAGCCGCCGCCATTACATAAAGCGGTGACCCGCTCGCCGACGGCAAAGCCGCTCACCGCCGCGCCGCAGGCAACAATCTCGCCCGCCGCCTCAAGGCCAATGATCGGGCTCGCACCCGGCGGCGGCGGATAGGCGCCCTTGCGCTGCTGAATGTCCGGCCGGTTCACCCCGGCCGCCTGCACGCGGACCAGCACCTCGTCAGGCTTGGGCTGCGGCAGGGCGGTCTCGCCAATCCGCATCGCCTCGGGGCCGCCGGGGGCGGGAAGGTCGATGAAGCGCATGCTGCGCGGCAAAGTCTGGGTCATCCTCCAAAACTCGGAATTCTGGCGCGATCCGTCAATAGAGCGCGATCGGTTTCGGGCAAAACAAGAAAGCGGCCGCTTTTTTGAAAAAAGCGGCGCAAAAAACTTCCCTGAAACGGGGCCGTGCTGGTTCCACCGCCACGGGCCCAGATTGGCAAAAGTTTTTTGCTTCTTTTTTTTCGAAAAAAAGAAGCCTTCCTCTGCGCTTGCGCGCCCCCGCTTGCCGCGTTTCCGGGCAGATGCGAGGTTGCGGGCGATGTCACATTTTTCCCGCCGCGCGCTGCTCGCCGGCGCCGGGCTTCTGGCCGCCGGCGCGGCGCGGGCCGCCAAGCCGCCTGCCCCGCCCCCGGGGCCGCTGGTCGTCGGCGCGGCACTGCCGCTCTCCGGCGACCTCTCTCTGATCGGCGATGAATGCCTGCGCGGCATCCAGTTGGCCGCCGATGCGGTGGACCGGGCGGGCGGCATCGCCGGCAAGAACGTGGCTCTGGCGACCGCCGACGCCTTCGCCCAGAGCCGCGCAGCGGCGGCGGTGAACGGGCTGATCAGCGGCCTCCATGCCGGGCTGGTGCTGAGCGCCGGCGCCTCGAAGCTCTCTTATCCCGGCTCGGCCGCGGCGGAGCTGGCGCAGGTGCCGTTCATCGAGCTGAACGCGCCGGCCGCGGGGCTGACCACGCGCGGCTTCCATTATCTGCTGCGCACCGGCCCGACCACGGAGATGATCGGCAGCCTCGCCGTAAGCAGCATCCTCTCCCGCTTCAAAGGGCGGAAAATCGGCCTGCTGTTCAACACCGGCGCCACCGGCAGCGCGATCGCCGCTTCCGTGACGGCGGCGCTGAAGACGGCCAACACCCCGGCGCAGCTCGCCATCGGCTATCCCGCCGATGTGGCCGATCTCACCGACCCGGTCGGGCGGCTACAGCGCGCCGGCGCGGAGATCGTGCTGCACGCCGCCGGGCCCAGCGATGCGCTGGCCTTTTTCCTCGCGATGCAGAACCAGGGCTGGAAACCGGCAGCGGTGCTCGGCTGCGGCGACGGCTATGCACTGTGGGAGACCGCCGCCGCCCTTGGCCCGGCTTTCGACGGCACGCTGGTGGTGGCCGCCCCGTTCTACCCCAGCAGCGCCGCCGCGGTGGCGGATGCCTACCAGCGCCGTTACGGCATGGCGCCGCGTGGCCCGGACAGCCTGACCGCCTATGTCGGCGCCAGGCTGGTGTTCGACACTCTGAACACGCTGGGCGGCGATGCGGGCAAATTGCTGGACGCGCTGCGCGGCACAATGATCGCGCCGGGCGGGCTGGCGAATGGCTGGGGTGTGGCCTTCGACCATAACGGGCAGAACACACGCAGCTTTGTCACGCTCCAGCAATGGCGCGGCAACGCATTGATTCCAGCCCGCTAGAGAAGGAGAAGGCTATTTTTTGTGAACAAAAAGTAGCAAAAAAAACTACTTTAATTTGAGCCGTGCGGGTTTCAACGCCACAGGCCCAGAGGAGAAAAAGTTTTTTGCGCCGCTTTTTTCCAAAAAAGCGGCCACTTTAGCTTGTACACGCCCCACGGGTTTATCCTGCCCCGATAATCCTCTAGGAGCCGGGGCATGATGCGCGGCGCTATAACGGTGGGAATGTGGACGATGGCGAGCCGCATTTTCGGCTTTGCCAGGGATATTCTCATCGCCGCGATCCTCGGCACCGGCCCGGTGGCGGATGCGTTTTTTGTGGCGCTGCGCCTGCCCAATCTGTTCCGCCGGCTGTTCGGCGAAGGCGCCTTCAACGCCGCCTTCGTGCCCTCGATCTCCACCATCCTGCACCGCGAGGGCGTGGAGGCCGCCACCGGCTTTGCCGAGGAGGCGACGGCGGTGATGATCTTCTGGCTGGGCAGCCTGACCGTGCTCGGCGAGATCTTCATGCCCTGGCTGCTCTACGTGCTGGCCCCGGGATTCTCCGGCAATCACGGCAAGTTTGCGCTTGCCGTGGTGTTCACGCGGATCATGTTTCCGTATCTGTTCTTCGTCTGCCTCACCGCTCTGTTCTCGGGCGTGCTGAACGCCATGGGCCGCTTTGCCGCCGCTGCCGCGGCACCGGTGCTGTTCAACGTCTTCTCCATTGCCTTCATGCTGGGCCTCTCTCCCTACACCGCCAATCCCGGTTTCGCGCTGGCCTGGGGCGTCACGGTCTCGGGTGTGGCGCAGATGCTGCTGCTGATCGTGGCGATGCGCCGCGCTGGCATGCGCATCACCGTGCCCAAACCCAGGCTCACACCGCGCATGAAAACGCTGTTCCGCCGCATGGCGCCGGGGCTGGTCGGCGCCGGGGTGACGCAGCTCAACGTCTCCATCGACATCATCATCGGCACGCTGCTGCCGGCGGGCTCGGTCTCGATCCTGTATTACGCCGACCGGGTGAACCAGCTGCCGCTCGGCGTGATCGGCACCGCCGCCGGCACCGCGCTGCTGCCGGCGGTGACCCGGCATATCGCGCTCGGCGAGGAGGCGGCGGCGATGTCCTCGCTCAACCGCGCTTTCGAATCCGTGCTGATGCTGACCCTGCCGGCGGCGGTGGGGCTGGCGGTGGCGGCGCGGCCGGTGATGGACGTGCTGTTCGTGCGCGGCGCCTTCACCCTGCATAACGCCGTTCTGGCCGGAAATTCGCTGGCGGCATTCGCGATCGGCCTGCCGGTGTTTGCGCTGGTGAAGATCCTCACGCCCGGTTTCTTCGGCCGTGGCGACACCATGACGCCGCTGAAAATCGGCGTGTTAGCCGTGCTGCTGAATCTGGCGATGAACCTCGTCTTCATGCACCCGCTGAAAGCCGTCGGCCCGGCTTTGGCGACGAGCCTTTCCTCCGCCGCCAATGCTGCCCTGCTCGCCTGGATTCTGCACAAGCGCGGGCATTTCGCCTTCGACGCGTTAGCCAAGCGGCGCATCCCTCGGCTCCTGTTCTCCGGTGCGGTGATGGCGGCGGCGCTGTATGGTACCCTGCACCTGCTGCCGGCGGGCAAAACGACGATTCCGGAATTTCTGCTGCTCACTTTGGCCGGCGGGATCGCGTATTTCGGCTGCGGGCTTCTCATCCGCGCCTTCGACATGGCGCAAATTTCGGCGCTGCTGCGCCGCAGGCAGCGCTAGACCCCATGTCCGCTGCGTGATCGGCGGCCCGCCCTCATCATGTACAGTGTCGAGGGTTGTGCCGAATGGCCGGCACAGAGCCTCATACATGGAGGGCGGACCTGATGGACGATATCACGTTTGTTGGCTTGGATGTGCATAAGGCGACGGTATGCGTGTCGGTGGCTGAGAGCGGCCGTGACGGCGAAGTGCGGCAGATCGGTTGTCTTTGAGAACCGCCCGGAGGTTCTGAGCCGGATGGTCACTCGGCTCGGCAAGAATGGACGGCGGCTCAGCTTTTGCTATGAAGCGGGTCCCTGTGGCTACGGCCTGCAGCGCCTGCTGACTGATGCCGGGCACGAGTGCGTGGTGGTTGCGCCATCGTTGATCCCGATCAAAGCGGGTGACCGGGTAAAGACGGATCGCCGCGACGCGACGATGCTGGCGAAGCTGCATCGGGCCGGCGAACTAACGGCGATCTGGGTTCCCGATCACGCACACGAGGCGATGCGCGATTTGGTGCGAGCGCGCGCGACCGCGGTCCGCATGCTGAGCAAGGCGCGGCAGCATCTGCAAGGCTTCCTGCTGCGCCATGAGCTGGTCTATCAGGGGCCTCGCGCCTGGACCCTGGCCTATCGGCGCTGGCTGACGACGGTGCGGTTCGAACATCCGGCGCAGCAGATCATCCTGCAGGATTATATCCATTCCGTGCAAGACGCGGAGACCCGGCGCGACCGGCTGACAGATCAGATTGAGGAACTACTGCCGAGTTGGTCGATGGCACCGGTTGTGGCCGCGCTGCAGGCGATGCGCGGGGTCGCCCTCGTGGCAGCGGTAACCGTTGTGGCCGAAGTCGGTGACTTTCGCCGCTTCGCCAATCCGCTTCAGCTGATGGCCTATCTCGGCTTGGTGCCGAGCGAGCACTCGTCAGGCGGCAGCGTCCGCCGCGGCGGCATCACCAAAGCCGGCAATGCGCTGGCCCGGCGAGTGCTGATTGAGGGGGCCTGGACATACCGGATGTCGGCGCGCGTCAGCCGAAAAATTAACCAGCGTCTTGAGCCGCTATCCGCTGAGATCCGAGATATTGCTTGGAAAGCGCAGGTTCGACTGTGCGCGAGATATCGTCGTCTGGTCGCCACCGGCAAGCCGAAGGTCGTGGTCACCACGGCCATTGCTCGCGAAATGGTCGGCTTCATCTGGGCGATCGCCCGCATCGCGCAACCCAAGCTCGCATGAGAGAGAGCTGCTGAACGAGACGGAGGAAAAGACCCACCAAACAAATCTGGTGCGCAGGGCTGGAGGCAGGGCCGCGGTGGGGAATCCTCCTGCTCTGTTATGAGCCGGTCCCCGGACCGATGCTCGCTTCTAGAATGAGGCAGCCCCGAGACGGAACCACGGTCATGCGGTAGTCAACCCGTGCATGAGAGCTTGTTCAACCGGCGTCTTTGGGTCCTGTCTCCTGCCTTGCGCATCTCTATAGCCACGCCCGGTCATCCGCTGACGCGGAACGAATAATCACGACCGAACCCTTGAATGCGGACATGAGAGACAGGCCGTCGGACTTAACGCACCACTGATGCATCTGGTAGGATTTGGAGCAGATTTTTTAACTTCTCGTCCTGGACGTGTCCCGCATGAGCAACTTCCGCCCGATTGACCGGGACACTGATTTTCTGCTGCCGCCTTCGGTGGACGAGTGGCTGCCACAACGGCACCTGGCGCGGTTCGTCGTGGAGGTGATCGGGGGTCTTGATTTGCGTGCGATGACCGGCAGCTACCGTGGATCGGGGGAGGCATCCTACCACCCGAAGCTTCTGTTGGGCATCATCATCTATGGCTATGCCACGGGCGTGTTTTCGAGCCGCAAGCTGGAACGGGCGACCTATGATTTGGTGGCGTTCCGCTTCATCGCGGCGAATGACCATCCCGATCACGACACGATCGCCGCGTTCAGGCGGCGCTTTCTGAAGGAGATTGAAGGGCTGTTCGTGCAGGTGCTGGGCGTGGCGCGCGAGATGGGGGTGCTGAAGCTGGGCACGGTGGCGCTGGATGGCACCAAGATCCACGCCAATGCCAGCCGCCACAGCGCGCTGTCATATGAGCATGCGGGTAAGATCGAGGCGCAGTTGCAGGCCGAAGTGGCCGAGTTGATGGCAAAAGCTGAGGCGGCGGATCAAGCGGACGTGCCGGATGGGATGTCGATCCCCGAAGAGTTGGCGCGGCGCGAGGAGCGTTTGGCGGCGATTGCCCGCGCCAAAGCCACGATCGAGGCGCGGGCAAAGGAGCGGCATGCGCGCGAGCAGGCGGAATACGAGGCGAAGCTGGCGGCACGCGATGCCAAGACCAAGGCGACAGGCAAGAAGCCCGGCGGTAAACCACCCGCGCCTCCGGTCGAGGGACCACTGCCCACGGATCAGATCAATCTGACGGACGAAGACTCCCGGATCATGCCGGTGGCCGGCGGTGGCTTTGAGCAGTGCTACAACGCCCAAGCTGTGGTGGCGGCGGACAGTCTGCTGGTAGTGGCGGTGGATGTGGTGCAGGCGCCCAACGACAAACAGCAAATTGAACCGATGTTGAAGCAAATCGACGCCCTGCCTGACGCCTTGGGTGAAGCGGAAACATTGTTGGCCGATACGGGCTATTTCAGCGCGGCAAACGTGACCGCGCGCATGGCGGCCGGGATTGATCCGCTGATCGCCATGGGCCGACAGGCGCATCATCCGCCGCTGAGTGAACGTTTCGCCCGGGCGCCGCCACCGCAGAACCCAACGCCTGTGCAAGCCATAGCACACCGGCTGAACACGCCGCAGGGACGGAAACTTTATGCATTGCGCAAGCAGATTCCAGAACCAGTGTTTGGCATCATCAAATCTGTCATGGGCTTCCGGCAATTCTTTCTGCGAGGAATCGACAACGTCCGGAGCGAGTGGAACCTCGTGACCATGGCCTGGAACGTGAAACGGATGTTCGTCCTGGAGGGAGCGCGCTGAAGCCAGCGCACCTTTCGAGCGTCAATCAACGCCGCGGTGATGGCTGGCGTGGGGCAATCGGAGCTAACATCCACGTCAGCCACAGGATCAAAACCAGCGGAAAAAGGTGCGATCGGCTTTCAGAAGTGCGATCGAACCCCGCGCAAACGAAAGCGCCCGCAAACTCACTCCGACGGGCTCCTAGACAAGCGCTTCTTTTTTGAAAAAAGAAGCAAAAAACTTTTGCTAAACTGAGCTGTGCCGGTTTCACCGCCACCGGCCCAGAGGAAATCAAAAGTTTTTTGCGCCGCTTTTTTGCAAAAAAGCGGCTGCTTTCTATTCCCAGCTCATCCGACCACGCTCTGGGCATCAGCCGGTTGACCGGCGCCAAAAACCGGGACAACACCGTTTCATGGCACGCATATTTTCCGGCATTCAGCCCACGGGCATCGCGACTCTCGGCAATTATCTCGGCGCGATCCGCAACTGGGTGGCGCTGCAGCAGGGCGATGACGAGTGCATCTACTGCCTCGTGGACCTGCACGCCATCACCGTGTTCCAGGACCCCAACGCCCTGCGCGAGCAGACCCGGCAGATGGCCGCCGTGGTGCTGGCCTGCGGCATCGACCCCGAGCGCAGCATCCTGTTCCACCAATCCGCCGTCTCCGCCCATGCGCGGCTGGCCTGGATCTTCAACTGCGTCGCGCGCATCGGCTGGCTGAACCGCATGACCCAGTTCAAGGACAAAGCCGGCAAGGACCGCGAGGCGGTCTCCACCGGGCTCTACGTCTACCCCAACCTGATGGCCGCCGACATCCACGCCTACCACGCGACCCGGGTGCCGGTGGGCGATGACCAGTTGCAGCATCTGGAGCTCGCCAACGACATCGCGGAAAAATTCAACCATGATTTCCGCGTGGATTTCTTCCCGCGCATCGCGCCGCTGGTGCTGAAGGAAAGCGCGCGGGTGATGAGCCTGCGCGACGGCAGCAAAAAAATGTCCAAATCCGACCCGTCGGACCAGAGCCGCATCAACCTGACCGACAGCGCGGATATGATCGCAGCGAAAATCCGCCGGGCGAAAACCGATCCCGAGCCGCTGCCCGAGCATGTGCACGACCTGGCCGAACGGCCGGACGCGCGCAACCTGGTGGGGATTTATGCGGCGATGACGGGGCTGAAACCGCATGAGGTGCTGCACCAATTCGCCGGCAGCGGCTTCGGTCCGTTCAAGGAGAAGCTCGCCGAGGCGCTGATCGCGCATCTGGAGCCCATCGGCACCAAGACCCGCGAATATCTGGCCGACCCCACCGCGCTGGACCATCTGCTGCAAGCCGGCGCGCGCCGCGCTGCGGCGATCGCCGAGCCGATCGTGGACGAGGCGGAGCGGCTGGTCGGGTTTTTGGCGCGGGGGTGAAGGAAGGCTACTTTTTGTGAACAAAAAGTAGCAAAAAAAACTTCCTTAAACTGGGCCGTGCTGGTTTCACCGCCACGGGCCCAGTTCAGCAAAAGTTTTTTGCGCCGCTTTTTTTCAAAAAAGCGGCTACTTCCTAACCTATCTTCCCTACGCCGCGCGGTTGTCGACCAAATCCGTCACCACGCCCGGATCGGCCAGGGTCGAGGTATCGCCCAGGCTGTCGGTCTCGTTCGCGGCGATCTTGCGCAGAATACGGCGCATGATCTTGCCGGAGCGGGTTTTCGGCAGGCCGGGCGCCCATTGGATGACATCCGGTGCGGCGATCGGGCCGATCTCCTTGCGCACCCAGGCGACCAGCTCGCGGCGCAGCTCCTCGGTCGGCGTCGCATCCGCCACCAGGGTCACGTAGGCGTAGATGCCCTGGCCCTTGATGTCGTGCGGGAAGCCGACCACCGCCGCCTCGGCGACCTGGGGATGCGCCACCAGGGCGGATTCCACCTCGGCGGTGCCCATGCGGTGACCGGAGACGTTGATCACGTCATCGACGCGGCCGGTGATCCAGTAATAGCCATCGGTATCCCGGCGCGCGCCGTCGCCGGTAAAGTACAGGCCCTTGAAGGTGGAGAAATAGGTCTGCACAAAGCGCGCATGGTCGCCAAAGACCGTGCGCATCTGCCCCGGCCAGCTATCGGCGATGCAGAGATTGCCCTCGGTAGCGCCGCTCAGCTCGTGGCCCTCGGCATCGACCAGCACCGGCTTGACCCCCGGCAGCGGCAGCGTCGCGGCACCCGGTTTCTGCGCGATGGCGCCGGGCAGCGGGGTGATCAGGATGCCGCCGGTTTCCGTCTGCCACCAGGTGTCGACGATCGGGCAGCGATGCTCGCCGACCACGCGGTCGTACCAGTGCCAGGCCTCCGGATTGATCGGCTCGCCGACCGATCCCAGAATCCGCAGTGATTTGCGGGAGGTTTTTTTCACCGGCCCCTCGCCGTCGCGCATCAAGGCGCGGATCGCGGTGGGCGCGGTGTAAAAGATATTAACTTTATGTTTGTCGACCACCTGCCAGAAGCGCGACGTGTCGGGATAGTTCGGCACGCCCTCGAACATCAGCGTGGTCGCGCCATTCGCCAGCGGCCCGTAGACGATGTAGGTGTGGCCGGTGACCCAGCCGACATCGGCGGTGCACCAGTAAACCTCGCCGGGATGATAGTCGAACACGTATTCCTGCGTGAAGCTGGCCCACACCATGTAGCCGCCGGTGGTGTGCAGTACGCCTTTCGGCTGGCCGGTGGAGCCGGAGGTGTAGAGGATGAACAGCGGGTCCTCGGCGTTCATTTCCGCCGGCTGGTGCGTGGGCGACGCGGCGGCGGTGAGCTCCTCGTACCAGGCATCGCGCCCCGCCTGCATCGGCACGGCGCCGCCGGTCACTTTCGCGACGATCACGGTTTTCACGCTCGGGCAGGTTTTCAGCGCCTCGTCGGCATTCGCCTTCAGCGCCACCTTGCGCCCGCCGCGGCGACCCTCATCGGCGGTGATCAGTGCCACCGAGCGGCAATCCTGGATGCGGTTGGCCAGGGAGTCGGGAGAGAAGCCGCCGAACACCACGGAATGGATGGCGCCGATGCGCGCGCAGGCGAGGATCGACACCGCCGCCTCCACCACCATCGGCAGATAGATCGTCACCACATCGCCCTTTTTGATGCCTTGGCTCTCCAGCGCATTGGCCAGGCGGCAGACCTGCTCGTGCAATTCACGATAGGTGACGGATTTTGACACGTTAGGGTCGTCGCTCTCCCAGATGATCGCCACCTGGTCGCCACGTTCGGCAAGATGCCGGTCCAGGCAGTTGGCCGCGGCGTTCAGCGTGCCATCCTCGAACCATTTGATCGAGACATCGCCGGTGAAGGAGGTGTTCTTGATCTTGCGCGGCGCCTGCATCCAGGTGATGCGCTTGCATTCCTCCGCCCAGAACGCATCCGGCGTGTTGGCCGCGCGGGCGTACATATCCTCGTATTGCGCCCGCGAGACGAGCGCCGTCGCGGCAATTTCCGGTTTGACTGGTATGATATCCGCGTCCGACATCTCGTTCCTCCTTAATCTTCTTGGGCTCTGGGCAATATGCCAAAATTCCGCCGGCACTGAAAGCCTGCCACGTAACGCCCGGCTGCGCCGGTCTGAGCGCATTGCCAAACATCGAAAGCGCTCCTTGATAACATATTTATTACGATTCCGCTCGTAAATTCCATATTTCACCAGGGCATCGCAGGGGATGAGTGCGGAAGTCGTTGACAATCCCGTATGTTTCTGCGCGAGATTTGCAGGCAATCGAGTTTGGCTTGACTTGGATCGGCGCTCCTAAGGGACGAAACGCAACAAGAAGACCAATCGCCGGTTGTGCCCTTCATCCGTGCGGCAGGCGCGCGGCGGGTCTAAACAAGGAGCGACGACAAGATTATGGCTACTGGCACCGTTAAGTGGTTCAACACCACCAAAGGATATGGTTTCATCGTTCCGCAGGATGGTGGCAAGGACGTGTTCGTGCACATCACCGCCGTGCAGTCGGCTGGTCTCCGCGGCCTCAACGAAGGCCAGAAGGTGACGTTCGACATCGCCATGGAGCGCGGCAAAGCCGCCGCGATCAACCTGAAGGCCGTCTGAGCGACATCGACGCGGGGCCGTAACGGCACCCGGCCGGCACCGGATCGCCCAAGCGCATGCCGCATGATTCGCTTCTTGTGATCCGAGCCGTTTTTCAAATTATTTGAGGTTGTGCCTGCAAGGGTAGCAACCTCAAATTGCGCGCAGCCGGCGCGGCGCGGTTCAGGCCGCCACGCGCGCTGCGCTGCACATGATCGCAGCGCCGTTCTGGCGCGGCCGGCGAACGCCATCGCCTCTCATAAAAATAATCATCGAACAACCATAGAATAATCATGGAATAATCATAAAATCATCAAGGAGAGGGAACGATGGACGGCCCGATGGCGCCGAACCCGGTGCCGGATTTCGTAATTCCGCAGGAACCTGCCTTCACCTTGCTCGATGACGCGGTGCGCCGCTTCGGTGCCCGCCCGGCGCTGGAATTTTTTGGCCGCCGCATGACCTACGCGGAACTCGGCCGGCTCGTCGACCGCGCCGCCGCCGGGCTGCAGCGGCGCGGCGTCGCCAAGGGCGTGAAGGTCGGGCTGTGCCTGCCGAACTGCCCGTATTTCGTCCTCATGTATTACGCCATCCTGAAAGCCGGCGGCACGGTGGTGAACTACAACCCGCTCTATACAGAGAACGAAATCGCCCAGCAGGCCGCCGATACGGAAACTTCTTTCATCGTTTCCCTCGACATCGCCTTCATCCATGCGAAAATCGCCAGCCTCGCGGCGCAGGGCCGGTTCAGCTGCGTGATCGTCTGTTCCATGGCGGCGGCGCTGCCGCCGGTGAAGGCGCAATTGTTCCGGCTGCTGAAACGCCAGGAGCTGGCCACCGTGCCGCGTGGCGCGCCCTATCTCAGCTTCGAGCAGCTGCTCGCCGGCACCGACCGACTGGTGCCGGTACATATCGAGCCGGCCCATGACATCGCCGTGCTGCAATGCACCGGCGGCACCACCGGCACGCCGAAAGCGGCGATGCTCACCCATACCAACATCATCGCCAATGTGCGGCAGGTGCTGGCGGCGGTCACCGGCGTGCAGGAAGGACAGGAGCGCATTCTCGCCGTGCTGCCGTTTTTTCATGTCTTCGCGATGACGGGGGTGATGAATTTCGGCCTCGCCATCGGCGCCGAACTGCTGCTGCTGCCCCGGCTGGATCTCAAGCAGATGATGCGCACGCTCTACCGCCGCCGCCCAACTCTGTTGCCCGGCGTGCCGACCTTGTTCACCGCGATCAGCAACGCCGCCGAGGCGGCAGGAAAAACCGATCTTAGCTTCATCAAATTCTGTATCTCCGGCGGCGCGCCGCTCTCGGCCGAGATCCTCGACCGTTTCGAGCGCATCGCCCATTGCCATATCCTTGAAGGATACGGCCTGTCAGAAACCTCGCCGGTGGTCGCCTTCAACCGGCCGGGCCAGGAGAGGCGCGGTTCGGTCGGCCCGGCGGTGCCCGGCACGGTGATCGAAATCCGCAATCCCGACGATCCGCAGGAACTTCTGCCGCAAGGGACGCGCGGGGAAATCTGCATCCGCGGGCCGCAGGTGATGCGCGGCTATTACAAGCGCCCGGCGGAAACCGCCGCCGTGTTTGTGGATGGCGCGCTGCGCACCGGCGATATCGGCTATCTCGACGCGGACGGGTATCTGTTCATCGTCGACCGCATCAAGGACCTGATCATCTGTGGCGGTTATAATGTCTATCCACGGGTTATCGAGGAGGCAGCCTACCAGCACCAGGCGGTGCAGGATGCGGTGGCGATCGGCATTCCCGACAAATATCGCGGCCAGGCGCCAAAACTTTTCGTCACGCTGCGCGAAGGTTCCACCGCGACGGAAGCGGAAATTCTGGCGTTTTTGTGTACACATCTAAACAAGATCGAATGCCCAAAAACCGTGGAAATCCGCGCGACGCTGCCGAAAACCATGGTCGGCAAATTGTCGAAAAAGGAACTGGTCGCGGAGGAAAGCGCGCGCCTGACGGACTCCCCGCCGGCGCGATCCTGAAAGAGGCAACGCCATGTCCAACAACCTGAAATTCTATATCGACGGCGCCTGGGTCGATCCCGCCATGCCGAACCAAATCGCCGTCATCAACCCCGCCACCGAGGAGACGTTTGCGGAGATTTCCGGCGGTGGTGCGGCCGATGTGGACCGCGCGGTGGCGGCGGCGAAGGCGGCGTTCCCGTCCTTCTCGTACAGCAGCCGGCAGGAACGGCTGGAGCTCTTAAAAACCTGCCTCGCGGTCTATAACCGGCGCTTCGACGAGATTGCGGCAGCCTGCACGCGCGAGATGGGCGCGCCGATCGGCTTCGCGAAAGAGGTGCAGGCTTTCGTCGGCCGCGCGCATTTCGAGGCGCTGATCAAGGTTTTTGAAACCTTCGACTTCGAGGAGCAGCGCGGCGCGACGCTGGTGGTGAAAGAGCCGATCGGCGTGTGCGGGCTGATCACGCCGTGGAACTGGCCGCTCAACCAGATCGTCTGCAAGGTCGCCCCGGCACTCGCCGCCGGCTGCACCATGGTCCTGAAACCCTCCGAGATCGCCCCGTTGAACGCGATCATTTTCGCGGAAATCATGCACGAGGCGGGGGTGCCCAAAGGCGTGTTCAACCTGGTCAACGGCACCGGCCCGGAAGTCGGCCAGAAGCTCGCGAAACACCGGGATGTGGACATGATGTCCTTCACCGGCTCGACCCGCGCCGGCATCATCGTCGCCAAGGCGGCGGCGGATACCGTGAAGCGCGTGTGCCAGGAGCTGGGCGGCAAGTCGCCTAACCTGCTCCTCCCCGATGTCGATCTGGAAGACGCCGTGACCAAGGGCATCGATGCCTGCTTCATCAATTCCGGCCAGTCCTGCGACGCCGCAACCCGCCTGCTGGTGCCGCGCAAGCTGCATGACCAGGCGGTGACATACGCCGCGGCCGCCGCGGCGCGGCAGGTCACGGGCGATCCCTGGGCGGCGGGCACCATGCTGGGGCCGCTGGTGAGCCAGGCGCAGTTCGAGAAAGTGCAGCAGCTGATCAAGGCCGGCATCGACGAGGGGGCGACGCTCGCCGCCGGCGGGCTGGGGCGGCCGAAAGGGCTGAACCGCGGCTATTACGTGCGGCCCACCGTGTTCGCCAATGTGACGAACGACATGACCATCGCCCGGGAAGAGATTTTCGGCCCGGTGCTGTCGATCCTGCCCTACGATACCGAGGCCCAGGCCATCGAGATCGCCAATGATACGCCTTACGGCCTGGCCGCCTATGTGCAGGGCAAGAACCTCGACCAGGCGCGCGCGGTGGCACGGCAGATGCGCGCCGGCAGCGTGTATATCAACTACCCGGACGTCGATTTCTTCGCCCCGTTCGGCGGCTACAAACAATCCGGAAATGGTCGCGAATACGCCGATTTCGCGCTGAATGATTTTCTGGAAATCAAAGGCATGGTCGGCTACGGCGGTTAGAACGTGATAGGATTAGGTTGAAACAGGAAGAAGCCGCTTTTTAAAAAAAGCGGCGCAAAAATTTTTTGCTCCTCTGGGACTGTGGCGTTGAAACCAGCACGGCCCAGCCCAACCAAAAGTTTTTTGCGCCGTTTTTTTTCAAAAAAGCGGCTGCTTCCTTTACCGAACCGAAAAATCCGCCTCGGTCTGGGCGCGGATTTCCGCCACCGTTACATCCGGGGCGTGGTCGACCAGGATCAGCGACGGCGTTTGGGTTTTGTCCACCTCGAATACCGCGAGATCGGTGACGATCATGCTGACCACACCCTTGCCGGTGAGCGGCAGCGTGCATTGTTTGAGGATTTTCGGCTCGCCCTTGGCGCTGTGCTCCATCACCACCACGACGCGCGGCACGCCGGCAACGAGATCCATGGCGCCGCCCATGCCCTTCACCATCTTGCCCGGGATCATCCAATTGGCGAGGTCGCCGGTCTCGGAGACCTGCAGCGCGCCGAGGATGGAAATATCGATATGCCCGCCGCGCACCATGGCGAAGCTGGCAGCGGAATCGAAATAAGAGGTGGTGGGGATCTCCGTCACCGTCTGCTTGCCGGCATTGATCAGATCCGCATCCTCCTCGCCCTCATAGGGGAACGGCCCCATGCCCAGCATGCCGTTCTCGGAATGCAGCTGCACGGAAACCCCTGCGGGGATATGGTTGCCGACCAAGGTCGGGATGCCGATGCCGAGGTTCACGTAGAACCCGTCTTTCAGCTCGGCGGCGGCGCGGGCCGCCATTTCGTCTCTGCTCCACGGCATTATGCGGCCCTCTTGCGAACGGTGCGTTTTTCGATGCGCTTGTCGACCTGGTCGAGCTTGACGATGCGCTTGACGAACACGCCGGGGGTGATGATGTGGTCGCCGTCGATCTCACCCGGCTGCACCAGATGCTCGACCTCGGCGATGGTGATCTTCGCCGCCGTGGCCATGATCGGATTAAAATTGCGCGCGGTCTTGCGGTATACGAGATTGCCCTCGGTATCGCCCTTATGAGCATGGATGATGGCAAGATCGGCGAACAGGCCGCGCTCCATCACGTAATGGCGGCCGTCGAATTCCCGCGTCTCCTTGCCCTCGGCGATCTTGGTGCCGTAGCCGGTGGCGGTGAAAAAAGCCGGGATGCCGGCGCCGCCGGCGCGGATGCGCTCGGCCAGCGTGCCCTGCGGGTTGAACTCGATCTCCAGTTCGCCGGCGAGATACTGGTTCATGAAGGTCTGGTTCTCGCCGACATAGGAGGAGATCATCTTCTTGATCTGCCGGCTCTCCAGCAGAATGCCGAGCCCGGCGCCGTCGATCCCAGCATTGTTGGAGACGATGGTCAGGTTCTGCACGCCTGACTCGCGGATCGCCTCGATCAGTGCCGAGGGGATGCCACACAGGCCGAACCCGCCGGAATGGATCAGCATGCCATCCTTCAGCACGCCGGCCAGCGCCGCTTTGGCGTCCGGGTATACCTTGTTCACCATTGGTCACTCTCTTTGTTCATGGACATTCTCTCAGACAGGCCGCCGCGGTCAGAACGGTACAATAAAGTAAGGAAGTGGCCGCTTTTTAAAAAAAGCGGCGCAAAAATTTTTTAGTTACTCTGGGCCTGCGGCGTGGAAACCAGCACGGCCCAGTTTAACAAAAGTTTTTTGCTTCTTTTTTTCAAAAAAGAAGCACTTCCCTTCGCTTCTAACGCTCGACGCACATGGCCACACCCATACCGCCACCGATGCACAGCGTGGCGAGGCCTTTTTTGGCGTCGCGGCGGCCCATTTCGTAGAGCAGGGTGGTGAGGACGCGCGCGCCCGAGGCGCCGATCGGATGGCCGATGGCGATCGCCCCACCATTCACGTTCACCTTGGCCGGGTCGAGGCCGAGCTCCTTGTTCACCGCGCAGGCCTGAGCGGCGAACGCCTCGTTGGCCTCGATCAGGTCGAGATCGCCGGTCGACCAGCCGGCCCGCTGCAACGCCTTCTGCGAGGAGGGGATCGGCCCGGAGCCCATCACCGCCGGGTCCACGCCGGCGGTGGCGAAGCTGGCGATACGCGCCAGCGGCGTCAGCCCGCGCCGGGCTGCTTCCTTCGCACTCATCACCACCAGGGCGGCGGCGCCGTCATTGATGCCCGAGGCATTGCCGGCGGTGACCGTGCCCTCCTTGGTGAAGGCCGGGCGCAGTTTCGCCATGCTCTCGGCCGAGGCGTCGTGGCGGATATATTCGTCCTCGCTCACCACGGTTTCGCCCTTGCGGGTGGTCAGCGTCACCGGCGCGATCTCATCCTTGAATTTGCCGGCTTTTTGCGCCGCGGCGGCTTTTTGCTGCGAGGCCAGCGCCAGCGCGTCCTGGTCGGCGCGGGTGATCTGCCAGTGCTTCGCCACGTTCTCGGCGGTGATGCCCATGTGGTAGCCGTTGAACGCGTCCCACAGCCCGTCCTTGATCATGGTGTCGATGAAGCCGACATCGCCCATCTTCGTGCCGGCGCGCAAATAGGCCGCATGGGTGGAGAGGCTCATGCTCTCCTGGCCACCGGCGATCACGATGTCGGATTCACCGCTGCGGATCTGCTGCGCTGCCAGGGCGACGGCGCGCAGGCCGGAGCCGCAGACCTGGTTGATGCCAAAGGCGGTCTTGGAATCGGGGATGCCGGCGGCGCGGGCCGCCTGGCGGGCCGGGTTCTGCCCCTGGGCGGCGGTCAGCACCTGGCCGAGGATCGCCTCGTCGATGTCCTCGGGCGAGAGTTTGGCGCGCTCGATCGCGGCTTTCAGCGCCACCTGGCCCAGCACATGGGCAGGCGTGGCGCCAAAGACGCCGTTAAAACTACCAACAGCAGTACGCGCAGCGGAAACAATGACGATATCGTCCATGACTGATTTTCCCCTCGATGCTTTATGCCTTGGGAAGCATCATAACCGGTGCAGCCAATCCGTAAATGGCTGCCACAAGGCGGCCTGCGCATGGGTGCCGGCGACCATGCCGATATGCCCGGCCTTAGGCTCGATGCTGGTGGCATTCGGCAGCGCTTCGGCCAGCTTGCGGGCGGAGGCCGCCGGCACCAGCCGGTCGCGCGCGGGAATGGCGCAGAAGGCCGGTGCCGCGAGGCAGGACGGGTCCACTGGCAGCCCGGCGACACGCCATTGCAGCCGGGCCGGGGTGTTGGCGCCATACCAGTCCTGCAGCGCCTCGCGCGCCACCGGGGCGGCCAGCGGCACGCCATCGGCCAGCCAGTCCTCCATGGCGACAAAGCGCCGCGCCCGCGCCGAGCTTTTGTCCTGGCCGGCGAAATCCCGGTATTTTTCGCCGACGCCGTAAGGGTCGATCATTGCGAACAGTGTGTTCAGCGCGTCGATCGTCAGCGTGCCGGAAAACCCCAGCATCATCTCCAGCCCGGGCAGCATCTCGGCCACGCGTTTGGCCGCGGCCGGATCTTCGGCGTGGAAATCCCATGGCGTGGCCAGCAGCGCCAAGGCGTTGACCTTCTCCGGCAGGCGCAAAGCCGCCGCCAAAGCCAGTAGCCCGCCCATGCAATAGCCAGCCAGCACGATTTTGCCCGGCAGCGCCGCGATCGCCCGCTCCAGCCTGCCGGCGATGTAGTCGGTGAGGGAGAACCGCCGCTCCGCCTCGCCCGGCCAGCCCCAGTCCAGCAGATAGGGATGCACGCCATGCGCGCTCAGCCAGCGCAGCATCGAGCCGCCTTCCATCAGGTCGAGAATATAGGCGCGGTTGATCAGGCTGGGCACGAACAGCACCGTCGGCCCCTCGCCGCCATAATCCAGCAGGCGGGTTTCCCCCTCCTCCCAGACCACCGGCGGGTCACGCATCTGCCGCGTATATGGGTCCGCACGGTAGGCGGCGATGCCGGCGATCAGCGCCCGGTCTGCGGCGAGCGTCTGCTCCAGCGCGTTACGAAGCGGCGGTTCCGCGGTCTCGTGCAAGGAGCTCGGCCAGACGCTGCTCCAGTTCGGCCACCCGGCGGTTGAGCTGCTCGACTTCAACCAGGCCAGGCTGAGATGCAGCAGCAGCGGGCGCGGGCCGCGCCGGCTGAGCGGCGCCGGTGCTTCGGGACGCGGTCTCATGGGGCAGCATCGCCGCCGCCATATTGGCCGACTGCGCCCATAATGCCAGCAACATCGCCCATGATTCCCGGACCTCCCGATCCGCCGCCATGGCGGTCAGCTCGCTCTGCCACATGGCCACAAGATCGCTGGCCAAAGTATCTTCCATGCCGCATTCGGCTCCCCGGTAACCTGCTCCCTGCCCTTCTCCTACGCCCGCGAAGCAGAATTCGCCAGGAGCCGAACAGCATGCTAGCCTTTGCACCGCACAATATCTATGAATTCTTGCATCCGTTACAGTATCGCAAGCTGGGGAATAACGCAGATGAACGAGACGGCCACAACGCCCGCACTGCCTGTTATCGTCAAGAAATACGCCAACCGGCGCCTCTACAATACCGAAAGCTCCAGCTACATCACCCTGGACAACCTGGCCGAAATGGTCCGCAAGGACCGCGATTTCGTGGTCTATGACGCGAAATCCGGCGAGGACATCACCCGCGCGGTGCTGACGCAGATCATCGTCGAGGAGGAGGGCAAGGGCAACGCCATGCTGCCCACCAATTTCCTGCGGCAGTTGATCGGCTTCTACGGCGGCAATGTGCAGAACATGGTGCCGCGCTATCTGGAACAGGCGATGAACAATTTCGCCCGCCAGCAGGAGACCGTGCGGGAGACGATGTCGAAAACGCTCGGCCCGTTCATACCGCCGGGCATGGAGGATATGGGCCGCAAGAACCTGGCGATGATGGAACGGGCGATGACGCTGTTCACCCCGTTCTACCGCGAGGGCGAGACCCAGCCGGAAGGCAATGCGGCACAGGAATACCAGGAGGAGATTCTCAGCCTGCGCGCCGAGGTTGAACGGTTGCAGCAGCAACTCGCCGCCTTGCGCGCCAAGCCTCGAAGAGCCGAATGATTTTTAACCTTACGGCGCCGTGACACCCGCCGTTTTTCCGTCACGTATCTGTTATATTTCGGGGTGCAGAGACGGCGGAGTCATGTGCCTTCAACAATCAGGATAAATTCAAGGCGCGTTATTCGCGCCGCAACGAACTAACCGCGCTCTGCGGGCTTCTCGGCTTGAGCCTGCTGGTTTGGCTCGAAGGGCGCAGCGTCTCCATCGCCAGCCTGCGTGTCTGGTACGCGGCGTTGAACGCGCCGCCATTCCGGCCGCCGGGCTGGAGTTTTGTGCCGGTCTGGGCGGTGCTGCATGTCCTGACCGGCCTGGCCGCCTGGGAGATCTGGCGCACAGCCGATCTGCGGCTGCGAGACCGCGCGGCGTTGCGCGCCTGGGGCTGGCAGATCGGGCTGCAGGCGCTATGGGCGCCCGTTTTTTTCGGGCTGCACTGGCTGTTTCCAGCCCTCCTGGTCGGCGCCGCAGCGCTCGCCGCCGCCGCCATCACCCTCGGCCGCTTCGTCAGCCTGGACAAGGCCGCGAGTTTTTTGTTTCTTCCCTATTTTTGTTGGCTTATTTTTGAACTCTATCTGAACGCAGGGTTCTGGTGGCTCAACGCCTGATGCGCTAAAGACGTGCCCATGAAAATTGCTTCTTCGGCTTTTGGTTTGGTTCTGCTGCTCGCCGCCGCGCCGGCCTTCGCGCAGATGGCGCCTGGAATGGGTGGCATGGGCGGAATGGGTGGCGGCATGATGGGCGGTAACGCCCCGCAGCCGCGCCAGCATGTGCCGGACATCGCCCCGGCCGGCGTGCCCGGCGCGGCGGCTGCGCCGCTCGCCACCATGCCGCTGCTGCGCAAACCCGGCACCGGAGATCCGACCGCGGCTCTGTTCACCGCCATCGACAAAAACGACTACGCCTCCGCCCAGGACGCGGTGAGCCGCGGCGCCAACCTGAACGCGCAGAACCCGCTGGGCGAGACGCCGCTGGACATGTCGGTGGCGCTGAACCGCTCGACCATCACCTTCATGCTGCTGGCCGCCCGCAATGAGGAAGGCGGCAATCCGGCGCCAGTCCCGGCGGCGATGGGCAGCCCCCATGCCAAGCGTAACGCCCATGCGGCGCACGCCCTGCCCATCACCGCCAGCGCCCCGGCGCCGCGTCCACAGCCAGTGCGGGTGATGGGCAACAACCCCGGCACCCCGGACCCTGCCGCCGGGTTCCTGGGCTTTGGCGCGAAGAACTGACCGGAAGCAAAAAAGCAGCCGCTTTTTGAAAAAAGCGGCGCAAAAATTTTTGGTTGAGCATTACGGGCGTACTCATAGTCATGTCGTGCCGGCATTCCCGGCTTGGCCGGAATTGGTAGGCGGGTTTCGGCGATCAGTTGCTTCGAGGTCTCGTCGAGGCAAACCAGCGGAAAGTCCGGATCATGCGGCTTGTGATAGATTTCAAGCACATCCTCCATGGCGGCGACAAACGCGGCGCTGCCGTCTGGTGGGATCACCCATTGCTTCTTCAGGTGTGGCTTGAGAATGTTTTTTTTAGTGTCCGTCCGATCGTGTTGTCGCTGGCACGATCGACAATTTCCAGCTCAACCACTTTGGCCTCCAGCAGCCTCAGTGACCAGCGCGAACGCCCTTTGGGCGGTTCGGAACAGGCCAGGGCGATCAGCTTGGCCTCCGCAGCGCCGTCAAAGATCGGTTTCCTTGCAGAGTTGGGCGAATGCTTCCGGTTCAGCGCCGCCTCGAGTCCCTCCTCAACCAGCCTCTGCCGGGTCCGCGCGACCGTGTCGACGCTGGTTTCCAGCGCCGCGGCGATTTCGCTGTCGCTCCAGCACGCGCCGGCATCCGATGCATCCGCTTTCAACAGGATGCGCGCCTTCAGCACCTGCCGGGCAGCCCGCTTCCCGGTACCGATCAAGGTGCCGAGCCGTTCCCGCTCCTCGTCGCTGAGCGTTACAACGTATTTCTTCACGGCGGCTTGTCTCGCAGTCACGAATATCTCCGGCATTACCGGAACGGTGAATAGAAATTCTCCGCAAAATCAAGGAGCGGGGCACTAGGCCTGTGGCGGTGAAGCCAGCACGGCCCAGTTTAAAAAAGTTTTTTGCTACTTTTTGTTCACAAAAAGTAGCCTTCCTCTTCGCTAAAACGCCGCGTCCTCCATCTCCATCATCACCGCCGCCCCGGACTGGATGCCGGCGAGCAGCGCGCCGGTCTGCGGCAGCAGCCGCTGCATGAAGAATTTCGCGGTGGTGAGCTTAGCCTTGTAGAACGGCTCCTCCGCCTTCGGCAGCGCGATCTGCGCCATGCGCGCCCAGACGAAGCCGAGCGCGGTCAGCCCGAACAGCCGCAGGTAATCGGCCGAGGCGGCGCCGATCTCGTCGTAATTCGACATGCCCGCCTCCATCACATGCCCGGTCGCCACCTGCAGATTTTCCAGCGCGGTCTGCAACGGGGTGATGAACGGCGCCATCTCCTCGCTGTCATTGATCTCGATGAATTCCAGCACCGGGTCGAGGAAGCGGGTCAGCAGCCGCCCGCCTTCCTGCGGCAGCTTGCGGCCCACTAGGTCGAGCGCCTGCACGCCGTTGGTGCCCTCATAGATCATGAAAATCCGCGCATCGCGGACATACTGCTCCATGCCATGGTCGCGGATATAGCCGTGCCCGCCATAGCATTGCAGCGCCATTGAGGTGACCTCGAAACCGAGATCGGTGAACAGCGCCTTCACCACCGGCGTCAGCAGCGCGGTGAAATCATCGGCGGCGAGCTTCGCGTCCTCGTCGGTGGAACGGTGCAGGATGTCGATCTCGCGCGCCACCCAGCCGGAGAGCGCCCGGCAGCCCTCGATATAGGCGCGCATGGTCAGCAGCATGCGCCGCACATCCGGGTGCACCAAAATCGGGTCGGCCGGTTTGTCGGGATATTTCGTGCCGGTGAGGGCGCGGCCCTGCAGCCGTTCGCGCGCGTAATTCACCGCGTTCTGATAGGCGATTTCGGCAACGCCTAGGCCCTGGATGCCGACCGAGAACCGCTCGGTGTTCATCATCGTGAACATCGCGCGCAAGCCCTTATGCGCCTCGCCGACCAGCCAGCCTTTGGCGCCCTCGAACGAGAGAGCGCAGGTGGCGGAGGCCTTGATGCCCATCTTGTGCTCGATCGCGGTGCAGGTCACGCCGTTACGCGCGCCGATGGCACCATCCTCCTTCACCAGAAAATTCGGCACGACGAAGAGCGAGATGCCCTTCACCCCGGCCGGCGCATCCGGCAGCCGCGCCAGCACCAGGTGAATGATATTCTCGGTCAGGTCGTGCTCGCCGGCGGAGATGAATATTTTGCTGCCCGTGAGCGTGTAGGAGCCATCCGCCTCCGGCACCGCCTTGGTGCGCAGCAGGCCAAGATCGGTGCCGCAATGCGCCTCGGTCAGGCACATCGTGCCGGACCAAACGCCCGCCACCATCTTCGGCAGGAACATCTGCTTCAGCGCCGCGGTGCCGTGATGGTACAGCGCCAGATACGCGCCATGCGTCAGCCCGGGATACAGGCCGAAGGCGACATTGGCCGAGCACATCATCTCTTCCACGAACATCGAGGCGGCGACCGGCATGCCCTGGCCGCCGAATTCCGGCGACGAGGCCATCGCCGGCCAGCCGCCTTCGCGATACGCGTCATACGCCGCCTTGAACCCGGATGGCGTGCGCACCACGCCATTCTCATAGACACAGCCTTCAAGATCGCCGGACTGGTTGAGCGGGAACAGCACGCCCTCGGTGAATTTCGCCGCCTCCTCGAGCACGCTGTCCAGAAGCTCCGGCGTGAACTCCGCGGAGTCCGGAAGTTCGGTGATGGTCTTGCTGTCATACAGCTCGTGCAGGACGAAGCGCATATCGTGCAAAGGCGCCTTGTAGATCGGCATGGTTCTTATCTCTCCCTCGATCAGGATAGGTTTAGGTAAAGCAAGGAAGTGGCCGCTTTTTTGAAAAAAAGCGGCGCAAAAAACTTTTGATTCCTCTGGGCCTCAGGCGATGAGGCCAGCACGGCCCAATTTAACAAAAGTTTTTTGCTTCTTTTTTTTCCAAAAAAGAAGCACTTCCCTCCCTTCATACTCTAATTACGCAACGGTTTTCCCGTATCGATGATGCTCTTGATCCGCGCCAGGCTCTCCTTGGTGCGGATCAGCGCCATGAATTTGTTCCGCTCCAGCGCCATCACATCGGTCTCGCTCATCTCATCCAGATAATCCGTCTCGCCGCCGGTCAGCACCTCCGCCAGCGCGTTGGAGACCGTGACATCATGATCGGTGGCGATGCCGCGCTTGTGAAACCCTTCCACCGCCATCTGCAGCGCGACACGGCCTGAAGGCCCCGGCAGGCGCAGCGGCAAAGGCTCGGGTTTGCGGTAGTTCACCGCGAGCGCCAGCGCCCTCGCCTTGGCATCCGCCAGCAGCCGGTCGCGGTTCATGGTGATGCCGTCATGCTCGGAGAGGAATTTCAGCTCCCGAGCCTCGGCCGCGGAGCGCGACACCGTGGCGCTGGAGATAATCTCAAATACTTTCGCCACCGCCGGCATCGGGCCGTTCGGCGTGCGTTTGTCATGCTGCCAGCGCGTCAGCATGGTTGCGCACCCGCCCCAGCCCGGCACCACCCCCACCCCGGCCTCCACCAGGCCGATATAGCTCTCGGCATAGGCCTGCACCGCGCTCGCGTGCAGCAGCATCTCGCAGCCGCCGCCAAGCGCCCGCCCGGCGGGTGCGGCCACCACCGGAAACGGCGCGTAGCGCATCGCCAGATACAGCTTCTGGCCATCCTTCACGGAGTTTTCGATCTTGCCCCAGAGCCGGATATTCGCCATCAGATAGGCCATGCCGATATTGGCGCCGGTGGAAAAATTCGTCTTATGCGGCGCCTCGCGCAGATCGTCGTTATACAGCACCAGCGCCTTGTATTTCTGCTCCATCAGCGCCAGGGTTTTTTCCAAAAGGCCGAGAATGTCGCCATCCAGCATGTTCAGCATCGAGCCGCGCAGTTCCGCATGGATCTCGAAGCACAGCACGCCGTCGCCGATATCCCAGACGGATGCGCTCTTATTGCCGAGCAGCGGTTTTTTTGATGCGCGCTTGATGTCGTCCAGGAGCAGAATGCCCGGGCCGCGGCGGATTTTTTTGTAGCTGCCGTCCGCTGCGAACTGCCGCAGTTCCGCGCCCTCTTGCTGATAGAATTTACCCGCGCCGATCTTGCGCAAGAGCGGTGGAACTTCCAGGCCAAGCTCCGGCAGTTTCGCCGCCACCCAGTCCGCGCCCAGAGCATCGATCAGCTCGAACGGCCCGAACTTCCAGGTATATCCCAGCCGCATCGCCACATCGATATCGGCGATGTCGCTGCCGATCTCCGGCACCAGCGAGGTTACGTAGGCCAGCACGCGGCCCAGCACGCCCCAGGCGTATTTGCCGTATTTGCTGTCGGAGCCAAGGAGTTTTTTAAGGTCCTTGCGCGCGTCTTTGAGCAGCGGAATGTCCGGCTTCACCGCCGGCCGCCAATCCAGCCTGCCCGCCACGGCCTGCGGCAGATTCAGCGCCAGTTTCTCGCGCTTGCCATCGGCGCCGCGGCTGCGGCGGTAGAACCCGCCTTTGCCCTTGTTGCCGGTAAACCCTCCGGCGATCAGCGCCTCGACCACCTGGCCGTCGCGATTCATCTTGTGGAACGCATCGCTTTTCGGCAAAAGCCGGCCCATCGAGGCGTTGATATGCGGCGCAAGATCGATGCCGACCAGATCCATCAGCCCGAAAATCCCGGTCGAGGGAAAGCCCAGCGGCTTGCCGAGCACGGCATCCGCCTCTTCCACCTCCAGCCCCAGCTCCTGCGCCAGCACCAAAGCGCACTGGATCCAGTAGGTGCCGATGCGGTTGGCGATAAAGCCCGGCGTGTCGTTGCACTGCACCACAGTCTTGCCAAGTTTCACGTCGGCGAATTCGCGCAACGCATCAAAATTCTGCCCCTGCGCGCCGACGATCTCCAGCAGCCGCATATAGCGCGGCGGGTTGAAAAAATGCGTGATGCAGAAATTTTCTTTGAAGCCCGACGGCAGTCCTTCCATCAGTTCCTTCAAGGGAATGGTGGACGTGTTGGAGGAGGTCACAGCACCAGGTTTGCGCACCCCATCCAGCTTCCGGTACAGCTCCTGCTTGATCTCCAGCCGCTCGATCACCGCCTCAACGATCCAGTCGCAATCGGCAAGTTTTGCAAGATCATCCTCGATGTTTCCGGCGGTGATGAGGCGCACCGCCCGGCTGCCCATCAGCGGCGCCGGGTCCATTTTTTTCAGCCGCTCGATCGCCTCCTCCGCCACCGCATTGCGGCGCGCGGCCCCCGGCTTGACGATGTCCAGCAGCAGCACGGGCACACCCGCATTGGCGACATGGGCGGCGATGCTCGCCCCCATGACGCCGGCGCCGATCACGGCGACGGAATTGACCATGTCACACCGCCTCCAGCACGGTGGCGATACCCTGGCCGCCGCCGATGCATTGCGTCGCCAGCGCGTAGCGCTTGCCCTCGCGCTTGAGCAGCGAGGCCGCCTTGCCGGTGATGCGCGCGCCCGTCGCCCCCAGCGGATGGCCGAGCGCGATCGCCCCGCCATCGAGATTCACTTTCGCCGGGTCGAGCTCCAGGTCATGGATGCAGGCCAAAGCCTGGGCGGCGAACGCCTCATTCAGCTCCACCACGTCCAGCTCCCCGGCGGTGATGCCCGCCCGCGCCAGCGCCTTGCGCGAGGCGCCGACCGGGCCGATGCCCATGATATCCGGCGCACAGCCGGCAACGGCGACGGATTTGATCCGCGCCAGCACGTCCAGCCCATGCTTGCGCGCATAATCCTCGGAACAGACCAGCACCGCGGAAGCACCATCGGTCAGCGGCGAGGAGGTGCCGGCGGTCACCGTGCCGTCCTTGGAGAAAGCCGGCTTCAGCCCGGCCAGATCCTGCAGTGTGGAGTCCGCGCGGATGCACTCATCCTGCTCGACCGCGCCCTTGCCGTTGGCGATCGGCACGATCTCCGCCGCCAACCTGCCGGCACCTTGCGCGGCGGCCGCCTTGCGGTGGCTCTCCAGCGCGAACGCCTCCTGCGCGGCGCGGGTGATCTGCCAGCGCTGCGCCACGTTCTCCGCCGTCTCGCCCATGCCGATAAAGGCGTCCGGCCGGGTCTCGTAGAGTTTCGGGCTCGGCATCGGGTTGAAGCCGCCCATCGGCACCCGGCTCATGCTCTCCACCCCGGCGCAGATAAACGCCTCCCCGGCCTGCATCCGGATCGCCCCGGCGGCAATATGGATGGAGGTCATGGACGAGCCGCAGAAACGGTTGACCGTGGTCCCCGCCACCGAAAGCGGCAGGTCCGCCAGCAGGCCGATCAGCCGCGCGACGTTGAAACCCTGCTCCCCCTCGGGAAAGGCGCAGCCGGTGATGATGTCCTCGATATCCTCCGGCTTCACGCCACTGCGCGAAACCAGGGCCCGCACCACCTCGGCCGCCATCTCATCCGGGCGTTTGCGCGCCAGGGAGCCTTTTTTAGCGGGCGTAAACGGCGAACGAGCATAACCCGCAATCACCACTCCGGTCATTCGACATTCCTCCAATTTTCATTTTTTTTATCCGCCCCGGCTGGCGAGGATCTCCTCGCATTGCCGGTCGATCTCGTTCAGCTCGGCCAGGCTCTCCTCGATGGCCGTGCGTTGTTCCTGCAGCTTCGCCAGCCGTTTGCGCACCGCCCCCTGCAGCTGCCGCAACTGCAGATGATGCTGCGGGTCGGCATCGTAGAGGTCCAGAAACTCCTTGATCTCGCGCAGCGAGAAGCCCAGCCGCTTGCCGCGCAAAATCAGGATCAGCCTTGCCCGGTCGCGATGCGCGTAAACCCGCGTATTGCCGGCGCGCTGCGGCATGATCAGCTGCTTGTCCTCATAAAAGCGGATGGTCCGCGCCGTCACCCCCAACTGCCGGGCGAGCTGGCTTACCGAGTAAAGCAAGGCGGATTCGCTTTCCGTCGCGCCGGGCGCCGGGGCGGTCATGGACTGCATGGCGATGCCTGTTCCTGTTCCTGCTTCCGAGGCCAACAGCATGACAATTTCCCGCAACTTACGCAAACAGTGTTTATGTTACGTATACGGCATAGCTAAGACGCGAGCAAGCGGAAGAGAAGCGCTTCTTTTTGTGAACAAAAAGAAGCAAAAAAACTTTACTAAACCGAACTTTACCGAATTTTTGACGCAACTCGTTGATATGACGGCAAACTCGCACGTCGTTCTGTCTACGCGGCGGCCAATTCGATCCCCAGCAGGCTGAACGCCCGACGCTGCACTGGCGTCGGGGTGGTCTGGACAGTCAGCGTCATCTGTCCTGCCAAGACCGTGTTGCGGGTCAGCGTCGCCAGATCGCCCAGCAGGGTTCGAAAGCTATGCACCGGCTGGACTTCGCCGTCGGTCCCGTCGGTGCGCTGCGTCGACGCTTTGCGGTATGCGGCCTTCGAGACCTTGGCCTTGGCCACCGGCGAGGCCCGCCCGGCCTCAGCCGCTGCCCGGTCATGGTCGTCGAACAACATCGGCGCCAAGGGCTGGCGCATATGCCATTCCAGATAATACGCCAGCATACACAGCAACACATGCGCCCGCACCCGCGGCGCGGTCCAGTGGAACACCGGTCGCAACTCCAGATCGACCGTCTTGATGCAGCGGAACGCGCGTTCCACCTGAGCCAAGGATTTGTAGGCCCGCACTGTCCCGGCGGCATCGACCATCTCGACCGGGAGGCTGGTGCGCAGCACGTAAAAGCCATCGAACCGGGCTTCATCGGCGATGGCCTCGGCCTTGCGGGTAAAACCGAAGGCAGTGTCGGTGATGGTCAGCTCGAAGTGCTTGGCCATCTTGCGCTTGCCCAGGACGGCGCCGACGGCCTTGCCGATCTCGGCCGCCCCGTGCAGCGGGTTCTTCTCACGCGTCACCCGCGCCTGGATCTTGCTCAGGTCGGCCTCGGTCAGCGCCAGCAACTCGTCGCGCTTGCGCCGTCGTTCCTCGGCCAGCAGCGGGTTTTTGCACACTACCAGCCGCTCGCCCGGATAGTCCGGGCTGCTGATCTCGGCCATATCCCGTGTGTCGAACAGGGAGAGTTGCAGCGGACCGCTTGGCGCTGCCAGTTGCTGGATCGCTGGGCCGCGTAGTGCTGTGATCCAGTCCAGCCCGGCGGGCCGCAGCGCTTGTTCGATCCGCGCACTGGTGATCATGCCGCGGTCGCCGACCATCACCACGTGGCGCAACCGGAAGCGTTGCTTCAGCTTGGTGATCTGGGCCGTGACGGTGGCCGGATCGGCAGTATTGCCTTCGAACACCTCGACCGCCACCGGACAGCCATCCGCGGCACACAGCAGGCCGATCACCAGTTGCGGCCGGTCACCGCGGCTGTCGCGGCTGTAGCCGTGCTGGGCCAGCGGACAGCAGCGTCCCTCGAGGTAGGTGGAGGTGACGTCGTAGAGCACCAGTGCGCCGTTCTTGAGGTGGCGCCGAGCGAGTTGGTTTTCGATGAATTCCTGCTCACGGCCGAGCCAGTCGAGGGTGGTGTAAATCTCACGGGCGGTGACGCTGCCAAGGCCGAGGGTTTCGCCCAGTGAATGGCTGGCGGTGTCGGTGTCGAGCATGCGCGCCGTTGCCAGTTTGGCGGCCGGGTCGAGTAGCCTGGCGACGATGAGCGCCAACGCCACGTCACGACGGCGTTGCGGAGCTCTGCGGGGCAGCAACTCGTCGAGACCGATGCGCCGGGCGATGGTGAGGGCGGCAAGGACGTGGCCATGCGGCAGCGAGCGGCGGATCTCGAAGCCATTGCTGCCGATCGGAACGAGCGGATCGCCACGCAGAGCGGCGCGCAAGGTCTCGATGCGCTCGATCGGCAGCTTGGAGAGGTTAGCAAGGGTGCGGTTCTTGACCTTGCCGTCCTCGCGGTAGGTTTCACGTAGCAGGAACGAGGGGCGGGCGTTCCGGTTCGGGACCTTGGCGATGTGCATGAGGCATGGAATCAAAACAATTCGGCCCATGTCAAGAAAAATATAGCCGAGCGCTTGACTACATTAAACCAAGGTTTCTTGATCTATCAGATCATTAGATCAAAAACCCCACAAAGTTCGGACTAAACTGGGCCGTACCTGTTTCAGCGCCACAGTCCTAAAGGAGCAAAAAACCGCTTTTTTTCAAAAAAGCGGCCGCTTCCCTCCCTTAACTGCGCAAAAACGCCAAAAACCGCCGCTCCGCCCGGCGGAAGGCGAAAATCAGCGTGAAGGAGATGCAGAGATAGATCAGCGCGGCGATGCCGAACGCGGCGAAGGAGTTGTAGGTCGCGGAATTCGCGTCATTCGCCACTTTCAAAATATCCGGCACGGTGGCGGTGAAGGCGAGCGTGGTGGAGTGCAGCATCAGGATCACCTCGTTGCTGTAGACCGGCAGCGCCCGGCGCAGCGCCCCGGGCAGGATGATCCGCCGGTACAAAGTGAACGCCGACATCCCCAGCGCGCGCCCGGCCTCCACCTCGCCAAACGGCATGTCGCGGATCGCGCCGGCGAAAATCTCCGTCGTATAGGCCCCGGTATTCAGCCCGAAAGCCAAAATCGTGCAGTCGATCCCCTGGCGGAAGAACGCGTTCAGCGGCGCCGTATGCTGCACGAAAGCCAGGCTGTACACGCCGGTATAGATGATCAGCAGCTGCACATAGAGCGGCGTGCCACGGAAAATGAACGTATAGGTCCAGACCGGCAGACGGATCAGCGGGTTTTTGGCGTTGCGGGCGATGGCCAGCGGCACCGCCATGCAGAAGCCGATGGCGAGCGAAATGACCAGCAGCCACAGCGTCATCGCCAGCCCGGTCATGTTGTAGCCGTCTGTGTAGAGAAATTCGCGCCAGTAATTCTGGATGATGTAGATCACAGCGCCGCCTTCCGCACGCCGGCCGAATATTTACGCTCCAGCAGCGTCAATACGCCGTTGGAAATCACCGTGAGCACGAGATACACGACACCGGCCAGCACGGAGAAATAGAACATCCGGAACGTGCCCTTGCCGGCATCCTGGGTCGCCTTGATGATGTCGGACAGGCCGATCAGCGAAACCAGCGCCGTCGCCTTCAGGATCACCTGCCAGTTATTGCCCAGCCCAGGCAGAGCGAAGCGCATCATCTGCGGGAACAGGATGCGGCGGAACACCAAAGCCGGGCGCATGCCAAAAGCCCGCGCCGCCTCCAGCTGGCCCTTCGGCACTGCGAGGAAAGCGCCGCGGAATGTCTCGGTGAAATACGCGCCATAGATGAAGCCGAGCGTGATCACGCCGCTGGTGAACGGGTCGAGGTTGAGCTGATCGAGGTTGAAATAGTCGGTCACGTCGTTCAGCCAGATCTGCAGGCTGTAGAACAGCAGCAGCATCAGCACGAGATCCGGCACGCCGCGGATCAGCGTGGTGTAGGCGGTGGCGATGCCGGCGGCAATGCGGCTCTTGGACAATTTGGCCGAGGCGCCAAGCAGCCCGAGGGCGAAGGAGACCAGCAGCGACAACACGGACAATTCGACCGTGGTCAACGTTCCGGCGAAAATCTGCGGCCCGTAGCCGGCGAGGTCAAACATCTTCAGCAGAGCCTGATAGAATGGGGCCGAAGCCGATAAGTAGCCGCTTTTTTGAAAAAAAAGCGGCGCAAAAAACTTTTGCTAAACCGGGCCTCAGGCGGTGAAACCAGCTCGGCCCAAATTAAAAAAGTTTTTTGCTTCTTTTTTTCAAAAAAGAAGCGCTGCTCCTCGCTTCGACACGAAAAACCGAGAGCATTCATCGTCAAGGATGAATGCTCTCGCAAAAACCTATTCCGCGGTGGCGGCGGCCTTGTTGTAGACGTCGAAATTGAAATACTTCGCTTCGATCTTCTTATACGTGCCGTTCTTGATGATCGTGGCGATCGCCTGGTCGATCTTCGCCTTCAGCGCGGTGTCGTTCTTGCGCAGGCCGATGGCGATATAGGAGCCGAGCACATCCTTCGGATCGTAGGTGACATTGCCGGCGAGCGCGTAATCAGCCCCTTTCGGCGTCTTCAGGAAGCCGTAATCGGCCTCCACGGAATCCTGCAACGAGGCGTCGAGACGGCCGGAGAGCAGGTCGGCATAGACCTGGTCCTGGCCCGGATAGGACACCACATGCACGCCCGCCGGCTGCCAATAGGCCTTGGCGTAGCTCTCCTGGATGGTGCCGGCCTCAACGCCGACGGTCTTGCCCTTCAGGCTCGCCGCGGTCGGCAGCAGGCCCGCGCCCTTCTTGGCGATCAGGCTGGTCGGCTCGTCATACATCTCCGAGGAGAACGCCACCTGCTGCTCGCGCACCGGCGTCACCGTCATCGAGGAGAGGATCGCGTCGAACTTGCGCGCCTGCAGCGCCGGGATAATGCCGTCAAAACCCTGGCTGACGAACACGCATTTCACCTTCAGCTCGGCGCAGATGGCGCGGCCGAGATCGATGTCAAACCCCTGGAACTGGCCGCTCGGCGACAGGCTCTCGAAAGGTGGGTAGGTGGCGTCCACACCGAACTTGATTTCGGTGAGCGGTTTGGCGTTCGCCGCGTGCGGCAGGGCGATAGCGGAAGCGATGGCGGCCAAAGCGGCGCCAGCCAAAAATTTTTTCATATGAAGCTCCCAAACGGATTTTTGCCTTGCCTGCAGCCGCAAGACCACGAGCAATAATTTCACATTACCGCAATCTTTAGGGGAGGCAACGGTTTTGGGGCGCCTCCGGCTCCGGGGGCGCCCCAAAAAGAAAGGCTTCTTTTTGTGAACAAAAAGAAGCAAAAAACTTTGCGAAACTGGGCCGTGCTGGTTTCACCGCGCCGGCCCTGAGGAATCAAAAGTTTTTGCGCCGCTTTTTTCAAAAAGCGGCTGCTTTCCTGGCGCCGCTAGATCGTCTGGCGCAGTGCCGCCGGCACGCCGGCGATCGCCTGATCGACCATCGCGGCATCGGCGGCTGCGCCGAAGCTCTCGCGCAGCAGCTGGGCGCTGGCCTGGGTGGCGATGTCGATCGCCACCGCCCGCACCTCGTTCACGGCGGAGGCTTCCGCCGCTTCGATCCGCTCCACCGCCAGCCGCTCGCGCCGCTTGGCGGTCGCCTCGGCCTCGGCGGCCAGGGCAGCCGCCATGCGCGCCGCCTCGGCCTGGGCCGATTGCAGGATCTGCTGCGCATCCGCCATCGCCTGGGCCTGCGCCGCCTTGGCATCCTTCAGCATCGCCTCGGCCTCGGCCTTCAGCTGCGCTGCTTCATCCAAGGCGGCCTGGACCTTCTGCGTGCGCGCATCGAGCATGCCGGTCAGCGCCGCCATCACCTTGCGTCCCGCCAGCACGGCGAAGATGACGATGGCGATGAAAACCCAGAACGCACCGTGCTGCCACGGGGTAGAGTTGAGAACCTCATATTCCATCGCCTATGCCGCCTTCCGTGCCGCCAGGGCGTCGTCCACGCAGCGGCCAAGCTGGCCCTGCTCAGGTGCCGCGCCAGCCAACCGGAGCAGAATGCTCTGCGCTGCCTGTTCCGCCACCGGCTTGATCGTCGCCATCGCCTGGGCGCGGGCCGTGGCGATCTGCGCCTCGGACTGCGCCAGTTTTTCGTCGAGCTTGGCGTTCAGCGCCGCGGCTTGCAGCGCCGCCTCCGCCTTGGCCTTCTCCACCGCCGCGGCGATCTGCGCCTGGGCGGCGGAACGGGCCTGTTTCATGGTCGCGTTCAGCTCCGTCACCGCCTGGTCCGCCGCCGCCTTGGCGCTGCGCGCCGCGGCCAGATCGCGGTCGATCATTGCGGCGCGGTTCTCCAGCACCTTGCCGATCTCCGGCAGCCCCCAGCGGGACAGCAGGAGATACAGCACCACCAGGATCACCACCATCCACACCAGCTGATCCAGGGTGAGCGGATTATGGAAATCCATCTGCGGCATCGTCCCCTCCGCCATGGCGGCGGCAGGGCTGAGGCTCAGCAGGAGAATGGCGGCGAAACGGCGCATCAGGTGAACAGAATGACCAGCGCGATGACCAGCGCATACAGCGCCACCGCTTCCGTCAGCGCGAAGCCGAGCAGCACGTCGCGGAACATCGCGTCGCGCGCCGCCGGGTTGCGGCCAACCGAGGAGACGAACGAGCCGAACAGGTTACCGATACCAACGCCGGCGCCGGCAACACCGATGGTGGCGAGGCCCGCACCGATGTCCTTGGCGAGAAGGGCGGCTGACTGAGGATCCATAAACTCTTTTCCTTTCGAGAGATTCTAAGCGAATGCTATCAGTGCATATGCACGGCGTCGTGCAGATACAGACAGGTGAGGATGGCGAACACGTAGGCCTGCAGCCCCGCCACCAGCAATTCCAGCGCCACCAGCGCGACGTTCAGGCCGAGCGGAATGATCGAGGCGACCACGCCGACCACGCCGAGGCTGGCGGTGAGCATCAGCATGAAGCCGGCGAACACTTCCCACATCACGTGGCCGGCGGTCATGTTGGCGAACAAACGAACCGAGAGCGAAACCGGCCGCGACAGATACGAGATGATCTCGATCGGCACCAGCAGCGGCAGCAGCCAGACCGGCACGCCCGCGGGCACGAAGAATTTGAAGAAGCGGAAACCGTGCGTGTAAAAGCCGACCCCGGTGGAGAACACGAACACGAACAGCGCCAGCGTCAACGTCACCGCGATATGGCTGGTGAAGGCAAAGAAATACGGGAACAGGCCGATCAGGTTGCCGAGCAGGATGAAGCTGAAAATGGTGAACACCAGGGGAAAGAACTTCAGCCCTTCCTCGCCGATCGTGTCCACGCACATATTATGTACGAATTCATAGAGCAGCTCGATCAGCGCCTGGATGCGGCCCGGCACCAGCGCGCGCTGCTTCAGCCCGATGGCGAACAGGATCACGACGATCGCGGCGCTGGCCAGCATCGCCTCGTTCGAATTGGTGAAATCCACGGCGCGGCCGAACGGCCCCAGCCCGGTCTCCAGGCGGAATTGTCCAAGCGCGTCGATCGTTGGGCCTGCCATACTCTATTCCTCGTCAGCCGCCTGTTTCGTTCCGGCCGCGCGCACCAAGTTGCGCAAGCCGGCTGCCATACCCACCGGCACCATCAGGATCATCAGCCAGGGCGAGGTATGAAAAAGCCTGTCCAGCCCCCAACCGATCACCACGGCGATGACCATGGCGGCCACCAGCTCAACTCCCAGGCGCATCGCCAGATTGATCGCACGCTCCGCAGACCCAGCACTTTTATGGGCTGAGTCCCGCTTCGCCTGGCCCTTCGCTGCCGCCTGCGCTGCCGCAAGCCGCCGCTCGAAAGCCTCTTTGTCTCGATCGTCGTTCATGCGCCTGTTTTCAGCGGTTCTACGCCGCCTGGAGTTGCCGGGTTGCTACCGATCCCCCCAGACCATGTCAAGAATAACGCGCGACACTGTGTTACATAAGCGGATTTTGGCGATTTTCCACGCCCACAGGGCAGCATCTCAGCCCGCCCGTTCCCAGCCGCCCTCGGTCTGTTTCCAGTAGGTCAAGGCATGGCCTGCCTGTTTCGCCTCGCGCCAGCGCTGCCGGGCCGCGGCCACCGCCGGCGCGTCATTGCCGTCGAACAGGTCGAACACCCGCTTGTAAGCGGTATCATCGCCGTTTGCGCCGGCGATGCGGAACAGAAACGCCGCCTGCGCCGGATTAATATTTTCGTCCGTGATGAAAATCGGCTGCCATTCCGGGTGCGGCGTGGCTTTTGTGCCATGCGGCAGCCAGTCCGGCGTGGCGCAGCGCCAAAGGGCGGCATCCAGCGCCGCCACCTGGTCCGCATCCGGGCACAGCACCAGCGCCCGCTCGCCCGCCTGCAGCGTGCGCCCCAGCAGCGGCGGCAGCGCCGCGGCGATATCCGTCCGCGTCAGATGATAAAAGCCGATCTCGGCCATCACTCGATGCTGATGCGCGGCCCGGCCGGGCGGTCCTGGCCGAGGGCGGCGCGCACCCGGGCGGCAATGCCGGCGAAGGCCTGCGCCGCCTCGCTCTCCGGCGCCGCGGCGGTCACCGGCGTGCCGGCATCGCCGGTCTCGCGGATGGCGAGCTGCAGCGGCACCTCGCCCAAAAACGGCACGCCGATGCGCGCAGCCTCGGCGCGGGCCCCGCCATGACCGAAAATATGGCTATGCGTGCCGCAATGCGGGCAGGCGAAGAAGGACATGTTCTCGACGATGCCGAGCACCGGCACCCGCACCTGCTCGAACATCTTCACCCCGCGCCGGGCGTCGATCAGCGCGATATCCTGTGGCGTGGAGACCACCACGGCGCCGGCCAGCTTGGCGCGCTGCGCCAGGGTCAGCTGCACATCGCCGGTGCCGGGCGGCATGTCGATCACCAGCACGTCCAGCGCGCCCCATTCCACCTGGCCCAGCATCTGGTTCAGCGCCCCGGTCACCATCGGCCCGCGCCAGACCATCGCGGTCTCCTCCTCGACAAGGAAGCCGATCGACATGCAGCGTAGCCCCCAGGCCTCCAGCGGCAGCATCTTGTTGTCTTTCACCTGCGGCTTGCGGTTCAGCCCCAGCATGCGCGGCAGCGACGGGCCGTAAATATCGGCATCCAGCAGCCCCACCTGCAACCCGCTTTGCGCCAGCGCCACGGCCAGATTTACCGCCACGGTGGACTTGCCCACCCCGCCTTTGCCGGAGGCAACCGCGATCACGGCTTTGACATCGGGCAGCAGCGGCGCGGCTTGGGCCGGGGCCGCGTGCGTGTGGGTGGCGGCCGGGGCCGGCTTCTGCGCGGTCAGCACCACCGCGGCGTTCTTCACGCCGGGCAAGGTCGAGAGTTTCGCCTCGATCTCGCGGCGCAGCGGTTCGAGCTTCGCCGCGTCTTCACGTTTTACGGCGAGGCTCACCTGCACCAGCCCATCCTGCACATGGACCCCTTCCAGCATCTCTTTGAGATTGAACGGGGCGAGGGCGGCGCGGATATCATTTTCGGTCATGGCGCATGGTTTAGCCCAGGCCCGCCCTCTGTCCAGACCCTTGCGGAGATCGGCGCGCGACCGCACACTTCTCTTATGATCAAATTCGCGCGCCTGCTCTCCGCCACCCTGCTCCTCGCCGGTTTTGCGGCGCATGCCGCGCCGCCCACGCCGCCGCCTCTGGCCGATCTGGCCACGAAAGTGATGCCGGCGGTGGTCAGCATCGCCAGCACCGATCCCGTGCCCAACGCGCCGAGCGACGATTCCGGCGGCGGCAGCGCCTATCATCCTTCCGCCGACACACCCACCGCCGGCTCGGTGCTGCCGCCGCCGCGCGCCGAGGAGGCGCTGGGCTCCGGCTTCATCTTCGACCCGGCCGGCTATGTGCTGACCAACAATCACGTGATCGACGGCGCGGCCTCGATCACCGTGACGATGCAGGACGGCACGATCCTGCCCGCCACCCTGATCGGCCGCGACAAGCTGGCCGACCTCGCGGTGCTGAAGGTCGATGCCGGGCATCCTCTGCCCTATGTGAGCTTCGGCGATTCCGGAAAACTGCGCGTCGGCGACTGGGTGCTGGCAATCGGCAACCCGTTCGGCCTGCCCGGCAGCACCTCGGCCGGGATCGTCAGCGCGCTGGACCGCAACATCAACGAAAACCCGTTCGACGATTTCATCCAGACCGACGCGGCGATCAATCGCGGCAATTCCGGCGGCCCGCTCTTCGACATGAGCGGCCATGTGATCGGCGTGAACGCGGCGATCTATTCGCCCTCCGGCGGCTCCATCGGCATCGGCTTCGCCATTCCCTCTTCCATGGTCGTGCCGGTGGCGAACGCGCTGAAGGCGAGCGGCAGCATGACCCGCGGGTGGCTCGGCGTCGCCACCCAGGAGGTCACGCCGGCAATCCAGAAACTGCTCGCCCTGCCGGGCACGGACGGCGCGCTGGTCGGCGGCGTCGCCGCCGACGGCCCGGCCGCGGGCAAGCTGCAGCCGGGCGACGTGCTGGTCTCGCTCGCCGGCGTGCCGGTCAAAACCCCGCGCGCGCTGCTGATCCGCACCGCGGAAATCCCCGCCGGGCAAAGTGCCGTGGCGCAGTTCTGGCGTGACGGCAGCGAGCGGGAGACGACGATCACCCTCGCCGTCCCGCCCGCCGAGCCCAATGACACACTGCCCGCCGCCCCCCTGCCGCCCGCCGCGGTCGATGTGCAGCCCCTTGGCCTGGCGGTGGCGGCCAAGCCGGCGCTGGCCGGCATTGCGGTCACCGCAGTCACCGGCAACGGCCCGGCGGCGAAAGCCGGCATCGTCGCCGGCGACGTGATCGAGCAGATTTCCGGCCAGACCGTGGCGAATGTCGGCGCGCTGCAAGGCCAGCTGCGCGCGCTCGGCACCGCGGCAACGCCCATCGCCACCCTGCTGGTAAGCGGCGACGCCGCCGATGGCAGCAATCCCGGCCCGCGCTGGGTGCCGGTGGCGATCCATCAGTAAGTGCAGGGTGAAGCAGCCGCTTTTTTGAAAAAAAGCGGCGCAAAAAACTTTTGATTCCTCTGGGCCGATGGCGATGAAACCAGCACGGCCCAGTTTACAAAAAAATTTTTGCTTCTTTTTTTTTAAAAAAGAAGCCTTCCTTCCCTTAAGGAGCCCGGGTCAGCTCGTAGAGCGCCACCGCCCCGGCGGCGGAGACGTTCAGGCTCTCCATCCCGCCCGGCATGCCCAGAGCGACGATCTCGTCGCAGGTCTCGCGCGTCAGCCGGCGCATGCCCTCGCCCTCGCTGCCCAGCACCAGCGCCACGCGGCGCCCGGCGAAGGCGGTGCCGTTGAGGCGGGTCGGCGCGGTGCCGTCGAGCCCCACCACCCAGACATCGGCGGATTTCAGCACGATCAGCGCGCGGGACAGATTAACGATGCGCAGCAAGGGGATCAGCTCCAGCGCGCCGGAGGCGGCTTTCGCCAGCGCCCCGGTCTCTTCCGGCGCGTTGCGCTCCTGGGCGATCACCATTGACGCGCCGAACGCCCGTGCGGTGCGCATCAACGCGCCGATATTGCGCGGGTCGGAAATCTGGTCGAGCACCAGGATCGGCCCCGGCCGCTTCAGCGCGTCCAGCAGCGGCGGCGCGGTCAGCTGGTCGGTGAGCAGCGCCACACCCTGATGCACGATGCCGCTGCCCTGCCTGGCGCCGAGCAGCTGGTCGATTCGCTCACGCGGCGTGATCTCGGGCTGGATCGGCCAGGGGGCCGGGCATTCCGCCGCCAGCCCCGCCTGCGCCTCCTCGGTGATCACCAGCCGGCGCAGCCGCCGCGCCGGATTCGCCAGGGCTGCCGCCACTGCATGGGTGCCATACAGCCACACCGCACCCGCCGGCACCGCCGGCGCGCGGTCGCCGCGCTGCTGCGCCCCGCGCCCATGGCCGTGCGCCCCCCGCCCTTGCGGCCGCTCCTGGGCGCGGCCCGCGCCCTGCTCCGGTCGGCCGCCGGACAGGCTCAGCCGGTTGCCCTCTGATTTGCGCCCGGTTTCAGGCGCGCGCTCGCCGGAACGGCCGTTGCGGGATTTGGGGGGACGATTTTGTGTCATGGCGCGTTCACTATCCCTGGGTCTTTCCGTTGACAACCAAAGCACGATCGGAGAAAGGACAGCCTATACGGAAGGGTGCCCGAGTGGCTAAAGGGGGCGGACTGTAAATCCGCTGGCGTACGCCTACGTTGGTTCGAATCCAACCCCTTCCATACTAGGCTTGTTTTGCCAGCAACCGTTTCACCCCCGCGTAGCGCGCTTTGCATCTGGGGTTGGTGGGGCGGCCAGCGGCAAAGCGCACATAAAAGGCTCTTTCTGCGGGTGTAGCTCAACGGTAAAGTCCCAGCCTTCCAAGCTGGTTGTGCGGGTTCGATTCCCGTCACCCGCTCCATCGGTTTGGTATTTTGCCCCGGCAGCCGCGCCGGTGCGGAATGCAAAACCCTCATGACCGGCATTGCCAGGCCGCCGGATATGAGCGAGAGACTTGACAGCAAGCGCGCCAACGTGTGGAACGCGCAGCTTACTGCTGGTGTGGATTTTTAGGGGCGTAGCTCAATTGGCTAGAGCGCCGGTCTCCAAAACCGGAGGTTGAGAGTTCGAGACCCTCCGCCCCTGCCATCCCACCCGGCACATCATGGCTGTTTTGGAGTCGGCATTGGCGTTCAACCTGGTGAAATTCATGCGCGAAGTGCGCGCCGAGGCGGCCAAGACCACCTGGCCCTCGCGCAAGGAAACCGTGCAGACCACGGGGCTCGTGCTCGCCATGGTGATCGTGACCGCTGTATTTTTTCTGACCGTTGACCAGCTCATCGGCGCCGGCATGCGCGCCCTGTTCGGCGTCGGAAGTTAAGGAAGACAAATGGCCAAGCGTTGGTATGTGTTGCACGTCTATTCCGGGTTCGAGAAAAAAATCGCCACCCAGATCAAGGAACAGGCGGAGCTGAAGGGTCTGGCCGAGCAGATCGGCGAGATCGTCGTGCCGGTCGAGGAAGTCACCGAGGTGCGCCGCGCGCAGAAGGTGAACACCGAGCGCAAGTTCTTCCCCGGCTATGTGCTGGTGCACATGGATATGTCCGACGATGCCTGGCATCTGGTGAAGGACGTGCCGAAGGTCACCGGCTTCCTCGGCAGCAAGACGCGGCCGACGCCGATCTCCGACGGCGAGGCCGAGCGCATCATGAAGCAGGCGCAGGAAGGCACCGAGACACGCCGTCCGGCGGTGATGTTCGAGGTGGGCGAGCAGGTGCGCGTCGCCGACGGCCCGTTCACCAGCTTCAACGGCGTCATCGAGGAAGTCGACGAGGACAAGGGCCGCGTGAAAGTCTCGGTCTCGATCTTCGGCCGCTCCACCCCGGTCGACCTGGAATACGCCCAGGTGGAGAAAGTCTGAGCGGGTTGCAATTTTCCGCCTGACCCCTATGTGGACCACATTATGGTCGAGGGGTTATCGTGCCTGACGTAAGTGAATCTAACCCTTTGCGACGTTGGCTGATCATTCTGGGCGGCGGCGTTGTCGTCGTCGCCCTTGCCATCTGGCTGATCCAGTATCTGCTGGTCGGCCAATATTTCGTCTCCACGGACGATGCCTATATCGCCGCGGATTCCAGCCTGATCGCCGCCAAGGTTAGCGGCTATGTCACCGATGTCGCGATCAAGCAGGACCAGCCGGTGAAGCGCGGCCAATTGCTGGTGCGCATCGATCCGCGCGATTACCAGAACGCGATGGCGATGGCGCAGGCCGACAGCGCCGCGGCCCGCGCCAGCATCGCCAACGATGAGGCGCAGCTCTCGCTGCAGCAGGCGCGCATCGCCGCCGCGCAGGCGACGATCCAGGGCGACCAGGCCCGGCTCGCTTTCGCGGTGCAGAACCAGCACCGCTATGCCAGCCTCTCGGCCACCGGCGCCAGCCCGATCCAGACCACCGACCAGGCCATCACCGACCTCGCCACGGCGCACGCCACGCTCGCCGCCGACCAGGCCGGGCTGACCGGTGCGACACGCCAGGTGGACGTGCTGAACGCCGATCTCGCCCAGGCGCAGGCCAGCCTGCAACAGGCCGAGGATCGCGCCCGGCAGGCCGCGCTCAATCTCAGCCACACGGAAATCCGCGCGCCGTTCGACGGCGTGGTCGACAACAAGACCGTCGCCGTCGGCGACTATCTGCAGACCGGCACGCAGATCATGGCGATCGTGCCGCTGGACCAGGTCTATGTCCTTGCCAACTACAAGGAGACGCAGATCACCAACATCCGGCCCGGGCAGACGGTCAGCGTTGCTGTCGACGCCTTCCCCAATCTCAAGGTCACCGGCTGGGTGGACAGCGTATACCCCTCCTCCGGCCAGGAATTCGCGCTGCTGCCGCCGGACAACGCGACCGGCAATTTCACCAAGATCGTGCAGCGCGTGCCGGTGAAAATCTACCTGCATTTGACCCCGGCCGAGGTCGGTAAGCTGCGCCCGGGGCTGTCGGTCGAACCCTCCATCGACACACGCGCAGGCGGCTGACATGGCCGACGCCGAGCCGATCCCGCTGCGCAACCGGGTTGCGGTCGGCGGCGCGCTGATCGGCGCCTTCATGGCGGTGCTGAACATCCAGGTGGTCAACACCTCGCTGCCCGACATCCAGGGCGGCATCGGCACCGGGCTCGACAATGGCGGCTGGATTTCCACCGCCTATCTGATCGGCGAGATCATCGTCATCCCGCTCTCGGGCTGGCTATCGCAGGTGTTCTCCCTGCGCCGCTACCTCATCGTCAGCACGATGCTGTTTCTCACCTTCTCGGCCGCCTGCGGCCTGGCCGACAATTTCCCTGAAATGGTGGTGCTGCGCGCGCTGCAGGGGTTTTCCGGCGGCGTGCTGATCCCGCTATCGCTGGTCTGCGTCATCACGCTTCTGCCGCCGCAGGCGCGCCCCGTAGGCTTCTCGCTGTTCGCGCTTACCGCCACCTTCGCCCCGGCGATCGGCCCCACCGTCGGCGGCGCGATCACCGATATTTATGGCTGGCGCTACATTTTTTTCCTCAACCTGATCCCCGGCGCGGTCATGCTGCCGGCGCTGTTCTGGGGCCTGAAGCCGGCGCCGATGCAGCTGGAAAAATTCCGCCAAGGCGACTGGCTGGGCATCGCCACCATGGCGGTCGGCCTCAGCACGCTGCAGATCGTGCTCGAAGAGGGCAACAAGGACGACTGGTTCGGCTCGCCGTTCATCACGCATCTCTCGATCATCTCGGCGATCGGCCTGGCCGCCTTCCTGGTCCAGGAGCTGCGCCCGGGCAACAAGGCGCCGCTGGTGAATCTGCGCCTGTTCAAGCTGTGGAATTTCGCCTTCGCCAGCACCGCCAATGTGATGCTCGGCTTCGTGCTGTATTCCGCGGTCTATCTCATCCCGCTCTACCTCGCCGAGGCGCATGGCTACAGCGCGCGGCAATCCGGCGCGGTGATGGCCTGGATCGGCCTGCCGCAGCTGGCGATCATCCCCTTCGCGCCCTGGCTAATGCGCAAGATCGATCCGCGCCGGCTGCTCGCCTTCGGCTTCATCCTGTTCGCCATCAGCGCCTTTTTGAACATGAATCTCGGCCCCGACGACAGCGGCCAGCAACTGCTGATCCCGAACCTGATCCGCGCCGTCGGCCAGGCGCTGGTGTTCCCGCCGATCACCATGATCGCCACCGCCGGCATCCCGATGAAGGATTCCAGCTCGGCCTCCTCGCTGTTCAACATGCTGCGCAATCTCGGCGGCGCCATCGGCATCGCCACGGTGCAGACCTTCGTCACCAACCGCGAAAAATTCCATTCCGCGATCATCACCCCGCAGGTCAGCCTGCTCGACCCGGCGACACGCGAACGGCTGCAGGTCATGACCGGCTATTTTGAGGCGCATGGCATGTCCGATCCTGCTGCGGCGCAGCACGAGGCGGTGCTCCTGCTCGGCCGCACCATCGAGCAGCAGGCCAACTACTTCGCCTATGGCGATGCCTTCGCGCTGCTCGGCTGCGGCATGGTGGCGGCGGTGATCGCCACGCTGTTCCTGCGCCGGCCGGCCGGCGCAGCGCCGCCGGGCGCGCATTAGGGCGGATAGGACAGAAAAGGAAAAGGCTTCTTTTTGTGAACAAAAAGAAGCAAAAAAACTTTACTAAGCTGGGCCGTGCTGGTTTCACTGCCACCGGCCCAGCCGAACAAAGTTTTTGCGCCGCTTTTTTCAAAAAGCGGCTGCTTTCCTTCCTCGACCTGAACCTGTCACGTTCTAACCACACGTTAACCGGTTTCCAACGCTCCATGTCGCTACGATGAAGATTGACGAAAAAATCTTCCACACCTCCAAGCTGCGTCTTCCAGGCCAGAAAAAACTGTTCTAGCCTTTCGGAAACTTGGAGGAAAAATAAAATGGCGCGTATTGCATTGGTTACCGGAGGCACGCGGGGCATCGGCGCCGCGATCAGTACTGCACTGCAACAAGCCGGGCGGCATGTGATCGCCAGCTATGCCGGCAACACCGCGGCGGCCGAAGCGTTTACCGCCGATACCGGCATCGAGACAGTCCGTTTCGACGCCGGCGATTTCGACCAATGCGCCACCGCGGTCTCGGCCATCACCGCGAAGCACGGCACCATCGAGATCCTTGTTAACAATGCCGGCATTACCCGTGACACCACCATTTCGAAAATGACGCGCGAGATGTGGGACGCGGTGATCGACACCAATCTCGGCTCCTGCTTCAACCTTTCCAAAGCCTGCTTCGACGGCATGAAGGCGAATAAATTCGGCCGCATCGTCAATATCGGCTCGATCAACGGCCAGGCCGGGCAGTATGGCCAGGTCAACTACGCCGCCGCGAAATCCGGCATCCATGGCTTCACCAAGGCCCTGGCGCTGGAAGGGGCACGCTACGCGATCACCGCCAACGCCATCGCGCCCGGCTATGTCGACACCGAGATGGTGCGCGCCGTGCCGCCCGACGTGCTGGAAAAAATCATCGCGAAAATCCCCCGCGGCCGCCTCGGCTCGGTAGAGGACATCGCCCGCGGCGTGGTCTTCCTCACCGCCGACGAGGCCGATTTCATCACCGGCTCGACAATCTCGATCAATGGCGGCCAGCATATGTACTGACGGCGTTTCTCGCCAAGCGAGGAGAAGAGCTTCTTTTTTGAAAAAAAGAAGCAAAAAACTTTTGCTAAACTGGGCCGTGCTGGTTTCACCGCCACCGGCCCAGTGAAACCAAAAGTTTTTGCGCCGCTTTTTTCAAAAAGCGGCTGCTTTACTTGGCCTCGTCCATCTTCAACACTTCGCCAGCCAGATACAGGCTGCCGCAGATCAGCACGCGCGTCGGTACCGTAATCTGCGCCAGCGCGCCCAAAACATCCGGCCCGGGCACGGCCACACCGCCGGAGGCGGCGATGATGTCGGGCACCGGCAGCGCCAGATGCTGTTCGGGCTCCTGCACGGCGATCACCTTCGCCGCGTGCGGCAGCAGGATGCGCAGAAATTCCGTGACGTCCTTGGACTGTTTCATGCCCACCACCAAAGTGGTCGGCCCGTCCCAGGCGGCGAGCTGGGCGGCCAGCACTTCCGCGCCGCCGGGGTTATGCGCGCCGTCGAGCCATAATTGCGAGCCCTGCGGCAGGCGCGCCAGCAGCGCGCCGCGCAGGTTTTGCAGTCGCGCCGGCCATTCGGCGCGGCTCAGCCCCGCCGCCAGGGCCGCTTGCGGCAGCTCGAACCCGGCCGCGCGCAAGGCGGCGATGGCGATGCCGGCATTCTCCGCCTGGTGCGCGCCGAGCAGCGCGGGGCGCGGCAGGTCCAGCCCGTCGAAGCGCAGGCCGGATCCGGTCTCCGCCACCTCCCAGTCCCGCCCGCGGCGCAGCAGTTTTGCGCCCCGCGCCAGCGCCTCCGCCTCGATCGCCGCCATCGCCTCGGGTGCCTGAAATCCGGTCACCACCGTCACGCCTTGCTTGATGATCCCTGCCTTCTCGGCGGCGATGATCTCCAGCCGGTCGCCGAGAAAGTCCTGATGGTCCATGGAGATGGCGGTGATCGCGCAGGAAGCCGGCTGCACCACATTGGTGGCATCCAGCCTGCCGCCCAACCCCACCTCGACCACGCACAGATCCGCCGGAACCCGCGCAAACAGCCAGAAGGCGGCGGCGGTGATCGCCTCGAACACCGTGATCTGGTTGTCCGCGTTCACCGTCTCGATCGCGTCCAGCGCCTGCGCCAATTGCTCGTCGGAGACCAGTGCCCCGGCCAGACGAATACGCTCGTTGAAGCGCACCAGATGCGGCGAGGTATACACATGCACACGCAGGCCCGCCGCCTCGGCGATGGCGCGGGTAAAGGCGCACACACTGCCTTTGCCGTTGGTGCCGGCCACATGGATCACCGGCGGCAGCGATAGCTGCGGGTCGCCAAGTGCCGCGAGCAGCCGGACCAGCCGGTCCAGCTTCAGGTCGATCAGCTTCGGGTAGAGCTTGTGCAGCCGCTCCAGACTGGCGTGCACGCTGCGTGCCGCCGCCTGGGTCAAGCGGCGACGGGCCGCTTGTTCGCGGTCATCATGTCGATCAGCCGCGCCAGCGTCGCGGCCAATTCGGTGCGGTGCACCACCATGTCGATAATGCCGTGCTCCAGCAGGTATTCGGCGCGCTGGAAGCCTTCCGGCAGCTTCTCGCGCACCGTCTGCTCGATCACCCGCGCCCCGGCGAAGCCGATCAGCGCGTTCGGCTCGGCGATCTGGATATCGCCCAGCATCGCGAAGGAGGCGGTCACGCCGCCGGTGGTGGGGTCGGTGAGCACGACGATAAAGGGCAGCCCGGCCTCCTTCACCATCTGCGTGGCGATGGTGGTGCGCGGCAGCTGCATCAGGCTGACCGCGCCCTCCTGCATGCGCGCCCCGCCCGAGGAGGTGTACACAATCAGCGGCGCCGCCTGCAGCACGGCCAGCCGCGCTGCGGCCACCAGCCCGTCGCCGACCGCGCCGCCCATCGACCCGCCCATGAACTCGAACGACATTGCCGCCACCACGGCCTTGCAGCCGCCAACCGTGCCATGCGCCACCAGCAGCGCATCGTCCTGCTTGGTGCCGTTTTGCGCGTCGCGCAGCCGGTCCGCATAGCGTTTCTGGTCGCGGAATTTCAGCGGGTCCACCACCGCCTTCGGCAGGTCGATGCGGGTATAGGCCCCGTCATCGAAGGTCCAGGCCAGGCGCTCGGCGGCGGTGGCGCGCATATGGTGGCCGCAATGCGGGCACACTTTGCGCACCGCCTCCAGCTCGCGATGAAAGATCATCTGCTGGCATTTCGGGCATTGGTGCCAGAGATTGTCCGGCACCTCCTGGCGGCCCAGCAGGGTACGGATTTTCGGACGGACAAATTCGGTGAGCCAGCTCATGGGAAAGGAAATAATCGGTTTAGGGGAAGAAAGAAAGCAGCCGCTTTTTTGTAAAAAAGCGGCGCAAAAAACTTTTGATTCCTCTGGGCCTCAGGCGCTGCAACCAGCACGGCCCAGGAGCAGAAGAGTTTTTTGCTTCTTTTTTTCAAAAAAGAAGCGCTTCCCCTTCACTTCCTTCTCTCAGGCCGCCAGCAACCGCCGCATCGCCCACGCCCCGGCCTCCGCCACCACGGCGTCCTCGTCCGCCGCCAGCGCCTCCGCGGCGGGGACGAGGGCCAAAAGACCGCTATTGCCGATGGCGATCGCCACGTTGCGCGCGAACCGGTTGCGGCCGATGCGCTTGACCGGGGAGCCGGAGAATTTCTGCCGGAAGGCGGCATCGTCCAGCGCCGCGAGTTCCGCCAGCAAGGGCGCGGTCAGATCCTCGCGGTGGGACAACTTCTGCTCCCGCCCGGCGGCGGCGAACTTGTTCCACGGGCAGACCGCCAGGCAATCGTCGCAGCCATAGATCCGGTTGCCCATCGCTGCACGGAGCTCCTCGGGGATCGGCCCGGCATATTCGATGGTGAGGTAGGAGATGCAGCGCCGCGCATCGAGCTTATAGGGGGCAGGAAAAGCCTCGGTCGGGCACACATCCTGGCAGGCCCGGCAGGAGCCGCAGCGATCCGCATGCGGCGCATCCGGCGCGATCTCAAGCGTGGTGAACACCTCGCCCAGAAACAGCCAGGAGCCGTGGGCGCGCGAGACCAGGTTGGTGTGCTTGCCCTGCCAGCCCAGCCCCGCCTGCATCGCCAGCGGCTTTTCCATCACCGGGGCGGTGTCCACGAACACTTTTACGCCCTCGCCGCGCCCGGCGATGAACTGCGCCAGGTGCTTGAGCTTGCCTTTGACGATGTCGTGATAATCCCGGTTGCGGGCATAGACGGAGATGTTCCCCACCTCCTTCCGGCCGAGATTTTCCAGCGCGTCGCCCTCCGGCGCGTAGGAGAGGCCGAGCGAGATCACGCTCACCGCCTCCGGCCAAAGCGCCTTCGGGTCGGCGCGCTGATCCTCCCGCGCTTCCATCCAGCCCATGTCGCCATGGCGCCCGGCGGCCAGGAATTCACGCAAGCCCTCGGCGCGTTCCGGGCTCAGCCTGGCGCGGGTAAAGCCGATCGCCTCGAACCCCAGCGCCCGGGCCCGTGCGATGATCGCGGTTTTGAGGTCAGCCGCGGCCACGATATCCCGGCACGTCCTGCGGCGGAATCCACGCCCCCTCGGGTGGTGCGGATGTCTGCCAGAACACGTCGATCGGGATGCCGCCGCGCGGATACCAATAGGCGCCGATGCGCAGCCAGACCGGGCTTAACAGCTCGATCAGCCGGTCGGCGATTTTCATCGTGCAGGCCTCGTGGAAATCGCCGTGATTGCGGAAGCTGGTGAGGAACAGTTTGAGCGACTTGCTCTCCACCAGCCAGTCACGGGGGATGTAGTCGATCACGATATGCGCGAAATCCGGCTGCCCGGTCATCGGGCAGAGCGAGGTGAATTCCGGGCAGGTGAAGCGCACCAACGCGTTCTTGCCGCCCATCATGGCCGGCACGCGCTCCAGCACCGCCTGTTCCGGGGAGGCCGGCTGCTGGGTGTTGGCGCCGAGCTGCTGCAGCCCCTGGTAACGGTCTTCAACCATGTTTCGGATCTCCTTGCGCCCAGCCGGCGCGGATGCGCGCGCAGTACGCATCGTATTCGCCGGCCAGAATCGCTGTGCGCGCGCCCTGCATCAGCGTTTGATAATAGGTAAGGTTATGCGCCGTCAGCAGCATCGGCCCGAGAATTTCCTCGGCACGGAACAGATGATGCAGATAGGCGCGCGTATGCCGCGTGCAGCACAAACAAGTGCAACCCTCGTCCAACGGCGTGCCATCATCGATGAAACGCGCATTGCGCAGATTGAAGATGCCGCGCGAGGTAAACGCCCTGGCGGTGCGCCCGGCGCGGGTCGGCATCACGCAGTCGAACATGTCCACCCCGCGCGCAACCGCGCCCAGCAGATCATCCGGCGTGCCGACCCCCATGAGATAACGCGGCTTTTGCTGCGGCAGCAGCGGTGCCGTGATGTCCAGCATCCCGAACATCATCTCCTGGCCCTCGCCCACCGCCAGCCCGCCGATGGCATAGCCCTCGAAATCCAGCTCGCGCAGTGCCGCGGCGGATTCCTGGCGCAGATCCTCATAGGTGCTGCCTTGCACGATGCCGAACTGGCCGTAACCCTCCCGCGCCACGAAGGCGGTGCGCGAGCGCTTCGCCCAGCGGGTGGAAAGGCGCATCGAGGCCGCCGCCTCCTCATGCGTGGCGGGAAACTTGGTGCATTCATCGAGCACCATGGTGATGGTCGCATCCAGCAGATACTGGATCTCCATCGAGCGTTCCGGCGTCAGATGATGCGCCGAACCGTCCAGATGCGAGCGGAACGTGACGCCGGTCTCGTCCATCTTCCGCAATTTGGCGAGCGACATCACCTGGAACCCGCCGGAATCGGTGAGGATCGGCCCGGGCCAGTCCATCATTTTGTGCAGCCCGCCAAGGCGCGCCACGCGCTCCGCCGTCGGCCGCAGCATCAGGTGGTAGGTGTTGCCAAGCACGATCTTCGCACCGGTCGCCCGCACCGCATCGGCGGTCATCGCCTTCACGGTCCCGGCCGTGCCCACCGCCATGAAGGTCGGCGTCGGCACCTCGCCATGCGCGGTATGCAGCGTACCGGCCCGCGCCGCACCATCGGTGGCCGCCAGCGTGAAGCCGAAACCGGTTCCTGTCCCGCCCGGAACGGCCGGATGTGTCAAGATTGTATCCATCGCAGCCGTGTTACGCCCAAACCGTTCCGGAAAAAAAGGTTCTTTAGGTGGAAGCTGATAATCTCGTTACCGGCGGAGCGGATGGGAATACGCAGATCCATGTCCGCGCGGCCGGGCGGAATCTCGATGTCCCGGTAAAAACGGCCATTGATGTCGATCGCCACATGCTGCGGATGGGCCCGAGACATCGCCGCCACTGTCAGCACGACGGCCTGCGTGTTTTTGTCCACCGGCAGATCGACCGAGGCCACACGCTTATGGGTCCACACGCCCGATGCCATTTGCGCGCTCCAGCCGCGCATCAGCACATAGCAGGATTCATTCGTGGAAAGGCGCGCGGCATCGACATCGCTGCCGATCAGCGCCTGCGCCGCGTCGTACCGCGCCGCGCCCTGCAGCCAGCACAGGCGCGAACCCTCGATGTAATATTGCTTATAAAATCCATCGACTCTCGGGAACCACAACGCCAGAACCGCGACGCCAACCTCGCCTGCCAGCAACAGCAGCCCCATGCCCCCGAGGGCGTATCTACATAAACGCCGCATATTGCTCGCCCCAGAGATGCACGAACCAGAGCTGCAGCGCGGCGCCGGCGACCAACAGGGCGGCCATGCTCCAGCGCGGCGCAACGCGCCTTAGAAAATCGTAGCAAAACACCAAAAACACCGGATTTGCCCAGACATAACGCTGCATCGACTGCAATCCTGTCGCCGCCGCCAGCAGAATCGACATCAGCAGAAACCAGCCTTCGGCATAGCGGCGCAGCCGCCACAGATAGGCGCACATCGCCAGCCCCATGAGCGCGCAATATTCCGACACGACCGAACTCTGCTCGACATGCGAGGTCAGATACCGAAAATCCCGGTCGGCCAAATTCCCGAGCAGGAGAAACAGCGGAAAATCATGCCCCCGCTGCCAGGCAACCTGCACATGCGCAAAGGCCAGGGCATCGCCCATGTGCAGATACAAATACGCCATGAACACAAACAGCCCAAGCGGCGCCAGCGCCACCCAGAACAGCGCCGGCAGCGCCTCGCTGGCCGCGCCCGCATGGTCGCCTGCGTGCCAGCGCCGCCAGAGCCTCCTGGCGAACTGCACGGCAATCACCGGCACGAACAGCACCCCGGTCACCCGTGTGGCGGACAGCAAGGCGGTGGCGATGCTCGCCGCGGGCAGCGCCCCGTTCACGGAGAAATACAGCGTAGCCATGGCCAGCGCCGCATACGTTGCTTCGGTATAGGGCAGCGAAAAATAAAAGCTCGAAGGCACGGCGAACAGAAAAAGGACCAGCGCGGCCTGGCAATGCTCCGGCCGCACGCGCGCAAGATATTTGGCCGCCAGGAAAACGAACAGCGCGAATGAGACATTGGCGACGATGAAGCCGCCATTAACCACCGGCACCGAAAAAACCCGCGCAATGCCGCGGACCAGCAAGGGAAACAGCGGAAAGAACGCCCAGTTCGCCTGGCCGTATATGCCTGGTGCCACATGCGGCGCCGCATCGTAGCCGCTTTGCGCCAGAGACATGTACCAGCCGCAATCCCACTGGCACATCCGCGCCGGCATCTGCCGCAAGCCCCCCGAGACGAGCGCATAGGCCGCCATGCGCAGGCTCATCAGCACGACAATCAACCCCGCGAGCCGCGCATCCGCCGCAATGCGCGTCACCCCTGCCGCACGCGGCAACAGCATCAGCCCGCCCGCTCCAACAAGCAGGCATCGCCATAGGAATAGAACCGGTAGCCCGACGCGATCGCATGCGCATAGGCGTCGCGGATGCGCTGCATGCCGGCGAAGGCCGAGACCAGCATCAGCAAGGTCGAGCGCGGCAAATGGAAATTGGTGAACAGCAGATCCGCCGCCTTGAAGCGGTAGCCGGGGATGATGAAGATATCCGTCTCCCCGTCAAAGGCTTCCACCTCGCCCGTTGCCGCCGCCGCGGATTCGATCAGCCGCAGCGCCGTGGTGCCCACCGGCACAATCCGCCCGCCCGCGGCCCGCGTCGCGCGGATCCGCTCGGCCGTTGCGGCCGAAACAAAGCCGCGCTCCGCATGCATCCGGTGCTCCAGCACGTTCTCGGTCCGCACCGGCAGAAACGTGCCGGCGCCCACATGCAGCGTCACCCGCGCGCTCGCCACCCCGGCGGCTTCCAGCCCGGCCAGCAGCTCCGGGGTGAAATGCAACCCCGCCGTGGGCGCCGCCACCGCGCCCTCATGCGTGGCGAACATGGTCTGGTAATCGGCCTTGTCCTGCGCGGTGATCCCCTCCGGCCGGGCGATGTAGGGCGGCAGCGCCAGCGCGCCGGAGCGCGCCAAAGCGGCATAAAAATCATCCGCCGCAAAGCGCAGCAGCGCCGCACCGCCCGCCAGCACCTCATCCACCACGGCGGAAAATTGCGGATCGATCTCCAGCACATCGCCCGGATGCACCCGCCGCGCATTGCGCAACAGCACGCGCCAGCGCCCGTCATCCAGCCGCCGATCGAGCGTGATCCCGATCCGCGCCGCGCCGCGCATCGCCGTCAACTGCGCCGGAATCACCTTGGTGTCGTTCACCACCAGCAAATCCCCCCGCCGCAGCAGCCCCGGCAGGTCCCGCACACGGTATTCCGCCAGCCCCGCCGCCACATGCAGCAGACGCGCACTGTCCCGCGGCCGCGCCGGGGCGGTGGCGATCAGCCGGTCCGGCAGGTCGTAATCGAAATCGGACAGGTTCATGGCGCAGCAAGGCCAAGGGGCGCCGCCCCTTGGATCCCCGCTAAGAGCAGAGCCCTTAGAACCCGGTTATTGCGGATCGAACGGCGCTGCCGTTCGCTGGGGGTCCAGGGGGACGGCGTCCCCCTGGTCTGACTGTCCACGAAACTATGCCCCCAGATACGAAGCGAGTTCGATGAGATTGCCGTCCGGGTCCTGGCAATAGACCGACATGACATCGCCCAGCGCGCCGAGGCGCGAGACCGGGCCGCGCTCGATGGCGACACCGCAGGCATGGAGCTGGGCGATGGCATCCTCCGGCCGGACGGCGATGACGAAGCAGAGCTCCAGCGTCCCCGGCTGGGGCTCGTCCTTCTGCTTCAACACCCCATGGCCAACCTCGTGCAGGTTGATCTTTTGCGCGCCGAAGCGCAGCGCGGTGCGGTTCTCGCCGCCATATTCCTCGCGCTCCATGCCCAGCACGCGCTGATACCAGGCGGCCGTCACCTCGATATCGGCGCACGGCATCACGATATGGTCGATGCGGTCGACGGTGAAGCGCATCAGCCAAGTCCGGCGAAGAAGTCGTTGCCCTTGTCGTCGACGACGATGAAGGCCGGGAAGTCCTTCACCTCGATCCGCCACACCGCTTCCATGCCGAGTTCGGGGTATTCCAGCACCTCGACCTTGGTGATGTTGTGCTCGGCCAGCACCGCGGCCGGGCCGCCGATCGAGCCGAGATAGAACCCGCCATGCTTGTGGCAGGCATCCCGCACGGCCTTGCTGCGGTTGCCCTTGGCCAGCATGATCAGCGAGCCGCCGGCGGCCTGGAATTCCTCCACATAGGAATCCATGCGCCCCGCGGTGGTCGGGCCGAAGCTGCCGGTCACCATGCCTTCCGGCGTTTTCGACGGGCCGGCGTAATAGACCGGGTGGTTCTTGATGTGGTCCGGCAGGCCCTCGCCGCGGTCCAGCCGCTCCTTCAGCTTGGCATGGGCGATGTCGCGCGCCACGACGATGGTGCCGGTCAGCGCCACGCGGGTCTTGATCGGGTGCTGCGAGAGCTGGGCGAGGATTTCCGGCATCGGCTTGTTCAGATCGATGGCCACAACCTCGCCGCCGAGATGCGCGTCGGTGATCTCCGGCAGGTATTTCGCCGGGTCGGTCTCCAGCCGCTCCAGGAAAACCCCATCCTTGGTGATCTTCGCCTTGATCTGCCGGTCCGCCGAGCAGGACACGCCGATGCCGATGGGAAAAGACGCGCCGTGACGCGGCAGGCGGATCACCCGCACGTCATGGCAGAAATACTTGCCGCCGAACTGCGCGCCGATGCCGATATTCTGCGTCATCTCCAGCACGCGCTGTTCCATCTCCAGGTCGCGGAAGGCGTGGCCCGTGCGGCTGCCCTGGGTCGGCAGGTGGTCGTACCATTTGGTCGAGGCGAGTTTCACGGTCTTCAGGGTCAACTCGGCCGAGGTGCCGCCAACGACGATGGAGAGGTGATAAGGCGGGCAGGCCGAGGTGCCGAGCGTCTTGGTCTTCGCCTCGATGAACGCCATCAGCTTCTCGGGTGTCAGCACCGCGCGAGTTTCCTGGTACAGGAACGTCTTGTTCGCCGATCCGCCGCCCTTGGCGATGAACATCAGCGAGAACTCGTCCGCATGGTGCTCGCCCGGGGCGGCCATGATGTCGAACTGCACCGGAAGGTTATTGCCGGTGTTCTGCTCCTCGAACATGCTGAGCGGCGCCATCTGCGAGTAGCGCAGATTGGTCTCGGTATAGGTGCGGTGCACGCCCCAGGAGATCGCCTCCTCCTCGTCGCCCTCGACCCAGACGCGCTGGCCCTTCTTGCCGAACACCAGAGCCGTGCCGGTATCCTGGCACATCGGCAGCACGCCTGCGGCGGAGATGTTGGCGTTCTTGAGAAATTCCAGCGCCACGTAGCGGTCGTTCTCGCTGGCTTCGGGGTCCTGCAGGATCTTCGCGAGCTGCGCCAGATGCGCCGGGCGCAGCAGATGCGCGATGTCGTGGAAGGCGGTGAAAGCGAGCTCGGAGAGCGCGTCGGCGGAGACCTTGAGAACCGTCTTGCCCTCAACCTCAATGGTCGAAACGCCGGCCATGTCCAATTTCCGCCATTCGGTGCTGTCAGTTTCCAGCGGAAACATCGGTGCGTAGGCAAAACCAGGCGCGCGTTTCGTCATCACGGTCATGGATCGGTCTCTCGGTTTATTGTTGGGTCAAAACAGGAAGCTGCCGCTTTTTGAAAAAAGCGGCGCAAAAACTTTTTGCCCCTTTGAGCCGGTGGCAGCGAAACCAGCACGGCCCAGTTTACAAAAAGTTTTTTGCTTCTTTTTTTCAAAAAAGAAGCCTTTCTTTCCGTCGCTTCATCATGGCTTGTCCTGAACCTGTAACGCCCTAGTCCTTCTGGCGGCGGCGGAACGCGTCCAGGCTCACCACATCGGCCGGTCCCTCATGCGGGCGGGAGGGCGCCTCGTCGCTCTCGGCGGCGGGCGCCTCCGCCATCTTGACCGGCTCGGGCACCGGCACCTCGAACTGCAGGCCGAAGCGGACCTCCGGATCGGCGAAGCTGGTGATGGCCGCGAACGGAATGGTGAGGATCGACGGCACGCCGCCAAAGGACAGGCCGACCGACATCGACGTGCCGGCATCGTCGACGCCGAGGCTGTGGAACTGGTGCTGCAGCACGATCGTCATCTCCTCCGGGTACTGCGCGCGCAGCCGGTCGGGGATGTTCACACCCGGATAGGTGGTCTTGAACGTGATGTAGAAATGATGCCCGCCCGGCAGGCCGGCCTGCGCCACATGGCGCACGGCACTCACCGCCACCTGGCGCAGGGCTTCCTGCATCCAGTCGTCATAGGGCAGCAGCGAATCAGGAATGTTGTCGTCGTCGTCAGCCATGGCAGTCTCCCAGCCGCCGCACGGCGGCAGGCTTCGTCAAAAAAATCAGCGCGCTTCCCGTTCGTAATGCCGGTAATACTTGTCCGTCACCAGATCGGTCTGCACCACCACCGCAATGTCCGTGGTGTTGAACTGGCGGTCGATTACCGCACCATCGCCGACAAATCCACCAAGGCGGAGGTAGCCCTTGATCAGCGGCGGCAGGCGCATCAGCGCCTGCTTGGCGTCCAGCCCGGCCGGGTCGCGGCGCAGCATCGGCACGTAGCGGCTCTCCAGCGCGCGCGGGCGGATCGCCGCGGGGGCGAGGTGGTGGGCGGCGAGATAGGTCAACTCGTCGGCCAGCGCCTCCGGATCGGTGCCGCCAAGGCTGGCGCAGCCGAACATCAGGTCCACGCCGTAATGGAACACATAGGCGGCGATGCCGCGCCAGAGCAGCTGCATGACCGAGCGCGAGCGGTAGGCGGCGGCGGTGCAGCTGCGGCCGAGCTCCAGCTTCACGCCGGGGAAATTGTCGAAGACCGAGATATCGTACTCGTCCGCCGAATAGAACCGGCCGATCTTGGCGGCCGCGTCCTGGCGGATCAGCCGGTAGGTGCCAACCACGCCGGAGGCGTCATCGCCGAGGTCATGGTCCACCACCAAAAGGTGATCGGCGACCGCGTCGAACACATCGGCGTCGCGCTCGCGGGCGATGGTGGCGGCATCCGCCGCAGCGCCCATCTCCTGGTAGAACACGCGGTAGCGCAGCTCCTGCACCGCATCCAGCTCCGCCGCGGTGACCGCCAGCCGGACGCCGAGATTGCCGGCGCGCAGCTCGCTGAAGCCGGGGGCTGCATTGCCAAGGGCGAAGCGCGGCAGCTCAGGCACCACGTTCGTGTTCATTCCGCGATCCGCCGGCCGAACAGTTCAATCTTGATCACGTCCACGTCAAACCCCTGTTGCCTGGCGATGTCCCGCAGGTACACCTCCGCCTGCGGTGCTGCAAATTCCAGCACGGAGCCGCTCTCCTGATCGACCAGATGGAAGTGGTTGCGCTCGCCGCTGGGCTCGTAGCGCGCCCGCCGGCTGCCCAGATCCCGCCGCGCCAGAATGCCCTTCGCCTCCAGCAGCCGCACGGTACGGTACACGGTGGCCAGCGAAATGCGCGTATCAAGCCGGTTGGCGCGACGATGCAATTCGTCAACGTCCGGGTGGTCGGTCGCCTCCGACAATACGCGGGCAATCACCCGGCGCGGGCCTGTCATCTTCAGCCCGTTCTCTATGCACAGGCGCTCGATGCTTATATCCATCCTGAGCCTTGTGGCCCAAACTGTTTCTCCGGTCCAGCCTTACCATGGGCGTACGGCGCCGCCTGTGCGTTTACACCGCCCTGGCCGTCCGGCCCCGCAACACTGAGGTTTGCATGTCGTCGTCCACCCTGCCCGCCCATCATAAAGCCATCGACATCACGGCGGAGACCTGCCCGATGACCTTCGTGCGCACCCGCCTCGCACTGGATGCGCTGGAGACGGGCCAGATCCTGCTGGTGCGGCTGAAAGGCACCGACCCGCTGGCCAACGTGCCCCGCGCCGCCGCCGACCAGGGCCACGACCCGCTGGACCTGACCGAACAGCCGGACGGCACCTGGCTGCTGGTGCTGCGGAAAGGGTAAAGAAAGCAGCCGCTTTTTAAAAAAAGCGGTTTTTTCCTCCTATAGGACTGTGGCGCCGCAACCAGCACGGCCCAGTTTAAAAAAGTTTTTTGCTTCTTTTTTTCAAAAAGAAGCCTTCCTCTTCACTTCGACACGACCCGTCCTAAACCGATCACGCTCCAAGGAGTTTCTCGTATGCGTCTGAACGGCAAACGCGCTTTCATCACCGGTGCCGGCAGTGGCATCGGCCGCGCCACGGCGCTGAAATGCGCGGCCGAAGGTGCGGCGGTGATCTGCTGCGACATCGATGCCGAAGCCGCTGAAGCCACCGCCGCGGCGATCCGCAAGGAAGGCGGCCGCGCCGCCATGACAAGCGGCGACCTGGCGCAGGCGGCCGCCTGCGCGGCGGCGTTCGCGGCCGGCGCGGCCGCCTTCGGCGGCATCGACATCCTCTTCAACAATGCCGGCATCTGCCTGGCCGCCGATGCCGGGCCGGTGGAGACCGAGCTTGGCGTGTGGGACCGCACCATCGCCGCCAATCTCACTTCGGTGTTTCTCTGCTGCAAGGTGGGAATTCCGCATCTGCAGGCGGCCGGCGGGGGCGTCATCATCAACAACGCATCCATTGTCGCGCTGGTCGGCTCGGCCTTTCCTCAGATCGCCTACACCGCCGCCAAAGGCGGGGTGCTGGCGATGACAAGGGAACTCGCCATCATGTATGCGCGGCAGAACATCCGCGCCGTCGCCATCTGCCCCGGCCCGGTGGCGACCCCGCTGGTCACCGCCTTCCTCGCCGATGAGGAAGCCTGGAAACTGCGCCGCCGCCACATCCCGATGGGAAGGCTCGGCCAGCCGGAAGAAATCGCCAACCTGGTCGCCTTTCTCGCCTCCGACGAGGCGCGTTACATTACAGGTTCGGCTTACACGATTGATGGCGGCATCACCGCTTCCTATGTGATCGACGACCGCCAGCCGTCATGAGGCGAAAGCATGATAGGTTCGTCGAAGCGAAGAAGAGCAGCGCTTCTTTTTTGAAAAAAAGAAGCAAAAAACTTTTTGACTCTAGCCGTGCTGATTTCAGCTCCACCGGCCCAGTTTAACAAAAGTTTTTTGCGCCGCTTTTTTTCAAAAAAGCGGCCACTTCCTTATTCCCGCTTCAGCCTCTCCCATGCCGGCGACGGTCGCAACCAAGAGAGGAAGCCAACATGTTCTACCATCGCAAGGAGCTTTTCCGGCCGGTCAATGTCGGCACGCCGGATCCGCAATTCGGACAATTCCTGCTCGAACAATTCGGCGGCGCCACCGGCGAACTCACGGCGGCGCTGCAATACTGGGTGCAGTCCTTCCATGTCGAGGATGCCGGCCTGCGCGACATGCTGCAGGACATCGCCCTTGAGGAGTTCAACCACCTGGAGATGGTCGGCCACCTGATCACGCAGCACACCTCGAAGATGGACCAGAGCAAGGTCTACCAGGCGCCGCTTTTTGCCATGAAGGGCATTGGCCCGCATTTCGTCGACAGCCAGGGCTCCGCGTGGAGCGCGCATTACATCAACGAAGGCGGCAACGTGGTGCGCGACCTGCGCGCCAACATCGCCTCGGAAGCCGGCGCCCGCCAGACCTATGAGGCGCTGATCCACCGCACCCAGGATGCCGGCACGATCGAGGCGCTGACGCATCTGCTGACCCGCGAGATCACCCACGCCAACATGTTCATGAAGGCGCTGGATTCCATCGGCAAACTCGACGACCCGTTCTTCGGCACGATCCAACCGGACGACACGGTCGAGATCGTCTACAATCTCAGCCAGGGCGATGATGCGCGCGGCGCCTGGAACGAACCGCCGTTCAAATACATCCACGATCCGGATGCGGCCGGCACACTGCCCCCCTCGCCGATCAACCCGGACGACGAACACCGCGGCGCCCAGGTCCGGCACTAGCAATATCGACGTGAAGAGAAGTGCTTCTTTTTTGAAAAAAAGAAGCAAAAAACTTTTCTGCTCCTGGGTCGTGTTGGTTTCAGCGCCACCGGCCCAGTTTCACAAAAGTTTTTGCGCCGCTTTTTTCAAAAAGCGGCCGCTTCCTGTTTCAACCTGCCCCTCTCAAGCTCTGGCCGCTAGGAAACAGCGCCGTCGGCCGGGATATCGCCGGCGCCGTAATAAAGAGTAGTGAGTTCCGCCACGAGCTGCTCGCGCGGCAGCCCCGCCGGCAGGGCGGGCAACAGGGTCACCCGTACCGTGCCCGGGGTTTTGGTGAAAGCGCGCGGCCCCCAGCACTGGCCGGAATCTGTGACGGCGGGGAGCACCGGCACGCCGGCCGATTTGGCCAGAGCGACGATGCCGGGCTGCAGCGCCACGCGCGCACCGGGTGCGACGCGGGTGCCTTCGGGGAAAATCACCACCTGCCGGCCTTCAGCGGCGGCGGCGCGGCAATCCTGCAACATTTTCCGCAAGGCGGCGCTGCCACCGCCGCGGTCCACCGGGATCATTCCGGCCGGCGCCAGCAATGGCCCGAAAAACGGGATTTTCTTCAGCTCCTGCTTGAACACCAAAGCCGGGTAGGGCAGCGCGACCAGCCAGACCAGGATGTCCAGCGCCGATTGGTGCTGCGCGGCGATGATCGCGCCGCCGGCTGGCAGGTTCTCCAGCCCCGCGACGCGGATGTCGATACCGCAGCACAGCCGCAGCGCGGCGAGGCAGAGCCGTGCCCAGAATTGCGCGAGCCGGGTGAGGCGCTGCGGCGCGATCACGCGCAGCCCCGTGCCCCAGAGGCTGAGCATCAGCCCAGAGACAATCATCACAGCCGTAAAGGCGAGGGAGCGAAGGAAGCGCAGGGAAGTCAGTCCGTGTTGATAACCGTCGCCGCGACCCGGCGGAGGCCGAGGCGGACGACGAGATATTTGGTGTATTCGTCGCTCAATAGCCGCATTGTCGGCAGGCTGAACAGGTTGTTCATGGCGGGTGGATGCACCGGCGCCGGGAACAGCTTCAGGCCCGGCAGCGCCCGGCGCATTTCCAGCATCGCTCGCGGCATGTGGTAATCGGCGGTGACGATGATCAGCGCATGCATATCGTAAGTATGCGCCCAGTTCGCCGCTTCCACCGCGTTGCCATGGGTGGTGCCCGCCATGTGGCCGAGCGTGATGTCGCTGGCATAGCGCGTGGCGGCGGGGGCGTTGTCGTTGGTGAAATCGCCGAGATAGGTGCCACGCCCGGCGCCGGAGATCAGCAGCCGCGGCGCGTCGTGCTCGGCCAGCAAGGTGAGCCCCGCGCCCACCCGGTCGTCACCACCGGTCAGCGTGACGATGCCGTCGGCCGGCGGCATCGGGTTCGGCGGCGCGGCGGTGATCACCACGGCCAGATACAAAACGAAGCCGCCAAACCAAAGGAGGCAGAGCAGCAGCGGCAGCCGGTAGAGCAGCCGCAGGAAGGCAAAGCGCTGCGGACGGTGGCGGAGCGGGCGGCGGGCCATCAGGCGAGGCGCCGCAGCCAGCCGCGCACGGTGAGCTGCGCGGTGCTCCAGCCGATGCCGGCAGCGGCCAGCGGCAGCGCCGGCAAGGCAACCCACAAGGCCGGCGGCAGGCCGGGGAACATGCTTTGCCGCGCCAAACCGGCAAAGGGCGCGGCCAATGCAGCGAGCCAGACCAGCACCGGCAACGCCAGCGCGGCGCCAACCACCGCCCCGGCGAGAGTGAGCAGCATGGCGCGGGTGGCGAAGCTGGCGGCGATGTCGGCATCGAGCGCGCCAAGGCCGTGAATGATCTCGATCGCCTCGCGGCGCTGGGCGAGGCCGGCGCGTGTCGCCACCCCCACCACCGCGGCGGCCACCAATGCGACGATAATGAGCACGGCCGCGGCACAGGTTTGCAGGCTGCCGGTCAGCGCCACCACCCGCGCGGCCCAGGCCGAGCCGGTGCTGACCAGCGTGCCGGGGGCAAGGGCCTGCAAGCGCGCGGTGAGCGGGGCCAGGCTCTGCGCGCCTTGCCAATGGGCGGTGATGACCGCCGGCACAGGCAGAGCGAGCTGCGCCACATCGGCGCCGAGCCAGGGGGCGAGCAGCTGGTTCAGCTGCGTAGCACTCATCGTCTGCGGGTCGCTGACGCCCGGGGAGGATTGCAGCGCCGCCAGCACGGCGGCGGCGCGGCTGCCCTGGCCCGCCGCATCCGGCGCTTGCGGGTCCGTCACCTGCACGGTCAGCGCGCTGGCGCTGTCGCTCTGCCACTGCGCCGCCAGCATCGCGCTCGCCAGCGTGCCGGCCAGGGCCAGGGCGGCGAGAAAGCTCATCGCCGCCACCAGCACCGGCAGCAGCCAATCGGTCAGGCCGAGGCCGAGGCCGAGATGGGCGCTGCGCTTAATCATGGGCGAGCAACTGGCCGTCGGCCATCTCCAGCCGCGGCGCCGGGTAGCGTTCCACCAGCCCGGTATTATGCGTGGCGATGATCACCGTGGTGCCGAGCCGGTTGAGTGCGGTGATCAGCATCATCAGCCGCTCCGCCTGCTCGTCGTCGAGATTGCCGGTGGGCTCGTCGGCCACCAGCAGTTTCGGCCGGCCGATCACCGCGCGGGCGATGGCGACGCGCTGCTGCTCGCCGCCGGACAATTCGTCCGGCCGTGCCTCCAGCCGGCCGGTCAGCCCGACCCAGCGCAGGATCTCCGCCACATCGGCGTGGATATGCGCCTCGCTGCGGCGCGCCAGGCGCATCGGCAGCGCCACGTTGTCATAGGCGGATAAATGCGCGAGCAGGCGGAAATCCTGGTAGACGACACCGATGCGGCGGCGCAGCAGCGCCGCGTCGCGCCGGGAGATTTTCGCCACATGCGTGCCCATGATGTCGATCCGCCCACGGCTGGGATGCTCGGCCAGGTAGATCAGCTTCAGCAGACTGGTCTTGCCGGCGCCGGACGGGCCGGTGAGCCAGCGGAATCCGCCATCGGGAATCTCGAAGCTGACGCCGCGCAGCACGGCGGTTTCCGCCTCGTTCCGCGTCGCCGGGTGGCGGTAGCGCAGCCAAACATCCTCGAACCTGACCATCCCAGCCCTAAACGTTATCCGCGCCCCTTTCTGCCGCGCCAGGTCCGTGTGCGGCAAGGTGGAAACCGCATCTGGCAGTGGCATCGGCGTTATTGCGCGGCGGGAGCAAAACTGTCATGCGGGTCATTGCCATGCGTCTAACATGCCCACAGTGTTCCACCGAATACGATGTGCCCGACACGGCCCTGACAGCCGGTAGCCGGCGGATGCGCTGCGACCGTTGCGGCCATGAATGGCGGCAGGCCGCAGCCGGCGCCGTGCCGGACCCCGCAGCCCCCGCTCCGGCTGAACCGGAGCCCGCCGAACCTGCGCCGACCAAGCCGCAAGCCGCCGCGCCGGAACGGGTCACGCCCGAAAACCTGCCGAAATTCCTGTCCCGGCGTGATCCGCGCGGCCATCTGAGCGAGGATGGCGCCGCAGAGCCGCAGCCGATGGGCGGCTACCGCGCCATCCGGGTCGAGCCGCACCGTCGCCCGCCCGCGCCGGAACCAGGCGGCAACCGCAAGCTGGTCTGGCTGCTGGTGCTGATTGTCGTCGTGATCGCCGTGGCACTGGTCGCGCATAGCGATGTGGAGCGCGCATTGCCGGCCAGCGCCGGGTTTTTCCACGCGCTCGGTTTGAATTAAGGGAAAGAAGGAAGCAGCCGCTTTTTGAAAAAAGCGGCGCAAAAACTTTTTGCCAATCTGGGTCCATGGCGGTGAAACCAGCACGGCCCAGTTTAAAAAAGTTTTTTTGCTTCTTTTCGTTCACAAAAAGAAGTCTTTCTTCCCGCTTCGCTCCAGCCGTTTATCGCCCGATCCATTTCGCCTCATAGATTTTCGCGCCGGGCGGCGGCGTAAAATTTGCCTCGGCCTTGAGGTCGGCGAGGCGCAGCGCGTTCAGCCCGATGATCAGCGCCGCCGTGTTCATCATCCCCGGCGGGATCCACTGGATCAGCCCGCCCAGCATCTGGTCATAGGCCGGGCTGATGTCGGGAAAGATGCGGCCGCACAGCGTGTAGAACGGATACAGGTCCCGCGTCGTCAGCGCGATATAGGCGCTGATGACGATCTGCGGGAACATCACCAGGAAACCGGCGGCGGCGCGCGCGAGATAGGAGAAGCGCGCCGGCGGTTTCGGGCGCGGGTCCAGCACCACCAGCCAGAACAGCAGCCCGCCGGCCAGGCAGGAGAGGTTCATCACCGCGTACAGGGTCGGGTTGATCATCGCCGCGAAATGCACTTCGGGGAGCAGCCAGAGATCCGTGGTGACGAGGAAGATCGCCATTGCCGGGACCGGGTGGCAAAGCACGCGGCCGGGTTGCTGCACAATGCGGCTTTGGACGAGGCGGCGCAGCCAGGCGGGGATGCCGAGCCGCAGCGGTGCCGCCATCCAGCCGATGGCGATGCAGAACGGCGCCGCCATGCCCAGGGTTACGGCCTGGACGCGGTTGAGGAAGAACATGTGCTGGGACGTATATTCGAAATGCGTCTGCTGCACGAAATAGATGGCGGCGATGCCGGCGAGGAAGAAGCCTTGCCGCAGCCCGCCCGGCCGCTCCACCGCCGGCATCCGCCACAGGCCGCGGAGATACCAGAGCAGGGTCAGCCAGCAGCCGAGAAAGACCGGGGCGTTGAAGATGAAAGGGAAGAGGTAAGGGAGCCGGGCGGGGATGAGCCTGCAGGCGAGATCCACAAGGATAGCCGCCAGCAGGATCAGGGCCTCAGCCATTCAGTTTTTCCATCGGCACCCCGGCCAGCGCGCGGCTGGTGCGGATGGTCTGCAGCGTCTGCACCTTGGCGACATGCGCCGCACCGGTCAGGCGCGTTGTGAGCTGGTTTTCATGCGTGGCGTCGCGCGCCACCAGCTTGAGCAGGAAATCGCCGCCGCCGCGGATCATGTGGCACTCCCGCACCTCCGGCCAGGAGGCGACCAGGGTTTCGAAGCCCTCCAGCACCGCCTGCTTCTGGCTTTCCAGCCCGACGATGACAAAGAAAGAGATCTGCCAGCCGAGTTTATGGCCGTCGGTCTGGGCGTGGTAGCCCTGGATGTAGCCAGCCTCCTCCAGCCGGCGCACGCGGCGCAGGCAAGGCGGCGGCGAAATGCCGGCGCGCTTGGCGAGTTCGACATTGGTCATACGGCCATCCCCTTGGAGTTCCGCGATAATCCGGCGATCGATCTCATCGAGGCTGATCGGGTCTGGCTCACGCTGCGTCATTATGGTTCTGCACATCCATCTGTTGTCGCGCGCAATATAATTTCCTTGATCTGGTTTGCCCATAGCCGCGCACAACATGTTGTGCGCGCCAAAGCAGCAACACTTCGTGCATATATGCAAAGAAGCGGGCTTTGCAGCTTGTATCGGCGTCCCGTGAACGGATATGTAGGCCCCCTACCTATTGCAGCGGATGATGGATTGACATGGCTGAGGCGAGAAAGACCCGGGTACTGATCATCGGTGCGGGGCCGGCCGGGTACACCGCCGCGATTTATGCGGCACGGGCGAATCTGGCGCCGGTGATGATCGCCGGTCTGCAGCCGGGCGGCCAGCTCACCATCACCACCGACGTGGAAAACTATCCCGGCTTCGCCGAGACCATCCAGGGCCCCTGGCTGATGGAGCAGATGGCCAAGCAGGCCGAGCATGTCGGCACCGAGATCCTCTATGATATCGTGACCAAGGTCGATTTTTCGGCCCGGCCGTTCCGCGCCTGGACCGATGGCGGGCTGGAATTTTCCGCCGAGGCGGTGATCATCGCCACCGGCGCGCAGGCGCGCTGGCTCGGCCTGCCCTCGGAACAGACCTATCAGGGTGCCGGCGTCTCAGCCTGTGCCACCTGCGACGGGTTTTTCTATCGCGGCAAGCGCGTCGCCGTGATCGGCGGCGGCAACACGGCGGTGGAGGAGGCGCTCTACCTCACCCATCACGCCAGCCACGTGACCCTGGTGCATCGCCGCGACAGCCTGCGCGCCGAGCGGATTCTGCAGGACCGGCTGTTCGCCAACGACAAGATTTCCGTGATCTGGGACCATGCGGTGGACGAAATTTTCGGCCAGGGCACGCCCGCCGTGGTCACGGCGATGCGGCTAAAGCATGCCAAGACCGGCGCTGCGCAGGAAGTGCCGGTGGATGGCGTGTTCATCGCCATCGGCCATGCGCCGACAACCGCCGTGTTCGCCGGCCAGGTGAAGACCGATGACGAGGGTTACATCGTGACCCGCGCCGGAACGACCGAGACCTCCATTCCTGGCGTGTTCGCGGCGGGCGACGTTCAGGACAAGATCTACCGCCAGGCCGTGACAGCGGCGGGTACCGGGTGCATGGCCGCACTCGAGGCGGAAAAATTCTTGAGCAGCATCCCGCTTAGGATCAGTGAGGCAGCAGAATGACGGGTCAGAAAATGGATTGGGACAAGTTGCGCGTCTTCCACGCGGTGGCGGAGGCGGGCAGCTTCACCCATGCGGGGGACACGCTGAATCTCAGCCAGTCGGCGGTATCACGGCAGATTTCCGCGCTGGAGGAGGCGCTGGCGGTGCCGCTGTTCCACCGCCATGCGCGCGGGCTGATCCTGACCGAGCAGGGCGAGGCGCTGAACCGCACCGTGCGCGAGGTGTTCGCCAAGCTGGCGATGACCGAGGCGCTGCTGGCGGAAAGCAAGGAGAAGCCGGCCGGACGGCTGAAAGTGACCACCACGCATAGTTTTGGCGTCACCTGGCTGGCGCCGCGGCTGAAGCATTTTCTCGCCGCGCATCCGGATGTGAGCGTCTCGCTGCTGCTGGACGACAGCGACCTCGACCTCGCCATGCGCGAGGCGGATGTGGCGATCCGCATGCACCCGCCGCGCCAGCCGGACCTGGTGCAGCGCCATCTGGGCGAGATCCGCAGCCAGATCTGGGCCTCGCCGGAATACCTCAAGGCGCATGGCACGCCGCAGACCGCCGAGGATCTGGACAATCACCAGCTGATCCTGTTCGGCGACCGCAAGCCGCCGGTGCTGGATGTGAACTGGCTGGCCGAGGTCGGTCGCAAGGACGGCACGCCGCGCCGCGGCCTGATGGAGGTGAACTCGCTGCAGGCGATGCTGATCTGCATCCGTGCCGGCATCGGCATCGGCGCGGTGCCGGATTACCTGGTGCAGGACCAGACCGGACTGGTGACGATCCTGCCGGAGGTGAAGAAGCCGAATGTGGATATGTACTTTGTCTATCCGGAGGAGCTGCGGAACAGCAAGCGCGTATCAGTATTCCGTGACTTCCTCGTGAACAGCATTTCAGAGCGTAACGGCGGACGGCCGTAATCTCCAGCGAATCGGCGCGTTTGCGGGTACGGCGTTGCCTTGCGTCAACGGCGCGCCCGCAACATTACCGTTTTAACACTTAATAATCTTTTCTTGTGGCCTATATACAACATGTCCAGCGCGAGCTGGATATCATTCGGCCCTTTTGGGCCGGATTGGGACTTTGTCCCAACGTCTCCCAGACGTGAAGCCTCCCTGTTGACTTGACCCGTCAGCCCTAAGGCTGGCGGGTTTTTTTCAGCGAGAATATGGCGGGTCCAGGATAAATCAGGTCGAAGCAAAGAGAAGCGCTTCTTTTTTGAAAAAAAAGAAGCAAAAAACTTTCCTTGAACTGAGCCGTGCTGGTTTCAACGCCACAGGCCCAGAGTAACGAAAGTTTTTTGCGCCGCTTTTTTTCAAAAAAGCGGCTGCTTCCTGCAACGGAGCTGGCAAAAAATTTGGAGCGGGTAGCGGGAATCGAACCCGCGCATCGAGCTTGGGAAGCTAGCAGGCTACCATTACATCATACCCGCGCTGCCCCCTGAATAGTCCGCCAGCATTGACCGCGCAAGTCGGTCGCGTTAGCGGTGCCAGACCTCGTGATTTGTCCGGCCGGATTGCGGCGAGGCTGGAGCTTGCCCTTGCGGGCGGCGCCGGGAGCAAAACAAGCGCGCTAAAGAGGCTGTGACGCGGTGGCGTCACCACTCCATGGCCGGGCGTCTTTTTTGAACGAAAGAGCCGTGCCATGTCCAATTCCGCGCCAAAACTCCGCCCCGCGACACAGCTGATCCATGCCGGGCGCATCCGTTCCAACCTGGATGAGAACGCCGAGGCGCTCTTCCTGACCTCAGGCTTCGTCTATGACAGCGCCGATCAGGCGGAGGCGGTGTTCGCCAACCAGGTCGAGCATTTCCAGTATTCGCGCTTCGCCAACCCGACGGTGACGATGCTGGAGCAGAAGCTCGCGGCGATCGAGGGGGCGGAGGCCTGCCGCTGCACCGCGACCGGCATGGCGGCGGTGAGTGCGGCGCTGCTCAGCAGCCTGAAGGCGGGCGACCGGGTGGTGGCGGCACGGGCGCTGTTCGGCTCCTGCCATTGGATCGTCAGCACGCTGCTGCCGCAATACGGGATCGAGACGGAATTCGTCGACGGCGCGGATCTGGAGGCCTGGGGCAAGGCGCTGAGCCGCAAGGCGGCGCTGGTGCTGCTGGAGAGCCCGTCCAACCCGATGCTGGAGATTGTCGATCTGCGCGCGGTGGCGGAGCTTGCGCATAAAGCCGGGGCGCTGGTGGTGGTGGACAACGTGTTCGCGACCCCGCTGCTGCAAAAGCCGTTCGAACTCGGCGCCGACGTGGTGGTGTACTCCGCGACCAAGCATATGGACGGGCAGGGTCGCGTGCTGGGCGGCGCGGTGCTCGGCCGCAAAAAATGGGTCGAGGAGGTGTTTCAGCCCTTCTTCCGCAATACCGGCCCGTCGCTCTCGCCGTTCAATGCCTGGCTGATCCTCAAAGGGCTGGAGACGATGGCCCTGCGCGTCGCCGCGCAGTCGAAATCCGCCGAGGCGATCGCCACCTTCCTGGAAGCCTCGCCGAAAGTGGCGCGCGCTCTGTACCCGACGCTCGCCTCGCACCCGCAGCGCGAACTGGCGATGGCGCAGATGAGCGGAGGCGGCACGCTGGTGACGTTCGAGCTGAAGGGGGCCAAGGCGGCGGCCTTCGCGATGATGAACGCGTTCCAGATCATCAGCATTTCCAACAATCTGGGCGACACGAAATCGCTCGCCACGCATCCGGCGACGACCACGCATATGCGCATCGGCGCGGAGGAGCGGGCGAAGCTCGGCATCACCGACGGCACCGTGCGGCTCTCGGTCGGGCTTGAGGATACCCAGGACCTGATCGACGACCTGACCCAGGCTTTGGGCAAGATCGCCTAGCGATCAGGAAGAAAGTGGCCGCTTTTTGAAAAAAGCGGCGCAAAAACTTATTCTCCTCTGGGCCCGTGGCGTCGAAACCAGCACGGGCCCAGTTTAAAAAAGTTTTTTGCTTCTTTTTTTCAAAAAAGAAGCCTTCCTTTCCATCCCTTCAAAGCGGTTGGCAGGGGGCTGGCGCCTTGTTATGGAGGCGCGAATCCCCCCTGAATACGGAGCTTTGCGATGCCGGCCACTGCCACTTTCACCCGTCTGCCGAGGGCCGATCTGGGCGAGCTGGTGGCGGCCGCCACCGATGACGACCCGCAGGCGTTCCAGGCCTTTCTCGCCGCCAACGGCACCTCTGTCGCCGATTACGACGAGGATGGCGAGATTTTCTCCGCGCTGCTGCCGATCCTCTCCGATGAGTACGACATCGACCTCGAAACCAGCGAGAACGAGGTGGTGGCGGACATCGCCGAGGCAATGGAAGCGCTGGTGTTCATCCTGACCGTGGACGACCAGGCCAAATACCTCGCCAAGCTGAACCCGGACAATTTTTCCGAAGACGAACTCGCCGACGCCTACGAGGATTTCACCGAGGAGGAGGAAGAGGGCGCGGGTGAGCTGATGCTCGCCGCCATCGGCGCGCTGCACCAGGCGTTGATGGAGGCCGATGCCGAACATGTGGTGGTGGTGACCGTCGGCTAGGAAAGCAGCCGCTTTTTTGAAAAAAAGCGGCGCAAAAAACGTTTGATTCCTCTGGGCCGGTGGCAGCGACACCAGCACGGCCCAGGAGCAGAAAAATTTTTTTGCTACTTTTTGTTCACAAAAAGTAGCCTTCCTTCTTGGTCGGCGGGAGCGGCAGGCGCGAGGCCTGCCGCCATTTTTACTTGGCGTTCTGTGCTTGCGCCTGCAGATCCGCCGCCTGGGCGAGGATGCGGTCTTCGAGGCCGCCGGCGGTGGTCGGGTCGACGGCGGCATCGACCCATTGGCCGTTCTGCTGCACCTGATGGAACACGCTGACGCGGATCGCATCGGCGGTCATCTGCTTGCTGAGGATATAGGCGTTGACCTTGAAGCGCTCATTCGGTGTCGCCGGCGGGATGTACCAGTCGGTGATGATGACGCCGCCGAACGGATCGGCCGAGACCAGCGGCATGAAGGCCAGCGTGTCGAGCGTGGCGCGCCAGAGATAGGCGTTGACCTGGACCTGCGGGTCTGGTTGGCGCCATTATTGGCGCCGTGGCCGAAGGTAAAGAGGTTGCCGCTGCTGCTGTTGGCCTGGGCCATCTGGGCGGGACGTTGGCGGTTTCCGGATTATAAATCGCGGTGTCGGTCGTGGGATTGGTGCCGCAACCGCTCAATGCCAGCATCGCAACACAGCCGGCCACGCCGGCGATCGTCTTGAAATTCCGCAAGCTCTCTCTCCAAGCCCTAAACTGCAGGCTGTTTAGCCGCCGCACCGGCTTCCGCCAAGGGTTTGCGGCATGGTCGTGACGTTTGGTTAAAAAAAGGGTGGCGGTTGCCCGCCACCCTCTCTGCGTTCCGGTTGCCCGGGCGTGTTTTAAGCCATTACCACTTGTAGGTGGCGCCGGTCGCGATCGTCTGGAACTGGCCGTTGCCGCTGCGCCGGGTTTGGCGAGTGGCGGTGGTTTAGCCCGGCTGGTGACGGTGTCCGTACTCGTACTGCAGGAACAGGTTCAGGTTCTTGCTGATCACGTAGTTGCCGCCGGCAGCGACGCCGTATTCGGTCAGGGTGCGGGCCACGTGCGTTGGTCGCCAGGCAGCCACGCGAGTCTGGCCGTCGAAGAAGCTCGCGCCGGCAATATACGGGCCAATGGCATAGGTGGCGTTGACGATGTAGGTGAGCCGTCGCGCCCGCCCTTCGGCACGAAGCCGTAGCCGTCTTCAACCGGGCCCCACTTCACGTTGGCGCCCAGGGTCAGGCCGCCAAAGCCGGTCTGCGCACCGGCCTGGTAGACGGTCATGTCGTCATAGCCGTTTGGCCAGCAGCTGACAGCGATGGCCGTATAGTTGACCGGCGCGGCGTTCAGGATGCCGAGGTTGGCCTTGGTCGCGAAACCATCGATCGTCTCGGAATACATCAGGCGGCGTCGATGGTGTTGCGACGGAAGTTGGCATTGCGTATACGGCGACGAGGCGATGGGGGCGCAAGCCGGAGCGGGTGAGCTGGCGCCGTATTCGGACGCGGCGCTGGCGCAGTCGGCGGTGCCTTCCTTCAGACCGTCGGAGTTCGGCTCGAAGCCGACGCCCGCGCTGAAGCCGGCGATGGTCGGCGACAGGTACACGATCTTGTCGGTCGCATATAGGTGCGAGGTGTCGGAGTAAATGAAGGTGGCGGGCGCGGCAGCGGTGGGGATCGAGTTGTAGATGCCACCGTCGGTGTTGAACTGGGCGCCGTCGCCGTAGTTTTCGAGCACGCCGGTCTGCATCAGGCTGAAGGCGCTGTCGGTCTCGCCGAGGCGGACATAACCGGCCTGCGAGGTGCCGATATAGCCATAAGCGCGCCGCACATAGAGGGACTCGAGTGCCGGCCGTTCCGGCAGTACCGGTCGTCGCATTGCCGCGGGTGCTAGCGTCGGAGGTGGCGGTCCGCAGCTCGATCTGCGCGCCGTAGGAGATGCCGTTCAGCGTCTGGGCATCGAAGCCGCCATAGAGGCGGGCGTCACCATCGGTGGCGTAAGGGGCCAGCTTCGAGGTGCCGGTGCTGTTGGTGACCTTATTGGCGCTCGAGCCGAACGCGCCGAACTCAAATTGCAGGTAGCCGTTCAGATGGACAGCAACGGTGCCGGGGGCGACCGGCGAAACCGGCTGAGCGTTAGCACCGCCAACCGTGGCGAGCAGCGCGCCCATGGTGGCCGCAGAGGCCAACAGTAACTTGCGCATTAAATCCTCCAAGAAGCCGGTCGCCCGGCACAAACAGTTTGACGTCGGTCGTAACCCTGTCTCTGAGCCGCCCAGCATCATGCCAAGCTGCCCGGATCAACGCTTAAAAGCCCTAACTTTCGTGTTACGCAATGACCGAATGGCAACGTTGCAGCAATTAATGCCCTGTGTGGCGACATTGCCACATGTATATGACGCTACTGTTAAAATTCGCCCCGGGAAATCGTGAACAACGCTACAACGTTGCAGTGCAGCATGAAACGACCGCCTAATAGTATATTAAATCGATAGGATGTTACATTCTACCGCCATACGCGCCCCGCGCATGCCTGACCGTCCGGAATGTTGTATATATCAAGCAGGCAAAAGCGCATCGATCGCGCCGGCGCCGCGGCAGATCGGGCCGAGGCGGCGCACAAGGCGGCCGTCTAATCCCCCCAGCGCATAGGCTTTTGCCGGCGCGGCGCGGCGCGCCAGCGCGCGCCAGCGATGCCCGCCCAGCGCCTTCGCGCCGGGATGGCTGCGCGTCGCGAAGGCAGGGGAAATGAACACGATGTTTGCCAAACTGCCGCGCGCGCGGTGCAGCTGGCGCTGGTCGTGGACCGAGGCGGTGCGCAGCGCGGTGCGCGGCAGGCGCACGAAATCCGGCCGCAGGCCGCCGCGCAGATGGATGCCGGCGCGCAAGGCCAGCGCCAGCCTGGTATCCCCGGCGATGATGAGCGCCAGCCGCCGGGCGCGGCAGATGGCGCTGAGCTGTTGCGCCAGCGCCGCGCGCTCCGCCACGCCGTCATGCCGGAACACCACGCCGCAGAGGCCGGGCGGCAGGGTTTGCGCCAGCGTTAGAACATCCATCCTCTCCGGCGCGGTAAAGAGAAAGAGCGGCGGCGGGCCGCGCCGCTTTACCGCCCGCCCCCAGCTGATTAACCGTTGATCCATGCCCGACCCTAGAACGATCGCCGAAAACCTGGCCAGCATCCATGCCCGCATCGCCGCCGCCGCAGCAGCAGCCGGGCGCGACCCCGCCGCGGTGAACCTGATCGCGGTGTCGAAAACCCAGCCGCGCGAGGCGGTGCTCGCCGCACTTGCCGCCGGGCAGGTGCTGTTCGGCGAAAACCGCGTGCAAGAGGCGGCGCAGAAATTTCCCCAGGCCGGGGCGCGGCTGCACATCATCGGCGGGCTGCAGACCAACAAGGCGCTGGAGGCGGTGCGGCTCGCCGACAGCATCGACTCCCTCGACCGGGCGCGGCTCAGCGATGCCATCGCCGCCGCGGCGGAAAAAGCCGGGCGCCTGCCGGAACTGCTGGTGCAGGTGAATATCGGCGACGAGGCGCAGAAGGCGGGGGTGGCAACCGCCGATGCCGACCTGTTCATCCGTGCGGCGCGGCAGCGTTTCGGCGACGCGCTGAAGGGGCTGATGTGCATTCCGCCGGCGGATCGCGACCCGTTACCTTTTTTCCATCATCTGGCGGCTCTGGCTGACACGCACGGCCTGCCGGTGCGCTCGATGGGCATGTCCGGCGATTTCGAGGCGGCGGTCGCCGCCGGCGCCACCCATGTGCGGGTCGGCACGGCGATCTTCGGCGGCCGGCCGGCGGCGGGATAACCGGCCGGCAGCATCGATCACGAAATAGCGTTCCTGATTAAAAGTTAACTCCTTGGCGGGAATATGCGGTTTGCGCCCTGGGCGCGACCATCAATAACTTGTATGGCCTCGTCGGGTTTTCGGTCCTCTTGTGGAGTGTTTCCGGTGATCAGGTTATCGGTCCCGTTCCGGCAGGCTTTGTCGCGGCTCACGCTTCCTGTGATGCTGGCGTTTTCGTTTGGCCTGGTGCTGATCGGCCGCGCCGACCAGAATTTCGCCGACCATATGCGCGCCGGACTCGATGATCTGTTAGCGCCCGCCTACCAGCTGGTGGCCGGCCCGATCGAGGCGGCCGAGCATGGCGGCGGCGTGGTCGGGCATCTGTTCGATCTCGACGCCGAAAATGCGCAGCTGCGCGCCGAAAACGCCAATCTGCTGCAATGGCAAGGCGTGGCGATGGCGCTGCAGGCGCAGAACGAGGCGCTGAAGGCGAGCCTGAATTACGTGCCGCCGCCGGCGCCGCGGTTTTTCACCGGCAATGTGGTGGCCGATCTCGGCGGCGTCTATGCCCGTTCGGTGCTGGTCGAGCTGCCCGGCGGCGATGCCACCGATCTGCTCGGCGCGATCGCCATGGACGGGCGCGGCGTCGCCGGCCGCGTCGTCGAGGCGGGGAGCCGCTCGGCGCGGGTGCTGCTCATCACCGACCTGAACAGCCGCGTGCCGGTGGCGATCGGCGCGAAGGGCGCGCCGGCGCTGATGGCCGGCACCAACGGGCCGAACCCGGCCTTGCTGTACTGGGCGCCGGGCCAGCCCCCGGCAGAGGGGGCGATGGTGCTGACCAGCGCGGTCGGCGGCGCCTTCCCGCCCGGCCTGCCGGTCGGCGTGGTGCATTATGACGGGCAGAACGACCCGGTGGTGCTGCCGCTGGCCGATCTCGCCGCGCTGCGGCTGCTGCGCCTGTTCAGCTACCCGGAGGACCTGCCGCAACTGACACCGATCCCGCATGGGGAGGCGAAGGCCGCCCATGCGCACAAACATCGGGGCTGAGCATGTGGGAGGATCGAGGCTGATGGCGCGCGGCCCGGCCATTGCCCGGCCCGCCAGCGTGTGGCGTCAGCTCGACACCGCCTCGCGCTATGCGTTTCCGGCCGGTTTCATGGTGTTCGGCCTGTTCATCATCGGCCTGCCGCTCGGCCTGCCCGGCCAGGCGGACCTGCGGCCGGTTTATGCCATGGCCTGCGTGTATTTCTGGTCGCTGTACCGCCCGGCCTCGCTGCCGGCGCCGGTGGTGGCGCTCACCGGCCTGCTGCTCGACCTGCTCGGCCTCGCCCCGCTCGGGCTGTGGGCGGTGCTGCTGCTGGTGCTGCAGGGCGCGACCCTGGCGGTGCGGCGGCGGCTGGTGCAGCAGACATTTATCCGCATCTGGGCGGTATTTTCCGGCTTCGCAGCATTATTCTCTGGCCTGGCCTGGCTGCTGCAATCGCTGCTGACGCTCCAACTGCTGCCGGCGCAGCCGCTGGCCATCGAGGTGCTGTTCGCGCTCGGCCTGTATCCGGCGCTGGTGGGATTCCTGATCCGCGCGCATCGCGGCCCGGCGGCGGTGGAGTTGGCATAATGAACGTTCGGCACGGGCGCGCATGAAGCGCGAGAACAAGGACCGGGCCGGGTTCACCCGGCGCACGCTGCTGATCGGCACCGCGCAGCTTGGCATTTTCGGCGCCATCGGCGCGAAACTCTATAACCTGCAGGTTTCGCAGCACGGCAAATACGCGATGATGGCGCAGGCGAACTCGATCTCCGAGCGGCTGACCGCGCCGCAGCGCGGGCTGATCACCGACCGGTTCGGCACGATCCTGGCGGGCAACCAGCAGCACTGGCGCGCCTCGTTCATGCAGGCGCTGGCGCCGGACCCGCAGGCGGTGCTGAACAATTTCGCGCGGCTGGTCGCGCTGAGCGATGACGAGAAGGCGCGCATCCAGGCCGATCTCGCCGACCGGCCGGGCTATATTCCGGTGCTGCTGAAGGATTATCTCGACTGGCCGGACATGGCGGCACTCGAGGTCAATACGCCGGATCTGCCAGGGGTGATCGTCGAGGTCGGCGCCTCGCGGGTCTACCCGTTCGGCCCGGTGCTGGCGCATGCGATCGGCTATGTGGCGCGGCCGAACGAGAAAGAAGCCAAGCTCGACACGGTCTTGGCACTGCCGGGCATGCGCATCGGCCGCACCGCCACCGAGGCGGCGCAGGACCTGGTGCTGCGCGGCACGCCCGGCTTCGTGCAGACCGAGACCAACGTGCATGGCGAGGTGGTGCGCGAGGTGGCGCGCAATGCCGGCACGCCCGGCCAGACGGTGACGCTGGGCATCGATGCCGGGCTGCAGAGCCTGGCGATGCAGCGGCTCGGCACCAATACCGGTGCCGCCGTGGTGCTGGATGCGACCAACGGCGAAATTCTCGCCATGGCGAGCACGCCATCCTTCGATCCCAGCCTGTTCGACAAAGGCGTGCCCGCCGCCACCTGGGCGCAATGGATGGCGGACCCTGCGCATCCGCTGCAGAACAAGGCGACATCGGGCCTGTTCGCGCCGGGCTCGACCTTCAAGCCGACCGTGGCCCTGGCGGCGATGAAGGCCGGCACCCTGACCGCCGATACGGTCCTGACCTGCCCGGGCTTCCTGAAGCTCGGCGACCATATTTTCTGGTGCGACGGGCATGTGGCGCATGGCTCGATCACCGTGACCTCCGCGCTGCAGGTCAGCTGCGACGTGTTCTTCTACCAGGTGGCGCTGCGCACCGGCATCGACCCGATCGCGGCGATGGCGAACCAGCTTGGCCTCGGCACCGATCTGCAGATGGACCTGCCCAATGTCGCCACCGGCCTGGTGCCGACCCATGCCTGGGCGCGGCAGCGCGGCATCCATTGGGTCGAGGGCAGCACGGTCGTGCAGGGCATCGGCCAGGGCTACACCACGCTCACCCCGCTCTCGCTGGCGACGATGATCGCCCGCATCGCCACCGGCCGGGCCGTCGGCCCGCATATCACCCGGCGGATCGACGGCAATCTGCAGAACGGCGCCGATCCTTCAGACTGGGACCCGCTCGATATCGACGACCGCCATCTCGCGACAATCCGCCAGGGGCTGTTCGAGGTGGTGAACACCCCCGCCGGCACCGCCTATACCGCGCGGCTCACGCTGCCTGGCGTGCAGATGGCGGGCAAGACCGGCACCGCCCAGGTGCACGACAACACCGCCGCCGAGAAGGCGCGCGGTTTCAATGACGCCACCATGGCCTGGGCGGACCGGCCGAACGCGCTGTTCGTCGCCTTCGCGCCGGTAGACAATCCGCGCTACGCGGCGGCGGTGGTGGTGGAGCACGGGCTGTGGGGCGGCCAAGCCTCGGCGCCGATCGCCCGCGACCTGCTGACCTATGCGCTGACCAAGGACCCGGGCGGGCGCGACGCGCCGCTGGGGACGCAAATCTCCGACGCGGACGCGCCATCATGAACGCACTCACCGGCTCGCTGCGGCGGCCCTTCCACGACCGCTCCTTCGGCCTGGTGCGCAAGTTCCTCGGCATCAACTGGCTGTTCGTGCTCTGCGTCTGCCTGCTGGCCGGCGTCGGCTACACCGCGCTCTACTCGGCCGCCGGCGGCTCGCCCCAGCCTTACGCCAACAGCCAGCTCTACCGGTTTTTCACCGCTCTGCTGCTGATGTTCGCGATCGCCATGGTGGATATCCGCGTCATCGCGAAGGTCTCGTGGGTGGCCTATGCCTTTGGCATCCTGCTGCTGCTGGTGGTGATGAAATTCGGCCATACCGGCCTTGGCGCGAAACGCTGGATGACGGTCGGCGGGGTGGAAATCCAGCCGAGCGAGCTGATGAAACTATTTCTCACTTTGGGCCTCGCCGCGTATTTCCATCGCGCCAGCTATGAGCGCGCCGGCAATGTTCTGTTCCTGATCCCGGCGGTGCTCGCGGTGCTGCTGCCGGTGGGGCTTATCCTGAAGGAGCCGAATCTCGGCACCGCCGTCATTACCGGGCTGATCGGCAGCACGGTGATGCTGGGCGCCGGGGTGCGCTGGTGGAAATTCGCGCTGATCATCGCGCTGATCGCAGTGGCGGCACCGGTGCTGTACCATCATCTGCACGACTACCAGCGGGCGCGGATCATCACCTTTCTCAATCCCGGCTCCGATCCGCTGGGTGCCGGCTACAACATCATTCAGTCGAAGATCGCGCTCGGCTCCGGCGGGTTCAGCGGCCAGGGTTATCTGCACGGCACGCAGAACCAGCTGAACTTCCTGCCCGAGAAGCAGACCGATTTCGTGTTCACCATCATCGCCGAGGAATTCGGCTTCGTCGGCTCGGTGGCGGTGCTGGCGCTGCTGTTCTCGATCGTCACGATCGCGCTCTACACCGCGCTCAACTGTTCGCACCAATACGGGCGGCTGGTGGCGCTCGGCATCGCCGCGAATTTTTTTCTGTACTGCTTCGTCAACCTGTCGATGGTGATGGGGCTGATCCCGGTAGGGGGCGTGCCGCTGCCGCTGATCTCCTATGGCGGCTCGGCGCTGACCGCGGTGATGCTCGGCTTCGGCGTGCTGATGTCGGTGCATGTGCACCGCGACGTCGAATTCCCGAACCGGGATTACTGAGTGCCGTGAACCTGCTGGTCTTCGATTCCGGCATTGGCGGGCTCGGCGTGGTGCGGGAAATCCGGCGCCTGCAGCCGGAGGCCGGAATCACCTATCTCGCCGACAACGCCTATTTTCCCTATGGCGAGAAGCCGGATGCGGCGTTGCTGGCGCATATCGTCGCGCTGCTCGGCGCGGCGATCGAGGCGTTTGCGCCCGATGCCGTGGTGGTGGCCTGCAACACCGCCAGCACCATCGCCCTGAGCGCCTTGCGCGCCGCCTATGCCATACCGTTCATCGGCTGCGTGCCGCCGGTAAAGCCGGCGGCGGCGGCGAGCCGGACCCGGCAGATCGGCGTGCTGGCCACTGCCGCCACGGTGCGCCGGGCCTACCTCGCCGATCTCGTGGACAAATACGCGGGCGATTGCACGGTGCACACGCTGGGCACGCCGACCCTTGCCGAACTCGCCGAGCAGAAATTCCTAGGGGTGGCGGTGGACCCGTCAGCGGCCGTGGCGCCGCTCTTCGCCCAAAAGGGCGGCGAGGAAATCGACGCGGTGGCGCTGGGCTGCACGCATTACACGTTTCTGCTCCCGGAATTTATGGCCCTGTACCCAAAGATCGCCTGGTTCGACCCGGCGCTGCCGGTGGCGCGGCAGACCCTCGCCGTAACGGCGAGCCTGCCGCCGACGCCCCGGCGGGTGGATGGCGCGTACTTCACCGGCGCGCTGGCGGATGCGCAGAGCATGCAAACGCGGCTCGCCGGTTTCGGGTTTTTAGGGAAGGTGCCGCTTTTTTGAAAAAAAGCGGCGCAAAAAACTTTTGGTTGCTCTGAGCCGGTGGCGTTGAAACCGGCGCGGCCCAGAATAAAATTTTTTTAAACTGAGCCGTGCTGGCGTCACTGCCACCGGCCCAAATCAACAAAAATTTTGCGCCGCTTTTTTAAAAGCGGCTACTTTTCTGTGTCTGCCTTGTCCTTATGATACGCGAATGACGCGTTGATCTTGTCGAGCAGATGCTGCCCGGCGGTGGTGGGCGCGTATTTCGGCGCTTCGCCGGGTTGCAAGCAGGTTTCCAGGCAGGCGACCGGGGCGGCAAAATCCGGGTCGAAGAAATAGGGCAGGGAGTAGCGCTCCCGGCCGGAGGCGTTGATCACCCGGTGCAGGGTGGAGGTGAACACGCCGTTGGTCCAGCGCTCCATCATGTCGCCGATATTCACCACGAAGCTGCCGGGGACCGGCGGCGCGTCGATCCATGTGCCGGTGGCGTCGCGCACCTGCAGACCGCCGTTTTCGTCCTGCGCCAATATGGTCAGGCAGCCGAAATCGCTATGCGCCCCAGCGCCGAGCTGCGCCTCGGTGATGCGACCGGCCTGGGGCGGGTAGTGCAGCGGGCCGAGCGTGGTCATCGGTGTGTCCAACCAGCCATCGAAATATGTTTGCTCCAGCCCCAGGGCCAGAGCGAAAGCGTGCAGCAATTGGCGGCCGAGTTGTTCCATCGCATCGTAATAGCTCTGCATCACCGGGCGCCAGCCGGGCAGGTTGGGCCATTGGTTGGGCCCGTGCAGCGGCGTGCCCGCGCGGACGCGCGGATGGTCGGGGCCGAGATCGCGGCCGATCTTGATGCCCTCCTTGAAATCCCCGGTCGATGTCTGCTTCTCGGGATCGAGATTCTCGGAGCCGACCTGGAACCAGCCGCGATGGCAGGCGGAATTCTCGATGGCGATTTCGGCTTTTTGGTCGGGCGGCAGGGCGAAGAAGCGTTTTGCCTGGGCGTAGGTCTCGGCGACCAGCGTCTCCGGCACGCCGTGATTCACCACGTAGAAAAAGCCGATCTCCCGGCAGGCGGTGCCGATCTTTTGCGCCGTGGCGGCGCGGGCGGCCGCGTCGCCGGCAAGGAAGGCGGAAAAATCGATGATTGGGATTTCCCGCAGCGCACGTTTGGCGGCGACGAGTTCCGGCGCGAGTTGTACGGTGTTTTCCATGGGCGACATGCTAGAGCGTGATAGGTTTAACTGGAAACAGACAAGTAGCCGCTTTTTCGAAAAAAAGCGGCGCAAAAAACTTTTGTTCGTTTGGGACTGTGGCGTTGAAACCAGCACGGCCCAAAAGGAGCAAAAGTTTTTTGCTTCTTTTTTCCAAAAAAGAAGCGCTTCTCTTTGCTTCGATAGGTTTTGATCGTTCGGACATCCAGGACAGAAACGTGGCAACTCATCTTTTGGGCATCGATCTCGGCGCCGGCAGTCTCAAGGCCACGATCATCAGCGCCACCGGGCAAATAGAGGGCGAGGCGAGCCATCCGGTCAGCAGCGCGGTGCCGCAATTCGGCTGGTCGGAGCAGGACCCGGCGGAATGGTTTGCCGCTCTCTGCGCCGCGGTGCCGCTTGCGCTGGCGGCGGCGGGGCTGGCGGGGGGCGACATCACCGGCATCGGCGTTTCCGCGGGCGCGCATATTCCGGTGCTGACCGACGAGGACGGGACGGTGCTGCGCCCGGCGATGATGTGGAACGACCAGCGCAGCGCCGCCCAGGCCGCCGCTTTACACGCAAAAGCGGGGCAAAAAATCATCGACACCTCGCTGAACAAGGTGAACCCGACCTGGACGCTGGCGATGCTGGCCTGGCTGCGTGAGCACGAGCCGGCAGTGTTTTCCCGCGCGCGGCGGCTGTATCTCGCCAAGGATTATCTGCGCTATTGCCTCACCGGCACCTGGGAGACGGATTTTTCCGATGCCATCGGCGCGCTAATGGCGGATAACAGCGCCAAGGACTGGTCGCCGGAGCTGGTGGCCCTGGCCGGATGGGACCCCGCCTACCTGCCGCGCATCGCAAAGCCGACCGATGTGGTGGGGACGGTGACGGCGGAGGCGGCTTCGCGCACCGGGCTGGCAGCGGGCACCCCCGTGGTCTGCGGCTCCAACGACACCACGGTGGAATTTTTCGGCGTCGGCGCGGTGGAGCCTGGCATCGGCGCGGTGAAACTCGCCACCGCCGGGGTGCTGTTTCTGGCCACTGACGGGCCGAGCGTGAACCCGCCGGTCTCCTGCTACCCGCATATCATCGAGGGCATGTTCTACACCGCGACGGGCACCAATTCCTGCGCCTCGGCGCATCGCTGGCTGCGCGAGCTGATGTTCGCGCAAGGTGGGTTCGAGGCGATGGACGCGCTGGCCGCCGGGGTGAAACCGGGCGCCGACGGGCTGCTGTTCCACCCCTATTTGCAAGGCGAACGGGCACCCTATTGGGACCCGCTTTTGCGCGCCGATTTCATCGGCATGACCATCTCCCACTCGCAGGCGCATTTCGCCCGCGCGCTGTACGAGGGCATCGCCTTCTCCATCCGCGACCTGCTGGAGGCGGCGCGGGCGCTGGGGCTGGAATTCGGCACGATACGGCTGATCGGCGGCGGTGCGCGCAGCGCGGTGTGGCGGCAGATCATCGCCGACGTGACCGGGCTGACCGTCGAGCGCACCGAGGCGGCGGATGCCTCGTTCGGCGCCGCACTGCTGGCCGGCATCGGCACCGGCGTGTTCGCCTCGCCGCGTGATGCGGTTGCGGCCTGTGTAAGGCTGGCGGACACCACCATGCCGGATGCAGCGCGGCACGCATTCTATTCGCAATTGTTCGGGATTTATAAGGACGCCCAGGCCGCCTTGGCGCCGCTGAACCACAGGCTGCACGCGCTGGTGAGAGCATAAAGGAAAGTGGCCGCTTTTTTAAAAAAGCGGCGCAAAAACTTTTAATTCCTCTGGGCCCGTGCCGTTGAAACCAGCACGGCCCAGTTTAGAAAAGTTTTTTGCTTCTTTTTTCAAAAAAGAAGCGCTTCCCTTCGCTTCGACATGGCCTGTGCCGGTTTCAGCGCCACGGGCCCAAACCCAAACACTACCCCGGCAGCTCGATCACCACGCGCAGCCCGCCGCCGGGCCGGTCGAGCAGCAGGATATCGCCGCCATGCGCGCCGATAATGTCCTTGGCGATGGCAAGGCCGAGGCCGGTGCCGCCCGGATCGGCGCTCTCAAACGGCCGCAGCAGCGTCTCGCGATGCGCGAGCGGAATGCCCGGCCCGTCATCGTCGATGACGATGCGCAAGGTGCGGCTGCTGCGCGCCGCCATCAGCCAGATATGCTGCGCATGCCGGCGCGCATTGTCCACCAGATTGGTGATCGCACGGCGGATCGCCTCCGGCCGCAGCGTCGCGACCAGGTTTTCCGACACGTCGCAATCGATCACCGCGCCGCTGCGCCGCGCCGCCACCGCCACATCATCCAGCAGCAGCGCGATGTCGGTCGGCGCCGCCTGCTCGCTGCCCTCGCCGCGCGCGAAGCTGAGATAGATGGAGATCAGCTTCTCCATCTCCTCGATATCGGCGTTCATATCCGCCTCCTCCTCGGGCGGGATTTCCGGCAACATGGCCAGCGCCAGGCGCAGCCGCGTCAACGGCGTGCGCAGATCGTGCGAGACGCCTGCCAGCATCGTGGTGCGCTGCGCGAGGAAGCGCCGCACCCGCTCGCGCATGCGGTTGAACGCCGTCGCCGCGCGCCGCACCTCGATGGCACCTTCCGGCCGGATCGGCCCGACATCGCGGCCCATGCCGAAACTCTCCGCCGCCAAAGCCAGGCGCTTGATGCCGCGCACCTGGGTGCGCAGGAACATCGCCGCGATGCCGAACAGCAGCAGCGCCGTGCCGATCAGCCAGACGAGAAAGATATACAACGTGCCGATATACAGCCGCTTGCGCGACACATCGATGCGCAGCACGCCGTCCGCCATCTGCACATTGACGCGAATGAAATCGGCGGAGCGGTTCCAGGCGACGGTGAAGGGCCGATGCAGGTCGAGATCGAGCCCGTTCGCCAGGTCGTTATCCACCGGGCCCGGCGCGTCCGGCGGCGGCAGATGCCGCAGCACCTGGCCGCGCAGGAACACGGTGCTGAAACCGAAATGCTTGTCGCTCTCCTGGATCGTCAGGCTGCGCGCGGCGGGGTCACGGTCGATCTCGTCGATCATGAAGCCGACCTCGCCGGCGACCGAGCCCGCGAGGCGGCGCGAGAGTTCGTCCAGATGGCTGCCGTAAAAAATCTGCAGCGCCACCGCCTGCAGCAGCACCAGCGGCAACAGCACGATCAGCAGAGAGCGGCCCAGCAGGCCGCGCGGCAAAAATCTCCGGAGCGCGCGATCGACGGAAAACCCGCCTGGCCTCAGCTTCATGGCCCGGGTTTTAGCACATATCCCTTGCCGCGCACCGTATGCAGGAAACGCGGCTCGCGCGGGTCCTCCTCGATCTTGCGGCGCAGCCGCGTCACCTGCACGTCGATCGCCCGTTCGTTCACGTCGTCCAGCCCGAGTGCGGCCGCCAGCGCCTCGCGCGAGAGGATCTCGTGCGGCCGCGCCGCCAAGGCGGAAAGCAGCGACAATTCCGCGCCGGTGAGGCGGACGCGGCTATTCGGCCCGACCAGCTCGGCGCGCGCGGCGTCAAAGGTCGCGGGGCCGAGCTGCAGCGGGCCGGTCTGCACCGTCGGCGGCTGCGCCCGGCGCAGCATCGCGCGCAGCCGCGCCAGCAGCACGCGCGGATCGAACGGCTTGCCGAGATAGTCATCCGCCCCGGCCTCGAAACCGGCGACGATATCCTCCGGCGCGCCGCGCGCGGTCAGCAGCAAAATCGGCATGGTCGGCGCCCGATCCGAGCGCAGATCGCCGGTGAGCGACAACCCGGTCTCGCCCGGCATCATCACGTCCAGCACCATCAGGTCGAAATCCATGAAGCGGAGCTTGTCGCGCGCCTCGGCCGCGGTCTCCGCCATGGTCACGCGGAAACCGTTTTCCGTGAGGAACCGGCTGAGCAGCGCGCGCAACCGCGCATCGTCATCGACGAGCAGGATATGCGCACTCTCACTGCTCATGAAGCATCAGCCGGTTGTGCGTGGAGTTTTCGCGCGATGCGCTTCCAGGTTGTCGATATAATCCCGGCCCTGCTGCATGGTCAGGCCGCGCAGCACGCGGCGGAACCCTTCCACCGCCTGGCCGCCGGCCTCGCGATAGGCGACCAGCAGCCGCTCGCGCTGCGCCTCGAACAACTTGCGTTCCAGCTCCGCGCCTTTTTCGGTGAGGGTAAGCAGGCGCTGGCGCCGGTCGCTCTGGCCGGGGCTTTGCGCCACGTAACCCTGGCGGATCAGCGGGCCGAGCACGCGCGTCAGGCTTTGCTTGGTGATGCCCAGAATCGCCAGCAGCTCTCCGACCTTCAACCCCGGCTTGCGGCCGATCCAATGCAGCGTGCGATGATGAGCACGGCCATAGCCGAGTTCGGCAAGGATATTGTCCGCGGACGCGGTCAGATCGCGCAGCGCAAAGAACAGCATATCCTGGGCGATGCGCAGCTCCTCCTCGCGGAGGAACAGCAATCCGGCCCCGGGCAGCGAGGGCGAAGACGGATTACCCGGAACCGGGTCTCGATTTACCAGGCGTGTACCGTGGGTGGAGATGTCTTGCATGACAGGTTCGCAATCATTTGTTGTTCCCAGACCTATTATGGCAGGAATGCTTACTTATTTGCAAACTCTTTTCTTACCCTGCTCATAGCGCAATGAAACCGATTTGACTACGGTATTATGTCCTTTCGCCCGTTATCTCCACCTTTTTTATTTTGGAATCACATCGTTGCGTTAAACGCGCCGCCATCCAGCAGCAAATTCTGGCCGACGATGAAGCCGGACTGGGCTGAACACAGGAACGCGCAGGCGGCGCCGAATTCTTCCGGCTGGCCGACACGGCCGGTGGGGTTCTGCTGGCCGCGGACCAGCACCTCCTCATCGATGCTGCGCCCCGAAGCCGCGGCCGTTTTCGCCGCGGTGGCGCGCAGCCGGTCGGTGTCGAACGGGCCGGGCAGCAGATTGTTGATCGTCACGTTATGCTTCGCGACATCACGCGCCAGCCCGGCGACGAAGCCGGTGAGCCCGGCGCGCGCGCCGTTGGAGAGGCCAAGGATCGGGATCGGCGCTTTCACCGCCGCCGAAGTGATGTTGACGATGCGCCCGAAGCGCCGTGCGATCATCGGGTCGAGCACCGCGCGGATCATCGCGATCGGGCTCAGCATGTTGGCGTTCAGCGCCGCCTGCCACATCTCCTCGGTGAAATCGCGGAAATCGCCGGGCGGCGGGCCGCCGGCATTGTTGATCAGAATGTCCGGATCCGGGCAGGCGGCAAGGGCGGCCTCGCGTCCTTCCCGCGTGGTGATGTCGCCGGCGGCCGGGGTCACCATCGCACCGGTGGCGGCGCGAATTTCCGCGGCCGCCGCTTCAAGCGCCGCCGCGTCGCGCCCGGTGATCACCACCGCCACGCCGGCCTCTGCCAACGCCATGGCGCAGGCTTTGCCCAACCCCTTGCTCGCCGCGCAGACGATCGCGCGCTTGCCGTGCAGACCGAGATCCATATTCACTTATCCTTGTTCTGGTTGACTTGCGGGGGGTGTTATCAGCGCCTGGCGGCCATGCTTGGCGTGCCAGGTATCCATGAGCTTGAGCACCGTCGCCGCGGTTTCCTCGATCGAGCGGCGCGTCACGTCGATGGTCGGCCAGCCTTGGGCGTTGCAGAACCGCTTCGCCCAGAGCAGTTCCTTCTCCACCGCCTCGTAATCCACATATTCGCCGCTGTCGCGCGCGGCAAAGCCGAGCTGGCCGGTGCCGATCAGCCGCAGCCTGTGGCGGCGGATGTCGATCAGCGATTTCGGGTCGATGGTCAGGCCGATCACCGGGCAGGGCGGGTGTTGCAGGAATTCCGGCGGCTCGATGCCGGGCACCAGCGGTATATTCGCCGCCTTGATGCCGCGATTGGCCAGATAAAAGCAGGTCGGCGTCTTCGAGGAGCGGGACACGCCGACCAGCACCACATCCGCCTCCGCCATGCCGCGCACCGCCTGGCCGTCATCATGCGAGATCACGTAATGCATCGCATCGATGCGGCGGAAATAATCCGCGTCCAGCACATATTGCCGCCCCGGCTTATGCTTCACCGGGGCGCCGAACTGCGCCTGCAGCATGTCCAGCACCGGGTCGAGCACGTGCAGCAAGGTTATCCCCATGCGGGCGCAGGCGGAATCGAGCTCGCCGCGCAGCGCGTCGTCCACCAGGCTGCATAAAACCGGGCCCGGCTCGGCCTGCACGCCTTCCAAAACCCGGTGCAATTGCAGCCGCGAGCGGATCAGCGACCAGCGATGATAGGTCACCTGCGGCTCGTCGAACTGCGCCACCGCGGCGCGCGCCAAGGCGTTCAAAGTATCCCCAGTGGCGTCGGATATCAGGTGTATATTTAGCCGGTCTTGTTCCATGAGACTGTTGATAACGGGGATAAATCGCCCTGGCGCGGAAAATCTTCCGGCACATGGGGATAAAACGAAAAAACTGTAAACGGGGGACGAATTTGATGAGCCTGCGCGGAACTTGTGAGTAAACGTGCCGGATACCCCAAAATCAATAGCTTATCCTTGGTTTCTTGCTGTGGATAAGGTTGTGGATTTACCCACGTATTGAGGGGAACCCCGTTATTCACAGGGTACCACTGCCCCCCCCCCTCCTTTAAACTTAAAAGAATTAAGGTTAGGGCGGTGTGCATGAAGCTCCTGAAAGTTTTGCACGGCGAACCGGTCTGGCCGCCTCCGATCTGGCTCATGCGCCAGGCGGGGCGTTACCTTCCGGAGTACCGTGCGCTTCGGGAGCAGGCCGGAGATTTTCTCTCGCTCTGCCTGAACCCGGACTTCGCCGCGGAAGTGACGCTGCAGCCGATCCGCCGTTATGGGTTCGACGCGGCGATCCTGTTTTCCGATATTCTGATCCTGCCGATGGCACTGGGTCAGGGACTGGCTTTTGCTCAAGGCGAAGGGCCGGTTCTGCCTCCCCTGCAAAGCTTGTCCGGCCTGGATCCGTCAGCGGCACCTGCCAGGTACGCCCCGGTGATGGAAACCGTGCGAAAAGTGCGTGCCGCTTTGCCGGCGCAAACCGCGCTGATCGGCTTTGCCGGAGGGCCGGCGACGGTCGCCTGCTACATGCTGGACGGCAAAGGCGGCGGGTTTCCCCGCACGCGGGCGCTCGCTTATGAAAATCCAGATTTTGTCACCGCCGTGCTCGATATGCTGGCCGAGGCGACGATCGCCTATCTGCAGGCGCAGCTCGATGCCGGGGCAAACTGCCTGATGCTGTTCGAGAGCTGGGCCGGAATTTTTCCGCCGGAGCAGTTTCGCGCTTTTGTGATCAAACCGACGAAACGCATCGTCACCGCGCTGCGGGCCAAAAATCCGGGCGTGAAAATCATCGGTTTTCCGCGCCTGTCCGGCCTGCTTTTGGGCGAATACGCGCGCGAAACCGGGGTGGATGCGGTTGGGCTGGATACCGTCACGGATCTTCCGGCGGCGATTGCCGCCTGTCCGGAAAACACGGTTTTCCAGGGGAATCTCGATCCTCTGGCGCTGAAGACCGGTGGCACGGCGCTGGATGCGGCGGCGCTGCGGCTGCTTGGCCAGGTTCGCGGCCGGCCGCATATTTTCAATCTCGGCCACGGGATCACGCCGGATGTTCCGCCCGAAAACGTGGAGCGGTTGATGAATCTGATTCGCAACGCATCTGACGTGCCATGAAAACCGCGATCGTCCTGTTCAATCTCGGCGGCCCGGACGGGCCTGAGGCCGTCAAACCCTTCCGGGTAAATCTTTTTTCCGACAAGGCGATCATTCGCGCGCCGATTTTCATTCGCTTCTGGCTGTCGCGGCTGATCGCCGCCTCCTCGGCTAAGGCGGCGGCGGAAAATTACAAGCTGATGGGCGGCAAATCGCCGCTGCTGGATCTGACGCAGCAGCAGGCACGAGCGCTCGAGGCGGAATTGGGCGGGGAGGTGAAAACCTTCATCGCCATGCGCTATTGGCACCCGTTCGCGAAAGCGGCGGCGCAGGACGTGAAAGCGTGGAATCCGGACCGGATTTTGCTGCTGCCGCTCTATCCGCAGTTTTCCACCACCACCACCGGCTCATCGCTGACCGATTGGCACGAGGCGGCGGCGGCGGCCGGGTTGGCGAAACCGACCACGACCTTGTGCTGCTATTTCGACGATCCGGATTACGTTGCTTCGATCACCGCTTTGGTGGACAAGGGGATCGCCGAGGCGAAAGCCGCGATCGCGCCTGGGACCAAATTGCGGCTGCTGTTCTCGGCGCACGGCCTGCCGGAGAGCATTGTTACCGCCGGCGATCCGTACCAGGCGCAGGTTGAGGCGAACACGGCTTCAGTGATGGCGCGGCTCGCGGACAAAAACGTCGAGCATCTGGTTTGCTACCAATCCCGCGCAACGCCACAGAAATGGCTGGCACCGAGCACGATCGAGGCAATCGAGCAGGCCGGGCGCGACCAGGTGGCGGTGCTGCTGGTGCCGATCGCTTTCGTCTCCGACCATATCGAGACTTTGGTGGAGCTGGACATCGAAAACCGCGAACTTGCGGCGCATCACAACGTGCCGGGCTATTTCCGCGCCGCCGTGCCGAACGCCGATCCGGCCTTCATCCGCGCTTTGGCCGGGCTGACGCGGCGCGCTTTGGCACATGGTCCGGGGCTTTGCAGCCACAAAAATGGCCGCGCCTGCGATGAAAAACACAAGGATTGCCCTTGGGCGCGCTACCGCACGGGGCAAAATGCCTGAGCTGATTATTTTCGACTGCGACGGTGTGCTGATCGACAGCGAGGGTGTCGCGGCGTCGCTGATCGCCCGCGAACTCACCGCACTCGGCTGGGAGATGACCATGCAGGGTAGCATGGATCTGTTCCTCGGCATGTCGATCACCGATATGCAGCCGATCATCGAAACCAGGCTCGGCCGCAAATTGCCGCAAAACTGGCGGCCGGAACTGGCGCAAAAGCTGGTTTTGGCGCTGGGCGAAGAGGCAAAACTGATCCCCGGCGCCCGCGAGATGCTGGAGCGGGTGACGGCGATGGGCATTCCCTGGCGGGTTGCCTCGAATTCCTCAGACCAGGAAATGGCGGTGAAATTCGCCCGCACCGGGCTTAGCGCGATGATGGAGGGAAAAACCCATTCTGCGGCCAGCGTCATCGCCAAAGGCGGGCGGCCGAAACCCGCGCCAGACGTGTTTCTCGCCGCTGCCGCGGCGGAAAAAATTCCGCCAAAATCCTGCCTGGTGCTGGAGGATAGCGCGCTCGGCGTGACCGGCGCGGTGGCGGCGGGGATGACCTGCTACGGTTTTGCCCCGCATGGCGACGGCGCGCATCTTCTGGCGGCCGGCGCGAAGGCCATTTTGCGCGATCTGCAAGATCTGTTCGGAGTGTTCGCATGACCATCGCCGCTTTGGTGCCGTTTCTCCACATCATCCTCGCCTGCCATATCGTTAGCTTCACCGCCTGGATGGCGGGGATGTTCTACCTGCCGCGGCTCTACGTGTATCATTGCCAGGTTGAACCCGGCTCGGCGGAATCCGCGCGTTTCAAGGTGATGGAGCGGCGTTTGCTGCGGCAGATCATCAACCCGGCGATGATTGCGACCTGGATTTTCGGCATTCTGCTGGTGCTGACCCCGGGAATGGTGGACTGGCACGCCGCCTGGTGGTGGACCAAGCTGATCGCGGTGCTGCTGCTGAGCGGTTTTCATGGCGCCTGCTCGAAATGGCGGCGGAATTTCCTCAACGACGCCAACACCAAGTCGGAAAAATTCTACCGCATCGCCAATGAGGTGCCGACCGTTTTGTTCGTGATCATCGTGTTCGCGGTGGTGGCGTAGAAAGTAGCCGCTTTTTTGGAAAAAAGCGGCGAAAAAAAACTTTTGATTGGGCTGGGCCGGTGGCGCTGAAACAAGCACGGCCTAGTTTAGTAAAGTTTTTTTGCTACTTTTTGTTCACAAAAAGTAGTCTTTTTCCTCAACAATGAAGGCATTGGCCCTCTTGCATTTCCCCGTCGCTTAGCCAATAAGCGCAACAGGCCATCCGTGCCGACGCTGCGTTTCGCGGCGCTTATTCTCCCGTTTACCCATTTCGGCCCCGCATCCGCCGGGGAAGATCGGATTTTCCATGCATCTCGCCGAACTCAAGGCCAAATCGCCATCGGATCTTCTTAACCTCGCTGAGGAGCTGGAGGTCGAGAACGCGTCTAGCTTGCGCAAGCAGGACATGATGTTCGCGATCCTCAAGGCGTTCGCGGAGAACGACCAGGCGATCCATGGCGACGGCACGCTGGAAATTCTGCCCGACGGTTTCGGCTTTTTGCGCAACCCGGAAGCCAATTATCTGCCCGGCCCCGAGGATATCTACGTCTCCCCCGCCCAGGTCCGGCGTTTTTCGCTGCGCACCGGCGATACGGTGGACGGCGAAATCCGCGCGCCCAAGGATGGCGAGCGTTATTTCTCGCTGGTCAAGGTCGATAAAATCAACTTCGAGTCGCCCGACGCGGTGAAACACCGCATCAATTTCGACAATTTGACGCCGCTTTACCCGACTTCGCGCCTGAAAATGGAGGTCGAGGTTACCGAGCCGACCGTCAAGGGCATGCCGAAGGACAATACCTCGCGCGTCATCGACCTGATTGCGCCGATCGGCAAGGGCCAGCGCGCGCTGATCGTGGCGCCGCCGCGCACCGGCAAGACCGTGATGCTGCAGAACATCGCCTCCGCGATTTCCGCTAACCATCCGGAAGTGTTTCTGATCGTGCTGCTGATCGACGAGCGGCCCGAGGAAGTGACCGATATGTCGCGCTCGGTGAAGGGCGAGGTGGTTGCTTCCACCTTCGACGAGCCGGCGATCCGCCATGTGCAGGTGACGGAAATGGTGCTGGAAAAGGCCAAACGCCTGGTCGAACACAAGCGCGACGTGGTGATTTTGCTGGATTCCGTCACCCGCCTCGCGCGCGCCTACAACACCGTCGTGCCCTCGTCGGGCAAGGTACTGACCGGCGGCGTGGACGCCAACGCGTTGCAGCGGCCGAAGCGCTTTTTCGGTGCGGCGCGCAACATCGAGGAAGGCGGCTCGCTCACCATCATCGCCACCGCGCTGATCGATACCGGCAGCCGCATGGACGAGGTGATTTTCGAGGAGTTCAAGGGCACCGGCAATTCCGAGCTGATCCTTGACCGCAAACTCTCCGACAAGCGCACCTTCCCGGCGATCGACATCACCAAGTCCGGCACCCGCAAGGAAGAATTGCTGGTGGAGAAATCCGTGCTGTCGAAAATGTGGGTGCTGCGCCGTATCCTGAACCCGATGGGCACGATCGACGCGATGGAATTCCTGCTGGATAAGCTGAAATATTCCAAGACCAATAACGATTTCTTCGAGGCGATGAACACCTAGGAGAGTAGGAAAGCAGCCGCTTTTTGAAAAAAGCGGCGCAAAAACTTTTGTTCCTTTAGGCCGTGGCGTTGAAACCGGCACGGCCCAGATGAGTAAAGTTTTTTTGCTTCTTTCTGTTCACAAAAAGAAGCCTTCTACTTCGCTCCTTTTTGCTCCGCTCAATAGATAGAATAATGTCTAATTTGAGACGTACAAACACGTCTCAAATTAGACATTATAGTAAAAAATTACTTAGCGGTGATGAAGTTTGTGATCGTGCTCACCGCTTGCCCTTCGGCGCCAAAATAGCCGTGATAGGATAGCGGATCGCAGGGGCCTGATTCCGGCGTTTGGCCGCCTGGGATCAGCACAGTAGCGACGCGCGGCGCGGCGGTCATGCGGTGTGCCAGAAGCCGGGCATTTTGTGGCGGGCTGATCGGGCAGCCATCGAGCGTGTCATCCATCACCAGCACCGGCACGTCGATTTGGCTGAGATCAAGTGCTGCGAGTCCGCCATCGGGCGCGCTGCGGCCCGGTGCGCTGATCGAGGAGGTCAGCACGACCCCGCCGATCTGCGTGCTCAGGGCGATGGCGCTGGCGGCGGCGGAAACCGTGCCCATGCTCGTGCCGACCAGCCACACCTTTTTGCCGGTCTGCTGTTGCAGCCAGGTGATGGCGGCGGCGACATTGCGCGTATTGGCGCGGCCCTCGCGGAACCATTCATGGATGCCGTAGGGACGGTCGGAGGGCGTGTCGAGCAGCAGCGTGGCGATGCCGGCTTGCGCGAACATCTGCCGGGTGCGGCTGAGAAAATTATTGTTGGCGCGGTACGATCCGTCCGGGTTCTGGACGATTTCAAAACGCCCGGGTCCGCCGGGGATCAGGATCGCCGCGGCGAGGGGATGCGCCGGCAGGTCGGCCAAAAAGGCTTCCGTCACCCCCGGCTGAAGCGGGATCGTGCCGGCGATTTCGGCGGCGTGAGCGTTTGAGCCCGCGATGAGGGCAGTGAAGAGGGCGGCGATACAAGGAAGGCGCAAGGTTTATCCCCTTTTTTGGACATATCTGGAGCGCGATAGGGTGAGGGCCGATCAGCTCAGCGAAGAAAAGGCTACTTTTTGTGAACAAAAAATAGCAAAAAAACTTTGCCGCTCCTGGGCCGTGCTGGTTTCAACGCCAATGGCTTAAGGAGCAAAAACTTTTTTTGCGCCGCTTTTTATTTTAAAAAGCGGCTGCCTTCCTGTTCCCACCTATGCCATCTGCGCCGAAAAAAAAGCGCCCCTTGCCAGGAGGCACAAAAAATCCGATCTAGCGTGCAATAGGACCATTCCAGTCCGCTTTGTTGAAGGACGACGCGATGTTCATCGAAACCGAAGGCACACCGAACCCGGCGACGCTGAAATTCCTGCCCGGCCGGGACATTCTCGGCAACCGCACCGCCGATTTCGCCGATGCCGATGCGGCGCTGCTCTCGCCGCTGGCCGAGGCGCTGTTTGGGATCGAGGGCGTGGCCCGCGTGTTCCTGGGCGGCGATTTCGTCACCGTGACTAAGACAGCCGATGTCGACTGGCCGGTGCTGAAGCCGCAGATCCTCGGCCTGCTGATGGAGCACCTGCTGCATAACCGGCCGATCATGAGCGAGCATGCGGAGCTTCTCGCCGAGGATTTTGACCCGGAAGACGCAGAGATCGCGGCGCAGATCAAGGAACTGCTCGACCAGCGCATCCGCCCGGCCGTGGCCGGCGATGGCGGCGACATTATTTTCCGCGGCTATCGCGACGGCGTGGTGAGCCTGACCATGCAGGGCGCCTGCTCCGGCTGCCCCTCCTCCACCGCGACGCTGAAGCATGGGATTGAAAACATGCTGAAGCACTATATCCCGGAAGTGCAATCCGTACGGCAGGCGAGCTAAGGCCTAAGCATCCGCTTTTTGAAAAAAGCGGCGCAAAAATTTTTGGTTATTCTGGGCCGGTGGCGTTGAAACCAGCACGGCCCAGTTTAAAAAAGTTTTTTGCTTCTTTTTTTTTAAAAAGAAGCGCTTCTCTTCCTCGCTTCGACATGATTTGTCCTAACCCTATCGTGCTCTAACCCTTGGAGTTTCTCATGGCACTGGATGATTCCGCGCTCGATATCCTGTTCCGCAGCGCGCGCACGAAATGGGAGTGGACCGACCAGCCGGTGACCGAAGCGGATTTGCGGGCGCTGTACGACCTGCTCAAATTCGGCCCCACCTCGGCCAATTCCTCCCCGGCGCGCTTCGTGTTCGTGTGCACACCGGAGGGCAAGGAGAAGCTGAAACCGGCTCTGAGCGCCGGCAATATCGACAAGACCATGGCCGCGCCGGTTACCGTGATTGTCGCCCAGGACCCGCTTTTCTATCAGCACCTGCCGAAACTGTTTCCCCCGGCGGATGCGAAATCCTGGTTCTCCGGCAATCCTGACCTGGCGGAGGAGACGGCGTTCCGCAACTCCACCCTGCAGGGCGCATATCTGATCATGGCGGCGCGCGCGCTGGGGATCGATTCCGGGGCGATGTCGGGCTTCGACCGCGCCAAGGTGGACCGCGCGTTTTTTGCCGATAACGCCTGGAAGTCGAATTTCCTGATCAATCTCGGCCATGCCAAGCCGGGCGAGCACCCGTTCCCGCGTCTGCCGAAGCTCGACTTCGAAGAAGCCACGCGTTTCGCGTGAGGCTGCTCGCGATCGATGCGGCGGGACCGCGCGCCGGCATCGCCTTGCTTGGCGATGACGGTGCCCTCGTCTGGAAAAAATTCACGCCCGGCAGGCCGGGGCTGATCGAGACGCTGCCGGTTCTCTTGCGCGATGCGGCGGCGCATAAGCCCGACGCGGTGGCGGTGACGATCGGCCCCGGCAGTTTCACGGGGCTGCGCACCGCCCTCTCTCTGGCCCATGGTTTCGCCGCGGCCGCCAAAATTCCGCTGCTGGGGGTGAGCGTGGCGGAAGCTTATCGCGCCGCTTTTCCGCAACTGCACCGCCCGCTTTGGGTGGCGATCCGCGCCCGCCGCGACCGGATTTTCCTGCTCCGGGGGGAGCGCGCCGAGGCGTTTGCCGATGCGCAATTGCCCAAACCGGAGGGGCCGGTGGCGCTGGCCGGGGATGCCGCGAACGAGGTGGCGGCGTGGCTGGCGGCTGCGGGCGCGGATGTGATGCTCACCAACGCGAAATTTCTGGATCCGGTCTGGGTGGGGCAGGCGGGCTTGGCGCGGCTGGCGGCAGGCTTGCCCGCTCATGAGGCGCAGCCGCTCTATATCGACCCGCCGGAGGCCAAGCTCCCGGCCGCGGGGCTGCGCCCGCCGCCGCAATGATCGAGGCCGGGCCCGCTTATGCGCCGGTTCTGGCGCTTCTGCATGCCGAGGCCTTTCCGGACGAACCCTGGGACGAGGCGAGTTTTACCACGCTGCTGGCGCAGCCGGGCGTGATAGCACTGCTGGACGAGAGCGGCGGTTTTTTGCTCCTGCGGCTGGTGCTGGACGAGGCGGAGATTTTGACCCTGGGTGTCACCCGTAAGCGCGAGGGGATTGCGACCTTGCTGCTTGGTGCCGGCATCGAGTTCGCGCGGCGGCGGGGGATTGCGGTCCTGCATCTGGAGGTCGCGGCGTCGAATTTACCCGCCCGCGCTTTGTACGAGAAAACCGGCTTCACCCAAGCCGGGCTCAGGCGTCGCTATTACGCCGATGGCAGCGACGCGCTCACCCTCAGCCTGACGCTCGGTTAGTTGAAGCGAAGGGAAGCGCTTCTTTTTTGAAAAAAAGAAGCAAAAAACTTTTACTACACTGGGCCGTGCTGGTTTCAACGCCACAGTCCCAGCCCAACCAAAAAGTTTTTGCGCCGCTTTTTTCAAAAAGCGGCTTCTTCCGATTTCAACCTAATCCTATCACGCTCTAGCGGCCGTCCTGTACTTCAGCCATGAGATCGTTAGGCTGGCCAACCTGCAGATGAGATGAGGCGGAAATGAAGCTGGACAAAACGGCGACCCAAGATGGTAAAAATATGCAGCAAAAGGCCCAGCCCGCCGTCAATGCGCCCGAACATCATGCTCAAGGGGCGAGGGAAACCGCTTCCGGCGCGGAGAAGCGGAGTGACAAGCGGCAACAGATTATCGGCCTCGACCGGCTGGCGCCGCGCACCCGGGTCATCCTGGACGCGGAGGGAAAGGACGTGCAGCCCTGCCAAATCCGTGATGTTTCCGACAGGGGATATCGGATCGCGTTGACGCGTGAACGAAACATCCCGGTCGGCGCGGAGTTGATGCTGGAGCACACGGATGGGTGGCGGCGCCCCGTCCGCGTGTGCTGGGCTTCGGGGAAGGAGTTGGGACTCGAAATTATCGGCACGAACACGCGTGTGATCCTGGATGCCGCCGGGAAGGACGTGCATGAGTGTGAGATCGTGGCGGTAACGGGTATCGGGTATCGGATCACCGTGGAGAAGGAGCTTAAGATCTCGGGCATTTTTCGCCTTGAGCTCGCGAACGGGTCGCGGCGAAAGGTCAGGGTGCGCTGGTCCTACCAGAACGAGCTAGGCCTTGAGCTTGTCGAGACCGCTTCGGGAGCTGGGTTGCGGAGGTAGCGCCCGGAACATCGGCGCCTGAGAGGCCTGGGGTGAAACAGGAAAGCAGCGGTTTTTAAAAAAGCGGTTTTTGCTCCTTTTGGCCGGTGGCGGTGCAACCAGCACGGCCCAGTTTAAAAAAGTTTTTTTGCTTCTTTTTGTTCACAAAAAGAAGTCTTTTGCGCCGCTTTTTTCAAAAAAGCGGCTGCTTTCTCCCCTCCTTACTGAGATCGCAGCATCGCCGTCAGCACGCCGGGCGGCAGGCGGATATTGGCGAAATCGGCGGGGGCGGAAAATTCTTGCGCCGGCTGGGGGCGGAAGTCGACGGAGAGCGCCGTCACTTCGGCTGAACCGTCGCGGTCATGCCCCTCGAAGTGCAGCACCACGCCGTCATGGGTGATGCAGGCCTCTGCCACGCCTTCATGGCTGGTGATGCGGTAACGCTCGCAGCCAAGGCCCGCATAATGGCCATGGCCGAGCGGCGCGAAATTGGCGCCGCCCGCCGTGGCGATCTGCCGTGTGAGGCCGGAAAAATCCGGCGCGTCCACCACCGCGTGCAGCGCCGGCACCACCACCTGCGCCTGGCCCGAAGGCAGGTTCGCCAGCACGAAAATATTCTGTGCCGGGCTCTCGATGCGCGCCAGCTCGTCCGCCGCGTCGTAATGCAGCTGGTAGGTTTGCGGATCGTTGCCCGGCAGGCCGAGCTGATAGGTCACCGCCACGTCGCGGCTCGGCAGGAAACGCGGCACGGGGGCGGCGATGGCGCTGCCGGCGGCCAGAAATTCCACCGCCACCATGGCGCAAAATGCTCGGTTCACTCTCATCCCAGCCAGCCTCATTCCAATCTCCGTATCGCCTCGATTTCCTGCGCCAGCCGCGCGGCATCCGGCTGGGCGATGAACCGCGCCGGCATGTCCACCGCCTCCGCCAGGCGCACATGATAGGCGGCGCGCGGGATCTCCACCGCGCCGAAGCGGGCCAGATGCGCCGTTATGAATTGCGTGTCCAGCAGTACATAGCCGCCGAGCCGCAGCCGCGCCACCAGATGCACCAGCGCCACTTTCGACGCATCGGTGGCGGTGGAGAACATGCTCTCGCCGAAGAACGCACCGCCGAGCGATGCGCCGTACAGCCCGCCGACCAGCTTGCCATTCTCCCAGGTTTCGACGCTGTGCGCGAAGCCGAGCTCGAACAATTCGATGAACAGGCGCTCGATTTCCGCATTGATCCAGGTTTCCGGGCGGATCAGCCTGGTGGCGGCGCAGCTGGCAATGGTGGCGGGGAAATCCGCATCCGCCGTCACCGTGAAGCGGCCGCTGCGCAGCGTCTTCATCAGGCTGCGCGGCACGTGGAAGCGGTCCAGCGGCAGTACCCCGCGCGCCTCCGGGTCCAGCCAGTGCAGCGCCCGGCTGCGGCGCGACTCAGCCATGGGGAACAGGCCGAGCCGGTATGCGCGGAGCAGCAGGTCGGCATTGAGGTTGAAGGGCCGGTTGGACATTTTCGCTACGCTGACATGGTTCCCCGTGGCTGTCATGAAAAGTCTTTTGTGCCCAGAACTTGATAGGCTTAAGTCAAAACAAGAAAGCAGCCGCTTTTTGAAAAAAACGGCGCAAAAATTTTTGCTCATTTGGGACTGTGGCGTTGAAACCAGCACGGCTCAGGAGCAGAAGAGTTTTTTTGCTTCTTTTTGTTCACAAAAAGAAGGCCTTCCTCTTGTCTGAAAGGCCTCCTCTTCGAGTTGTTCTGAACCTATCGCCCTCTTGCCCGGCGGCGCGGTTGCTCAGTGCATTGCCGTGGAGCTCGCCCAGGCATGGCCATGCACGAGGCCGTCATCATGGCTAAACTTATCAGAATCAGCGTCGTGATCATGGAATTGCTCCGTCTCGGTTGAACCGGCCATGGCCGTGGTGGAGGATTGCCCGGCGGAGATCGCGGTGGCCACCGCGTCGAAATAGCCGGTGCCGACTTCGCGCTGATGCCGGGTTGCGGTGTAGCCATCCGGCTCGGCGGCAAATTCCGCCTGCTGCAGCTCCGAATAAGCCGCCATGCCGCGCGCCGCGTAGCCTTTGGCGAGCTGGAACATGGAGTAGTTCAGCGAATGGAAGCCGGCCAGGGTGACGAACTGGAACTTGTAGCCCATGGCGCCGATCTCCTGCTGGAACGAGGCGATCTTTTCCGGGCTCAGTTTCTTGCTCCAGTTGAAGCTGGGCGAGCAGTTATAGGCGAGCAGCTTGCCGGGGAATTTGGCGTGGATCGCCTCGGCGAACTGCCTTGCCTCTTCCAGGTTCGGCTCGGAGGTCTCCCACCAGAGCAGATCCGCATAGGGCGCGTAGGCGAGTGAGCGGGCGATGGCGTATTGTACGCCGAGGCCGGGCTTGATGCGGTAGAACCCTTCCGGCGTGCGCTCGCCGGTGAGGAACGGGCGGTCACGCTCATCCACATCGGCGGTGAGCAGCTGGGCGGCGTGGCTGTCGGTGCGGCAGAGCAGCACGGTCGGCACGCCCTCGACATCGGCGGCCATGCGGGCGGCGTTCAGCGTGCGGATATGCTGGCTGATCGGCACCAGCACCTTGCCGCCGAGATGGCCGCATTTTTTCTCCGAGGCGAGCTGGTCCTCGAAATGCACGCCGGCGGCACCGGCGGCGATCATTGCCTTCATCAGCTCATAGGCGTTCAGCGCGCCGCCGAACCCGGCCTCGGCATCGGCGATGATCGGCGCCATCCAGTATTGCGCGGTATCGCCTTCCATTTTCGCTATCTGGTCGGCGCGGCGGAGGGAGTTATTGATGCGCGACACCACCTGCGGCACCGAGGAGACCGGGTAGAGCGACTGGTCCGGGTACATCTCGCCCGCATTATTGGCGTCCGCCGCGACCTGCCAGCCGGACAAATAGATCGCCGTCAGCCCGGCTTTGACCTGCTGCATCGCCTGGTTGCCGGTGAGCGCGCCGAGCGTGTTCACATAAGGTTCCGTGTGCAGCAAGTGCCAGAGCCGGGCGGCGCCCATCTCCGCCAGGGTGTGCTTGACGCGAAAACTGCCGGCCAGGCGCTCGACATCCGCCGGCGTGTAATCCCGCTTGATGCCGTCGAACCGGCCCGGCGACGCGGCCATGCCCATGCCGAGGCCTTCGGGAGAATAATGCGGTGTCGTTTTGCTGGTCATGATAAACTCCTTTTGTTCTGTGCCGCGCGAGGGATTTATGCTGGGCTCGCGCTTAACAATCCGTTTGGACTTTGCGGCGGCGTCTCCTCCGCCTCCTGTCGTCTGGAGTGAAAATATTTACATTGCACTGCGATTTCCAGCGCAAAAACGGCGCAAAACCCCGAAACGAGTGGTGGATTTCACTGTAAAAATTTGCGATATGTAAAACATGTCAAAAACCGCCATCGGCAAGACGATCCGCCGCCTGCGCATGGAGCAGGGCTATTCGCAGCAGGGCTTCGCGCAGAAGCTGGGTATTTCAACCAGCTATCTGAACCTGGTGGAGCACGACCAGCGCAACGTCACCGCCTCGCTGCTGTTCAAGCTGACCGACATCCTGAATGTCGACCTGGCGGCGCTCTCCGGGGTGCAGGAGCGCGAGCTGGAAGTGGCGCTGCGCGAGGTGTTCGCCGACCCGCTGCTGGGGCTCGAGGAGCCGGTGCCGGATGCGGACATCCAGTCGATTGCCGCAACCCCTGCCGGGGCGCGGGCGATTTTGGCGCTGCACCGCGCCTGGGCGGGGGCGCGCGAGGATTCGGGGGGCATCACTCTGCCCTCGGGCCGGAAGATCATGCTGCCGAACGAGGAGGTGCGGGATTTCTTCCACGACCACGCCAATCATTTCCCAGCGCTGGAGGAGACCGCGGAGGCGATCGGCGAGGCGCTGAACGCGGCGGCGATCGGCACCAGCCACGCTTTGGCCGAGCGGCTGCGCCGCCAGCACGGGCTGGTGGTGAGCGTAAAGAGCACGCCCGGCGCGCTCAGGATTTTCGATGCCAAGGCGCGGCTGCTGACGCTCTCGGAAGACCTCTCGCGCGAGAGCCGGGGATTCCAGATGGCGTTCCAGCTGGCGCTGCTGGAGGCGGGCGAGGCGGTGGAGGCGATCGTGCAGGCGGCAGCGCCCTCCTCGCGCGATGCCACGGAATTGCTGCGCATCGGCCTGCTCAACTACGTCGCCGGCGCGATCCTGATGCCGTACGAGCCGATGCTGCTGGCGGCGCGGGCGCTGCGCTACGATGTGGACGCCATCGCCGCGCGCTTCGGCGTGTCCTACGAGCAGGCCTGCCACCGCCTCTCCACCCTGCAGCGTGTCGGCGCGCGCGGCGTGCCGTTCTTTTTCCTGCGCGTCGACCCAGCCGGCAATGTGAGCAAGCGCTTCTCCGCCGCCGGGTTTCCCTTCATGCGCATGGGCGGCACCTGCCCGCGCTGGATCGTGCACTCTGCCTTCGCCACACCGGGGACGATCCGTGTGCAGGTGGCGCAGCTCTCGGAGAAGGAGACTTTCCTCTGCTTCGCCCGCGCCGTCACCGGCCGCCCGGCGCGCTGGGGCGACCCGCCGCCGGTGCGGGTAGTGGCAATGGGCTGCGATGTCAGCCATGCCGCCGAGCTGGTCTATGGCGACGGGCTGAACCTCGCCACCGCTTCGGTCGGCATCGGCCTGTCCTGCCGGCTCTGCGAACGGCAGGATTGCCGCTCCCGCGCCTTCCCGCCGATCGCGCACCGGCTCACCATCGACCCGCAAACCACCAGCGCCAGCCCGTACCGGTTCGAGGCGAAGGGGCGGTAGGGAAGATTAAGGAAGAAAGGCTTCTTTTTTAAAAAAAAGAAGCAAATAACTTTTTTAAATTGGGCCGTGCTGGTTTCAACGCCACAGTCCCAGCCAAACAAAAGTTTTTGCGCCGCTTTTTTTAAAAAGCGGCTTCTTGAACCTATATTGGCAGAATGCCTTACCCGATCTCTGACCATTATGACGGCGAACTTTTTTTCAACCCGGAGCCGACCGTCCGCGATCGCGGCGGCAGAAGGCGGCCGGGGATTTTCTCGATGCTGCGTTCAAGGTCACGCTGGAAGCGGGAATCCGGCTGGTCGGCCTGGCCGAAATGGGTGGAGAACACGCCTTACGCGCCGCCTTCCGGCGCGGGGCCGAGCGTCGCCTTCATCGGCCATAGCTCGTTTCTGCTCCGCCTGCCGGGGCTGACATTGCTCACCGATCCGGTGTTTTCCAAGCGCTGCTCGCCCTCGCAGCTGGTGGGGCCCAAGCGCGTGCGCGCCCCGGGCGTCGCGTTGCGGGACCTGCCGGATATCGACCTGATCCTGCTCTCGCATAACCATTACGACCATATGGATGTGATCAGCCTGCGCAAACTGCGCCGGCGTTTTCCTGGCTGCGCAATCGTCACCACGCTCGGCAATGCGGCGTTTCTGGCGAAAAAGGGCCTGCACGGCGCGGTGGAGCTGGATTGGTGGCAAACCCACGCGCTGGGCGAGACGCACATCACCGTCACCCCGGCCCGGCATTTTACCGCCCGCACACTGTGGGACCGCAACCAGACCCTCTGGGGCGGGTTCTGGCTGCAGCATCGTGGCGCAAAACTCTATTTTGCCGGGGATACGGGCTACACGAAATTCTTCGCGGAAATGCGCGCGCGGCTAGGGGCGCCGGATCTCGCGCTGCTGCCGATCGGCGCCTATGAGCCGCGCTGGTTCATGGGGCCGGTGCATATGAACCCGGAGGACGCGGTGCGGGCCTTCCAGGATCTGGGCGCGCGCCGGGCGGTGGGGATGCATTACGGCACGTTCCAACTCACCGCCGAGCCGATCGACGCGCCGCAGCGCGATCTGGCGGCGGCGCTGGACGCGGCGGGGATCGCGCCGGAGCGTTTTCCCGCCCTCGATATCGGTGAAACCTTGGATCTCGCTGAAGAGATGGTGCCGGCTTAAAGCAGGAAAGTGGCCGCTTTTTGAAAAAAGCTGCGCAAAAACTTTTGTTTGGCTGGGCCTGGGGCGGTGAAACCAGCACGGTCCAGTTTAAAAAAGTTTTTTTGCTTCTTTTTGTTCACAAAAAGAAGCGCTTACTTTCGCTTAGCAGGCTGCTTGCTCACCGGCATCGGCGTCTTGTCGGCAAAGGCGCAAAACGCAGCGCCGGGGCAGCGCCAGCATTCCGGCGTGCGCGCCTTGCAGATGTAGCGCCCGTGCAGGATCAGCCAGAGATGCGCCGGTTTCAGCATTGCCTCGGGGATGCGTTTGAGCAGTGCATCCTCGACCGCGCGTGGCGTGGAACCGGGGGCGATGCCGGTGCGGTTGCCGAGGCGGAAGATATGCGTGTCCACCGCCATGGTCGGCTGGCCGAAAACCTCGTTCAGCACCACGTTCGCGGTTTTTCGGCCGACGCCGGGCAGTGCCTCCAGCGCCTCGCGGTCGCCCGGCACCTCGCCGCCATGCCGCTCCAGCAGCAGCTGCGACAGCGCGATCACGTTCTTCGCCTTCGCCTTCCACAGCCCGATGGTCTTGATCTCCTCGCCCAGCCCGGCCTCGCCGAGGGCGACGATCTCCGCCGGGCCGGGGGCTTTGGCGAAGAGTTTTTTGGTGGCGCGGTTGACGCCGACATCGGTGGCCTGGGCGGAGAGCACCACCGCCACCAGCAGCTGGAAGGGGGTTTCGTAATCGAGCTCGGTGCGCGGGTTCGGGTTGCCGCCGGCAATGGCGGTGAGGAACGGACCGATATCCCCCGGCTTCATCGCCCGCGGCCGCGTGCGGCGCGGGCATTTTGCCACAGTTGCCGGTTTTGCCTCACTGTTTCGTGTTGCGGTTTTTGCCGGTCTCGCCATTTTCTCCTTGCCCGCTGCCATCGTGAGCGGATCTATGCGGTATGGACGCGCCCGCCGCCAGTGCCGACCGGCTGCTGTTCGAGGCGGAGGTCAAGCCGCATCGCTCGCTGTCGCGCCGCGGCCTGGGTTTTGCCATCGGCGGCATGTGCCTGGGCTCGTTGGTTGTCACCAGCCTGATGGCGCGGCTCGGCGCCTGGCCGGTGGTCGGCTTCAACGGCGCGGATCTGCTGCTGGCTTTGGGGCTGATCGGGCTGAATGTCCGCGCCGCGCGAGCGCGCGAGACGATCCGGCTGAGCGAGACCGAGCTGTCCATTGTGCGGCGTGATGCCAGCGGGCGGCAGACCCGCCTCTCGCTCTCCCCTTCCTGGCTGCGGGTGGTGCTGGAGGAGCGCGCCGGCACCGTGCCGAAACTGCTGCTGACGGCGCACGGGACCTCCTGCGAAGTGGCGCGGCAATTGGGCGAGGCGCAGAAGCGGGAGCTGGCCGCTGCCCTCGCCGGCGCCCTGCGGCGCTGGCAGAGCCCACGTTTCGACAATACGCCATTGCGCTGAGGGTTCATGTGCCACCGAAAATTCATGTAAACGTGACGGAGCCGATGCCCGAACTTGCGAGAAAGTGCCGATAATGGACCAGATGACCCAGGACGATGCCTGTCACGCTGCCGCGGATCAGGCCAAACGCCGTGCCGTGGTCGATCTCGGCTCCAACTCCGTCCGCCTCGTCGTCTATGAGGGCGAGGCCCGCAACCCGGTGCAGATTTTCAACGAAAAGGCCGTGGTCCGCCTGGCGAAAGGCATGACCAAGACCGGCCGGCTGGATGCGGCGACGATGGACCAGGCGGAGACGGTGCTGAGCCGCTATGCCGCCATCGCCCGCGCCATGGGGGCGGCACCGGTGGAGGTGCTGGCCACTTCCGCGGTACGCGACGCCGCGAATGGCGGGGAGTTTGTGCAGCGCATGACCACGCTGCTGCAGGAGCTGCGGATCAGCGTCCTCTCCGGCGCGGAGGAGGCGACGCTCTCGGCCGAGGGCGTGCTGTGCGGCATTCCCGCCGCCGACGGCGTGCTGGCCGATCTCGGTGGCGGGTCGTTGGAGCTGGTGCGGCTGGAGGCCGGGCGCATCGGCCGGGCGGCGACGCTGCCGGTCGGCGTGATCCGCCTCGCCGACCGCGCCGGCGGCGATCTGGTGAAGGCGCGCAGCATTGTCTGCACCGCGCTGGAGGACACGCCGTTCATCGGCGAGGCGGCCGGGCGGGATCTGTATCTCTCGGGCGGCGGGTTCCGGGCCCTGGCGCGCATTCACATCGCCCAGACCGGCTATCCGCTGAACATGGTGCATCACTACACGATCGGCCGGGAGGAGGCGCGCGACCTGGCGGGGGTGGTGAGCGAGGCCGGACGCAAGCTGATCGAGCGCATGCCCGGCGTGCCGCGAAGGCGCATTGAGGACCTGCCCTATGCGGCGCTGATCCTGCGCCGGCTGCTGCGCGCCTCGGGCGTGGCGCGGGTGGTGTTCAGCGCCAACGGGCTGCGCGAGGGCTGGTTCGCCCGGCAGATGCCGCCGGACATCCGCGCCGAGGACCCGCTGCTGGCGGCCGGGCGCGACCTGACGCGCGGCATTCTGCGCGACCCGAAGCTGCCGCCCGGCCTGATCACCTGGACCACGCCGCTCTTTCCCGGCGAGACCGGCGCGCAGCGGCGCTTGCGCGAGGCTGCTTGCTGGCTCTCCGATATCGGCAGCCATGAGCATCCGGAATACCGTGCCGAGCAGGCGTTTCTGCGCGTGCTGCGCCAGCCGGGCATGGGGCTCGACCATCACGCCCGCGCGTTTCTCGCGCTGACCATGGCGCTGCGCTACGAGGCCACACCGGATGCCGGATTTCTGGCGCCAGCGCGCACGCTGCTGGACATGCAGGCGGCAAGGCGGGCGGAGACGCTCGGCGTCGCCTTGCGCCTGGCCTACACGCTCTGCGCCGGCACGCCGCAATTGCTCGCCGGCACGCAGCTCGCCATCGCCCCGGGGCGGCTGATCCTGGGCCTGACCGAGGCGGCCGGCGTGTTCGCCGGCGATGCGGTGCTGCGCCGGCTGGACCGGCTGGCGCAGATGCTGGGCCTGGAAGCCGAGACCGAGCGCTGGTGAGGTGAAAGGAAAGGCTACTTTTTTGAAAAAAAGTAGCAAAAAACTTTTTTAAACTGGGCCGTGCGGGTTTCGGCGCCGCAGGCCCAGAGGAGCAAAAGTTTTTGCGCCGCTTTTTTTAAAAAGCGGCCGCTTTCCTGCCTAAAACCGATACACTAGGCCGAGATTGATCACCGGGTAGTATTGGGCGATGCGCGCTTTGTCGTTGATGTCGTGCTCTTCGCGCGCGAGCTGCGCGGAGACGCCGGGGATGGCCAGCACCGCCGGGTTGGACGGGGTGAGGGTGATGTCGGGCGAGCCCTCGAACATCACGCCGATGCTGCCGGTGAAGGTGAGCGGCCCGCCATGGAAAGGCTGGCCGAAGCCGATGCCGACATAAGGTGCGGCCACGTTGAAATGCGTGCGGCCGGAGACATTGCCGAGCTCCGAGGAGGTGAAGGTCTGGCCGAAGACCTGGTACGAGCCGCCCGCCGGCGCGGTCGCCAGCACCGAGGCGCGGTTGTTGTTGAAATACACGCCGGCCTGGAGGTTGAACCAGTTGGCGAAGGGATAGAAGGTCAGCACCAGGGGCACCGCGCCGAGATTGGCCTTGGCGTGATAACGGGTGCCGTCGATGTTCAGATTGGTGCTGAAGGCGAAGGTGTTGAAACCGGTGTTCAGGTTCAGCCAGTTATGGATCAGCGGCGTGGAAACCTGCAGGCCGATGCCGGTGGTGCTGATGCTGGGGCCAATTGCGACGCAGGGCAGGGAGGCGGCGCGGGCGGCGGGAAGAACGGCAAGGCTGGCAAGCGAGGCTGCCGACAAGAACAGAAATTTTTTGAGCAAGGCACAACCTTAAAGAGAGTTTCAGTGCTCCTCCTATTTCCGAAAATTGTCTCCCAGGCAAATGAATTCCCGTCGCCGCCCACCGCGTTTTTGGCGCGCATGCAATGAGGTGATGAGAGCGTTCGAAGCGAAGGGAAGAGCTTCTTTTTTGAAAAAAAGAAGCAAAAAACTTTTGCTAAACTGGGCCGTGCCGGTTTCAACGCCACGGTCCCAGAGGAGTAAAAAGTTTTTGCGCCGCTTTTTTCAAAAAGCGGCTTCTTGTCTGATTCAAAGGAGCAAAAAGGTTACTTTGGCAGCATGTCGATGCCGATATGCCATTTGTTGAAAATCGCCGCGTAGCTGCCATCCGTCATCATGCCGTGCAGCGCGCCGGAGAGTGCGGCTTGCAGCCCGGGCTGGTTCTTCGCCACGCCGATGCCGGTGAGGATCTTGAAGTAGGACGGGCCGCCGAGCTCGAACTGGCCGGGGTTGAGATGGCTGTAGTACAAAGCCGTCTCATAGGCGACGCCATAGGCCGCCACCTGGCCGAACTGCACCTGCTGCAGCGCTGGTGCGTTCTCTGGGAACATGACGATGGTGATTGGTTTCTTGCCGGCTTTTATCAGCGCGACATTGGCCTTGTTCAGCAGGTCGGTGGCGGTGGTGCCGGTGACGGTCGCCGCTTTTTCACCGGACAGGGCCTCCGGACCGCTCAGCGCCGGCAGGCCGGCCTTCAGGATAAATCCCTCGCGTGCGTACATATAGGGGATCTCGTTGATCACCTTGAGCCGTTCGGGCTTGATGAACAGGCCGGAGAGCACAGCGTCGCAATGCCCGGCGAGCAGGCCCGGCACCAGCCCGGCGAAGGGCATGTTGATCCATTTCGCCGTGACGCCAAGGCGTTTGGCGAGCGCATCGCCGAGCTCGATGTCGGATCCTTCCGGCTGCTGCGCGGCGGAGAAGAATTCCAGCGGCGGCAGGGTCAGAGAACTGCAGAAGGTGATGGTTTTCGTCGCCGTGATATCTGCCGGCAGGGCGGCGCTGGCGGCCTGCGCGGGGCGTGGTGCCGCCATGGCGGCGAGGCCGAGCGCGGCAAGGCCAAGGCAGAGAGAGCGGGGTGACAGCTTCATGGACGGCAACCTCCGGAGATGAAAACGGCGCGAAGCGCGCCGCGACACCGGAGTTGAGCATCCGCCTTGGGCGGCAACAAGCTATGCATGATCGGAAAAAATGCAGCGCCAGACAACGAAGATCGTAAAACGATCAGATGTTGCCCGGAGTCTTTCGGGGCCGCCGAAAACATCGGCAGGGCGGGCGCGGCATTTTCATGCCGCGTCCTGGGATGGATGCGGTTAGAGCGTGATGGGATTAGGTTGAAAGAGGAAGCAGCCGCTTTTTGAAAAAAGCGGCGCAAAAACTTTTTGCTTCTTTTTTTCAAAAAAGAAGCGCTTTTCTTCGCTTCGAGATGACTTGTCCTAAACCGATCACGCTCTAGTTCGGCCGGGTCTCTTTCAGTTTCAGCAAAGCCTGCTTCGGCGCTTCGTCCAGACCGGCGCCGCCGGCGTCGAGATGCGCGAAGATCTGGGTCAGCATGCGCTTTTCCCAAAACGCCGTGAGATGCTTGCCGATCTCCTGGACCGCCTGTTCGCGCGGATACCGCGCGAACGCCTTGCCGATCTGGTTGGCCATATAGACCAGCCGGTCTTCCGTATTGCTCATTCTGCGGCCACCGTATCGATACGCCGCGACGCCTGGGAATGCGCCTGGTAGTCGCGCTGCCACTCGGTCGGGCCGTTGGAGGGAGAGACCTGCACCGCCGTCACCTTGTATTCCGGGCAGTTGGTCGCCCAGTCGGAATAATCGGTGGTGATCACGTTGGCCTGCGTCACCGGGTGGTGGAAGGTGGTGTAGACCACGCCGAGCGCCATGCGGTCGGTGACCTTCGCGCGCAGCGAGGTTTCGCCGGCGCGGCTGGCCAGCTTCACCCATTCGCCGTCCTTGATGCCGCGGACCTCGGCGTCGTGCGGATGGATCTCCAGCAGGTCCTCCTCATGCCATTGCGCGTTATCGGTGCGCCGCGTCTGCGCGCCGACATTGTACTGTGAGAGGATGCGCCCGGTGGTGAGCAGCAGCGGGAAGCGCGGCCCGGTCTTCTCGTCGGTCGCCACGTATTCGGCGATCATGAAGCGGCCGCGGCCGCGCACGAAATGGTCGATATGCATGATCGGCGTGCCTTGCGGCGCCGCCTCGTTGCACGGCCACTGGATCGAGCCGTCGCGCTCCAGCCGCTCGAAGGAGACGCCGGCGAAGCTCGGCGTGGTGCGGGCGATCTCGTCCATGATCTCGGACGGGTGCGTATAGTCCATGTTCATGCCCATCGCCTTGGCCAGCAACTGCGTGACTTCCCAGTCCGCATAGCCGTTCTTCGGGCTCATCACCTTGCGGACGCGCTGGATGCGGCGCTCGGCATTGGTGAAGGTGCCGTCCTTCTCGAGGAAGGTGCAGCCGGGCAGGAACACATGCGCGTAGTTCGCGGTCTCGTTCAGGAACAAGTCCTGCACCACGACGCATTGCATGGCCGAAAGCCCGCCGACGATGTGCTGCGTGTCCGGATCGGACTGCGCGATGTCCTCGCCCTGGACGTAGAGGCCGAGGAACGAGCCGTCCATCGCCGCGTCCAGCATGTTGGGGATGCGCAGGCCCGGCTCGTTGGAGAGGCTGACACCCCAGTCGCGCTCGAAAATGCCGCGTGCGGTGTTGTCCGACACATGGCGGTAGCCGGGGAATTCATGCGGGAAGCTGCCCATGTCGCAACTGCCCTGCACGTTGTTCTGCCCGCGCAGCGGGTTCACGCCGACGCCGCGCCGGCCGATATTGCCGGTCGCCATCGCCAGGTTGGCGATCGAGATCACGGTCGAGGAGCCCTGGCTGTGCTCGGTGACGCCCAGCCCGTAATAGATCGCGCCGTTCGGGGCTTCGGCATAAAGCCTTGCAGCGGCGCGGATTTCCGCTGCCGGCACGCCGGTCAGCATCGCCACCGCTTCCGGGCTGTTCTCGGGCTTCAGCACGAATTCCGCCCATTCGGCGAATTCCGACCAGTCGCAGCGCTCGCGGATGAACGCCTCGTCGATGAGGTGCTCTTCGACGATGACATGCGCCAGCGCGTTGATCATCGCCACGTTGGTGCCGGGGCGCAGCGCCAGGTGATGCGCGGCCGCGACATGCGGGCTGCGCACCAGGTCGATGCGGCGCGGGTCGATGACGATGAGCTTGGCGCCCTCGCGCAGGCGCTTCTTCATGCGCGAGCCGAACACCGGGTGCCCGTCGGTCGGGTTGGCGCCGATCACCAGGATCACGTCGGCCTCATCGACGGAGTCGAAATCCTGCGTGCCGGCGGAGGTGCCGAACGTCTTGCCAAGGCCATAGCCGGTCGGCGAGTGGCAGACGCGGGCGCAGGTGTCGACATTGTTGTTGCCGAAGCCGGCGCGGATCAGCTTCTGCACCAGGAAGGTCTCCTCGTTGGTGCAGCGCGAGGAGGTGATGCCGCCGATCGCATCCTTGCCGTGCTCGCGCTGGATGCGCTTGAACTCCGAAGCGGCATGGGCGATCGCCTCTTCCCAGCTCACCTTGGTCCAGGGATCGGTGATCTTGGCGCGGATCATCGGCTGGGTGATGCGGTCCGTATGCGTGGCGTAGCCCCAGGCGAAGCGGCCTTTCACGCAGGAATGGCCATGATTGGCCTTGCCGTCCTTGTACGGCACCATGCGCACCACTTCCTCGCCGCGCATCTCCGCCTTGAACGAGCAGCCGACGCCGCAATAGGCGCAGGTGGTGACCGCGGAATGCTCCGGCTGGCCCATCTCGATCACGGATTTTTCCATCAGCGTCGCGGTCGGGCAGGCCTGCACGCAGGCGCCGCAGGAGACGCATTCGGAATCAAAGAAGTTCTCCCCCATGCCGGGGGAGACTTTGGAGCTGAAGCCCGAGCCCTCGATGGTCAGCGCGAAGGTGCCCTGCACTTCCTCGCAGGCGCGCACGCAGCGCGAGCAGACGATGCATTTGGACGGGTCGAACTGGAAATACGGGTTGGAGATGTCCTTGGTGGCGCCGAGATGGTTGGCGCCGTCATAGCCGTAGCGCACCTCGCGCAGGCCGACCGCGCCGGCCATGTCCTGCAGCTCGCAATCGCCGTTCGCCGCACAGGTCAGGCAGTCCAGCGGGTGGTCGGAGATGTACAGCTCCATCACGCCGCGGCGCAGTTTCGCCAGCTTGGAATTCTGCGTGTGCACCACCATGCCTTCGGCGACCGGGGTGGTGCAGGAGGCGGGCGTGCCCGCCCGGCCTTCGATCTCCACCAGGCAGAGGCGGCAGGAGCCGAAACTGTCCAGCATGTCGGTGGCGCAGAGCTTGGGGATCTGCGTGCCGATCTCGGTGGCGGCGCGCATCACGGAGGTGCCTTCCGGCACGCTCACGCTCTGCCCGTCAATGGTCAGCGTGACCAGTCTTGTGGCGGCGCTCGGTTTGGTGCCGTAGTCGATTTCGTGGATCATGCCCATGATAAAATCCTATTCAGCCGCCAAAGGCAGTTTGGGGCCGCGAAAATCTTCAGGAAAATGCTTGATCGCGCTCATCACCGGGTAGGGGGTGAACCCGCCCAGCGCACAGAGCGAGCCGAATTTCAGGGTCTCGCAAAGATCGGTGACCAGTGCGAGATTCTGTTCCACGGCCTCGCCGGCGATGATCTTGTCCAGCGTCTCGACGCCGCGTGTCGAGCCGATGCGGCAGGGCGTGCATTTGCCGCAGGATTCATGGGCGCAGAATTCCATCGCGAAACGCGCCATCCGCGCCATGTCGGCGGTGTCGTCGAACACCACGAGACCGCCATGGCCGATCAGCCCGTCCTTCGCGGCGAACGCCTCGTAGTCATAGGGCGTGTCGAACTGGTGGACAGCGAAATAGGCGCCGAGCGGGCCGCCGGCCTGCACCGCGCGCACCGGCCGGTTTGAGGCCGTGCCGCCGCCGATGTCGTTGATCAGCTCACCCAGGGTGATGCCGAAGGCGATCTCGAACAGCCCGCCATGCTTGATGTTGCCGGCGAGCTGCACCGGCATGGTGCCGCGCGAGCGGCCCATGCCGAATTCCGCATAGGCCTGCGCGCCGTTGGCCAGAATCCACGGCACGGTGGCGAGCGAGATCGTGTTGTTGATCACCGTAGGCTTGCCGAACAGGCCTTTGAGCGCCGGGATCGGCGGTTTCGCCCGCACCTGGCCGCGCTTGCCCTCCAGGCTGTCGAGCAGCGCCGTCTCCTCGCCGCAGACATAGGCGCCGGCCCCTTCGCGCACTTCCAGCTGGAAGCCCTCCAGCAGCCCGGCGCGCTCGGCGAGATCGATGGCGGCTGCCATCATGCGGATCGCATGCGGGTATTCGGAGCGGGTATAGATATAGCCGCGCGTGGCACCCACCGCGCGCCCGGCGATCGCCATGCCCTCGACCAGGCAGAACGGGTCGGCCTCCATGATCAGCCGGTCGGAGAAGGTGCCGGAATCGCCCTCATCGGCGTTGCAGACGATGTATTTCTGCTCGGCCGTGGCGGTGCGCACGGTCTCCCATTTGATGCCGGTGGGAAAGCCCGCGCCGCCGCGGCCGCGCAGGCCGGAATTTTTCACCTCAGCGCAGATTTCCGCACCGCTCATGCCCTGCGCGCGGCTCAGGCCGGCAAAGCCGCCGAGCGCGCGATAGGCGTCGAGGTCCAGCGGGTCGATCAGGCCGCAGCGCGAAAACGTCAGGCGCTGCTGCTTCTTCAGGAACGGGATTTCCTCGACCAGGCCGAGATGCTTCGGATGCGCCGCGAGCTCGCCGAACAAGGCCGGCACGTCGGCCAGGGTGAACGGGCCGAAGCCAACGCGCCCGGCCGCGGTCTCAACCTCGACCAGCGGCTCCAGCCAGAACATGCCGCGCGAGCCGTTGCGGATCAGCGTGATCTGGATGTTGCGCGACGCGGCCTCGGCCTGGATTGCCTTGGCAATGCGGTCGGCGCCGAGCGCCAGGGACACGGCATCCTGGGGGACAAAAATACGCATCAGACTGCCTCCGCCGCCAGGGCTTTCAGCCCTTCAAGATCCACACGCGCATGCGGTTCGCCGTCCAGCATCGCGCTCGGCGCGCAGGCGCACAGGCCCAGGCAATAGACCGGCTCCACGGTCAGCCGCCCGTCCGGGCTCGTGCCGCCCCAGTCCAGCCCCAGCGCCTCGAGGAATTGTTGCGCCTGGGCCTCGCTGCCCATCGACTGGCAGGCCTCGGCCCGGCAGATTTTCAAGGCATGCCGGCCCGGCTCCTGCAGGCGGAAATCGTGATAGAAGCTCGCCACACCATAAACCTCGGCGCGGCTGACATTCAGCCGCTGTGCCACCAGCCGCATCGCCGGTTCGGAGATGAAGCCGAATTCAGCCTGCAACGCATGCAGGATCGGCAGCATCGGGCCTTCCCGCGTGATTTGCTCGTCGATGATGGCGTTGGCCGTGGCTTCGTTCCAGGCCGGCGCCGGGGTTGGATGTAATCTGCTCATAGAAAAGTCGCACTCCACTTCAAAAGCAGAGTAGTGCCACTGATATTTCTGCACAATACTACATGGGCGTGACCCGATAGGAAATGGCTATCGTTTAGCTAGGCACGCCGCAGCATCAGCCGCGCCGCCTCGGCGATCAGCGCCTCGGTCATCGGCGAGAGCGGATCACGGTCCGGCAGAACCAGCCCAACCCTATGGACTTCTTCCGGATCGACGATCGGGATCGCCCGCAGCTTTGTCGTTAGGCCGAACATCTCCGCCAGCTTCTCCGGCATGACGCAGGCCCAGCGCCCGGTTTGCACATGGCTGACCAACGCAACAATCGAGTTTGATTCTAAGGTCGGCTCCGCGACAATGCCGTTATTGCGCAGCAGCCGGTCGATGATGCGGCGGTTTTGCATATCCGGTGTGAGCAGGCAGAGCGGGATCTGCCCCACTTCGCCCCAGGTCACTTGGTTGCGGTCGCCGAGCGGCGCGGCTTCCGAGGTCAGCAGGCGGTAGCGCTCGTCGTAAAGCGGGATGCAGCGGGCACGGCCGATCGGCTCGTTGTCCAGATAGGTGATGCCGGCATCGATCTCCAGATTGTGAAGCCGCGCCAGCACTTCGGAGGAGGTACAGGACTGCAGGCTGAAGCGCACCGCCGGATGGCGCTCGCGAAACGGCGTGGTCAGCTCGGTGATGATGCCCAACGCGGTCGGAATCGCGGCGATGCGCAGCAGGCCGGTCAGGCCTTGTTTCAGCTGGCTGACATTGTCGCGCATGGCATAGACATCGCCGGTGATGCGCCGCGCCCACTCCAGCACCACCTCGCCCTCCGGCGTAAAGCCTTGAAAACGCGAGCTGCGCAGCACCAAAGGCACGCCCAGCATTTCCTCCAGCGCGCGGATGCCGGCGGAGAAGCTGGGCTGCGCCACGCCGCAACGCTCGGCCGCGCGGCCAAAATTCCGCTCCGCCGCGAGGGCGATCAAATATTCAAGTTTGCCGAGCATTGCCGAGTCTCCAGAGATCATCCGTTACTAATAACCCTAATTGAACTCGCGCAAGACACCGCATAGTCTAGGTTCCAAGCTTTTTGGGGAAAAACGCTCATGCCGGAGACCCAACTCGTCGCGCCGCAGCCTGTCAGACCAGACGCCAAAGCCGTCTTCGCCCGCTCCTGGATCGAACGCCTGGGGGTGAGCCGCGTCTGGTCTTCGATCGCCGATCGCGGCCGGCGCTTCGCGGCGCTGCCGGCGAACTCGATCAGCCCGGCGGAGCGCGCCCAATTGCTCGCCGAGGCGCTGATCTCCAATCGCGGCGAGGCATCCGGGGCGGCGGTGGCGCGCGAGCTGCACGGCGTGCTCTCCACCTTCGATGCCGCGCAGCGGCTGGACTTCTACCACTTCCTGGCGAAAAATTTCGCGCCCGAGCCGGCGCGGCTCACCGCGGCGGCGCAGGCCTATCTGGCCAAGGCGACGGCGCAGACCGCGGCGGACCTGGCCGATGCCGCCGAGCCGGTGCGCCAGGAGCTGCTGCGGCGGATGAACATGTCGCCCGGCGGCACCGCCATGCTGGTGGCGATGCGCAGGGAGATCCTCTCGCTGCTGAAGGCCAATCCGGCGTTGCAGCCGCTGGATGCCGATCTGCGGCATCTGCTCGCCTCCTGGTTCAACCGCGGTTTCCTGGAACTGCGGCGGATCGATTGGAACACTCCGGCCGCGGTGCTGGATAAATTGATCGCCTACGAGGCGGTGCATGAGATCCAGGGCTGGGAGGATCTGCGCCGCCGGCTGGCGCCTGACCGCCGTTGCTTCGGGTTCTTCCATCCGGCTCTGCCCGGCGAGCCGCTGATTTTTGTCGAGGTGGCGCTGGTGGCGGGGCTGGCCGGCTCGGTGCAGAACCTGCTGGCGCGCGATACCGAGGAGGCCGAGCAGCGCCTGCGCACCACCCAGGCCGATACGGCGATTTTCTACTCCATCTCCAACTGCCAGGACGGGCTGCGCGGCATCTCCTTCGGCAATTTCCTGATCAAGCAGGTGGTCGAGGAGCTGCGCGCCGAGCTGCCGCAGCTGACCCGGTTTTCCACCCTCTCGCCGGTGCCGGGTTTCGCCTCATGGCTGGCCAAGAATTTTACCGACGAGGCGTTGCTGGGCAAATGCCTGCGGCCAGCGGACCGCGCCGCGCTGGAGGCCGTTACCGGCGGCGCGGCGGAGGCGGAAAATCCAGGGCTGCTGCAGGCGGCGCTGGCCATCCCCGGCTGGTGGAACGGTCCCGCCGGCACCGCGCTGCAAGCGCCATTGCTGCGGCTCTGCGCCACCTACCTCACCACCATCCGCAAGGGCAAAGGGCTGCTGGACCCGGTGGCGCGCTTCCATCTTGGCAATGGCGCGCGGCTGGAGCGGCTCAACTGGCTGGGCAATCCGGCGGAGCGGGGCCTGCAGGAATCCTACGGCATCATGGTCAATTATCTGTACGACATCGCCACGATCGAGGCGAACCACGAGGCTTTCGCGCGCGACGATGTGATCGCCCGCGCCGAGGAGGTGGACGCGCTGCTGCAGGAGCCTGCGCCAAAACGCCGCCGCTTTGCCCCCCTGCGCGTGGGCGGCGGCGTATGAGCGCTGACCGCCTGCCGCCGCTCGCCGATGCCGAGCTCACCTTGGAGCAGGCGGCGGCGAAGGCCGCCTTGCTGGGCGGGGCGCGCGGCGTGTTCCAGGGCCCGTTCATTCCGCTGCTGCGCAACCCGGCGCTGCTCAGCCGGGTGGAAAAACTCGGCGCTTATTTGCGCTATGAGAGCCCGCTGCCGGGCCGCATCCGCGAATTCGCCATCCTCGCCGTGGCGCGGGCCTATAACCAGCAGGTGGAATGGGCGATCCATCAGCCGCTGGCTTTGCAGGAAGGCGTGCGGCCGCTGGTGGTGGCCGCCATCGCCGAGGGGCGCCGCCCCGAGCTGATGCCCGAGGACGAGGCGGTGACCTGGGATTTTCTCGCTGAGCTGCAGGCGCATCGCAGCGTCAGCGACGCCATCTATGCCCGCGCCGTGCGGCAGTTCGGCGAGGCGGGGATGCTCGATCTGGTCGCCATCGCCGGCTATTACGGCCTGCTCGGCCTGGTGATGAACGTGGCCCGCACCCCTGCACCCGAAGCCGCCCAGCGTCTGCCAACGCTGCCTTAGAGAGAAGGGGAAGGCTTCTTTTTGTGAACAAAAAGAAGCAAAAAAACTTTTTTAAACTGGGCCGTGCTGGTTTCGCCGCCACCGGCCCAGTTAAGCAGAAGTTTTTGCGCCGCTTTTTTCAAAAAGCGGCTGCTTTCTTCTCTACAGGGCCGTTTTCAGCCGGTAGGCCAGTTCGCCGATCAGGCCGCGGCGGAACACCAGCACGCAGGCGATAAAGATCACGCCCTGGATGATGATGACCCAGGCGCCGAACGGGGCGAGATAATACTGCATGGCGATGACGATGAGCGCGCCGATCAGCGGCCCGAAAATGGTGCCGATGCCGCCCAGCAGCACCATCAGCACCACCAGGCCGGAGGCGGCCGAGCCGACATCGGACAGTGTTTCGATGCCCATCACCATCGCCTTGGTGCCGCCGGCGATGCCGGCCAGCATCGCGGCGAGGATGAAGGTGATCCATTTATATTGCTCGGCCTTGTAGCCGAGCGAGATGGCGCGCGGCTCGTTCTCGCGGATCGCCTTCACCACCTGGCCGAAGGGCGAGTGCATAATGCGGTGCACGAGCAGGAAGCAGGCGAGAAAAATCACCGCCACCAGCACATACATCGTGGCATCGTGCTGCAGCGGCAGCAGGCCGAACAAAGCGCTGCGCGGAATGCCCTGGATGCCGTTCTCGCCGCCGGTAAAGCCGGTGGCCTGCACCGCGAAGAAATACACGATCTGCGCCAGGGCCAGGGTGATCATCGCGAAATAGATCGTCTGTCGGCGGATCACGAGCCAGCCGAACACGGTGCCGAGCGCGCCCGCGGCCAGGGCGGCGGCGATGAGCCCTAGTTCCGGCGTGAGGCCGAGGCTCTGCACCAGATAGCCGGCGACATAGCCGCCCACGCCGAAATACGCCGCCTGGCCGAGCGAGAGCAGGCCGATCGAGCCCATCAGCAGGTTCGCGCCCATGGCGAAGATCGCGTAGCACATCACCTGCATGACGACGATCGGGTAGAAGAAGAACGGCGCCAGAATGATCGCCAGCGTCATCAGCGCGAACCCGATGGCTTGCGCGCGGGAAAATCCGAACATCATCAGGCGAGCTTTCCGAACAGGCCGGCGGGGCGCGCCAGCAATACAATGGCCATCACCACGAACACCACCACCGCCGAGCCCGGGGGGTAGAACACGTCGGTAAACCCTTCGATGATGCCGAGCGCGAAGCCGGTGAGGATGGCGCCGCCGATCGAGCCCATGCCGCCGATCACCACCACCGCGAACACGGTGTTGATCAGCTCCGCCCCCATATCGGGGTTTACTGAATAGAGCGGTGCCGCCAGCACGCCGGCGAGGGCGGCCAGTGCGACGCCGCCGGCGAAGGTGAGCGAGATGAGCCGCGGCACGTTGACGCCGAAGGACTGCACCAGGCCGGGATTTTCCGTCGCCGCGCGCAAGAGCGCGCCGAGCCGGGTTTTCTCGATGAGGAACCAGGTGCCGGCGCAGACCAGGATCGCCGCGAAAATGACGAAGCCGCGATACACCGGCAGATACATGAAGCCGAGATTGAGCGTGCCGGAGAGCAGATCCGGCGCGTCGTAGCTGACGCCCGAGGAGCCGAAATAATTGGTGAAGCCGCCTTGCAGGACCTGCGCCAGGCCGAAGGTGAGCAGCAGGCCGTAGAGAATGTCCAGCTTGTAGATGCGGCGGATGAGGGTGCGCTCCAGCACAAACCCGAGCGCGCCGACGATGGCGGGCGCCAGAAACAGCGCCCACCAGAAGTTCAGGTTGAGATAGGTGAGCAGCCCCCAGGTGACGAAGGCGCCGACCATGAACATCGCGCCATGCGCGAAGTTGATGATTCTCAGCAGGCCGAAGATGATCGCCAGCCCCATCGAGAGCATGGCGTAGAACGAGCCGTTGATCACGCCGAGCAGCAGTTGCCCGAACAGCAACGGCGCCGGCTTGCCGAAAATCATCAGCATGGCGTTAGGCTTTCACCAACGGGCAACCTTCGGTGTCGAGCGGCGCGAAGGTCTGGTCCGCCGGGGTGGTGTGCACCAGGTCGTAATAATCCCAGGGGATCGTGCTCTCGCCGGGCTTCTTCACGCGGAACAGGTAAGACGGGCACATGAAGCGGCCGTCCTCGCGGATTGAGCACTGGCCGAACGCGTCGTCGTCGGTTGGCATCTTCTTCATCTGCGTCACCACGGCCGCACCGCTGGAGGCGGCATCGACGCCGATCGCATCCACCGCCTTCATGAAATGCATGACGCCGGAATAGCAGCCGGCCTGGCCCATCGAGGGATAGTTGTTCGGCGTCTTCGGCAGCACGCGCTTGGTGAAGGCGCGGGTGCGGTCGTTCAGATTCCAGTAGAAGCTCTCGGTCAGAACCAGCCCCTGCGCAGTCTCCAGCCCGATGCCGTGAATGTCGTTGAGGAAGATCAGCAGCCCGGCGATCTTCATGCCCGATTGCGTGATGCCGAACTGATGCGCCTGCTTGATCGAGTTCACCGTGTCCTTGCCGGCATTCGCGAGGCCGAGCACCTGCGCGCCGGAAGATTGCGCCTGCACCAGGAAGGAGGAGAAATCGGTGGTCTGCGGAAACGGATAGTCAACATCGCCGACCACGGTGCCGCCGGCGGCCTTCACCACACCCATCGTCTGGTCGCGCAGCAACTGGCCGAAGGCGTAGTTGGCGGTGATGAAAAACCATTTCTTGCCGCCCGCCGCCACCATCGCGCCGCCGGTGGAGTGCGAGAGCATGTAGGTGTCGTAGGTCCAGTGGATGGTCTGCGCGTTGCACTTCGTGCCGGTCAGCAGCGATGTCGCGGCGTTGGAATTGATATACGCCTTGTTCTTTTCCGCGGCGACGCCGGCGATCGCCAGCGCCACGGCGGAGTTCGGCACGTCGATCAGCAGATCCACGCCGCTGTCGAACCATTGCCGGGCGAGGCCGGCGCCGACATCGGGCTTGTTCTGGTGGTCGCCTTTGATGACGGTGACATCATAGCCCTTATCGGAGGCGCCGAAATCCTGCAGCGCCTGGTGCACGCAGGCGACCGAGGTTTCGCCGCCGACATCGCTATAGGTGCCGGAGAAATCGCTGCACACACCGATGGTGAGTTTTTTGCCCTGGGCGCGGGCTGGGCGGACGGGCAGGGTGCCGGCGGCCGCAGCCGCGGCGGCAGTGCCGAGAACCGTGCGTCTGGTGATGTTCATGGATTTGTCTCCTCAGGATTATGGTTATTGCTTGGAGTTTGATAGGCTTGGAAAATAGGAAAGTAGCCGCTTTTTAAAAAAAGCGGCGCAAAAATCTTTTCTCCTCGAGCCCATGGCGCCGAAACAAGCACGGCCTGGAGTAACAAAAGTTTTTTGCTTCTTTTTTTCAAAAAATAAGCGCTTCTCTTCGCTTGGACATGCTTTTTCCCAACTAGATGCCAAGGCGTTGCTGCAATGCCTCCATGCGCGATTCCAGCAGATGTGCGGGAATCATATCCACCACCTGGCCATGCTCGACCACGTAATGCCGGTCGGCCAGTTTGGCGGCGAAACGGAAATTCTGTTCCACCAGCAGCACGGTGAAGCCGCGCCGCTTGATCTCGGCGATCATCAGGCCGATCTGCTGCACGATCACCGGCGCCAGGCCCTCGGTCGGCTCGTCGAGCAGCAGCAGTTTCGCGCCGGTGCGTAAAATGCGCGCGATTGCCAGCATCTGCTGCTCGCCGCCGGAGAGTTTCGTGCCCGGGCTTTTCGCCCGCTCCTTCAGGTTCGGGAACAGCGTATGGATGTCGGCGATGCTCATGCCGCCCGGCGCCACCACCGGCGGCAGCAGCAGGTTTTCCTGCACGGTGAGCCCGGCAAAAATGCCGCGCTCCTCCGGGCAGAAGCCGATGCCGGCGCGGCCCACCACGTCCGGCCGCGCGTGGATCAGCTCCGCGCCCTTGAACTTGATGCTGCCGGTGCGTTTTGGCAGCAGCCCCATGATCGATTTCAGCGTCGTGGTCTTGCCGGCGCCGTTGCGGCCGAGCAGCGTCACCACCTCGCCCTCGCGCACCTCGAAATCCATGCCGTGCAGCACGTGGCTTTCGTCGTACCAGGCATTCAGCCCTGCAACTTCAAGCATGGTCGGTCCCCAGATAGGCGGTGATCACGTCGGGATGTTGCGAGACCGTCTGGTAGTCTCCCTCGGCGAGGATTTTGCCGCGGGTCAGAACGGTGATGCGGTCAGACAGGCCGGACACCACCGAGAGATTATGCTCGACCATGAGAATCGTGCGGCCCGCGCGCAGGGTTTTGATCAGCGCGACGATGCGCGCCACGTCGATCTCGGTCATGCCGGCGGTCGGCTCGTCCAGCAGCATCAGCTCCGGGTCCAGCGCCAGCGTCGTGGCGATTTCCAAAGCCCGCTTGCGGCCGTAGGAAAGTTCGGCAGCGGGGATCTGCACCGCATCGTCCAGTCCGACATCGAACAGCAACTCATGCGCACGGTCGTTGTAGCGCCGCAACATGGCGTCGCTGCGCCAGAAATCGAAATTGTTGCCGCGCGCCCGCTGCAGCGCAACGCGCACGTTTTCCAGCGCGGTGAGATGGCCGAACACGGCGGAGATCTGGAAGCTGCGCACCATGCCGCGGCGCGCCACCTCGGCGGGTTTCAGCCCGGTAATGTCCTCGCCCTTGTAGCGGATGGTTCCCGCGCTGGGCTGCAGAAATTTTGTTAACAGGTTGAAGCAGGTGGTTTTTCCTGCGCCGTTCGGTCCAATCAGCGCATGGATGCTGCCGGTCATCACGCGCAGGTTCACGTCGCTGACAGCCTTGAAACTGTTAAACGACTTGCTCAGACCCGTGGTCTCCAGCACCGCCTCGGTCAATCGTTCCGTCCCAACTTGTTTTGTTAGGAGAATTTCTGGCACGGCGCGCGCGGCGGTGCAACCATGCCCGCAGGCAGCGGAGGTCAAGCAAGTGAAGGCTACTTTTTGTGAACAAAAAGTAGCAAAAAAACTTTTTTAAACTGGGCCGTGGCGGTTTCAACGCCACGGGCTCATAGGAGCAAAAGTTTTTGCGCCGCTTTTTTTAAAAAGCGGCTGCTTGTCAGGAGAGCCCGCCGATATGCCCGTCCTCGCCGATAAAGATCTCTTCCGCGGCGGCATGGCGTGGCAGGCCCGGCATGGTCAGGATCTCGCCGCACAGCGCCACCACGAAACCGGCCCCGGCGGAGAGCCGGGCTTCACGGATCTTTAAGATAAAGCCGTTGGCAGCACCCTTGGCCGTGGGATCGGCGGAAAAACTATACTGCGTCTTGGCCATGCAGACCGGCAGCGCGCCGAACCCGGCGGCCTCGAACCCCTGTAGCTGGCTGAGCGCCTGTGGGTCGAAGCTGACCTCGGCGGCGCCGTAGATCTCAGCCGCCACGGTGCGGATTTTTTGCGCGAGCGGCATGTCGTCCGGGTAAAGCGGGCGGAAGGCCGGTTTCTGCTCGGCCAGCGCCATCACCGCGTCGGCCAGCGCCAGCGCGCCCTGGCCGCCCTCGGCCCAATGGTTGCACGGCACGGCGTGTACGCCGATGGCAGCACAGGCGGCCTCCACCGCGTCCAGCTCGGCCGCGGTGTCGGCGGTGAAGCGGTTGATCGCCACCACCACCGGCAGGCCGAAGCTCTGCATGTTCCGCACGTGACGGACGAGATTGGCGCAGCCCGCCTGCACCGCCGCCACGTTCTCGGTTCCCAGCTCCTTCAGCCCCAGCCCGCCATGCATTTTCAGCGCCCGCACGGTGGCCACCACCACGCAGGCGGCAGGGGTCAGCCCGGCCTCGCGGCATTTGATGTTCAGGAACTTCTCGGCGCCGAGATCGGCCCCGAACCCGGCTTCGGTGACCACGTAATCGGCAAGGCCGAGCGCGGTTTCGGTGGCTAGCACCGAGTTGCAGCCATGCGCGATGTTGGCGAACGGCCCGCCATGGATGAAGGCCGGCGTGCCCTCCAGCGTCTGCACCAGGTTCGGCGCCAGCGCGTCCTTCAGCAGCGCCGTCATGGCCCCGGCGGCCTTTAGCGCGGCGGCGCGCACCGGGCGCTTGGCCGCGTCGCGGCCGATCACGATATTGCCGAGCCGCGTCTCCAGGTCCTTCAGCGAGCGGGCGAGGCAGAAGATCGCCATCACCTCGCTGGCGGCGGTGATGTCGAACCCGGTCTGCCGCGGCGCGCCGTTATTCGGCCCGCCGAGCCCGGTCACGACGTCGCGCAGCGACCGGTCGTTGAGGTCGACCACGCGGCGCCAGGAGATGCGCCGGCTGTCTAGCCCCAGCGCGTTGCCCCAGAACAGATGGTTGTCGATCATCGCCGCGAGCAGGTTATGCGCCGCCGAGATCGCGTGCATGTCGCCGGTGAAATGCAGGTTGATGTCTTCCATCGGCGCGACCTGGGCGTGGCCGCCGCCGGTGGCCCCGCCTTTGGCGCCGAAGCACGGCCCCAGGCTCGGCTCGCGCAGGCAGATCGCGGTGCGCGCCCCCTGCCGGCGCAGCGCATCGCCCAGCCCGACCGTGGTCGTGGTCTTGCCCTCGCCGGCCGGGGTCGGGCTGATCGCCGTCACCAGGATCAGCTTGCCGCGCGGCCGGGCCATCGCCTCGGCGGCGAAATCCAGCGCCACTTTCGCCTTATGCGGGCCGTAGCGGTACACCGCATCCTGCGGGATGCCGAGGCGGGCGGCGATCTCCTGGATCGGTTGCAGGCGGGCGGCCCGGGCGATTTCGATGTCGGGGGAAACGGTGCTTGCTGACATTTGCGTCGCCTAGCACGGCCGGACCAGCCGCATAAAGGGCGGCGGTGCTGACGGATGGCGTGCCGCCGACTTGATCCAGGTCAACGCGGGGCGCGACAATTCGTGCGCGTACTGGGCGCGGTTCAGAAGGAACAGTGACCATGGCTGAGCATAACCAGACTCATCGTTACCCCGGCGACCCGTTCGCGCTTTTTGACCTGTCCCGGGAACTCTTGCAGGCGCAGCAGAAGCTGATGCCCTCGGCGCGAATTTTCGAGCGGTTCAGCGAGGCGGCGCGCAGCGTCAGCCAGGCGCAGATCGCGTATTGCCAGGCGCTGATGCGCGCCCAGGCCACCCTGCTGGGGGCCATGCTGGAGCGGCCCAACCTGCCTCCCATGCATGAGCAGCGGCCAAGCGTCGCCGCGAAAAGAACCGAATTCACCGCGCCGTGACGCCGCCCGCGAGCCCGCCGCCCGCCGGGCGTTGCAGCCTGGCGGGTAAACGCGGCTTGGTGCTGGGCATCGCCAATGAGCACAGCCTCGCCGCCGGCTGCGCGCGCCTTCGCGCAAGGCGGCGCGACCCTGGCCGCCACCTATTTCAACGACAAGGCCAAGCCCTTCGTCGCCGCGGTGACCGACACGCTGCCCTGTCCGCTCCTGTTACCCTTCGACGTGCAACATCCAGGCGCGCTGGAGGCGGTGGTCGCGCAGGTGGCGGAAGCCTGGGGCCTGCTGCATTCCATCGCCTTCGCCCTGGCGGCGGATCTGCATGGGCTGGTGGTCGACAGTTCCGCAGCCGGCTTCGCCCAGGCGATGGATATTTCCTGCCACTCTTTCCTGCGCGCCGCGCGGCTGGCCGAACCGCTGATGCCAAAGGGCGGCACGCTGCTCGCGGTCACCTTCTACGGCTCGGAGCGCGTGGTGGCGCATTACGACCTGATGGGGCCGGTGAAGGCGGCGCTGGAGAGCGCGGTGCGCTATGCCGCCGCCGAGCTTGGCCCGCGCGAAATCCGCGTGCATGCGATCTCGCCGGGGCCGATCCGCACCCGCGTCGCCGGCGGCCTGGAGCATTTCGACGATCTGCTGGCCGCCGCCAAAAACGCGCCGGAGCACCGCCTGGTCGGCATCGACGATGTCGGCAGCCTCGCCGCCTTCCTGGTCAGCGATGCGGCGCGGATGATCACCGGCACCGTCATTCCCGTCGATGGCGGCCTGCACCTCCTGGCCTGAAGGATTTTTGCCCATGCCCGATTTGAACGGACTTGCTCCCGATCGCCCGGCGGCCAAGCGGCTAGGCAAAGCGGCTGCGGCTGCGGCAACGAAGCCGGAACCGCCGCCCGCTTTTGCCGCGCCGGAACGGGGGCAGGCGCAAAATATGGATCGCGGGCTGCACGCGGCGCAGGCGCGGCTGACCGGCGGGCTCTCCCCCGCGGCGCTCGGCATCGCCTGGGCGGACTGGTTCATGCAGCTGGTCGACCAGCCAGGGCGGCAGGCAGTGCTGCTGCGCCAGGCCGCCGCCGACGCCACCGCGCTGCTCCGCCAGGCGATGGGCCTGCCGGTGGAGACGCTGAGCCCCGCCCCGGAGGACCACCGCTTTACCGATCCCGGCTGGCAGCGCGGCTATTTTGCCCTGGCGCAGCAGAAGTTCCTGCGCGCGGAACGGTTCTGGCAGCAGGCGACCAGCGACGTGCCTGGCCTGTCGAAGCCGCATGAGCGGATCGTCAATTTCATGGCGCGGCAGATGCTGGACGTGGTGGCGCCGCCGAATTTTCCGTTCCTCAACCCGGAGGTTCTGGCCGCCTGCCAGAGCACGGGCTTTGCCAACCTGAAAGCAGGGGCTGAGAATTTCATCGACGACTTGGCCGTGCTGGGGGATGGCCAGAAGTCGAAACTGCCGCTTGCCCCGGGGCGCGATGTCGCCGTCACCCCCGGCCAGGTGGTGTTCCGCAATGCGCTGATCGAGCTGATCCAGTACACGCCCAGCACCGGCGCCGTGCATCCCGAGCCGGTGCTGATCGTCCCGGCCTGGATCATGAAATACTACATCCTGGACCTGTCGCCGCATAATTCCATGGTGCGCTACCTGGTCGGCCAGGGTTTTACCGTGTTCTGCATCTCCTGGCGCAATCCGGACGCATCCTTCCGCGATATCAGCCTGGACGATTACCGCCGCCTGGGCGTGATGGCGGCGATCGACGCGGTCAGCGCCATCTGCGACAGCGCGAAGATCCACGCCACCGGCTATTGCCTGGGCGGCACGCTGCTCTCCATCGCTGCCGCCGCCATGGCGCGCGACCATGACGAGCGCCTGACCAGCCTGACCTTGCTCGCCGCGCAGACCGATTTCACCGAGGCAGGCGAATTGCAGCTCTTCATCAACGAGGCGCAACTCCACTTCCTCGACGATGTGATGTGGGCGCAGGGCTACCTGGATTCCTCGCAGATGACGGGGGCCTTCCAGATGCTGCGCGCCAACGACCTGATCTGGTCGCATCTGGTGCGCCGCTATTATCTCGGCGAGGCGGATCACCCGAACGACCTGATGTCCTGGAACATCGACGCGACACGCATGCCCTACCGCATGCATTCGCAATATCTGCGCGCGATGTTCCTGAACAACGACCTAGCGGAAGGAAGATACCTGGCGGGAGGACGGAAAATCTCGCTGGCCGATATCCGCCTGCCGATCTTTCTCATCGGCACCGAGACCGACCACATCGCCCCTTGGCGCTCGGTGTATAAATTTCTGCTGCTGAACCCGGGCGACGCGACCTTCGTGCTCACCTCGGGCGGGCATAATGCCGGGGTGGTCAGCGAGCCCGGCCACCAGCACCGGCATTTCTGCCTGCTCGAGCGCAAGTCCGGCGATCTCTACGTGCCGCCGGAGGAATGGCATAGCGCCGCCACCTGTCAGGAGGGGTCGTGGTGGCCGTCCTGGTCCGGCTGGCTCGCCGCGCGCTCCGGCGCGCCGGTCCCGCCGCCCGCCATGGGCGCGCCCGCGGCCGGCTTGGCCCCGCTGGAGCCGGCCCCGGGAAGCTACGTGCTGCAACGCTGAGGGAAGGGAAGCAGCCGCTTTTTGAAAAAAGCGGCGCAAAAACTTTTTTCAGCTGGGCGGCGCTGGTTTCAGCGTCGCAGGCTCAGATTAACAAAGTTTTTTTGCTTTTTTTTGTTCACAAAAAGAAGTCCTTTGCTCGATGGAGAGACCATTGGATATCAACACGGAGCTGCTTGAGAACCGGGTGTTCGACGAGATCAAGCTTGACAATTCCGCGAGCCTTACGCGCAAGGTCACGCTGGATGATATCGCGCTGTTCTCGGTGATTTCCGGGGACATCAACCCCGCGCATCTCGACGCCGAATACGCCGCGACCGATCTGTTCCACCACATCATCGCCCAGGGCGTGCTCACCGCCGGGCTGATCTCTGCCGTGCTCGGCACCAAGCTGCCCGGCCCGGGCACGATCTATCTGGCGCAGGAGCTGTGGTTCCTCGCCCCGGTCAGCCCCGGCGACACGATCACCGCCACCGTCACCGTTACCGAGCGGCAGGTGGAAAAACGCCGGCTGGTGCTGGATTGCCATTGCCGCAACCAGGCGGGCCAGGAGGTGCTGCGCGGCACCGCCACGGTGCAGGCGCCGGAGGAGAAGGTCAGCCGCCCGGCGATCGCGCTGCCGGAGGTGCGGCTGCTGCGCCATGAGGGCATGCGCCGGCTGCTCGCGCATGCCAGCGCCGGCGCGCCGATGGTCACCGCGATCGCGCATCCTTGCGACGAGGTGTCGCTGCGCACCGCGGTGGAAGCCGCACGGGCCGGGCTGATCACGCCGATCCTGGTTGGGCCGGAGGCAAAAATCCGCGCTGTGGCGGCGGAGTTCGGCATCGACATTGCCGCGCTGCGGATCGAGCCGGCGCCGCACAGCCATGCCGCCGCCGCCCGCGCGGTGGCGCTGGTGCGCGAAGGCCAGGCCAGGCTGCTGATGAAAGGCGCGCTGCACACCGACGAGCTGCTGCACGAGGTGATGCAGGCCGCGACCGGCCTGCGCACCGGCAAGCGGCTCAGCCATGTGTATGTCATGGACGTGCCCTCCTACCCGAAACCGCTGCTGGTGACCGACGCCGCGATCAACATCGCGCCGGATCTCGAGGCGAAGTGCTGCATCGTGCAGAACGCGATCGACCTCGCCCACAGCCTCGGCATCGCCACGCCGCGCGTCGCCATCCTCGCTGCGGTGGAGACCGTGAACCCGGCAATGCAATCGACGCTGGACGCCGCGGCTCTGTGCAAGATGGCCGAGCGCGGGCAGATCACCGGCGGCGTGCTGGACGGGCCGTTGGCGTTCGACAATGCGATCAGCCTGGTCGCCGCACGGCAAAAGGGCATTGCCTCGCCGGTCGCGGGCCTGGCCGATATTCTGGTCGTGCCGAATATCGAGGCCGGCAACATCCTCGCCAAGCAGCTCACCTTCCTCGCCAATGCCGATGCCGCGGGCATCGTGCTTGGCGCTTCGGTGCCGATCATCCTCACCAGCCGCGCCGATACCGAACGCACCCGTCTCTCCTCCTGCGCCCTTGCCGTGATGATGGCCGCCAATGGCTGACGCGGTTCTGGTTCTGAACGCTGGCTCGTCCAGCCTCAAATTCGCGCTGTTCCGGGCGGCGGACAATCTGCCGCGTCTGGCCTCGGGGGCGGTGGAGAACATCGGCACCGCGCCGCATCTGACCATCCGCGCCGGCCATGAAGTGGCGCTGGAGCAGAAATTCACGCCAGATCAGGCGCTGAGCCATGAGGCGCTGCTGGGCGCGGTGCTGCATTGGGTGGAGGACCATCTCGGCCAGGACCGGCTGCTGGCGGTGGGGCACCGCATCGTCCATGGCGGCACGGAATTTTTCGACCCGGTCCGGCTCGACGCATCGGTGCTGGCCCGGCTGGCCCGGCTCAACGCGCTGGCGCCGCTGCACGAGCCGCACAATCTCGCCGCCGTGCATGCCGCGGCGGCTTTGCGCCCGAACCTGCCGCAGATCGGCTGTTTCGACACCGCCTTCCATCACCGCATGCCGGCGGTGGCGACGCGCTTTGCCCTGCCCCGGCATTTTCATGACGAGGGCGTGCGGCGCTACGGGTTTCACGGCCTGTCCTATGAATATATCGCCGCCCGGCTGCGCGAGGTCGCGCCGCGTCTGGCCACAGGCCGCGTCGTCGCCGCGCATCTGGGCAACGGCGCCAGCCTGTGCGCCATGCAAAACGGCGTCTCGGTCGATTCCACCATGGGCTTCACCGCTTTGGACGGGCTGGTGATGGGCACGCGCTGCGGCGCGCTCGATCCAGGCGCGGTGCTCTATCTGCTGCAATCGCGCGGCATGAGTGCGGCCGATGTCTCCGGCCTGCTCTATAAGCAATCCGGCCTGCTCGGCGTCTCCGGCCTCTCTGCCGATGTCCGCGCCCTGCTCGCCAGCCCGGCACCCGAGGCCGCCGAGGCGCTGGATCTGTTCGCCTACAGCACAGCGAAACAGATCGCCGCACTTTGCAGCGCCCTTGGCGGGCTGGACTTGCTGGTGTTCACCGCCGGCATCGGCGAGCATGCGGCCCCGGTGCGGGCGGCCATCTGCGCCCGGCTCGGCTGGCTTGGGCTGGCGCTCTCGCCCGAAGCCAATGCCGCCAACGAAGCCGCGATCAGCGCGGTCGACAGCCGTGTCGAGGTGCGGGTGATCCCGACCGATGAGGAAGGCATGATCGTCCGGCACTGCCTGGCGCTGCTGCAGGACGCGGCCGCCGGCAGTTTTGTTAGCGTTTAATAGGCTTGGGTTAGGCAAGCGGCCGCTTTTTTGTAAAAAAGCGGCCGCTTGCCTGTTTCCACTTAAACCGATCGGGCTTTAGCGGAAAAAGCCTCTGGTTAATCGCCAAACGCTCCGGTACAAGCGGGGAAACCCTGCAATATTATGCAGCGGACGGATAATGAACCGGGGGAAACGACGCAGAATGCCAGTGCAGACGGGCTTTTGTGCACAAGCGGCACCACAGCGACCACAACAGGCTGCCCAGGCGCAATACCTGGGCCTTTCGCATTCGTCCGGTCACGGGTCGATGCGCCGCCGCGCCGAGCGCGGCTGAAAATCCGGGCCGGCGCCGCGCGCTTGCCGTCCGGTCCGGTCCGCATTCCACCAAAAAAAACATTTTAGGAGGTTTCATGTTTCAACAATTGATCACGCCTGTCGGGGGCAGTCTTGGGCTGTCCACGCTCGTCGCGATCCTGCCGGTGGCCACCGTGCTCGTGCTGCTCGGCGTGCTGCGCCGCGCCGCCTGGCAGGCAGCCCTTGCCGGGCTGATCGTCGGCCTCGTTATCGCCGTTGCCGTCTGGCAGATGCCGCTGGGCCTGGCGCTGGATGCCACTGCCAATGGCGCTGTGTTCGCCGTCTGGCCGGTGATGTGGATCGTGCTCGCAGCTCTGCTCCTGTACAATATTGCCGTCGCGACCCACCGGTTCGATGCATTCCGCGCCTGGGTGCTGGCTTATCTGCCGAATGACCGCCGGGTCGTGCTGGTGGTGATCGCCTTTTGCTTCGGCGCGCTGCTGGAAGGTGTGGCGGGTTTCGGCACGCCGATCGCCATCGTCGGCTCGCTGCTGATCATGGTCGGCTTCAAGCCGATGGACGCGCTGGTCTTCGCGCTGATCTTCGATACCGCCCCGGTCGCCTTCGGCGCGCTGGGCGTGCCCATCACCGTGCTCGGCGCCGTCACCGGCCTGCCGGCCTTGGAACTCGGCCAGATGGTCGGCCGCCAGCTGCCGTTCATGGCCTTCATCCTGCCCTTCTACGTCATGGCGCTGTATGGCGGCTGGCGCTCGATCAAGGCGATGTGGCCGATGCTCGTGGTCGCCGGCGGCAGCTTCGCCGTATTCCAGTTCCTCTCCTCCAACTTCATCAACTACGCACTGACCGACGTGCTGTCCTCGCTCGGCTCGCTGATCGTCACGCTGCTGTTCCTGCAGGTCTGGCGCCCGGCGCCGGATGCGGAATTCGCCATTGAGGCACATGTGCTCGATGCCGAGCGGTCCTCCAGCATCTCGCCCTGGCAGGGCTGGGTACCCTGGGCGATCGTCTCGATCGTCGTGGTGGTGTGGACCATGCTGAACATTGCCGGGATCGACCAGAAGGCGATCCATTGGCCCGGGCTGGACAAGGCGATCTCGATCACCCTGTATAATGGCAAGCCCTATGCCGCGATCTGGGCCTTCCAGCCGCTGGCCACCGGCACGGCGATCCTGGTCTCGGCGATCATCACCGCGTTCGTCACCGGCATCTCGCCGGCCGGGTTCGTGGAATGCATCGGCACCACGATCAAGCAGGCCTGGATCGCGGTGATCACGGTGATGCTGATCATCGGCCTCGCCTACCTGATGAACTATTCCGGCCTCGCCTACACGATGGGCAAGGGTGCCGCTTCCACCGGGCATTTCTTCATCTTGCTCTCGCCGTTCCTGGGCTGGATCGCGGTCATGCTCTCCGGCAGCGACACTTCGGGTAACGCGCTGTTTGGCAATCTGCAGACGGTGGCGGCGCGCCAGCTCAACCTCAACCCGATCCTGTTCGCCGCCACCAACTCCTCCGGCGGCGTGATGGGCAAGATGATCTCGCCGCAGAACATCGCCACCGGCGTGTCGGTGGTGGGCATGGTCGGGCAGGAGGGCAAGGTGTTCGCCCGCACCTTCATCCACTCGGTGGTGTTCACCGTGCTGATCGGCATTCTGGTGGCGATCCAGCAATATCTGATTCCCTGGATCATCCCCGGCTGAGCACGACGTTAGCCGCAACGAAAAAGGGCCGCATCGCAAGATGCGGCCTTTTTTTAAAGCAGCCGCTTTTTGAAAAAAGCGGCGCAAAAACTTTTGTTTCCTTTAGGCCTGCGGCGCTGAAACCAGCACGGCCCAGGTTAATAAAGTTTTTTTGCTTCTTTTTGTTCACAAAAAGAAGTCTTTTGCTCCGCCCCGATCTGATGTGTTCCATGCAGCACGGCGAAGCACACCGCCGAGAGCAGCAACGCCGCGATCATCACGATGAACCCGTCGGTGAAGGCGCCGGTCTGCGAGACGATCAGCCCGACGATGATCGGCGCGAAGAACCCGCCGATCTGCCCACCGCAATTGATGAAGCCGGAGAACGCGCCGCGCGCCGTCTCCGGCGTCAGGTCCAAGGCGATGCCCCAGACCGGGCCGAACCCGCCATACAGAAAGAACGCCGCCGCCGAGAGCCCGGCGATGCTGCCCGAAGGTGTTGCCGCGTGAAACGCGGCGAACAGGGCGATGCCGGCGCCGACATAGCCGGCGGCGACCAGCAGCGCGCGGTACCGGTACAGCGCCCGGCTGCCGAGCCAGCCGAAGATCAGCAGGCCCAGGAACCCGAACAGATAGGGAACGGAGGCGGCCAGGCCGAGCTGTTTCAGGTCGATATGCCGCGCCAGGCTCAGATAGCTCGGCATCCAGCCGATATAGCCCCAGAAGGCGATGTTGAACGCCATATAGGCGCCGAACAGCAGCCAGCTGGTTTTTTGCGTCATCACCTCGCGCCAGTTTTTGGCGCCGCCGCTGTCGGCCGGCTGTGCCGGCGTGCGGCTGGCCTTCGGCATGGCGGCGGCGATCAGCGCCGCCAGCAGCACGCCGGGGATGACGAACAGCAGGAACATGCCGTGCCAGCCGATCTGTTCCAGCATCCAGGCGGCGATCGGCGCGACCAGCGCCGGGCCGATGGCGAGCGAGGTGAGATACAGCCCGTTCGCTTTGGCGCGCTCGCGCGAGGTGAAGAAATCGCCCACCAGCTTGAAGGCCGGGCCGTTGGAGGTGCCCTCGGCCAGGCCGAACAGCACCCGCACCATAATCAGCGCCGCCAGCGTGCTCACCAGACCGGTAAGGCCGGTGAAGAACGACCAGCCGAGCGCCGAGCCGACCAGCACCCGTTTCGGCCCGAACCGGTCGCCCAACGCGCCGCCGGGGATCTGCGCGATCGCGTAGCCGAGGGTGAAGGCGGCGAGGATGAAGCCGAATTTTCCCGGGCTGAGATGCAGCTCCCGCATCATCACCGGGGCGGCGACAGAAAGATTAACGCGGTCGAGGTAATTCACCAGCTGCATCACGAACAGCAGCCCCAGCACCCGGTATTTGACGTCCACAGCCTCGATCCTGTTTCAATTGCCGGACCTTCATAGCGGCTTGCGCCTGTCAGGCCAGCCGTCGGGGCGGTTGTTCTGCTCGTGAAGCGTGCAAAAAAACTTCCATGGATTGCCCACCCGGGATCGTGCCGCTTTCACCATCGCAGGCCTAAAGAAATAAAAGTTTTTTGCGGCGCTTTTTTACAAAAAAGCGGCTGCTTTCCTGTTTCCGCTCAGCATATCAGGCTCTAAAGGTGCAGAAATGTCGACCCAGCCTATATTGTTCTGGATGAAATTGGAGACCGGCCTGAAATGAGTTTTCCTGCCTCGCCCCAGCGCCTGACCCATCTGCAGCGCCTGGAGGCGGAAGCATCCACATCATGCGCGAGGTGGTGGCCGAGACCGAAAAGCCGGTGATGCTCTATTCCGTCGGCAAGGACAGCGCGGTGATGCTGCATCTGGCGCGCAAGGCGTTCTATCCTTCGCCGCCGCCCTTCCCGCTGCTGCACGTCGACACGACCTGGAAGTTCAAGGCGATGTACGAGCTGCGCGACCGCATGGCGCGCGAGAGCGGCATGGAGCTGCTGGTCTACCAGAACCCGGAGGCCATGGCGCGCGGCATCAACCCGTTCGACCACGGCGCGCTGCACACCGATATGTGGAAGACCGAGGGGCTGAAGCAGGCGCTGGACAAATACGGCTTCGACGCGGCCTTCGGCGGCGCGCGGCGCGACGAGGAGAAGAGCCGCGCCAAGGAGCGCATCTTCTCCTTCCGCTCCGCCAATCACCGCTGGGACCCGAAGAACCAGCGCCCGGAACTGTGGAACCTGTACAACGCGCGCAAGGCCAAGGGCGAGAGCATCCGCGTGTTCCCGATCTCCAACTGGACCGAGCTCGACATCTGGCAATACATCCATCTGGAGAACATCCCGATCGTGCCGCTGTATTTCGCCGCCCCGCGCCCGGTGGTGGAGCGCGACGGGCTGCTGCTGATGGTCGATGACGAGCGCTTCCGCCTGCGCCCGGCGAGGTGCCGGAGCAGAGATCCATCCGCTTCCGCACGCTCGGCTGCTATCCGCTGACCGGCGCGGTGGAGAGCCGAAGCCGACGACCTTGCCCGAGGTCATCCAGGAGATGCTGCTCACCACCACCTCCGAGCGGCAGGGCCGCGCCATCGACCACGACCAGGCCGCCAGCATGGAGAAGAAGAAGCAGGAGGGATATTTCTGATGGACACGCCCGCCCCCTCCTATCAGGCCGATGCGCTGATCGCCGCGGATATCGACGCCTATCTGCTGCAGCACCAGCACAAATCGCTGCTGCGCTTCATCACCTGCGGCTCGGTCGATGACGGCAAGTCCACGCTGATCGGCCGGCTGCTCTACGATTCAAAGATGATCTTCGAGGACCAGCTGGCCGCGCTCGAGGCGGATTCCAAGCGCGTCGGCACGCAAGGGCAGAACATCGATTTCGCGCTGCTGGTCGACGGGCTCGCCGCCGAGCGCGAGCAGGGCATCACCATCGACGTCGCCTACCGCTTCTTCGCCACCGAAAAGCGCAAGTTCATCGTCGCCGACACGCCCGGCCACGAGCAGTACACCCGCAACATGGTCACCGGCGCCTCCACCGCCGACCTTGCGGTGATCCTGATCGACGCGCGCAAGGGCGTGCTGACGCAGACGCGGCGGCATAGCTACCTGGCGCATCTGCTCGGCATCAAAAACATCGTGCTGGCGGTGAACAAGATGGACCTGATCGGCTACGACCAGGGCAAATACGATGCCATCGTCGCCGAGTACGCGGCCTTCGCGAACAGCATCGGCATCGCGAGTTTCACGCCGATGCCGATCTCGGGTTTCGCCGGCGACAACATCACCACGCTTTCCACAAACACGCCCTGGTATTCCGGCGTGCCGCTGATCGAGCATCTGGAGACCGTGGCGCTGGACGTGACCGAAGCCGGGGCAAAGCCGTTCCGCATGCCGGTGCAATGGGTGAACCGGCCGAACCTCGATTTCCGCGGCTTCTCCGGGCTGATCGCCAGCGGTTCCATCCGCCCCGGCGATGCCATCCGCGTGCTGCCCTCGGGCAAGACCTCCACCGTCACCCGCATCGTCACGTTGGACGGCGATCTGGACGGCGGCGGTGGCCGGCCAGTCGGTGACGCTCTGCCTTGCCGACGAGATCGACTGCTCGCGCGGCGATGTGATCACCGCCGCGGATACGCCTGTGCAGGTCGCCGACCAGTTCGAGGCGACGATCGTCTGGATGGCGGATGCGGCGCTGCTGCCCGGCCGGCCCTACTGGCTGAAGCTCGGCGCGCAGACCGTCACCGCCACCATCCACGCGCCGAAATACCAGGTCAACGTCAACACGCTGGAGCACACTCGCGGCAAAAACGCTGGAGCTGAACGCGATCGGCGTTGCCAATGTCACCACCGACCGGCCGATCGCCTTCGAGCCCTATGCGGAAAACCGCGCGCTCGGCGGGTTCATCCTGATCGACAAGCTCACCAACGCCACGGTCGGCGCGGGCATGCTGCACTTCTCGCTGCGCCGCTCGCAGAACGTGCACTGGCAGGCGCTCGATGTGGGCCGCGAGACGCATGCGGGGCTGAAGAACCAGAAGCCGGCGGTGCTGTGGTTCACCGGTCTCTCGGGCGCGGGCAAGTCCACCATCGCCAATCTGGTCGAGAAGAGGCTGGTGCGCATGAACCGCCACACCTTCCTGCTCGACGGCGACAATGTGCGCCACGGGCTCAACAAGGACCTCGGCTTCACCGAGGCCGACCGGGTGGAGAACATCCGCCGCGTCGGCGAGGTGGCGAAGCTGATGACCGATGCCGGGCTGATCGTGCTCACCGCCTTCATCAGCCCGTTCCGCGCCGAGCGGCAGATGGTGCGCGACATGATGGCCGCCGGGCGAGTTCATCGAGATCTTCATCGACACGCCCTTGGCCGAGGCCGAGGCGCGCGACGTGAAGGGCCTGTACAAAAAGGCCCGCGCCGGCCAGCTGAAGAACTTCACCGGCATCGACAGCCCCTACGAGCCGCCGACCGCCGCCGAAATACGCATCGACACCACGAACATGACGCCGGAAGAGGCCGCCGACCTGATCGTCGAGACGCTGATCCCATGAGCGAGTTTCTGCTCCAGTCCACCGATGTGGATCTGGCGGGGCGGATCGCGGCGACCGCCGGCAACCTGCTGCTGGAGCTGCAGCGCTCCGGCCTGTTCGCCGGCAAGGCGCTGGGCAGGGCAGGGGACCGCACCGCCAACGCCTTCATCATGGCGGCCCTGGCGGCGCAGCGCCCGGAGGATGCCGTGCTCTCCGAGGAGGAACAGGACAACCCCGTCCGCCTCTCCGCCAGCCGGGTCTGGATCGTCGACCCGCTGGACGGCACGCGTGAATATGGCGAGGCGCGGACCGATTGGGCGGTGCATGTGGCCCTCGCCGTCGACGGCGTGCCGGTGGCCGGCGCCGTGGCGCTGCCAGGCCTGGGCGTCACCTATGTTTCTGCCCCCGGGCAAACAATCCCACCTGCACCGGCGCGGCGCAGAATGCTGGTGAGCCGCACCCGCCCCGCCGCCGAGGCCGTCTCGGTGGCAAAAGCGCTGGATGCCGAGCTGGTGCCGATGGGCTCGGCGGGCGCCAAAACCATGGCGATCCTGCGCGGCGAGGCGGATATCTACCTGCATTCCGGCGGCCAGTACGAATGGGACAACTGCGCCCCCGCCGCCGTGGCGCTCGCCGCCGGGCTGCACGTCTCGCGCATCGACGGCACGCCTTTGGTCTATAACAATGCCGACCCGTATCTGCCGGATTTGTTGATATGTAGGCAGGAAGACGCGGCACGGGTGCTGGCGCTGCTGGCGGCTTAAGGCGAAGCATGAAGGCGCCGCTTTTTGAAAAAAGCGGCGCAAAAACTTTTGCTCGTTTGAGCCCGTGGCGGTGAAACCGGCACGGCTCAGTTTAAAAATTTTTTAAGCTTTATGCTGGTGCTTGGGTGGTTGCTTTCATCGCCCCAAGCGGCCGCCCTAGGGCTGTGGCAGCGACAACAGCACGGCCCAGGAGCAGAAGAATTTTTTGCGTCTTTTTTTTCAAAAAAGAAGCGCTTCCTGATTTAATCTAAGCGTTTCACCCCTCCGCCTTCGGCAACCGGATCACGAACCGCGCGCCCAGCACCGTGCCATCCTCGTCGCGCCGGTTTTCCGCGGCGATGCGGCCGTGATGCGCCTCGACGATCTGCCGCGAGATCGACAGGCCGAGGCCGGAATGGCTGCCGAATTGCTCGCTTTGCGGCCGTTCGGAGTAGAAACGGTCGAAAATCCCGTCCAGCTTGCCGTCGGGAATGCCCGGGCCCTCATCCTCCACCGCCAGTTCCACGATGCCGCCGGTCTCGCGCCCGCGCAGCCAGATCGTGCCATTGGCCGGGCTGAAGGAGATGGCGTTGCCGATCAGGTTGCGCAGCACCTGCACCAGCCGGTGTTCCGAGCCCAGCACCAGCAGCCCGGCGGGCGGCGCGTCCACCACCATGAGCGGCCCGTTTTCCTTGCGCGTGGCGTCGTGGATTTCCGCCAGCGTCGCCATCATCCGCGCCATGTCCACCAGCTCAGGTGCTGCGCGGGACAGTTCGGAATCCAGCCGCGAGGAGTCGGAAATATCGGTGATCAGCCGGTCCAGCCGCGCCACGTCCTGGGTGATGATGGCGAGCAGCCGGGAGGCGCGCGTCGGGTCCTGTACGCGCGACAGGGTCTCGATCGCCGAGCGGATCGAGGAGAGCGGGTTCTTGATCTCGTGGCTGACATCGGCGGCGAACTGCTCGATCGCGTCCATCCGCGCCCAGAGCGCCTGCGCGGAGCTCTCCAGCGCCCGGGCCAGCGTGCCGATCTCGTCGTTGCGGCCGCTGACGCGCTGCGGCAGCGCCTCGGTCCGTGCCCGGCCCTCGCGCATCAGCGCCGCCGCATTGGCCAGGCGCAGGATCGGGCTGGCGATGGTGCGGGCGAGGTAGAGCGAGACGATGACGGTGAGCCCCAAAGCCAGCGCGAACAGGCCGAGGATGGAGATGCGGATTGCCAGCACCGCGCGGTCCACCTCGTTCGCCTCGCGCGTCAGCAGCACGGTGCCGACATTCTGCTGCGCGTGCTGGATCGGCTCGGCGACGGTGATCAGCAGCTGGTGCTGCGCGTCGCGCCGCACGAAGGGGGCGGCTTCCTGGCCGGGATTGGTGTCGGTGAGCTGCAGGGCCTGGCGTGCATCGGGCTGCCAGCCCAACGTGTCCGGGTTCTCGCCGGCACCTGAGCCGACGATGCCGGTCTCCGCGCCGCTGGCGAGCGAGCCGGCCAGATGGTCGTAGAGATAGCTGACCAGCCGGTTGAACAGGCCGGGCGGGGGCGGGGCGGAAAGCGGGGTGGTGATGATCGCGCCATTGGCGCCGGGATGCACCCGGGAATTGGCGATCAGCGTGCCATCCGGCCCGTAGATCAGCGCCTGGGCGTTGGGCGTCGGCTCGGTGAGCTGGAACAGCAGCGGCTGGGCGAGGTCCGGGTTCAGCGCCGCCTGGCCGCCGGCACTGTCCTGCACCGCGCTCTGCGACAGCGCGCCGGCATAGATCCGCGCCTGTTCGCGCAAGGCCGCCACCTCGGCGGTGAGCAGCCCCTGCTGGTACTGGTCGAGATAGAACAGTGCGGCGAAGATCAGCGCCACGGGCAGCAGGTTCACCAGCAATATGTCGCGCAGGAGGCGCGAGACGCGCAGCCGCCTAGCCATGGGATGCTCCCGACCGCGCGGCGATCACGCCTCCTTGTACCGGTAGCCGATGCCGTACAGGGTTTCGATCTGGTCGAATTCCTCGTCCTGGTTGCGGAATTTCTTGCGCAGCCGCTTCACATGGCTGTCGATCGTGCGGTCGTCCACATACACGTTCTCGCCGTAGGCGGCGTCGATCAGCTGGTCGCGCGACTTCACCATGCCCGGCCGCGCCGCCAGCGCCTTCACCAGCAGGAACTCGGTCACAGTCAGCTGGATGTCCTGGCCCTTCCACAGGCATTGATGCTTGGTCTCGTCCAGGGTCAGCTGGCCGCGGGTGATGACGCTGGCCGGCGCAACACCCGAGCCTTCGGCCTTGGAGCTCTCGTTGCGGCGCAGCAGCGCGCGGATGCGCTCCAGCAGCAAACGCTGGCTGAACGGCTTGGTGATGTAGTCATCGGCGCCGAGGCGCAGCCCCATCAGCTCGTCCAACTCGTCATCCTTGCTGGTGAGGAAGATCACCGGCATCGCCGAGCGGGCGCGCAGTTTTTGCAGCAGCTCCATCCCGTCCATGCGCGGCATCTTGATGTCCAGCACCGCGAGATCGGCCGGCTTGGCGAGCAGGGCCTGCAGCGCGGACTCGCCGTCGGTGAAGGTCCGCACCTCGAAACCCTCCTGCTCCAGCGTCATCTGCACGGAGGTCAGGATGTTACGGTCGTCATCAACCAGGGCGATTGTATGTTTCATCGGCTGCGGCTCATACTTCCGAGGGACGGCGTTGGGTAAGCGTATCTGCATTGCAGATACATGTGCAGTGTGGAGTGACCGGATTATGGCAGCAAATCAAGAGCGCAATTTTGCCCGGGAGGCCGCCGCCCTTTTATGCGCCGCGCGCAGCGGCACGCTGGCGACCACGGAGAACGGGCGGCCCTATGCCGCGCTGGTTACCCCGGCGCTCGGGCCGGAGGGGCAAGTGGTGCTGCTGCTCTCCGAACTTTCGGCCCATACAAGGCATCTGCGCGCCGATCCGCGCTGCGCCTTGCTCGTCACCGGCGTTGCCGCGGATGAAAACCCGCAGACCACGCCGCGTCTTTCCCTGCTCGGCACGGCGAGTCCCACCCAGGATCCGGCCGTCCGCGACGCCTATTTAACAACGCATCCTTACGCCAAATTATATGCTGGGTTTACCGATTTTAACTTTTGGACGCTGCAGATCGACGAAGCCTACTACGTTGGCGGGTTCGCGGCGGCGGCATCGCTGCAAATCGCTGCACTGCACCAGGAAACTTATATGTTTCTCCATAATCGTAATGGTTGAAGCCCAGGTCCCGTCTGCTTATGAATGGAGAGACAATCAGAAACGAGCCGAGGAACGACAGTGAATCATATGAGCAATCTGCCCCCCCTCCGTGACTCTGTTCCCCTTGCCGGCACCGGCATACGCGTCGCCGCGTCGCTGCATGCCAATCTCGCCGCGCCGGCCCTGATCACGCATGCGCTGCGCAAGGGCGAAGGCCGGCTCTCCGCCGATGGCGCGCTGATCGTGCGCACCGGCGTGCATACCGGCCGCTCGGTCGCCGACAAATTCGTGGTCGACGAGCCCGCCACAACCAGGGATGTCTGGTGGGGCAAGATCAACCAGAAGCTTCCCGAGCAGAAATTCGCCATCCTGAAAGCCCGCGTCCAGGCCTATCTGCAGGGCCGTGAGCTGTTCACCCAGGACCTGTATGCCGGCGCCGATCCCGGCCACCGTGTGCGGGTGCGCCTGGTCACCACCGGCGCCTGGCACGCTTTGTTCGCGCGCAACATGTTCATCCGCCCGCCGGCCTCGGAAATGCCGGGCTTCGTGCCGGATTACGTGATCTTGCACGCGCCGGATTTCGAGGCCGATCCGGCGATCGATGGCGTGCGCTCCACCACCGCCATCGCCCTCTCTTTCGCGGAAAAGACCATCGTCATCGCCGGCACCGAATATGCCGGCGAGATCAAAAAATCGATCTTCACGGTGATGAACTGGATCCTGCCCGAGCGCGGCGTGCTGCCGATGCACTGCTCGGCGAATATCGGCACCGATGGCGACACCGCTTTGTTCTTCGGCCTGTCCGGCACCGGCAAGACCACCCTCTCCTCGGACCCGGCCCGCCGGCTGATCGGCGATGACGAGCATGGCTGGAGCGCAGATGGCGTGTTCAATTTCGAAGGGGGCTGCTACGCCAAGGTGATCAATCTCTGCCAGAAGAACGAGCCGGAGATCTGGGCCGCCTCGCACCGCTTCGGCGCCGTGCTGGAGAATGTGGTGGCCGATCCGCAGGGGCATCTCGACCTCACCGACACCGCCTTCACCGAGAACACCCGCTCCTGCTACCCCGTCGAGTTCATCCCGAATGTCGAGCTGTGCGGACGTGGGGCGATCCCGAAAAACATCGTCATGCTCACCGCCGACGCGTTCGGCGTGCTGCCGCCGATCGCCCGGCTGAACCCGGCGCAGGCGATGTACCATTTCCTCTCCGGCTATACCGCCCGCGTCGCTGGCACCGAAAAGGGGCTCGGCGCCGAACCCCAGGCCACCTTCTCCACCTGCTTCGGCGCGCCCTTCCTGCCGCGCCACCCGCAGGTCTACGGCAAGCTGCTGCAGGCGTTCATCAAACAATACGGGGCCTCGTGCTGGCTGGTGAATACCGGCTGGACCGGCGGCGCCTACGGCACCGGCAAGCGTATGTCGATCGCCCATACCCGCGCTCTGCTCCGCGCCGCTCTGGCCGGCGAACTGGACGATGCGGCCTACCGCGCCGACCCGTTCTTCGGCCTGCAGATCCCCGAACATGTGAACGGCGTGCCGGGCGAGGTGCTCGACCCCCGCACCGCCTGGGCCGACAAAACCGCCTATGACAAGGCCGCAGCAGCACTGGTCAAGCTGTTCGAGGCTAATTTCGCGACGTTCGCGGAGCTGGTGGACGATGAGGTGAAGGCCGCGGCGATCCGCACGGAGGGGTGAAGGCGGGGAAGGCCAGGGGCGCTGCCCGTCGCGTCAAAGGCGCGCCAGTTAGCTAACCGGCGGCCCTTCGGGCCGACGACCCCGCTGGGGCCGGGAGGCCCCAGACCCCTGAATTTTAGGCTGGTTCTGTCTCTGGATCAGCCGTCGGGGGCAACAAACTTGCAACCCCAAGCATCAGCAAAAATCTTATTTTTATCCCCCGAATAGCCGCCTTAGCCCGGAACCCAAATTAACGGGTTCCGAAGGGCTCAGCCCTTCGCGGGGTTCCAAGGGGCAGCGCCCCTTGGCCTCACTTCCTTATTCCGACTTCAAATGCGCGATCAGCCGTTCGATCGCCGTGGCCTTGTCGGTTTTTTCCAGCGCGGCGTATTCGGCGGCCAGGCGGTCCAGGGCGGATTCGTAGATCTGGCGTTCGGAGAAGCTTTGGTCCGGCTGGCCGGCATTGCGGTGCAGGTCGCGGACCACCTCGGCGATTGCCGCCGGGTCGCCGGAGTTGATTTTCGCCTCGTATTCCTGGGCGCGGCGCGACCACATGGTGCGTTTGATGCGCGCGCGGCCTTTCAGCACGGCGAGCACGTCGTCGAACTGCTTGGGCGAGGCGAGCTTGCGCAGGCCTGCGGTGCGCGCCTTGTTGGTGGGCACGCGCAGGGTCATGCGGTTTTCGTCGAAGGTGATGTGGATCAGCTCCAGCGTGTGGCCGGCGATCTCCTCGGTGGCGATGCGCTCGACCTTGCCGACGCCATGGGTTGGGTACACCACGTAATCGCCATCGACGAAGATTTCCGCCTTGGCCATGGCGCGCGGCGGCGCCATTGGGCGCATCGGGCCGGCGGGCACGCCGCCATGGGTGATGGGGGCCGGTGCGGCGGCTTTCGCGGCTGAGTTTTCAGGGGCCTTGGCTTTGGGGGGGGCGGTCACGTCATCCGCCGCATCGTCGAGTTTGGCGGGTTTTTTCGCCGCCATGGTTTTCTGCTTCTCGCTCATACCCACTCCGCTACAATCGTAAACCGGGCGCGACCCACGCCGCACCCGGTTCTGATGCAATAGTATAGCAGAGTTTTGGCCTCCCGTCACGGGCAGCCGGAAACGGCCTTACGGCGTGCCGGGATTCGGCGAGAGCAGCGCCTCTTTGCCAGGCTTGTCCTTCCACTCGTCGGCATCGGCGGGTGCGGTGCCCTTGCGGGTGATGTTCGGCCAGCTCTTGGCGAAGTCGCGGTTGCGCTCGGCCCAGGCGGTGGCGCGGTCGTCGCTGTCTGGCAAAATCGCCTCGGCCGGGCATTCCGGTTCGCACACGCCGCAATCGATGCATTCATCCGGGTGGATGACCAGCATATTCTCGCCGACATAGAAGCAGTCGACCGGGCAGACCTCGACGCAGTCCATGTATTTGCACTTGATGCAGTTTTCGGTGACCACATAGGTCATCAGGCACTCTCCATAGCGTGTCGGTGCGCCGGCGCTGCGGCCCACCCCAAAATTATGCGCCGGGTATGCGCGAGGCTCGGCATTTACGCAAGCAGGCGGCGCGTCGGCAAGGAAGGCTGCTTTTTGTGAACAAAAAGTAGCAAAAAAACTTTTTTAAACTGGGCCGTGCGTGTTTCAGCGCCACTGTCCCACATTAGCAAAAGTTTTTGCGCCGCTTTTTTCAAAAAGCGGCTGCTTTCCCTTACCCAGACACAATTTCCTTATACAGCGTCTGCGCCAGCGGCGCACCTTCGCGGCGCTTGGCCAGGCCCAGCACCTCGATCACCACCACGCCGCGCGGCAGCGGCAGAGTGAGGACATCGCCGGGGCGGAGCCTGGCATGCGGTTTTTCGACCGGCTGGCGGTTGAGGCGCAGTCCGCCGCAGGCGATGAGTGAAGCGGCCACCGCCCGCGTTTTGCAGAACCTTGCGTAGAACAGGAACTTATCCAGCCGTTGCCAGCCGGTATCCTCATCGTCCATCATGCTCCTCAAAAGCGGCGCAAAACTTTTCGCTAAATGGGGCCCTTGGCGGTGAAACCCCCAAGGCCCAGTTTAAAAAAAAAGTTTTTTGCTTCTTTTTTTTTCAAAAAAGAAGCGCTTCCTTCTGCCCCTTACCGGACCATTTTCCGCAACGCCGCCAGCGCCGCGAAGGGGCTGTCCTCGGACACCTCCACCGGTTTTTCCACCGGCTTCGGCGCGGCCTGCTTGGCCGGCCGGGTCTGGCCCTTGGCACCCGGCGCCGGCCTGGCGGCCGGTGCGTCGGGGCGGGGCTCCATGCGGCGGCGGCCGAGCATCGGCGGGGCCGGCGGGCCAAAATATTTCTCGCCCAAAGTGGCGGCCGGGATCACCCGGAAGCCAAGCACATGCAACACCGGGGAGAGCTGGTCCGGCTTCAGCCCCATGCGCGAGCCGAGATTGGGCGGCAGCAGCACCGGATGCTTGCGCACCATATAGTGCATCTCGCGCACCAGCCGCTCCGCCACGTCGAGCCGCACCATCACCGGGCCGGCCGGCAGCCAGCCCATGCTGAGCGCGAAATCGGCGCCCCAGTTGCCGGGCATCGGCGCGGAGACGAGCCCCGGCGCCGGCAGTTCCGGCGGGTTGCGGTCGTGCCACACGCCCCAGAGCAGTGCCCGCAGCCAGGCAGCGCCGGGCTTGAGCACCGCCGGCATATAGAGCGCGAAACGCCCGGCATCGAGCCCGGCTTTTTTCAGCACCGGGCGCAGCTCGTGCGCGACCGGCTCCGCCGGCATCACGCCGGAATCCTCGCCCAGGCGGAACATGATCCCGCGCAGCTCCGGCGCCGGGTCCTCCATCGCCGTCAGCAGCGGGCCGAGCCGCTTGGTCATCTCCGCGGTGAGATAGGCGCTGAGCCGCGCCCGCAGCTGCTCGCGCGCCAGCCCGTCGAGAAACTCGGAATGGACGATCTCCACCGCCGGCTTCAGCAGGCTGGGCCCCTTGCGGAGCTTGGCGATCTTCGCGCTTTCCCAGACCACATGCCGGTCCTCGGTGAGGCTGAACGCGTCATCGGCGGCGGTCTCCGCACGCACGATCCGCCGTGGCATCTCCTGCCCCAAAGCCCGCCGCGCCGCGCGCAGCACCAGCTTTTTCTCGGCCCCCTGGGTTGCCGGGTCGGGATGGAACACGAACCCCTCCACGCGGCCGACCTCATGGCCCTCCACCAGCACCACACCGCGGGTGGAAACCACCGCCTGGAGCTCTTCCGCCTCAGAATCTTCAAGCCGTCTCGTCAAATGTGCTGCCCTCTTATCCACAAACCGCGCCATCAGCTTCACATGCAGCGTGTCGGAGATCCTGTCCTCCACCTCGCGTGCACGCCTGGCCCAGGGCGCGGCGTCCTTCATCCAGTCCGCCCTGGCCGTTATATACGCCCAAACGCGAACATCCGTTAGCCGCTGCATCAGGGTATCGATGTCGCCCTCGATCTTGTCCAGAGCCTCGATCTCGGCGCGCACCCAGGCCTCCGGCAAACCGCCGCTGCCGCGCAGATGGCCAAACACCCGGCCGCAGAGCTTTACATGCGCATCGGTCGCCAGTTTGCGGAAATCCGGGATCTGGCAGGCCTCCCACAACAGCCGCGTCGCCGCCCGGCCCTGCGCTGCCTTGGCGATGTCCGCATCGGTGTTGAGCGCCGCCAGGGTGAGCAGATCGGTCGCATCCTGGCCGCGCACCAGGCCGGGCTTGCTCGGCGGCGCCATCAGGCTGTCCAGCAGCGCATGCACCGAGGAAAAATCCAGCGCCGAATTGCGCCAGCACAACTGCTCCAGCGGCTCGAAGGCATGCATCTCCACCGCCGAGACCAGCTCCTCGCCCAAAGGCGGACAATCCGCGGTCACGCCAAACGTGCCGTCGCGCATGCCGCGCCCCGCCCGCCCGGCGATCTGCGCCACCTCCGGCGCCATCAGCAGCCGCGGCCGGTGCCCGTCGAATTTCGACAAACCGGCAAAGCCGACATGGTCCACATCCATGTTCAGCCCCATGCCGATGGCGTCCGTCGCCACCAGGAAATCAACCTCCTTCTCCTGGTACAAGGCCACCTGCGCGTTGCGCGTGCGGGGCGAAAGCCTGCCCATCACCACCGCGCAGCCGCCACGCCGGCGGCGCACCGCCTCGGCAATCGCGTAAACCTCCGCTGCCGAGAACGCCACCACCGCCGAGCGCGGCGGCAGGCGTGATAATTTCACCGGCCCCGCATAGCTCAGCTCGGAAAGCCGCGGGCGGGTCTCGATCTCGGCATCCGGGATCAATCTCTTCAACAGCTTGCGGATGGTCTCCGCACCCAGAAACATCGTCTCCACCATGCCGCGCGCATGCAGCAGACGGTCGGTGAACACATGCCCCCGGTCCGGATCAGCACAAAGCTGGATCTCGTCCACCGCCACAAACTCAACCCGGCGGTCCAGCGGCATCGCCTCCACCGTGCAGGAAAACCATTTGGCCCCCGGCGGGACAATCTTCTCCTCACCCGTGATCAGCGCAACATTGCGAATGCCCTTGCGCGCCACCATCCGGTCATAGTTCTCCCGCGCCAGCAGCCGCAACGGAAACCCGATGATGCCGGACGAGTGACCCAGAAGACGCTCAATCGCCAGATGCGTCTTGCCGGTGTTGGTGGGGCCAAGCACGGCCTTCACCCGGGGAGTAAAGCCGGACATGAGCGCGATGTTATGGAGTTCGGCTCACTTTGCAAGCCGGGGGTGGTTTTGGGGACGGAGACGGCGGGACGGCGGCGGGCAGGGTAGGGGCTTCGCCCCTACAACCCCATGAGGGCTCCGCCCCTCAACCCCGCCGGATTTAATGCGACAATGGCCGTCGAACAATTAAATGGCTTCATTCCCTTTTTCTCGCAGACGTCTAACGCGCTCCGGCATTTCAAGCAGATAAACCAAGGTCATTCGGGTGAGATTTGCGAGGTCATCGATTTCTTGCTGCTCCGGTTCTTTTTCGTCGTGAGCGGCTTCGTTTCCGAGTAGTCTTATATAGTCTGCCCAGTCAGCTATTTCGGTCGTAAGCATTCCGGTAGCTTGCATTTTTCGTAGACGCGCGCTCAGCATGTCTTTCGTACCGGGCATCTTCTCCTTCGTCGCTATATCAAGCGCCTTTCGATACATTGTGCCTGCGGCATCTGAGTTTTTTTGGAGGCGGTTTTGTTCTCCTTGCAAAAATGCTCGTTGAACATTTGGGGATATGTATTTTTGGGCTGATGGTTTTGTCGCGGTGGTGAAATAAAGTTGGCATTATGAAATTTCGTTAAATCTCCTTTCTCAGATTGAAGTTCCCTATGTATTTCTCGGCTGAGATCTGAATTATACGGGTCATAAGGGATTATGGCTTCTGCGATTCGTTCGCAGTGACGACAAGAAGCGGCGATGGAAATTCTTTTCCAACGAGGAAGCCAAAGGTCAGAAGCACTCGACCCAAGTACATCAAACGTCATTTTGTCAACATTGCAATGCGGGCAGTCCAAAACGATTGTCGGCATTAAAGGATCATTCCGGAATTGGGTGAAATGTGTGTGTTCTACACTAACGAGTAAGTAGATCTGGAGACAATCAGAAGCTCCTTAAACTGCCACTGCCTTAGCGGCAAAAAATAGCCCGGCCAGCAGCACGGCGTTCATCAGCAATGCGGTACCGAGGCCGAGATGGTTGGAGATCAGGCCGATCAGCACCGGGCCGGTGAGGAATCCGGCGTAGCCGACGCCGACGACGGCGGGCACGGCGTGGTGTGCGGCCAGGCCTTTGATGCGTGCGGCGGCGCTGAAGATGAGCGGGGCGATATTGCCGGTGCCGAAGCCGACGAGGCCGAAGCCGATGATGCCGGCGAGGCCGGAGGGCACCAGCACGGCGAGCAGCAGCCCGGCGATGGCCACGGCGCAGCTGAGCCGGGTGACGGTGGCAGCCCCCAGGCGCATGACCACGCGGTCGCCGAGCAGGCGGGCGCCGGTCGCGGCCACGGCGAAGGCGGCGTAGCCGAGCGTTGCGGTGGCGAGCGGCATGCCGCGCGAGAAGCGCAGGAAGATGGCGCTCCAGTCGGTGGCGGCTCCTTCGGTGAGGAAGCAGGCGAAGCAGCACAGGCCGAGCGCCAGGCTGGCGCGGTTGGGCAAAGCGAAGGGTGGGCCGGCCGGTGCTTCCCCGGTTTTTGGCACCAGTTTGTTCGTCTGGGTGAGGATGGCCAGCACCAGCGCGGTGTCGAGCGTGGCGCAGGCGGGGTAGGAGAGTCCGGCGCGGAGCAGCAGGCTGGTCAGCACCGTGACGGCGAGGCTACCCAGGCTGTAGCAGGCGTGGAAGCCCGACATCTGCCGCCGCGTGCTGAGCCGCTCGATCACAGCGCCTTGCGCGTTCATGGCGATGTCCAGCGCGCCGAACAGCGCGCCGTAGAGCAGCAGCAATGCGGTGAAGGCGGCGGGTGTCGGCACCGTGCTCAGCGCCGGCAGCAGCAGGCCGAACACTGCGCCGGTGGCGAGGATAACCTTGCGGCTGCCCCAGCGCGCCACCGCCATGCCGGCGAAGGGCATGCAGAGTATGCCGCCGCTGCCGCCGGCCAGCAGCATCAGCCCGAGCGTGCCGTCATCGAGATGGAAGCGGAGCTTTGTGTAGGGCACGGTCATCGCCCAGACCGAGAGCCCGACCCCGCCCATGCCGAACACCAGGCGCATAGTCCGCAATTTTGCGGCCAGATCCGCCCGCTGCATGTTTTGCTCCGCCCTGTGGAATTGTGCCGGGCCTGCTGGCCGCTGGAGCGTGATAGGCTGAAGTGGGAGCAAAAAAGAAGCCGCTTTTTTTGGAAAAAAGCGGTTTTTTGCTCCTTTGGGACTGGGGCGCTGAAGCAAGCACGGCCCAGTTCACAAAAAGAAGCCTTCCCTTCAGATCCGTCGGCGGCCCAGGATCGCGTGATAGATGACCAGCACGACCACCGCGCCGATCACCGCCACAAACAGGCTGTAGAGATTGAAGCCGGTGACCGGGAGCGCCCCCAGCGCGTTGAAGATGGCGCCGCCAACGACGGCGCCGACGATGCCGAGCACGATGTCCATCAAGGGGCCGCGCCCGCCATTGTCGACAATGTTGCTGCCGATCCAGCCGGCGATCAGTCCGAGCACAATCCATCCAAGAATCGACATTCGTTGCCTCCAGTGTGCTGATGATCAACACATTGGCGGTGACGCCGGCGCGAACAAGCCGCTGCGCGGTTTCTTAACGAAACAGCAATGGAATGAAGAGGAAGGCTTCTTTTTGTGAACAAAAAGAAGCAAAAAAACTCTTCTGCTCCTGGGCCGTGCCGGTTTCAACACCACAGTCCCAAAGGAGCAAAAAAACGCTTTTTTTAAAAAGCGGCCGCTTTCTTTCAGCCTCTAGATCGTCGATTTCAGCCGCTTCGCCTCGATCCCCTGCCAGATCAGCAACACCGGCACGGCGATGACGAAATCCCGCGCCCGGCGCATCAGCGAGAGCGACAGTGCGATATCCGGCGGCACGCCGAAAATGCCGCCGAGCGCGGTATAGGCGGCTTCCTGGATGCCCACCCGGCCGGGGATGAAGAAGGCCAGCGCCATGATCGCGTGCAGCATCGCCTCGATGCAGATCGCGTCGAGATAGGTGATATTCACGCCGAGCGCGTGGAAGCCGATATAGGAGGCGGTGGCGGTGCCGAACCAGCAGACGAGGTGGAAGAACGCCGACCAGGCGAGCCGGTCGCGCTCGCCATACATGATGGTGAGAGATTCCTGCAGCTTGGCGATGCTCATGGCCGCGCCCTCGCCGGCGGTGCCGGCGATCTTTGTCGCCAGGCCGCGGAACAGTTTGGCGCCGCTGCCGTGCTGCACCAGTACCAGCGCCACCCCCATGAGCACGGCGACACTGAGGCCGATGGTGACCGGCAGCAGCAGCGCGCTGCCGGGGGCGAGGCGCGAGAGGATCGACAATCCGGCGCCGACGAACACCAGCTGGGCGAGAAATTCCGTGGTGATGTCGCCCAGCGTGGAGGCGGTGGCATGGGTGGCGTCGACCCCGCCCAGGGTGATCACCCGCGCCCCCAGAACATAGCCGCCGACCTGGCTGAAGGGCAGGAACTCGCCGGTGGCGTCGCGCACCAGCCGGCCCCAGGTGCAGAGCCAGTAACTGCCGCGCTGGCGGCTGCGCAGCAGCATCCGCCAGCACAGGCCGAGCCCCAGCGTGATGCCCAGCTGGGCGATGATGTACAGGACGAAGCCGGAGGCACGCACCGAGGTGAGCACGCGCAGCACGTCCCCGGCGCCGTAATAGATGACAAGAGCGGTCACCACGGCGATTCCGGCCAGAGCGAGGATGGCCGGCAGCAGACGGAGTTTTTGTTTCAAGGCTTCTTCTTTGGTCGGATGAAAATACGGGCGATGCGCGCCAGGCGCGGCATGGTGGTGGGGCGCAGCAGGCGCTTGTCGTAGCCGGCCATGCGCTTTTTGTCCTCTTCGAGGCAGATATCGATCAGCACCGCCGGGTCCATCTCGTCGCTCAGCGCCTTCGAGCCGTTCATGGTGAAATTGGCGTCGGCCCCTTCCAGCCCGTCGACGCTGCGGGCGATACCGATGCGCTCCCAGATCAGGAACGCCCAGACGGCGGCGGTCTTCAGCGCGAAATACGGGCGGCGCCAGAGCGGCATGGTCGCCTTGTGCCAGGCGACCCAGTTGGTGAAGAACAGGATATGCCGGCCTTCCTCCTGCACCACCGGCTCGAAGGTCTCGACCAGCTCGGCGGGGAAGAAGCCGGAGCGGCGCGCCATCTCGAACAGGCCGTAGGCGAAGAAGCTGTCCATGCATTCGGAATAGCCGGTGACCATGAAGCCCCATTCGGCGTCATTCGGCAGTTGGTAGTCCTCCTCCGGCTGCATCGGGATGTCATAGGCGGCGACCAGGCGGGACAGAACGTCGCGGTGGCGGGATTCCTCGGCGGCCATGTGCAGCAGCGCCTGGCGCAGCGCCTCGCTCTTCACCGTCTTGGCGAAGGCCTCGATGCGCATGGAGGCCTTGATCTCGGTCTGCACGGCGATGTCCCAGATCGGCAGCGAGGTGATGCGCTGCAGGGTCTCCGGGTCGAGCTTCGGCCAGTTCAGCACCGCGGGCTTATACGGGTTGTAGGTGGCCTTCAGCAGCTGCGTCAGCATCTTGAAATGGTCGTCCGCGCCGATCTTGATCTTGCCTGGCACCGGGTAATCCCAGTGGCGCGCGTTGTAATCGGCAGTTGCGACGGCTGACTCGCTCATCATCTTTCCTCAGGTTGCACCAACGGCCGCAATGCGTTCTACAGCAGCACGGCTTGCGCGGTATATGGCGCTGGTTTCGTAGCTTGTGAACCACGGGGTGAGGCTTGGGGCAGGGTGATCTGACTTTGGTGACGGGGGCGACCGGGTTCGTCGGCGCCGCGGTGGCGCGCGCCTTGGCGGCGGCCGGGCATCGTCTGCGCCTGACCGCCCGGGCCGGCAGCGACCGCCGCAACCTGGCCGGGATTCCCGCCGAGTTGGTGACGCTCGACCTCGCCGACCCCGCGACCTTCGCCCCGGCCCTGCAAGGCTGCCGCTACCTGTTCCATGTCGCCGCCGATTACCGGCTCTGGGTGCCGGACGAGGCGGCGATGCGCCGCGTCAACATCGATGGCAGCGTGGCCCTGCTCAGCGCCGCCGCCGCCGCCGGGGTGGAGCGCAGTATCTATACCAGCTCGGTCGCCGCCCTTGGCCTGCGCGCGGATGGCGGCCCGGCCGACGAGGCGACGCCGATCAAGCCCGAGCACCATGCCGGCGCATATAAAAAGTCTAAATACGATGCCGAGCAGGCAATGCGGGCGCTGGCGGCCGCCGGTCAAAACATCGTTATCGTCAATCCTGCCGCCCCGGTTGGCCCCGGCGACGTGAAGCCCACCCCGACCGGGCAGATGATTTTGGATGCCGCGCGGGGCAAAATGCCGGCTTTTGTCGATACCGGGCTGAACGTGGTGCATGTGGACGATGTCGCCGCCGGGCATCTGCTGGCGCTGCAAAAGGGCGTCTCCGGCGAGGCCTATATTCTGGGGTCGGAAAACCTGATGCTGCGCGAGCTGCTGGCGATGATCGCGCAGCAGGCTGGGCGGAAGGCGCCCAGCTTGCGGCTGCCGATCGCGCCGCTGATGCCGCTGGCCTGGGCGATGGAGCGTATTGCCAATGTCACCGGCAAGCCGCCGTTGATGACGCCCGATATCCTGGCCATGGCCCGGAAAAAGATGTTTTTCTCCTCCGCCAAGGCGGTGCGAGAGCTTGGCTACAGGCCGCGCCCCGCCGCCGAAGCGGTGGCCGGCGCGCTCGCCTGGTTCCGCGCGGAAGGCTATCTATGATCGCGACACTGGCTCTGCTCGTCTGGCTCTATCTGTTCTTCCGGCACGGCGATTTCTGGAAGTCGGCACCGGAACTGCCGCCGGCGCTGCCCGGCGCATTGCCGGCGGTGGACATCATCATCCCGGCCCGCGACGAGGCGGAGACGATTGGCCCGGTGATCGCCTCGCTGGTGGCGCAGGATTACGCCGGCCCGTTCCGCGTGATTCTGGTGGACGACAACTCCACCGACGGCACGGCGGCGCTCGCGGGCAGCCATGAGAAGCTCACCATCATCACCGGCCAGAAGAAGCCTGCCGGCTGGTCCGGCAAGCTCTGGGCGCTGAGCCAGGGTGTGGCCGCCAGCGGCGCGGAAATTCTGCTCTTCGCCGATGCCGACATCACCCATGACCGCCGGCACCTCTCCTCGCTGGTGGCGCGGCTGCTCAGCCCGCGTGTGGACATGGTCTCGGAGATGGTGCGGCTGAACTGCAGCTCCTGGCCGGAGCGGTTTCTGGTCCCGGCCTTCATCTACTTCTTCCAGATGCTCTACCCGTTCGCGCAGGTGAACGACCCGCTTTGCGCCACCGCGGCGGCGGCGGGCGGCACGGTGCTGGTGCGGCGCGAGGCGCTGAACCGCATCGGCGGGCTGGAGCGCATCAAGGGCGCGCTGATCGACGATGTCTCGCTGGCGACCGAGCTGAAAAAACACGGCCCGATCTTTCTCGGCCATTCCGGCCTCGCCACCTCGATCCGCCCCTACCCGCATGTGGCGGATATCTGGGCGATGATCACCCGCACCGCCTTTACCCAATTGCGCTATTCCGGGCTGATTTTGGCGGGCACGATCCTTGGCCTGGCGCTGGTCTGGCTGGTCGCCCCCTATGAGATTTTGTTCGGCCATGGCTGGCGCTTCGTCGCCGGACTCGTCGCCTACGCGCTGGCGGTGGTCAGCTATTTCCCCACCCTGACGCGCTACCGCCAGCCGAAGGCGATGGCCTTCGTTTTGCCGCTGATCGCCTTGTTCTATATGGCGGCGACACTCGGCTCGGCCTGGAATTACTGGCGCGGCACCGGGGCAAAATGGAAGAGCCGTGATTATGGAGCGACGCCGTGACCGCCAATGACAACATCGCCGCCCCCGCCCCGGCGGTGTCCGACCCGAACGTCGAATCCTGGTCCGGCAAGGATCGCGGCGACGAGAATTTCCCCGTCGGCTCCTGGCTGATCCGCAAGGGGCTGCGCGAGCATGTGCACGCCTATTACGCCTTCGCCCGCAATGCCGACGACATCTCCGACAGTTCTTCGCTCCCGCCCGAGCAGAAGATCGCGCGGTTGAACGCGATGGAGGAGGTGCTGACCGGCGCCCGGGCGGAGGGTTCGCCCAGTGCGGCAAACTTGCGCGAGTCCCTTTCCCGGTCCGGCGTGGGCCAGATCTATGCGCGCGAGCTGCTGGTGGCCTTCCGCCAGGATGCGGTGAAAAACCGCTACGCGAGCTGGGCCGAGCTGATGGATTACTGCCGCTACTCCGCCGCTCCGGTCGGGCGCTACGTGCTCGAGCTGCATGGCGAGGACCGCGCCACCTGGGGCCCCTCGGATGCGCTTTGCGCCTCGCTGCAGGTGCTCAACCATTTGCAGGATTGCGCCAAGGATCTGCGCGACCTGGACCGCTGCTACATCCCGCAGGACTGGCTGCGCGAGGCCGGGCTCTCGACCGATGACGTGGCGCGGCCGGAGACCATGCCGGCCTTGCGCGCGGTGTTCGACCGGATGCTCGCCGCCACCGACGAGCTGAACCGCGCCGCGGCGGCGCTGCCGCGGCTGGTGAAGGCGCGCCGCCTGCGCATCGAGACCGCGATCATCTGCGCCCTCGCGCGCCGGCTCACCGAACATCTGAAAGGCGGCGATCCGCTGGCCATGCGGGTGAAGCTGCGCAAGCCCGATTTTGCTGCCGCCACCCTGGCTGGGTTGAGATTCGCCGTATGACCCAGGAGGATATCGACTACGTCACCGCTCTGGTGAAAAGCGCCGGCACGTCTTTCTATCACGGCATGAAGATCCTGCCCCCGGCGCGGCGGGATGCGATGTACGGCATCTACGCCTTCTGCCGGGTGGTGGATGACATCGCCGACGAGGAGGGGGAATTCACCGCCAAGCGCGCAGCGCTCGACGATTGGCGGGGGCGCATCGCCGCGCTGTTCCTGGGCCAGACCTCGGATGCCATCACCAGGGTGCTGCGTGGCGCGGTGCAGACCTACGATTTGCGGCGCGAGGATTTTCTCGCCGTGATCGACGGCATGGAGATGGATGCGGGTGCGCCGATCATCGCGCCACCGTTCGCCGAGCTCGACCTCTATTGCGACCGCGTGGCCTCCGCGGTCGGCCGGCTCTCGGTGCGGATTTTCGGGGATGCCGGCCAGGCCGCGCAGGAGACCGCCTACGCGCTCGGCCGCGCCTTGCAGCTCACCAATATTTTGCGCGATGTGGGTGAGGATGCCGAGCGCGGCCGCATCTATCTGCCCCGCGAGTTCCTGGACGAGGCCGGCATCGCGCCCGACCCCGCGACGCTGCTGGCGGCGCCCGCCTTGCCGAAGCTCTGTGCCAGGCTTGCGGATCTGGCGGAGAAAAAATTTGCCGAGGCGGAGGCGGCGATGGCCCGCTCCGACCATAAGGCGATGCGCCCGGCGCGGATGATGGCGGCGAGCTACAAGCCGCTGCTGGCGATCCTGCGGGCGCGAAACTTCGATTACGCGAAGGGCCGGGTCTCGCTGCCGAAATGGCGCAAGCTCCTGCTCGCGGCGCGGCTGCTGCTCGGCAGATGAGCGTCCACGTTATCGGCGCCGGCCTGGCCGGCCTTGCCGCCGCCTGCGCGCTCACCGATCGCGGCCATCATGTCGTGCTGTTCGAGGCGGCGAAGGCCGCCGGCGGCCGGGCGCGCTCTTATGTGGACCCTGTGCTCGGCTGCCGCATCGATAACGGCAATCACCTGCTGCTGTCCGGCAACATCGCAGCACTCTCCTACCTGCACCGGATCGGTGCGGCGCGTTCGCTCACTGGCCCGGCCAAGCCGGTGTTTCCGTTCATCGACCTGAAATCCGGGGCGCATTGGCAGTTGCGGCTGAACCAGGGGGGCTTTCCCTGGTGGGTGTTCTCCCGTGCGCGCCGCGTGCCGGGCACTGGGCTGCGGCATTACGCGGCGCTGCTGAAACTGCGCAAGGCGGGGCGGGACGACCTGGTGGCCAAGCTGGTCGGGCACGGGCCGCTCTACCGCAACCTGCTGGAGCCGCTGGCCATCGCCGCACTCAACACCATGCCGGACATCGCCTCGGCGGCGCCGCTGCGGGCGGTGCTGGCGGAGAGCATCGAGCGCGGCGGCTTCGCCGCCCTGCCGCGCTATGCAAGGACCGGCCTGTCGGAGAGCTTCATCGACCCGGCGCTGGAATGGCTGAAGGCTAGGGGAGCCGAAATCCGGCTCGGCGAGCGGGTGACGGCACTGAATCCGTCCCAGGCGACGGTGCTGGCGGTGCCGCCCTGGATCGCCGCCACGCTGGTGCCGGGCCTGACCGTGCCGGATGAATACGAGTCCATCTGCAACCTGCATTTCAAGCACAGCCTGGGGCAGGAAGGTTTCTGGGGCGTGCTCGGCGGGACCACCGAATGGGTGTTCGCGCGGCCGGATATTCTCTCCGTCACCATCTCCGCCGCCAACCGCTATGCCGGGATCGACAACGATGCGATGGCGGCGCGGGTCTGGGCGGAATTATGCGCCGCATTCCGCCTGAAGGCGGAACTGCCGCTGCACCGCGTGGTGTGGGAGAAGCGCGCCACCTTCGCCTGCACCCCCGCACAGCTCGCCCGCCGCCCCGGGCCGCGCACGGCAAACCCGAACCTGGTGCTGGCCGGCGACTGGACCGATACCGGCCTGCCCGCGACCATCGAGGGCGCAATCCGCTCCGGCAACGCCGCGGCGGACGCGTTGCTGAACCCGGTAGGATAAGCGGAAACAGGAAAGCAGCCGCTTTTTAAAAAAAGCGGCGCAAAAATTTTTGTTCCTCTGCGCCTGAGGCAGCGACACCAGCACGGCACAGATTAATAAAATTTTTGCTCTTTTGGGCAGTGCCTGTTTCGGTGTCACAGTCCCAAACGAGCAAAAGTTTTTGCGCCGCTTTTTTCAAAAAGCGGCTGTTTCCCTATTTCGCCCTGAGCCGCCCTGCGCTTTAGCCCCTGGCGGATCTGAAAAAAATTTGCCTATACAGCGCGGATGAGTGCAATGCTGGACCTTTCGATCGCCCGCGCCGATGCTTCGCTGCGCCAGGAGCAGCGGCAGGACGGGCATTTTGTTTATGAGCTGGAGGCGGATGCGACGATTCCCGCTGAATACGTGCTGTTGGAGCATTATCTCGACCGTATCGAGCCGGAGCTGCAGCAAAAAATCGGCGTGTATCTGCGCCGTATTCAGGGCGATCATGCCGCCAATCCGGGCGGCTGGCCGCTCTTCCATGGCGGCAAGTTCGATATTTCGGCTTCGGTCAAAGCCTATTTCGCGCTGAAGGCCATCGGCGACGACCCGGAAGCGCCGCATATGGTCCGCGCCCGCGCGCTGATTTTGCAGCATGGCGGCGCCGAGCGCAGCAATGTGTTCACCCGCATCCAGCTTGCTTTGTTCGGCGCCGTGCCCTGGGATGCCTGCCCGGTGATGCCGGTCGAGCTGGTGCTGATGCCAAGCTGGTTCCCGATCACCACGCGGAAAATTTCCTACTGGTCGCGCACCGTTCTCACGCCCCTGCTGGTGCTGATGGCGAAGAAGCCTTGCGCCCGCAACCCGCGGAACATCCGCATCGACGAGCTGTTCCGCACCCCCCCGGCGCAGATCCGCGACTGGATCCGCGGCCCGTATAAATCGGCCTGGGGGCACGTGTTCAAGCTGATCGACACCGCCCTGCGCCCGGTGGAGCCGCATTTCCCGGCGAAAAACCGCGAGCGCGCCATCGCCAAGGCGGTCGATTTCACCGTCGAGCGGCTGAACGGCGAGGACGGGCTGGGGGCGATCTACCCGGCGATGGCGAACTCGGCGATGATGTTCGACCTGCTCGGCGACAAGAAGAACTTCGATATCGCCTATGGCTCGGTGAAAAAGCTGCTGGTGGTGCATGGCGAGGAGGCGTACTGCCAGCCCTGCCTGTCCCCGATCTGGGACACCGCGCTCGCCGCGCATGCGCTGGCCGAGGCCGGCAGCGATGCGCCCGTCACCGCCGCCTGCGACTGGCTGATCCCCAAACAGATCCTCGACGTGGTGGGCGACTGGGCGGACAACACGCCCGGCACACGGCCCGGCGGCTGGGCGTTCCAGTACAACAACGCGCATTATCCGGATGTGGACGACACCGCCGTGGTCGGCATGGTGCTGCACCGGAGCAACAGCCCCGCTTATGCGGAGGCGATCTCCCGCGCGCGCGAGTGGATTCTCGGCATGCAGTCGACGAACGGCGCCTGGGGCGCGTTCGACATCAACAACGACCGGCAATACCTGAACCACATCCCGTTCGCCGACCATGGCGCGCTGCTCGACCCGCCAACCGAGGACGTGACTGCGCGCTGCATCTCCTTCCTGGCGCAGCTCGGCCATGCGGAAGACCGCAAGGCGATCGAGCGGGGGGTCACATACCTGCGCGAGACGCAAAAGCCGGACGGTTCCTGGTTCGGCCGCTGGGGCACCAATTACATCTACGGCACCTGGTCGGTGCTGTGCGCGCTGAATGCCGCCGGGGTGGAGCCGGCCGACCCGATGGTGAGCCGCGCGGTGGCCTGGCTGGTCGCGAAACAGCGTGAGGATGGCGGCTGGGGCGAGGATTGCGACAGCTATGGCGACGCGCCGCCAGGCGAGTTCCATGGCGAGGCGGCGCAGAGCCTGCCGAGCCAGACCGCCTGGGCGATGCTGGGGCTGATGGCGGTGGGGCAGGTGGACCACGAGGCAGTGCGGCGCGGCGTGGCGTTTTTGCAGGCAGCGCAGGACGAGCAGGGCAGTTGGACCGAGAAAGCCTATAACGCGGTTGGCTTTCCGCGCGTGTTCTACCTCAAATACCACGGCTATCCGCGGTTTTTCCCGCTGATGGCGCTGAGCCGCTACCGCAACCTGCTGGCCTCCAATGACCGCCAGGTGAAGTTCGGGTTTTAGAGGGAAAAAGAGAAGGCTTCTTTTTGTATACCCCGACTCTGTGAAATCCGCCGCCTACTTGCCCTCGGCGGTGGGATCAATTCTTATTGGCGGCATGAAGCGGCAAGTGTTCCTGGATGCTGAATCACGGCGCGACCTGATCGAGTTGGCTCAGGACGGCTCGGCAGCGCATCGCCTGGCTCGGCGTGCCAACGCGCTGGTTTTACTTGATAAAGGCATGAGCTACGCGGCGGTCGCCAAGGTTCTGCTTCTGGACGACGATACGATCCGCACATGGCGTCTTCTGTATGAGGAGGACGGGATCGAGGGACTGGCGAGTTTTGGTTATGAGGGCAGTGCCTGTCGCCTGAATGATGAACAGCAGGCCCAGCTGATCGACTGGATCACCGAGACCCTGCCGCGCTCGACGCGCGCGATTGGCGCCTGGATCGCGGCGGCGTTTGGCATTGAGTACCAGAGCCGCTCCGGCCTGATCGCGTTGTTGCACCGGCTGGGCATGGAGCATCGCAAGCCGAAGGCGATATCGCGCAAGCTCGATCCGCAGAGGCAGGCGGCGTTTATCAAGGCATATGAAAATCTGCTGAACCAACTCGAGGCCGATGAAACGGTGATCTTTGCTGACGCTGTGCATCCGACCCATACGGTGCGGCCGGTTGGCTGCTGGGCACCGAAAGAAGTGCCGGTCGCGGTGGAACAGAGCAGCGGACGGGACCGCCTGAACGTCCACGGTGCCATCAACCTTGAGACTGGCCAGACCATCATGAAAGATGTGCTGACGGTGGATGCCGCGAGCACCATCTTGCTGCTGATGGAAATCGAAGCAATGTATCCCCGAATGCGATTGATCCACGTCTTTCTGGACAATGCGAGATACCACCACGCAAATTTGGTCCAAGCCTGGCTGGCGCAGCCTGACTGCCGGATTAAGCTCCATTTCGTCCCAGCTTATTGCCCGCATCTCAATCCGATTGAACGATTATGGGGACTGATGCACAGACACATTACCCACAACAAATGCTACGCAAGCTTTAGGGATTTCAGCACCGCTATGCTGAATTTCTTACGCCGCGACGTGCCGGAGAACTGGAGTATTTGGTGCGATGAGGTCACGGACAATTTCCGCATCATAAACCCAATAAAGTTCCGGATTCTCAGGTGAGCACGGTATAAACAAAAAAAAGCAAAAAAACTTTTTTAAACTGGGCCGTGCTGGTTTCGCTGCCACGGGCCCAGCTCAGCCAAAAGTTTTTGCGCCGCTTTTTTCAAAAAGCGGCTGCTTTCTTAATCCCGCTGGTCTGTGCGGCATGCCGTGTTGCACCATTATCTTAAATCGGCGGCGCAAGATTTTGGAACCCATTGCGCAGCCCCCCTGTTCGGGGCAAGGTTATGGGCAGTTTCGTGACAGGTTGAGGATCGTAGATGGCGGAAGCTTATGGCGCGGCGTTAGGTCCCAGGGCGCCCATGGACGCGGATGCGGTCCGTGCCGCCTATGCGCGCTGGGCCGGCTCTTATGACAGCTGGTTCGGTGTGGTCTCCCGCCATGCCCGCCGCGCTGCCGTGAACACCGTCAACGGCGCGCCGGGGGAGCAGGTGTTGGAGGTGGGGGTCGGCACCGGCCTTGCTCTGCCGCATTACGCCGCCGGCAAGCGCGTCACCGGCATCGACCTCTCCGGCGACATGCTGAAAAAGGCGCGCGAGCGCGTTGCGGCACTTGGCCTGCGCAATGTCGAGGCGCTGCTGGAGATGGACGCGCAGGCGACCAGTTTCGAGGCCGGCCAGTTCGACATCGCGGTGGCGATGTTCGTCGCCTCGGTGGTGCCCGACCCGCACGCGCTGGTGGCGGAACTGCGGCGCGTCGTGCGCCCGGGCGGCAGGATCATCTTCGTCAACCATTTCGCCCAGGATCGCGGCCTCGTCGCGCGCATCGAGCGCGCCATGGCGCCGGCCTCGGCCAAGCTCGGCTGGCATCCGGATTTCCATCTCAGCCATATCTTCGCACCCGCCGATCTGGCCGGGGCAAAGATCACGCCGATGCGCCCGCTCGGCCTGTTCCGGCTGGTTGAACTCAGCAATTAAGTAAGTGGCCGCTTTTTGAAAAAAGCGGCGCAAAAACTTTTGGTTCCTCTGGGCCGGTGGCTGCGAAACCAGCACGGCCCAGTTTAGTAAAGTTTTTTTGCTTCTTTTTGTTCACAAAAAGAAGCCTTCCTTCTCGCTTGGGCTGAATAACCCGTTGGCAAAATCGCGGGAAAATTCATACCGGTAGCGGTTTACTTGATTTTCCCAGGCGGGGCTTCTATCAATTCCAGGTAAAACCAGACCGGCTGCAAGGCCGGCTAGCACCGGGAAACGAATAATAATGAAGCGGAGCTTGAAAACCTGTCTGGGCGTCTGTGCCGTTCTGTTGCTTGGCACCCATCTGGCCTTCGCGCAATCCGATCCGACCGCGGCGGCCAATGCCTATGTTGATGCGCCGCATAACTGGCAGATGTGGTTCCCCGTCGCCGGCAGCCCGATGCAGGCGCAGATCGACTGGCTGATGCAATACGTGCTGTGGATCATGGCCGGGGTGGTCGGCTTCGTCGGCATCCTGATGGCCTATGTCATCATCCGCTTCCGCGCCTCGCGCAACCCGGTGCCTGGCCATGTCACGCATAACACGCTGATTGAGGTGGTATGGATCGTGGTGCCGACCTTGCTGCTGGCGGTCATCATCATCCCCTCGATCAACCTGATCTATTACGAGGCCGATGCCAGCAACCCGTATATGACCGTCACCGTCACCGGGCATCAATGGTACTGGGAATACAATTACAATGCCGTGCCGGGGCTCGACTATACGAGCTACATGATCCCGGATAACGAGCTGAAGCCAGGCGACATCCGCCGGCTTTCGGTCGATCATCCGCTGGTCGTGCCGGTGGGCGAAAAAATCCGCTTCGACATCACCAGCGGCGACGTGCTGCACGGCTTCTATATCCCCTCGCTGGGCGTGCAGCGCTACGCCATTCCCGGCACGACGGTGACGAGCTGGACCGAGATACCCAAGGCCGGGACCTATTACGGCCAGTGCAACCAGATCTGCGGCATCGACCATGACGCCATGCCGATCGAGATCAAGGCGGTGCCGATGGCCGATTACCTGGTCTGGGTGAAGACAGCGCAGGCCAATTACACGGACAACACCGTGCCGGTGCAGCCGCTCTCCTCGCCGCTGCCCAAGAACCAGTTCGCCGCCGCCGCGCCCAGCCCCCGTTAAGGAGACCGAAGATGTCCTCCACCACGCATGATCACGACGCCGCCCATGGCCACGAGGCACACGGGCACGCCCGGCCAGGCTTCGTCCGCCGCTGGCTGATGAGCACCAACCACAAGGATATCGGCACGCTCTACATCACCATGGCGGTGATCGGCGCCTGTGTCGGCGGCATTCTCTCGATGCTGATGCGCTCGCAGCTGATGTATCCACACAACACGCTGATCACCAACGGCGATGAGTGGAACGCGATTATCACCGCTCACGGGCTGATCATGATCTTCTGGTTCGTGATGCCGGCGCTGATCGGCGGGTTCGGCAACTGGTTCGTGCCGATGATGATCGGCGCGCCGGACATGGCCTTCCCGCGGCTCAACAATATGAGCTTCTGGTTCCTGGTCATGGGCTTCATTTTCGTCATGCTCGGCCTGCTGCTGGGCAACGGCGCCGGGGCGGGGTGGACGCTCTACCCGCCGCTGATCAACGCGCATTATTCCCCCGGCGTGGCGACTGATTTCTCGCTGTTCTCGCTGCATCTGGCGGGCATTTCCTCGCTGCTGGGCGCGATCAATTTCATCGCCACCATCCTCAACATGCGCGCGCCGGGCATGACCCTGCATAAAATGCCGCTGTTCTGCTGGGCGATCCTGGTCACCGCGTTTTTGCTGCTGCTGGCCATTCCGGTGTTGGCGGGGGCGGTGACGATGCTGATCATGGACCGCAATTTCGGCACCTCGTTCTTCGAGCCCGCCGGCGGCGGCGATCCGGTGCTGTTCCAGCACCTGTTCTGGTTCTTCGGCCATCCGGAGGTCTACATCATGATTCTGCCGGCCTTCGGCATCATCAGCCATGTGGTCGCCACGTTCTCGAAAAAGCCGATCTTCGGCTATCTCGGCATGGCCTATGCCATGGTGGTGATCGGCTTCGTCGGTTTCGTGGTCTGGGCGCACCACATGTTCATCTCCGGCATCAGCACCGACAGCCGCATCTATTTCGAGGTGGCGACGCTGATCATCGCGGTGCCGACGGGCATCAAGGTGTTTTCCTGGATCGCCACGATGTGGGGCGGGTCGATCGAGTTCAAGACGCCGATGCTCTGGGCGATGGGCTTCATCTTCCTGTTCGTCATCGGCGGCGCCACCGGCGTGGTGCTGGCCAATGCCGGCCTCGACCAGGAGTTGCATAACGACTACTTCCTGATCGCGCATTTCCATTACGTGCTGTCGATGGGCGCCGCGTTCGCGATTTTCGCCGGGTTTTACTTCTGGATCGGCAAGATGAGCGGCCACCAATACCCGGAATTCTGGGGCAAGGTGCATTTCTGGACCTTCTTCATCGGCGTGAACCTCACCTTTTTCCCACAGCATTTTCTGGGGCTGGCGGGCATGCCGCGGCGCTACCCCGATTATGCCGATGCTTTCGCCGGCTGGAACTTCGTCTCCTCGGTGGGCGCGCTGATTTCGGGTGCCTCAACGCTGATATTCTTTTATGTTCTCTATCGCATCTTTACGTCTACCGATGTCCTGGCAGATAACTATTGGGGCGAGGGTGCCACGACGCTCGAATGGGCGGTCCCGTCACCGGCGCCGCATCATACGTTTGAGGATGTGCCGGTTATCCGGTGATAGGATAAAAGACTTTGAATAGACTGACCTTCACGGTGCCTTTGGGCGGGGAATGCGCGGTTCTGGCCTCCCTTGATCTCCCTCAGGCCGGTCGCGCGACATGAGCGACACTGTTCTTGCCACCGAGCTTGGCGGCTCCGCCGCGGACTGGCTGGCGCTGCTGAAACCGCGGGTGATGACACTGGTCGTCTTCACCGGCGCGATCGGGCTGATCATCGCCCCGCACCATCTCAACCCGGTCATGGCGGTCACCGCCATACTGTGCATCGCCGTGGCCGCCGGGGCGGCCGGGGCGATCAACATGTGGTACGACCGCGACATCGACGCGGTGATGAAGCGCACCATCAACCGGCCGATCCCGGCCGGGCGGATTTCGCCGGCAGGCGCGCTGGGCTACGGCATCGTGCTCGCCTGCGCCGCGGTGATCGTCATGGCTATGGCGACCAACCTGGTCGCAGCCTTGGTGCTGGCGCTCTCGGTCTGCTTTTACGTGTTCATCTACACGATGTGGCTGAAGCGCAGCACGCCGCAGAACATCGTCATCGGCGGCGCCGCCGGGGCGTTTCCGCCGGTGATCGGCTGGGCCGCCGCCACCGGCTCGGTCAGCATGCTGCCGCTGCTGCTGTTCGCCATCGTGTTCTTCTGGACCCCGCCGCATTTCTGGGCGCTCTCGCTCTACGCTTCCGGCGATTACGAACGGGCCGGGGTGCCGATGCTGCCGGTGGTGAAGGGCGCGCGGCATACCCGTGTCTGCATCATGGTTTACACGCTGGTGCTGCTGCCGGTCACCCTGGCGCCGTATCTGCTTGGGCTGATGGGGCCGATCTATGGCGTGACCGCGCTGGTCACCGGCGCGGTGTTCGCGCTGTATTCCTGGCGGGTGCTCTACGACCGGCAGGACGAGAAGGGGCTGAGCCTGACCAAAAACGCCCCGGCCCGGGCGGCGTTCAAATACTCCATCCTGTATCTGTTCATCTTGTTCGGCGCCTGCGCCGCGGATAGGCTGCTCTGATGCCGGACCGCATGCCCCGCACGGAGCTGGCCGAACCGGTCTGGACTCCGGCGGAGCGTGCGGAATTCCTCCGCCGCCGGCGCGGCCGCAATTGGCTGCTCCTTGCCGCGTTGGGCGGTTTCTGCCTGGTGATCTACGCCATCGCGCTGGCGAAGCTGCACGAATACGGGGCGATGTGGTGATGGTGAAGCGCTGCTTTTTTGAAAAAAAGCAGCAAAAAACTTTTGTTAATTTGGGCCGTGCTGGTTCCAATACCGCAGGCTCAGAGGAATAAAAATTTTTGCGCCGCTTTTTTGAAAGCGGCTACTTTTTGTTTTTTGCCTAATCTTACCGGACTCCAAGAACGCCAAAAACAAACGGAGGAAACAAATGAGCGGCACAGTCCATACCGCGACGGATCAGATCAAGGCCACGGTGCCGCATCCGTATCATCTGGTGACACCCAGCCTCTGGCCGCTCTGCGGCGCGGCGGCGGCGCTGCTGATCGCCGCCGGCATCATCCTGGCCGCGCATTTTCACAACTACATCGTGCTGATCCTGGGCTTTCTCGGCGCCAGCGCCACCATGTATGTGTGGTGGCGGGACGTGATCGCCGAATCCCGCACGCCGGGACTGCATAAAATCATCACCCAGATCGGCCTGCGCTACGGCATGGCGCTGTTCATCACCTCGGAGGTGATGTTCTTCGTCTCGTTCTTCTGGAACTATTTCAACTACTTCTTCTACCCCGACAAAATGGGCACGGCCTTCGCCGCGGTGTGGCCGCCGCAGGGGGTCACCACCATCGACCCGTATGCGATCCCGCTGTTCAACACGATGACGCTGCTGCTCTCCGGCACCACCGTCACCTGGGCGCATCACGCGCTGCTCGAGGGCAATAACCGCGACACGGTGCGCGGCCTGGCGCTGACCGTCATGCTCGGCCTGATGTTCCTGTGCGGCCAGGCCTGGGAATACACGCATTCGCCGTTCCCATTCTATCACGGCGGCGTCTATCCCTCCGCCTTCTTCATCGCCACTGGCTTTCACGGTTTCCATGTGATCATCGGCACCTGCTTCCTCGCCGTCTGCCTGTTCCGGGCGATGAAGGGCCAGTTCACGCCGCAGCGGCATTTCGGCTTCGAGGCGGCGGCCTGGTACTGGCATTTTGTGGACGTGGTCTGGCTGTTCCTGTTTGTCTGCATCTACTATCTGGGCCGCAGCGCGATTGTCGCTGGTTAAGGGAAGGCTTTTTTTTTTGAAAAAAAAGAAGCAAAAAAACTTTTTTAAACTGGGACGTGCTGGTTTCGCCGCCGCCGGCCCAGAGGAATCAAAAGTTTTTTGCGCCGTTTTTTTTCAAAACAGCGGCTGCTTGTCTGCTTCCGCCCCCCGCCTCCCGTGGCGCCGCCTGATCGCCCCCGGCATTGCCGCGTTTCTCACCTTCTGGCTGCTGATCGCGCTCGGCATCTGGCAGCTGCACCGGCTGAAATGGAAGGAGGGCATTCTCGCCGCTATCCATCAGGCGGAGCTTGCAGCACCGGTGCCCTTGCCCGAACATCCGAGCCCGTTCGAGAAAGTGTCGATCGCCGGCATGTGGATACCGGGCAAGGCAGCGTTGTATGGCGACGAGGTGCACGACACGCCAACCGGCCCGGTGCCGGGTGGGGAGATCATCATGCCGTTGCGCCGGCCGGGGGGGCAGGTGGTGCTGGTCGATCTTGGCTGGGTGCGGCAGCAGCGCCCGGTGCCGCTGGATGAGCCGCCGGGGCTGACGCGGGCGGTCGGCTATCTGCACGCGCCGATCCAACCCGGCTGGTTCGCAGGAACAGACGATCCGGGGCAGGGGCTGTATTACACGCTCGACCCGCAAAAAATCGGCGCCGGCATGGGGCTGGATGTGGCGCCCTATATCCTCATCGCCATGGGGCAGATGCCGCCGCCGGGGAGCACGGCGCCACAGCCCGCCCAGTCATTGCCGACACCGCCCAACAACCACTACGAATATGCCCTGACCTGGTTCGGCTTCGCCCTGGTCCTGGTTTTCGAATTCATCTTATTCGCGCGCAAAAGGCTGCTGGATCCATGACTGCTTACCAACGTCTGACCGAACAATTTGCCCGCATCGCCACGCTGAACGAGGCCGCCGCCATGCTCGGCTGGGACGCCGCGGCGATGATGCCCGTGGGCGGCGGGGCCGCGCGGGGCGAGCAGATGGCGACGCTCGCCGGCCTGTCGCACGAACTGGTGACCGCGCCCGCCATTGCCGATGACCTTGCCGCCGCCTCGCCGCCGCAGGAAGAATGGCAGGCGCAGAACCTGAAACTGATGCGCGAGGCGCACCAGCGCGCCACCGCTTTGCCGCGCCGCCTGGTGGAAGCCAGCAGCCTTGCCACCAGCAAATGCGAGATGCTGTGGCGCGAGGCCCGGCCGGCGGCGGATTTTCCCGCCGTGCGCGCGGCGCTGGAGGAGGTGTTCGCGCTCACCCGCGAAGCCGCCGGTATTCTGGGGGAGACGCTCGGCCTCTCGCCCTATGACGCGCTGATGAGCCAGTACCAGCGCGGCATCGGCGCCGCCGACGTGGCGCCGGTCTTCGCCAATTACGAGACTTTCCTGAAAACCGCTTTGCCCGAGGCTGAGGAGCGCCAGTGCCGCCAGAGCCATGAGACGCTGCCGCCCGGTCCGTATCCGGCGGACATCCAGGAGGCGCTCTGCCGCCGCCTCTCGGAGGCCGCCGGGCTGAACTACGCGCATGCGCGGCTGGACCGCTCCGCCCATCCGTTCTGCGGCGGCACGCCGAGCGATGTGCGCATCACCACACGCTACGACGAAGCGGATGTCTGCTCCGCCCTCATGGGCGTGCTGCATGAGACCGGGCATGCAATATACGAGCAGAACCTGCCCAAACAATTCCAGCGCCAGCCGGTGGGCGAGGCGGCGGGCATGGCGACGCATGAAAGCCAGTCGCTGATCGTGGAAATGCAGGCGGTCCGCTCCGACGCGTATCTCGCCTATCTCGCCCCGGTTTTGGCAAAGGCGTTCGGCAAGCCGGTGACGGCGGCGGGGCTGAAGCGGCGTTTGCGCCACGTGGAGCGTAGCTTCATTCGCGTCGAGGCCGATGAGATGACCTATCCGGCGCATGTGATCCTGCGCTTCCGCCTGGAACAGGCGCTGATCGCTGGCGACCTCGCCGTTGCCGACCTGCCCGGCGCCTGGAATGACGGTTTTACCGCCCTGCTTGGCATCACGCCGCCGGATGACCGGCAGGGCTGCCTGCAGGACATCCATTGGTATGACGGGCTGGTGGGCTACTTCCCCTCCTACACGCTGGGCGCCATGGCGGCGGCGCAGCTGATGGCGGCGGCGCGGCAGCACCTGCCGGAGCTGGACGCAGCCCTCGCGCGTGGCGATCTGTCGCCGCTCACCACCTGGCTATCGGCGCGTATCCATAACAATGGGTCGCGGCTGGGATTCAATGAATTGTTGCAGGCGGCAACAGGCGAGAAACTGAATCCGGCGGCGTTTGAGGCGCATCTTGCGTCGCGGTATTTAACGGAAGGTTAGAAGGTAAGCGCTTCTTTTTGTGAACAAAAAGAAGCAAAAAAACTTCAATAATCTGGGCCGTGCTGGTTTCAACGGCACGGGCCCAGAGGTAGCAGAAGTTTTTTGCGCCGCTTTTTTTCAAAAAAGTGGCTGCTTTCCTATATCGACCTAAGCCGGTCACGCTCTAGAACGGGGCGCGATGACCGATACGATTTTTGCCCCGATCACCGGCCGCGGCGGTGCGGTGACGGTGTTGCGCCTCTCCGGCTCCGCGGCGCTGCGCATCACGCAGGCGCTGGCGGGAAACCTGCCGCCGCCGCGCCATGCCGGGTTGCGCAAGCTGTTCTGGCGCGAGCGGCTGCTCGATACCGCGCTCGTCGTTAACTTTCCCGGCCCTGCCAGCTTTACCGGCGAGGATTGCGCGGAACTCGCTTTGCATGGCGGCAGGGCGGTGCTGGCGGCGGTGAGCGAGGCGTTGATTGGCGCGGGGGCGCGCCCGGCCGAGCCGGGTGAATTCTCCCGCCGCGCGCATCTCAACGGCCGGCTGGACCTGCTCGAGGCGGAAGCCATGGCCGACCTCATCGCCGCCGAGACCGAGGCGCAGCGCCGCCTGGCGGTGGAGGGCGCCGGGGCGCTGCAGGAGGCCTGTTCCCACTGGCGGGAGGATCTGCGGCAGATGCTGGCGCAGCAGGAGGCGCTGATCGATTTTCCGGACGAGGATTTGCCCGTGGAAGTCGAGGAACGGCTGCTTGGTCGCATCGTAGCACTGGCGGCGGAAATGCGTGCCGCCTTGGCCGCAGCACCGGCGGCGGAGCGGCTGCGAGAGGGGCTGGAATTCGTCATTCTCGGCGCGCCGAATGCGGGGAAATCGACGCTGATGAACGCGCTGGTGGGAGAGGATGTTGCCATCGTCTCGGCGATTCCCGGCACCACGCGCGATGTGGTCGGCACGCGCGTGGATTTTGGTGGCGTGCCGGTGCATCTGACCGACACTGCCGGGCTACGCGACGCCGCAGACGAGATCGAGGCTGAAGGCGTGCGCCGCGCTCGCAGCCGCGCGGCGCGGGCGGATCTGATCATCGCCGTGGCGGCGGCGCCGGAGCCAAAATTTCCAGACGTGCCGGAAGGCAAAAAAATGCTGCGCCTGGTGACGAAGGCGGATCTGCTGACGCAGCCGGTTGGGGAAATTGCCGTCTCGGCCACAAACGGCGCTGGAATGGCAGAGCTGCGGGCACGGCTGGCGGAAATGGCGGCGGAACTGACCGACACCAAGGGGGCCGCCGCACTCAGCCGTCCGCGTCAGATTGCCTGCGTGCGCGATACGGCGGAGGCGCTGGAGCAGGCTTTGGCCATCGAAGAGCCGGAACTGCGCGGGGAGGAATTACGCGCCGCCGCGCAGGCTTTGGCGCGGCTCACCGGGCAGATCGGCGTTGAGGAAATTCTTGATGCCGTGTTTTCCGGGTTTTGTATCGGTAAGTAAGGAAGTGGCCGCTTTTTGAAAAAAGCGGCGCACCACCAGCACCATAGGTGCACGGTGGTATTGTCAGTACCGATTTCAAGATGGCGAGGAAAGCAGCCGCTTTTTTGAAAAAAAGCGGCGCAAAAAACTTCTGCTCTTCTGGGCCCGTGGCGTTGAAACCAGCACGGCCCAGTTTAGCAAAGTTTTTTTGCTACTTTTTGTTCACAAAAAGTAGCCTTCCTTTCTTCATCCCTCCGGCGGCGCGACCACGGCGAAGCGCGCGCCTTGCGGGTCCAGGCCCTGGATAATCCAGCTGCCGCCTGGCACTTCCTGCGGCCCCATGGCGACACTGCCGCCGGCGGCTTTGATGCGGGTTTGCGTGTCCTGGATGTCCCGGACGTTGAAGTAATACAGCCAGCCGGTCGGCGCTTGGGATTGCGGGCAGCTCATCATGCCGCCGATCGGCGTGCCGTTATGGGCAAAGATCTGGTAGACGCCCATCGGCCCCATATTGATTGCGTCGGCCTTGGTCCAGCCGAACAGGGTTTCGTAGAAGTTGAAGGCCTCTTCCCAGTTCGGCGCCGTCAGCTCGTGCCAGCCGCCATGGCCGGGGGCCCTGGTTTGCGGCGGATGCGCGGCCTCGCCCGGTGCCGGTTTGAACAAGGCGAAGACAGCCCCCTGCGGATCGGCAAGGATGGCGAACCGGCCGACATTGGGAATATCCTCCGGCGCCTTGCAGGTCTTCGCGCCGTGGCGTTCGGCCAGCGCCGTCGTGGCGTCGACATCGTCCACCGCGACATAGCCGGTCCAGCCCGGCTTCACCCCGCCGGCGTGCAAGGGCTCCGGCAGTTCCATCAGCCCGGCAGTGGCGTCGTCGCCGATCGACAGCAGCGTATAGTTGAGGTCCGGCAGGCCGGAATCCTTCGCCGCCCAGCCGATCACCTCGCCATAGAATTTGGCGGCGCCGGCCGTGTCCGTGGTGAGCAGTTCATACCAAACGAATTTGCCGTGATTTTCAGACATTTATGGTCTCCCTCAGGGCTGAGTATCGAGACGGGCGTGTGCTGATCTGGCGGTATAACAGGATAGAGCGGGATTAAGTCGAAGCGAAAGGGTACTTTTTGTGAACAAAAAGTAGCAAAAAAACTTCTATAATCTGAGCCGTGGTGGTTTCGCTGCCTCAGGCCCAGCCCAACCAAAAGTTTTTTGCGCCGCTTTTTTACAAAAAAGCGGCCTCTACCCTTGCTTCCCTAAATCCTTGGCGTTTTTCCTGCAAACTCGCTAAGACGCGGGCATGAAATACGACGTGATCATCATCGGCGGCGGCCATGCGGGTTGTGAGGCGGCGGCGGCGTCCGCCCGGTTTGGCGCGCGCACGCTGCTTGTCACCCATCGGGCGGACCGGCTGGGGGAGATGTCGTGCAATCCGGCGATCGGCGGCATCGGCAAGGGGCATCTGGTGCGCGAGATTGACGCGCTGGACGGGCTGATGGGCAAGGCGGCTGATGCTGCCTGCATCCATTTCAAACTGCTGAATCGCGGCAAGGGGCCGGCGGTGCGCGGGCCGCGCGCGCAGGCGGACCGTAAACTGTACCGCAATGCGATGCAGGCGCTGCTGGCGGCGCAGGCGAACCTCATTGTGCTGGAAGGCGAGGCGGCGGGGCTGTTGCGCGACCCTTCCGGCCGGCTGTCCGGCATCCAGCTTGGCGACGGGCGGGAGATTGCCTGCGCCGCTGCGGTGCTGACCACCGGCACGTTTTTGCACGGCGTGCTGCATTTCGGCACCGAGATGCGCGAAGGCGGGCGGATCGGCGATGCGGCGGCGGTGCATCTGGCGGAGGACCTGCTGCGGCTGGAGCTGCCGCTGGGGCGCTTGAAAACCGGCACGCCGCCGCGGCTGGACGGCAAGAGCATCGACTGGTCCGGCCTTGCGGAAGACAAAGGCGAGGACCCGCCGGAGTTTTTCTCGGCGCTGACGAAAACCGTCGCCAACCGGCAGATTTCCTGCCGGATCACCGGCACAACCGCGCGTACGCACGACATCATCCGCGAGAACATCCACAAATCCGCGGTCTATGGCGGCAACATTGCCGGGCGTGGGCCGCGCTATTGCCCGTCGATCGAGGACAAGGTGGTGCGCTTCGCCGAGAAGCCGGGGCACCAGATTTTCCTCGAGCCGGAGGGGCTGGACGATGACACGGTGTATCCGAACGGCATTTCCACCTCGCTGCCGGCGGATGTGCAGGAGGCGCTGGTGCATTCCATCCCCGGGCTGGAGCGGGCTAATATTTTAAGGCCCGGCTATGCGGTGGAATACGATTATGTGGACCCGCGCGCGCTGGGGCATGATCTGCAGGTGAAGAAACTGCCGGGCCTGTACCTCGCCGGGCAGATCAACGGCACCACCGGCTATGAGGAGGCGGCGGCGCAGGGGTTGATGGCCGGGCTGAACGCGGCGCGGGCGGCGGGCGGTGGTGAGGCAGCCATGCTTAGCCGCGCCCAGGCCTACATCGGCGTGCTGATCGACGATCTGGTAACGCAGGGTGTGACCGAGCCCTACCGCATGTTCACCTCGCGCGCCGAATACCGGCTGAAGCTGCGCGCCGATAATGCGGAATTGCGGCTGACCGGGCTGGGCCTGGGCTGGGGCATTGTCGGGCCGGAGCGCCAGGCGGCGTTCACCGCGCTCGAGCAGGAGATCGCCGCGATGGGCGGCAAGCCGGTGGGCGAGAGCCGCGCGGCGGACATTCTGCGCGCGGATCTGCATTATGCGGGCTATCTCAACCGCCAGGATTCGGAAATCCGCGCCCGGGAGCGTGACGAGGCGGTGCTGATCGCGGAAGATTTCGACTATGCCACGGTCGGCGGCCTGTCCGCTGAATTGCGGGAAAAACTCGAACGCGTGAGGCCGGAGACGCTGGGGGCGGCCGGGCGGATCGAGGGCATGACCCCGGCGGCGCTGGGGGCGATTTTCGGCGCGCTGAAGCGGCGTAAGGCGGCGTAGAAAAGAGGAAGAAAGTGGCCGCTTTTTGAAAAAAGCGGCGCAAAAACTTTCGCTGAACTGGGCCGTGCTGGTTTCAACGCCACGGGCCCAGCCCAGCCAAAAGTTTTTTGCGCCGCTTTTTTTCAAAAAAGCGGCTGCTTTCCTGTTTCCTCTCATGCCTATCAGGCGCTAACCAGCGCTGCATGGACAAACCACGCCTGGAGATCTTTGCCGCCTTGGTCGGCAAATGGTCGGAAAAAATCAACCTCGTCAGCCGCAATGACCTGGCGCATCTGTGGACGCGGCATGTCGAGGATTCTCTTTTGCTCCTGCCGCATATTCCGGCGGGGATAGAGCGGGCCATCGATCTTGGCTCCGGGGCGGGGTTTCCCGGAATGGTGTTGGCGATTGAGACCGGCATTGAATTCACGCTGATCGAGTCCGACACGCGCAAGGCGGCGTTTCTGATGGAGGCGGCGCGGGAGACCGGGGCTAAGGTGAAGGTGCTGAACACGCGGATCGAGGCGGCGAAAACGCTGCCGGCGCCGCTCATCACCGCCCGCGCGCTGGCGCCGTTGGACAAATTGCTGGGTCTTGCCGTGCCGCATCTGGCGCCGGGGGGCATCTGCCTGTTTCCCAAAGGCCGGAGCGCGGAAGTTGAATTGACGGCGGCGCGGGCGCTCTGGCAGATGGACGTTGAGCGTCTGTCGCCGCAAGCGGACGAGGCGTGTATCCTGAAAGTGAGCCAGATCCGTCATGCCGGAACCTAAAAAACGTCCTCGGATCATTGCCGTGGCCAACCAGAAGGGTGGCGTCGGCAAGACCACGACGGCGATCAACTTGGCCTGCGCGCTCGCCGTCAGCGGTGAGAAAGTGCTGCTGGTGGATATCGACCCGCAGGGCAATGCCAGCACCGGGCTCGGCATCGAGCCGGAGGCGCGTGGGGCCGGTGCCTTCGGGCTGTTTTCCGGCGAGGCGACGCTGCCGGAGCTGGTGATGGCGACCGGCGTTGAGAATCTCTCGCTTTTGCCGGCGGTGACGGATCTGATCGGCGCGGACCTGCAATTTGCCCAGGTGGAGCGGCGGGAATTTCTGCTCCGCGACGCGCTGCTGCCGCATTGCGACGCGGATACCGTGTTCATCGACTGCCCGCCGGGGCTGGGCCTGCTGACGCTGAACGGGCTGGTGGCGGCGGATGCGGTGCTGGTGCCGTTGCAGGCGGAGTTTTACGCCCTGGAAGGTATTTCCCAGCTGATGCGCACCATCGATGCGGTGAAGCGCGGGCTGAACCCGCGTCTGGAGATCGAGGGCATCGTCTTGACCATGACCGATAAGCGCAACAACCTGTCCGAGCAGGTGAGCGCCGATGTGCGCGGGCATTTCGGCGCCAAGGTGTTCGACACGGCGATTCCGCGCAACATTCGCATCACCGAGGCGCCGAGCCATGGTGTGCCGGTGCTGCTATATGATTTCCGCTCGGCCGGGGCGCAGGCTTATCTGGCTTTGGCGGCGGAGTTTTTGAAACGGGCGCGGGCGCGGAAGGTGGCGGCATGAGCGGGCGGACGGAAAACAGGCGGCTTGGCCGCGGGCTGGCGGCGTTGCTGGGCGATGCGGCGACGCCGCAAAGCCTGAGCGTGCCCGGCGTGCAGGCGCTGCCGGTGGACGTGCTGGAGCCGAGCCCGTTCCAGCCGCGCATGGAGATGGACGAGACGGCGCTGGCGGAGCTGGCGGAGTCGATCGCACAGCGCGGGATTTTGCAGCCGCTGCTGGTGCGGGCGAACCCGGATAAACCCGGCTATTACCAGATCATCGCCGGGGAGCGGCGCTGGCGGGCGGCGCAGCGCGTGCGCCTGCACGAGGTGCCTGTGCTGCTGCGCACGCTGAGCGATGCCGATGCGATGGCCGCGGGGCTGGTGGAGAACCTGCAGCGCGAGGATCTTAACGCCGTCGAGGAGGCGGAAGGCTATAAGCGCCTGGTGGAGGAATTCCACATGACCCAGGAAGTGCTGGGCGAGGCGCTGGGCAAATCCCGTGCGCATATCGGCAATGTCATGCGCATGCTGCGGCTGCCCAAGCCGGTGCTGGACATGGTGAAAGACGGGCGGCTGAGCTTTGGCCATGCGCGCGCGCTGCTCACCCTGGACGACCCGGTGCAGGCGGCGCAGGAGGTGGCAAAAAAGCAGCTCTCGGTGCGGCAGACCGAGGAGCTGGTGGCGCGGGCCGGGCGGGCATCGCAGCCGCGCAGCCGCGCGGCGGGCGTGGATGGCGAGGTCGACGCGCTGGCGAAAAGCCTGAGCGAAAAGCTCGGGGTGAAGGTGCAGATCAAATTCAACGGCAAAAGCGGTGCGGTGATTTTGCATTATGCGGATCTGGATCAGATGGATTCGCTGCTGGCGCTGTTGAACGGGTAGAGCTTCACGTGGAGCGCGCGGAGGGAAGCGTTTCTTTTTGATGACGAAACGAAGCAAAAAACTTTTCTAACTGGGCCGTGCTGGCTTCACCGCCACAGTCTTAAAGAGCCAAAAGTTTTTTGCGCCGTTTTTTTTTAAGCGGCTGCTCCCCGCTTGTTTTTTTGATCGTATAGCGAAACGGCCAAGCTCCACGTGGAGTGTCACCAGACGCCCGGCACCAGCCGGTACGGCACCCGCGCGGCGTAGGTGTCGTAATCGGGGAAGGCGTTACGCAGCATGTCCTCCTCCCGGCCGATCCGCCAGGCGAGGGCGCTTGTCCCGAGCGGGAGCATGATCAAGCCCCACCAGGACCCGAGCAGCAATGGCGCGCCGACGAAGAAAAAGATCGCTCCGGCGTAAAGCGGGTGGCGCACCACCGCATAGGGGCCGTTGGTGATGACGTGCTGCGCCCGCTGCGCCTGGATGCGCAGTTGCGGTGCGGCAAAACTGTTATAGCCGAAGGAGGCGATCGAAACGCCCATGCAGAGCAAGATCAACAAGGCGCCCAACCAGCCCAGCGTCGCCGGCACATGCGACCAGCCGAAGCGCCTTGCATCAAGCCCCATCAGCACCAGCCAGGCCAGATAGACGGGCAGGGCGGCGGGCAGCAGCCAGCGATCCGGCGCCGGGCCGCTGCGTAGGCGGAAGAATAGCCGGCTTTCGAGCAATTCCGGGTCCGCCACCGCCAGCCAGGCGCCGATGCCGTAGGAGAAAACCGCCAGTTCCAGCAGAAACGCCCAGCCGCGCGGCCAGGCCAGCGTGCCGGCGGCGGCGAACTGCACCACCGCCAAAGCGACGAACCAAGCCGTGGTGGCAATGAACATGTGGCGCATCATGGCGGCCTCCATTTTTTCAATCATAGTCCGAAACGGCCGCCGCGTAACGCTTTGTTGCATTCGGTAACGGGCCTGCGCCGGGCTTGGGTTTTGCCCCGCCCTGTGGCATCCGGCGCGCATGAAGCCAGAAATTTTGCTCCGCCGCGCGGCACTCCTCGCCACCCTGCTGCTCCCGTTTTTTCTGTTTTATGGCCGCGCCGTCGCGGATGTGCTGGTCTGCGTGACCGACCTGCTGTTTTTGGCGCGCTCCTTCCTGGCCGCGGACTGGGCCTGGCTGCGGCGCCCCTGGGTGCCGGTCGCGGGGCTGATCTGGCTGTGGCAATTGGTCGCCTCGATCCATGCCGGGCCGATGAGCAACATCGTCGAGGCGCTGGTGATGCTGCGCCTGCCGGTCTATGTCGCGGCGCTGGAGAGCTGGGTGCTGACGAGCGAGGCCTCGCGTGCGGCGCTGTGGCGGGTGATCGCCGGGCTGGCGGTGTGGGAGGCGAGCCAGGCCTGGGAGCAGTATCTCACCGGCCATAACCTCACCGGCTCGGCACGCTGGCCGGATGGCTCGCTCACCGGGCCGTTCTACAAGCCGCGCGCCGGGGAGATTTTCCTGTTCGTCGCTCTGCCGGGGCTGCTGCCGGTGGTGCTGCGCTGCATCGCCCGGCGCGAGCGCTGGGCCTGGCCGGCCGGGCTCGCATTGCTGCTGCTCACGCTGACGACGATGATCCTCATCGGCCAGCGCATGCCGAACCTGCTGTTCCTGTTCGGCCTGGTCATCACCGGGCTGCTGGTGAAAAAATTCCGCGCCCCGCTGCTGATCGCCATCGCCGTCGGCGCCGCCGCGGTGGCGGCACTGCCGGTGATCTCGCCGCCGACCTTCTTCAAGCTGGTGACGCATTTCGTGAGCCAGATGTCGCATTTCGCGGCCAGCCCCTATGGCCAGCTCTATACGCGCGCCAGCGTGATGATCGCAGCGCACCCGCTGCTCGGCCTCGGCTTCAACGGGTTCCGCGATTTTTGCGGCACGCCGGCTTATTTCCATGGCTGGCCGGGGCTAGGCATTCCCAACGCCACCAATGGCGGCCCCGCCGGCTGCAACCTGCACCCGCATAACTACTACATGCAGCTCGGCACCATGGCCGGTGTGCCGGGGCTGCTGCTGTTCATCACCCTGGCGGTGATGTGGCTGCGCAAAATGGCGTCGGCGCTGGCGCCCTCGCGCGATCCGGTGCAGGCGATGCTGTTCGTCACCTGCTGCGTGATCTTCTGGCCGCTCGCCTCGACCAGCGGCATGTTCACGTTCGATACCGCCGGCTGGGTGTTTATGTTCACCGGCTGGGGGCTGGCCGCGTCTGCGGCGCGTCGTTAGGGGGAGAGAAAGGCTTCTTTTTGTGAACAAAAAGAAGCAAAAAACTATGTTTAATTGGGCCGTGCTGGTCTCGCTGCCTCAGGCCCAGCCCAACCAAAAGTTTTTGCGCCGCTTTTTTCAAAAAGCGGCTTCTTTCCTTGCTTAACCCAAAACGGCGTTAGCCCCGGCGCGCGGCGTTGCGGGCGCGGCTGGCGAGGCCCAGCATGGTCTGGCGGCAATAGGCCTGGTCGGGTGTCAGCGTCTGCTTGCAGGCGGATTCCGCGGTCAGCGCGGCGCGGATCGCCTCGGTGAGTGCCGGCACCGACCAGATGGAGAGGGCGCGCGTCACCAGCTTCTGGCGTTTGAAGAAGACCGGCGGGCGCATGCCGCCCATCGCCTCGGCAACCGAGGCGCCCTCGGCGATGGCGCCGGCGGCGACGCGCAGCCGGGTGAGCTCGCCGAGCAGCACGCGCAGAATACCGACCGGGGAGACGCCTTCGTCGTAAGCCAGGGTCAGCGCGCGATCCACCGCCGCCGGATCGCCCGTGAGCGTGGCATCGACGGCATCCTGCATCGAGGTATCGCCGCCATCGGCCAGGGCGGCGGAGACATCGGCCAGGGTCAGACGCGGTTCGCTGCCGGCGTAGAGGGTGAGCAGTTCCACCGCCTGGCGCAGCGGGCCTTCCTCGCCGGGGATGTTGTTGGCGACCCAGGTGGCGGCATCGGCATCGATGGTGATATTCTGCGCGCGCAGCCGGGCCATGACCGCCTGGGGCAGGCGCGCGGCATCGATGGCGTAGCAGGCGATGGCGGCGATGGCGGCGGATTTTTCGGCGGCGGCGCGCAGTTTCGATTTGTTGGTCAGCTCGCCGGCCTCCAGGATCACCAGCGCGTCCGGCGGGGTTTTCGCCAGCGTTTCCATCGCCTTCAGCAGGCTCTCATGCGCGTCGCGCACCCGCACGACACGGCGTCCTCCGGTGAGCGAGGCGGCGGTGGCCTCGGCCAGCAGCGTCTCCGCATCCGGGTGGTGCAGCTCGGCAAAGCGGAACGGGTCGTGCATCGCGCCCTCGACCGTGCGCACCAATGCCAGGCCGCGCTCCGCCACCAGCCCAGCATCCGGGCCGAACAGCAGCACAATCGGCACCGCAGGCGCTTTTAAAAACCCATCGATCCGTCCGGCGTCGATCTTCATGGTGTCGCTCTGGAGCCTGATGCGGCGGCGTTGGAACTAGAAGCTGGCCGCTTTTTGAAAAAAGCGGCGCAAAAACTTTTGCGCCGATGAGACTGCGGCGTTGAAACGAGCTCGGCCCAGTTTAACAAAGTTTTTTTGCTTCTTTTTGTTTACAAAAAGAAGCCTTTCTCTTCACTTGGCCCTTCACGCCTGCGGATGTGTCTTGAAATACGTAGCGATCTGGCTGGTGATCTGCGCCGCCAGCTGGTCGGCCACTTGCTGGTTCACCGTGTTGGTTTCCAGCTGCAGCGCGAAATATTGCTGGTCGATGATGTTCAGCGCGTCCTCGGTGGTGACCGTCCCATGGGTGAGCGGCTTGCCCGGTGTGCCGATCGGGGTCAGCGTCCAGCTGGCGGTGCCGTTGAAGCGCTCGCGGGAATAGGAGCTGTCCGGCTGTTCGCCGACCGCGGCGATGCCGAGGCCGTAGCTCACCGAGAGGCTGTAGAGCTGCATGGTCGGCGCGCCGTCGGCGTGCAGCTGGGTTTCCAGCGCCAGGCGCAGCATCTGCCCGGTCCGCTCGGGAATGTTCTGCACCTCGATCGTATCCAGCTTCGCCGCCACTGTGCTGTCGCCGCTCTGGCCGTAGAGCGGCGTGAAGCCGCACCCGGCCAGCGGCAACAATCCCAGCAGGAGCAGCGCTTTAGAGCTTGATAGGGGGAGGTTGAGACAGGAAGCAGCCGCTTTTTTAAAAAAAAGCGGCGCAAAAAACTTTTGTTCGCTTGGGCCCGTGGCGTCGAAACCAGCACGGCCCAGGAGCAGAGGAGTTTTTTGCTTCTTTTTTGCAAAAAAGAAGCGCTTCCCTTCGCTTCGCTTCAAAACGATCACGCTCTAGCCCTTGACGACAAAGTTCACGATCCGGTCGGGCACGTAGATTTCCTTGACGATTTTCTGCTCTCCTAATGCGCCTGCAACGGCCTCCTTGGCAATTGCGAGCGCGGTCTCGGCAACCGTGCCGGCGGGGAGCAAAACAGTGCCGCGCAGCTTGCCGTTCACCTGCACGGCGATGGTCACCTCGTCCACCACCAGCAGCGCAGGGTCCGCCACCGGCCAGGATTCCTGCGCCACCAGCCCAAGGCCTGGGTGGAGTTTGGCGAAAATCTCTTCCGCCAGATGCGGCATCATCGGCGCCAGCAGATGGGCGAGCACGTCCATCGCCTCGAACCGGGCGGCAAGCAGCGCCGGTTCGGTGGGCGAGGCCCCGGCCAGCGCGCCGGCCAGCTCGTAGACGCGGGCGACGGCGACGTTGAAGGCGAAGCTGTTCAGCGCCTCGGTCACCGCGGCGATGACCCGGTGCGTGAGCTGGCGCAGTTTTTTCGCCTCGCCGGCAAAACTTTCCGGCATGGCCACGCGCGGCTCGGCGGCGATGGTGCCGGCCAGGCGGTGCAGGCGCTGCACGAAGCGGAACGCGCCCTGCACGCCGGTCTCGGTCCATTCCACGTCGCGTTCCGGCGGGTTGTCGGAGAGCACGAACCAGCGCGCGGTGTCGGCGCCGAAGCGGTCGATGATGACGCCCGGATCCACCGTGTTGCGCTTGGATTTGGACATTTTCTCGATGCGGCCGACGGTAACGGGCGCGCCGGTTGCGGCATGGGTGGCGCTGCCGTCGGAGGTTTTTACCACCTGGTCCGGGTACAGCCAGTTGCCCTCGGCATCCTTGTAGGATTCATGCGTGACCATGCCCTGGGTGAACAGCCCGGCGAAGGGCTCGGCGACGGTCACATGGCCGGTCTTCTGCATCGCCCGGGTGAAGAAGCGGGCGTAGAGCAGATGCAAAATCGCGTGCTCGATGCCGCCGACATACTGGTCCACCGGCAGCCAGTGGTTCACAGCTTCGAGATTCGTTGGGCTCGCCGCGCGCGGGGCGGTGAACCGCGCAAAATACCAGGAGCTGTCGATGAAGGTGTCGAACGTGTCGGTCTCGCGCGTGGCCGGCTTGCCGCAGGCAGGGCAGGCGACATGCTTCCAGCTCGGGTGGTGGTCCAGCGGGTTGCCCGGGCGCTCGAAGCTCACATCCGTCGGCAGCGCCACCGGCAGCTGGTCGGCCGGCACCGGCACCGGGCCGCAGGCCTCGCAATGGATCACCGGGATCGGGCAGCCCCAATAGCGCTGGCGCGAGATGCCCCAGTCGCGCAGGCGCCAGTTCACCACCTCCTTGCCAGCACCCATCTCCACCAGCCGGGCGATGGCGGCGGACTTGGCGTCTTTGGTCGGCAGGCCGTTCAAAAAGTCGGAATTGACGATGACGCCGTCGCCGTCAAAGGCCTTGTCGTCCAGTGCGAAATCCAGCCCGGCGTCCTTGGGTGCGACAACTATGGGGATCGGCAGGCCGTATTTGCGGGCGAACTCGAAATCGCGCTGGTCGCCGCAGGGGCAGCCGAAAATCGCCCCGGTGCCGTATTCCATCAGCACGAAATTGGCGATCCAGACCGGGAACGCCTCGCCGTTGAACGGGTTGACCACCGACAGCCCGGTGGGGAAGCCCTCCTTCTCGGCCGCCTCGATCGCCGCCTCGGAGGTGCCGCGCGCCGCACAGGCGCGGATGAAGGCGGCGGCCTCAGGATTCTGCGCGGCGATCGCCTGGGCGATGGGATGCTCCGGCGCGATGGCCAGGAAGGACATGCCGAACAGCGTGTCCGGCCGTGTGGTATAGACCGTGACATCGGCAATGGCGCCGACCGGCTCGGTCAGCTTGAACGTGACCTCCGCCCCCTCGGATCGGCCGATCCAGTTCTCCTGCATCAGTTTCACGCGCTCGGGCCAGCGCTCCAGCGTGTTCAGCCCTTCCAGCAGTTCCGGCGCGAAATCGGTGATCTTCAAAAACCATTGGGAGAGCTGCTTCTTCTCCACCATGGCGCCGGAGCGCCAGCCGCGGCCGTCGATCACCTGCTCGTTGGCGAGCACGGTCATGTCCACCGGGTCCCAGTTCACATAGGCCGAGCGGCGCTCGACCAGCCCGGCCTGCCAGAAATCCAGGAACAATTTCTGCTGCTGGCTGTAATATTCCGGGTCGCAGGTGGCGATCTCGCGCGACCAGTCGAGCGAGAAGCCCATGCGCTTCAGCTCGGCGCGCATATTGGCGATGTTGGCGTAGGTCCAGCTGGCCGGATCGGAATTGTTTTCCCGCGCGGCGTTTTCCGCTGGCAGGCCGAACGCGTCCCAGCCCATCGGGTGCAGCACGTCGAACCCGGTCGCCCGCTTGTAGCGCGCCACCACGTCGCCCAGCGTGTAGTTCCGCACATGCCCCATATGGATCTTTCCGGAGGGGTACGGGAACATTTCAAGAACATAATATTTGGGCCGGCCGGAGGCGGGCATATCCTCGGCCTTGAAGCAGGCTTCCTGCTCCCAGGCGGCCTGCCAGTGCGGCTCGGCGGTGGCGAAATCGTAGCGGGCGTTTTCAGCAATGTCGGACATTGCTGCGTGTTTAATGAAGCACCCGCACAACGCCAAGGGGGAGGGCGGTTTTAGGGGGAAACAAGGAAGTAGCCGCTTTTAAAAAAGCGGCGCAAAATTTTTTGTTAACTGGGCCTGTGGCGTTGAAACCAGCACGGCCCAGTTTAAAGACGTTTTTTGCGCCGCTTTTTCCCAAAAAGCGGCTCCTTCCCTAAATATCCGCATTCCCGCCCGACAGCACGATCCCGACGGTTTTGCCCGTGGCGTCGATCCGCCCTGCCAGCAGCGCCGCCAGCGCCACGACACCGCCCGGCTCGACCACCAGCTTCAGGTTCCGGGCCGCGAAATTCTGCGCCGCGCGCACTTCCTCGTCGGTGACGGCAAAGCCGCCGGACAAGTATTTCTGGTGGATCGGGAAGGTGAGTTCGCCGGGGGTGGGGGCGAGCAGCGCGTCGCAGAGTTTGGAGCCCTGCATGTCGTTGGCCTCGCGCTGGCCGGAGGCGAGCGAGCGTGCGGTGTCGTCCCAGCCTTGCGGTTCCACGGCGTAGATTTTCGTCGCGGGCGAGACGGCGGCCAGCGCCAGCGCGCAGCCGGCGATCAACCCGCCGCCGCCGGCCGGGACCAGCATGATGTCGAGGGCAAGCCCGGCGGAATTGGCGTCGGCGGCGAGTTCGAGGGCCAGCGTGCCCTGGCCGGCGATCACGTCCGGGTGGTCGTAAGGCGGGATCAGTGTCGCGCCGGTCTCGGCCTGGATCGCACGGCCGATCTCCTCGCGGTTTTCCGTCTGCCGGTCGAAGCTCACGATTTTGGCCCCCCAGGCGGCGGTGGAATCGCGCTTGATGGCAGGGGCGTCGGCCGGCATCACGATGGTGGCGGCAGCGCCCAGGGCGGCGGCGGCGCAGGCGATGGCCTGGCCGTGATTGCCGGAGGAGTAGGTGACGATGCCGAGGGCGCGTTCCGCCTCGGTGAGGCGCAGCAGCGCGTTGGTGGCGCCGCGCAGCTTGAAGCTGCCGGTGCGCTGCAGGACCTCGGGCTTGACCAGGATGGTGCCGCCAGTGGCGCGGTCCAGGGCGGTGTTGCGCAGCATCGGTGTGCGCACGACCTGCCCGGCGATGCGGCCGGCGGCTTCCAGCACGGTGTTGGGTTCAGGCGGCGTGAAGTCTGTGGTCATGCGCGGTCTCCTCAGAGCCTGATAGGGGGAAGTGGAAACAAGCAAGAAGCCGCTTTTTTGTAAAAAAGCGGCGCAAAAAACTTTTGTTACTCTGGGCCTCAGGCTGTGAAACCAGCAAGGCCCAGTTTAGCAAAAGTTTTTTGCTTCTTTTTTTCAAAAAAGAAGCGCTTTTCTCCTCCTTGCCCTATGGCCGGGGCAGCAGGACGCCCGTGGCGGGGGCGGTGAAGCGGCAGAGCCGGTAGGTCTGGATCGGCTGGCCGGCGCGGCTGCGGGTCACGGTGCCGAGCAGCGTGGGGCAGGGGGTGCCGCTGCGGCGGGTGACCAGCAGCCCGGTCTCGCCCTGCAGCTTCGCGGCGGGAAAACCGAAATAACGCCAGCGCGGCTCGAAGCCGCCCACCGGAATTTTGCGGGGCGCATAATAGGCCAGGATCGCGGCGGTGGCGTAATCGTCGGAGGTGAGGAAGGCCGGCTGGCGCGCCGCCGCCTTTTCCGCGAGGCCGGCGAAGCCGCTCATTTGCAAAGCGGTGGGGTCGGCCTTGGCGGGCAGCGGAAAGGGGGCTGCCAAAGCCTGGGCGTAGACGATGGCGACGAGGGCGGAGCCCAGCCCCAAAGCCGGTTTCAGCCAGCGGCGAAGATCCGCCATCGGCAACGCGGCGGCGGCTAGGCAGGCGGAGGGGTACATGATCGCCGCCCAGTTGCCCTGCACCCGGCCGGAGACCACGTGCTCCAGAAACACCACACCCGGCACCACGGTCATCCACACCAGCAGATGCGCCGCCGCCGAGGGCGAGCGGCCGAGCCGCCAGGTGCCCCAGGCGGCGAGGCCGAAGATGATCGGGGTGAACAGGGCGATCTGGCCGAACACGAACTCGGCGAGAAACTGCAGCGCGCGCGCGGCGTGGAACTGCGTCTCGCGGCTGCCCTGTTTCAGGTAGCTCACCCAGCCATGGGTGCCGTTCCACCACAGGTTCGGTGCAAAAATCAGCAATGCGAGCAGGATCGCCGCCCAGGGCCAGGGGGTGCGCAGCCGCGCGCGACCCCGCGCGTCGGTGAGCATCCAGATGAACGCGGCGGCGACGAACAGAGCGGCGGGGTATTTGGAGAGCATCGCCAGCCCCGTGGCGGCACCCACCGCCAGCCACCAGCGCGGGTTCTCATGCTCCAGCAGCCGGGCGAAGGCGGCGATCCCGGCGGTCCAGAAAAAGATCAGCGGCGTGTCCGGCGTCATGATGAGCGCGCCGGCGCTGATCATCAGCGTCGCGTTCAGCATGGCGGCGGCCATCAGCCCGGCCTGGCGGTGTGGAAACATGCGCTCGCCCGCATCCATCAGCAGCAGCGTGCCCAGCGCGGCGGAGAGCGGCCCCAGCAGGCGGATGCCAAGCGCGTTGTCGCCCAGCAGCGCCGTGCCGGCGCGCATCCAGAGCGCCACCATCGGCGGGTGGTCGTAATAGCCGCCCTGCAGATGCTGCGACCAGAGGAAATAATAGGTCTCGTCTGGCGTCAGCGGCACCGTGGCGGCGAGGATCAGGCGCAGGAGCGTGAGCGCCACCAGGGCGCCGAGGACGAGGCGCATTAGAGCTTGAGGGGTTTAAGTGGAAATAAATAAGCAGCCGCTTTTTGAAAAAAGCGGCGCAAAAACTTTTGCTCGTTTGGGACTGTGGTGCGGAAACCACCGCGGCCCAGTTCAAAGACGTTTTTTTGCTGCTTTTTTTTCAAAAAAAGCAGCTTTTCTCTTTGCTTAAACATGACTTGTCCTGAACCTTTCACGCGCTAGCGCACGCGCCAGACCAGCGTGGCGGAGACCGCGTAATTCCATACCACGCCGATCGCCGCCCCGGCGGCGCCGGAGAACAGTCCGCTGCCATTCTCGGCATAGAGCGCGCGGGCGATGCCGATATTGGCCACCGCGCCCAAGCCGCAGACCAGCAGGAACAGGAACAGCCCGCGCCAGGCGCGAGGCCCCTTCAACCGCTGCGCGCGGTATGTGAGCTGGTTGTTGAGCTGGAAATTGGCGATCATGGCCACCACCGTGCCCAAAGTCTGCGCCAGGCCAAACGCCAGGCCGGCGTGGCGCGCCAGCTCCAGCACCAGGACATTGATCAGCACGCCGAAGCCCCCGACCAGCGCGAAGCTGATGAAGCGCAGCGGCACGGTGCCGCGCAGCCCCTTGTCCAGCAGCAGCCCGGCGAACTGCAGCAGCACCAGCGCGTCCAGCTTGCTCTCGCCGGCGGCGCGCGGGCGGAATTTATACGGCACCTCGACGATGGCGAGGCGGCGCGGGCTGGCCAGAATCAGGTCGAGCAAGATCTTGAACCCCTGGCCGGTGAGCCGCCCGGCAAGCTGCTCGAACAGCTCGCGCCGGAGCAGGAAAAAACCGCTCATCGGGTCGTGCACCGGCGCCTTGGCCAGAAGCTGCGCCAACCGGATGCCGGCATTGGAGAGTTGGACCCGCAGCGGCGAGGACAGGCCGGTGGAATCGCCGCCCTCGACATGGCGCGAGCCGATGGCAAGGTCAGCGCTGCCGGCCACGGCCTGCAACATCACGGGCAGGCGGGTCTCGTCGTGCTGCATGTCGCCGTCGATCACCGCGACATAATCGGCGGAGGAGGAGAGCGCGCCCTCGATCACCGCGGAGGACAGGCCGCGCCGGCCGACACGGCGGATGCAGCGCACCCTGGGGTCCTTCGCCGCCAGCGCGCGCGCCTGTTGCGCCGTGCCGTCCGGGCTGTCGTCGTCGACGAACACGACTTCCCAGTCGATGCCCCGGAGTGCTGCGTCGAGCGCCGCGACCATGGGGGCGATATTGGCGCGCTCGTTGTAACACGGCACGATGACAGACAGGCTCATGCCGTGGTCTGCGCTGTTACCGGCGGCCGGGCAGGAATACGGCGGTCAAAGGGCTTCGAGCACGGCTTCGGCGCGGCTGACATCGAACCCGCCGGGTTCCTCGACGGCCAGATGCGTGACGATGCCGTTCTCGGCCACCAGGGCAAAACGCTGGCTGCGGATGCCAAGACCGCGGGCGGTGAGGTCGAGCTCCAGGCCGAGCGCCTTGGTGAAGATCCCCGAGCCGTCGGCCAGCATGACGATGCTCTCGCCGGCCTTCTGGTCCTTCGCCCAGGCGCCCATCACGAAGGCGTCATTCACCGCCATGCAGACAATGCGGTCCACGCCCTTCGCCTTGAATTCGACGAGGTGCTGGGTGAAGCCGGGCAGGTGCTTGGCACTGCAGGTCGGCGTGAAGGCGCCAGGAACGGCGAACAGCACTACCTTGCCGGTGCCGAACAGATCCGCCGTATCGGCTTCGCGCGGGCCGTCCGCCGTGGCGACCATCAGCTTCATGGCCGGAATCTTATCGCCTGTCTTGATCATGGAAACTGCCTCTATTCCCGGGAAAGTGCCTTCTAACTATCCGATGCGCCGGATCGCGTGAAGGGGCGGGCCCGCGCCGGCGAATGTCCGGGGCTGGCGGGATGGCGATGCCATAAATATATGTGCGGAATGACTAAGGACATGAACGTTCCCAATGGCCCGAGCTGGCTGACCGGGCAGATCCTCGTGGCGATGCCGACGATGCAGGACCCGCGTTTTGCGCAGACGGTGATCTTTCTCTGCGCGCATACCGCGGAGGGGGCTATGGGCGTGGTGCTGAACCGGCCGCTGAACCGCCCGAAATTCGCCGATCTGCTGCAGCAGCTCGGCATCGAACCGACCCCGCCGCAGCGCGACATGCGGCTCGGCACCGGCGGCCCGGTCGATGATAACCGCGGCTTCGTGCTGCATTCGGCGGACTGGACGGCGGAAGGCAGCATGCAGGTGGACAATAACTACGTGCTGACGGCGAATCTGGAGGTGCTGCAGGCGATCGCCTCGGGCGGCGGACCGGCGCAGGGGCTGCTGGTGCTGGGCTATGCCGGCTGGGATGCCGGGCAGCTGGACGAGGAAATCCGCCAGAATGCCTGGCTGAGCGTGCCGGCGGACGAGGCGATCGTGTACGATGCCGACTGCCAGACCAAATGGGCCCGCGCGCTGGCCAAGCTGAAGATCGACCCCGGCATGCTCTCCGGCACGGCGGGGCGGGCGTGAAGCGCATTCTCATCGCCACCCATAACCCGGGCAAGCTTAAGGAATTTGCCACCCTGCTGGGACCGCTGGGGATCGAGGCGGTCTCCGCCGGGCAGTTCGGCCTGGCGGAACCTGAAGAAACCGGCGCCAGTTTTGCCGAGAATGCGCGGCTGAAGGCGCTGCACGCGATGCGCGCCTCCGGCCAGCCGGCTCTGGCCGATGATTCCGGCCTCTGCGTCGCGGCACTGGGCGGCGCGCCGGGCATTCTCTCCTCGCGCTATGCCGAGGGCGATTATCCGGCGGCCTTCGCCCGCATCATCGCTGCCGCCGCCGCGGCGGATGAGTGGCGCGCCCGCTTCGTCTGCGCGCTCTGCCTGGCCATGCCGGACGGCGCCACCGCGACTTATATCGGCCAGTCGGACGGGGTGATCGCCAAAGCGCCGTCAGGCGGGGCCGGGTTCGGCTATGACCCGATCTTCGTCCCGCTCGGCCACCAGCAGACCTATGCCGAGCTGGGCGCGGCGGTGAAGGACCGGATCAGCCACCGGGCGAAGGCTTTCGCGCAGCTGGCGGCGCGGTTGAAGGTTTAATAGGTAGAAAGTAGCCGCTTTTTTGAAAAAAAGCGGCGCAAAAAACGTTTGATTCCTATGGGCTTGTGGCGGCGAAACCTGCACGGCCCAGTTTAAAAAAGGTTTTTTGCTTCTTTTTGTTCACAAAAAGAAGCCTTCCTACCTACCCCGAGATCGCAGCGCGCACGATCGCGGCGTCCAGCACCTGCGGCAGGATTCTGGGTGCGCCGCCATCGGCGGGATAGAACAAATACAGCGGCACGCCGTCGCGGTTATTGGCGGCGAGCAGGGCGCTGATCGCCTGGTCGCGGTTGGTCCAGTCGCCGACGAGCAACTGCACGCGATGCGCTGCAAAATCCGCCTGGACCGCCGGGGTGGAGAGGGTGGTTGCCTCATTGACCAGGCAGGTGACGCACCAGGCGGCGGTGAGGTCGATGAAGACCGGCTGGTGCGCGGCGCGCAGCTCGGCCAGGCGCTCGGCGGAGTAGGGTTCAGAATCCGGCAGCATCAGCGGCCGTGGCGGGGCATCGTCATGCAGCAGCGGCAGCAGTAGGAGCGCGGCCAAGGCCAGCGGCCGCAGCCGGCGCATGGTGAGAGACAGCAGCAGGATCGCCGCCCCGCCGGCCAGCACGGTGAGCCCGCGCGGCCCGGCCTGGCGCGACAGCACCCAGGCGAGCCAGACAAAGGTGCCGGCCATCGGGATGGCGAGCGCGCGTTGCAGCCAGAGCATCCAGGCCCCTGGCCGCGGCAGGAGGCCTGCCAAACGCGGCAGGAAGGAGAGAGCCAGGAACGGCAGTGCCAGGCCAAGGCCGAGGGCCAAAAAGATACCCAGCGCGTAAGGCGCCGGGGCGGTCAGCGCGGCGGCCACAGCACTGCCCATGAACGGCGCGGTGCAAGGTGTCGCGATGATCACTGCCAGCACGCCGGTGAGAAAACTATGCTGTGCCGGGATACGCCCCAGCGCCGCCGGTGCTGTAAGCTCGAACAGCCCGGCCAGGTTCAGCGTGGCGGCAAAGATCACCCAGGCGATCAGCGCGACGAAGATCGGCGACTGGAACTGGAACCCCCAGCCGGCGGAAGCGCCCAGCGCGCGCAAGGCGAGCAGCACGCCGCCCAGCACCAGCATCGCGGTGAGCACGCCGGCGGTGTAGCCCAGCGCCTCGTGGCGGATTTTTTGCGCCGCCGCCCCGCCGAGCCGGGCGATGGCCAGCGCCTTCATCGCCAAAATCGGGAACACGCAGGGCATCAGGTTGAGGATCAGCCCGCCCAGCAGCGCCAGCAGCAGGTAAGGCGGGTTGGCCGGGTTCGGGCCGGGCAGGGCGGTGAGGTCCAGCGCCTGCATGTCCCCGGCGCGGTCGGTCAGCTCCAGCACGCCGGCCAGGTTTTTGCGCCCCGGCTGCTGCAGTTTCAGCTTGAGTCGCAGGCCGTCAGCCGTGAAGGAGAGGGGCTGTGGTGCGGCGTTGACCAGGACATTCTGCGCGGCCGGAAAGAACCGGGCGGTGGCGACCTGCATCGCGGTCGGGCCGGTGACGCTCAGCGTGCCGTCCGGCGAGATGCGCGCCGCGAAGGGCGAGGGGGCGATCTGCGGCGGGGTAAAATCAGCCGCTTCGGCGGAGGGGCCGCCGTTCAGCGGCAGCGAGAAGCTGGCCTGTTCCGGCACGCAGATATTCGAGCAGACCAGCCAGCTCGCTTGCGTCTGCACATTGCTGCCGACATTCTGCGCGGTGAAGGGCAGCAGCACGTTGCCGGAGAGCACATAGGCGGCGATCGGCCCCTGCAAAAACAGCGCGGGCGGCGGGAAGCGGATCGGCCCGAAGCTTGCCGGGGCCTGCGGGGTGAGCGCGGGGGCGAAACCGGCATCGCCGGGATTGGACCAGTAGATGTGCCAGCCCGGCTGTAAGGTGAATTTCAGGCCGAGCGTGAGCTTACCATCCACCGCCGCATTGGCCTGGGAGACCAGCTGCACGGTGTCGCGGGGGGTGGCGTATACGTTGCTGCCGGCGGCGAAAGCGAGGCTGGGCAACAGCGCGAGGAGCAGGACCAGAAAACGCATGGCGGCAATATCGCACGGACCGCGCCGCGGTGGTATCCGGGCGTGATGACTGAATTGCTCGCTTTCCCCGATCTGCCGGTATCCGACGTGCTGCCGGCGCTGCTGGCGCAGCTGCGCCCCGATGGTCGCAACGCCGTGCTGGTCGCCCCGCCGGGGGCCGGCAAGACCACCGCCGTGCCGCTGGCGCTGATGCAGGCGCGCATCGGCAAAATTCTGCTCTTGGAGCCGCGGCGGCTGGCGGCGCGGGCGGCGGCGATGCGCATGGCGAGCCTGCTGGGCGAGGCCGTGGGCGGGCGCGTCGGCTTCCGCACGCGGCTGGAGAGTGCGGTGTCGGACCGCACGGTGATCGAGGTGATCACCGAGGGGCTGCTGACCAGCCGGCTGTTGGCGGATCCCGGCCTCACCGGCGTCGGCTGCGTGATTTTCGACGAGGTGCACGAGCGCGCGCAGGAGGCGGATCTGGCCTTGGCGTTGACGCTGGACCTGCAGCGCGGGTTGCGGCCGGAATTGCGGATTCTCGCGATGTCCGCCACCGCCGAGGCGGGCAAGCTCACCCAGCTGCTGGACGCGCCGGTGATCGAGAGCAACGGCAAAATATTTCCGGTCACGGTGCGGCACAGCGCGCGGGATATCCCCACCGCGCGCGAGCTGCCGGAGGCGGCGGCCAAGGCGGTGCGCGAGGCGCTGGTGGCGCATCAGGGCGATATATTGGTGTTTCTGCCCGGCATGGCGGAGATCCGCCGCGCCCAGGCGGCGCTGGAAAACTGCCCGGCGCTGGTGCTGCCGCTGCATGGCGACCTGCCGGTGGCGGCGCAGGATCTGGCGTTGCGCCAGCACGAGCGGCGCCGCGTGGTGCTGGCGACCTCGATCGCGGAAACCTCGCTCACCGTGCCGGGGGTGCGCATCGTCGTCGATGGCGGGTTCCGCCGTACGCCGAAGCTGGACGGCACCAGCGGCCTCACCCGGCTCGCCACGTTGCGCATCAGCCGGGCGGCGGCCACACAACGCTCCGGCCGCGCCGGGCGGCAGGGGCCGGGGGTCGCGATCCGGCTTTGGTCGGAGGCGCTGCACCGGGGGCTGGCGCTGTTCGAGACGCCGGAGATCCTCGAGGCGGAACTGTCCGGCCTGGTGCTGGCCTGCGCCGCCTGGGGCGAGGCGGTGGAGAGCCTGCCCTTCATCGACCCGCCGCCCACAGGCGCGGTGAAGGCGGCGAAAACCCTGCTCGCCGATCTCGGCGCGCTGGACGATGCCGGGCGGCTCACCCCGCTCGGGCGCGAGATGGCGCGGCTGCGCGCCACGCCGCGTCTGGCGGCGATGATGTTGGCCGCTGAGCAGAAACCCGCGCGCGCACTGGCGGCGGACATCGCGGCGATATTGGAGGAGCGCGACCCGCTCGGCCGCGACGCCTCGGCGGATTTTGCGCTCCGGCTGGAGGCGCTGGCCGGCAAGATCGAGGGCGACCGCGCCGGTCTGGCCCGCATCCGGCAGGCGGCAAAAATCTACCGTCACCGGCTGGGCGTGGGCGCGGTGCCGGGGTTTGGCGATCCCGGCGCGCTGCTGGCGGCGGCGTTTCCCGACCGGATCGGCCAGGCGCGCGGCGAGCCGGGCTCCTACCGGCTCTCGGGCGGCGGCAGCGGCGCGCTCAGCCCCACCGACCCGCTGCGCAAAAGCCGCCTGCTGGCGGTGGCGGCGCTGGAGGCCAAGGGCAACCGCATCCGCCTCGCAGCACCGCTGGACGCGGCAGCGCTGCCGCCGGTGCTGGCGGCGCGCTGCAGCACGGTCCGGGAGTCCGGCTTCGACCCGGCCAGTGGCGGCGTGCTGGTGCGCGAGCGCGTGCGGCTCGGCGCGCTGGTGCTGGCCGACCGCACCTTTCCGGCCGATGCGCTGGACGCCCCGCTGGCCCTGGCCAAAGCGCTGGCGACCCGGCTGGACCAGCTCGACTGGACCGAGGCCGTGCAAAATCTCCAGGCCCGTGTCGCGGTCATGCGCCACGTGGAGCGTGACTATCCTGACCTGTCGCGCGAAGCCCTGGCGGCAAGCGTGGAAGACTGGCTGGCGCCGTATCTGGCGGGGATGACCAATCTGCGCGAGGCGAAGGGCGTCGATCTGTACCCGATTTTGCGCGGGCTGATGACGCATGTGCAGGCCACGCGGCTGGACAAGGAGCTGCCCGTGGAATTGCGCCTGCCGAAAGGTACGGTGCGCATCAACTATACCGGCCCGGTGCCGGTCGCCTCCGCCCGGGCCCAGGTGTTTTATGGCGTCGACGCCACGCCGGCGCTGGCCGGGGGGAAAATTCCGCTGCAACTGGCCTTGCTCTCACCGGCCGGGCGGCCGGTGGCGATCACCGCAGATCTCGCCGGCTTCTGGCGCGGCGGCTGGGCCGATGCCAGGCGGGACATGCGCGGCCGCTACCCACGGCATGACTGGCCGGAGGAGCCGTGGCGGTGAGGTGAGATAAGGGAAGCGCTTCTTTTTTGAAAAAAAGAAGCAAAAAACTTTTGCTAAACCGGGCCGCGCTGATTGCAACGCCACAGTCCCAGTTAAGCAAAAGTTTTTGCGCCGCTTTTTTCAAAAAGCGGCTGCTTTCATGAACCCGCCGCTGCCCTGGCGCGCCGGCACTATCCTGCGCCTTGATCCGTTTCGGCCCAGAGATTAGCCTGGGGATCATGTCCGCATTGTCCATGCACTCACCGGTCGGGGATCTGACGATTTTCGCCGAGGACGAGGAAATTGTCGCTCTGGAATGGGGCTGGGGCAGCGTGCAGGATCCCTCGCCGGTGCTGCTGCGCGCCAAGGCGGCGCTGGAGCGCTATTTTGACGGCTTCCCGCTGGAGCCATTGCCCCTGCGGCCGCACGGCACCGCCTATCGCCAAAAGGTTTGGGCGGCGTTGCAGACCATTCCCCCCGGGCAGACGCGCAGCTATCGCGAGATTGCGATGATTGCCGGCGGCTCGGCCCGTTCGGTTGGCGGCGCCAACGCCGCCAACCCGATCCCGATCCTGATCCCCTGCCACCGTGTGCTGAGCGCCAGCGGGCTCGGCGGCTATTCGGGCGGCGAGGGGCTGGCCACCAAGCGGGTTCTGCTCAACCTTGAAAAATTGAACGCCGGAGTTTCAGGCAAATGACCAAAGCCATTCGTATTCACGCCAACGGCGGGCCGGAGGTGTTGAAATGGGAGCAGGTGCCCACCCCGCAGCCTGGCCCGAATGAGGCGCTGATCCGCCACGAGGCGGTGGGGCTGAACTATATCGACGTGTATTTCCGCACCGGCCTGTACAAGTCGCCGTTGCCGGCGACCATCGGCATGGAAGGTGCCGGCGTGGTGCTGGAAGTGGGCGAGGCGGTGCAGGGGCTGCGGGCGGGCGACCGCGTGGCCTATGCCGGCGGGCCGATCGGCGCCTATGCGACGGAGCGGGTGATCCAGGCCGACCGGCTGGTGAAGCTGCCGGACAATATCGACTTCAAGACCGGTGCGGCGATGATGCTGCAGGGCATGACCGCGCAATATCTGCTGCGCCGGACGTTTCCGGTGCAGAAGGGGCAGACCATTCTGGTGCATGCCGCAGCCGGCGGCGTCGGGCTGATCATCTGCCAATGGGCGCGGCATCTCGGCGCCAATGTCATCGGCGTCGTCTCCAACGAGGAGAAGGCGGCGCTGGCGACGGCCAACGGCGCCACCCACACCATTGTCGGCCATGCGCATCTGGCGGCCGAGGTGCGGCGCATCACCGGCGGCGCGATGGTGCCTGTGGTGTATGACAGCGTCGGCAAGGACACGTTCAACGCCAGCCTGGACTGCCTGGCGCCGCTTGGGCTGATGGTGAGCTACGGCAACGCCTCCGGCCCGGTGCCGCCGATCGACATCGCCGTGCTGAGCGCCAAGGGCAGCCTGTTCCTCACCCGCCCGACGCTGGCCACCTACATCGCGACGCATGCGGATCTTGAGACGGTGAGTCAGGACCTGTTCGACGTGGTCGGCTCCGGCGCGGTGAAAATCCAGGTCAACCAGACCTTCCCGCTGGCGGAGGCCGCCGCCGCGCATATCGCGCTTGAAGGCCGGATGACCACCGGCAGCACCGTGCTGCTGCCCTGAGTTACGCAAGCGGGATCGGCACCGGCGCGCCCGCGCGGCCGGTGCAGACCTTAGCCCTCGCGCTGGCGGTGACAGTGGTGCCCTGCATGCTGTTCGTGGACCGGCCGGTGGCGGTGTACTTCGCCGAGCATCAGGCGCTGCGCCATGTGTTCCAGGCCTGCGCCGTCCCATCGCTGTTTACCTTGCCGCTGGCGGGGCTGTTCCTGCTGTACACGGTGGCGCGGAAACTGCGCGGCGCGCGGGCTGTGAACCCGCTGTATTTGGCCGCCAGCGTTGCCACGCTGTCCGCCACCGCCGCCAAGGACGAGCTGAAATGGCTGATCGGCCGGCCCTGGCCGACCACCTGGTTCCATGAGGGCATCTACAGCTTCCACCCGCTGGCTACCGGCATGCTTTATGGCGCGTTTCCCTCCGGTCACACCTCCTACATTGCCGCACCGCTCTGCGTGCTCTGGGTCAAGGTGCCGCGCTATCGCTGGCTCTGGGGCGGGCTGATCGGCCTGGTGATGCTTGGCCTGGTCGGCGCCGGCTACCATTTTGTCGCCGACGTGCTGGGCGGGCTGCTGACCGGCATGGCCTGCGCCTGGGGCAGCCTGGTTCTGGTCCCGGTCAGGGGTGAGTAGAGCATGGCAGGGTCAGGACAAGTCATGTTTGAGCGAAGGGAAGCGCTTCTTTTTGTGAACAAAAAGAAGCAAAAAAACTTTTTTAAACGGGCCCGTGCCGGTTTCAACGGCACGGGCCCAAAGTCGAAAAAGTTTTTGCGCCGCTTTTTTCAAAAAGCGGCCCCCCTTAACCCTATCAGGCTCTAGGCGCGCCGTGGCCTCCTTGCTGCGGAGTAAAAATTTCCTGCCGCTCTTCGTCACCCAGGCGCTGGGTGCCATCAACGACAATCTGTTCAAGAACGCGCTGGTGGTGCTGGCTTTGTACCGGCTGGCGCATCTGGGGCCGGTGCTGGTGGCGCTGGCCGGCGGCGTATTTTTGCTCCCCTACGCGGTGTTTTCCGCCACCGCCGGGCAGCTGGCCGATGCGCATGAAAAATCTCGGCTGATCCGGCTGGTGAAACTCTGGGAGCTGGGGCTGATGCTGCTCGCCAGCCTCGGCTTCCTCACGGAAAATTTCGCGGTGCTGATGGCAGTGCTGTTCGGCCTCGGCGTGCAAGCAACGTTTTTCTCGCCGCTTAAATACGGGATTCTGCCGGATTTTTTCGCGGGCGACGCGCTGGTGGCGGGCAACGGGCTGATCGAGGCGGGCACGTTTGTCGGCATCCTGCTCGGCACCGTGGCCGGCGGCCTGCTGGTGGTGCTGCCGCATGGCAATATCGCCGCGTCCATTGCCTGCCTCGCGGTGGCGCTCGCCGGGATTGTCTGGTCCTGGGCTATCCCGAAAACGCCCGTGGCGCAGCCCGGCCTGCGCGCCGGCCGGAATGTTCTGGCGGAGAGCGCCGCGCTGTTGCGCCTGGCGGCACAAACCCGGGCCGTGTGGTTCGCGGTGCTCGGCATCAGCTGGTTCTGGGCGATGGGCACGATCGTGCTGGCGGAATTCCCGACCCTGGCGCGCGACGTGCTGCACGGCAGCGGCGCGGTGGTGACGCTGATGCTGGGCGTGTTCGCGGTGGGCGTGGGTATCGGCTCGCTCGGCGTGGCGCGGCTGGTGCGCGATGCGGCGCTGCTGCATTACGTGGTCGCCTGCGGCTTCGGCGTCTCGGTGTTCACCGCCGGCTTCGCGCGGCTGGCGGCACATGCCCCGGCGATGGCGGATATCGCCGCCGTGCTCTCCCACGGCCTCGGCTGGGCGCTGCTGGCCGATTTATTGGCGCTGGCGATCTGCGGCGGCGGGTTTTCGGTGCCGCTTTACGTGCTGCTGCAGTTGCACGCCGCCCCCTCGCACCGGGCGCGCATGGTGGGGGCGAACAACATCATGAACGCGCTGGCCAGCGTGGCCGGGGCCGGGCTGACCGCCGGGCTCTATGCCGGCGGCCTGGGTGCGCCGAATATTCTGCTCCTCGCGGCGGTGGCGAATGCCGGGGTGACGCTCTGGCTGTTGCGTAAAATCCGGCGCGGGGTTGCGGGTTAAGTAAGGGCTTCTTTTTGTGAACAAAAAGAAGCAAAAAAAACTTTTTTTAACTGGGCCGTGCGGGTTTCAGTGGCACAGTCCAGAGGAGCAAAAATTTTTGCGCCGCTTTTTTTAAAAACGGCTGCTTCCTGGCTTAACCTACGCAAAACGTTATTTGACAGACCGCCACCGGATTTGGCTCCATCACGCCATGCGGGCGGTGTGTCTGGTTCTGGCGCTGCTGATCGGGTTCATCCGCCCGGCGCTGGCGCGCGACGTGTATTTCACCGCCTCGGACGGGGCCCGTCTGCATTACAGCATTTTTGGGCCGAAGGGGGCGCCGGTGCTGGTGTTTGTGCCAGGCTGGACCATGCCGGGCTGGATTTTCGGGCCGCAGCAGACCGCCTTCGACGGGCAATACCAAGTGGTGGAATTCGACCCGCGCGGCCAGGGGGCGAGCGAGGTCACCACCTCGGGCTATAACCAGGCGCGGCGCGGCGCGGATATCGGCGATCTGCTGCGGCTTCTCCCCGGCCGGGTGGTGCTGGTCGGCTGGTCGCTTGGGGTGCTGGATTCGCTGGCTTATATTCACCAGGAGGGCGATGCGCGGCTCGCCGGGCTGGTGCTGATCGATAATTCGGTGGGCGAGAACCCGCCGCCGCTGCCCTATCGCGGTGCATCCGGGCCGGTGGTGAGCCGCGACGAGGCGCGGCGCCGGTTCGTCGCCGGCATGTTCCGCACGAAGCAGCCGGACGCCTATATCGACCGGCTGACCGCGGCGAGCCTCGCTGTGCCGGCGCGCGATGCGGTGGCGCTGCTGCATTACCCGGTGCCGCGCAGCTATTGGCGCGAGGCGATCCTCTCCAGCACCGTGCCGGTGCTCTACGTGGTGCGGCCGGGGCTGCAGGGGCAGGCGGAAAACCTGTTGCGCGACCGGCCGGAGACGCGCATTGCGGTGTTCGCTGAAGCTGGCCATGCGCTGTTCGTCGACGATGCGCAGCGGTTCAACCAGCTGCTGGAAACCTTTGTGGAAACGAATGTCCGGCCGTGAAACTTTTCCCGCTCTTTCTCGTCTCCGCCGCCGCGGTCGGCATGGAGACGGCGCTCACCCGCTACTTCGCGGTCGCGAGCTGGTCGGATTACGGCTATTGGGTGATCTCCATCGTCATGGCCGGGTTCGCCCTCTCCGGCGTGTTTCTGGTCCTGGCCCGGGAGCTTCTGGTCCGGCGCGCGGGCATGCTGTTCGCGGTGCTGCCCTCGGTGCTGATCGCGAGTGCGGCGCTCGGCTATTGCGGGACGATCCTTAACCCGTTCAACCCGCTGCAGATGCAGAACCAGGTCACGTTCTGGCCGCAGCTGCAGAATATCGGCCTGTATTACCTGGCGCTGCTGCCGTTCTTTTTCGCCGCCGGGCTGTTCATTTCGCTTTGCTTCGTCACCACCGCCGGGCGGATCGGCCGGGTGTATGCGGCGGATCTGCTGGGTGCCGGGGCGGGGTCGATCCTGGTTCTGGCGCTGATGTACGCGCTGCCGCCGTTCCGGCTGATCCCAATGCTGCTGCCGCTGCTGGCTTGGTCCGCCTGGGGCGCTGCGGCTTACCGCAAGCAGGCACTGATCGGGGCGTTTCTGGTGCTGGCTGGAGCAGAAACCTTGCTGGCGTTGGGGCCGCAGGCTGCCGTGAGCCCGTACAAGCCGGTCTACCCGCCGCTGCACACGCCGGGGGCAAAAATCCTCGCGCAGGTGGAGCGGCCGGGCGGGGAGTTCTGGCTCCTGGATGATTTCACCGAGCGGGTGAACACGGATATTTCCAACGATTCCGCGATGCTGGGTTATGCCGGCCCGCCGCGCAGCTTCGGCCTGTACCGGGACGGTATCCGCATCGCCAGCCTGCCGAAGCCGGGGCCGGTCGACAGCGCCTATGCCCCGGGCGCGCTGGAGGCGCTGCCCTATGCGCTGCGGCAACGGACGGATGTGCTGCTGATCGGCGCCTCCGGCGGGTTCCGCGTGGCCGAGCTGCTGGCGTTGGGGGCGCGGCATATCACCGCCGTGGAGCCCGAGCCGGTGCTGTTTCGCGCGCTTGCCAAAGGGCTCGCGGGCGCGCCGGCGCTGCCGGCCGATCCGCGCGTGGCACTGAGCGCGGAAAACCCGCGCGCGGCAGTGGCCGGGCCTGGGCAATACGATGTGATCGACCTGTCCGCCGATTTCCTTGATGCAGTGCCAGCCAATGTCTATGCCGTCTCGGCGCAGGCTTTTGCCGCCGATTTTGCGCATCTCACGCCAAACGGGCTGCTCTCCATCCCCGTCTCGATCCAGGATTTCCCGGCCTATGCGCTGCGCATGCTGGCCACCATCCGCGCCGCGCTGGCGGGGGTGCCGGACCCAGGCGCGCATGTGTTGGTCGTGCGCTCGGCCTGGAATGCGCGCATCCTGGTGCAGCGCGCCCCGTTCACCCCGACGGAAATCGCCGCGGCGCAGACATGGGCGGGGGATCGGTCGTTCGACATCTCCTACTACCAGGGCATGGATGTCGTCGCGGCGCGGCAAACTCTGTACAACGACCTGCCCTCGGTGTCGTTCGATGCCGGCACGGTCACGGCCTATGGCGACGATGATTCCATCGCCGACGAGGCGCCGGCGATTTTGGCCGGGCGGCCCAGCGTCTCCTCCCGCGCCTTCGACCTGCGGCCCGTCACCGATGACCGCCCGGCTTTTTATGCGATCCTGCGGTTGAACCATCCCTCGCTGCTGCTGCGGCGGCTGCAGATTTTGCCGCAGGCCGAGATCGGCGCGCTGGTGAATCTGGCGGTGCTGGCGCAGGCGGCGTTGCTCGCCGTGCTGGTGTTTCTGCTCCCCTTCGCGGCGCCGAAGCGCGCCGGGCGGGGCGGTGCCGTGCTCAGGCCGGGCGTGTATTTCTCGGCCCTGGCGCTGGGATTTCTGTTCCTGGAAATTTTCGGCATCGAGCGCGCCAGCGCGTTTCTCGATGACCGTGCCGCGGGGTTTTCCCTGGTGCTGAGCGCCATGTTGGTGTTCTCCGGCCTGGGCAGTTTCTGTGCGGCCCGGCTTGGGCGCAACCCGCAGCGCGCGGTGGCGCTGGCAGCACTGGCCGTGGCCGTCTGGGCGGCGGTGCTGGTGCTGCTCGGCCCTGTTTTGCTGGCCGGCGGCACCGCGCCCGACGCGCTGAAGGCGGTGCTCGTGGTGCTGGCGATGGCGCCGGTCAGCTTCGCCATGGGCCTGCCGTTTCCGCTGGGGCTGGAGCAGGCGGGGCAGAAATTCTCGCTGGCCTGGGCCTGGGGGCTGAACGGCGCGTTCTCGGTGGTGGCGACACCGCTTGCTAACCTGTTGCTGCGCAATATCGGCCTGCATGCGGTTCTCGGCGGTGCTGTCCTGTTCTATGCGCTCGCCGCGTGCTGCTTTCCGGCGGTGCGGCCGGGCCGGGTTTTTGCCGGTGCCGCGTTATTGCCGTTCAAGAGTTGAGCGCGCGGGACGAGAGCGTGATAGGTTAGGACACGTCATGTCGAAGCGAAGGGAAGCGCTTCTTTTTTAAAAAAAAGAAGCAAAAAACTTTTGCTAAACTGGGTCGTGCTTGTTTCAGCGCCGGAGTCCCAAAGGAGCAAAAAGTTTTTGCGCCGCTTTTTTCAAAAAGCGGCTTCTTCCTGTTTCAACCTGATCCGATCACGCTCTAGGCTGGGCAACAGGGGGATAAGGATTTGGCTGAGTTTCTGAGCATGGGGCGGCGCGGGTTTCTGGGCGGTGCGGCAGCACTCGCGGCACTGCCGGCTCTGGCTGACGGCACCGTGCTTTCCACCCCGGCGACCCCAAACGGAAAACCCTGGACCAAAGCGGCGTTCGAGGCGGCAATGGCCGCCTCCGGCCGCCCGGTCTTGCTGACCGGCGCGCAGTTCGACGCGATCCAGGCGCGCAAGCCGGCGGCGATGAAGCGGATCGCCGATTACCTGCAGATGCGCCTCGGCCATGCCGACCCGCTGGTGCTGGCCGCCTTCCAGGCCCTGCCGCGCGAGTATTTCCATTACAACTATCAGGAACACCGCACGACCTGCGGCGATGCCTATGACAACCCGCCAAAACCCTGGGCGCTCGGCTATGGTTCGGCGCTCTCGGATTATCTCGGCCAGGCCTATATGACCCAGGTCTGCGCGCCGAAGCCGGGCCAGGTGTCGCTGGAGATCGGCACCGGCAGCGGGTTCCAGAGCGCGCTGCTGTCGCGCATCGTCGACCACGCCTATTCGATCGAGATCATCGAACCGCTCGGCAAGGACGTGCACCGCATTTTTGCGCCGTTGGGCTATGGCAACGTCTCCACCCGCGTCGGCGACGGATATTACGGCTGGCCCGAGCAGAACGACGGTTTTGATATCATTATCGTCACCTGCGCCGCGCAATACGCGCCGCCGGCTTTGTTCCAGCAGCTCAAGCCCGGCGGGCGGATGGTGATCCCGATCGGCCAGCCGTTCAAGCAGGGCCAGGTTCTCTATGTGTATCGCAAGGATGCCACGGGCAAAATTCATTCCCGGCGCGATATGGGCGTGTTTTTCATTCCGATGACAGGTACCATGATGAAAGTCCCGGCGGCGGACGCAAAAACGACACAAAGTTAAGTTTTTTGGGGCGAGATAGGTTTGGGACAAGTCATGTCGAAGCGAAGGAAAACGCTGCTTTTTTTGCGAAAAAAGAGGCGAAAAAACCTTTTTAAACGGGGCGGTGCTGGTTTCAGCGCCACAGTCCTGAAAGAGCAAAAGACCGCTTTTTTCGAAACAGCGGCCGCTTCTGTTCCGACCTCATCCGGTCACGCTCTAGGGGGAAGTTGGCCTGCCGTTCCTGGGGGGTTGCTTGTCGCCCCTCCATGCGCGCGGCTATGATGGATTTGACTGGACAATTTAAGGGAGAGTTCTTTGGTTAAACCGCTGCGTAAGGCTGTGCTTCCGGTCGCCGGGCTGGGTACGCGTTTTTTGCCGGCGACCAAGGCCATGCCAAAGGAAATGCTTCCCGTCGTCGACAAGCCGCTGATTCAGTACGCGGTGGACGAGGCGCGCGCCGCGGGCATTGAACAGTTCTGCATGGTCACCGGCCGCGGCAAGACCGCGCTGATCGACCATTTCGACATCGCCTTCGAGCTGGAAGCGACATTGGCGGAGCGCAACAAGCGCGAGGCGCTGGACCTGCTGCGCTCCGAGGCGATGCCGCCGGGCTCCATCTCCACCGTGCGCCAGCAGGTGCCGCTCGGCCTTGGCCACGCGATCTGGTGCGCGCGCACCTTCATCGGCAACGACGCTTTCGCGATCCTGCTGCCGGATGATCTGGTGCTGAGCGACACGCCCTGCATGGAACAGCTGGCGAATGTGTATCATGAGACCGGCGGCAACGTGGTGGCGGTCTCCGAAGTGCCGATGGAGCAGACCAACCGTTACGGCATCCTGCAAATCGGTGAGACCGAGGGCTGCCGTGTCGAAGTGAAGGGGCTGGTGGAGAAGCCGGCGCCGAAGGATGCGCCGTCCAATCTCTCGGTCATCGGCCGTTACATCCTGCTGCCGGAAGTTGTCACGTATCTTTCACAGATGGAGCGCGGCGCCGGCAACGAGGTGCAGCTGACCGACGCGATGGCGAAAATGATCGGCAATGCGCCGTTCCATGGCCTGAAATTCGAGGGCAAGCGCTTCGATTGCGGTGACAAGGTCGGCTATCTGGAAGCGCAGATCGCCTTCGCCCTCTCGCGGCCAGACCTTGGGCCGTCGGTGCGGGAATTTCTGAAGAACTACGTGAATTCGTGACCGTGGAGAGACGAAAGAAAGCGCTTCTTTTTTGAAAAAAAGAAGCAAAAAACTTTTGATTCCACTGGGCCTGCGGCGTTGAAACCAGCACGGCCCAGTTTAACAAAAATTTTTTGCGCCGCTTTTTTCCAAAAAAGCGGCCGCTTACTGTTTCCCCTTAACCCTATCAGGCTCTAGCGCGTGAGACAGACCATGACGTTTTCCCATAAATTCCATGACAGCTCGCTGCGCGAATATGACATTCGCGGCATCGTCGGCGACACACTGAATGAGGCGGATGCCTTCGCGATCGGCCGCGTGTTCGGCTCGATCATCGCCGATAACGGCGGCAAGCGCATCGCCGTTGGTCGCGACGGGCGGCTCTCCTCGCCGATGCTGGAAGCGGCCCTGATCAAGGGCCTGGTCGCCAGCGGCGCCGAGGTGGTCTCGATCGGCTGCGGCCCGACGCCGATGCTGTATTTCGCCGCCTTCACCGGCCCGAGCGATGGCGCGGTGATGGTGACCGGCAGCCATAACCCGGCCAATTACAACGGCTTCAAGATGATGATCGGCAAAAAGCCGTTCTTCGGCAAGGACATCATCGACCTCGGCGCCCGCGCGGCAGCGGGCAATGTGGTGCCGGAAGCCAAAGGCAGTGTCGAGCACCAGGACATCAGCGACGCCTATGTCGCGCGACTGCTGCAGGACTGGGACGGCGCGAAGAAGCTGAAAGTGGTGTGGGACAGCGGCAATGGCGCCGCCGGCGATGTGCTGGCCAAGCTGCTGGCCAAGCTGCCCGGCGAGCACACGGTCATCAACGGCAAGATCGACGGCAATTTCCCGGCGCATCACCCGGATCCGACCGTGCCGAAGAACCTGGAGCAGCTGATCGCCGCGGTGAAGAAAGAGGGCGCCGATGTCGGCGTGGCGTTCGACGGCGATGCCGACCGCATCGGCCTGGTCGATAATGAAGGGCATATCCTCTACGGCGACCAGTTCCTGATCCTGATGGCGCGCGACGTGCTGCGCGAACATCCCCAGGCGACGATCATCGCCGATGTGAAGGCGAGCCAAGTGCTGTTCGACGAGGTGGCCAAGGCCGGCGGCCAGCCGCTGATGTGGAAGACCGGGCACAGCCTGATCAAGAGCAAGATGGCCGAGATCGGCGCGCCGCTGGCGGGCGAGATGTCCGGGCATATCTTCTATAACGACAAATGGTACGGGTTCGACGACGCGCTCTACGCCGCCGTGCGCATCCTTGGCGTGATCGCCCGCAGCGCCAAGACCCTGGGCGAATTCCGCGCCAGCCTGCCCAACGTGGTCAACACCCCGGAACTGCGCTTCGATTGCGCCGAGGACCGGAAATTCCAGGTCGTGCAGGAAGTCGCCGAGCGGCTGAAGGCGAGCGGCGACAAGGTCTCCGACACCGATGGCGTGCGCGTCACCACCGAGGAAGGCTGGTGGCTGCTGCGCGCCTCCAACACCCAGGCGGTGCTGGTGGCCCGCGCCGAGAGCACATCCGAAGCCGGGCTGTCGAAACTGAAATCGGAGCTGGCCGGGCAGCTGGCGGCCTCCGGCCTGGCGCCGGATTTCTCCGGCGCGAACGCGGGGCACTGAGGAAGGAAGTAAGCAGCCGTTTTTTGAAAAAAGCGGCGCAAAAACTTGTTCGAAACTGGGCCGGTGGCAGCGAAAGCAGCACGGCCCAGTTTAAGAAAATTTTATTCCTTTGGGCCCGTGGCGTTGAAATCGCCACGACCCAGTTTAAAAAAAGTTTTTTGCTTCTTTTTTTCAAAAAAGAAGCACTTCCTTCCTCGCTTCCCATCGCCGAGGCCGCGCGCTACTGAGCCTGCATGTCCATCCCCTTTGTGAAAATGCATGGTGCCGGCAACGACTTCGTGGTGCTGGACGCGCGTGAAAAACGTCTTCCCTTACCCCCGCATGTGGTGCGCCGCATTGCCGACCGGCGGCTGGGCGTCGGCTGCGACCAGCTGATCGTGCTGGAGCCGGACCCGGAGGCGCAGGCGGATGTGTTCATGCGCATCCTGAACGCCGACGGCACCGAGGCCGGGGCCTGCGGCAACGCCACGCGCTGCGTCGCGGCGCTGCTGGCCGAGGAGAGCGGCGAGCGGCAAGTGAGCGTGCGCACCGTCTCCGGCCTGCTGCCGGCGGAAATCCTCGGGCCGGGCCTGGTGGAGGTGGATATGGGCCCGCCGAAGCTGGACTGGGAGGCGATCCCGCTCAGCGGCCCGATGGACACGCTGCATCTGAACCTGGCGATGGGCCCGGTGGCGGAGCCGGCGGCCTGCTCGATAGGCAATCCGCATGTCACGTTTTTTGTCGACGATCTCGCGCATCTGCCGATCGAGAGCCTCGGCCCGGTGCTGGAGAAGCACAAGCTGTTCCCGGACCGCGCGAATATCGGTTTCGCGCAGGTCGAGAGCCCCTCGCGCATCCGGCTGCGGGTGTGGGAGCGCGGCGCCGGGCTGACGCTGGCCTGTGGTTCCGGCGCCTGCGCGGCGCTGGTGAACGCCTACCGGCGCGAGCTGACCGGGCGCAGCGCCACGGTGGTGCTGGATGGCGGCGAATTGCTGATCGGCTGGAATGCCGAGGGCCGTGTGACCATGCGCGGCCCGGCCGAGACCGCCTTTGTCGGTGCGCTGGAGGAGTGGGTCTGATGGCGATTTCGGATTTTTTCGGTCGGCTCAAATCCGGCCTGTCGCGCAGCGCCGCGCGCCTGACCGAGGGCATCACCGCCACCTTCACCAAGCGCAAGCTGGATGACGCGGCGCTGGAGGAGCTGGAGGATCAGCTGATCGCGGCCGATCTCGGTGTCGAGGTGGCGAACCGGGTGATCCGCAATTTCCGCAGCACCCGTTTTGGCAAGGAGGTCACCGACCAGGAGGTGAAGGAGACCCTGGCGGCGGAGATTTCCAAGGTGCTGCAGCCGGTGGCGCAGAAACTGGACGTGGATGCGGCGAAAAAACCCTATGTGATCCTGATGACCGGGGTGAACGGGGCGGGCAAGACCACCACCATCGGCAAGCTGGCGGCGCGCTATCGCGAGGCCGGGCTGGTGCCGGTGCTGGCCGCGGGCGACACGTTCCGCGCCGCGGCGGTGGAGCAGTTGCAGGTCTGGGGCCAGCGCGCCGGCTGCGAGGTGGTGACCGCGCCGCCGAACTCCGACGCCGCCTCGCTCGCCCATGACGCGCTCTCGCGGGCGCAGAAAATCGGCGCCGACGTGCTGCTGATCGACACCGCCGGGCGGCTGCACAACAAGACGGCGCTGATGGAGGAGCTGCAGAAGATCATCCGCGTGATCCGCAAGCTGGACCCGACCGCGCCGCATGCCGTGCTGCTGACATTGGATGCGACCACCGGGCAGAACGCGATCACCCAGGTGGGGATCTTCAAGGAGATGGTGGACCTCTCCGGGCTCATCGTCACCAAGCTGGACGGTTCAGCGCGGGGCGGCATCGTCGTCGCGCTGGCGGAGAAATTCGGCCTGCCGATCCATGCCGTCGGCATCGGCGAGCAGATGGCGGACTTGCGAGAATTTGATCCCGCGGAATTTGCGCGGGCGCTGGTTGGGGGATAGGGCTGGCCTATGGGTAGAAGAGGGCTTCTTTTTTGAAAAAAAGAAGCAAAAAACTTTTCTCCTCCTGGGCCGTGCTGGTTTCAACGCCACGGGCTCATGGGAGTAAAAGTTTTTTGCGCCGCTTTTTTACAAAAAAGCGGCTGCTTTCAATGCCAAGCAAATATCAGGAGCAAAGATTTGTCTGAAGCGATTCTTGGGCAGCGCGCGACAAGTGTCGCGGCCAGCCGGCAGAACCGGAAGCTGGTGGCGGCCTGGCTGCTGGTCTCGTGTTTCATGATCTGGGTGATGGTCGGCATTGGCGGCTATACCCGCGACTCCGGCTCGGGCCTGTCGATCATGAACTGGGACCCGATCATCGGCGCGCTGCCGCCGCTCTCCACCGCGGCGTGGAACAAGCTGTTCGCGCTGTACCAGACCATCCCGCAATACAAGATCCTGCATCAGGGCATGGGGCTGGACGGGTTCAAGGCGCTGTTCTGGCCTGAATATATTCACCGGCTTTGGGGGCGGCTGCTCGGCGTGGTGTTCATCGTGCCGCTGGTCGCCTTCATCGTCACCCGGCGTATCGAGGCGCGGCTGATCCCCTGGCTGATTTTGCTCTTCGTCATGGGCGGGCTGCAGGGCGCGATCGGCTGGTTCATGGTCGCCTCCGGCTTCGACCCGAACAGCGTGGCGGTGCAGCCCTGGCGGCTCAGCCTGCATTTCAGCTTCGCGATGTTCCTGTATATCTCGGTGTTCTGGACAGCGCTGACCGTGCTGCAGCCGGAGCCGGTGAAGCTGCCCGGCACGCGGCACATCAAGTTCTGGGCGATCGCCTCGATCATCTGCCTGGCTTTGGCGATGTTCGCCGGCACCTTCGTCTCCGGCACGCATGCGATCGACGCCTTCGACCCGGCGAAGAATGTCGGCATGGGCGCGCCGCCGCAGGGCTACCTGTCCATGAACATGTTCGCCGACAAGGCGGCCGTGCTGTTCAACCATCAGGCGCTGGCCGGGCTCACCGTGATCGTGTTGCTGACCACCGCGACCGTGGCGCTGCGCAGCAAGGCGCCGAAGCCGGTGCGCGATGCTGGGCTGCTGGTCGGCGGTTTCGTGCTCCTGCAGTTCATCCTCGGCGTCACGGCGCTGGCATCCAAGATGTTCGACATCGGCGTCGCTCATCAGATGGATGCGGTGCTGCTGCTCACCGCCTGCCTGTTGCTGCTGCACCGCCTGCGGGGTGCCGCGAGGTGAACAAAGCGGGGGATAGAGCGGTCGGCAACTGGCTGCTGCTGCTGGCCTTCATGGTGTTCGGCATGACCGCGGGTGGCGGCCATGTGCGCACCATCGATGCGAGTTTCGCGATTGAGACCTGGCAGCCGGTCACCGGCTTTATCCCCCCCTTAAACGCCGCCGCCTGGGCGCATATGTTCGGTCTGTACCAGCAGACGGCGCAGTTCCAGGCCCAGCCCGTGAGCTTGGTGCAGTTCAAGGCGATGTTCTGGCCGATGTTCTGGGACCGCAACTGGGGCCGGCTGATGGCGCTGGTTTTTTTGGTCCCCTTCGCCGTGTTCGCTTGGCAACGGCGCTTGCCGAAGCGGCTGATGCTCTGGGTGCTGGCGATCTTCGCCGCCGGCGGCGGGCAGGCGGCGTTCGGCTGGTACATGGTGCGCACCGGCCTCCAGCCCGGCGTGGTGATGCCGCCGCCGCTTTGGGCCGCGCCGCATTTTCTCTCCGCCATGCTGATCTTCATAGCACTCCTCTGGACCGGGCTGACGGTAAAACGGCCCGCCGCGCCGCCGGTGGAGGGCCTTGCCTGGCTCAGGCCCTGGGCGCTGGCCAGCGTTGTGCTGGTGTTCGTCACCATGGGGTTCGGCGCGCTGGTCGCCACCACCAACGCCATCACCGTGTTCCATAGTTTCCCGCTGATGGACGGGCATCTGGTACCGCCCGGCCTGTTCGCGCTGCACCCGTTGGGGATGAATTTTCTCGCCAACAAGGCCGCCGTGCAGTTTTTCCACCGGCTGCTGGCCACGCTCACCGTGCTCACCGTGCTCGCCACCGCCGTGCTCGGCCTGCGCGCCACCGACCAGCACCCGGCCTTGCGCGATAATTTCCTGCTGCTGGCCGGGCTGGTGGCGTTGCAATACCTGCTCGGCATGGCCACCATCGTGATGGGCGCCGCCGAGCTTGGCTATGTGCATGAGCTGAACGCGGTGCTGGTGCTCGCCGCCGCTATTTGCGCGCTGCATGGTTTGCGTGGCGCGACGCCGCGGCGCATGCTGGAACCCGATATTGCCGCCGCGGAGTAGAATGATGACCGAAGCCCTGACCATCGCCGAGAAGCTCTTCCATAGCGAGAACGGCCTCGACCCGGTGCAGGCCGGACGGCACATCGCCTCCGCGACCGAGGGCGCTGATGACGGCGAGCTGTTCCTGGAATACCGGGAATCGGAATTGATCAGCTTGGATGACGGGCGCATCCGCGCCGCCAGCTTCGACACGCGGCGCGGCTTTGGCCTGCGCGCGGTGCTGGGCGAGGCGAGCTATTACGCCCATGCCGGGGAAATCTCCGACGCGGCGCTGACCCGCGCGGCGGAGACGATCAAGGTTGCCAAAGCCATGGAGCAGTCGGTGACCGCCGCCGGTCCCGCCGCCGCCGCAGCACCGCTTTATGCCGGGCTGAACCCGCTGGCGGAAATGCCCTTTGCCAGCCGCGCAGCACTTCTGGGCGAGATCGACGCCTTTGCCCGCGCCGCGGATTCCCGCGTGGTGCAGGTGATGGCGAGCATCGCCGGCGAGTGGCAGGTGGTGGAAATTCTGCGCGCCGACGGCAAGCGCGTGGCGGATCTGCGGCCACTGGTGCGGATGAATGTTTCCGTGGTGCTGGAGCAGAACGGCCGCCGCGAATCCGGCAGCCACGGCGCCGGCGGGCGCACCTCCTACGCGCCGCTGATGGACCCGAATTTCTGGCAGGGTGCGGTGCGCGAGGCGATCCGCCAGGCGGCGGTGAACCTTCAGAGCATTCCGGCCCCGGCCGGCGAGATGCCGGTGGTGCTGGGCGCCGGCTGGCCCGGGATTCTGCTGCACGAGGCGATCGGCCACGGGCTGGAGGGCGATTTCAACCGCAAGCAGACCTCCGCCTTCGCCGGGCTGATGGGCAGCCGCATCGCCTCGAAGGGCGTGACGGTGGTGGATGACGGCACGCTGCCCAACCGGCGCGGCTCGCTCACCATCGACGACGAGGGCACGCCCACCTCGCGCACCACGCTGATCGATGATGGGATTCTCGTCGGCTTCATCCAGGACCGGCAGAACGCGCGGCTGATGAACATGCGCGCCACCGGCAACGGGCGGCGGCAATCCTACGCGCATTCCCCCATGCCGCGCATGACCAACACGATCATGCTGGCCGGCGAGGCAACCCGGGAGGAGATGATCAAATCCGTGAAGCGCGGCCTGTACGCGGTGAATTTCGGTGGCGGCCAAGTCGACATCACCTCCGGCAAGTTCGTGTTCTCCGCCTCGGAGGCCTATATGATCGAGGACGGCAAGATCGGCGCGCCGGTGAAGGGCGCGACGCTGATCGGTAACGGGCCGGATGCGCTGACCAAGGTGGAAATGATCGGCAACGACCCGGAACTGGACCCCGGCATCGGCACCTGCGGCAAGAACGGCCAGGGCGTGCCGGTGGGCGTCGGCCAGCCGACGATGAAAATGTCCGGCCTGACGATCGGCGGTACCGCGGCGTAAGGGCAGGGAAGCGCTTCTTTTTTGAAAAAAAGAAGCAAAAAACTTTTTTTGACCTGGGCCTGCGGCGTTGAGACCAGCACAGCCCGGTTTGCAAATTTTTTTATGCCTTTGGGCCGTGCTGGTTTCAGCGGCACGGGCCCAGAGGAATCAAAAGTTTTTGCGCCGCTTTTTTCAAAAAGTGGCCTCTTGCTCGCTAAACCTGCGGCGTGATCGGCGAGGCCGCGCGGGTGCGGCGGGGCAGCAGGCCGCCGAAGCGCGACTCGCAGCTTTTGCGGATTTTGCCGATGCGCGCGACGTCGTGCAGCCGGCGGTCGAGGAAGCGCAGCGTGTCCTCGTCATCCTCTGAATGGTCGCGCAGCCAGTACAGCAGGGTGGCGGTGTAGACCGCGGCCAGGATGCCGCGCTTGGTGTACCAGGAGAAATCCGCCGAGGTGTCGCCGGCGGCGTGCCAGATGGAATCGACCGTGGCGGCGGTGACGCGCGCGGCGAGCGGCGTATGCGTCGGCAGGCTGAGCCAGGACAAGGCGCGGCGGATGGCCTCCTTATGGGGGCGATTCTGCGCGAGGCGGATGGCGATCACCGCGCGCACCCGGGCCGGCAGCCGGTAGGCGGCGAGCTCCGCGGCGGCGGCCTCTTCCTCCATGCGCTGGTCCATCAGCGCGAAGGCGCTCTCGATCATCTCGCCCGGACCGTTGGGGAAAAACAGCACCGCGTCCTCGGGCGGCTGTCCGCTGCCGGCAAGCGCGTTGCGCAACGCAATCTGCGTCCAGCCGTCGAACGGCACATGCGGCAGCAAGGCGTCGAGCAGTGCTGCGGTGTCGTCATCGATCTGCATCACACGATCTCCGGCAAAGGCTGGTTGTAGCGGTCGGTCTCTTCATTGAAGCCGAAATAGCGGAAATCGGACATGCGCATCGGGTAGAGGATGCCGTCCAGATGGTCGGCCTCGTGCTGCACGATTCGCGCGGCGAAACCGGAGAGTTCGGCGGCGAATGGCGCGCCTTGCGCGTCCAGCCCGGTGAGGCGAATGTCGCGGTAACGGGGCACCGCGGCGCGCAGGCCGGGGATGGAGAGGCAGCCCTCCCAGCCCAGCTGCCGCGCGTCGGAAAGCGGGGTGATCTCCGGGTTGAACACGACGCTCAGCGGCACGCCCACGCCATCCTCGGCGCGCGCGGCCGGCAGATGCCAGATGAACAGGCGCAGCGGCTGATACACCTGGGGGGCGGCGAGGCCGACCCCGCCGGCATCCTGCAGCGTCTCCACCATGTCCGCCAGCAAGTGCTGTATCTCCGGCGCCTGCGTGTCGGGGACCGGCCGGGCGGTCTCGAGCAGCACGGGATGACCCATGCGGGCGATTTTCAAGATTGCCATACGCGCATAGATGGCCCGGCAGAAATGATTTGGCGAGAGCTTAAACTATGCTATAGGCGGTAAATCTTTCGGGACACGGCCGTGATGGCCGTGTTCGTTTTTTTGGTTTCAGACTATTGGTTTTCCACGGTCTTTTCAGGAGTTTCGGGCCAGGTGCAAGTTCTCGTTCGTGACAATAACGTCGATCAGGCGCTGAAGGCGCTCAAGAAGAAGCTGCAGCGCGAGGGCGTGTTCCGCGAGATGAAGCTCCGCCGCCATTACGAGAAGCCCTCCGAGCGTCGTGCGCGCGAGGCCGCCGAGGCCGTGCGCCGCGCCCGCAAGATGGAGCGCAAGCGCATCGAGCGCGAAGGCTTCTAAAGCTTTTTAGGTTCACGCGGTTTCCTGCCGGGGCGGTTTGGCCCGGCTCCGATATGGGGGCAGCGGTACGGAAACAGAGTTTGGAGCGCGGTCGCTTTTAGCGGCCGCGCTTTTTGCTGTTGAAGAAAGAAAGGCTACTTTTTGTGAACAAAAAGTAGCAAAAAAGCTTCTGTAAATTGGGCCGTGCTGGTTGCAACGCCACGGGCCCAGAGGAATCAAAAGTTTTTTTGCGCCGCTTTTTTGAAAAAAGCGGCTACTTCCTTTCCGCGCCGATCAGGAATTCGACATTGCCTTCCGGGCCGGTGATGGGGCTGGTGGCGATGCCGCGCACCTGCCAGCCGGGCAGGGTGGACCACCAGGATTCGATGCGGGCGCAGACCTGTTCATGGATCGCCGGGTCGCGCACCACGCCGCCTTTGCCGACATGTTCCGGCCCGGCCTCGAATTGCGGCTTGATCAGCGCCACGGCGAAGGCGCCGGGGGCGCAGAGCGCCATGGCGGCGGGCAGCACGGTCTGCAGGCCGATGAAGCTGGCATCGCAGACCAAAGCGGTGATCGGCTCGGGGATTAGCTCCGCGTTAAGGTGGCGGGCATTGGTTTTTTCCAGCACTTTTACGCGCGGGTCGGAGCGCAGCTTCCAGGCCAGTTGCCCATGGCCGACATCCACGGCGTAGACGTATTTGGCGCCATGGGTGAGCAGCACGTCGGTAAACCCGCCGGTCGAGGCGCCGACATCGAGGCCGATGCGGTCCGTGGCGTCAAACCCGAAATGCGCGAGGCCGTGCGCCAGTTTCACCCCGCCGCGCGAAACCCAGGGATGATCCTGGCCCTTGACGGAAAGGGCCGCATCCTCCGGCAGCAGATCGCCGGCTTTTTTTACCCGCGCGGTGCCGGCATAGACCAGTCCCGCCATGATGAGGGCCTGCGCCTTGGCCCGGGATTCCACCAGACCGGCATTCACCAGCATGACGTCTGCGCGCTGTTTGGGCATTTTTGCCTCCGGGGCAGGAAAGCAGCCGCTTTTTTCAAAAAGCGGCGCAAAAACTTTTGCTAATCTGGGCCCGCGGCAGCGAAACCAGCACGGTCCAGTTTAAAAAAGTTTTTTGCTTCTTTTTTCCAAAAAAGAAGCGCTTTCTTTCCTCGAACCCCTTAGCTCTTCCGCGTCACCGTAAACCGCGCCAAGGCCTGCAGCAGCTCGGCTTTTTCGCCGAAGCTCTCCAGGTGACCGGCGGCCTGTTCGGCCAGGCGTTCGGCCTGGGCGCGGGCGCGGTCGAGGCCGAGGATGGAGACCATGGTCGCCTTGCCCTGGGCCAGGTCCTTGCCGATGGTCTTGCCGAGATCCTCGGCGGAGGCGGTTTCGTCCAGCACGTCGTCATAGATCTGGAAGGCGCCGCCGAGTTCGCGGCCATAGGCGGCGATGAAGTGGCGCTGCGCCTGCGGGGCGCGGCCGAGGATGGCGCCGGCTTCGGCGCTGAACTGGATCAGCCGGCCGGTCTTCAGCGCCTGCAGGCGAGTGATCTCCGGGGCGGTGAGGGTTTTGCCCTCGGCCTGCATGTCGATCATCTGCCCGCCGACCATGCCGCGCATGCCCGAGGCGGTGGCGAGCGCGGTAACCAGCTCGCAGCGGGCTTCGGCGTCGGCATGGGTGTCGGCCTCGGCCAGCACCTCGAAGGCGCGGGTCTGCAGCGCGTCGCCGGCGAGGATGGCGGTCGCCTCGTCGAATTTTCTGTGGCAGCTGGGCTGGCCGCGGCGCAGATCGTCGTCATCCATGGCCGGCAGGTCGTCATGGATCAGCGAGTAGGCGTGCAGCATTTCCACCGCCGCGGCAACGCGGGCGGCGCAGGTCTGGTTGACGGCGAAGAGCTGCGCGGTCTGCATCACCAAAAAGGCGCGCAGCCGCTTGCCGCCGTTCAGCACGCCGTAGCGCATGGCTTCGATCAGCCTTGCCTCGGCGGTTTCCGGCACCGGCAGCAGGGCGTCGAGCTGCTTTTCCACCAGCCGGGCGGTTTCGGCCATCGCCGCCGCCAGGGCGTCGGGGTTGTGCACCAGGTCAAGCGCCATCGGGTCAGTCCTCGGATTTCAGGGCCAGCGAGCCGTCCGCGCGGGCGACGATCGCCTGCACGCGGGCCTCGGCCTCGGCCAGTTTTGCTTCGCAATGTTTTTTCAAGGCGGCACCGCGCTCATAGGCGGTGATCGCGTCCTCGAGCTTCTGCTGCCCGGATTCCAGGTTGCGCACGATGGCCTCCAGGGCGGCCAGCGCGTCTTCGAAGGACAGCGCGGAAATATCAGTCTTTTCGCTCATGCGAGTGTGACTACAATCCTGCCCGAAATTTCACAACCGCATCAGCGCGCGGACATGAGCGGCGGCGGAGGCGGCGGTGGCGTCGAGATTGTAGCCGCCTTCCAGCAGCGAGACGACCCTGCCCGGGCAATGCGTGTCGGCCGCCGCGAGCAGCGCGTTGGTGACCCAGGTGAAGTCGATCTCGCGCAGGCGCAGCTGTGCCAGCGGGTCGGCGGCATGGGCGTCGAACCCGGCGGAGATGAGCAGCAGTTCCGGGCGGAAGGCGTTCAGCGTCGGGATGATCTTGTGCTCCCATGCTTCGCGGAAATCATCGCTGCCGGAGCCGGGGGGGAGCGGCACATTCAGCACATTGGCGGCGACGCCGTGCTCATGCACCATGCCGGTGCCGGGATAGCACGGCTGCTGGTGGGTGGAGGCGTAGAACAGGTCCGGGTCGGGGCCAAAAATATCCTGTGTGCCGTTGCCGTGATGCACGTCGAAATCGACCACGGCGATGCGCTTCAGCCCCCAGCGGGCGCGCGCGTGGAAGGCGGCGATGGCCACGTTGTTGAACAGGCAGAAGCCCATGGCGCGGCCGGATTCGGCATGGTGGCCGGGCGGGCGAGTGGCAATGAAGGCGGCTTTCGCCCAGCCTTCCATCACCGCGTCCACGCCGGCGATGGCGCCGCCGGCGGCGCGCAACGCCGCTTCCAGCGAGCCGGGGCCGTACACGGTGTCGCCGTCGATATAGGTGATGCGGTCGCGGGGCAGCGCCAGAATCGCGTCGATATGGGCCTGGCTGTGGGCGGGACGCAAAGCCTCCAGCGGCGCTTCCGGTGCGATCTCGCGCAGCAGCGGCACGAAATCGGGGGTTTCCAGCGCGCGCAGCACGTAGCGGATGCGGTCCGCGCATTCGGGGTGTTCCGGCCCGGTATCGTGGCCGAGCACCGCCGGATGGGTGAACAGCGCCACGCTCATGCCGGGTCGCCCCGGCGTTTAACGGAAAAGCTGAACACGCCGCGGCTCTCGCTGGCGGCGATCAGCGCGTGCCCGGTGGTTTTGCAGAAATCGCGGAAATCGGCGACGGCGGCCGGGTCGGTGGCGAGGACACGCAGCTTCTCCCCCGCCGCCATGGCGCGCAGCGCCCGCGCCGCGCGCAGCACGGGCAGGGGGGATTTCTGGAATTGCGCATCGATCAGACGTTCTCCCATGAGCACAGAATGCGCGCGCCGCGTCTCTTGAGCAAGATAAGGATTCGGCGGAGACTCCATCCCCATGACTTATCGTATCGGCATTGATCTCGGCGGCACAAAAACCGAGATTCTGGTCCTGGCCCCGGACGGAACGGCCATGCTGCGGCGGCGCGTGGCCACGCCCACCGGCTATGCGGCGTGCCTGACGACGATCGCCGAATTGGTGCGGGCGGCGGAGGCGGAAATCGGCACCGTCGCCACCGTGGGAGTGGGCATTCCCGGCACGATCAGCCCGGCGACCGGGCTGGTGAAGAACGCCAATTCCAACGCGCTGAACGGCCATGCCTTCGACCAGGATCTCGGCGCGTTGTTGGGCCGCGAGGTGCGGGTGGCGAACGATGCCAACTGCTTTGCCCTCTCCGAGGCGGTGGATGGCGCGGCAGCCGGCGCAGGAATCGTGTTCGGGGTGATTCTCGGCACTGGCTGCGGTGCCGGGATCGTCGTGAACGGAAAAATCCTCGAGGGGCGGCACCGCGTGGCGGGGGAATTCGGGCATACGCCGCTGCCCTGGCCGCGGCCGGAGGAAATGCCGCTGCGGCCCTGCTGGTGCGGCCAGGCCGGGTGCCTGGAGACTTATCTGGCGGGGCCGGCTCTGGCGTTTGAATGCGACGGCGCGGGCGCGCGGGATGCGACCCAGGTGCCAATGCGCGCCGCCGCGGGGGATGAGCGCGCGCAAACCGCGCTGCGCCTCCATGCCGACCGGCTGGCGCGCGCGCTGGCGGCGATCACCAATATTCTCGACCCGGACGCGATCGTGCTGGGGGGCGGCCTCTCCAACCTGGCGGGGCTGGCGGAGCGCCTGCCGGGGCTGATGAAGCCGTACATCTTCACCGACCATTTCGCGCCGAATGTGGTGCGCAACCGGCATGGCGATTCCTCGGGCGTGCGCGGCGCCGCCTGGCTCTGGCCCGGCTGATGGCGGCACTCTGCCGCGATTGCGATGCGATGGTGGCAAGCGAGGTTTGCAGCGCCTGCGGCAGCGCCAGGGTGGTGCGGCATGCGGAACTGCTGGAGCTGGCGATCGGCCATGTCGATTGCGACGCGTTCTATGCCAGCGTGGAGAAGCGCGACCGGCCGGAGCTGCGCGACCTGCCGGTGATTGTCGGCGGTGGCGCGCGCGGCGTGGTGACGACCTGCTGCTACGTGGCACGGCTGTACGGCGTGCGCAGCGCCATGCCGATGTTCAAAGCGCGCGGTCTGTGCCCGCAGGCGGTGATCATTAAGCCGGATATGGCGAAATACGCCGCGGTATCGGCCCAGGTGCGGGCGATGATGGAGGCGCTGACCCCGCTGGTGCAGCCGCTCTCCATCGACGAGGCGGTGCTCGATCTCTCCGGCACGGAGGCGCTGCACGGCGCGCCGCCGGCGGTGGTGCTCAACCGCTTCGCCCGCCAGGTGGAGCGGGAGCTGGGCATCACCGTATCGGTCGGCCTGGCGCGCAACCGGCTGCTGGCGAAGCTGGCGGCCGAGCGCGGCAAGCCGCGGGGGTTTGCCGTGCTGGGCGCGGAGGCAGCCGCTTTGCTGGCGCCGGAGAAGGTGGGCCTGCTGCCGGGGGTGGGGGCGGCGCAGGAAAAACGGCTGGCGGCACTGGGCATCACCCGCATCGGCCAACTCGCCGCTTGGGATGATGCTTGCGCGCGCCGGCAACTGGGCGAGGAGGGGCCGGGGCTCGCGGCGCGGGCGCGGGGCGAGGATTCGCGGCCGGTGCGGGTGGAGTGGGAGAGCAAATCCATCAGCGCCGAAACCACTTTCGCCACCGATATCTCCCGCCTCGCCGAGCTCGAGGCGCCGCTCTGGCTGCTTTGTGAGAAACTCGGCCGCCGGCTGCGCGCCGAGGCGCAGGCGGCGGCGGGGGTGGTGCTGAAGCTGAAGACCGGCACATTCATCAGCCGCACACGCAACCAGCGTTTGCCGAATCCGACGCAGCTGCCGGAGACCCTGTTCGAGGCGGCGCGCGCGCTGCTCGTGCGCGAGGCGGACGGCACCGCCTTCCGCCTGATCGGCATCGGCGCGGCCCCCCTGGCCCCGGCCGCGCAGGCGGATCAAGGCGACCTCGCCGATACCGGTACGGCCAGGCGGCTGGCGCGGCAGGCGGCGATCGACCGGCTGCGCGCGCGCTTTGGCGCCACCGTGGTGCAACGCGGCCGAGGCTTGCCGAAAACCCCACCGGTCAGCTAGTATTATACCATGAGCGAGACACTGATTGCCGACCGGCAGAGTTTTCGTGAGGCAATGTCCCGCCTCGGCGCGGCGGTGAACATCATCACCACAGCCGCGGTGGAGGGCGATCTCGGTTTCACCGCCTCCGCCGTGTGCAGCGTCACGGACGATCCGCCGACGCTGCTGGTGTGCATGAACCGCAACAGCAAGCTGAACGCCGCGTTCAAAACGGCGGGGATTCTCTGCGCCAACGTGCTGACGCATGAGCAGGAGGCGCTCTCGCCGCTGTTCGCCGGGGGCGACATGCCGATGGCGGCGCGTTTTGCGCAGGCCGGCTGGACACGGCTTGCCACCGGCGCGCCCGCGCTGCTGGGGGCGGCGGCAAGCTTCGATTGCAAAATCGACCAGGTCACGGAAGTGGGAACGCATAGCGTGTTCTTCTGCACGGTGCAGGCAATCCGGCTGGGCAGCGCCAGCAGCGGGCTGATTTATCACGGCCGCGCCTATCATAAAATCATCGGTGCCGACGCCGCTTAGGGAAGCTGCCGCTTTTTTGAAAAAAAGCGGCGCAAAAAACTTTTGATTCCTTTGGGCCGGTGGCGCGGAAACGAGCACGGCTCAGGAGCAGAAGAGTTTTTTTGCTTCATTTTGCTCACAAAAAGAAGCCTTCTTCTTCGCTTGAATCTGATTTGTCACGAAATCGATCGCGACCTCGCGAAATCGTCAGGGCTTTTCTGCAAGCCTGCGGATAAATCGACAAGATTTTCATATCTCCCCCGAGGTAATTCCGGACTGTGATCTTCAAGCTGGTCCGGGACATCGGGGTGTGCAGCCCGCAAAACGGAATCGGCGAAAGCGGTGTGACGTCAAAATAGCCGCAGGAGTGTCAGGTGCCGGCCGATCGACGGGCAGCTGACTTGGCAATGCCGTCGTGATTTTCGTTTTTTGTTTGCAGAAAGGCACTGACAATGGACTTTGATGCAGAAGCGTCCATGCAACTTCCCTTGGAGCCCGATCTCTTCGTCCGCGAGATTGAGGAAAGCGGGCTGTCTGGTTCCGAGATACAATCGGCCACGGATTTCTTCCAGATTTTGACGACGCCGCCTGCGTATGATGCGGGACATCTGCACCAGACCAATCTGGTGATGGCGGAATTATTCGTCACGGCGCTTGGTGTCGATCAGGAGGTGCGGGTTTCCGGCACGCCGGCCTGGACCGCGCTCTGCCGTACGATCAGTTTCGGCATGGCGCTCGATCTTTTGGAATTGTGCAGCCTTCGCGAAATGGGGCGGGATCCCGAGCAGGCGGATCCGGCGTTCTCCGCGGACAGGATTGCCGCGTTGATCCGCCAGGTGAACGATATTTCCAAATGTTCGTCGCGGGCCGCGCCGGTGGTCGGCTGGCCGTTGGAGGATCTCGCTTATTCGCTCGCGGATCTGCTGGGCCCGGCGGAGATGCGGGCGCAGGTGCAGGCCGGAGTCGACCATGTGCGCATGCCGCCGCTGCAGGCCTATGTCGTTATCTCCGTGGCGCTGCGCCTGTTTTTGGCGATTTTGCGCCGGCGGCACGGGAGCCGGGCGGCGGGGCCGATCGGGCTTAGCGTGAGCAAGGCCGGGGACGAGGTAACGCTGACCGTCACCGATCATGCCTGGCGCGGCGCGCATGACGATCGCGGATTGCGCAAATTGCTGATGCGCTTCGCCGCCAACATCGATGCGAGTTTTATCGTCCGCAATCCGCAGGAACATGTTGAGCTTGTTGTGATGAGGTTCAACCTGCCGCGATGAGACGAGAAGCGTTCTCGATGTCGCCGTGACGAACGAAGAACGCTTCTTTTTGTGAACAAAAAGAAGCAAAAAAACTTTTGTTAAACTGGGCCGTGCTGGTTTCACCGCCGCCGGCCCAGAGCAGCAAAAGTTTTTGCGCCGCTTTTTTCAAAAAGCGGCAGCTTTCCTGTTTCCTCTGGGTTGGTTAGGCTCAGAATCACCAAAAATTCAGCAAGCTGAATTAAATTTCGGCAGCCTCTGGTTTTACTTTGTGCCGTTTGGTCTGTCTGCCCGATTTTGCGTCGTTTATTGTCTTGTTGCCCCTGGTCATTGATGCTGTGCTCCGTGTCATGGTCCGCGCGAGCGGGCTTGCCATGTATCGTCGCGGGGGTTTGTCATGAAGCTGCATCAAGTTTCACTGCGTACCGTTCGGGGAGTTGCCTCTCTGGGGCTCGCCGCCTGTCTTGCGCTGACGCCGCGCGCCGCGCAGGCGGCCGATACGCTGCCGGCGGACGTCACGGCCAGCAAAACGCTGACCTTCTGCAGCGCCATCAACCTGCCGCCGATGGAGTTCTTCTCGCCGTCGCAGCAGCCGGTGGGTGTGGATATCGAGCTGGGTGACGCGCTCGCCAAGCGCCTCGGCGTCACCGCGAAATGGATTAATATGCCGTTTGCTGGGCTGGTGCCGGCGCTGCTCGCGGGCCATTGCGACGCGATCATGTCGCAGCTGTTCATCAAGCCGGCGCGGCTCAAGGTGATCGACGAAATTCCGTATATGTATTCGCAGGAAGGCTTCATCCTGAAGGCCGGCGCGCCGAAGCTGAGCGGGCCGCAGGCGCTCTCTGGCGAGAAGGCGGCGACCGTGACCGGCACGACCGCGACCGACCTGCTGAACCAGGCGAACGCCGCGCTGAGCGCCGCCGGGAAGAAGCCGGTGACGATCGTGATGTTCCCGGAAAACGCCCCGGCGCTGCAGCAGGTGCAGTTCGGCCAGGTGGCCGCCTATGGCGTGGCGTATGAGACGGCTCTGTACTACGCCAATCTGCAGCCCAGCCAGTTCGAGCTCGGCGGCGCGCCGTATTTCAAGATTCTCACGGGCATTGGCGTGTCGAAGGAGCAGCCTGGGCTGAAGGCGCGGCTCACCGCGGCGCTGCATGCGATGATGCAGGATGGCAGCTACGCGGCCATCTACAAAAAATGGCATATCGGCGTCGATATGATCTCGCAATAACCAGGCTGGACTGAAAAAATGCATTTTGACTGGAGTTATTTCTGGGCGCAGCTGCTCACCCCCAGCAGCACCTTTTTGTACGGGCTTGGCCTGACGGTGCTGATGGGGGTGAGCGCGCAGCTTCTGGGCTTCGTGTTCGGGCTGGTGCTGGCGTTCGGCCGCCTTTCCCGCAACAGAATTTTCAACGGCGTCGCCGGCACTTATATCTGGGTGGTGCGCGGCACGCCGTTGCTGGTGCAGATCGTGTTCATCTATAGCGGGCTGGCGGCGGCGGGGATTCTCAATTTCCACGACGTCACCATGTTCGGCGTCACCTTCCCCGGCAATGTGCAGGCCGGCATTCTGGCGCTGGCGGTGAACGAGGCGGCGTATATGGCAGAGATCTTCCGCGCCGGCATCAACGCCGTGGACAAGGGCCAGTTCGAGGCGGCCAAGGCGCTCGGCATGCCGCCTGCGATGATGATGCGCCATGTGGTACTGCCGCAGGCTTTTCGCGTCATCCTGTTGCCGATCGGAAATCAATTTAACATTATGTTAAAAAATACGACGCTGGTCTCGGTGATCGGCGTCTCCGAGATGCTGCTGGTGACGGAGACGATCAACTCCGCGACCTTCCGCACTTTCGAGCTGTATTCGGTGCTGGCGATCTATTTCCTCCTCCTCACCAGCCTGTGGAACCTGTTCATGGGCTGGGCGGAGCGGCATTTCGCGCTGGGAAGCCCCGCGGCGAAAGTGCCGCGTGTCGCATTGGAGACGGGTGCATTGGAGGCGGTGAAATGAGCGAGTTGCTGATCGAGGCGACCGGCGTCGAAAAATGGTTCGGCCCGGTGAAAGTGCTGGACCGCGTGGATTTCAGCGTGAAGCGCGGCGAGGTGGTGGTGCTGATCGGCCCGTCCGGGTCCGGCAAGACCACGCTGCTGCGCTGCATCAACCATCTCGAGACGGTGCAGAACGGCCGCATCGCCGTGAACGGTTCGCTGATCGGCTACCGGCAGCGCAACGGCAAGCTGGTCTCCGATGCCGAGCGCAACATCGCCGTGCAGCGGCGCGATGTCGGCATGGTGTTCCAGCGCTTCAACTTGTTCCAGAACATGTCGGTGCTGAAGAATATCAGCCTGGCGCCGATGCTGCTGCGCGGCACCAAAAAGGCCGATGCCGAGGCCCAGGCCCGGCTCCTGCTGGACCGGGTCGGGCTGCCGGACAAGGCAGAGGCGTATCCGGCCGAGTTGTCCGGCGGGCAGCAGCAGCGCGTGGCGATTGCCCGGGCGCTGGCCATGCAGCCGGCTTTGCTGCTGTTCGACGAGCCGACCTCCGCGCTCGACCCGGAAATGGTGAACGAGGTGCTGGCGGTGATGCGCGATCTCGCGCAATCGGGCATGACCATGGTGGTGGTGACGCATGAGATGGGCTTCGCCCGCCAGGTGGCCGACCGCGTGGTGGTGATGGCGGAGGGGCGGATCATCGAGGAGGGCGCGCCGGACGATATTTTCACCTATCCGCAGCATCCCAAGACCCAGGCGCTGCTCGCCGCCGTGCTGCATTGATTATCTGGACTCCGCCCGGCAAACAGGTGGAAAATCGGGAGCGAAATGAACATGCGTGACTTCCATCTGCCCGGCCGGTCTCCCGCCTATGCGACCCGTGCCATGGCCTCGACCTCGATGCCGCAAGCCACGCTGGCGGCGCTGGACATGCTGCGCGCCGGCGGTAATGCGGTTGATGCCGCCATTACCGCCGCGGCGGTGATGGCGGTGATCGAGCCGCAATCCACCGGCATCGGCGGCGACGTGTTCTGCCTGTACAAGCCAGCGGGCAGACCGGTGGTGGCGCTGAACGGCTCCGGCCGCGCTCCGGCCGCGGCCAGCATCCAGGCGCTGAACGCCGCCGGCGTTACCGCGCTCAGCAACACCTCGCCGCATGCGGTCACCATCCCCGGCGCGGTGAGCGCCTGGGAGACGCTGCTCACCGCGCATGGGCGCAAGGGGCTGGACGAGGTGCTGCGCCCGGCGATCCGTTACGCGGAAGAGGGCTATGTGGTGACGCCGCGAGTCGCTGCCGACTGGTCGACCGCGCCGACGCTGGCCAAGCTGAAAGAGAATGGGGCGGCGGCCTTGCTGCCGGGCGGCCACGCGCCGGCGGCCGGCACGGTGATGCGCAACCCGGCTTTGGGCAAAACCCTGCGCCGGATCGCCGCACTTGGGGCCAAAGCGTTCTACGAGGGCGAGGTGGCGGCGGCGCTGGTGGCGGATTTGCGCGCCCGGGGCGGGCTGCATACCGAGGCGGATTTCGCCAACGCCTTGCGCGGCGCGGAATTCGTCACGCCGATTTCCGGCAATTTCGCCGGCCGCCAGGTGTGGGAATGTCCGCCCAACGGCACCGGCATCGTGGCGCTGATGATCATGGGCATCATGGACGGGTTCGCCCCCGGCGCCGGCGCCGGCGCCGATCCGCTCGACCCGCTGCGCCTGCACCGGCATATCGAGGCGGCGCAGCTGGCCTATCGCGACCGCGACGCCTTCATCGCCGACCCCGCCCAGGTGGATGTGCCTGTGGAAAAGCTGCTGAGCGCCGGCTATCTGGCCGGGCTGCGCGGGCTGCTCGACGATGACGCCGCATTGCCGGCGCTGCCGCCGCCGGGCAGCCTGCATAAGGACACGGTGTATCTCGCGGTGGTGGATGAGGACGGCAATGCCTGCAGCTTCATCAACTCGCTGTTCGAGAATTTCGGCTCCGGCATCATGCCCGAGGCAACCGGCGTGGTGCTGCATAATCGCGGCTTCAGCTTCCGCATGGAGGCGGGCCACCCGAATGCGATCGCCGGCAACAAGCGGCCGATGCATACCATCATCCCGGCGCTGGCAACCCAGGACGGCGAGGCTGAGTTCGTCTTCGGCGTGATGGGCGGCCACTACCAGCCGATGGGCCAGAGCTGGGTGCTGGCCAATATGCTGCATTACGGCATGGACCCGCAGGCGGCGATCGACGCGCCGCGCTTCTTCCCCATGGCCGGTGCGGTGGAGGTGGAGCGGGGCATCCCCGCCGGCCTACGCGCCGCACTGCAGGCCAAGGGTCACACGCTCAAGGAGCTGCCGCTGCCGCATGGCGGCGGCCAGGCGATCCGCATCGACCGTCAGAACGGCGTGCTGATCGGTGGCTCCGACCCGCGCAAGGATGGCTGCGCGATGGGGTACTGAGCGCAGCCAAGCCTTGCCGCGTCTCTGCTGGTTAATTGCGCGATCAAAATGACCCCAGGAAAATTCTTGACAGTTAATCAATAAATAATCCATCTGAAGTTGTCGTTCCGCCCGGATTCTCCTGATCAGCGGGCATCCATCGCGAGCAATGTCTCCGGCAACGAGGATAATAAAGTGGTTGATTTACTTCGCCCTGGTGGTGACCCGGGCTTGTTGTCCTCCCGTCCGGAGAGGTCAGCCATGGGTTATGGGCCGGAAACGCTGCGGGACCGCGCGGACCTGTTGCGTGAGATCAACCTCGTCCGGCAGGAGCATCTGGCCGAGCGGCAGGCGTTTCTGGTCGTCATCAACATCGCCGACACCAAGAAATACGACGAGATTATCCGCGTGTTCGGCTATAAATTCGCCGATGACCTGCTGAGCATCCGGCTTGCCGACCTGGAATTCATCACCCGCCGGCAGTCGGCCTTCCGCGTCGGCTTCTGGAGCGTGGGGCTGGTGTTCCAGGCCGATGACAGCCGCGATTACGATACCATGCTGGCGCGGCTCATCGCCATGCTGGCCAAGCCGGTGATCTGCCGGGGCATCCCGGTCTCCATCAAGGGTGGCGTCGGCGTGTGCGATCTGGCGCGCGGGCTGGGCTCGGCGGAGGATCTGCTGCAGGCGACCTTTTTGGCCGGGCAGAGCGGGGCGGAGCTGTCCTCCGGCTGGGCGGAATGCAATTATGATCTGTCCGATGACCACCGCCGTGCCTTCGCGCTGATCGCCCATGCCGAATCGTCGCTGCAGACGGCGTTCGAGTTCGAGCTCAGCTATCAGGCGCGGGTGGATTTGCGCGCCTGGCGCTGTATCGGCGCCGAGGCGCTGCTGCGCTGGCATCACCCGACGCTGGGGCTGGTGATGCCCAACGAGTTCATTCCGCTGATCGAGATGACCGGGCTGGTGCGCGAGCTGACCGCCTGGGTGCTGACGCGAGCCGTGTCGCAGACCGCGAAATGGCATGCCGAGGGCTACAAGTTGAAAACCTGCGTCAATATTTCCGCGAAAAACCTGGAAGAGGCGGATTTCGTTGGTCGGCTGGGGCTGTTGCTGCAGGAGCACAAGCTCGCCCCGGAATATCTGGAGCTGGAATTCTCCGAACGGGACCGTTTCGACAATATGCAGGATGCGGAGCAGCGCCTGCGCGAGCTGCGCGAGCTTGGCGTCAGCCTGTCGCTGGACGATTTCGGCACCGGGCCGAACGGCTTCACCTCGCTGGAGAACATCCCCGCAAGCGTGGTGAAGATCGACCGGCGGCTGATCAATTCCGTGCTGGATAACGCCAAGCAGCAGGCGCTGGTGAAGTCGCTGATCCGCCTGGCGCATGAGATGGGCATGCAGGTGGTGGCCGAGGGGCTGGAACTGCCGGTGACGCTGAAAATGCTGCAGGACTGGAATTGCGACGCGGCGCAGGGGTTCTTGATCAACCGCCCGATGCCGGCGGAAGCGTTCATTGAGTGGCTGAGCCAGAAATTCGTCGCCGGCTAGGGCGTGCAGCTCTAAGCAAAGAGGAAGCGCTTCTTTTTTGAAAAAAAGAAGCAAAAAACTTTTTTTAAACTGGGCCGTGCGGGTTGCAACGCCACCGCCTAAGAGGAGCAAAAGTTTTTTGCGCCGCTTTTTTTCTCAAAAAAGCGGCTGCTTTCTCCACTTCAATTCCAACCCCTAGCCTGGTTTCTTCGCGCGGATCGCCTCGCCGGCGCGCGGGCTCAGGGCAAACACGTCGAACATCCCGGCCAAGGCGATTGCCGCGGTGATGCCGAAGGCGATGTGGAACGCCGCCAGCGGCACCATGCCATGGCTGCCCGGATGCGCCAGCATCGCCAGGCGCAGCGCCACCGCGCCGAGCGCGATGCCGACCCCCATCGCCATCTGCTGCGCCATGTTGAACAGCGTGTTGGCGCCGCTCATTTTCGCCTCCGGCACCTCGGCGAAGGCGAGGGTGTTGATGGCGGTGAACTGCATCGAGCGGCTCAGGCCGCTGGCGAACAGCAGGGCGGCGATCAGCGGCACGGGCGTGCCCGGTGTCAGCAGCCCGCAGGCGAAGATTAGCGCGGCATTCAGCGTGCCGTTGACCAGCAGCAGGCTGCGGAAACTGAACCGTCGCAGCAGCCGCGTGGTGAACGGCTTCATCGCCAGGTTACCGGCGAACACCGCCAGCACCAGCGCGCCCGAGGCAAAGGCGCTGAGCCCGAAGCCGAGCTGGAACAGCAGCGGCAGCAGGAACGGGATGGCGGCGATGGCGCTGCGGAACAGCGAGCCGCCCCAGATGGTGGTGGCGTAGCTGCGATAGGCGAGCACGCCGTAATCGATCACCGGATGTTTTTGCCGCTTGGCATGCTGTGCTGCGAGCAAGGCGGCGCCGAGCCCGAGCAGCACGCAAAAGCAGGCGGCGGCCCAGGAGGCGCCCTGATGGCTGAACAGCTCCAGCCCGTACATGAACACGAAGCAGGCGAGGCCGGTGAGCAGGAAGCCGAGCGTATCGAAGGGTTTGTCTGTCACCAGCTTGCCCGGCGGGATCAGCCGCAGCGCCAACGGCAGGGCGATGAGGCCAAGCGGCAGGTTGAGCAGAAAAATCCAGTGCCAGGAGGCATAGGTGGTGATGAAGCCGCCGAGCGGCGGGCCCAGCACCGGGGCGGCGAGGCCGGGCCAGGTGATGGTGGCAATGGCGTTGATCAGATTGTGCTTCTCGGTCGCGCGCAGCACCGTGAGCCGCCCCACCGGCACCATCATCGCGCCGCCCACCCCCTGCAGCACCCGGGCCAGCACGAATTCCGTGAGGTTGCCACACAGCGCGCAGAGTAAGGAGGACAGGGTGAACATGACGATGGCGCTGGCGAACACGCGCCGCGCGCCGAACCGGTCCGCCACCCAGCCGCTGGCCGGGATCAGTACCGCCAGGGTCAGCAGATAGGCGGAGATGCCGACATTGAGGTCCAGCGGATGCACCCGGAAGCTGGCCGCCATCTGCGGCAGGGCGGTGACGATCACCGTGCCGTCGAGATTTTCCATGAAGAACGCGCCGGCGACGAGCCAGGCGATGGCGGTGCTGCGGGTGAAGGCCAAGCGCAAGTCTCCAAAAAGCACGAATTGTTAGTGTAGTGGTGGATATGGTTAGGTTGGAATAGGGTAGCAGCCGCTTTTTGAAAAAAGCGCGCAAAAACTTTTACTCGTTTGGGACGGTGGTGCGGAAACAGGCACGGCTCAGTTTAATAAAGTTTTTTTGCTTCTTTTTGTCCACAAAAAGAAGCCTTTCTTTGCTCGTCCGGCGCTGCACAGGCCGCCGACGGCATGTTAGGCTCGCCGCGTAACGAACAGGAACGGGAGAAAAAATGCGCATTCTGGTGGTCGGCGCGGGATCGACGGGCGGGTATTTCGGTGGGCGTCTGGCGCAGGCCGGGCGCGATGTGACGTTTCTGGTGCGTCCGGCCCGGGCGGCGCAATTGCGCGAGGAGGGGCTGCGGATCGTCAGCCCGCATGGGGATTTTGCCGTGACGCCGAAGCTGGTGACCGCCGATGCCATTGCCGGCGCCTATGACCTCGTGCTGCTGGCCGTGAAAGCCTACGCGCTCGGCGCGGCGATGGAGGATATGGCCGCAGCGGTCGGCCCGGAGACGATGATCCTGCCGGTGCTGAACGGCATGCGGCATCTGGACGATCTGACCGAGCGCTTCGGCCGCAAAGCCGTGCTGGGCGGCGTGTGCAAAATCGCCGGGACGATCGATGCGCAAGGGCGGATCGTGCAGATGAGCCGGCTGCACGAACTCACCTATGGCGAGTTGGACGGCGCGGTCACCACCAGGATCGGGGCGCTGGACGCGCAGATGCAGGGGGCCGGGTTCGAGGCGCGGCTGAGCGCGCATGCCGAGCGGGACATGTGGGAGAAATGGACGATGCTGGCGAGCCTTGGCGGGATCACCTGCCTGATGCGCGGCACGATCGGCGAGGTCGAGGCGGCACATGGCGGTGCGGCTTTCGCGCTGCGTTTCGTGGACGAGGTGATCAGCGTGGTTAAAGCGGTGGGCCAGCCGCCGGGCGAGGCGCATCTGCAGGAGGTGCGCACGAGGATGACGCAGCCGGGCGCGCCGAACACCTCGTCGATGTATCGCGACATGATGCAGGGCGGCGCTGTGGAGGCCGACCAGATCCTGGGCGATCTGCTCGCCCGCGGCCAGCGCGCCGGGATCGACACGCCGCTGCTCGGCGCCGCCTATGCCAATCTCAGCCTGTACCAGAACCGCTTGAAGGCATAGCAGCCGCGCGACTCTCAGCTTCACTTTTAGCAGCCGCTTTTTTGAGAAAAAAAGCGGCGCAAAAACTTTTGCTCGTTTGGGCCGGTGACGCTGGAACCAGCACGGCCTAAGCAGAGCTTCACGGCTCGGCCAACGGAAGGGACTATACCGGCACTGCCCGGTGCCTATGTGGGCTGGGTGAGTCGCGGCACCATCCGTTGGCCAGACAGTCGGAATCTGCTTAGTTTCGTAAAGTTTTCTTGCTACTTTTTGTTCACAAAAAGTAGCCTTTCTCTTCGCTCAGCCCCCCGGCTCCGATACACCGAGGATCTCCGCGCAGGGCGCCGGGCGGCCAAAATGCCAGCCTTGCGCCAGGCTGGCGCCGGCCTCCGCCAGGGCGGTGGCCTGATCCTGGGTTTCCACCCCTTCCGCCAACACCTCCGCGCCCACGCTGCGGAGTTCGGCGACCGTGCGGGTGATCTCGGCCAGATGCGCGGAGGAGCGGTTGGCGTTGCGGATCACGGTGATGCACAGCTTGGCGATGTCGGGGCGGATCGCCCGGGCCGCCTCCATATCGGCGAAGCCGCAGCCGGTATCGTCCAGCGCCAGCCTGGCCCCCAGCCGGCGCGCCTTGGCAAAGCAGGGGGCGTAGGCTTGCGCCTGGTCGAGCGGCAGGTGCTCGGTGATCTCGATCACGATGCCCGGCCGCGCCAGGGCTTCCACCAAGCCGGGTGTGGAAAAGGCCGTCAGGCCCAGATTGATGCTCAGCCAGCGCCCCGCCGGCAGCGCCGTGGCCAGCGCCGCCGCCTGCCGCGCGCAGGCCAGTTCCAGCTCCACCGTCAGGTTGAACCGCTCGCCCGCGCCGAACAAGGCGTTCGCTGTTTCCAGCGCGCTGCCCTCAGGGCCGCGGCTCAACGCCTCGTATCCGACCACGTCTCCGGAGGGCAGGGAGACGATGGGCTGCAGCAATGTGCGCAGCCCGTGGCCGGCGATCACCGCCCGCAACGCGGCCTCCTGGTGGGGCGCCAGATCGGCGCGGCGGCTGGAATCTTTCTGCCAATTCTGCTCCAGCCAGGCATCGATGTCGGCTGGCAGGGGGGCTGGCAGGGGGATGACGGCGGCCGCGAAGGGCAGCCGCGCCCCGGTGCCAGGGCCGAAGATATCCAGCAACACCTGATGGCCGGTGGCCGAAGCCGCCGCCGCCAAGGCCTCGACCTGTTCGCTCGCATCCATCAGGGCGCTGCCGGCGCCGGTCATGGTGAAACCCCGCCACCAGCGCGTTGGCATCGCGGAGGGCGGCAATGGCATTTCCCGGTGGCGCCCCAGCAGCCTGCCGGCATGGGCATCCATGGCCGTGAGCGTGTCCGCTAGGCCGGTATGGATCGCGGCGGTGCCGAACTGGCCATACAGCGATTTCACGTCTGTCACCTGAAAGACCAGGAGGTGGGCGGCGTCGATCGTCAATTTAATCAATTCCCTTTGCAGGTGACGGGCGGCAGAGGCTCCGGGGGCGCTGCGAGATTGTGTGCCTTTGGGCGAAATTTTTTGGACTCAATCTTTTGTTGCATGAAGCGTGATCACCGGCCAGCTTGCGCCGGTGGGGGGGCGGTTGAACGGGGAGCATAGCTGGCCGGGTTCCCGCGCCGCGCGGGTGAATTTCTCCTAGGAAGCCGGTCGCCGGCATGTTAGAAAAACTAGGGCGTCCACTAAACTGCAAGTAGCAGCAATTATGGGCATCACGAATTCGGTCGGAAGGAAACGCCAACGATACTCAGGCTAGACAGGGAATGCTTCAGGAGCAGACCACACATCGTGTCCAATGCATGTTTGTCCGCAGCTTTTGGCCGATCCAGGATCCCGGCGCCGCCGCTGACGGTGGCCTGAGCGATGCGCATTCTCATCGCCGAAGACGACCCCATATCACGGATGATCCTCGCAACCGTGGTCGCGCAGCTGGGATACGAGTTCGTATCCATGACCAATGGGAATGACGCCTGGTAAGCCTTCCAGGAGGCTGATGTCGATGTCGTGATCAGCCATCGCTCGATGCCCGGCATCGACGGGATCGAACTCTGCCGCCGCGTCCGCGCGCGGCAGAACGACAACAAGTATGTCTATTTTATTTTCGTGACCTCTTCCGGCGACAAGCGCCGCATTGTGGATGCGAACCAGGCCGGCGCCGACGACTATCTCGTCAAGCCGCTGGATATGGATCAACTGGCGACCCGGCTGGTCGTCCCGGAACGCATTACCCGATTGCACGAACGTATCGCCGCGCAACAAGCCCAGCTTGAGCTTCTCAATCGCCGGCTGTTCGACCAGGCCCGCACCGACCCGCTGACAGGATTGTACAACCGCCTCAAGCTGCGTGAGGATCTCGATCTGCTCTCCGCAAAGGCCGGTCGCCGACCCGGCCCCTATTGCGCGCTGATGTTCGATATCGACAATTTCAAGGCGTATAACGATACCTACGGTCATCTGGCCGGCGACAAGGTGCTGGCGACCGTGGCCGGCCTGCTCCTGAAGACCTTGCGGCAGGGCGATCAGGCCTATCGTTACGGCGGTGAGGAGTTTTTGGTGCTCCTGGAGAAGACGTTGCTCCCGCAGGCGGTGCTGGTGGCTGAAAGCTGCCGGCAGGCCGTGCAGGCGCTGGAGCTTCCCCACGCAGCCAGTCCCCAGCGCATCGTGACGGTGAGCGTGGGGGTGGCGCACTGGCCGCTGGGCGACGAAACCGTGAATACCTGGCTCAAGGAAGCGGATGCAGCACTCTACCATGCGAAGCGTCTGGGCCGGAACCGGGTTTACCCCGCGCCGGGGTGAGGCAGGAAAGCAGCCGCTTTTTTGAAAAAAAGCGGCGCAAAAAACTTTTGCTGTTATGGGCCGGCGGCAGCGAAACCAGCACGGCATAGATTACAGAAGTTTTTTTGCTTCTTTTTGTTCACAAAAAGAAGCCTTTCCTTTCTCTTCAGACCGTACCGACCGGCGTAACCGGGGAGCCGATCGCGCCAGGCAGGCGCAGCGGCGGGGCGGTCAGGAAAAACCGCGAGCGGTGATGCGCGCGCAACCAGTCGGCAAGGTCGGAGAGCAGCCACATCTCGCCCAGCGGCACGCCGAGCTTGAACAGGCAATGCGCATGCAGCGGCAGCGCCGAGCATTGATGGTCATGGCTCTCGCCAGGCGGCAGCGCCTCTACCGCGGCATTGTCGGAGATCAGCGCGGCGAGGCCGGTATCGGTGATCCAGTTCAGCAGTTTCTGGTCGCGGCCGTCGAGGGCGGCGCAGCTGTCCAGCCCCTGCTGGGTCGGGTGCCTGCCCATGCCCAATAACACCCGGTCATAGCCGGTGCGCAGGCAGACAAGGTCGCCCGCGCTCACCTCCACCCGGTCGGCCTCCAGGATGCGCATCATGATATCGTAGCCGACGCGGATGAAATCGCGGCCGAGATGCGCCTCGAGGTCGATCATCACACCGCGGCCCTGCACGCAGGTTGCGGCCATGGTCTCGATGCCGAGCGCGAAGGCGCCGGTCTGCTCGACATGAGTTCGGCTCGACCTCCTGGCCCTCATAGCGGACCGGCCCAACCACGTGCTCATGCGCGCGGAACCCGTTATAATAGACCGGCTCGGCGACGCCGTCGCCATCCGTGTCGAACAATTGGCCGACATGGGCCAGGCTGTCCCATTGCGTGGAATATTGCAGGTGCAGCAGCACCGCGTCGTCGTTCAGCACGTCGGTCAGCTGCGCGTCGCCGCGCTGCATCACGTAGTTCATGTTCGGCAGGCCGCTGCGATAGGTGGGGCGCAGTTTCGGCGGGTAGCGGCGCGGGTTCAGCGCGTTGCCGCCGGGATAATCCAGCGGCAGGCTGAGGCAGAAGGCGCGCCCTTCGCGTACTTCGGCGATGCCCTCGCGGATTTTCGACGGGGTGAGCAGGTTCAGGCGGCCGAGCTGATCGTCGGGACCGAAATCGCCCCAGGTCGAGCCCTCGGGCCGGTGCTGCCAGCGTGGATTGGACATTTTTAACGTTCCCCTTGTTAGATTTTTTGTCCGGGTCTGATTGGCGGCGAGCCTAGCCAAAACCGCCCGGCATGCAAACAGGGCCGTTAACGGCATGACACGCCGCCAGGGGGAAAAGATCGACAGGTGCTGGCCGCAAGGAAGGCTTCTTTTTTGAAAAAAAAGAAGCAAAAAACTCTTCTGCTCCTGGGCCGTGCTGGTTCCAACGCCACAGGCCCAGAGGCGCAAAAGTTTTTTGCGCCGCTTTTTTTCAAAAAAGCGGCTGCTTTCTGTTTCCACTTAAACCGATCAGGCTCTAGGTTCCGCTCTGATATGGGACAGATGACGATGCCAGGCCGCGTGGATGCGCCGTGCCGGTGGACGAACCTGCGCCGCGCATGGCTGCGGCTCGCCGTGCCGCTCTTGCCGGTGCTGCTGCTGGCCGCCTGCGCCACGCCCGGCGGTTACGGCTACCGCAGCGCCGGCTATGGGCAAAACTACGCGCCGACACATTATTACCCGCCGCCGGGCCCGCCGGACGACCCTTGGGGGCCGTATATCAACGAGGCGGCGGCGCGCTACGGCATTCCGGGGCAATGGATCCGCGCCGTGATGCAGCAGGAATCCGGCGGCGAGGAGCAGGCTGTGTCGCCGGTTGGCGCCATGGGGCTGATGCAGCTGATGCCCGAGACCTATCAGGGGCTGGAGGCGAGCGAGGGGCTGGGGGCGGACCCGTTCGACCCGCATAACAACATTCTGGCGGGGGCGGCCTATATCAAGCAGATGTACGACCGTTTCGGCTCGCCCGGCTTTCTCGCCGCGTATAATGCCGGGCCGGCGGATCTGGACGCTTATCTCGCCGGGGCAGAGCCACTGCCGGCGGAGACGGTGAACTACCTCGCCGCGGTGACGCCGAATCTCGGCACGCAGGTGGCCGCCTCCGGGCCGCTGGCGAATTACGCGGCCGCGACGTCCGGGGGGTATGCCGGGCCGCCGGATGCGGTGGGCTTCGCCACCGGCTGCGATGCGAACGCCGCCTATGACCCTGACCATCCCTGCGCCGCGCCCGCGGCGCCGCAGGGCAGTGCCGCGCCGGTGGTGCTGGCGGTGAACGATCTGGGCAGCGCCGCCGGCAGTTGCGACCTGAACGCCGCCTACGATCCGGACAGCCCCTGTACGCCCGGCCCGTCCGGCCAGGCCGGCAGCTGCAGCCTGAACGCGGCCTATGACCCGGATAGCCCGTGCAATCCTGCGCCCACACCGGTGCAGCCGGCGGTTATGCAGCCGGCGGTGGCGCAGTTGGGCGGCGGGGTGTGCGACCCGGATGCGGCCTATGATCCGGACCACCCTTGCTCGCCTAGCCCGACCACCGATTTTGGCTCGCAGGTGGCGCGGCGGGCGGCGGTGCCGGTGCAAGCGTCTCCGGCTTTGTCCGCCCCGGCAGCCCCGCCTTTTGCCGGTTCGGCCTCCGCGCTCTACCAGCCGGCGGTGGTCCAGGCGCAGAGCGCGCCAGCGCCAATGCCAATCACGCCGGCGGCATCCGCGCCGCCCGCCGCAGGAGCGGGAGCGGAAGAATGGGCGATCCAGGTCGGCGCGTTCTCGACCCTGGGCCTGGCGCGCACCGTGGCGGAGGGGGCGCGGGCGCAGTTGCCCGGCGAGCTCGCCGGCGCGTCCATTGCGTTGCCGACGACCACGCCGTTCGGCGGGAGGGTGCTGTACCGGGCGCGGCTGGTGCATCTCTCCGCCAGCGAGGCGCTGGCCGCCTGCGCGGCGCTGAGCCAGCGGCAGCTGCCCTGCGTGGTGCTGCACGGCACCGCCTCCTAGCCGCGTTTTTTGCCGCCGCGGCTCTTGTCGCGGCGGCGCCGATGCGCTTCCATCGCCGGGCCGTGACTCTCACCAAATTCCCCCTTGCCGTTCAGGCATCCGCCCTTCTCGTCCTCTCGGTCATTCTGGAACTGTTTTTGGAGCAGTTGCATCTGCCGGCGGCGCTGCTGCTGGGGCCGATGGGGGCGGCGATCGTTTTCGCCGCCCTGCAGACCCGCATCCGTATCCCCTTCGTGCTGTTCACCTGCGGCCAGGCAATCGTCGGCTGCATGATCGCGCAGTCGATCACCGGGGCGATCGTGCGGGACATGGCGGCCAACTGGGCGGTGTTTCTCGGCGCGGTGGTGGCGGTGATCGCCATCAGCAACGGGCTCGGCTGGATGCTGGCGCGGTTGCGCGTGCTGCCGGGCAGCACGGCGATCTGGGGCTCAGCACCCGGCGGCGCCACCGCCATGGTGCTGATGTCGGAGGCATTCGGCGCGGATATGCGGCTCGTCGCCTTCATGCAGTATCTGCGCGTGGTGTGCGTGGCGGTGGTGGCGACCATCGTCGCGCGTGTTTTCACCGGCAGCCATGGCGCGGCGGCGGCGGAAAACTGGTTTCCGCATCTCCTGCCGGTGCCGTTTGCCGAGACGCTGGCCCTGGCCGCGTTTGGCGTGGTGCTGAGCCGCAAACTGCGCATTCCCGCCGGGCCGCTGCTGGTGCCGCTGTTCCTCGGCGCCACTTTGCACGGCGCCGGGGCGATCACGATCGAACTGCCGCCCTGGCTGCTCGCGATCAGCTATGCGCTGGTCGGCTGGACCATCGGGCTGCGCTTCACAAGGCCGATCCTGGCCCATGCGGCCAAGGCGTTCCCGCGCGTCATCGCCTCGATCCTGTTTCTCATCACGCTCTGCAGCGGGCTGGCGGTGCTGATGGTGAAGACCATGCATGTCACCCCGCTCACCGCCTATCTGGCGATGAGCCCGGGCGGTCTGGATTCCGTGGCGATCATCGCCTCCTCCTCGCCGGCGGTGAACATGCCGTTCGTGCTGGCGATGCAGACCGCGCGGTTCCTGATCGTGCTGTTCGCCGGTCCGCCGATCGCGCGCTTCATCGCCACCAGCCTGGAGCGCCATGCGCCGCGGGCGGAAGCCGTGCAGGAAGGTTAGGGTAGGAAGTAGCCGCTTTTTGAAAAAAGCGGCGCGAAAATTTTTGTTGATTTGGGCCTGTGGCAGCGAAACCTGCACGGCCTAAAGGCGTCAAAAATTTTTAAACTGGGCCGTGCTGGTTTCGATGCCGCCGGCCCCAATTAACAAAAGTTTTTTTGCTTCTTTTTGTTCACAAAAAGAAGCCTTCCCTAATCTACCGCACAGCGCGATCGCCGCCGATCAACGCCAGCCCCTCGGCGACCGAGACGAATTCGCCGCCGGCGGAGAGTTTTTCCGCGCCGAAGCGGTTGGTGAACAGCGCGCGGACGGCGGGCACGAAGGAGGTGCCGCCGGTGAGGAACACGCGGTCGATTTGCTCGGGGGCAAGGCCGGCCTGCGCCAGGGTGGCGTCCACGCTCTCGCCCAGGCGCTGCAGGTCGGAGGCGATCCAGCCCTCGAATTCGTCGCGGGTGATGGTGCGGTCGATGGTGAAATCGTCGTGCTCGAAGCGCAGCTTTGCCTCCGGCGCGCGCGACAGCTCGGCCTTCACCGCGCTGACCGTCTGGTAGAGCTGGTAACCGAGTTCGTCGCGGATCAGGCTGACCAGGTTGAGCAGTAGCGACGGATCGGCGCTGGCGCGCGCCACCTCCTCGATATCGCGCAGGATTTTCGGCGTGCGCATCAGCGAGAGCCGGTGCCAGCGTGCGAAGCCGTTGAAGTATTCCACCGGCACCGGCAGCTCGTTGCCCATGATCTTGTAGAAACTGCCTTTGCCGAGGCGCGGCGAGACGGCCTGGTCGATGATCCGGTAGTCGAAACTGTCGCCGGCGATGCCGACACCGCCATGGGCGAGGGAGGTGAGCGGCTCGGCCGCGCCGGGGGTGAAGCGGATCACCGAAAAGTCCGAGGTGCCGCCGCCGAAATCGCCGACCAGCACGGTGGCGGGGGCGGTGAGGGTGCGGATGAAGCGGTAGCCGGCGGCTTGCGGCTCGAAGGCGACATCGACCGAGGCGCAGCCGGCGGCGGCGAAGGCAGCGCGCAGCCGCGTCTCGCCGAATTCGTCATCGGCGAAATCGCCGGCGAAGCGCACCGGCCGCCCGGCGACGATATGGTTTTCCGCGCCTTGCAGCCCGGCGGCGTTCAGCAACGTGCGCAGGAAGACCGCGATCATCTCCTCCAGCGAGAAGATTCGGCCGAAAATGCGGGTCTGGGCGAAGCTGCGCTGCGCCAGATAGGTCTTCATCGACATGATCAGCCGGCTGTCGATCGGGTCGTCGAGATAGGCCTCGATCGCCGCCGGGCCGGCCTGGTGGCGCAGCTGCGACCGGCCCTTCTCCGTCTCGGTGACGAAGCAGAGCACGGTGCGGAACACGTCGAAATCGGCGGTGCCGAGGGTAAAGCGCTGGCTGTGAACGGCACCGTCGGGGGTGAGCCGGCTGACGACGCTGTTGGTCGTGCCGAAATCGATGCCGACGATGCTGGTCATGAAAAAAGCCCTTCCCGAAAAAGCGGAAAGGGCTTCAAGCGCAGTCCCGGCGGCGATGCAAGCCGTGGGGGGCATGGCCGTGGTAAGCAAAGGAAAAGGCTTCTTTTTTGAAAAAAAGAAGCAAAAAACTTTTTTAAACTGGGCCGTGCTGGTTTCACAGCCACAGGCCCAGAGTAGAAGAAGTTTTTGCGCCGCCTTTTTCAAAAAGCGGCCACTCTCTTTTAGCCTTGGCTCTCGGGGTAATCGGCGCCGAGCGTGGTGGCTTCCCAGGTGGCGATCTCGCCCAGCAGCGTGTCCAGCTTCTGCCGCACCGCGCCGAGGCCGGGCTTGCCGAGTACCAGATGGCCGGGCGGGTTGGGCAATTCCACCGCGGCGATGATCGCCTGCGCGGCGCGCACCGGGTCGCCCGGCTGCTGGCCGCTATAGCCGGAGATCTGCTTGCGCCGCGCGCCGGCGGTGGCCTCGTAGGCGTCGATGATGTTCGCCGTCTGCTTCAGCGAGCGGCCCGCCCAGTCGGTGCGGAACGGGCCGGGTTCGACCGCCAGCACCTTGATGCCGAGCGGCGCGACCTCCTTGGCCAGCGCCTCGGAGAGGCCCTCCACGGCGAATTTGGTTGCCGCGTAATAGCCGCTGGCGGCATTGCCGACGAGGCCGCCGACCGAGGTGATGTTGACGATAAATCCGCGCCCGGCGCGGCGCATGCCGGGCAGGACGGCGCGGATGGTGTCGGCCAGGCCGAAGAAATTGACCTCGAACATGGCGCGGATTTCCGCGTCCTCGCCTTCCTCGATGGCGGCGAGGTAGCCGTAGCCGGCATTGTTCACTAGCACGTCGATGCTGCCGAATTTCTGTTCCGTGGCCTGCACGGCGTCGCGCAACTGCGCCGGGTTGGTGACATCCAGCGCCAAGGCCAGCGCGTCGGCATTGCCCTGGGCGAGGTCTTCAACCTTGGATTTGTCGCGGGCAGTGGCGACCAGGCGCCAGCCGCGGCGCAGCACCTCTTTGGCGATCTCGCGGCCGAAGCCGGTCGAGCAGCCGGTGATGAACCAGACGGGTTTGCTTTGCTCAGCCATAAACTTCTCCTGAAAGACGTGGCCGGGTTTGCGTCTGCGGTTTACGCGCTAACGCGCGCCAGCCGCAGACGACCGGGTGCTAGAGCGTGATAGGTCTAGGGCAAGTCATGTTTAAGCGAAGAGGAAGGCTTCTTTTAAAAAAAAAGAAGCAAAAAACTTCTGTAAACCGGGCCGTGCTGGTTTCACAGCCTGAGGCCCAGAGTAACAAGAGTTTTTTGCGCCGCTTTTTTTTTCAAAAAAGCGGCCACTTTCCTTTCTTCGCTTGAAGCGATCAGGCGTTAGAAGTCTTCGAGATCGCCGTCCAGAACATCCTGCGCGGCTTCGCTTTCGGCATCGGCCGAGGCGGGTTCTGCCGCCGGAGCGGGGGCATCGACGTTGCGGCTCTTGCGCTTCGGCGCGGCGCTGCGCTTCGGCTTGGCGGTGCTGGCCTGCTGTTGCTCGCGTTCAGCGAGCTGCTCTTCCAGCTCGGCGATGCGGGCGGCGGCGAGCTTCGCGGCCTTGGCGGCCTCACGCTGCTTGGCGCGCAGCGCCTTGTTGGCGGCCTCCAGCTTCTCGATATCGGCGCGCAGCGTTTTTACGGAAGAGGGGGCGGCGGCTTTCACCGGCGCCTTGCGTGCGGTGGTTGCCTTGCTCGGCTTGGCAGCGCTGGTGCGGGTCGTCGCGCGCGTGGTTTTGGCAGGAGCCTTCGCCGTGGCTTTCACGGTCGGCTTGCTGCTCGCGGCCTTGGTTTTTTTCGCGGCGGTGGTGGCGCGGGCGGGCGCTGCGCGGCGTACCGCGGTTGAGCGTCCGGTGCTGCGCGCCTTCGCGGCGGGTTTCTTGCCTCTGGTCGGTGTCGTTGCTCGCGCCATGGCGATGATCTCCAATCGTCTTGTAAATCGTTAACGGGAACGCGCCGCAAATGCGGCCGCTGCAGCCGCGAGATGGCACGCGCCATCTCGCTCGCCGCCGGATAGGGCAGAGACACGCTCCACAAAAAGAGCCGAGGTGAATATCCGGCGATCAAACAGCATACAGAAGGACTAAAGAATTTTTTCAGCCTCATCAATGTTGAGTGATCGGCGGCGCATACAAGTGCGCGCGGCCATTTGCCGCGCCTTGGCGATGTTCTTTGCCGGTAGAGGGGATTTTATGTTGCGGCGGCGGCACGATGGCGCGCCGTCACGCGCATGCGATGGAGGCGGGGTTTCCTGCCGGGTTGCGGAAATGACCGGCGGGCGCGCCGCTTCAGTCGCCGAGGGCGCGCAGCATGGCGAGGTTGCGCAGCTGGATGCTGCGTGCGGCGGAAAGCTTGATCACGCTGTCCTTTTCAAGTTTCGAGAGCGTGCGGGAGACGGTCTCGATCGTCAGGCCGAGAAAATCGGCGATATCCTGGCGCGACATTTCCAGTGTGACGGTGCCGAGCTGTGCGGAGTGGCGCGCCCAGTCGAGCAGGAAGGCGGCGAGTTTCTCCACGGCGCTGCGCCGGCCGAGCAGCAAAGCGTGGTCCTGTGCGCGCGCCGCGTTTTGCAGCGCGAACTGGAACAGATATTTGGCCGTGGCTTCGTCCTTGCCGTTCAGCGTCTCCAACCCGCGGCGGCGATAGGCGATCAGCGTGCAGCCGCAGACGGCTTCGGCGGAGAGACGATAGGTCTCGGCGGGTTCGATGCCGAACACGTCGCCGGCGACATAAAAGGCGTCGATCTGCCGGCGGCCGTCGCCAAGATATTTGCAGGTGCGCACCACGCCGGAGACGATTTTGAAGAACAACACGGCGTCATCGCCTTCGCCGTAGATTGCCTGGTCCTGCGGGAAGCTGACCACGTTGCCGGCGAGGCCGGTCTGCTCGTCCCAGAAATTCGGCTCGGGCGCCTGTTTCCTTAAAAAATTGTTCGCCAGCAGGCCGGCGGCAGGGCGGCAGGATGTGACGGACATGGTCGGCATTGGACACTCCCGATGAATTGCCATGGCTCTGTTTTAGAGCCGCCCGGGTAGTGGCGAAATTCGGATTGTCGCTAAGGGATTCTACGTAGGCTGGAGCGTGACCGGTTTGGGAGAAGTCATGTCGAAGCGAAGAGAAGCGCTTCTTTTTTAAAAAAAAGAAGCAAAAAATTTTTGCTAAACTGGGCCGTAGTGGTTTCGACGCCATAGTCCCAGAGTAACAAAAGTTTTTTGCGCCGCTTTTTTTTAAAAAAGCGGCTGCTCCCTGTTTCCACTTCAACCGATCAGGCGCCAACTGGGAGCTCAGCGGATCGAGGTCTGGCAAGCCGGCGTGAGCACGCATTGGATGCTGCTCACCAGGGAGCCGTCGAGCGCCGGTTTTTCGATCACCTGCCGCACATGGGCGCGGGCGGCGCGGCGGCAGAAAGCGGGGCTGGCATGGTCGGTCATGACAATGACCGGCAGCACATGGCCGATCGCGGCGAGGCCGGCGAGGACCTGGAAGCAGTTCACCGCCGGTGGCCGGTGGCCGAGGACCAGGCATCCGGCCTCCGGCATGGGCATGGCCTGCATCAGGCTGACGGCGGAGACGAAAAGCCGCGTGAGAATCCCGTTCTGTTCGAGCACGAATTTCAGCGAGTCGCGCACGGCAGGATCGTCGTCGAGGACGAGAACGAGGCGCGGCGCGTTGTGCATTATCGTGAGACTCTCCCCTGGCTGCCCCGGTTTCAGCGGGAAGGGGCAGTCATAAGGGGTTTCGCGCGCGCTCGATTTGATTTCGCGCAAGACGCCATGAAGATGCGTGGCGGCGGTTTCAGCCGGCTGGCAAAATCTCCGTCGCCAGCGCCATGCGCACCAGCTCGGACAGGCTGCCGGCGCCCATTTTCATCATGACATTGGCGCGGTGCACCTCCACCGTCCGGGCGCTGAGCTTCAGGTCGTAGGCGATGCTCTTGTTCGGCAGCCCGGCGACCACGCCCTGCAGCACTTCGCGCTCGCGGCTCGACAGCAAAGCCAGCCGCGTGCGGGCCTGCTCGGCGTCGCGCTCGCGCCGGCCGGTCACCTGGTACTGCGCCAGCGCCTCGCGGATCGCCGCCAGCAGCACCTCATCGTTGAACGGCTTTTCGATGAAATCCGTCACGCCGGCCTTCATTGCCTCCACCGCCATGCGGATATCGGCGTGGCCGGTCATGATGATCATCGGCAGGCCGACCTGCAGCTCTTTCAGGCGCTGGCGCAGCTGCAGCCCGTCCATGCCCGGCATGCGCATGTCGCTGACGATGCAGCCGGGCTGCAGGCTGGCGACGAAGTCCAGGAAGGCCAGGGCGGACTCATAGGCGCGCACCGCCAGCCCGGCGGCGGCGAGGGAGAAGGTGAGCGAGTGGCGCACGCCGTCATCGTCGTCGATCAGGTGAATGACCGCGTCAGCCATCTTCGTTCTCTTCCTCCGCGGCGGTTTTCAGCGTGAAGGTGAATACGGTGCCGCCGCCGGGATTGGGCGCGGCCCAGATGCGCCCGCCATGCGCCTCGATGATGGTGCGCGAGATCGACAGGCCCACCCCCATGCCATGCTCCTTGGTGGTGACGAAAGGCTGGAACAGCTGTGTGGCGATGCTCTCGCTGATGCCGCTGCCGGTATCGGCGACGCTGACCTCGACCATCGCGCCGGCGGTGCCTTTGGTGCGGATCAGCAATTCGCGCCGCTCCGTCTCCTGTGTGGCCTCCACGGCGTTGCGGATCAGGTTGAGCAGCACCTGCTGGATCTGGATCCGGTCGACAAAAATACTCACCGCCGCCGGATCCAGCGCGTAGGTGACCCGGACGCCGGCCTCCTTGATGCCGACCAGGGCCAGGGCGCTCGCCTCCTCGATGAGTTTGGGCAGGTTCTCCAGGCGCTGCTCGCTCTCCCCGCGGGAGACGAAATCGCGCAGGCGGCGGATGATCTGCCCGGCGCGCAAGGCCTGTTCGGTGGCGCGCTCCATCGCCTCGCGCGCCATCGGCAGGGTGTCCGGGCGGGCTGTTTCCAGCAGCCGGCGGCCGCCGTTCAGGTAATTGGCGATTGCCGCCAGCGGCTGGTTCAGCTCGTGCGCCAAGGTGGAGGCCATTTCGCCCAAGGCCGTGTAGCGCGACATGTGGATGAGCTCGTTCTGCAGCTCCTGCAGGCGCAATTGGGTCTGCCGCCGCTCGGTGAGGTCGCGGATGAAGCCGATGAACACCCGCCGGAGCGCGCTGCGCGCCTCGCCGACGGAGAGCTCCATGGGGAAGGTCGAGCCGTCGCGGCGCTGCCCGACCACCACCCGGCCAAAGCCGATGATCCGGCGCTCGCCGGTGCTGAGGTACCGGGCCAGGTAGGAATCGTGCTGCTCATGATAGGGCGGCGGCATCAGCATGCGGACATTCTGCCCGATCGCTTCGGCGGCCTGATAGCCGAACAGCCGTTCGGCGGCGGCGCTGAAGGACTGGATGAGGCCTTGCGGGTCGATGGCGATCATCGCGTCGGGCACGGTGTCGAGCACCGATTGCAGATACGCCTCGCGTTCCTGCAAGGCCGTCTGGGCGCGCTTGGCGGCGGTGATGTCGCGGGCGATGGTGGAGGCGCCGGCAATGGTTCCCGCATGGTTGCGGAACGGCGAGATGGTGACCGAGACGTCGATGATCTCGCCATCCTTGCGGCGGCGTTGCGTCTCGAAATGATCGATTTTGCCGCCCTGCTGCAGCTGCGCAAGGATCACCTCCTCCTCGTGCGGCTGGTTGGGCGGCTGCAGGATCGCGATCGGCCGGCCGATCACCTCGGCGGCGCGATAGCCGAAAATCTTCTCCGCCCCGGCATTCCAGTCGATAATGATGCCCTCGAGCGATTTGGAGATGATGGCGTCGTCCGACGCGGCGAGGATCGCGGCGAGGCGGCTATTGGTCTCATCCGCCGCCAAGGCAAGGTCGGTGTCTGGGGTGCTCATGGCGCGCCGGTCCTCGCTCCCATTTCGGCGCCGAGTATAGGCAAAGCCGGGAGTTTCACGCAACTGTGACGAAGCATCGGGCGGGGACGCTCAGGCGAGAGCGTGATCGGTTTAGGACCAGCCATGTCGAGGCAAAGAGGAAGGCTTCTTTTTTTGAAAAAAAGAAGCAAAAAACTTTTCTGCTCCCGGGCCGTGCTGGTTTCAGCGCCACTGGCCCAGAGGAGCAGAAGTTTTTGCGCCGCTTTTTTCAAAAAGCGGCCGCTTTCCTGTTTTTACTGAAACCTATCAGGCTCTCACGGCCGTGCGGGGGGGTGTTAAGCCGGTTTGACCTCGATTTTTTGCGTTTCCGTTTTCGCCGTTTCTGTTTTCGGCAAGGTGACGGTCAGCACGCCCTTGGCGACCTCGGCCTTGATGTGCGCGCGGTCGATATTGTCGGGCAGGAAGAAACTGCGCTCGAACGCGCCGTAGGACCGCTCGACGAGGTGATAATTGGTTTCCTCGGTTTTTGTTTCGTCCTGTTTCCCGCCGCGGATCACCAGATTGCCGCCATCGAGCGCGACCTCGACATCTTTTTCCGCGAGGCCGGGAAGTTCGGCCGTGATCGTGTAGCGGCTGTCATCCTCGGCGACGTTGACGACCGGTGTCGGCGCGCTGAACCAGGCGTTCACCGCCGGGGCCATGCTGCGCCGGAAGGCGGAAACGGACCCGGGCGCGGCCGTGAAACGGTCGAACAGCCGGTCGAACTCGTCGCGGAAGGAGCGCCACAGATCCGGCGAAGCCGGCGGCTGCGCCGGGGTTTTCTGCAGATTTGTCTCGGCCATGAAACTCTCCCTTCAGGTTGAGGACTACGAAGCCTGCGGTAACTGCAGGTTAGAAATATGCGCGAGCGCGCGCACCAGATCGGCGCGGCTGACGATGCCGACGACGTGCTCGCCGCGCAGAATCGGCACGCGCTTGATGTGATGGGTGATGAGCAGGTCGGCGATGTCGGAGATCCGGGTGGATTCCTGGGCGGTGACCACGTTGCGCGTCATCAGATCCGCCGCGCAATGCCGGTCGACGCTGATATAATCGAGAAATTCCGGGGCGAGGCGCTCGCCTTCCGCCAGCATTTCCAGCCACCAGGCGCGGCGCGCCTGCGTCTTGGCGGAGAGAGGCTGCAGCAGGTCGCCCTCGCTGATCATGCCGTGCAGTTTGCCCGCCGCATCCACCACCGGCACGGCGCTGATGCCGTGCCGGGCGAGGGTCGCGGCGACCGTGGAGGTGCTGTCCTCCGGCCGGACGGAGATGATATTGCGGGTCATGACGGCGGACGCGGTATCGCCCATGTTCGAACTCCTCATCGCTGCAAGATTTTTTCAACTTATGGTGAGCTGTGCCGAGACGCATTGCATTGATCTTGGTCAAAACGCGCCTGCGATCACCCCAGCCTTTATCGCGCTGCCGCAAGCTTTGGGTCAGGTGCGCGGATAAACCTCCCCGCTATTGCCGGCGCTGCGGCGCGGGGGAGAGGCCCTTGAGGCTGTTAGGGGGAATAAGGCAAATGTTTCGCAATGTGACCGGCCGGAATCTTCTTTTGTTTTGTCCGGAGATAATTTTGTCGAAAATGACGGCAAAAGCGCTGCGGAAATAAAAAAAATGCGGCGGCGTAACGCGGGCGGAGAAAAGTTTCGGGAAGCATGGGGCGGCAGTTGTGGTTGGGGAGGCTTTTTCTGTATGGAGGTCTCAACGACTTGAAGAGAGGAAGTTGTCGAATGAACACGGAAATACCGGCGAAGCGGTGGCGCTACATCATTCCGATGGCGGTGGTGATGTATATTCTGGCTTACGTCGACCGCATCAACGTTGCAATGATTCTGCCGTATATCGACAAGAATTTTGGGCTCAGCGCGGCGAATTCAGGCTTCGCCGCCGGGATCTTTTTCGTCGGCTACATGATCCTGCAGGTGCCCGGCGGCTATCTCGCCAGCCGCTGGAGCGCGCGCAAGGTGATCGCCATCCTCATGGTGCTGTGGGGCACCACCGCGGTGCTCACCGGTTTCGTCGAGAACCGCACGCAGCTCTATATCGCCCGCTTCCTGCTCGGCGTGTTCGAGGGTGGCGTCTGGCCGTCGATCCTGGTGCTGCTCGCCACCTGGTTTCCGCAGCAGGAGCGCGCGCGCGCCAACGGGCTGTGGATCACCTGCTTGCCGATCTCGGCCGTGCTGATGGCGCCGCTCACCGGCTGGCTGCTTAGCTTCCTGACCTGGCGCACCGTGTTCGTGATCCAGGGCCTGCCGCCGCTGATCTGGGTGTTCGTGTGGTGGTTCTTCATCGCCGACAAGCCGAGCCAGGCGAAATGGATTTCCCCTGAGGAGCGGGCCTATGTCGAGCAGCGTCTCGCCATCGAGAACGCGGCCAAGGGTCCGTCCGCCGGGTTCCTGGCGGCGATTTCCGACCGCACCGTGCTGTCGCTGGCGGTGGCATGCTTCTTCTGGATGGCCGGGTTCTACGGCTTCACCATGTGGGTGCCGGCGGTGGTGAAGAGCTTCAGCCATGGCGGCGGCTCGCTGCAGGTCGGGCTCATCAGCGCCATTCCCTTCGCCTTCGCGCTGGTCGGCATGGTGGTGAACGCCACCTGGTCGGACCGCGCGATGAAGCGCCAGCCGTTCATCGCCGTTCCGGTGATCATCGGCGCGTGCGGGCTGATCGCCGGGCAGTTCGTGCATACGCCGACGCTGCAGCTGGTGTTCCTGATCGTCGCGGCGGTCGGCGTGTATTGCCCCTATGGCCCGTTCTGGGCGGTGCCGAGCGCGATCCTGCGTTCGGAAATTTCCGGCGCGGCCATGGGCTTCATCAACATGGGCAACCTTGGCGGCTTCCTTGGGCCGTTCGCGGTGGGCTATGTGCGCAATGAGACCGGCAGCGGCTTTGCCGGGTTCCTGCTGCTCAGCGTGTTCCTATTCATCGTCGCCGGCGTGGCGCTGCTGTTGGGCAGCGACCGCCGCGCGGCGAACGTGCGGGCCGAAGAAGCCAAACCGGCCTTCATGCCCGCGCACGGCGTGGCGCAAGCTGGCGACTGATCACGACACGGCCGCCTGCGGGAGATCGCGGGCGGCCGTAGGTTTAGGTAAGCAGATGCTTTTTTGAAAAAAAGCGGCGCAAAAAACTTTTGCTCCTTTAGGCCCGTGGCAGCGACACCAGCATGGCCCCATTTAAAAAAGTTTTTTTTGCTACTTTTTGTTCACAAAAAGTAGCCTTTCTTCCTACCTAATTCGTCAACCCGCCATCGATGATATGGATCGCCCCGGTGGTGAAGGCGGATTCGTCGGCGGCGAGATAGGTGGCGAGGGCGGCGATCTCGGCGGCGGTGCCGAGCCGCCCCAGCGGCTGGCGGGCGATGAAGGCGTCGCGCACCTCCGCCTCGCTGCGGTTCTCCCCCGCCTGGGCGGCGATCCGCCCATGCAGGGAGGGCGTCTCCACCGTGCCAGGGCAGATCGCGTTGCAGCGTATGCCGGCGTTCACGTAATCCGCCGCGACGGATTTGGTCAGGCCGATCACCGCGGCTTTCGACGCGCCATAGGCGCAGCGCACCGGCAGGCCTTTGACGCTGGAGGCGACCGAGGCGATGTTGATGATCGAGCCGCGGCGCTGCTGCAGCATGCCGGGCAAAAACGCCTTGATCATGCGGAACATCGCCGTGACATTGAGCGAAAAAGAGAAATCCCAGGCACTCTCGTCGCATTCCAGAATCGCGCCGTGATGCACATAGCCGGCGGCGTTGAGCAGAACGTCGATCGTGCCGAGTTCTTCCGCCAGCGCCTGGATCTCTTCCCGCCGCGTCACGTCGAGATAACTCGTCGTGCAGCCGGTCAGCGTCGCGAGCAGGTCGTCGTTGATGTCGGTGGCGATCACCTGCGCCCCTTCATGGATGAACATTTCCGCGGCGGCACGGCCAATGCCTTGCGCGGCGGCGGTGATGAGGATTTTTTTTCCGGCGAGACGGTTGGTCATTTCCCTATCCTTCCTTGTTGTTCTTGTGGATTTCGCACCGTTGCTGGAGCCTAGAGGCTGATAGGCTTAGGTTGAAACAGGAAAGCAGCCGCTTTTTTGAAAAAAACAGCGGCGCAAAAAACTTTTGCTCCTATGAGCCCGTGGCGGCGACACCAGCACGGCCCAGTTTAAAAAAAGTTTTTTTGCTTCTTTTTGTTCACAAAAAGAAGCCTTCCTCTGCACTGAGCGCTAACGCTGACGTTCGGGCAGCGTGGCGCCGCTGATTTGCGCATAGAGCCGGGCCACCGAGGCGTCGTCGTCGCGTCCCATGCCGATCCCGGCGGTGGCGAGAAACATTTGCAGCGCGCTGGCCGCCACCGGCACGGGGAAGCGGGCGCTGCGCGCCATGTCCTGGATGATGCCAAGGTCCTTGACGAAAATCTCCACCGCGCTGTGCGGCGTGTAGTCGCCCGCCAGCACATGCGGCATGCGGTTCTCGAACATCCAGGAATTGCCGGCGGAAGCGGTGATGACCTCGTAGACTTTTTGCAGGTCGAGCCCCTGGCGCGCGGCGAAGGCCATCGCCTCGCTGGCGGCGGCGATGTGCACGCCGGCGAGCAGCTGGTTGATCATTTTGAACGCGGCGCCGAGCCCCGGCTCGGCGCCGAGCTCGTAGACTTTTGCCGCCATCGCATCGAGCGCCGGGCGGGCCTTGGCGAAGGCAGGCGCGGTGCCGGCGGCGAGGATGGTGAGCTGGCCCTCGCCGGCGCGGGCGGCGCCGCCGCTGATCGGCGCGTCGAGATAGAGCCGGCCGCTTGCCTGCAGCCGCGCGGCCAGCGACTTTGCGTGGTCCGGCGACATGGTGGCGCAGGAGATGAACACGCCGGTCGGGGACATCGCCGCGGCCACACCGTCGGCGCCGAACAGGATCTCTTCGGTTTGCGCCGCGTTGACGACGACAGAGACGACGATTTCCGCGCCCTTGGCGGCGGCGGCGGGGGTTGCGGCCACCTGGCCGCCGGCGGCGGCGAACCGCTCCAGGCTGGCCGCGGCGACATCGAACCCGGTCACCGCGAGGCCGGCGCGCCGCAGTGATTTGGCCATGCCAAAGCCCATGGAGCCGAGCCCAATGACCGTGGCCGGCAGCGCCGTGTTACCGTGTTGCATGGTGCATCTCCCGCGAAATGGCGGACGTTCGCCGCCTTGATTGATTCGGACGTGGCTCAGCGATAGCCGGTTTTGCCCGGCGATGCCAATCTCCGGGCAGCGGATAACTAAAGGTTAGTGAAGCGAGACTGAAAATGCAACGATGGTTAGTGAAGGTTTCGTGGCGCGGCAAAGAAAGGTAACGCGTTGGCAATCAAATAAGCCGTTTCCTCTTGACTGATCTGCGCCGGCAGAGGAACAGTTGGGCTAACGCACCGTGTACTGAACCGAATGAAAGTTCTTGCAATTCCAAGCTCCTTCCCCCTTTTGCTGCAGCGCCGGCCCCGTGGAGAACGTCCGGCGCGGCGCAATGTGAGGTTGTTTTGGTGGCCGGTTGGTTTCGCTGTGGTCGGCGCGGCATAATCGGCCGGTCCATGAACATGGATATTGTTTTCTCCTCGGCTCTCGGCGAGGTTGTGTCCTGCATCGGGGATTTAAGGCTGTGGGACGCGATGGTCGACGTGCGGACCCGCACCGCCGATGTCGAGCAGTATTTTCTGGCCGATGCCACCGCGCCGGGTTGCGTGATCGGCTCTGAGGGGCGGGTTTTCGGGATCCTGTCGCGCAAGAATTTCACCGCCGCGATCAGCCGGCCGTTCGGCCGCGAAGTGTTCATGAAGCGGCCGGTCAGCGAGCTGCTGAGGATGATCGATGTCGAGCCGCTGACGCTGGACGGGAGCACGTCGATCGCCCATGCGCTGCGTTTGGCGATGGCCCGGCCCGGCGAGCTGTGCTTCGAGCCGATGCTGGTGCGGAACGGCGAGGCCGTGGGGCTGCTCGAGGTCAATGTGCTGATGACGGCGCAGGCCAATCTGCTCGAACAGGCGCTGGCCGCGAAAGACGAGCTGTTGGAGGAGGTGGAGCGGACCGCCGATGCGCTGCGTCAGACGGTGGCCGAGCAGGAGCGCCTGGCGCGCGAGCTCTCCCACGCCAAGGAGATCGCCCAGTACGAGGCGACGCATGATTCGCTGACCGGGCTGCCGAACCGCAAACTCTTTCTTGGCCGGCTGGAAGTGGCATTGGCGGAGAGCAAGCTGGACCCGGCGGCGGATTGCGCGGTGCTGTTCATCGATCTGGACCGCTTCAAGATCGTCAATGACAGTCTCGGTCATCTCGCCGGCAATGACTTGCTGAAGGAGGTTGCCAAGCGGTTGAACCATATGGTGCGTCAGCGCCCGCCAGTGCCGCTGTCGTTCGGCATGGCGCCTCGCACGGCCGACACCATCGCCCGGCTTTCCGGCGACGAATTCACCGTGCTGTTGACGGAAAAGATCAGCCCCGCCGCGGCCATGGTGTTCGCCGGCCGGTTGCAGACGGCGCTGATGAAGCCGTTCGTACTCGGGTCGGAATCCGTGGTGATCAGCGCCAGCATCGGCATCGTGCCCTCGTTGCGCGGCTACGACGATACGGAAGCGATTTTGCGCGATGCGGACATCGCCATGTACCGCGCCAAGAATAACGGTAAGGCCTGCGCTGTCACGTTCGAGTCGGATATGCGCGTGCAGGTGGAAACCAGGCTGCATGTTGAAAACCAGCTGCGCGAAGCCTTGGGCAGGCAGGAATTCGAGCTGCATTATCAGCCAGTTATGGCGCTGCAGAGCGGCAATGTTATCGGCGCCGAGGCGCTGGTGCGCTGGCGCACGGCCGCCGGCCTGGTGCTGCCCGGTTCCTTTGTCGACATCGCGGAAGAGACCGGGCTGATCATTCCGCTCGGCAACTGGGTGTTCCGCGAGGCCTGTGAGACCGCCAAGTTCTGGCATGGCATGATGGTGGATCGCCCGCCGGTGACGATGAGCATCAACCTGTCGCCGGTGCAGTTCGGTCATCCGGAGCTGGCGGAGACGCTGGAAGAGCTGGTGCTGCTGTCCGGTGTCGATGCCGGCACGATCACGATCGAGATCACCGAACGCTCGACGATGGCCGATCCCGAGCGGGCGCTGGCCGTGCTGCAGCAGCTGAAGGCGATGGGCTTCCGCCTGGCGATCGACGATTTCGGGACCGGCTATTCCTCGCTCAGCTATCTGCACCGCTTTCCGATCGATATCCTGAAAATCGACCGCTCGTTCGTGGCCAATCTGGGCGTTTCAAGCGATGGCGAGAAAATCATCGTCGCGATTCTGGCGCTGGCCGACAGCCTCGGTATCACCGTGGTGGCCGAGGGGGTGGAGACGCAACAACAGGCGTCCATCCTGCGGCAGCTCGGCTGCGAATTCGCGCAGGGCTATCTCTTCGGCAAGCCGTTGCCGCAGAAGGAGATACGCCGGTTCATGGAAGCGCCGGTCGCGGCGCGGGACGAGGGCTGAGCGAGAGCCTGACAGGTTTTAAGTGAAAACAGGCAAGCAGCCGCTTTTTTGAAAAAAAGCGGCGCAAAAAACTTTTGTTCCTATGAGCCCGTGGCAGCGACACCAGCACGGCCCAGTTTAAAAAAAAGTTTTTTTGCTACTTTTTGTTCACAAAAAGTAGCCTTTCTCTTCGCTTCGACATGACTTGTCCGAAACCGATCGCGCGCCAGCCTTACGCGTCGTCGGGCACTTCCGGGACGAAATGCTCCGGGCCGATGACCATATTGGCGGGGTTCGGCGGTTTCGGCCGAGTGCCGCCGCCGCTGCGCCATTGCTGCATGCGCCAGATATAGGCCAGCACCTCGGCACAGGCGCGGTACAGCGCCACTGGCACATGGTCGCCAGGCTCGACATGGCGGTACACGGCGCGCGCCAGAGGCGGCGCCTCGACGATGGGAACGCCATGGCCGCGCGCGCGGCTGATGATTTCCTCGGCCATCAGCCCCACACCCTTGGCCAGCAGCATCGGCGCCAGGTCGGTGCCGCGGCGGTAGCGGATCGCCACCGCGAAATGCGTCGGGTTGGTCACCACCACCGAGGCTTCCGGAACGCGGCGCATCTGCCGTGAACGCGCCATGCGCCGGGCGATCGCGCGCTGCCGCTGCCGCACATGCGGGTTGCCGACGGCCTCCTTCATTTCGTTGCGGATCTCTTCGTCGGACATGCGCAGCTTCTGACGGTGCAGCCAGAATTGCAGCCCGACATCGGCGCCGGCGAGCACGAGAATGGCGATGCAGATGCCGCCCAGAACCTGCAGGCAGAGGCTGAGCAGCAGGCCGCCATTGGGCAGTGTCATGGCGTTCAGCGCCTCGAAATCCGGGGCGCGCAGATAGATCATCGTCCCGCCGACCCCACCGATGACGACGAATTTGGCGATGGATTTCAGCGTCTCGGTCAGGTTGTGGAGCGAAAACATCTCGCCGATGCCGCTCGCCGGGTTCAGTTTCGACAAATCGGGCATCAGCTGCTGGAAGCTGAGAATCCAGCCGCCGGAGAAGAAGCTGCTGCCGATGGTGAGGGCCATGATCAGCAGCAGCAGCGGGGTGAACAAGGCGATGACGCTGCCGGCCCAGTTCATGGCGATCCCCGGGCTGGCATGACCGGCCTGCGCCAGGCCCACGGCGACGATGTCCTCGAACCGCGCGCCGAGCCCGGCCGCGGCACCGAGGCCCAGCATGGTGACCATAATGATGGCGGCCGCCTTCGGCAGGTCGGCGGAGCGGCGGACCTGGCCCTGCTCGGCCGCCTGGCGCAGCCGCCGTTCGGTAGGGGCGTGGCGTTTGTCCTGGCTGTCGCCCTCAGCCATGCGGGATCATCGCCGCCACGCTCCGCATGGCGAGGTCCAGAAGATGCTGGAAGTCGTGATTGAGGAAGCCGATCGAGCCGACGAACACCCAGAGCCCGGCAATGATCAGCAGCGGAAAGCCGATCGTGAGCAGGTTCATCTGCGGCGCGAACACGGTGGTGAGGCCGACGGTGAGGTTGATGCTGAGTGACACCGCCAGCACCGGCATGGCGAGCCAGACCGCGGAGCTGATCGCCACGCCGCCGAGGCTGGTGAGCTGGTTCCAGGGGGTGAGCCCGCCAGTGCCGATGCCGGCCTGGAAGGAATGCGCGATCGCCGTGAACAGAAAAATCGGCCCGCCGGCGGAAATGAACGCCATCAGCCCGACCCAGAACATCAGATTGTAGAGCACCGGCGCGGGGGCGGCGGCACCCGGCATCTGCATCTCCGCGAAGCCGAGCCCGATCGACGAGCTGACCAGCTCACCGGCGCTGGCGACGACGCTGACGATGATCTGCATCGTCATGCCGATCACCGCGCCGAAGGCGATCTGGATCAGCCCGGCGAAGATCGCGCTGGCGGGATCGCCGGGGAAAGGCGGCAGGTTCGGCAGCCAGGCGGCCAGGGCGGCGGCATAGGCGGCGGCGATCAGCGCCTTGATCTGCGCCGGGATCGAGCTCGAGCCATAGAACGGCGCGGTCAGGAACATGCCGGTGATGCGCAGGAACGGCCATAAAAAATGCCCGAGCCAGGTGAGGATCTGCGGCTCGCTCAGGACCATGGCTGGTGCACGAGCTGGCCGGCATGGCTGATCCAGAACGTCGCCAGCGCCTCGATACCGCGCAGCGCGCTGATGCCGCCCAGCAGCGGCAGGCCCATCATGATGATCACCTTCGGCAGCAGGCTGAACCCGGCATCCTCGATCTGCAGTGCGGCCTGCAGAATCGCCGTCATCAGGCCGATCGCCAGCAGCAGCCCGACAATCGGCAGCAGGGCGGAAAGCTCCACCGACAGCGCGGCATGGGTTAGCTGGAGATAGAACGGCATGGCGCGCGCGTCCTGCTCAGGAGCCCGGTGCGAGAAAACTGTTCGCGATCGAGCCGAGCACCAGCGACCAGCCATGGATGGAGACGAACATCAGCAGTTTCAGCGGCAGCGAGATCAGTGTCGGCGAGACCATGATCATGCCGAGCGACATCAGCACCGAGGCGACCGCGAGGTCGATGAGCACAAAAGGAATGTAGATCAGGAAGCTGATCTGGAACGCGGTCTCCAGCTCTGAGGTGGCGAAGGCCGGCACCAGCACGGTGAGGGGCACATCCTGCGGGGTGGCGTAATGGCCGCCGCTGAGATCGACGAACAGATGCAGCGGGTCCTTGCGGGTCTGCGACAGCATGAAATTCTGGATCGGCGGCTCGGCGCGCTGCACCGCGGTTTCGAAATTGATCTGGCCGTTGAGGTAAGGCTGCAGCGCCTGGGTCTGCTCCTGATGCAGCACGTCGCGCATGACGAACACGGTGAGCGCCAGCGCCAGGGCGGCCAGAATCATGTTCGGCGGCGTGGTGGTCAGGCCGAGCGCCTGGCGCAGCACCGAGAGCACGATGATGATGCGGGTGAACGCGGTCATAAGCAGCAGAATGCCCGGCAGGAAGGCGAGGCCGGTGATGATCAGCAGCGTCTGCAGGTTCAGCGAATAGGCCGAACCGCCTTGCGCCGGGGTGGCGCTGAGCAGGGTCAGCCCGTCGACCGGCGCCGCCTGCGCGCTGCCGGCGGCAAACACCGAAGCCGCCAGAGCGAGCAAGAGCAGGAATTTCATGCGGCCGGTGTTTGCGTCTGGGCGGCGGTGAGCGCCGCGGTAAAATCCCCTGCCGGGGTGCCCAGCGCGCCGATCGGCACGATCCCCTGGCGCCCGGCGCTGACCAGGAAACGGCTGCCCTCGGCCTCGACGATCATCAGCGAGGCGTTCGGCCCGACCGGCCGGGTGGCGATGATATTGATGGCGCTTTGCCCGGCGCGGCGCTTGCCCCAGCCGCCCTCGCGCAGGCGCCGCGCCAAGTACGCAGCACCCGCCAGCAGGCCTAAAATCACCACCAGCGGCACCAGGGTGGAGACGATCGCCGAGGCGCCGAACGGGCTGTTCATGCTCAGTCCTGAACCACCAGATTGGTGACGTAGGCCGCGGTGAACGGCTTTGCGGTGCTGCTGGCGCCGTTTTTCGCCAGCACGCTGTTGGCGATGTCGAGGCAGTTCTGGATCAGCGTGTTGCGCGCGGCCGGGTCCTGCAGCGCAGCACCTGTCTCGCTCATCAGCAGGTTGATGATCTGCGATTTGATGATCGGCAGCAGCGTGGTGAAGCTCGCCACCGCCGCCTGGTCGTAGGTCGAGAACTGCACGCCGAACTGCACGTAGGAGCTGGCGGGCGCGCCGGCTTGCGGCGGGATGCTGACCACGATGTCCGACAGATCGGCGAACAGGATCGGCTTCGGATGCGCCTTGGCCGTGGCCGCGGCATGGGCGGATGCCCCGTCGCCATGGGGGAGGAAGCGCATCGCGCCGAACATGCCGCCGGCGCCGGCGACGATGGCGAGCACGATGCCCCCCGCCAGCACAAGTTTATTCATCACATGTGTCTTTCATGGGGAGCATGGTCTGGAGGGGGCTTAGATCGCGGTCAACAGCGAGTTGAACATCGTGTGCGCGGCGGAGATCACCTGCGCCGCCGCCTGATAGGCCTGCTGATAATTGGTTAGCAGCACTGCCTGCTGGTCGCTGTTCACGCCGGCGACGTTCTGCAGGCTGGCGGTGGCGGCGGTGACCTGGGCGGAGGTGCCGGTGGAGAGCTGCGTCGCCTGCTGGGCGTTGGCGCCGAGCGAGGTGGTGAAGCCGATCACCGATTGCTGCAGTGTGCCGGCGCTGGTGGTGCTGGGCGCGGTCCAGAGCGCGGCCATGCGCATGGCGTTGCTGCCGCTGGTGGGGCCGCCGGGTTGGAGCGTCAGTGCATCGCCGGTGGCCGGCGTGCCGGAGATCGGCAGCTGCCAGTATTCCCCGGCGGCATTGCTGTTGGTGGGGAAAGCAGCGTTGGGGTTGTTGGCGGTGGGATACTGGATGGAGATCATGCCGCTGGCCGGCGGCCCGCCGCTGAGCGTGCCGGTGACGGGGTTGCCCGCGGTGTCGAGGACCGGCGTGCCGGCGGGGGAGGTTTCCAGGCTGTAGGTCGTGGGCGAGGTGAAGGTGACCTGCAGCGTCGAGCCGAAATAACTGGCCGGCACGTAGCTCGCCGGCATGGTGGCGGTGACGCTGTCGGTGCCGACGCTGATCGTGCCCGCGTTCTTGTCGGTGATGACGCCGCCGGTCATCGTGCCCGGCGTGGCGACGTAGGGGTCGGCGGCGGCGATGTCGTCCGGATTGGTGGTGGCCACGGCCATGGCGGTTGCCGCCCCCGGGGCGGGGTTGACGGTGAAGCTGTCGCCGTTATTGGCCGTGCCGGCGGTGATGGCGACATTCATGCCCGCGAAGGCGAGGCTAGTGGCGGGTGGGCCCCCCGTGGCGGTGACCGGGTATGGTGTGTTGGTCGCCTGGTCGGTGGCGATCCAGGTGCCGGTGCCGCTGGCGGTGCTGTAGCTCAGCAGGAACGGGCCGCCATCGCTCGGCAGCTGGGTGAGGTTGGTGACCGTCGCGGTCAGGCTGGCACTGCCGGTATTGTTCGGGTTCGCGGTGACTGACGGCGGGGGCGGCGCGGTGAACAGGTCGTCGCCCTGCGCGCCGGTGGCGGTCAGGCCTTCCGCCTGGGAGGTGTTGACCTCGCTGGAGAACACTGCGGCGACCGTGTTCAGCCCCTGCATCGCCGTCGCCCCGGCCTGCCAGGTGGCGATGTTGGCGCCCATCTGGCCATCGCTCTCGGTGAGGTTGAGCGCCGTCGGCTGGTCGGCGACCATGACCGAGGGCGGTGTGCCGGAGGTGCCGCTGGAGAGGCTGAGCGTGTGCGCGCCGGCCTGGTCGAGCAGCACGTTGCCGCCCAGGGACAGCATCACCGAGCCGTTGCTCTGCGGCAGCACGTTCACCGGCACCAGGCTGGACAGGTTGCTCAGCGCCGCCTCCTGCTGGTCGAGCAGAGACGGGTCGTTCGGCGCGGTCTCCAGCCCTTTGTTGATGGTCGCCAGCTGGCCGAGCAGGGTGTTCGCGCTGGAGACGTTGTCCTGCAGCGAGGTGGTCGCGTCGGACATCGTGGTGGTCAGGCTGCCGGCGGCGCTCTGGAACGCGCCGGTGATGTTCTGCGCGTCCGACAGCACGGTCTGGCGCGCGCCGCTGCTGCTCGGATTCGCCGCCAGCGTGCTGATATCCTGGAAGAACTGGTTCATGGCGGTCTGGATGTCGCCATTGTTCTGCAGCGCGTTGGAGATATTGGTGAGGGTGGTGGACAGCGTGCCGGCCGCCTGGTTGGCGCTGTTGGCGGTGCGCAGCACGCCGGCGGCGAAGCCGTCGGCGGCGCGGCTTACGGTCGGCGCCTGCACGCCGTCGCCGGGCTGGCCGGGCGTGCCCACCTGGGTGCTGAGATCGACGGTCTCGGCGCCATAGCCGGCGGTCGTCTCGTTCGCGAGGTTGTTCGAAATCGTGCCGATGCCGGCCTCGAATGCCTCGATGCCGGACAGGGCTGTGTTCATCGCTCCAATTAAACCGCTCATACTGCAGCCTTTCGCAGATAAAAGTTACTGTCCCGTTGCGCCATCGGCTCCGGCTCCGGTTAGCGCCTGCAGCACCTGCGCCATCATGGGCGATTGGGAAATGCTGATAATTTTCGCGGCATAGCCCGCATCGGTGGCATAGCCGCCCGATTGCAGCGCCTGGGCGAAGCCGCCCACCGTGCTCTGCCCGACCACGTTCTGGAAGCCGGAGGTGATCTGCTGCACGTAATCGGCAATGCTGGCGGCGGGCGAGGGGTAGTCGCGGAACGAGGCGGTCTGCGCCGTCAGCGTGCCGTCCACCAGCTCATGGGTCGGCCGTGTCGTGCCGCTCTGGCCGTCGGCGGCCTTGATGCCGAACAGGTTGTTGCCGGGGGCGGCGGTGCCCCAGCCGGTTTCCAGCGCGCTCTGCGCCAGCAGCGCCACCGGCGGGACGTTGAGCTTTTGCGCCGCCGAGGTGATCGCCGGCCAGATGCCGCGCGCGAAATTCTTCGCCTGGGCGAGCAGCGAGCCGCCCGGCACCGCCGGGGCGCTCGCCTCCGGCGGCCCGAGCGGGGTGGCGGTGATGCTGCCGCCCGCGGCGGCGATGGTGGCGAAGGTGGTCGGCAGCGCGGCCGGCGCGCCGGCCGCGAGATCCGGCCCGGCGGCGGCGTTGCTGGTGGCATGGCCGCCGAGCTGGCCGAGTGCTGCCGCGGTCAGCGCGCCGTCATATTTGCCCATGTCATTCTGGGCGATGTTCCACATGAACATGCTCTGGAAACTGTCGCCGCCGGTGCCGAGCGTATCGGCGGAAAACCCGGTCTGGTTCAGCTCGGTCAGCATCTCGTCCCACAGCATGCCGGCCAGATGCTGCACCGTGGTCGCGGTGCGCGAATTGCCGCCGGTGCCGCTGGTCTGGCCGGTGCTGCCCTGGCTGATGGTGGCGGGCGGGACGGCGAAATTCATCAGATGACCTTGATGTTGCCGTTGATGGCGCCGGCCTGCTTCAGCGCCTCGATGATGGCGACGAGATCCTGCGGCGAGGCGCCGACGGCGTTGAGCGCGCGCGCCACGTCGGCCAGCGTCGTCGCCTTCGGCAGGTTGACCACGCTGGCCTTGCCCTGGCTGGCATTGACCACGCTGTTCTGCACGCCGGTGGTCTGGCCGCCTTGGGTGAATGAATTCGGCTGGCTGACGCTGTTGGTGGTCTGGATGCTCACCGTGAGGTCGCCATGCGAGACCACGGCCGGGCCGAGCGAGACGCCGGCATTCATCACGATGGTACCGCTCTGCGCGTCGACCACGATGGTCGGCTCCTGCGCCGCCGGGGTGATCGGCAGCGACAGCACGCCGGCCATGAAGCGCACCGGGCTACCGCTGAAATCCTGCAGATCGACCTCGCCCGGCGAGACCGCGTTGGCCACGTCGGGGCCGTAATGGGCGTCGATCAGGTCGGCGATCTGCTGCGCGGTCTGGTAGCTCGGCGTGTCCAGCAGCAGCTGTGTCATGCCGTTCTCGGAGGAGCTGGCGGGGATGGTGGTGGAGACGATGGCGCCGCCCGGCAGCGAGCCGACCGTCGGCACGTTGACGCTTGTGCTGCTGCCATTGGCGCCGGCGGTGAAGCCGCTGACCAGCAGCGGCCCCTGCGCCTGCGCATAGATCACGCCATTGCCGCCGCGCAACGGCGTGGGCAGCAGCACGCCGCCGTTCAGCGAGGTCGCATTGCCCATCGCCGAGACGCTGACATCCACATGCTGGCCGGCATGGGAGAAGGCCGGCACTTCCGCGGTCACCATCACCGAGGCGACGTCCTGCGGCTGCATGAAGGTCACGTTCGGCAGCGCGATGCCCATGTTGCGCAGCATGTTGAGGATCGCCTGCTGCGTGTACGGCACCTCGGTGGTCTGGTCGCCGGTGCCGGGCAGGCCGACCACGAGCCCATAGCCGTAGAGCTGGTTCGACGGCGCGCCGGCCACCGTCACCAGCGAGCCGATGGTGGTGGTGTCGGCCGCGGTCGGCGCGGGCAGCGCCAGCAGCGCCGCGGCAAGGGGCAGGACCCAGGAGCCGCGGCGGGACGGGAAGGAAGTGGCCGCTTTTTTGAAAAAAAGAGGCGCAAAAAACTTTTGCTCCCTTTGGCCCGTGGCCGCGAAACCAGCACGGCCCAGATTAACAAACGTTTTTTGCTCCTTTTTTTCAAAAAAGGAGCGCTTCTCTTCTCTTCGCTTCACCATGACTAGTACGGCCAGACTTTCGAGAGGATTTGCTGCAGCCATGGGACCTGGTGCGCGTCGTTGATGGGGCCGTTGCCGACATATTGCACGTTCATGTCGGCGACGTTGTTGGAGCTGATGGTGGTGTTAGCGGCGATATCGTCGGGGCTGGCATAGCCGGTGACGACGATGCTGGTGACGTTGCCGTTGATGTTGACATTGGTGCGGCCGGCCAGAGCCAGCGTGCCGTTCGGGTCGATATGCGTGATCACCGCCTCGACTTGGCCGGTGACGTTGTTCGAGGCCGCGGCCGCGCCGGCGCCGGTATATTCCTGGTCGCTGCTGGTGTTGATGTTCGGCGAGAACGGCGTGCCCTTGAAGCTGCCGAAGCTCAGCGGCACGCCCATGAAGCTGGTCAGCGTGTCGTTGATCGTGCCCTTGCGGCTGAGTGAAGCGTTGTCGTCGTTGGCGGCGGTGGTGCTGGTGACGATGTTGATCGTCACCAGATCGCCGGGCCGCCAGTCGCGCCGCGGCTCGTAGAGCGAGCCGGAGGTGGCGGAGGGGAATACCGAGCCGTCGGCGGAGGCCATTTGCGGCGCCACCGTCACCGGAAATTCCGCCGGCTTGACCATGGTGATCGGCGGCGGCACATGCGCGCACGCCGCCAACCCGGCCGCCGCGGCCAGGGACAGGAACTTCGCCGCGACGGGGCGCCTCGAGCTCATGCGCCGGAGGCGGCCTGCGCCAGGTAGTTGAGCTGGTTGTCGACCGCCGAGGCGGCCTGGGTGCCGAGCTGGTAGGCGCGCTCGGCGGAGATCATGTCCACCATCGAGTCGACCACGTCGACATTGGAGGATTCCAGCATGTTCTGGTTGATCGAGCCGAGCCCGTTGGTCTGCGGCGCGCCGATGGTCGGGTTCCCGCTCGCCGTGGTGCTGGCATACAGGTTGTTGCCGAGCGGCTGCAGGCCCTGCGGATTGATGAAGCTGGCGAGCTGCAGCTGGCCGATCTGGGTGGAGACGTTCGAGCCTGGCGTGGTGATCGAGACCGTGCCGTCCAGGCCGATCGTCACGCTCTCGGCATTCGCCGGGATGGTGATGTTCGGGATCACCTGATAGCCGTCGGCATTGACCAGCTGGCCGGTCTGGCTCGGCTGGAACGAGCCGTCGCGCGTATAGGCGATCTGGCCGTTCGGCTGCAGGATCTGGAAATAGCCGGAGCCGTTGATGGCGAGATCGGTCGGGTTGTTGGTGGTGGTCAGAGTGCCCTGGGTCAGCACGTCCTTGATGCCGGCGACCCGCACGCCGGTGCCGAGCTCGAGCCCGCTCGGATAGACGGTCTGGCCGGTGGACTGGCCGCCCGGCTGGATGCCGTTCTGGTACAGCAGCGTCTGGAATTCGGGCATTTCCGACTTGAAGCCGGTGGTGTTCACGTTCGCCAGATTGTCGGCGATCGTGTCCATCATCGTCTGGCTGGCGGAGAGGCCGGTGGCAATCGTGTCGAGCGCGTGATCCATGTCTGGCTATCCCTGGGCGACCAGCGTGTTCAACGACTGGCTGCCACCTGCTTGAGATTTCATGAGGTTGGTCTGCAGCTGGTAGGACCGGCTGTCGGCGATCATGTTCATCATCGCCGTGGTCGGATCGACATTGCTGCCGTTCAGGTAGCCTTGCTGCACCGAGCCGTTGGTGGCCGGCTGCAGCGGCGCGCCGGCCGGGGCGGCGAACATCGCGCCGCTCAGCGGGGTCAGGGTGCCGGGGGGCGTGGCGACGATGTTGATCTGCCCGTAGGTCTGGGTTGGGCCGTTCGGCTGGTTGGCGGGCACGCCCGAGACCGTGCCGTCGCTGCCGATCTGCAGCTTCGCCAGCACCGGCAGGCTGATCGGCTGGCCGGTGGTGCCGAGCACGGGATTGCCGGAACTGTCGGCGAGAATCCCGGCATTGGTCACCTGCAGGCTGCCGTTGCGGCTGATGGCGTTGCCGGTCGGCGTCTGCACTTCCAGCCAGGCATCGCCGCTCACCGCGACGTCGAACGCATCGCCGGTATGGGTGAGCGGGCCGGCGGTGAGGTCCGGGTTCGGGGTCAGCGCCACGGCGTCGGCGCCGCCCGGGGCGTTGCTGCCGGTATAGGGCGCTGCTTCCACCGCCGCCTGCACGGCGCTGTAGCCGGGCGTGTCCACGTTGGCGAGGTTCGACGAGGTGGCCTGCATGTCGGCGGTGATCGCCTGCAGGCCGGCCATCGTGGTGTAGAGGGAATTGGCGCTCATGCTCAGATCTGCGTCAGGCGGGTGCTGTCCTGCTGCTCGGTCTGGATCACCGAGGTGTTGGCCTGGTAGGCCTGTTGATACTGGATCAGCGACACCAGCAGCGCCGAGGTGGAGGCGTTGGACTGTTCCAGCTCGCCGCCACTGACCTGGCCGGCCTGGCCGGTGCCGGGCGCGGTGATGAGCGGTTGGCCGGAGGTGCTGCTGGAGGCGTAGAGATTGCCCGAGATCGGGGTCAGCCCCTCCTGGTTGATGAAGTTGGCGATCGCCAGCGTGCCGGAGTTCACCGTTTGGCCATTGCTGTAGGTGGAGGTGAGCTCGCCGGTGGTGCTGATGGTCGTGCCGGTATAGTTGCCGGGGGGAGCGCCGTTGGTGGCGTTGGCGGCCACCGCGAAGCTCTGCGCGGCCAGTGTGGTGCCGGTGAAGGTGAAGGCGATGTTGGACGGCGCGGCGCCGTTGGTCCAGGTGATCGGCAGCGTGCCGGTGCTGACCCCGGCGCCGGGGACGAGTGTGCCGTTCTGGTTGAATTGCATGGTCGCGATCGGCGTGTACGGAGCGGCAGTGGCCGTGGCGGGCGGCGATTGCGGGATCGCATAGACCGCGTAGTCCGGCGGATTGCCCGCGGTGGTGGGGGTTGTCGGCACGAAATACAGCTGGACCGTGCTGGCGTTGCCGAGCGAATCGTAGGCCGTGACCGGGTAGGTTGCGGCGTAGCTGGTGGCGGTGGCGGGGCTGAACGGCGTGGTGATCGACGCCATGCTGGTGCCGGAATTCAGGTTGAACGCCAGGGCCGAGGTGGTGGTGGGCTGCGCCGGCACGGCGCCGGTATTGATGGTGATCGGGCCGAGCGCGCCGGTGCTCTGGATGCCCATGACCTGCGAGCCGGTGGCGGCGGTGACCAGCTCGCCGCTGGGGCTCAGCTCGAACGAGCCGTCGCGGGTATATTGCTGGGTGCCGTTCTGGCTGGTGACGAAATACCCGTTGCCCTGAATCGCGGCGTCGAACGGATTGCCGGTGGCGACCGTGGCGCCTTGCGAGAAATCGGTGTCCATCGACGAGGTGGCGACGCCGATGCCGGGCACGTTGCTCTCGCCGGAGGGATACACGTCCTTGAACTCGGCGGTCTGGCTCTTGAACGCCGTGGTGCTGGCGTTGGCGAGGTCGTTCGAGACCGTGTCCAGACCGGTTTGCGCGCCGTTGAGGCCGGAAAGTGCGGTTTGCAAGCTCATGAAGAAGTACTCCCGAGGATAGTTTGGACGTCAGACATTGGCATCGCTTCCGCATAGCCGGCGACATTCAGGGTCGGCGACGTACCGGAAACATTGACGCCGTCGACGGTGTAGACGGAGTAGGGCGCGACCGAGATGGCGGCGCCGGAGGACGCGGTGGCGTTGACCTGGTAGGTGTATTGCCCATTGGCGGTGCCGCCGGTCCAGTTGAAGGTCTGCTGCCCGGCGGACAGCGCGCCGAGATCCTGCGTGCCGACCACCTGGCCGCCCGCGTTCATGATGCTGACGGTGACATCGCTGGCGCTGCCGGCGAGGTCGAACGCGCCTTCGGCGGTGCCGCTCGCATTCGCGGTGAGGGTGTTGCCGTCGATCCCGACCTGCTTGCCCACCAGCGACGCGGCCTGGCCCATCTGCGAGGCGACGCCGGCTGACTGGATCGCGCCGACCTTGGTGTTCAGGTTGTCGATGCCGTCGACCGTCGAGATCTGCGCGAATTCCGAGGCGAGCTGCGTCGGGTCGGCCGGCGAGGTCGGCGTCTGGTATTGCAGCTGCGCGGTCAGCAGCTGCAGGAAATCGGCCTGCGTCAGCGCTCGCCGAGGAGCCGCTGCCGCTGCCGCTGGAGGAGGCTTTGCTGGCGCCGCTATTGGCGGTGGTGGAGGTCGCCGCCGCGTAGCTGCTGGCGCTCGGAATCGCGAGATTGGTCATCAGGACACCTGGAAGCTGGAGATGAGTTGCTGATCGACGCGGCTGGCCTGCTGCAGCACCGCGACCGAGGCGCTGTAGCTGTTTGAGGAATTGACCAGGTCGACCATCTCGTTCACTTGCGAGACGTTAGATCCGGTGACGTAGCCCTGCGCGTCGGCATACGGGCTGCCCGGATCGTATTGCTGCTTCGGCGGCGCATTGCTGAGCACCGTGCCGACGACGCTGACGCCGGGATCGGCAGTTCGCATCGTCGGTTGCAGCGGAGGCGTCGTCGCCGGCATCGTCGTCGGCGCTGATCGGCGTCGCCTCGAACACGACCTCGTGCGCGCGATATGGCTGGGTGCCGGGGGCGGCGACCGAATCAAGGTTGGCGAGGTTCGACGCGATCGTGCCCATGCGCGCGTTCTGCGCGTCGAGCGAGCTGCCGACGATGGAAAAAATATCGCTCATCTCAGTTGCCGCTCGGGTTCGGGCGCAGCGCCGTGATCAGATCGGATGTTGCCTGGTGCAGGAAAGTTGCCGCGGCCTGGGTCTGTTCGGCGTTTTCCGACGCCTCGATGCGCTCGCCGTCCAGGTCCACGTCGTTGCCGTCGAGTGCAACCGTGCTGTCGCTGCGGTAGAGCGGCGCGGCGTTGCCGGACGGGTCGCCAAGCTGTGCGCCAAGGGCCTGCTGGAACGACACGTCCATGGCCTTGTAGCCGGGGGTGTCGGCATTGGCGATGTTGTCCGCGATGAGCGAAGCGCGCTCCTGGCGGACATTGAGAACGCCGCTGTAGAGATCAAGGAATCCGACCTGCATATCCACCTCTGGCACCACCTATGGGTGCATAACAAATGGTCCACATAACACCGAAGCGGGGGTTTGTCCTGGTGCTGACGACAGGTTTATATAACAAACGCTTTAACGTTGGAGTGGGCAAGTAGCGAAAACATGTTTGAAATGGAAGAGTTTTCCTGATTTCAAATATTAAATTTACGACATGTCAAAAAACCGCTTGCGCTAAGATTGCTTAATTTATAGGAAATTTTCGGCGCAGGCCGTCTACAACTTTCGGTAGGTGGTGCGGATAGGATTGTTGGAGCTTGGTTTGTCATGATTGCACCTGTTGCGCTCGGTCTTGGGCGCGAGCGTGGCGGGCGCGGGCACACAGTCGGCCCAGGGCGCGGGTGCCGCGGGCAGCTTTATGGACATGGTGACGTCCGCGCTACATGGCGTTAGCGATGCGCAGAGCAGTGCCGCCACCGCGGAGGCGAGCTTCGCCGTCGGCGCGCCGGGCGCCACGCTCGGCAAGGCGGTGGTGGCGAGCGATCGCGCCGAGGTGGCGTGGAATGCCACCGTTGCCGTGCGCAATGAGGTGGTCTCGGCGTATCAGTCCATCATGAACATGCAGTTCTAATGGCCGACTGGCGGCAATACGTGCAGCTCGGCCGGGTGCAGGCGGCGCGCGTGCCGCCGCTCGGCTGGATGGTCGCTGGCGTGGTGGCCGTCGCCTTCGCGGCGGTGCTGGCCCTGGAGATGAGCGGCCCGCCTTACGTTGCGCTTTATGACGGCCTGTCGCCCGCGGATGGCGGCAAGGTGATCGCGCAATTGCAAAAACTGGGCATTCCCTACGAGCTGCAGGCGGCGGGCAATGTCATCCTGGTGCCCGCGCCGCAGCTCGCCGAGGCGCGGTTGCAGCTGGGCCAGGCGCAGGTGCCGGAGAGCGATAGCGCCAGCGGCTGGGACAAGCTCGAAAACGCGCCGATGACGACCTCGGATCAGGCGGAGGCTGCGCTCTCGACCCGGGCGCTCGAAGCGTCTCTGGAGCAGTCGATCGAGTCGATGTCCGGCATCCAGTCGGCGCAGGTGTTCTTGGCCTTGCCGCAGGAGACGGCGTTTCTCGCCGATCAGCCGAAGCCGACGGCGTCCGTGGTGATCGGCGCCGATGACGCCGTGGCGCAGGCGCAGGGTGCGGCCATCGCCAGTCTCGTGGCCGGCGCCGTGCCCGGGCTCGTGGCGGCGCAGGTGAATGTGGAGACGACCAGCGGCGTGGTGGTCTATCCGGTGAACAACAATGGGATGAGCACCGGCTCGCAGTTCCAGACCGTCGCCGACGTGCAGAACGCGGCCGCGGCGCGCATCGCGCAATTGCTGACGCCGCTGGTGGGGGAAGGGAATTTCCGCACCAACGTGTCGGCGGATGTGGATTTCACGCAGGCGCATATCCACAAGATTGCCTACGGGCCGACGCAGATCATCACGCATCAGAGCAGCACGCAATCCAGCCAGACGGGTTCGATGGCCGGTGCGCTTGGCATTCCGGGGGCGCTCTCGAACGAGCCGCCGTCGCCGACCGCCGCCAACGCGCCGCCGGCACCCACCGGCAACAACGCCGCCAACGCGCCGGCCCCCCCCCAGGCCCCCGCCGCGCCGCCGCAGCCGCAGGAGACGCATAAGGACCTCGACCAGACCTACGCGGTTGATCAGAGCGACAGCGTGATTAGCAAGCCGGACTGGAGCGTGAATTCGATCGCCGTATCGGTGGTGTTGAACAAGGCGGCGCTTGACGGCATCACCGCCGGCCAGGTCCAGGCGGCGATCGCCGGTGCCTTCGCCTATCCGGTGAAGGTCAATGTGCTGGTTGCGCCGTTCCAGCGCAGCCTGGTTCTGCCGAGCACCAGCAAGGTGCTGCAGGCGGCGGCGCCGGTTTCGAGCGCGCTGCTGGAAGTCATCGCGGCGCTGGCGCTGTTGTTCGGCGTGGCGTTGCCGGCGGGGCGCTGGCTGGCGGCGTTGAGCGCCGGCCAGTTGCGCCCGGCGCCGCTGCCGCGCCCGGCGGCGGTCGCAGCACCGGCACCGCTGCCGGTGCTGCCGCGCGCCGACTACGCGGAATTGCGTGAGCAGGTGGTGAGCAATCCGATGGAAGTCGCCAAACTTCTGCAGACCTGGGTGGAAGAGAGTGAGTGAGGTTCTCGACGGGAGTGCCGCCGCGCGGGAGAGCGCCAAGGCGCTCGCCGGCGCGCAGCGCGCGGCCATCGTGCTGCGCGAGCTGGGCGAGGAGGCTGCCGCCGCAGTGATGCGCCATATGGACGAGGCGGTGATCAGCCTGATCAGTGCTTCGATGCTGCCGCAGAACCAGGTCACGGCGGACATGCGCGACGAGGTGATGCGCGGTTTCACCGAGGATCTGGGCGGCGGCAATGCCGGGATGAATTATATCGGTCGGGTTCTGGCCTCGGCGCTGGGCGAGGCCCGCGCCAAGGACATCCTGCAGCGTCTCGGCGGCAAAGGGCGGCGCTCCGGCGCAGGCTTCGCCAATGCCGATCCGCGCCTGCTGGCGATCCAGGTGGCCAATGAACGGCCGCAGACGCTGGCGCTGCTGCTCGGCCAGCTCCCGCATGACACCGGCGCCGCCATGCTCTCGTTTCTGCCCGAGCTGCTGGTGGCGGATACGTTGTTCCGTTTCACCACGCTCGACACCGTGTCGGCGACCGCGGTCAACGAGCTGCGGGCGATGATGGGCGAATTGCTCGCCAGCAGCGATGACGGCGGCGGCCGGCGCCTGGCGAATCTCGGCGGCGCCAAGCGCACCGCGGATATTCTGAATCATCTGCAGAGCGGCGTCTCCGAGCGGGTGATGGAGATGATCGAGGCGCGCGACCCCGGCACCGCCGAGACAATTCGCGAAAACCTGTTCACCTTCCTGGATCTGGTCCGGCTCTCCGACCGCGCCTTGCAGGTCCTGCTGCGCGAGGTGCCGAGCGAGCGGCTGGCGCCGTCCTTGCGCCTGGTCGACGAGGAGACCCGCAGCCGCTTCTACAAAAACATGTCGGCGCGCAGCGTGGAAGTGCTGCGCGAGGAGCTGCGCAGCGGGCCGCCAATGCGCAAGAGCGACGCGCTGGCGGCGCAGAGCGAGGTGGTGGAGATCGCGTTGCGTCTGGCCGGCGAAGGGCGCATCGCCATCGGTGCGGCGGAGGAATTGATATGAACGTGACACCCATTGGCGGCGGCACGGTATCGGTCACGCAGGCGACCAGTCCCAGCGCCGCGGCGCCGGCCGCCGAGATGTGGTCGGACGCGATGACGCAGGCGACGCAGGCGTCCGCCCCACCGGCGCCGCCGCCCACGCAGGTAGCGCCGGCGGCGGCGCAGAAGCCCGCCAGGCAAACAGGGCATAAAGCAAGCACGGATGCCGGTACGGCGCATGACGACGCGCCGGCGGAAACGGGCAAGCAGGCTGACACCGCGCCGGAGCGAAGCGATGCCGCCGGCACCACGCCGCACAAACATACGCCGGCCGAGACGGCCGCGACCCCGCAGCCGCTGGTCGTGCCGGCATCGCCGGCTCATGCCGAGGCGGCGGCTTCGCCCGCCGGCAAGCCGGCGGGGCAGCACGCGGCTGCCGATGCGGACAGCGTGGCGGAAACGGCAGGGCGGGGCGCCGCGCCATCGCCGGCTGCAAAGCCGGCCGCCTTGCCCGGTACGGCAAGCGCCGAGGCGCCGGCCGGCCAGCGGGCGGCCTCCACCGGCGCCGCCAAGCCGGCTCTGCACAACCCCGACGCCGCTGCCCCGGCCAAGACGGCGGCCGCGGCAGGCGGGCAGGCCGCGCCGCCGGTCATGACCGTCTCGCAGGCGGCGCCGGATGCCGGTGCGGCCCTGGACGCGCCGGTGAACCCGGCCGCGCCCGACGGCACGGCCTCGCCGAGTGCTGCGCCGACCAGCACGCATGCGGCCATCACCGCGCGGATGCAGGCGTTGCACGCCGCCGCCCCCATGCCGCCCGCGCATGTTGCCACCGCCTCGCTACAGGCTAACGCTGCCGCCGGCACCGGGACGGCAGCCGCCCCGGCCTCGAACACGCTGGCCTCTAACACCTTGACCAGTGCCGCTGTCAGCGGCGTCCAGGCGCCGCCGGCCGCCGGCGCGCCGGGTGTGGCGGCAGCGGCCGCGCCCCTGCCGGCCAGTGCCACCGCGGATGCCGCCAGCGTTGCCGCCACACCGGCGGCACTCGCCGCCTCCGTCATTGCCATGCATCGCAGCGGCAACAACACGGCGACGCTGCGGCTCGACCCGCCCGGGCTCGGCGAACTTTCCGTGCATATTTCCATCGGCCAGAGCGCGCAGGTGAATGTGCAGTTCATCCCCTCGGTGCCGCAGACGGGGCAGATTTTGAATGGGCATCTGATGGATCTGCGCCAGGCGATGACCGCTGCCGGGCTGACGCTGGGGCAGACCCAGGTGGGCGGCAACGGCGCCGGCGGCAATGCGCCGCAAGGGCAAGGACAGGGCGGAAATTCGGCCCCGCAGGGCGCGCCCCGCGGCACCGGCGCTGCCGTGACGCAAGCCGCGGCGTCCGGAGTGCGGGCTTATGCCTAACCGCGGCAACGCAATGCAGGAGATAATCTGATGGCCGAGGACAGGGACGTGATATTTCCGGAAGCCGGGAGCGAGCGCATCGAGCTTGAGGCGCTGCGGCCATCCCCGGCGGGCAATGCGGCGGTGTCGAGCCGCGGCCTGATCGAGCGTGTCCAGGTCGTGCTCACCGTCGAGCTTGGCCGCACCAATATTGCCGTGAAGGACCTGCGCCAGCTGCGCCAGGGGCAGATCGTCGTGCTCGACCAGGCGGTCGGCGAGCCGCTGGCGATTTTCGCCAACGGCCATCGCGTCGCCACCGGTGAGGTCGTCTCCGTCGCCAAGGAGCAGTACGGCATTCGCGTCACCGCGCTCGCCGCGGAAGTTGAGCAGAAGGATTTTGCCGCGTGACGCAGTCCGAGGTCAGCGTCGGCGCCTGGATTGCGTTTGCCGAGCTGGCCGCCCCGGTATTGCTGGCGATGCTGATCGTCGGTCTTGTCGCCGGCATGCTGCAGACCATGACGCAGATCCGCGAGGCCTCGGTCGCGTTCATTCTCAAACTCGCCAGCGTCGCGGTGCTCACCACGGTTTCCGGCCCGCTGATGATGCGCGGTGTCGAGCATTACGCGACGACGCTGATCACGGCGATTCCGTCGCTGATCCATGGCTGACGCTGCCGCCCCGCCGCGCGCCTCGGCGCTGAGCGCGACCCAGCTCTCGGGACCGATCGTGGTCCTGCTGGTGCTGGTCATGCTCGTCGTGCCGCTGCCGCCGATCGCGATCTCGTTCCTGTTTGCGCTGAACATTGCCGCCGGCCTCGTGATCCTGGCGGCCAGCCTGTATATCCATTCGCCGGCGGAATTCTCCTCCTTCCCCTCGGTGCTGCTGGCGACCACGCTGATGCGCCTGGCGCTCAACGTCGCCACTGCGCGGGCGATTTTGCTGAACGGGTTCTCAGGGCCGGGTGCTGCCGGCAAGGTGATCGAATCCTTCGGCCAGTTCGCGGTCGGCGGCAATTACGTCGTCGGCGGCATCATCTTCATCATTCTCATCGTCATCAATTTCATGGTGGTGACGAAAGGTGCAGGGCGTGTCGCGGAAGTTTCCGCGCGCTTCATGCTCGATTCATTGCCCGGGCGGCAGATGGCGATCGACGCCGAGATCAATGCCGGCGCGCTGACGCCGGCGGCGGCGGAGAAGCGCCGCGAGACGCTGCGCCGCGAAGCCGATTTTTTCGGCGCGATGGACGGCGCCTCGAAATTCGTGCGCGGCGACGTGGTCGCGGCGATGATCATTCTGGTCGTCAACATGGTCGGCGGCCTGCTGGTCGGCGTGCTGCAGGACGGGCTGCCGGTCGCCGATGCGGCGCGCACCTTCACGCTGCTGACCGTGGGCGATGGTCTCGCCGCACAAATCCCCTCGCTCGCCATCTCGATTGCCGCCGGCCTGGTCGTCACCCGCGTTTCCACCGGCGAGGATATCGGCGAGCAGGTGAAGCAGCAGATCCGCCGCTTCCCGCAGGCGCTCGGCATCGCCGCCGCCATCACCGGCGCGATCGGCCTGATCCCGCAGATGGCGCATATTCCGTTTTTGCTCCTGGCCGCGGGGCTCGGCTACATGGCGCGCCGGCTGTCGCAGCCGGAACCGGCCGCAGCCGCCGTGGCGGTGGGCAAGCCCGGCGCCCCGGGCGCGCCGGGAGCACCGGCGGAGCCGAAGGTCGACACGCTGGTCGATGTCACCGGCGTCGATCCGCTCGGCATGAATATCGGCTTTGCGCTGACGCCGATGGTCGGCCAGGGCGAGGGGCGGCTGCTCAACCGTCTCACCGCCGTGCGGCAGCGTTATGGCCGCGCCATGGGGTTCCTGGTGCCGCCGGTGCATATCCGCGATTCCTCGGAGCTGCCGGCGCATGGCTACCGCTTCACCCTGCGCGGTGCGGCGATCGGCGGTGGCGAGGCCTGGCCCGGCCAGTGGCTCGCGATCGAGGGGACCATGGTCACGGAGAAGCTGAAAATCGGCCGCGCCGTGAAGGACCCGGCCTTTGGCCAGCCGGCGGTGTGGATCCCGCAGAGCGCGATCCCGCAGGCCGAGGAGCTGGGCTATACCGTGGTCGACGCGCCCAGCGCCATCGCCACGCATTTCGCCGAGATCCTCAAGCGTCACGGCGCCGATCTGCTCGGCCGCCCGCAGGTCGAGGGGCTGATGACGCGCCTCACCGAGACCACGCCGCGCCTGGCCGAAGAAGCGCGCAGCAATCTCTCGATGGGGCTGATCCGCCAGGTGCTGCAGGCGCTGCTGGCCGAGGAAGTGCCGATCCGCGATTTCGAACGCATCTGCGAGGCGCTGGTCGAAGCCTCCGAGGGGCCGAACAAGGATGTGGAGCGGCTGCTCGCGGCGGTGCGCCAGCGCCTCGGCCGCTTCATCGTCACGCAGTTCGCGGGCGCCGAGCCGACCCTGCGCGTCGCCGTGCTGCAGCCGCGCCTGGAGGAGCTGGTCGGCAAATCCGTGCGCACCGGCAAGGATACCGGCATCGGCCAGGAGATCGAGGCGGAGACCGCGACGCATCTGCGCCAGGCCGCGGAGAACGCGGCGCGGGCGATGCGCGCGCGCGGGCAGAAGCCGGTGCTGGTGGTGCAGGGCGCGCTGCGCCGCGCCATTGCCCGCACGGTGAGCGGCGTGCTGCCGGTGCTGGGCCTGGAGGAAATTCCCGAAACCATGCCGCTGCAGGTCGTGCAGACGGCGGAGCCGGGGTGAGGCGATGATCCAGCCCTTAACCGGCGAGCCGCTCTCCGCGTCCGCGCTGCAGGAAATGTATGCGGGATGGATCAAGCGCATCGCGCTGCTGCTGAAGGCGCGCATGCCCTGGGCCGATCTCGATGAGCTGCTGCAATGGGGCGCGATCGGCATGCTGGAATCGATGAAGCGCTACGATCCCGGCCATGGCGTGGAATTCCAGGCCTTCGCGATGCGCCGGGTGCGCGGCACGATGATCAACGGCTTGCGGCGCGAAGGCATGCTGCGACGTGGCGAGGCGGCGTTCGACCCCGACATGGTGGACAACGCCGCGGTGAGCAACGGCTCCGCGCCGGAGGATCCGCTGTCGCAACTGCTGCGCTCGGATAACCAAGCGTCGCTGGAGGCGGCGCTGGGCCTGCTCTCGCAGCTCGAATACCGGGTGCTCGCGCTGCATTACTACAATGAGATGAACAATCGCGAGATTGCCGCCATTCTCGACATCAGCGAAGGCTATGCCTCGAAAATCCGCAGCCGCGCGCTGCAGGTCCTGGCCGCGCACATGTCGGATCAATTCAAGGGAGAAACCGTGTAATGTCAGCGATCATAGGCATAATCGCCGCCCTGGCGGTCGTCGTGATGGCCGCGCTCGCCGACGGCGATCCGATCTCGTCGTTGTTCAGCGTCACCGCCGTGCTGATCGTGTTCGGCGGCACCACCACGGCATTGATCACGCAATTCGGTTTCAAGCCGGTGCTCACCGCTCTCAGCCGTTTCCTGTGGCTGGTGAAGCCGCCCAGCGCCGACATGCACGCCTATATCGATCAGGTGGCGAACTGGTCCAATATAGCGCGCTCGCAGGGGGCGCTGGCTTTGGAGGGCGAACTCGCCACCGTCACCGACCCGTTCCAGAAGCAGGGTCTGCAGATGATCATCGACAACATGTCCGAGGAGGACTTGCTCTCGACGCTCTCGGCGATCGCCGAGAACGCGTCGCGCGAGGATCATGTCGCCGCCGGGGTCTGGGAGGCGGCGGGCGGGTATCTGCCGACCATCGGCGTGATGGGCGCGGTGCTCGGGCTGATCCATGTGATGATGCGGCTGGATCATCCGGAGGAGCTGGGCGAGGGCATCGCCACCGCCTTCGTCGCCACCATCTACGGTGTTGGTGGCGCCAATCTCATCGCCTTGCCGCTGGGCACGCGGCTCGCCATGCTGGCCGAGACGCGTGAACGCGAGCGCCACCTGATCATCCAGGGGCTGATGCTGCTGAAGGAAGGCCGGTCGGGCATCCTCATCCGCCAGACCATGCAGAGCCTGCTCTCCGACAAGAAGGCGCCGCCGGCGGATACCGGCGAAGGGCTGGGCGAGACCCTGGCCGAGGCCGCTTGAGCGATGCGCATGCCGCCCGCCGCCACGAAGCCGAAAAAGAAGCCGAACCACGAGCGCTGGCTGGTGAGTTACGCCGATCTGCTGACGCTGCTGCTGGCATTGTTTGTCGTGCTGTACGCCTCGTCAACGCGGAACAAGTACAAGATCGAGCTGGAGGCGCAGAGCTTCGTCCAGGCGTTTCATGGCACGCCGGTTGTGGTGGTGCAGGCGCAAAGTGCCAGCCGCGGCGTGATGCAGCACCAGCCTTCGCCGATCCCGCAGCCGGTGGAACAGCCGGCGCCGCGCGCGCCGCGCGTGCCGGACGCGGTTTCGCGCAAGCTGCAGGCGGAGGTTCTCGCCTTGCAGCAGATGAGCAAGCTGCTGCAGGGCGTGCTGCAGCCGCTGATCGGGCAGAAGCAGGTGACGATGTCGGCGCAGCCGCTGACATTGACCATCAGCTTCAGCGCCTCCACGCTGTTCGCCTCCGGCCAGGCGACGTTGCAGCCGGGTGCGCAGCAGCTGCTGGGCAATGTCGCCACGAAGCTCAAGCAGCTGCCGGCGCCGTTCAACATCATCATCCAGGGCTATACCGACAACCAGCCGATCGCCACGGCGCAGTTTCCCTCGAACTGGTCGCTCTCGGCGGAGCGCGCCGTCAGCGTCGTCAGCCTGTTCGTGGGGAAGGGGATCGACGGCTCGCGCCTCTCCGCCCAGGGGTTTGGCCAATTCGCCCCGATCGTCAGCAATGACAGCGCTGACGGCCGCGCCCAGAACCGCCGCGTGGTCGTGGTGATCCACGCCCCCGATCCCAATAGCCCGCCCGGAACCTGATCAGTGTCAAATCGCAAACTCGCGCGCAAGGGAAGCAAAGGCAGCTTCCCGTACAAGCCCTGGCTGGTCGCCGGCGCATTCGCCTTGTTCTGGGCGGGGCTGCATCAGCCAGACGGGTTGACGCTGGCGGCGCTGCTGATCTGGCTGCTGAGCGCGGTAACCGCCGCCGTGCTGGCGCGCGCAGCACTCGCGGTGGCGGAGCCGTTGGTGAAGATGGCCGTGGATAGCGCCATGCGCTCGCAGCGAGACACGGACGCCGACGAACCGTGACCTTCGTCACCACCCGCAAGTTGCCGGCGGCACTCGTTGAAACCGGCGTAACGCCCGATGCCGCGGCGGAGGAGGTCGAGCGCCGGGTGGGCGCCGAGATCGCGCTTCTGCGCGCCGCCGCCGAGGCCGAGGGCCGCGCCGTGGGCGAGGCGGCGGGCCATGAAGCCGCGCGGGCCGAGACCGCCAGCCGGGCAGCGCCGGCGATCGGCGCGCTGCGGGCGGTCCTGGAGCAGCTCGACGCGCCGTTGCGGACGCGCGAGCAGGAGGTCGCGGCGCTGGTGACGGATCTGGCCTTCGAACTGGCGCGGCATATCGTCGGCGTCGAGGTCAAGGCCGATGCCGCGAGCCTGCGCCAGCTGGTGGAACGGCTGTTGCAGGAGGCGGCCGCCGAGCGCACGCCGCGGCAGCGCATCGTCGTGCGCCTCAACCCCGCCGATCATGCGGTGCTGGAACCGCTGGTGCAGCTTGAGCATGGCGCATTGCGCGCCGATCCTGGGTTGAGCCGCGGCGGCGCCATGGTCGAGCTGATCGCCCCGGAGGGCGACCCTCTCGACCGCATCGAATGGGATGCCTCGCTTGAGGCGCGGCTCGCCGCGATGCGTGCGGCGCTCGGCCTGCGCGAGGAGGACGGCGCATGATGTCGCTGGACAATATCCGCCTGCTCGCGGCCGAGCGCGTGCGCCGGGGGATGATGACGGACACCATCGCCCGCTATGGCCGCGTGGTGCGCTCCAGCGGCGATGTGCTGCATGCCAGCGGCATCCGCGCGCCGATCGGTTCGCGCTGCCTGATCGATACCGAGGATGGCCTGCCGATGGCCGCCGAGGTCGTGGGGTTCGATGCCGGGACGCTGCTGCTGATGTCCGAGCAGGGCAAGCGCGGCGTGACCCGTGGGGCGCGCGTGCATGTCGAGAGCCGCGCCCCGGCGCCGCTGATGGGCGCTGCGCATCTCGGCCGGGTGATCGACGGGCGTGGCGCGCCGCTCGATGGGCGGCCGGCGCCGGAGGTGACCGATCCCTGGCCGCTGATGGGCGTGCCGGTGAACCCGATGGCGCGCGAGCGGCTGGAACAGCCGTTCGATGTCGGGGTCAGCGCGATCAACGCGCTGGCGACGCTGGGCCGGGGCATGCGTGTCGGCCTGTTCGCAGGCTCGGGCGTCGGCAAGACCACGCTGCTCGGCATGATGTCGCGCTATGCCGAGGCCGATGTGGTGGTGGTCGGCATGATCGGCGAGCGCGGCCGCGAGATCCGTGAATTTGTCGAGGATCATATCGGCGATGCCAAGCCGCGCAGCGTGATCGTCGCCTCGCCGGCGGATGACACGGCACTGGGGCGCGTGCACGGCGCGTATCTGGCCGCCTCGATCGCCGAATACTGGCGCGACCAGGGCAAGCATGTGCTGCTGGTGGTGGATTCGCTCACCCGCCTGGCGATGGCGCTGCGCGAGATCGGCCTGGCCGTCGGCGAGCCGCCGGCGACCAAGGGCTATCCGCCCTCGGTGTTCGGCGCGATCGCCGCCTATGTCGAGCGCGCCGGCAATGGGGCGAAGAACCAGGGCTCCATCACCGCCCTCTACACCGTGCTGGTCGAGGGCGATGACCATGTCGGCGACCCGGTCGGCGATACCGCGCGCTCGGTAATGGACGGGCATATCGTGCTGTCGCGGTCATTGGCCGAGGCGGCGTTCTACCCGCCGATCGACATCGTCGCCTCGCTGTCGCGGCCGATGCCGGGCCTGGTGGGGGCGGCGCATTTCAAGCTCGCCTCGCGCTTCCGGGCACTCTGGGCGCGCCGGCAGGAGAAGCAGGACATCATCGATCTCGGCGCCTATGTGGCGGGGCGCGATCCGCTGCTGGACGAGGCGCTGCGCCGCGCCCCGGCCATGGAGGCGGTGCTGCGGCAGGGCACGGAGAAGGTGCCGCTCGCCGCCGCGCTCGCCGCCCTGCAGGCCGCGCTGCCGGAGCTCGTGGCATGAAGCTGCGCACCATCGAACGGCTCGATCTGATCGCCGCGACCAAGCATCAGCGGGTACTCGATGAGGTCCGCCGCCATAACGAGACGCTGGAGAGCATCGCGCGGCAGCGTCAGGTGCTCACCGCCTATCGCGAGCGATTGCGTGGCTCCTGGCAGCATGGCGGCACGGTCACCGCGGCCGCGGCGCAGCGCGCCGGGCATTTTTCCCGCGCGTCGGACACCGCCGAGATGCAGATCCTGCAGGCCGAGCAGCACGCGCGCCGGCTGCTGGAGGCGGCGCTGCAGAAGCTCGCCGCCAGCCAGGCCTATCGCGACGGGCTGGACGAGGCGGCGCGCAAGGCGGTGCTGACGCAGGACCGGCTGGCGGCGCAGCGCGCCGAGCAGGCGCAGCCCTGGCGCCATGCCGCCGACAAGACGGAGCGCTCATGAGCGCGCCCGGCGATTTTTATGATTTTGGATTTTTCGCGGCGCATCCGACGCCGCAACCGCGCTGAAGGAGATTTGCCATGGAACTTTCGTTCTACACCAATTTCGAGAGCTCGCTGACGCTGCAGGAAACGCAGCTGAACACGCTGGAGCAGCAGGTCGCCACCGGCGTCTCGGTGCAGACGCCCGACCAGAACCCCACCGCCTATGAGACGGCGGTGCTGGGCACCGACCAGATCAGCGCGCTGAACAGCAATTCCACCACGCTGGGTGACATTCAGGGCCAGCTCGGCGGGGTGAACAACGTGTATCAGTCGGTCTCCACCTTGCTCGACAACGTGCAGGGGCTGGTCGAACAGGCGCTGAACGGCACCACGAGCGCGCAGAACATGAAGTCGCTGGCGACGCAGGTGACCTCCGCGGGGCAGCAACTGCTCGGCCTCGCCAACACCACCGGCACCAACGGGACGTATCTGTTTGGCGGCACGCGCGGCAATATGCAGCCGTTCCAGACGCAGCCGGATGGCAGCGTCGCCTATATGGGCGATGGCGGGCAGAGCCTGGCGGCGATCTCCTCCGATCTCTCGGCCGCGACCATCGCCAATGGCGAGACGTTCATGACCGGCCTGCAGGGCAACGGCTATTCCTACATCACCGCGGGGGCCGGGAATACCGGCGATGCGCAGGTGCTCTCGGACGGGGTCACCAGCCCGACCCAGGCCGCCCAGTTCCAGACCGGCGGCGCGTCGATCGGGCTGACATTTACGCCCAATGCCGCCGGTGGATTTAATTACACCGCGACCAGCACCGCGCCGATCACGAGCACAGGCACGGGGGCGGGCACGGGCTCGGGCACGAACACGGTCACGGGCACGGTCACGTCCGGAGGCACAATCCCGCTGGACGGCATGGAGTTCCAGCTCAATGGCACGCCCACAGCCACCGACACGTTCACGATCGCGCCGAGCCAACCGCAATCGGCCTTCTCGCTGCTGCAGAATATCGCGAACACGCTGCAGAACACCGGCACCACGTCGGCGGCCGTGGCGCAGACGAACCAGCAGCTCAACCAGGACCTCTCCGGGCTGGCGCAGTACCAGCAATCGGTGGTCACCGCGACCGCGCAGACCGGCGTGACGCTGCAATCGGTTACCAATACCGAGAACAACAACACGACGCAGCAGAACGCCCTGCAGACCAGCGTGCAGAATGCGATTGCGGTGAACATGCCGCAGGCGATGACCAATTTGAACGAGACCCTGACTTCCGTGCAGGCCGCCATGAAGGCGTTCAGCAGCGTGCAGAGCCTCAGCCTCTTCAGCTATATTTAAGCGCAAGGAACACCGCGTGTCTGATGCCATTCTGATCGCCGGCTACTATCGCAGCGGCACTTCTGCTCTCTCCGGCGCGTTGCAGCGGCTCGGCGTGAGCCTGCACAACGACGCCGACGTGAACGAGCATAATCCGCTCGGCTTCTACGAAATTCCGGAGCTGATCGAATGGGATGTCGGGGTGTTCAGACATCTCGGCGTCGATTGGACCGATGTTCGCGGTCTGCCGGAAGGCTGGACCGAACGCGCCGATATGGCGCGTCACTTCGCCAAGCTGGACGAAATCCTGCGCCGGCGTTTCAGCAATGAGCCGCTCTGGGGCATCAAGCATCCGCATCTGTGCCGGCTGTTCCCGATGTATGAGCGCGCCATCACGCAGGCCGGGCATAAGCCGCATGTCATTCATATCTGCCGCGCGCCCTGGGTTGTGGCGTCCAGCCAGCATCGCAAGAACGGCCTGGCGCGGGCCCATGCGCTGCTGCTTTGGGTGGATTATCTGATCAGCGCCGAGCGCCATGCCAGGCATCTGCCGCGCAGCTGGCTCACCTATCAGGACCTGCTGGACAATCCGGCGGCGCAGATCCGCCGCATCGAGCAGGATCTGGGCCTTGAACTGTCCAACCGCGTGCCGAACGGGTTGAGCGAGGCGCGCGGCTTTCTCACCAGCCAGCTCAACCGCAGCGAGCCGGCCTCGCAGGCGACCTTGTTCAAGCCGTTGCAGGCGCTCACCACGCGCGTCTGGGACGCGGTGCAGGCGCGCGATTTCGCGCCGGAGACCTGGGATGGATTCGCCAGCCGATTGCGCCGAGCTGATCGGCTTTCTGCGTGAGCTGGGCGACAGCCGCGGCGTGATCGTGCCGGGTTTCGGCGGCGTCGCGCCGGATGCCGCGGCGGCGGCCGAGGCCGGGCTGCGTCCGGCGGAGCGGACCGATGACGGTGCGCGCAAGCGCCTGCAGAAGCTGCGCGATGCCGGATCCTTGCTGCCGAGCGTGCAGGTGCTGGTGGCGGTGCCGCCCAACCGGGCGCACACTGTCAACGACACGCTCGAATCCCTGCGCGCGCAATGGCACGCGCCGGCGCAGGTGCGGATTGTCTCCGCCGAGCCGTTGGACGTTCCCGGCTATGTCACCATCATCGCCCCCGCCGAGGCGGGCGAGCTGACCCGGGTGCTCTGCGCCGAGGCAAACGCCGTGGCGGGGCAGGCCGATTACGTGGCGCTGCTGAACGCGGGCGATACGCTGGCGCCGGATGCGGTGCTGCGCTTTGCGCTGGAAGCCGCGCGCTCCGAGGCGGATCTGATCTATTGCGACGAGACCGTGCAGACCGATAACGGCGCCTGGATCCGCTTCAAGCCGAACTGGGATGTGACCAGGCTGCGCCAGGCCGCTTATCTGGGCGACTGGGTCTGGTACCGCGCCGACACGCTGAGCCGTCTCGGCGGCTTCGATGGGGCGCGCGCCGGTGTCGAGGAATACGACTATCAGCTGCGCCTGGCCGAGGCGGAGGGGCGGGTGGCGCGCCTGCCGGAGGCCTTGTTCACCCGCGCGGCGCTCAGCCGCCGCGACAATGTGCCTTCCACCGCGTTCGGGCCGCGCGCGCTCGAGGCGGTGCGCCAGCATCTGGACCGCCAGGGGATCCCGGCGACGGTCGAGCCGCGCCAGCATCTGGGCCTGTTCCGCCATGGCCGCGTTGTGGCCGACCCGGGAACGTCGATCGTGCTGTTGTGCGATGGCGCGGAGATCGCCACGCTGGACCGCTGGACCACGGAGCTGCTGACCAGCGCCGTGCTGACCGGGCCGATCGTGCTGGCCGGCGCCGGGCTGCCGGAGGCCACGGTGCGCTATCTGAGCGCCATCGTCGCGCAGCAGGCGACGCTGGGTGAGAAGGTGCGGGCGGTGCCGCCGCGTGCCGATCTCACCCCGGCCGGCGCGCTGCAGGCCGCTTTGGCGCTGGTGCCGACCGAGCATGTCGCGATCGTCGATGTGCATGCGCAGGCGGCGACGCCGGGTTGGCTCAATGCGCTACGCGCCCGTCTGGCGGATCCGGCGGTGGCGATGGTCGGCGCGCGCGCCCTGGTGCCGTTCGCGGCGGACCCGAAACGCTTCACCGTGGAAGGGCCGATCGTCATCGGCGCGGAAGTGCGCCTTGGCGCCGATCATTTCTTCGACGATCCGGGGCAGGGCGGCTGGCTCGCCGTGGACCAGGAGGCGAGCGCGGTGGCGCCCGCCGCAGTGCTGGCGAAGCGCGCGGCGCTGGCCGGCTTGACCATGCCGGCGCTGAGCCATGACGCGCTGTGGACCGACCTTTGCGCGCAGCTGCGCGCTGCGGGGCAAAAAATCGTCTGGACGCCGGATGTCTCCTTCATCGTCGCGGCGGAGAGCGTCCGCACCGATCCGGGCTGCGCGCACCGCCAGGGCAGCAAGGCGGCGGCGTCTCTCCCCTGGGAGGATTTTTACCACCACCCGGCGCTGTCGCTGCGCGGCGACCTGCTGCGCGCGGAGCAGCGCCTGGGCCTGCAGCGCGGCGCGCCGGCCGATCCGCAGAGCCTGCTGCTGAGCGGCCCGATCGATACCGGCATGGCGCTGCTGAACGCGGCCCGCGCCTTGCGCGCCGAGGGGCTGATGGAGGCGAGCTGGGTTCGGGAGGTTTCGCTCCCCGTGGAGCTTGGCCGCCGCGCGCCGAATGCCTGGGTGCGGCTGAATCCGGAGACGGCGGGGCCGGGCAACGTGCCCTATACGGCGCTGCTGACCGTGACGCCAAAACCCGAGCAGCGCGCCGTGCTCGCCGCGGCGCAAAACCTCATCGCCACCTCGCCGGCCTTGGTGCAGCAGGTGAAAAAACTGCTGCACCCCAACCGCAGCGTCGCCTTGTGGCGTCCGGCTCTGTCGCGGCCCATTTGGCAGGACCTGCAACGCGGCGTCGGATTGAATTCCAATCCTCGCGTTTTGTGGATCGACGAAGGCATCGCCCCGTCCTGGCTGCTGGAGCTGATCAACGAGACGTTGGGGACGATTTCCTGGATCGTGGTGGAGCGGGCCGGGGGGCAATATGCGGGCTCCATCGCCCGGCTGCGTGTGCCGGAGGATGAGCATGGCTGGGCGCGGGAGCTTGCCGCGCTGGCGCCGCATATCCTGATCCGCCCCGTCGACCGGGCGGTGGAGACCGACCACTACACGGCGCTCATGGCCGCCGCCGCCGGCTGCCATCTGCTGGTGGATGAGCGGCTGGACCTGCCGGAGAGTTTTGACGCCGTGCGGCTGCCGAACCGCATCGCCGCCTGGCAGAAGGCGCTGAAGAACGCGGTGACGGATTTGCAGGGCACGCTGGAACGCGGCAAGGCGGCGCGGGCGGCGGCGCTGGCTTTGCCGTCGGTCGAGGACGCGCCGCCGCCCTGGATGGACGAGGCCGCGGCGCCGGTTTCGCGCGCCGCCGAATGAGGGCGGCGCTGCTGCTGGCGCTGGGCGCCGCCGCTTTGCCGGCGGCGGCCCTTGCGGCACCTCAAGATCCGCAGGCGGTCGCCGCGGCGATCCGCCAGGCGGTGGCGCCGACCCTCTCGGCCGGGGCCACGGTCAGCCTGGGGCCGGTGACCGGCGCGCAATACATGCAGGCCTGTACCGGCAGCCTTGGCGTGTCGGTCACGGGAACCGAGCCGTATGAGCAGGCGGCGGTCAGCTGCGCCGCGCCGCACTGGACCTTGTATGTCACCGTCACCGTCGCGGCGACGGAAAATGTCGAGGTGGTGGCCCGGCCGGTCAGCGCCGGGCAGGCGTTCAGCAGCGGCGATTTTTCGCTCCGCAATGAGCCGATCTCGCTGTTCGCCGGGCGGGAGGTTTATCACGACGCCGCCGCACTGCTCGGCAGCACGGCGCTGATGAGCCTGAATCCCGGGACGATCCTCACCTCCAGCAATGTCGCCGAGCCGGTGGCGGTGCAGGCGGGGCAGACGGTTTCGGTCGATGTGCGCAGCGGCGGCATGGATATCACCGTGACCGCGATGGCCGACCAGACCGGGCGGATCGGCCAGACGATTCTCCTGACCAACCGCGCCAGCGGCCAGCATTTTTCCGCCCTGGTCACCAGAGCGGGATTGCTTGTGGAGCTGAACTGACAGGTTGCGCGGGGGGGGGGCAGGAAAGTAGCCGCTTTTTGAAAAAAGCGGCGCAAAAACTTCTGCTCCTTTGGGCCGGCGGCGCCGAAACACGCATGGCCCAGGGGCAGAAAGGTTTTTTGCTTCTTTTTTTCAACAAAGAAGCCTTCCTGCCCTCTTCATTTCAAGCCGATCTGGCCTGAACCGATCGGATTTTAAGAAAGAATTAGGGAAACAGGAAAACTTCCGGTTGAGGAAGTGAATAAAGGGTTAACGGCAACCACAAACCAGGAGCTTTTCCATGTCAGCCGTCGGCTCAATTCTCACCAACACGGGCGCGCTTGAGCGCGCTGCAGTCCATCAGCAACACCTCCACCCTGAACAACACCCTGGAAGGCGAGATGTCGACCGGGCTGTCGATCAGCTCCCCCGCCAGCAACCCGGCCGGCTACATCACCGCCCAGGGCTTCACCTCGCAGCTGAACGGCCTGACCCAGGCGATCTCCAACGCCAACACCGGCGTCTCCCTGCTGCAGACCGCGCAGGGCGCGATGCAGCAGCAGATCGGCATCGTGCAGCAGCTCAACTCCACCGCTGTGCAGGCCGCCAACGGCACCGAGACTGGGCAGGAAGCGAGCTCGCTGCAGAGCGTCGTGTCCCAGCTGGTCGGTCAGGTCAGCAGCATCGCCTCGCAGACGCAGTTCAACAACGTGAACCTGCTCGATGGCTCGTTCAACAACGTGCAGTTCCAGGTCGGCGCCAATGAGGGCCAGACCATGAGCCTGAGCATCGGCAATACCTCTGCCAGCAATCTCGGCATGTACCAGACGGGCTCGGCTTTCGAGACGGCACAGGCCACTGTCGGCACAACGGCTGCTCCGCGCGGGTGCGTTTGCGACGCAGGTCCGCTGACGGTCACCGTCCGGCGGTCAGACGCTGCGACGATCGTCCACGGTCGCCAACGCTGAACGAAAGCGCCGCCGAATTTGCCTCGGCGATCAATGCGGTCGGCGGGCCGACGGGCGTGACGGCCACAGCCAGACCACGGCTGACATCAAGGCTAAGGTGGGAACTGCCGGCTACGCCTGTGACTCTGAGCTCGAGCAGCGCCAGCGGGACAGCGATTCCGGCACCTCGGTGAACATTACCTCGGCGACCGGCTCAACGGCATCGCCGGTCTGGCGGCAGATCAACGCGCAGCACATCCGTGACCGGCATCTCCGCTGCGGTGCATGCATCGATCCGGCACTAATTTACGCTGACGCAGGCGAATGCGGCAGAACATCCAATGTCCAGTCTACTACCACTGGTGGCTCCGATGCCTTCCAGAACGCGTCGGAGACGACCGCAAGCACCGGGACGACGACTGGTGCCCTGGCAACCGCAGCGACGGCCACAGGCACCGCCGGCACACCTGGCATGCGTCGATCCAAGGCACCGTGCAGCTGACCGGCGGGAATTCAATCCAGCTCGGCGGCACCGCGGCCTCCACCATTGGCGTGCAGACGGCATCCACCGCAACACGTTTAACTCGCTGGCCAATATCAATGTCGACCACTACGGCGGGCGCGAACCAGGCGATCAACGTCGTCAAGTACGCGCTGCAGTCGCTGAACAACGCGGGCGGCCAGCTCGGCGCCTTCCAGCAGGGGCTGACCGCGAACATCAACAACCTGAACACCACCAGCCAGAACGTGACCAGCGCGCTCGGCGTGGTGCAGGACGCCAACCTGCCGCAGGTCGCCAACCAGCTGACCCAGGCGCAGATCCAGGCGCAGGCGGGTGTGGCGGCGCTGAAGAGCTCCACCACGCTGCAGCAGTCCTACCTCTCCCTGCTGCCGTAATCTTCTGCTACCCCGGCCGGAGGCGAACCCTCCGGCCGGACCGGCTGTTTTGTTTGAACAGTACAGAGAAGCATTGATATGAGCGGTTCAGTCGCAGGTCTCGGGTCAAGCCAAATTTCCAGCGAAATTTCGCAGGTGGAACAGCGCCTGGAGGCGCCGATCACGCAGCTGCAAACCCAGATCACGACCGACAAGGCGGATATCTCCGCCTGGGGCACGATCCAGGGCACGATCTCCACGCTCTCCACCTCGCTGTCGGGGATCACGGATCTCTCCACCATCAACACCCGCACCGCGACGGCCGGCACCAGCTCCGTGCTCTCCGCCACCGCCAGCAGCGCCGCGCAGCCCGGCACGTATAATGTGAACGTCAAGGCGCTGGCCTCGGTGCAGGAAATCTATTCCAGCACGAAGGCGACGGGTTCCGCCTCCGCCGCCGCGAAGCTTGCCGGCTCCAGCGCCGGCACGCTCACCTTCACCCTGCAGAGGCGGCAAAACCGAGACCGTGACTGTCGGCTCCGGCAGCATGACGCTGAACGGCATCGCCAGCGCCATCAACAAGGTGGCCGGCGGCGTGAAGGCCGGCGTGGTCAGCACCGCTAAGGGCGCGGAGCTGACGCTGCAGAGCAGCGCGACCGGCTCGTCCCAGGCTTTCAACGTCAGCGGTACCGGCACGTGCTGTCCAAGTTCGACTACACCAATCCGACCTCAGCGAGCGCCGCGACGACGAGCTGGACGAGCGGCTCGATGACGCGCGCGCAGAGGGCGAGCAATTCCAGCCTGACGATCAATGGCGTGCCGATCACCACCACCAGCAACAAGATCAGCAGCGCGATGACCGGCGTGTCGCTGACGATTAACGGCAAAGGCAGCAGCACGCTCAATATCAGCTCCTCGACCACCGGCGTGTCGAGCGCGGTCGGCAAGGTCGCGACCAACCTGAACGCGGCGATCTCCGCGATCGCCAAGCAGACCTACTGGGCCGGCTCCGCGGCCGACGACGGCGTCGTCCGCTTCATCGGCATCCAGCAAGACGCAAAAATCCGGCGGGCTCGCCGGCAATTACATCGCCGAGAGCATTTCCACCCAGCTGCTCTCCGCTGTTTCCGGCGCCGCGGCCAGCGGCATGACGTCCAACACGATCGGCCTGACGGTGAGCAGCAAGGGCGCGGTGGCGCTGAACAGCACGACCTTTGCCTCGGCCTACGCGAAGAACCCGACCGCGGTGCAGAACCTGATGGCCAGATCTATACCAGCCTGAGCACGGCGACGACGCAGGAACAATACGTAATGATGAATAAAAAGCTCTGC
>CAWACI010000012.1:0-516374 GCA_963780465.1 uncultured Pseudomonadota bacterium
CGTTGCTAATATGCCACCACCAACTCCAAAACAGTTTGAGCCTATCCCACAACAAGGGCCGGGGCCACATTTCACCATCGACAGCCTCGGCAGACTTTCACCAGCGTCTCCGGCGGATCTCGATGTCGCTGGCAATAATCTCAAACGCCTCAGTCAAATGTTGCCGCTGGTTCGGGAGGCCGTCTCTAATTTTCTCGAGCGGCTGGGGGTACAAAGCAACAGTTTTCCGGAGTTGGCACGGGATGCGGCCCAGTATCTAGATGAGGTGAGCAAGCCACAAACCATGATCGAGTGGGGTCTGGTCTGGGGTTTAGGGGTCGTGCTTGAAGAAGCTGCGGCAGCTGCCGACCGGGCTATTACCGCACAGCTGGAGCCCCCTTTGGAGGATAGTGCGCAGACAGCGCTCCAGAGCTGGCGCAGGCTACACCCGGTGCTCATCCTAGCCACAGCAGAGGGTGTGGAACTGCAGGCGCAGTCTGATGTCAACCGCATGACCAAGCCTGAGCGGGCCGAGGTACGAGCGGCTGCCCGCGATTTGGCGCGTGAGGTGAGGTATGATGGAATTGCCACAGAAGCCGCCGCCAGAATTTTACAAGCAGCCGTGGACTTCACCCGTTGACGGGAGGCACCCGGAACGCAGTGTCGAATTTATGGTCGCTACGGTTAGAAACGCGTCCATCATCCTTGTAAGCGCAGCTATTGTCGCTGGTGTGGCGCATAAATTTGGCGGTGAACCCGGCGTCATCGCAAGTATGGCGGGCTGGGAGGTCGCTAAAAAGTCAGCGGGATTCTCGAGCGCACTCGCGGCGCTGGGCAAGAGCGTAGATGATTTGCGAGACGGCGCAAAAAATTTGCTGCGGGACGGACTGGACGGGCTCCACCTGTATTGGGATTTTGTGGAGAGCCGAAAAACGAAGTTTCTCGTTTTTCCAAATCCACCGGAAAGATGGTGTGGATGGACGGTTTTATCAACAGCTTGGGAGGAAATGAATTTTCTCCTCCGTCACAACCCGCTGAAGCGTTGCGTTCTGAAATCGTCCCTCCAGATTTTAAAGATCAGGCAAGGAGTATGATCATTGCGGGACACACGCCGCCTAGCGCATGGCGAGAATGGTTAGTATCTTTGGATTTGCGTTACTCGAAGATAAACGATCTCAGCCCTGTATCCGGTCTCACGTTCTTAAAGACACTCTATTTGGACTACACTCATATAACTGATTTGTCGCCGCTGAAAAGCCTGATCGATTTGGAGGAGTTGAGTATGTGGCGAATGCCAGCAGCCGATATTTCCCCAATTGCATGCTGCCATAAGATTAGAATTCTTTATGCAGGACTAAGTGAGGTTGTTGATTGGACAGCTCTTCAAAGCCTCTCAAACCTTGAAAAGCTCTACTTATTTGATTCGAGCATTCGCGATCTAGAACCAATAGCGAAATTAGAATGGCTAGTTGACCTTGATATTTCAAACACAATGGTTACCGATTTGTGGCCGATACAAAATCTCAAACGTTTGCAAGGGCTCGACTTGAGCGGAACGCACGTGAAGAGTGTTGCGCCTTTGATAAATCTCTTATCCCTTCGGATGCTAGATTTGAGTCAGACAAAGGTGGGAGATCTCTCGGCGCTCGATCATTTGCGGCCCAGGTTGGAAATCATTGGAGCGCCGAAGCGTAAGCCCCGTCGTTGACCGCATCTCCAATGTTTCCTGGCAGTGTACCTTTGAGCCCTCGCTAGCGATAGTCGTGGGATGAATGTCTGCTCCTGAGATCGCACCATCTCTCGGGCCGGTCTACGCCCGACTTGGGTCGATACCGGCCGGCGGTTGATACTCGGGATCTGTCCGTTTTCCTGTTTGGCCACGAGAGGCGGACCAGCAGCTATCGGCCGCTCTCCCGTGAGAGGAGGCCGAGTATTATCCACGCGACACCTGCTTTGTCCGTTCCTTGGCGTGCTCTGATATACGTCGAGGCTGCTGTCGTTCCCTATCCTGCCGTAAGCACGCCTGAAACTTCACCGCCGCGTCGGCCTGCCGGGCGCGCCGGTAGTGTTCATGGACCACGCCCTCGCTGATGCCGAGGATCACCGCCGCCAACCCCGGATTGTGAGGATCGCGGCGGGCCAGCTCGGAGGCGAAGGCATGGCGGAACAAATGCGGCCCGAACGCCTGGGCGAAGCGTCGCCCGGTCTGCCGGAAAATCATCGTCTCGATCGTCCGGTAGGTGAAACGGCCACCGTTGCCATTGCCCCAGACCGCGTCATCGCGACCGGCGTCGATCAGGAGCGGCCGGATCTGCGCGAGGTAACGGTCGATGAGCGGCGTGAGCTCGCCGGGCAGGCTGTACTCCAGCTCCCGCTTGTTCTTGACGATGCTGCTTTGCAGCCGGACCCAGTATTCGCCGTTCAGCTTGTACAGGTTCTTCTCCAGTCGCATCGCCGCCAGCGAGCCGACCCGCGGTGCGCGGCAGGCCAGCAGCGCGATGATCAGCCCGTTCCGGTAGTTCCGGCAGAATTTCAGACGCCGCGTTTGCGCGCCCGGCAGGGGCGTATCGGGCATCAGCTCCAGCCCCCAGTGGAAGAGCGCCGTTGCCGACGGCGGGGATACCTCGTCATCCCGCTCCTGCTGCAGCAGGCTGTCCAAGGACTGCCCGTCGGGACAGGTGAGCCAGTCAAAATCGGCCTTGGGCGCCATGATGTGCAAGGCCGTGCGGAGGTGGAACAGCCGCGCCTTGATCGTGTTGTCGACATTCCCCGCCGCGCGGAGCGCATCGAAGAACAGGGCGACGCTCTCGAAATTCACCCGTTCGGCCGGGCTGAGCTCCGCGGCCAGCAGATGGTGCTGATCGTATTGCTTGAGGACGGCCAGGAACCGGCCATAACCCTGCCAGGCGGCTTGGATCGAACGGCTGGAAAGGCTATCCGCATGGCGCCGCCGGCGCAGTCCCTGGCTCGGCGTCGTCCCGGCGTGCCAAAGGGCCTGATCCGCGGCCGGCCAGTTTTCGACGTGGAGGATCATATCCGAGGGCGTGCCGCGCGTGGTGTGAACCGCGGCGCTCATGGCGCACCTCCCTGCGCGCGGCGCTGGCGGTGCGGCTTGTGATAAGCGCCCAGGGCCAGAATCTTCGTCGCCTTCCGTTCGCCGGTCAGAAGCGCATTGGCGTGGCGCGCCGCGGCGTCGAGCTCCAGGCCGCAATAGAACCGCCGGGTCGTCTCGGGGTTTTTGTGGCCCAGGATATGCGCGGCCTCCTCGTAAGCGCCGGGGTTCTGCTGCAGGTACCGGACCACGGCATAATGCCGGACCAGGTGACAGTTGAACTCGGCGCCGATTATAGTTTCGACTTGGGTCGAAAGGTCCGTGCCGAACTGCGCGTCGTTTCGGGCGCGCTCGCTGATCCCCGGGAGCAAATAGGGATTACCCGGTTGCGCCAGCAGGGAGCGATATTTTTTAAGATAGGTCTCAATGAGGCGCGCCGATTCCGCCTCGATCGGCCAGGTAATGGGATTGCGGTTTTTGACCGCGCGCCGCGGCACGAAAATCTCATGGATCAGCGCCTGCGGGCCTTGTCGCCTGAGATTGGTGTCAAGCCGGAGATGAACGACATTATGCCGCCGCAGTGGCACAACCAGCATGATTTCCAGCGCGGTGGCGAACATGGCGAGGCGGGCGGCCTCTATGGGCGTGAGCCGGGCATTGGTGGCGGCTTCGTTCATCCATTCCGCCGGCAGATGCAGAAGTTTGAGGGTCACCCGGTCGTCGAGCAGCGCCCGCAGCCGGGTCCGGTTTTTCTCACTCATGGTGATCTGCGGCGCGGGTGAGACCATGGTGTTGAAGGCTTGCAGCTCCTCGAGTTCGTCCGGCGCCAACTGCGCTTCGAATTTGGCGACCTGGCGGAGCATCTCCCCGATGCCCTTGAGGCTCGAGGACCGCAGATCCTCATCCTCGACGTCCTCGCCCTTGTCCTCCAGGGCCCGGCGCAGCCGCTCGCGGTGAAAATGCAGGATCGCCACGGGACGCTCGATCGGTGTCACCAGATCGGCGAGGCCGGTGATTTGTTCGGCCTGCAGACCGCTCTCGACCAGCGCCGTCGCCGCAACGCGGATCTGCCAGCGGCGCGTTTCGATGGTGCGGGGCGCGAGGGCGCGGACAAAGCCCCGGGGAGATGGCGTCGGCCCGCCCGCCTTGGTCGTCGGGGCAAGGCCCTTCGGCGTCAGGGCGCCGGCTTTCGCGCGGTCGGCGAGCCGCCGGAAGGGATTGCCGGCCTTGAACCGATCGCCGGGCCCGGCGGCCAGGCGTCCCAGGAAGTTTTCGACGCTGGCGGCGAAGCTTGGCGGGAAGCTGTCAAATGTCAGCGCATAGTGATCGCGCATACCGGCGCGGGACAGGACGATTTGCGGCCAGCCGGGAACATTCTGTCGCGCGAATTCCCAATTGCCCGCGCTGCGGCGGCTGAGACCGCACGGATCCTTGTGCAGGATTTCCGTGCGGCACCAGAGATCGAACTGGTTGATGCTCTCCGGGGTGATGGTCTCAGGCGTGGCGCCGCTCAAGGTGAGAAAGCGAAAGAACCGGATCAGGCCTTTGCGGCGTTCATCCGTCGGCAGTGCCTGATACAACGCCGCCCAGACCGGATTCAGCTCGTTGCGGCTATGCCCGCTCTCGGCATGCACGCCGAGGCGGATCAGGATGGTGCGCAGGCCCGAGAGCATGTCGCGGAACGCCTTGGACGAGAGCCCGTAAGCGCCCGCCGGCCGGGCCCAGAGCACCCGGTTCAGCCCAGCGCAGCTCCAGGCGTCATACCCGACCAGAAGCGCCCTCCCATCGGCGATGATGTGCTCCACATGGTTCATCGCGGTGACCAGAGCGCGGCGCTGGGTGGGTTTTAGGTCGGCCCATTCCTCGATGGCTTCGCGAATGGCGGCCGCGGTCAGGGGGGAAGAACGAGCCGGCAGCTCGGCGCTCGAAACCGGGGAAAGCTGTGTTTTGCCGGCAACCAAGATGTTCAAGGTATGCATTTTTTGAGTTCCTTGTGGTGATGGCAAGAAGCGGCAGAAGGCGGCAATTCAGGCATCCGTAGCACAATCAACTTACCAAATCGGATGTGAGCCCTTTGCCGGAATGGCTGTAAGTCACTGAGATAGCTCATGATCTTGCGTGCCTTCCGGGGGCGTGCCGCCGGTCAGCAGCCGGTGCAGTTCCGTGTCGGGGACGAAGCGTTTTTGGCCGATCCGGATGGTGCGGATGCGGCCGGTGGCGGCCCACCAGCGCAGCGTCCGGGCGGTCCGCCCGAAATTCGGGCCACCTCGGATAAGGAATAAACCCGTCTGGCCAGCGGATCGGGCGGCGCGGCCGGGTCGCCCGATGGGCCATCGATTTCGTCAGCCGGATCAGTAACGGCCTCCTCATGTTGGGCTGAGAGCGGATCCAGGAAATTCGTAGCGGGGGCCGAAAGCGGCGATCTCATGTGGCGCTCCATGATGTGGAGCCCAGCTCGTCAAAAACTTTGGTCGCCCGCGCGACTGATGGATGCAAAATCAAAACGACGTCGAATTTTGGTTTGCTGTCCCGGCATCGACGAAGGCTGTGTCCGCGGGGCCACCTAATCCGCCTAATTCACCTAATCCGGGGGCGGGCAGGGTAGGCCGATTAGGTGGTTTAGGTGGATTAGGTGGGGTGGGGCGCTCAGATTCTCTTGAGATCCAACCTCGGATTGAAGATAAAGCGCCCGCTCATGGAACGAGATCCCATGCATCCTTGCGCTTTTTCCCCTCTATTTCCGTGTCCGGTGGTAGCCGCTCAACCCAACCATGCTCTTCCAAGATGCCGACGATGCGCCGCGCCACAGAGGCGTCGCGGATCGCGTTCAAGCCGCGCTGGTAAATCATGGCGAGATGGCAGCGTGGATCTGGCCGATCTTGCCACCACGCCAGCAGGCGGGCCGCGAGGCGTAAGTCTGGCGGCACCGATGCACCGCCAGAAAGGCGCAGCATTTCCCCGCCATAATACTGTGCCAGGGCGATGCCACAGGCCATATGCTCAGCGTGTACATATAAGGCGTCGGGGTCTGCATAAGCGGCCAGCACCGCCGAAAGCCGTCCGGCATGTTCTGCCAATTTGGCTCCGAAGGCCTTGATGGCGTGAAACTCTCCACCAGGGGCCAAGTCTCGCTCGACGGCGTTGTAGAACTTCACCCACATGGTGTGTGCGTCAGGGGTAAGTGTCATCAGTGCCGGGGTCAGTACGTCCGGGACGTCTGGCACCGTGGCCGGTTCACGGTCCAGCAGCGTTGTAAGGCGCTCGTTATAAGCGGCAAGAACGGCATCTTCCGCCGCGTTGGCCTCGCGAAAAAACCGAGTGCCGATTGTGCTTTCTGGCTCGACGACCAGCATCCGGGCGAGCATGCCGATACCGTCCAGCACCGCGTCACCGAGCAGTTTGTCCGCCACCACGCGTTGCATCATCACATGAACCGAGCAGCGCCGCCCAGGCAGGTGAGCTGTGCCGGTCAGTACACGCGTGCGGCGGATCGGCGAGCCATCCCACAGCGTGTTCAGCAGCGCGCCGGTCTGCATGGCCTTCTCTGGACTGAAGGCGTGGCCACCTACCAGCATGCCACCTTCGGCCGTGAACACACCAGCCCATGGGCGAGCGTCCCGCAAATGCAGAACGAGGGCTTCCGGGCTGAAATCATCGATGAGCAGCATTGCCGAACGGGGTGGCCGGGGCTCTGCGCCGATGGCGTTCAGCGCGTTGCGGATTCCGGTTCGGTCGCCTTTGTGCTTTTTTTTGACGCTCTCGCGTGCCGCTTTCCATGCATCATGATCATTGTGGTAATCGCGGAGCAGTGCTTCGCGTTCCTGCAGCCATCGCGTTTCAGCCGCATGGACTGGAGTCAGGGCCAAGCGGTCCGCCGAACTCTTGCGCTCCCCTGACTCCGCAATGGTCGCAAACAACCCGGTCAGCGGTTTTCTTCCGCCTCCCGGTAGTTCAACGTCCCGGTGCGCCTGGACCGCCAAGGTGATCGCCGCCAGCACGGCCTGGGCACACATTGCAGGCGGGCTTTGCGTGCGGGTGATGATGGCCTCGACGACATCACGGGCCGCACCGAGAGCTTCCAACGGGAACGGTGTGGCGTTTGGTATTTCACGAAACAGGGGACGTTTGGCGTCCGGCGCGATGCTGGCTCTTTGGATTTCAGCGGCAATGGCGGCGGGGTCGAACGGCTTATTCATGCGCGGCCTCCGCGTGCTGCCAGGGCACTGGTGAGCGTGCGCTCTACCTCGCGGGTCTCCAAGCCGGCGGCATGCCCGGCGTGCGCCATCGCGCAGGCGATTTCCTCAAACGTCACCACCCCGGCATGGGCGAGGCGGGCGAGGCTGTAGCATACGCGGTTCAAAGTGATATTCCGCGTGCCAACCGGCGCGCTGACCACCTCTTTGATGGCATTCGCCATCGCAGCTTCAGCGTACCGCTGCGCGGCGGCGTTCCCGGTGAACGCGGGTAGCGTGGGCGGCGCGGGGAGGGGGCGAGGCGGTGGTACAAGCCAGTCCGGCCATTCGGCCAAGGGGGCATCGCAAAGCACGGGCAGACCCGTGCACGGCCAATAGATGATGTATCCCCCCTCGGCCCTAACATCGATGCCGGGGGCGATGCGCGACGCGCTGCACCGCAGCCCAATCTTGTGCCTGAACCAGACATGCTGCCCACCGGCCCGGGTTTGATACCTGAATGTTGCCGGCGGGTGGGGGCAGATCGCCTGCCACGATTCCTCGCCGTTGTGCTGGCGGTCGATGTCCACTACGGCAAGGTTGCTGGCCTCGCCCGTGGCCACCCCGATCAGCACGAAGCCGAATTGAGCGTGCATCGCCCGGATGCGCGCGGGATCCGTGCTGGCCGCCTTATGGCCATGCGGGCAGCGGGGCGTTTTGTCAGTCGATACCGGAAAGACGGCAAAGCCTTTCAGGGCTAATTCAAGCGCGTGGGCGAGGGGCGTTTTCAGCATGGGAATCCTTGTTGAGAACCCGGACTTTTGTGCAGCACTGTGCGCGCCACGCTTTCCTGCGCCGCCGGCAGAGCCAAGGACGGCCGATGATGTGGGCTCGCACCATGCAGGTGGTGCAGCCCCGGGCGTCGCCGTCGTGAGTAGTGTGCGCATGGCGCGCTACGTCCGCGCGTTCGTCAGGAAGGTTTCCAGGTCATCGGGGGCGATGCGGACCGCCCGGCCAAAACGGTGCGTCGCCAGCCGGCCGTCGCGGATGGCGCGGCGAATGGTCGCCAGCGATACCCCGAGCTGCTCAGCTACCTCTTCAACCGTGTAGAAGGTGGGAGGCGGGGGGCCTTGTGGATCAAGCTTCATGAGTTTCCTCGTTGAGTTGGCGGGGTGGAACATGAGCGCGGCGCCGGTCATCGGTGGCAATTGCTTCAGATCCGGCCTGCATGACGTGGCGGGCAGCCTCGACCGCCAGGAGTTCGACCAGGCGCAGAAGAGCTGGATGGCTTAGAGGAGATGCGGGAGCGGCCTTCCCAGCGTTCGCGGCGATCATCGGGGCGTCAGGGAGGTTGGCCCGGGAAGCGCCGGCTTCAGCCTTTGCCGCCTGAATATCGCTTTGGTGTTGTCCCGCGTGTCCGTTCATGGCCCTGAACGTGCCGGCAGGTGCCCGGGAGGCGCATCCTCAAAATGAAAGTTTTATTTTGATCCTTTTGGCCGGGGACGGCCGCAGCTGATGCCGCGGCCAGGCGGCCATCGGCGCCAAACCGTTTTGAACCGGCGCAGACAGGCCGCCCCCAGGCTTTCGCCTGGCATCCTCTCTCTCGAGCGACGCTGCGCGAAGAGGGGCGCCTGACGCCTGAGTGCGGATGAGCCAGAAATGCTCGACTTCAAAACCGGCCACGAGAGGCGGTGGTGCGTGACATGTGAAGCAGCATCCAACTAGGACCCCATCATATTTCGATACCAACATGTTGATATTTAATATTAAACTGGTCAGCAGCCAGGGGCCCGACCGGCGCCGATCGGGACCCCGGCGAGAATGAAATTTTTTCGATATATCAGGGCATTATGGGGTTTTTGGCGGGGGCAAATTTCGGTGCCAATTCACAGGGTCAGCTTTTCGGCGGTTAAAGGAGCGTACCAGATCAGCCCCTGATCGCGCATGCCAAGAGACAGTTCGGCCGCGAGCAGCGTGGCGCGGCTGAGGTCGCACCCTTCGCGGCCGCCGGCGCCCGCGCTGATCTCACCCAGCAGGATCTCCTCGGCTGCCCGGCCGCTGAATGCCGCCAGGGTTAAAAAAAGCAAAAACCATAGCAAGATCCGGGTCTGCGGTCCAAACCGTGGACGCGGAGATCATCGCGCGCTCTTTTTCCGCCAGGGCGGCGTAGAGGTGCAGCAGTCAAGACAACAAATTATACCATGCCCTGAATACTGCATATTGACGCCGCGCCCCCCGCCCGGCTTCAAGGTATCTTGTTGCGCCGAATCACATCGCGGCGAGCTGAAAAGGGTTCTGACCTGGCGCGATCCTGGCTCACCATTCTTCAGGTGATCTAACGCACTTTATGAGCTAAGCGTTTTTCCTATCAGGGGTTTATCAATGCTGCCTAAAGACAGAATAATCGAGCCTATCGAAGCGTCTCTGGGAGATGGTGTCTCAGCAATCGTTCCTACAGTAGCACGTCGGCCCCCTGTTGAGACTGCGGACGAACAGGAGATACTGGGCCCCGGAAATGCAGCCACGCACCGCGGCAGTTTGAATATTGGGCCCGTCTCAATCCCGTGTGCAGTGCTGAGAGATGGCACCCGAGTTCTATCCGAAAATGGCATAGCCAACGCCCTAGGTGGCCGTAGCGGCGCAGCCAAGCGGCTGAAAACCGCAGCGGCAGAGAGTGGGGCCCATTTGCCCGTTTTCCTAGCCTCAAAGAGCCTTTCTTCCTACATTTCCGAGGAGTTACTGGACGGCCCCCTAAAGCGTATCGAATATCTTTCCGGCGATAGTTATGTTGTCGGATATCAGGCCGAAGCCCTTCCCGAAATTTGCAATATTTGGCTCCAGGCTCGCCAAGACAAGAAATTAGATGACCAACAAGCGGATAGGGCCCAAGCTGCTGAAATTGTCATGCGCGGCCTAGCCAATCTGGGCATCATTGCGCTCATCGATGAGGCTACAGGCTACCAAGATACCCGCGACAGAGACGCCCTTCAGGCGATTCTCGATAAATATCTTCGCAAAGAGTTTGCGGCTTGGGCCAAGCGCTTCCCCAACTCATTCTATCGTGAGATTTTCCGCCTGCGTGGGTGGAGTTGGAACGCAATGTCGGTCGCTCGGCCAGGTGTCGTTGGGAAGTATACCAACGATGTGGTGTATGAGCGCCTTGCCCCCGGTATTTTGGAGGAGCTAAGGACGCTCAATCCAACTTTGGATGATGGTGGCCGGGCCCGGAAACACCACCAGCATCTGACCGATGACATTGGCCATCCCGCACTCGCTCAGCATCTACACGCGGTAATTGGCTTCATGCGCGCCTCTGCGACGTGGGAGCAATTTAAGTCGCTTCTTGATCGGGCGTTCCCAAAGAAAGGCACCCAGCTCGAACTTTTGCTGAGCGAAGATCAATAGCGCAATCGGTGGCCGCTCCGGTGAGGAACGTGCCGGCCATGTTCAACGGCGATCAGCAACTCCCCACCGGGCCGGGCCTGGACGCGCCCACGCAACCGCCGCTGACGAACATGGAACCCGATCTGCCGGCGCGGCGCGTGGTGCGTAGGCCGCCGGATATTCGGCCCGTTCAGAGCGATCTGGAGGATTTTGCGGGGGCGGCGAAATGATCCAGCTGATCCTGATTGCCATAGCCGTCGCCGTTGGCGTCGTGTTCGCCGGGGCGATTGTCCGGCTCGTGCTGAATGCCGTCGCCCTCGGTGCCCTCGCCGTGGTCGTGCTGTTTTGGGTCGGGCTCACCGCGCTCCTCCTGGCGGTGGTTGTCGGTCTCGTCGTCCTGGCAGTTCAGGCTGGGTCCGCGGCGATGTTGGCTGGCCTAGTGGTGCCCACGGAGGCCGCCGCGATCATAGCGGCGGTGCTGATTGTGTTATTTGGCCTGTGGCGCGGCGCGCTGAGCATCGTTCGTCTGGCTCGGCAGGCCGTGCAGAGGGCACCACAGGGCGACACCGCTGCCCTCCTCCTGGTCGGCGCTCCGGTGATCTACCTCCTGGTTTCGTTTCTCCTCCTGGTGGCCGCTCACGTCCAAAGAAGTTTCCCCGCGATTTGCGGGATGAATGCCTTTGGCGCGCTGCTCTCGGTCCTGCTCGTTGCTGCGTTCTGCAACGGATTACGGGTTCTCGGTGGGCGGTTGTTCGCCCTCCTGGCAGCCTGGGGGACCGCGCAGCGCGCGAGGCTGTCGGCACGAACGGGGCCGGCGAAATGATCCTCGATATTCACCACGCCCTGGGACCGCTCGAATTCATCGGCGCGCTTTCCTTGGCGTTTGTGATTCCGGCTGTCGGCGCGGGGGTGAGATGGCTCGCCCGGCGGCTGCCTCGGCTGCGCTCCGCCTTGGACCGGATCAGCTCGGCCTGGGAAACGCTGTGCAACCGCGTCGATGCGGCCCTGGCTGCCGTCAAAAAAGCCGCGTTGTGGACCGTATTTTTCGCGCCGTTTGTTTTGCCGTTTGCCGTCCTGTTTTCGTTTCGGCCCGGCTATCTGGCGGTGTGCGGAGCCCTCGCGGCGCTCTGGCTCCCGTCACTTTGGGCCGCAATTAAGGCGGGCGAGGAGTTGAAAATTCCCCTCCCGCCGCCAGACACAAACCCGCTCAACCCCGACCCGCGCCGTCCATATCGGGGAAAGAAGGGATACAAAAACTATCTGACCAAGTGACGGGCTGCGGGAACGGTGGAATGATAAAGGCCTAAGAAATTCAGGGATTTTCGTGATATTAGGTCGAATTTTTGGCGCCCAGTTAAAAAAGTTTTTTTACTACTATTTGTTCACAAAAATTGGCCTACGGATTTTCTGCGCCCGACGAAACGACGCTGAAGCGTGTTTCATAAAAAACCCGGCACTGGTCCGGGCTGTTGTTGATCCAGATCACCGCGCGGCCCGAGCGATCAACTCTGCCTCGATTTCGCGCTCGCGCTTTAAGAGGACACTCCGAAGCGGGCGGCCAAGCGTCACATCAACCTCAATCTGTCCGTTCTTCATAATGATGAGCTGACCTTCCGCCTCGATGTCGTCCACGATCTGGGTCGGGCTCATGTGCCACCATTTAGGACCCGAGCAGGAATAAACGATTCGGGCTGTGACTTGCTCCGAAAGAGGATTCCGGCTCGGCGGTGCAGTTGCTAGGATTCGCGGATGATCGATGAAAACGCGATCCGCGCGCGGTATGCGGCCATCAGGGACCAGTGTGATGAAAGAGGCCGGCGGTTGTTCGTGGCGGCGGAGAAGGCCGCCGCAGGGTATGGCGGGACAGCCGCCGTATCTCGGGCAACCGGTGTTGCGCGCAGCACGATCATTCGTGGCGCGAAGGATCTCGTTGCTACGTCCTCGGCCACGGCCCGGATCCGGCGCAAAGGTGCCGGCCGGCCGCTTTCGAGCAAGGCGGACCCGACGGTGCTTGAGGATCTCCACCGGTTGGTGGAGCCGGCAACCATGGGCGACCCCATGCGTCCGCTGCTGTGGGTGTCCAAGAGCCGCGAGAAGCTCGCAGCTGCGCTGCGCGCGATGAACCATGCCATCAGCGCCAATACGGTTGCCAAGATGCTGGTCACGCTGGGCTATTCTCGCCAGGTCAACCGCAAGACGAAGGAAGGCAGTCACCATGCCGACCGTGACGGGCAATTCCAGCACATCAACTGCCAGGCCATTGCGTTTCAGGCCGCCGGCCAGCCAGTGATTTCCGTAGATACCAAGAAGAAGGTTGTGCTGCAGAGGCACGGAAATGGGTTCCAAATGAACTGAAAGCCGTATCGTAAAGCTGCGTAGAAGATGATGGCAGGCCCATCGGGATCGGCTTTCAGGAGCAGGTCTCAAACCAGTCCGAGCCGCTGCGGTAAAAGAGCCGTGGTGGTGAGCGTCGGATCAAAAGTTCTAAGCTCTGACTTAGAGCAGGTGAGTGTCCAAAAGATGAGCGCAAGCAAACCTACCGAAGACGCGTCGTTAAGGTATCAAATGTCGTCAAAATCAGGGGCGCCTTCTTCTCCTGGGACAAGTCCGCAGGGAGCCTGATGACTGGGCGGACGGCGACCGGCGTATAGGGGGCATGAGTTGGACACAGGCCGATCCTCCGCTTCACGCTGCGCCTTCTGCTTGGCGGCCCATTCTGCCTCAGCGGCGGCCCGCTTGGTCGCCTCCTGAGCACTGAGGATGCCCGCTTTCACCCCGGCGCCGATGACGAGATAGAGCCGCCAGCCCCAGGGCGATCTCGCCAATGGTGGAAATGTTCATTTCTGCTTCCCAGCCGTGCGGCCACGATTTCTCTGGGGTGGCGGCCCTTTCTGAATTACGTAAAGGCCCTGCCCGCTTGGCGGGCTTCGCCTTGGCCTCTGCCGATGCGCGCGGTTTGGTGGCCATTATGCGGCCACCTCACGGGCCAGGACGTTATTGACGCTGGTGGCGTACCATTCGCCGCCGCGCGCCGTGCGGATGCCTCGCGCATTTAGTGCCGCCGCGCCGGCCCGCAGCGTGGTCGCGCCGCTCGCCTGGATCTGCCGGATGACGGGCAGCACGTTGGCGGCGCGCTGGTCAGCGTTGGCGGCGTTGGATGCCGCGCCCTTGGCTTTGGGTGCACTGCGTTCCCAGAGCTTTCCGGAGGCGGCCGGAGCGCCAAAGAGATCCTGGGTTTCGGACATCACGCTTTCCTCTACGCGATAGCTAATTTGCACGGTCAGTAAGCCGCAGGCGGAGGCGAATATCAAAATTCCAGAAGTTAGACACTATGATTTTTTATCGTAACTACGAAATGTTTCTATAAAAGAACGAATTGAGTTTAGAATTAGTATTTCGAATGCTCATGCACTGTCATTGACGGCGTAAGGTGGTATCGCTGTGGGCGATGGACGCTTTAAAGTTGTTTTCCGATTCAGTTTGATCAAGCGCATTAAAATATTCTTGGACTGACCGAGAGTTTTCGTAATGATGTTGCCAATGAATTGTTTTTCTGTGGTTTTGCACCGAACGCCACGTCTGTCGCGATTACGCTTGTATAGATGGCAAAGCATTCTCTGCGGACCAGGCCGGCCTGTACTCGCATGCGAGTGCTGTTCTCAGGCAATGGGCGGCACAGGTTGCTCTTGTGAACGATAACGTTTCGTATATGTAATTTTTTGTGATTTAGATGAAATTTAAGAACAGCTTGACAAACGTTGCGTTGTCTTTTTTAAAGGCGTCGGCCATTTTGTGAATGGCGAAGCTGATATCAGCTCAACAAAATACATTTTATGATGATATCGCAACTACTTTGAGCTGGAAAATGATTTTATTCTGCAGCCGTCAGCAATGATGGTTGAGTAACCTTTGTGGGTAATTCGTACAAGGCAAAATGCCTCAGCTATTGAACTTTTCCAAAAGGAAAACCTACCATGAAGCGTAATCATCTTCTCCTCTCGATCGGCGGCGGCGTCGGAGCGCTTGCTCTCGGTCTGCTGGCAACCGCGCCGGCCTATGCTGGTACAGCGACGGGGTCTCTAACCGTATCTGCTAACGTGGAAGCTTCCTGCACGGTGACAACATCCTCCCTGGATTTTGGTACCCTCGACACCTCGGGGAGCACCGGGGATACTTTGGGCACGACGGGCACCGGGTCGGTCGGCTATAACTGCAGCGCGGCGCCGGCTTCATTCACAGTTGGGACCGGTTTGAACAATTCTCTGGGCTCCGGCTCCAGCACCACCTACCCTTATGCGATAGCCAACGGCAGCAGCTACCTGGCCTACGGCCTGGACGTTGAGGATGCGGCGTGGAATCCAAGCAACGCCGCCAATCCAGGTGGCGCCGGGACGAACGTGGCGATCGGCGGCACGGCGGGCGTGGCGCCCACTTATGTCACTGGCACCCACACCTTCAACATTTCGGGAGACATTCCGGCCACTCAGGCGACCGTGCCGGGCGCCTATAGTGACACCGTGACGCTCACGGTCACCTACTGAGCCGTTAGTCTGAGTTGGGGGCTGGCTGGCTAAGCCCTAGGCTAGATGTGGGAAACGCCAGCGCGGGCATGCCAGAGGGCATGTGCGCGCTGGTGGCTATGCGGGTGGGATCAACAGGGACCGCAGCGTCAATGAAAAGCAAAATTTGGGAACCCAGGATTGGTCGGCCGCGGCCGGTTCGGTTGTCGCGTTGGACATATATTGTCGGGCTCGCCGCCGGGCTGATGATCACGTCCTTCGCCAGCGCCTTGGCTGGCAGTGTGACGGTGGCGCCGATCCCGATCACACTGTCCCCGTCGCAAAGTTCCATGCTGCTCAAGGTCACCAATGACGGCGGCGGTGGCAGCTTTCAGGTCCAAGCCTATAGCTGGACGCAAACGCCCGACGGCAAAATGCAGCTGCTGCCGAGTGCCGAGATCGTGGCGTTTCCGGCGATCTTTACCCTCGACGCCGGACAGATCCGCAACATCCGCATCGGCTTGGTACGGCCCCCGGGAGGCACGGAAAAACCCTACCGGGTGATCATCCAGCAGCTGCCGCCGCCGCCAATTCCCGGCCGCTCCATGATCCAGGTGCTCGCCGCATTCGACTTGCCGGCCTTCGCCGCGCCGAACAACGTCGCGCCAGTGCCGACGATAGCCTCCCAAGGTCTCGCGGCTGGCGCATTTTCCTTTTCGGTGACCGATCCGGGAACCGCGCATATGCGCATCGACCGGCTCACCGTCACCGGCCAGGGCAAAGACGGGCGTCGCCGCTTCGTCGTCGCCGCCGCCCCGTCTTACGTGCTGGCCGGTGGCCGCCGCGACTACACGGTGGACATCGCCCCCCGTGACTGCGCGGCCATCAAAACGATCACCATCGCCGCCGCCTTGGCCAGCTCGGCGCATCCGCTCACGACCGACGTGCCGGTGCCCGCAGGTGCTTGCGTGGACAGCCCGTTTTCAGAAACCGGCTTTAAAGGCAACACAGCGCAAACAGTGCAATTCCTGTCGGGCGATGCGGGTTCTGCCCAATAAGGTCAATGGACAGGGGCTTCTGGGGGGGGGGCTTCTTTGCCCACTGCGGCAAAGGCACGGGCGGCGCAGCGCTTTTGCTCGGCCTGCTGCCGTTCCTTCTGACCTCCGCGCCGAGCGCGTTGGCCACGCCGGCGCCGCAGGAGCAGCGCGCCGTACTCGAGCTCTTCATCGATCAGGCCGATACGGGAACCATCCTTGTCATTGTCCGCGGCAAAGAGCTCCTGGCCTCAGTCCAGGACCTTGAGCGGGCGGGCGTGAAGCTGCCGCCAGCCCCCCGCGCAACCATCGGCGGCACGGATTTCGTGTCGCTCGCCCAGCTCGCGCCGCTGATTTCCTATACATTCGACGAGGCGCAGTTGGTGTTGCGCCTCACCGTCAATTCTCAGGCGCTGACCACCAACCATGTTGATCTGGCGACGAGCGCGCGGCCTGCGGATCTTATCTATGGGCAGGCGAACAGCGCGTTTCTCAATTACGCGTTCGGTGCCGATTCGTCCCACTCGGTTACCGGGTTTACCGAACAGGGGATCAACATCGACGGCGCGCTGCTCGACAACGGCGTGTCTTATGACGGGGCCGGGCTCACCCGTACCAGCACCGCGTTGATTTATGACGATCAAAAAACACTCACCCAGCTGACCCTTGGAGACGCGATCGTGACCGGGACTGCCCTCTCCGGCACGGCGGATGTGCTCGGCATCGACTATTCAAAGAATTTCACCATCAACCCCTACCTCACGACCTACCCGCTCCAGACCATGGCGGGCAGTGTCACGGTGCCGTCCACGGCGTACGTGTATGTGAATGGGCAGCTGGTGCGCACGATTCCAATTCAACCCGGGCCCTTCAACCTACAGAACGTGCCCGTTGCCGCCGGCAGCAGCAACACCCGCGTGGTGCTCACCAACGCCTTCGGGCAGCAGCAGGTGCTGCAGGCCCCATATTATTTTGGCACCGACCAGCTGCGGCAGGGAGTTTCACAGTTTAATTTCAATCTCGGCGTGGCTCGGGCGCCGAATTATTCGGGCCTGGGCGACTACCAAAAGCCGGCCGGCCTGGCCTTCTACCGCTACGGGGTCACGAACTGGCTGACCTTGGGCGGCTTTGCGCAATGGGCGGCGCCGGCACTGGCCGGCGGGGCGGATGCGGCGCTGAGCCTGCCTTATATCGGGCAGATCGGGCTGAACGGCGCGGTGAGCCGCAGTGGTGGTGTCCATGGCTGGGCCGGCGGCGTGCAATATGCCTACCAAACCGCCGCCTTTTCACTTGGCGGCGACTACCAGCTGGAGAGCAACAATTATGCCGCGCTCGGTCTGACCCCAGCCGATGACCGCACGGCGCGGCGCTACGACCTTTCCGCCGGCACGCGGCTGTTCGGCCTGAGCATAGCCACCACCTACACGCATATTGATGATCGCGACATCGGCCCGCAAAGCCAAGCCAGCCTGGAGTTCAGCCGGTCGATCTGGCGTTCGTTCCAGCTCTCCCTGACCCTCAGCCAATCGCGCCTGTCGGATGCGCCGGTGCAAGACGCCGCCCTACTCATGCTGACCATCCCGTTTGGCGCCCGCAGCACAGCCAGCGTCGCGGCGCAACGCACGCAAGGTACCTGGGCACAAACCGAAGAGCTGCAGCAATCGCTGCCGACAGATGAGGGGCTCGGCTACTCGCTGCAGCTGCAGCAGAACAACAGCTCGGTGCAGAATGCCCAACTTGCCTATCAGGCACCGTTCGGTCTGTATCAGTTCAATGCCTTACGCGCCGCAGGGCAGACGACGGAAACCGCCAATCTCAGCGGCGCACTGGTCTATATTGACGGGCACGTCTTTCCGACCCGAGCCCTGCAGCAATCCTATCTACTGGCCGATGTGCCAGGCGTCAAAGGCGTCACGGTCGACCTCTACAACAACCCAATCGGCACCACCGACGCGCAGGGCCGACTGCTCGTGCCCAACCTGCAGCCCTATTACGGCAATCAGGTCAGCATCGATCCAAACACGGTGCCGATGAACTATGACATCCATTCGACTTCCTTGGACATCGCGCCGCCCTATCGCGGTGGGGCGATCGTCACCTTCCCGGTGCAGCGAATCCAGGCGGTGGAAGGACAGGTGCGGGTGCTGGCCCAGGGCAAGGCGGTCGGGCGGGCCGGCGACCTGTTCACCATCGCCGCCGGGCAGCAGGCCTACTCTTCGCCGCTCGGCACGGACGGCGCCTTTTATTTCGAGAACATCCCGCCCGGCCGTTATCCTGCGGACGTCCTCTCCGCCGACGGGACCTGCCACTTTACCCTGACCGTGCCCAAAACCACCTCAACCGTCATCAAACTCGGAGTGTTGACGTGCGGTTCGTAAGACAAGACAGCAGCCGGACGCTCGCCCTGGCCCTGTTGGCGGGGGCGCTGCTCGCGCCGGCGTCTGGTCGCGCGCAAACCTGTGTGGTGAGCGCCCTGACGATGAATTTCGGCACCTATGAGCCGCGCAGTCCCGCGGTCACCCTCACCACGGGGACCATCAGCTTCCGCTGCTCGGCAAGCGTGCCGGTGAAGATCAAGCTGCGAGATGGCGATGGGCCGAGCGCAGCGCAGCTCACTTTCCGCAATGACACGCTGCAATACCAGCTGTTCCTCGACCCGGCGCTGACCACGCTCTGGGGGGACGGGCTGAACGGCACGAGCTACTACACGAATGCGGCGCCACCGGCCAACACCACCATTACCGTGCCAGTGTTTGGGGCGATCTTTCCCGGGCAGGCGCAAACCTCCCCCGGCGCCTACCACAACACCTTCGCGATCGAGCTCGACTATTAGTGATGACGCAGGCAGTTCCGGATCCGGGGCCTTGGGGCCAGATCATAGCTGCCTTGGAACCAAAACCAAATCTTTAATATGTGAATCGGCACCGAAATTTGACCCCGCCCAAAACCCCCACAAGGCTCTGATATATCGAAAGAAATTTCATTCTCGCCGGGGGCCCGACCGGTGCCGATCGGGCCCCCGGCTGCTGGCCAGTTTAATATTAAATATCAATATGTTGGTATCAAAATATGATAGGGTCCTAGACCCTAACGCTTCGATCCGCCCCCTAGACGCGCTGCACCGCAGTTTTCCGCGCGTCAGGAGGGAACGATACGTTAGAATAGGTTGGATGCCGATTCACATGCGGATGCCGCCAAGGCGAGAGGGGATGATCGGCAGGGCCAAAGCCGTCAAGCTGATTGGGCATTGGCGGTATGGCAGGGCCCTGATTTACTTCCGTAAGGTAGGTGCACCCGACCTCCGACAACACCCTGCAGTAGCTGTTTTTCAGCAGGACGTTTGTAAGGTTGTTAACTCTCGGTGGTTGCGTGCCCCCGCAACCAGCTTGATTTGCGATAGCAGAACAGACACAGAACCATCCGCGCCACGGCGCAGGTGGTTTTTGTCGTTGGCGCCCAACGCCAGGATCCCCGCTAACGCACCGCGCAGTTCGACACGGAGCTGGCCGTCCTCAGGGATCAGGCGGACCTCGTCGATCAGCGTGCGGATGATGGCAAACGCCTCATCCTTCGTCCTTGGATCGGAAAGGGCCAGGTGCAGGTCCGCCACCTTCTCGCGATAGACCTCGGCGAGATTGGGATGCAGGGCCGGTTCGGCGGCCGGTTGGCCGGCCAGGAGCGCTGTCAGCTCATCTTCGCGGGCTTCCAGGGCGATCATCTCATCCTTGACCATGCGTGCCGGCACACCGTCGCCCAGCGCTTTGACCAGGGTTTTTTGCCGCGCTTTAACCCGCACCAGTTCGGTCTTGGCCGCCCCAAAATGGGCATTCTGGTGGGCGATGATCGTGTTGCGCTCGGCGATGAACGCCGTGGCGAATTCCTTGAAAATCTCCGGGTCCATCAGCCGCTCTTTGAGCCCGGTGCAGACGATGTCTTCCAGGACCTCCGTGCGGATGTTGAGGCGGTTGTCGCAGGTGCCTTTGTTGCGGGCTGCGGCGCAGCCGAACAGCTTGGCGCTGATCTTGGTATAGCCGCCCCCGCAGGCGCCACAGCGCAGCAACCCTGAAAGCAGGTAACGCGGGCGCTGGTGCGCCCAAAAACCAGGAGTGGCTTGGCCTTCAGGGGCGGTGGCGGTGGTCGCGGCTTGTCGGGTCACCTTCTGCCGCGCCTTCACCGCCTGCCACAGCTCGTCATCGACGATCCGCAGGTGCGGGACCTCGCGGATCACCCAGCTCTCGGGCGGATTGGGGCGGGACACGCGTTTACCGCTGCTCGGGTCTTTGACGTAGCGCAGTCGGTTCCAGACCAGGCGGCCGATATAGAGCTCGTTGTTGAGGATCCCAGTGCCGCGCTCGGGATTGCCATTGGTCGTGCTCGGGCCCCAGCCTTCGCCGCGGGGGCCGGAAATCTGCTCCTTATTCAACGTGTGGGCGATCGCGCGGGGCGATTTTCCGGTCGCGAACTCCTGGAAAATGCGGCGGACGATCTCCGCTTCGTCGGTCTTGATCTCCCGGTCGCCGGCGCTGACGCTGCCATCGGCGGCAAAGCTGCGGACGACCGCATAGCCGTAGGAGTTGCCGCGGATCGTCATCAAAGCCTCGCTGCGAGGGGAGGGAGCCCGACGTTACCATAGGCCCGGCAGGTGGCAATTGCGGTTACACCGCTGCCGGTGGGATTTTGAGCCCGGAACGCCAAAAAGCCCCCATCCTGATGTGGGATCCATTCGAAGCTGACAGCGCAATGCAATCTCAATATTGTTACAACAGCCGTAATAGCGTTTGAGGCTAACGCATTTTGTGGCACAGCAGGGAGCGGCTGCGGGTATCGTCAAGTTGTGGAGACCGAAAATGCTGACCACTCTCGAAGAGCTGGAGCAAATCTATGGGCAACCTCATGAGCGCGCGGTCTGGAAAGAGATCTCGGCCCTGAATGCAGATTACCGGGCCTTCGTCGAGGCCTCGCCGTTTATCATCCTGGCCTCCGTGGGGACAGGCGGCACGGATTGCTCCCCGAAGGGGGATACGCCAGGGTTTGTGAAAATTCTCGACGACCGCACGCTCGCGATTCCAGATCGGCCCGGCAATAACCGCATCGATAACCTGCGTAATATTATCGCAGATCCTCGCGTGTCGCTGCTATTCATCATCCCAGGGGTCGGCGAGACACTGCGGGTGAACGGGCGGGCGAGCATTTCTATCGCTCCCGATCTACTGGCCACTTTTGCGGTGGGCGGGAAGCTGCCCCTTACGGTGCTGCTGGTTGCCATCGATTCAGTCTATTTCCATTGCGCCAAGGCGGTCGTGCGGGCCAAGCTCTGGGCACCCGAAAGCCAAATTGAGCGCGCCCGGCTACCCAGCACTGGCGCCATCCATCAACGTCTGAGCGGCGGCGTGCTCGACGCCGAGGCCTATGATCGCGACATGCCGGCGCGGATGCAAGCTACGCTGTACTAAAGAATTTGCGCCTCAAAATTCGCAAGCGCAGCGGCATGTATGGTGTTTTTGCTTTCCACCACATCGATGTGGATGCGGCCAGCTGGCCGAACCTCTACCTGAAGGTTTTCCGTCCTCTAAAAAATCCTTTAGGTGTAAGTTTTGGACGTTTCACTACGAATAGGGTGTCCCACTCGCCCGCACGCATTCGATTGAACGGAAGGAGAAAATCTCATGACGACCCGGGACCATCTCACGCACGCTGAGCATCCTCATCATCACGATGCAAGTTGCGGTCATATCGCGGTGAAGCACGGCGACCATGTCGACTACCTGCATGACGGACATCTGCACCATCAAGAAGGGAACGATGTCGAGGAGCATGTTATTGAAGTGACCGCCGAAAATCCGGCCCGGTGCACGCCGGAGAATGGGCACAAAGGTCACGAGGCAGGCCATGTCCATGGACCCGGCTGCGGGCATGAGGCGGTCCCGCACGGCGACCACATTGACTACCTCGTCGACGGTCGGCTCCATCATCACCACGGCGACCATTGCGACGATCACGGTCCACTCGACATCGTGGGCGCTAAAGCCTGACTAGGGTCTCTCATCCATGCGGCCTTCGACAAAATCATAAGCCCATACATGGCTGGGCCACTCCGACCGCAACCGGATGCGCTCCGAAAATCGGCTAGGCGCCGCGCTGGAACCGTAAAAGACCGCAGGCGGGGATCAGAAGAGGACGCCCCGCTAAGAAGGCGCTTTCTGGGGTGCCGCCGCCATCGCCCGGTGGACCGCAAGCCAACACGGCCGACGAAAGCCTCCCAGACCAGGCGGCTGGAGGCAAAAAGCCATCACGACGCGATCAAGCTCCTGCGCCGCACCGGGCCGGAGGTCTGACCCGCGCGCTGCTCGCGACCGTGGCCGCACGCGCTGTCGTGCCCCGCGTCGAGCGGACAGGTCCGCTCATGGTTCCCCTGGCGAGCTTTGCCGCCGCCTTTGCCGTGTACGAAGCCGGGCTGTTCGTCGTCGCCGTCGCGGCGCTTGGCGACACGGCTTCTTTCACGCCGGCGATCATCGGCCGCATCTTCGTCATCAACGCGGTCGCCATGCTCGGGCTCCTGGTGCTGAACCGGCTGGCCATCGCCTCCGGCTTCATCGCCACGCCCAATCTGAGGCTGTTGATGATGGAGACCCACGCCTAAGAGCATGGCGAGAACATGGCTCCGTTGACTTCGAAAAATTCAACGGAGCCATGTTCTTTAAGGTTGAATGTCCGCAGGCGAGTCTTCGCGCACAACCTCAAGCGCATCATAACGCTTCACACGATAGAGGAACGTGGAGACCAGCCAGCTGAGCAACTTGACGATGGCGAAGGCGAACAGGTCGAAGGTGGAGCGCGGTAGGTGGTCGATCCGCCTCACCACCACGTCGCCGGCGGCGAGCTGAGCTGCCGGAAACTCGCCGAAAACCACCTTTTCGTTGACCTGTAACAAGGGGGGGGCTGATACCGTCACATCGATGGTTCTCCGCAAGGAGATGAAAAAAGGGAACCCGTGATCGCCGACGACGGCACGCGGTTCCGGTCCCTGGCGGAGCCGTGGGCCGATACTGGCACCACCGCACCGGCAGCCTGATGCTAGCGGTGCTTGGGGGGGCTGGCGGACGTGGAGGGCGACCCTGATCCGCACCCGCACGGCCTAAGGCTGGAGCCGCGCTACGGCGAGGGGGCAGCACATGGGCCGCCCCCTGCCATCACCCCGCAAGCAGCTCCGTCACATTCACTCCTGCGGCAAAGCTAGTCATTACAATGAAATAGGGGTGAGGGAGACGCGGCAACATCGAAGGAATGCGCAGCGTTGTTCCATACTACCGGCCGCAAACGAGATTGGTACCAGTATAGAGACATTTGACTTATGAACTACCCTGTTGATGGAGCATCAAAGCCATTGATGGTGGCGTAAGTTGGAGCAATAAGCCGGCCGCAAGCAGCACGAAAAGTCCGAAAACAATCTCCATTTTCACGCTGCGCAACAACATCCGTCGGGCGGATTCATCACCTGCTAAAAGCGCCGGCGTCAGTTTTGGGTTAGCGGTGCTCCGTGACCATTCTTCCCCGCTGGGCTGGTTTGTGATTGTCAGTTTTGAAGCAACAGAAGGCTTCGTGCTGACATTATGGATGACGTTAATGACGACGCTAATGGCGGTTACCGGCGTGTTGAGGTTCTGACGGGACCGGGCCGGCGACGGCATTGGTCTGATGAGCAGAAGGCGCGGATCGCGGCTGAGGCGATGGTTCCTGGTGCGGTGGTATCGCAGATCGCGCGGCGTTGGCAGGTTTGCCCACAGCAGGTGTTTGCCTGGCGGCGGGCAGCGCTGCGGGGAAGTTTCACCGATCTGGTGACAAGCGGGCCGGCATTTGTGCCCATTATTGAATCCCCACCGGTTGCAGACCAATTGGCGACAACGTCGACGGCATCATGGGCGCCGGAGATTGAGATTGATGTCGGCGGCACCAGAATTCGGGTTACCGCGGGGGTCGATACCCAAACCCTGACTGCGGTGCTGCGCGCGGTGCGGGAGGCTTCTGCTTGATCACGATCCCGACGGGTGTACGGATTATGCTGGCGACGCGCCCGGTGGATTTTCGTCGTGGCGCGCATAGCTTGGCGGCCGTTGCGGCCGCCAGCCTCGGACAAAGTCCATTCGATGGATCAGTCATCATTTTTCGTGCCAAGAGCTCGGACAAAGTGAAAATTTTGTTCTGGGATGGCAGTGGCCTGGTTTTGGTTTGGAAGCAGCTTCAGCACGGTGCCTTTCGTTGGCCACCCATCGTGGATGGCGTGATGAAGCTGACCTCGGTGGAGTATGCCGCGCTGGTCGACGGTTTGGATTGGACACGAATTTTATCGGCGCCAAGGATTCCCATACCAACTCAAGCTGGCTAGAATCGCGGTGAGATGCAGCCGGATGGCAACCAGATCAACGCGCTTCCCGAAGATCCAGCGGTATTGCAGGCGCTGTTGCTGGCGGCGTGGTCCGAGCGCGACAAAGTTGTTGCCGAACGCAATGATCTGGCCGAGCAGAACGAACGCTTGCAGCACCTGCTGCTGAAATTCAACCGGCTCCAATTCGGCGCCAAATCAGAGAAGTTGCCCGAGGAACAATTGCAGCTCGCTCTGGGCGACATCGAGACAGCCATCGCGCAATTGGAGGCGCAAGGAGAGCGGCGCGACCCCGCGCGCAAACGCGATGGCATCGCCAAACGTCGGGCCAGCCGCGGTGCGCTTCCGGTGCATTTGCCCCGGGTCGAGGTAACTCTGACCCCGGAAGATACCAACTGTCCCTGCTGTCGGGCCGCGATGAACGAGATCGGCCACGATAAATCCCAGCGGCTCGACATTATCCCGGCGCAATACCGGGTGATCGTGACCCGGCGGCCAAAATTCGTCTGCCAGGCGTGCGAAGGTGTCGTGGCCCAGGCCCCAGCGCCGGCACGGCTGATCGAAGGCGGCATCCCCACCGAGGCACTGGTTGCGAACGTGATGGTCTCGCGCTTTGCCGATCACCTACCGCTGTACCGGCAGGCGCAGATCATGGCCCGGCAGGGCGTTTTGATCGACCGCACGACTTTGGCCTTTTGGGTCGGCTATGCTGCGACCGAGATCGTGCCCGTGGTGAGGCGGCTGAAAGAGATCGTGCTCTCCTCCACACGGATCTTCGCAGACGAGACGACGATGAAGGTTCTCGCCCCAGGCCGCGGCCGGACGAAGCAGGGCTATTTTTGGGTGGCTGCAAGGGATGATCGGGCATGCGGCAGCGCTGAGCCACCGGCGGTGATTTATCAATATGCGACAGGCCGGGCCAAACGCCATGCCGATGCGTTGCTCGGCGGCTATCGCGGGGTCGTACAATGCGATGGCTACAACGCTTATAAGCAACTCGCTGCTCCAGCACGGGATGGGCCGCCGGTGACGCTCGCATTTTGCTGGAGTCACGTGAGGCGCGGTTTTTATGACTTTGTCAAAGATGGCACCTCACCGATCGCCACCGAGGCATTGGCGCGGATCGCTACCCTCTATCGCATCGAGGCCGAAATCCGCGGCAAGGACCCAGCGCAGCGTCTCGCCAAACGCCAGGAACTCAGCCAGCCGCTGGTGAAAGACCTGCGTCTGTGGCTCGAAGCACAGCTCAATACCTTACCGGCCCGTGGCCCGCTCGCCCAAGTAATCCGCTATCCGCTCAACCATTGGGCCGGCCTTGAGCAATTCCTTCTCGATGGCCGCGTCGAAATCGACAACAATACCGTCGAGCGAAGCATGCGTCCTATCACATTATCCAGAAAAAATTCGTTGTTCGCCGGCTCCGATGAAGGGGCCGAAAACTGGGCCGCAGTCGCGTCACTGATCGAAACTTGCAAGCTAAATGATGTCAACCCGCAGACCTACTTCACCGATCTGCTAACCCGCCTCGTCAACGGATGGCCCCAGGCACGTATCGATGAGCTTATGCCCTGGTGCTGGAAACCGACCGCCACAGTCTGACCCCAAAGTCACTGCCAAATTATAGGGCCGCAGAGCATCGCTTACAGTTTTGGGCAATTCATACAATGTTGAATGAAGCAAGAAGCCCGTAGCCGTTATTAAGAAGCGAACGTGGGGTTCCTATGAGAAACACCTATTGGACGCTTGAACTTGCTATCAGCCCAATCACGCAAGCTATGCCTATGGGTGAAAAGCGCCAAGCCATTTCTCCCGCTTCCTCGAGCGATCGCCGTTTGATTGCTAACCCCAGCGCCGGCAATGATCCTAACCAGAAGCCACCGCTCAGCAGATGGCAAATCGACGCGATCAATAGAATGGTACCGGTTGCGCACGTCATCGCGCCACCATGACCGAGCCATGCTTCCGCCGCCAATGCCAGCCCGGCGAAAAATTTCGCGCCAATCAGGATGGGCCGAAACCAAAGCCATTATCTCGGCGATGCCAACGCGCCCCCCTGCAGCATCAGAAAAGCCGGCACCTGGACCAGCGCATTCGCCTGCGCCTCGGGGTTATTACCGGCATGGGCATGGCCAACATTGTTTGGGGTTTCCGACAGGCCATGCGTCAAGTGCACCGGATCGTCAGGAGCGTCGAAATCATGCCAAGCGCCGGGATAGACCACGAGCCGGATGCGGTCGGGGAAACGCCTCGCTAGCGCCTCGCAGGGCGCCGCGGGTGTCCAATCGTCCATCTGCCCAATCAGGATCAGCATCGGCCCCGCGGGCGCCCAGTGTGGATTTTGTAGCCGGGCACGGCAGCCAGGATAGAGTGCGACGAAGCGGCTGAACAGACCAGGAGGCAGGTCGGGGCGTATCGCTGCCGTTGCCAGGACGGTGCTGCCGCCATTGGAAAAGCCTATCAGCGCCACCCCGCCTGTCGGCACGCCGGGCTGGTGCGAGAGCCAAGTGGCGGCGGCGATCGCATCCTGCCGGCGCAGCCTGTTAGGCATGGCGACACGGTGGTGCACCCGGCATTGCGAGCCTGCCCCGCGCGAGCCGAAACTGTCGGGCAATACCACGACGTGGCCCGCCTTCGCCAACGCAATCGCCCATTGCCCGTCGCGCCGGGCGAAGGGCCCGCCACAGCCATGCAACTCAACCACGCCCACGGGGGGCGCCGCTCCGGCCGGCGCCACCGCGTCGGGTGGCGGGCGCACCAGCGCAGCCTCAAGGGTGATGCCATCGGGGCCGGGGATCGCCACCCGCTGGGTCGGCATGCCAGCATGGTGAAGGAAGGCCAGAAGGGCAAGGAAGGCACGCATCGAAACTCCTCCACCATGTCATGCTGTGACTATGGAGTTCGTTGTTTTGTTGTTATGTCGTAATATGCTCGGTCCGATAGCGCCAGTCGATCGCCTGGAGAAAATGCGCTCGCGGCCGGCGCCACGGCTATGCCGGGGTATTGACGGACGGCCAGAGTGTGGCGGCACAAGTCGCTCAGCTCAGAGCCTGAAAATCTTTCGCCGGGACCTGGTGCAAGGCGCTGTTTCGGCTAGAATCTCCGGCTGAAAGTCCGGCGAAGGTCTACGATGGCATCGGGTGAAGCGGCTGTGTTGTTCGAGGCTTTGCCAGAGCAAGCGACACCGGAGCGAGTTGGCGGTGGGTTGCCTCGGCTGCGTTATGCCGAGCGCAGCCAAATCGAATGGCGGCCACTCAGTCTCGATGAACTGGTGCCGGACAGTCATTGCGTGCGTCTGGTGTGGCGTTTTGTCGAGGGTCTCGACCTGACGATGCTGTTTGAGACAATTAAGGCGGTAGATGGCCGGCCGGGCCATCCACCGGCGGATCCGCGCATCCTGCTTGCGCTGTGGCTGTATGCAACGGTGAAGGGGATCGGGAGTGCCCGTGAACTGGCACGGCTGTGCGAGGAACACGTCGCGTTCCGATGGCTGTGCGGCGGGGTCAGCATGAACGCTAAGACGCTGGCGGATTTTCGGGTCGATCATGGGGCGGTGCTGGAGCGCCTGCTGGTGGACAGCTTCACCGCGCTGGTGCAGGCGGGTGTGGCGAGCCTGGAGCGTGTCGCCCAGGATGGGGTGCGGGTTCGCGCCTCGGCGGGGGCGGCATCGTTTCGCCGGCATTCGACCTTGCAGGATTGCCGGCGCGAAGCGGAGCAGGCGATCCAGGACTTGCGTGCGAAACTGGATACCGATCCAGGGTCTGCCAGCCGTCGGCAAGCCGCGGCTCGCCAACGCGCGGTCGAGGAGCGTGAGCAGCGGGTGCGCGCGGCGCTTGCGGTGACCGCGAAACTGCAGGCCCAGCAGCAGGAACAGGCGCGCCGGGATGCCGAGCGTGCCGCGAAGAAGAAAGCGCAGGACGAGGGCAACGGTACGAAGGGCAAGACGAAAACGGCGGAGGGGGAGAAGGAGCCGCGTGAGCCGCGGGCGTCCACTACCGATACACAGGCGCGGATCATGAAGATGGCCGATGGCGGCTTCCGGCCCGCCTACAACGTTCAGTTCGCCACAGACACCAAGAGCACCGCTATCGCTGGTGTATCTGTCGACAATATCGGCTCGGACAAGGGCAAGATGGCGCCGATGAATGACCTCCTGACCGAGCACTATGGCGAACGGCCGAGTCAGCATCTGGTAGACGGCGGGTTCGTCAAGTTCGACGACATCGAAGCGCTGGCGAAGAACGGTGTTGAGACCTTTGCGCCCGTGCCGAGGCCACGCGACGCCAGTCAGGATCGATATGCGCCGCACCCTGATGATTCCCCGGTGGTGGCGGAATGGCGCCGGCGTATGGGGAGCGACGCAGCCAAGGCGATCTACAAGCAGCGGGCGGCCAGCGCGGAATGCGCCAACGCGCAGGCCCGCAATCGAGGACTGACACAGTTTCTGGTGCGTGGATTGGAGAAAGTGAAGACCAGTGCCCTGTGGTACGCCTTGGCCCATAACATGGCCTGCTTCTGGCGCCTGATTCCCGCATAACCTTCAGTTTCGTTACGCAACAATACGACGGAAAACCGCCGCTTCATTGTTGTGCCGCCACCCAGGGCCTCCGCTTCGACGTAGGCTGAGAGACCTCGTGGCAGTCCTTCAGCCGCTCCCAAGTCCTGGCAAGTTGCACGCGATCATCATCAACCCGACGAGTTCGCAATTCATTTTCAGCCTCTCAGATCAGCCGTCTGCGTTCTTCGCCTCGATGATCGCCTGAAACGTCAGAACCGCAGAAACCTGCTGGCTCCGATTGTAGTGCTGCTCCACGACCTCTTTCGATATGCCCAGGAGCGGCGCCGCGAGTGCGGGGTGTTCGGGGGCGCGCAGCGGCGCTGTCGTGGCGATTGCGTGCCGGAAGCGGTGCGGCCCGAAGGTGACATCAAACCGCGTTTTCGAGCGCCTGCCGACCATCGCGTCAATTCCCTTGGGTTCTAACGGCTTGCCGTTGATGCCGATCCACAGCGCGTCATGCCGCTTGCCCCGCAGGAGCGTCGGCCGAACGGTATCGAGATATTGGTCGACATGGGGATCAGGCTCTTGGGCAGCGTAAAGACATCATATTTGGCGGTCTTGACCTGTTCCGGCTACAGTTCGACGCGGTAGAAGTCGGCGATCCGGGTGAATTCGTGGCCGATCCGCAGCAACGACATCGACCGCAGACGCCGCGCGCGCGAGGCGAGTATGGCGATCAGGAGGCCGTCGCGGTACTGGAGCAAGCCGGCGCGGCGCGGGGCGTCCAGATTAGCGCTCTGCATCAGCCGGAGGCCCCATTTGAACAGCACCTTGGCATCGGGGACGACGACCGCTCTCGGTTGCGGCCGCAGCATCGCCCGGATCGTGATGCCGTTCGGCTTGAGGATCCACGCCGTGTCGCGCTCGGGCGCCAGGATCTTCATCGCCATTCGCAGCTCCCCAAAACGTCCGAGGATTGAATACCCCGCTTGGCCCCGCGCCTGCATGGCCTGGAAGTACGCGACGAGGCGCGGGCGGGCACGCGGTCGGCAGGCGGCTGGCAGCGGGGCTGCCAGTCAGGTGCTGTGAGGGGCCGTGCGATCGGCGCGCGACCGGCGGCGGTATGATGGAGCGCGGACATTTAGCGGCGCCCTCCCTGTGTCTTGCGGGCTTTCTTGGCGGGTTTCCGCTTGGGGGTGGCAAATCCCAGCGTCTGCCGCTGATCTTCGATGATCTTGTCGAACCGCACGGCGGCACTCTCGCCCTCAAGGCCACAATAGGAGCGGACGGTCGTGGTGATGGCGCCGGCACGCTGCCCGCGAGCAAGCAAGGTGGCCGCTGGCTGTTCGAGGCCGCCGCCATTCGCGCCGCGCTGATCGCCGGCATGACGCGCCCGAAAGCCGCGCCATCTGCCCCGTCACGCCCAATTGTTTGTCGAGGCGGTGCTGTTCCGGTATCGAGCTGGGGTTCCGTGGCGCGACCTGCCGGAGCGCTTCGGGAAGTGGAGCAACGTTCACCGGCACTTCAGCCGCTGGGCGAAATCCGGCGTCTGGCAGCGGGTCTTCCAGCATCTCGCTGCCGATGCCGACAACGAATACGCGATGATCGACAGCACCATCGTGCGCGCCCACCAGCATAGCGCCGGCGCCCCAAAAAAGCCGCGGGGAACCAGGCGATCGGTCGCTCGCGCGGAGGATTAAGCACCAAGATCCACACGCTAGTCGATGCCCTCGGCAACCCGGTCGGCTTCCATCTGACCGGCGGCGAGACTTCACGATCTGGCCGGAGCCGACCAGCTTCTGCCCACCATGCAGGCTGACATGCTCATTGCCGACAAAGCGTTCGATGCCGATGAGCGCGTGATCGAAGCGCGGCCGCGGGGAATCCATACCTCTTTCCGGGCGTGGGATTAAAACCGATGACCCGCGCCGGACTCCGGGACACGATCAAGGCGATCACCGACGAACGCCTTGGCTTCAAGATTAACCCGCAGGCCTTCCGCCATCTCGCCGGCTACATCTTCTTGAAGGTGCCTGTCCAGCCGCAGGCCACGTAGATTGTCGATGCGGCGCCGGATGGTCTTCTCCGAGCAGCGCAACGTTTCAGCGACTTCCGCCAGCGTCAGCAGGGTAGGGACCGGGTCCCCAGCAGGGGGAGCGGAGGCTTAGGAGGCTGACCGATGCGGCGATATGGCTGACCGTCTATGAATCGTCACTGCAACTGACAGCCTGATTCGGCTGTTGTTCCAGCCGATTTTGGCGTGACGATCGTATGGCTGAGCGTTCTTGCATGGGTGCCTCAATGAGACACCCATCAAGAACATCAGCTCAGCATTGCGCCACAATTGCGTCCTGCAAGAATTCGACGATTTTGGAGGAAAGCGATCGTGGTTTAATGCGAAGCAGTTCGGCCAGCCTCCAAAATGAGAGGCTGATCTTTGTTCTTTTGCGCGAAAAAGTATCTGAGCGCGGTTCGAACATTGCTGGCCGATGCATTGACGGGAGTGGCACACAAGACGGCTTCGGCAAAATTTCCAAAGCTGTCCGAATTCTGGCCGCTCGTGGGCACTGCATCGCGGTATTTCCTCCAGAAGGAGGCAAGGCATTCGACGCCGAATTGAACTGCATCCGACAATTCATGAGGGCCCGCCCGCTGGGGAGACGTCGAGCGGACGAGATTGCCGGCGTTCGCCGCCATCTCTGGGAGAAGGGCCTCGAATGCGCTCAGCTTACTTAAGGCATCCGCATTCAACACCAAATCCGGTGCTTGTAAGCCCGTTTGTGAGATGTCGCCATGCTCTCGGATTTTGCCGCCGCCAAAGAGCGCATGCCGCGTTGTTGGATCCAGGTCTTTGAGATGGTTGATGAGCTTAACGGCGGCGGCAGCCGCCTGTCCGAGCTTCCGTTTGCGTTGAGCCGGTGAACCGTACTGGTTTAAGTCATGCGCGTATTTCGCAATTTCAGCGACGACCGATTTGAGCTGAAGACCGATGGCCGGATCGCCGAACCAGTCTTTCGCGATCTGCCCGAATTTGTCGTGCGAGGAGTTTGTATCCATCATTTTTTTGCGCCGAACTGCTTGTCGAATCTATATCCGTACTTTTCCACCGAAAGCCCCTTACACCAAGAATTCTTTTTTGAAGCTGATCCTGCCGTTATCCGCTGCGGCCCTCGGCCGGAGGATAAGGCCGCGGCGGCAATTGATATCGGCGCCACCATGCACGTCGCAGCCGTCGGCCCGGATCGTGACAATGGCCCAGGCACGGCCTGCATTGCGTACGGCAATTCATAAGGCCCTTAGGCGTTGCGCTAATCAAAAATGATGCACCAACCTGTCCCTGGAGTGGTGCCAGAGGTCTTCTGGTGCACAGATCCGACATTCGTTTCGTATATTGACCGGACTAATGCGGTCCTGTATGGCACAGTTCGTAAAAATGCGAATAGTTCTCATTCGCATTTAAGTCGAGGTATGGGAAGGAGTGACGGGAAATGGCGGGTAGTTGTCTTGGACGACATGCATTCGGTCCGGGGGTGTTGATCGCCGCCTCGTGGATCGCCCTTGGGCTACAGCCGGCTTCGGCAGCGCCGGAGTCGATCACGCTCTACAGCGCGCAGCACGAGCAGGTGGTCGACATGCTGACGGCGCAATTCACCAAGGAGACCGGTATTGCGGTGCGCGTGCACGAGGGGGAAGGGCCGGAGCTTGCGAGCCAGCTGCTCGCCGAGGGTACGCATTCGCCGGCAGACCTGTTTTTCACGGAGAACTCGCCCGAACTCGTGCTGCTCGACGAGCATGGGCTGCTTGCGCCGGTCGACCCGGCCACGCTTGCTTGCGTGCCGGCGGTCGACAGCGCGCCGGACGGAAACTGGATCGGCCTGCTCGCACGCGAGAACGTGCTTGCCTATAATACGCGCCTGATCAGCGCCGATGCGTTGCCCGCATCGCTGATGGACCTTGCTGACCCGGCGTGGAAGGGCAGGATCGCGATCGCTCCGGCGGATGCGGATTTCCTGCCGCTCGTGAGCGCGGTGATCAGGCTGAAGGGCAAGACGGCAGCACTTGCCTGGCTTCAGGGCCTGAAGGCGAATGCCGCGATCTATGACGATGACGAGGGCGTCGTTGCCGCGGTCAATCGCGGATCGGTCCCGGTCGGCGTGATCAATTCCTATTACTGGGAGCGGCTCGCGACCGAGCTAGGCGCGAACAACATGCACAGCGCCGTGTATCATTTCAGCCATCACGATGTGGGCGCGCTGGTGAACGTCTCGGGTGCTGCCGTGCTGAAATCGGCCAAAAATCCCACCGGCGCCCAGAAATTCCTGGCCTTCCTCGTGACCGGCCAAGCGGAGCGCATGCTCGCGCAGTCCACTGTCGATTTCGAATATCCTCTCGTTGCGGGGATCGCGGCGAATCCCGCGCTGAAACCGCTGGACCAGCTCTCGCCGCCGTCGATCAGCCCGGCGGCGCTCGGGGACGATCATGAGGCCGCCATGCTGCTGCGCGAAGCGGGATTGATCTGATGTCGCAAGCCGCCGCCCCTCATGGAGGCCTGAAGCCATCGCGCGGGGCCCCCGCAATGCGGGGGCTCCTGATGCAGGGCCTCTTGATTGCGGCGGCTTGCGCGGCCCCGCTGCTCGTCCTGCTGCCGATCGGCGCGACGCTGGCCCAAGCGACGGCGGAAGGCATCGGCCCCTTGTGGCGCGAGCTTGCGCGGCCGCTCGTGGGCACGTTGCTCGGCAACACCGCCGGGCTGATCGAGTCGACCATGGGATGCTGCGCGATCCTCGGCGTCGGCATCGCCTGGCTCGTCGAACGAACAGACCTGCCCGGCCGCCGTGTTTTCGCGGCGCTCGCCGCATGCCCGCTTGCTGTGCCGCCTTTCGTGACGAGCTATGCCTGGCTCTCGATGAGTCCGCATTTCGAGGGCTTCGGTGGCGCGCTGCTGGTCGTCGCCACGGCCTATTATCCGCTGGTCTATCTTCCCGTTGCGGCCTCGCTGCGCGGCATGGACCCGGCACTCGAGGAAAGCGCGCGGACGCTCGGCCTGTCCCCCTTTGCCTGTTTCCGCCGCGTGGTGCTTGCGCAGCTGCGCCCGGCGCTGATGGGCGGCGTGCTGCTGGTCGCCCTCAACACGCTCACCGAGTTCGGCGCCTTCGCGCTGCTCCGCTTCCGCACCTTCACCACGGAGATCTACGCGGCCTACCAAACCGGGTTTTCCGGACCCGAGACGGCAGCCCTTGGCCTCGTTCTGCTGCTGCTTTGTCTCGCTTGCCTTGCCGTGGATTTCATTCTGCGCGGGCGGCGGCATTATGCCCGCATCGGGCGCGGCGCGAAACGCGCGGCGCTTCGCTACGAGCTCGGCCGTGCGAAGCCCTTCTGGGTTGCCTTGCTCGTCGGGCTGAACGCGGTCACGCTCGGCGTGCCGCTCGGCATGATCGTCTATTGGCTGACGCAGCGAGGTGCTGCGGCGATCACGCCGGCTGAGATCGCCCCGGCCCGGGTCATCGGTGCCACGCTGAACTCGATCGGGCTTGGCGTCGCCGGTACGGTTCTGACCATGCTGCTCGCGCTGCCGCTCGCGACGCTGGCCACGCGCCATCGCGGCTGGCTCGCTGCTGGCCTCGAGCGGACAGGCTTTCTCGCCCAGGGCATGCCGGGCATCGTCCTGGCCCTCGCCCTCGTCTCGGTGGTGATCGGGACGGCGCCTGTTCTTTATCAAAGCTACGCGCTTCTGCTGACCTCCTATGCGATCCTGTTCGTCCCGCTCGCGCTGGTTGGGATCAGGAGTGCCCTGGTGCAGGCGGAGCAGCGGCTGGAGGAGGCGGGGCGCAGCCTTGGCCTCACCTGGTTCGCCACACTCTGGCGGATCACCTGGCCGCTCGCAGCACCCGGCCTCGGCGCCGCCGCGGCGCTCGTCTTCATCGCGATCGCGACGGAGCTCACCAGCACGCTGCTGCTCGCGCCGATCGGCACAGAGACGCTCGCGACTGAGCTCTGGGCCAACGGTTCGACGCTCGCCTTCGCGGCGGCGGCTCCTTATGCCGCGATCATGACCGCGATCTCGGTCGTGGCCGCTTGGGTGTTCGTGCAGCGCTATGGCGCCTCGCCGCTTCTGGCGCGGCAGGAAGGCTGAGATGGCAACGTTGCATGTCGAAGGTCTGTGCAAGTCCTTTCGCGATTTCGCCGTTCTCGATGGGGTCAATCTCGATGTCGCCGCCGGCAGCCTCGTTGCCGTTCTCGGTGCGTCGGGCAGCGGCAAGACGACGCTGCTCCGCCTCATCGCGGGATTCGAGCGGGTGGAGCGCGGTCGGATCGCGATCGGCGGCCAGTTGGTGGCAGACGCCGGCCTGCACATGGCGCCCGAGCGCCGTGGTGTCGGCTACGTGATGCAGGAGGGGGCGCTGTTTCCGCATTTGTCGGTCGCGGAGAACATTCTGTTCGGTGTCGCGTCCAAGGCGCAGCGCGGTGCCGGACGCGTGGCCGATCTGCTCGATCTCGTCGGGTTGCCGCAGCGCTACGCGCAATGGCAGCCGCATCGGCTTTCCGGCGGCGAGCAGCAGCGCGTCGCCCTCGCGCGGGCGTTGGCACCCGAGCCGAAGCTGGTCCTGCTCGACGAGCCTTTCTCGGCGCTCGATGCTGCGCTGCGCGGCGACACGCGCCGCGCTGTGGCAGAGGCGCTGCGCGCGGTCGGCGCGACGGGAATCCTGGTTACGCACGACCAGAGCGAGGCGCTGTCGATGGGCAGCAAGGTTGCGGTCCTGAGGCGCGGCAGGCTCGTTCAGGTGGCGACGCCGATAGAGCTCTACCGCCATCCGGTTGACGCCGAACTCGCGCGCTTCATCGGCGAAGCGGTGCTGCTTCCCGGCACCGCTTCGGGCAATGTCGCACACTGCGGGCTCGGCTCGCTTGCCATCGGCACGGGGCCGGGTGAGGGGCCGGTCGAGGTCATGGTGCGCCCCGAGCAGATCGGGCTGCTGCCGCCAGGCAGCGTAGGCTGCGCACAGGGCCGGGTACTGGGCGTCACCTTCTACGGCCATGACGCCGTGGTGGAGATTGCGCTCGCCGGCGCGGCAGGCACGGCAATCTCCGCGCGGCTGTTCAGCGCCAATTTGCCGGAGCCGGGTGAGGCGGTCGGTGTCGCCGTGCAAGGGGCGGTCGTCGCCTACCCGGTGCCGCGCTCCGGCGCCGCGCCTTTGCACGACGGGAGCGTGGTTCCGGGCATGGAAAATTCTTTGCCTCGTGAGCGCGCATGACGCGCGTTCGCCGGCCAATGGGGAGACATACAGAATGCGGCGTGGTTTGAAGGTCTCGGCTTTGAAATCCTTTGTCTGGTGCGGCCTGCCGATCGCGCTCGCTATCGGCGCGGGCCTGCCTGCCAGCGCCGATAGCACAGGCAGCTACCTCGCCGGTTTGCACAAACACATGTTGCTCGGCTCGACGGTGCCGGGCAACGGTGACCAGAACCCTTACGCGATTATCGTCGCGCCGGTTTCCAGCGGTGCGGTCACGGCGGACGAGGTGCTCGTCGACAATTTTAATGCCCGCAGCAATTACCAGGGTACGGGCACTACGATCATGGATTACAACCCGGCCACCCAGCAGACGCGGCTCTTTGCAAGCATTCCGGCGAAGCTCGCCGGTTGCCCCGGCGGGGTCGGGCTCACCACCGCGATGGCGATGCTGAAATCCGGCTGGATTATCGTCGGCAGCGCGCCGAGCACGGACGGGACAACGAAGACGCTGGGCCAGGGTTGCCTCATCGTCCTTGATTCAAACGGTAAAATAGCCGGCACGATCACCGGTCCGGATATCAGCGATCCTTGGGGCAATATGGCAGTGATCGACAAAGGGGATACGGCGAGTCTGTTCGTTTCCAATGTCGGGTTCGGCATCGGCGCGCCGGGCCAGGCACCGGTGAAGCGGGCGACCGTGCTGCGGCTCGACCTCACGATCCCTGACGGCAAGCCGCCGGTCGTGACGCACCGTACCGTCATCGGCAGCGGTTTTTCGGCGCAGGCGGATGCGAGCGTCTTCCTGATCGGGCCGACCGGCCTCACTTTGTCTGCCGATGGAACGCTCTATGTCTCCGATGCGATCGGCAATCGTGTTGTCGCGATCGACGATGCTGCGACGCGCGCCGACAGTGCCGGCAGCGGGCGCGTGGTCAGCGCCGACGGGTTGCTCAAGCGCCCGCTCGCCATGGTTTTCGCGCCGAACGGGGACCTTCTGGTGGTCAACGCGCTCAACGGCCAAGTGGTGGAGATCGAGCCCAAGAGCGGGACGCAGCGTGGCGCCCAATGGATCGACGCCGACGCGGCGCAGAGCCCGCCCGGCAGCGGCGATTTATTCGGCATCGCGATGACGCCGGATGGCAAGGGTTTCTACTATGTGGAGGACGACGCGAACACGTTGATGCTGGCGCGATGACGTCGCGGCGCGGTTTTCTCGGCGGTGCTGGCGCGGCCGCGGGAGCGATTGCCGCTCTCGGTGCGCCGGCCGTGGCGCACGCCAATGCGGAACCCTTCTTCGCGCCGCATCAGGGCGGGATCGCGACGCCGCAGAGACAACAGGCCCATGTCTTTTTCGCGGTGTTCGATCTCTCGACCGATCGCCGGGATGACGTGATCGGCGTGATGCGCGCCTGGACCTTGGCTTCGGCGCTGCTGCAAGCCGGCTTGCCTGTGGATCGGCTTGACCTTGACCATGATCTCACGTTGCCGCCGCCGGATAGCGGCGAGGCGCTTGGGCTCAATCCCGCGCGGCTGACACTGACCTTCGGCTTCGGCCCGGAGCTCTTCACCCATCAAGGCAAGGACCGCTACGGCCTGGCGGCGCGCCGGCCGGAGGCCTTGGTTGAGCTGCCGGTCTTCCCCGGCGATCAGCTCCAGGTGGACCAGACGGGCGGGGCGATCATGGTTCAGGCCTGCGCCGACGATCCACAAGTGGCATTCCATGCCGTGCGCCAGCTCGCCCGGCTTGCCGGCGGCGCGGTCTCGCTCAAATGGACCCAGACCGGCTACTGTTCGGCGCCTGCAAACGGGGCCACGCCGCGGAACCTGATGGGATTCAAGGATGGGACGATGAACCCGAACACCGCCGATCCGAAGGCGATGACGGCGTCCGTCTGGGTCGGCCCCGAGGGGCCCGCCTGGATGCAAGGCGGCAGCTATATGGTGGCGCGGCGCATTCGCATAGCGCTCCAGCACTGGGACCAGGTGAAGCTAGGCTTCCAGGAGCAGGTGTTCGGCCGGCATAAACATTCCGGCGCGCCGCTTGGCCAGAAGGACGAGTTCGCGCCGCTCGACCTCAATGCGACCGACGCCGACGGCAATTCGGTCATTCCCGCCAATGCCCATGTGCGGCTCGGCGCGCCGGCGATGAATGGCGGCGTCGAAGTCCTGCGCCGTTCCTACTCCTATAGCGACGGCGCAAGCTTCACGGCGGAGCGCTGGCCGCCGTGGCGGCAGGCCATGGAATACGATGCGGGCCTATTGTTCATTTGCTATCAGAAGGACCCACGCACGGGGTTCATTCGGATCTTCGAGGCGATGTCCAGGATCGATGCGCTCAACCAATTTACGACTCATGTCGGGGGCGGGATTTTCGCCTGCCCTCCGGGTGCCGCGAAGGGCGCGTATGTCGGCCAGGCACTGTTCGAGGCGGCGTGAGGCGTTACGGATCGTCCCGCTGGTGATGGCTTGCGGCTTGGTCTACCGGCGCCGGCCTACTGGGCAATCTGCGAACGGCGGCGTCTTGCCGCCGTTCGTGTTGAGGCATTGCGGCATGCGCGACCAATGCACCTTGCCGCTCGACACGGATTTTGATGTTGACTAGGCGACCAAGGCTTCGTCCACCGTGGAGGCGGTGCCTAACGTGCCGCCCCGGCGGACGGACAGGCCCGGGCGCATCTGATCGAACTCGGAGCGGACGTGTTGTCCCCACCCCGGAGCAAACCGGGGTCTGCCCTGTGGGGGCTCTATCCGCCGGGAAACCGGCGGACCGGAGCCCGGATCACTGGGAAGCAAAGGGCGCGCGCGCCGCCACTCTGCGCGCGAGACGAAGCCGGGTTCTCACCCGCCACGGCGGCTGCGGCTGCTGACGCGGACTTCTCCGACCCCCAGACTGGCCGGCATCGGCCTGATGGATATGGCTGAGCCGATTATGCCCATTCCTTCGGGCCGCAGCGAGAAGGTAAGACCTTCACCAACGCCGTGAGGCGCGGGACTGCGGGGCAGGCGATTTGACCCCTCGATAACGGGGTGCTCAGCAAAAGGCGAAGATGCCCCCGAGTTGCCGCGCGCTCTGCAAACAGGAGGGCAGGGTACGCGGAGGCGGAACTATGGCCAATGCCCGGAGCCCGCCAACGCGCGACCTCATTCGACGCTACAGAGACCGGTCGGCAGGCGGCTGCTGGTGAGACAGGACCGGCCCGTGCGCATGCGGCGCGCATTCATTCTTAATCGGCGATATGTAATCCCTGATGATAGAGTGTTGAATAGAGAGTATTGATTATATGGCACTTCTAAAAACCCTATTGATGTAGTCGTCATCAAAGCGTCCGACCCCTATTCAAGAGCGGACGGATGAAACAGGCGGGATTTTTCGACGTATCCAAGCGGCGTAAGTGGGGCAAAAGTGTTGGTAACTCGTTATTTTTTGCTTGCGCCGATTTCGCGGCGATGGACTCTTTGCATGATGTGCCGCGCCTTTCCCCCCTTTCCCCCCTTTCCCCCCTTTCCCCCCTTTCCGCGCTGAAGCGTCCAGAGCTTGAAGCGCTCCTGGTTGAACAGTCCGGTGAGATAGTCGAGCTGAAGCAGACCGTCGCCGATTTGCGCGAAGAGAACGCGCGGTTGAAAGGTCTGAAAGGCCGCCCGAACATCAAGCCGAGCGGTATGGACAAAGGCACCGCGCCAGCAAAACCCGCCAATCATATCAAGCGGCCTGGCCGGGGTAAGGTCACCCCGCGGGTCCAGGTCGAGGACGAAGTGATCCGTGTCGATATCCCGCCAGGATCGATTTTCAAAGGTCATGAACCGTTTCTGGTCCAGGACCTGGTGATTTCGGCGAAGGCGACCTGCTACCTGCGCGAACGCTGGATCACCCCGGACGGCCGGACGATCCTGGCGCCATTGCCTGAGGGGATCGAAGGCCATTTCGGTCCAGAACTTCGCAGGTTCGTGCTGGTGCAGTACCACCAGGGTCAATCGACGATGCCACGGCTGCTCGCCTTGTTGCGATCGGTAGGGGTTTCGATCTCAAAGCGGCAGCTGGTTCGCCTGTTGAATGAGAACCACGAGGCGTTGATCGCCGAAGCCCAGGATGTTCTGCGTGCGGGGTTGGAGACATCGCCCTGGGTCAGCGTGGACGACACCGGCGCGCGCCATGCCGGGAAGAACGGCTTCTGCACGCAAATCGGCAATGAATGGTTTACCTGGTTCCGAACTCGGCCCTCGAAGAGCCGCATGAATTTCCTTGATCTGCTGCGTGCCGGACATACCGATTACGTCCTTAATGATGCGGCTTACGGCTATATGCGCGAGCATGGCTTGCCAGCCTCGTCGATCGCCTTATTGGCGGCGGGACCACAGACGTGGTTCGCTGATCAGGCCGCGTGGCTGTCGCATCTCGACCAGCTCGGCTTCACCGCTCTGAAGGTCACGCCCAACCCGGTTCAGCTCGCCACCGAAGGGGCGCTGTGGGGCAGCGTTCAGGCGCATGAATTTCTGTGCGACGCGGTGATTCTGAGCGATGATGCCGGTCAGTTCAACGTCGGCCGGCACGCCCTGTGTTGGGTTCACGCAGAACGGCTGGTGCATAAGCTGGACACGTTCACCGACAAGCATCGCGCCGCTCAGACGCGAGTTCGTGGCTTGATCTGGGACTTTTACGCGGATCTGAAGACCTACCAACTGAAGCCGACCAAGCGGCGGGTTCAGGAGTTACGGTCCCGCTTTGACCGTATTTTCCTCCGCCGCACCGGCTTCGTGACGCTGGACCGCCTGCTGGCGCGGCTGCACGCCAATAAGGCCGAACTGTTGATGGTTCTGGAACAACCGGAAATTCCGCTCCACACCAACGGATCGGAAAACGACATCCGCTGTCATGTCACGAGGCGCAAGATCAGCGCCGGAACTCGCAGCGAGGTCGGACGGGATTGCCGCGACGCGTTCCTCAGCCTCGCGAAGACATGCGACAAACTCGGTGTCGCAGTCTGGAATTTCCTGGGCAGCAGGTTCAAAGTAGTGGGGGCAGTGATCATTGAACCGCTCGACCATTACGTCAGAGCGCGACGCCGCCCCGCCTGACAGGCCGCCGCGGCGAACACGTTGGATCAGCGCATCTATTCGATCGCGCGCGCTCGCTCGCAGCGTGCTGCAGCGCTCACCTAAACTTGGGCCGCTCTTACAACTTTTCACGTTTCAACCGCGCGTATTCTTCCCGCAATTCGGCGATGGTCTGTTTCAGCTTGGCTTCTTCACCGTACAGTTCAACCAGGAGTGCTTCAAGCGCTGGACGCTTCAGCCCGGAAAGGGTGGAAAGGGTGACGAACGGTGGCATACGATTTAAAAAGTCCGCGGCTGCGAGTCGGCGCAAGCAAAAAATAGCGGATTAACCAACACTTTTGCCCCACTTACCAAGCGGCACGCGAAGTTGCTGAAAACGCGAGATTTTCTTGAGCGTGTTAATCAGTTGGTTGGGTGGGAGGCGTTTCGGCCTGTGCTGGACACGGCGTTGGCACGGAAGCCGCGGGACAAAGGAGGACGTCCTCCTTTTGATGCGGTCTTGATGTTCAAAGTTCTGGTGTTGCAGGCTTTGTACAACCTGTCGGATGAACAAACCGAATATCAAATTCTTGATCGCCTGAGCTTTATGAGGTTTTTAGGGCTGCAACTGCACGATAATGTTCCCGATGCGCGTACGATCTGGCTATTCCGCGAGATGTTGATCGCAGCCAAAGCAGTAGAGAAGCTGTTCGCGCAATTCGATGCCATGCTGGAATCTGCGGGCTTTCAGGCGAGTGGAGGCCAGATTATCGACGCCACCTTTGTTGAAGCGCCGCGCCAGCGCAACGGGCGCGACGACAACGAGAAGATCAAGAAAGGCGAAGTGCCCGCCGATTGGAGCGACAAGAAGAAAGCGCACAAGGACACGGACGCTCGCTGGACAAAGAAAAACGGTGTCGCTTTTTACGGCTATAAAAACCACGTCAATGTTGATCGCAAGCACAAGCTCATCCGCCAATACAAAGTCACGGACGCGAGCGTCCACGACAGTCATGAGTTGGACAATATTCTTGATCCAGGCAACGACAGCTAAGACACGTGGGCGGACAGCGCCTACCGTTCGGACGAGCAAGAAGCACGGCTGAAGGAAAAGGGCTGCACATCCCACATTCACGAACGCGCCTATCGCAACAAACCGCTGACGCCGGAACAAGAAGCCGCCAATCAAGCGCGTTCCCGTGTGCGCGTACGGGTCGAGCATGTCTTTGGTCATATCGAAACGGCGATGAATGGTTGCTACGTTCGCACAATCGGCATTGCTCGCGCCCAGGCCAAAATCGGGATCGAGACTATGGCCTACAACATCTCGCGCTTTACCTTTCTCATGCGTGCCAATGCCGCGACAGGATAGGTGCGTCCAATTGCTGAAAAATGGGTAAATAGAAGGAGAAAACCGGAGGTAAAAACCAAAAAACCGCGCAAAGCCCTTGCCGTCCACAACCTTTCATCGGTTTTTTATCACTTCCTATCGGTCAAAAACGGAGTTGATAGAAGTGCCCCTTATTGAGTTGCGTGGTCATGCCGCGTAAGGCACAGTTGCGACCGGCCGCCTGGTCCAATTCCATGCGTGGACGGCCCGTTGAGTTCAAGTAGGAATTTACAAGATTCGATGGCGGTTCGAAAGCGGTCATGCGTTCGGCCTATGTACGCGGCATCATGGCCGCCGGCCCAGATGGGTTCCGCGAATGACATCCAATCAGGGCAACGGCATAGAATGCCTTGGAATTGGGCGGATTTTGTCATTCGTCGGTTCGACCGATCATCATCTCTTGCTATGCTCTTAAACCCTCGGCACCGGCGCGCGGATTAGGCGGCGATCGGCTGACGCCGATACGCTTCACCACGCGCCATCATGGCCCAGATGATCCGGGCCATCTTGTTGGCCAAAGCGATCGCCGCGACCTTCCGCGGCCGGCGCTCCAGCAATTGCAACAGCCAGGCGGTAGCCGACTTGCTGCCTGGCTTGGCGTAGCGGATCACCGCCATCGCCCCGACCACGAGCAGTTGCCGTAGCCTCTCACTGCCTGCCTTACTTATCCTCCCTAAGCGATGCTTTCCGCCAGTGGAATGTTCTCGTGGCGTCAGCCCAATCCATGCCGCAAAATGCCTTCCGGTCTCAAAGTTCGCGGGGTTCACGGTCAGCGCCATGGTAATCGCGGTGATTGGCCCGACGCCGGGAATTGCGGCGAGGAGCTTGCTGACCGCGTTGGCCTTGTGCTGTTCGAGCAGTTGTTTCTCCAGCACCTCAATCTTGGCGTCGAGATCAGCGACATGCTGGCCCATTTGCTCAAACATCGCTTTTGCAATTGCCGGAACCGTTTCATCGACCAACAGAACAGCAAGCAATGCGTTAACGTTCGCGCATCCCTTGGCGGCAACGATGCCGAATTCCGCCGCGTGCCCCCGCAACGCGTTGATCGCCTGGGTCCGTTGGTTCACCATGAGCTCCCGATGCTTCACGATGATCGTCGCAGCTTGGTCATCCGCCGATTTGACTGGAACGGTGCGCATGGTTGGACGTGATGCCGCCTCACTGATCGCCTCCGCATCGTTGCGGTCGTTCTTGCTCCGCTTGACGAACGGTTTCACGTATTGCGGCGGGATCAACCTCACCCGGTGGCCCATGCCGCCGAGCACCCGCCCCCAATGGTGCGAACCGGCGCAAGCTTCGAGAACCACCTCCGTGGGCGCCAGTTTGGCGAAGAATGGTTCGACCTGAGCGCGCCTGATCTCGCGACGCAACACCGGGCGCTCCTCCTTATCGACCCCGTGGATCGTAAAAACATGTTTGGACGTGTCGATCGAAATACGTTTAAATTCCATTGGGCGGCCCTTTCATTGGGTTCGTTGTTCGACCCTATATTGGCACATTCGATGCCGTTGGGCCGTCCACCCCAACAGGGCATCAATTCGCCGAGCCTGTGTGCCGGATTATCGGCGATGCGGGCGAGGATATCGGCGAGCCATGCCTGCGGACCTATGCCAATGCTTGTGCCACCGTGATGGTGAGGCGGTGGTAGGCGTGTAAACAAACCGGGTACACATACAGTCAGGCCCCATCCCCCAGAGCGATCACGACAGTCTTGCCGTCGTAGATCAGCGTTCGCTGTCCGTCGTCGCCGGATACATCAACCAGTAGCCGGTCGGGTCGGCGAACTGTCACCTTGAATTCGTGCTCGATATGCAGAGGCAAACCACCATCGCCCTTATATTCTCGGATTGTCCGGACTTGGAACGAGAAGTTTTTCTCCATCAGTGTTTTACCCATTTGGGTAATTGCGGAGCGCGCCTCATCACTGATTGATGATTTCGGCACGGTCTGCGCGAGGGCCACGGTGCCGCCAGGCGGCAAAAATCCCACGCCAACGCCGGCGCATAAACCGATAATGAGTGCCAGCCTACTACGTTTCACCACGCTTCTCCCTCAGTTTTATACGGACGACGCACCGGAACCCGATATGGCACGTGCTACACGTGGTGCTGTCCACCATCCGCGGATGCCGTGCCGCTGGCCGGTATCTGCGGCAATAGTTGGCCGCGTATAGATAGGAGCCGCCTTCGATGACTTTGCGAGGAATGCGAACCGTAGCCTGCTCCGGATCGTAACTCAGAAGCCGCGCCGCCGCGCGATCCGCGCGGCATGCAACAAGGCGCTTCCACTTCGGTCGCAGGATAGTGCTCCGTCCGCTTCCAAGCCAGGGATGCGGTGAAACCGGACATTCGGGTTGCGCCTCTGTCTGCCCCTTAGAAGCACTCTGTCCTTGATGTATTTTTGGGTGGAGTTACTCAGATAAAACCGTTCAATAATTTCCCTGAACTTTACGCATTATGGTATCGGTAATTTTCTTCGAAAATTGCTTATGGAATTCCTTAGCCAACGGCCTAAATGCTATTTTTTTATAAGAAGCTGTCCACTCATACAATTCGGGATGGACGATATCTAAAGGTAGCCTCTGAATAGCTTTCTCCTTAATATAGTTTAAAACTTTACTAATTATATCGAAATTATTGCTGTTGATGTACATAATCATATTTTGTTTATACCAGAAGTGTATATCGTTATCGTTCCAAATTTGATTTCTAAACAGATCGTAATTTAAAAATCCTCTGTCTTCGAAAAGGTTTGCCCAGTAGGATTGCCACTGTTCATTGATATGACGAAATCCTCCCTGAAATGGGATGGCGGCGCTAAACAAAACTACGTCACTATGACGGACAAGGTTATCGACAAACACTTCAGAAAATTTCTTATCTACATGCTCAGCGACTTCTAGGCTGATAGCCAAACTAAATCGGCGATTAAGATCGAAGGGCAGAGAAAGCTCCTTGAGCGTTAAAAATTCAGAAGGAATTTTCAATCCATTTAGATCTGTCCACGGACCATCCACGCCTGAAATAGTGGCGACCCCTTTCGCACGACAAACCGACAACCAACGTCCGTCGCCACACCCGACGTCCAAAACAGCCTCCAAATTGAGGAGCGACATGAGGATATCAATTATGGTCTTCGCAGAAGATGTAGTTTTTATGCCATGGTGGTCATGCCATTTAATATCATACATTGAGCTACCCTCTATACAGAAGTGGGCTAAATCAAAATTACCTGACGTTTAAAAATAGAATTTGTCATCCCGTGTTACACTCGTCATAGCAATATTCTAAATTACTATCTAGCATCGTGTATTTGTCCTGGCAGTTTTCTGCCACGCATTCTAAGTCGGTCAAGCAATTCATGCTCCCCTCATCGACACTATAGGGGGTGGAAGGGTAGGTTGCATTTCAGCAACGGAAAAACTTCTCCACTCGCCGACTTTCCCTTGGTGCAATAGGTCCCACATGATGGTCATTGGATAACCTACCTTTTTGACCGTAGGTGCTGAATGAAAAGCAATCCTGAATTTACCCTGCCCCCTTAGAAGCCTCGGCGGCAACTTGTACCTGACAAAGTCCCAAGCTGAAGCATGCCTTTAGGGAACCGTCTTTGCGTCCTGTGATGGCGTGTATGGGCACACAGCCGTCAGAACTGGGCGGACGCTGAACGTCCGCATCTGAGATTACCTCCCGGGCCGGCCTATTGCCCGACTTGGGTCGAAACCGGCCGACCGGTTACAGCGGAGCGAACGGGCGGTTTGTGGGCCCGCGTACTTCCGAACTGCCATTCCGCTCTCGGCCCCATGCCGCCCCACCATGGTGGCCGGCGTGCGCCCAAGATGGCCATCTTCTGGGCGGCTCAGAGGCGTCCCACCCCAACGCCAGCGAGCGGAAAGCCTAGGCGCCCTTTTCACCGCCGCGCCTTGCTGTTCGGCGGCGTGCAGGTGCTGATATTCGGCGGCATCGCCATGCAACTCTTCAAGATAGGCGCGGGCTAGCATTACGAGGTTTTTAGATGTGTTGTCGTACCGTCTCCTCTTCGCGATGATCATCTGGTGGGTATGCGTGGGACGCTCGCTCACGAGCGGAATGCTCGCGATTGCGCGGGGGATATGCAATGGCGATGGTAGAGACGGATGTGCCGGCACGGTTGGATCGATTGCCATGGGCCCGGTTCCACTGGCTGGTGGTTACTGGGCTGGGGATTGCCTGGGTTCTCGATGGTTTGGAGGTGACCCTGGTGGGGTCCCTGTCTGGGGCGATTGCGCAAAGCCCTGTGCTGCAAATGTCGGCCGCGGATGTGGGCGCCAGTGCCAGCGCCTATCTGGCGGGCGCGGTCGTCGGTGCACTCGGCTTCGGCTGGCTGGCCGATCGGCTGGGGCGCAAGCGGCTGTTTGCGGTGACGGTGCTAGTCTATCTAACCGCGACCCTGGCCGCTGGGCTCGCCTGGAGCTTCACCTCCTTCGCCTTGTTTCGCGCCCTTACCGGGGCGGGCATCGGGGGCGAGTATGCGGCGGTGAACGCGGCGATCCAGGAACTCATCCCTGCGCGGCGGCGCGGCTTCACCGATCTGGTGGTGAACGGCTCGTTCTGGATCGGAGCCGCGATCGGGGCCGGCGGCTCGCTGATTGCGCTCGATCCCCGCCTGATCCCGCCAGAGTTCGGCTGGCGGGTCGCCTTCGGGCTCGGCGGGGTCCTTGGGCTGGCCGCGCGAAGCCACGCTGGCTGATGACGCATGGCCAGCCGGAGGAGGCGGAGCAGGTCGTGCGCGGGATCGAGGCCGCGTGGCGGCCGAGACCGGGCCGCTGCCCGGTGCCGCCGGGGCGGTTGCGGTTGCGCCCGACTTCGGTCTGGTTCGGCGCCGGGATGGTGGCGCTGGTGACCAGTACGCGGCGTACGTGCTGGGGGTGGTGCTGATGGCGAGAAGCGTTCTGTTATACGCGGTCTCCATATGTGATCTGACGCGGTTTATGGCGTGGCGGCGGGCGGGTGGGGTTAGTCGCGGTAAGATTTTTTGGGCCGCTGTGTGGGGCGGGTCGATGCGTCGGGCGGCGGGTGATGGTCGCGGATATGCGGGCTGGATGGCGCTGATGGTGGGCTGTCGCGCAGGGCGGGTTGTCGGCGGTCGGGCAGAGTTCGGGACGGTGCGTCGGCGGGGGAGTGTATGAGTGGGCGAAATTTATGGAGGTGTGGGTGGGATCGCGTGTTTACGTTCGGTATTTGGTGGGGGTTGGAGGGCGCTTGTTGGGGGTATCAGGGCGGATCGCGGGGGGCGTGATGTGGGGCTATGAGTCGGGGCGGGTGATGTGGTCGCGGCGGCGGTGGTGGGGGTGGGGAGCGGGACGGCGTCCGCTGGAGGTCATTGCGCCGCCGCTCGCATCGCTTCCGGAAAATTCGTTACCTTGATGCCTCGAAGGCTGGGCAAAGCGGCATCAACCAAAGATGAGAACAGAACAAGAGCGACGCGCAAAACGCCGCCCGATCAAATCAGAAGTCAGGGAGACGGCACGCTGTTGTCCAGGCCCAGGCGGGGAACGCCGTGCATGAGCTTCGCGCCCCAGCTGGGACGGAGGCGCACAGCCGTCAGAGCTGGGCGGCGCTGAACGTCCGCTCGTGGGATCACCACCCGGGCCGGCCGATGCCCGACTTGGGTCGGGAACAGCCGCCCGACCCGCGACGACGAAGGTCCGCTTGCCCTCATTGTCTGCTCCAGAAGAGCCTTGCCGCTCCCGGCCCTAACGCGCCTAAAACCGGTCCTTCGGCGCGGGCTTCGTTTTTTTTTGTGTGATGGCGTTGGCACGATATGGACAACGGCCATCATAGCGTAGGCGAGCGTGACGGGTGAGACGTGGTGATGCCAGCCATGCCAGGAGCGGGTTTCGTGATGGTCGAGGCCGAGTTCGTTTTTGGCTGTTTCGAAACCCTCCTTGATTCGCCAACGGGTTCCTTCTTTTGTTGGCGACACGCGGGTCGGCACTGCTCAGACCACGCCGCACCTATTTCTGGGCCTGAGCGAGTTGCGCCAGATAGGCGATGACGTCGGTGCGTTTGCTGGGTCCGAGAGACCGGCGAAGGGCATTTTTGTGTTGTGGAAAACAAAAAACACCACATGTGCCGCTGCGCTTGCGAATTTTGAGGCGAAAATTCTTTAGTATAGTGTTTGGCCGAAAACCCCAAAATACCCGTGTTAAACCGGACGTTTTCTAAAGTTGTCGGTTCGAAGAATCTTGATCTGATGTAGCAACTCCGCTAATTTTTGACGGCTGGCTTCGGTTCTCCCCATAGAAATGGGTTGGCAAACCGTTCTGGCAGAGCAAAACCGGCAAATCTTCGTTAAGAGAAAATTGCGCAAAGTTATCAACACTCAAATGATGTTTGGTCAGACGGACATCTCCTCGATCGTTTTGGACCCGAAGTCCCGCGATGATATCCCGCAGCTATTACGCGGGTTGCAACACCTCTACACGGACCCGCAATTACGTGAGCGGGTCTTCTCGGTCCTTGCAGAGATCCTTCCCGAGCGCAGCGGCGGGGCAGGCAAGGCCAGCCGGAAGACGGGGCGTCCCGGCATGGAGCAGTGGAAGATCCTGGTTCTGGGCGTGCTCCGGTTGGGGTTGAACATCGACTATGACCGGGTTCAGGAATTGGCCAACCAGCACAGCACTCTTCGCAAGATGCTTGAACACAGCGATTGGTCCGACGAGAGCCACTATGAGTTGCAGACACTGAAGGATAACCTGCAGCTGTTCACCCCCGAGTTACTCGACCGGATCAACCAGATCGTTGTCAGTGCAGGTCATCAGACGCTAAAAAAAAGCCCGGACGCAGGTCTAGAGGTGCGTTGTGACTTTTTTGTGGTGGAGACGAACGTCCATTATCCCACCGACATCAACCTGCTGTACGATGCCATTCGCAAGACCGTGGAGAGCTGCTCTGAACTCTCTGAGACGCATGGACTGCCCGGGTGGCGCCAGAGCGCCCATCTGATCCGAAAGTTCAAGAAATATCATCGCCACATCCAACAGCTGAAGCATTCAACCGGCAAGGATGAGCAGAAACGCCTTGCGAAGCAGGACGAAATCCAACAAGCGCATCGGGCCTATCTGGAACTGGCGGCAGACTACCTGGAACGGGCACGCAGCCTGCGCGCGTTGCTCGTAGAGCAGCCTTTGCCCAGGTTAGTTTTCCTGGGTGTGCTCGATGAATATATCGGCCATGCCGAGCGGCAAATCGAGCAGATCCGTCGTCGGGTGCTGCTGGGCGAGACCATCCCGCATGGGGAGAAGGTCTTTTCTATTTTCCAGCCGCATACCGAGTGGATCAGCAAGGGCAAGGCAGGCGTGCCGATGGAATTGGGACTGCGCGTCTGCATTGTTGAGGACCAGCTGAGGTTCATTCTGCACCACAAGGTGATGGAGAAAATCAGCGACGAGCAGATCGCGGTGCCGATCGTGACAGAGACCAAGGAACGCTTCGGTCAGGTTATGGCCTTCAGCTTCGACAAGGGATTCCACAGCAAGGTCAACCAGGCAAAACTCGCGGAGAGCCTGGATTTGCTCGTGCTTCCCAGGAAGGGCAGGCTGTCAGCGCTGGACAGGGCAAGAGAATCCGAGCCTGAGTTCATCCGCTTACGTCAGCAGCATTCTGCCGTCGAATTGGCCATTAATGCGCTGGAGGCCCACGGCCTGGACAAGTGTCCGGACCATGGCATTGCAGGGTTCAGGCGTTACGTTGCCCTTGCGGTGGTTGCGCGTAACATTCAGCGCCTCGGGACTGTACTCCGGCAAAAAGATGCCAACCGTCATCGAGGACCTTACAAAAAAGCAGCATAGCATGCATGAGGAAAGGCGCAATCGGAGGCGTTGAGAGACGTGCGCCTCAAACTCGTTCGGTATCGGGATATTTAGAGAAATTACTTGATTCTTTCCTGATCATTCAACAATTTCGTTTCGATGCGCCGGAGATCGCGTCACAAATGCAGACGACGGCGCTGCGCGCTAAAAAAAAATCAGAGTTTTCTGTCAGGCACTAGTGTCCTGTCTCGCAATTAGCTTTAAATAACCTATATTCCCCTGAGCTTTCTGGGGAGTTTGGTAGATGGCAAGGCCAATCAAGGTTTTGGTGACGACCGATGCGGTTGTGAGTGAACTTCAGCGCCGGGCAAAGGCGCCGACCAGCGCCTACCGAGATCGGTTCCGCGCCGAGATCATCCTGCTGCGCCTGAGCGGGCTGAAAGTTGCGGAGGTCGCGGCCCGGTTGGGGACATCCGTGCCAACCGTATCACTGTGGTCGAACCGTTTTGGCAAGTCTGGCATTGCCGGGTTGAACGATAAAACGGGGCGTGGACGTAAACCGTCGATCCCGCCTTTGAAGATCGAACGTGTCGTGACAGAGGTGACGCGCCCGCCTGCCAACCGCATTCGGTGGAGTGTGCGCAGCATGAGTTGCCATGCCGGCATATCGCCCAGCACGGTGCAGCGTATCTGGTCAAAGAACGAACTGAAACCGCACGTCACCAGAACCTTCAAGCTTTCAAATGACCCGCATTTCGAGGAGAAATTCTGGGACGTTATCGGTCTTTATCTTGACCCGCCGACCAATGCGCTGGTTCTGTGCTGCGACGAAAAAAGCCAGTGCCAGGCGTTGGAACGTACGCAGTTGGGCCTGCCGCTTGCGCCGAAACGGCCGCGCACCATGACGCACGACTACATCCGCCATGGCACCATTACTCTATTTGCCGCCCTGGCGACGTTGACCGGCGCACTCATCACGCGCACGGAAACCAGCCACACCCATGTCGAATGGCTCCGCTTTCTCAAGCAGATCGACCGCGAGACGCCGAAACATCTCAATCTGCACTTGATTGCCGACAATTATGCGACCCACAAGCATCCCAAGGTGAAGGCATGGCTCGCCCGGCATCCGCGCTTTACGATGCACTTCACGCCCACATCATCATCTTGGCTTAACCTGGTTGAGCGTTTCTTTGCCGATCTGACAGGTGACGTCATTCGCGCCGGAAGCTTTGCGTCAGTTAGGGAATTGGTCAATGATATTCAAGCTTATTTGAAGGAACGGAATACCAATCCAAAGCCCTACACCTGGACAGCAAAAGGCGAAGCGATCCTGGAGAAAATCCACCGCGCCAGAACGGCGCTCAACCAGGCCGCCTCCAGATGAGTTATTTAAAGCCAATTGAGAATCGGCACACTAGTATAGCGTCGATTGCATCCGCGCCGGCATGTCGCGATCATAGGCCTCGGCCTCGAGCACGCCGCCGCTCAAGCGTTGATGGATGGCGCCGGTGCTGGGCAGCCGGGCGCGCTCGATTTGGCTTTCGGGCGCCCAGAGCTTGCATAAAAGCCCTCCCGGCTGTTAACGGCCGGGAGGGAGATGTCAGATTTACTTGATTTTGGCGATCTGCGCTGTCGAAAGGGCCCGCACAAAATCTGGTAGCGGCTGGAAGTGCATTTTCGACAGGAAGCTCGGCGCGTTGCCTGCGGTAATCGAATAGCTCAGGAAGTCGCGCACGGCTTTCGCCACGGCCGGGGTTGGCTGGCTGCTGTCAACAATCGCGTATTCATAATTCACGATCGGGTAAGCGTTCGCGCCCGGCGCCAGGATCATGCTGATGCGCTCATCGGCCGGGGTGCTGGCGGCGAAGCTTGCCGCGGCGGCGCCGATGGTGTCGCTGGTCGGCAGCACGTAATGGCCGGCCTTGTTCAGCAAGGCGACTTGGCCAAGACCATCCGCGGCGGCCTGGCTGGCATAGGAGATGCCGATAAACGCCAGCGAATACGGGTGCGTGGCGGCGGCGGTCAGCACGCCGGAATTGCCAATGGCGCCGAGCGCGCCCGGGATGGCCGGCCAGGACATGGTGGTGCCGTAATGCATCGTGCGCGCCCAGCCCGCGTCCGTGGCGGAGAGATACTGGGTGAACATGAAGGTGTCGCCTGAGCTGTCCGCGTAGTGCAGCGGAACGATGGCATGGGCCGGCAGAGACACGCCGGGATTCACCGCGGCAATCGCCGGGTCGTTCCAGCGCGTGATCTTGCCTTCATAAATCTTGGCCAGGACCGGACCGGAAAGGTTCAGCGTTTTCACACCCGGCAGATTGAAATTCACCACCTGGCTGGAGACCGCGAGCGGGATGTTCATCATGGTCGGGTGCTTTGCCACCAGCGGGTCGGACATATAGGCGTCGGACGCGCCGATATTGATCATCCCTTGCATCGCTTGCGAGATGCCGGCACCCGAGCCGGTGGAGGTGGTGGTGATGTGTGCCCCCGGATGGCTGGCGGAGAAGGCGGCGACCCACAGGTTGAGCACCGGATAGAGCAGGCTTGAGCCGCTTTCAACCAGCGGCACATCAGCCGTTTGAGCGCTTGCGCTCCCGGTGAATCCGACGAAACCGGCGATCGCCAGCGTGGCAATGCCGGTCAGGAGCTTGTTAGTAAAAGTCACGTTCGGATTCCTTATATTGCGTCCCCTCGTGGAAGCCCTAGCAGACAGCGGGGCGCTCCCCGGGGTCTCCGGAATAGTTAAGGCGTGTGGTAAGCACAACGGGGTCTATATGGCAGTTCAATGACTTTTTGATGGGACATCTATACAGGATGTTCCCCAGTGCCTCACGTTACACGCGCCTGCCCAAGTCGATCCAGCGCGCCGTCTGGGCTTTCCTGGGGAGCCAGCGCTGGGTCGCCGCACGCGCCAGCTTCCTGCGGCTGGTGCGGGTGCCCTCGCGCCTGTTCTTCCGTCTGTTCCTCGCGGGGCTGATGGCGCTCTATGCCGCCGGGCAACTGGCCTTCTTCGGCGAGGCGCAGAACCAGGCCGATCAGCGCGCCTTCCTGCGCAATGTAGCGCCGCCAAGCCGCTCCTCGCGCCCAAGCGGTCACATGCCTTGCCCATGACGGTGAGCCAGGTGCGCCGTACCACAGACGCTCCTGCAAAGCGCCCCGTCAGGCGCAACAGAGACGGAATAACCGGACAAAATCCAAGCCCAAGGACCACCATATGGCGCCAATCCAGCGCCATATGTTTCACCGAAAATCACCAATCCCCATAGTCCCAGCCTCTGGCTCGCGGGTTCGTTCTTCGGGGACTTTCGTGCGCCTGCGGGTCCGAAACTCTGCACTGAGCTGCCTGTCAGCTTTTAGGTGAGACATAGGAGCGGCAGACATTCACGTCGCACGACGGTACCTCGTCAACCGCGATGGGAATGGTGAAGTGGAACGCGGTCCCCTGCGGCGCGTGGGCATGGTCCGGCTCGGCGATGAACACGGTCAATTCCCGCCTGCGGTCGGTGACTGGGGTATCTCAGCCAAATGGAGTTCGAAGCCAAAGCCGTGCTAGCTTAACTTACTGTTCACCAAACCGGCCACAGGCCATCAATTGGAGGCCAAATGTCGCCGACTCAGGAAAGATTGACTGTGGTTTTGCCAAGAAAAGTCCCGAACGACTCTCTCGTCGTAATGACGCTTAATACCTGGAAGGGAGACGGTGCATATAAGGCGAGACTTCGGCTAATGGCCGAGGAAATCGGCCGGCTGGATGCGGATATCCTGCTCTTGCAAGAATGCTTTGCTGCGCCCGTGCTTGGCTGCGATACCACCGCCGCTCTTGCCGGTGCGATGGGCTTCCATTCGGCGAGTTGGGCCGGCCGCAGGAAAATTCGTCTTTGCGAGGGCGCTGAAGCGATCAGCACGTCGGGACTGGCAGTGTTGTCCCGTCATCCGATCCGTAGGTGGCGGGCGGTGCCGCTGCCGAGTGACCCCAGAGACGGAGAACGCGCCGCTCTGTTCGTCGAAATCGACCATCCTGCGGGCGCCATCCTGGCGGTCTCCCTGCATCTGACCCATTTGCTCGATGCACAAGCACTCCGTCGTCGGCAATTTGAATCCGTAGTGACAGAACTGGCAGGCGTGTCGCCGGCAACGATTGTGATCGTCGGCGGCGATTTCAATGCCGCGGCCGATGCAGAGGAATTCGTGAATGTCAGTTCTCCGAGCGGCGGCCGGCTGGTTGACTGTCGACGGTTAGCCGGCCTGCTGGCGGCGGCGACATGGGCCGGCAATGGTGATGGCGCCTGCATCGACCATATCCTCATGCAGGTTTGGAAAGACATGGAAGATCGGAGGGTGGTCGACGTGTCGACCGTCCTCGATCGACCAGATCCAGAAACCGGTCTGTTGGCGAGCGATCACTTCGGTGTAAAGGCCTCAATTATCCTAAACTCTACCCTGCGGGTGTAGCCGGAGGTTAGCAGGCTGGGATGATCTTCGGCAGATCCCTTGGCACACCAGCCCATCACAATCCCCACCGCCCGGTTGGTCTCGGCGTCACCACCCAGCCGCAACCGCGCCAGGTTCGAACAGCGGCCAGAGGCCGGCGCGGGCCGGGTTCAAACTGACGGATGCTCATTGCCTGGGCGATCGCATTAAATGCATCTGAAGGGGCACTGTTATGCCGGATGGTATCGTTTCCCGCGCGCGGGGATGAACCGATTAAAACAGGTCATTAATTCGGAACGGCAACGTTACTGAACCGCCTCTAAAACATTTGATGTTCATATGGCATGGCTCCTGGCGTTTTCATCTTGGAGCCTTTGTCATGTCAAAAGCCGGTTCATTCCAGGCGTTGGACGGCCAACGTTTCTCCAGTTTCCATTGGCGCGCCGTCCTCACGACGGGTTTGGGCGTATTCACCGATTTCTACGACAATGGTCTGCCCCCGTAGAAGTGATCCACCTTTGATGTAGTTTTGTTATGGAGGTGGGTTATGCCGCGGAAGATTTATAAGCCTGAGGAGATTATCGCGAAGCTGCGCCATGTCGAGGTTTTGACGTCGCAGGGGAAGCCGGCAATTGACGCGATCCGGTCGATTGGGTGACGGACGCGACGTATTACCGATGGCGCCAGGAATATGGCGGGTTGAAGGTCGATCAGGTTAAGCGGCTGAGGGAGCTGGAGGCTGAGAATGCACGACTTCGGCGGGCGGTTTCGGACCTGACGCTTGAGAAATTGGTTCTGAAAGAAGCTGCTGCGGGAAACTTCTAAGCCTGGCGCGCCGCCGGGATTGTGTGAGGCACGCTGTAACCCAGCTCGGTGTCTCGGAACGGTTTGTCTGCCGTGTTTTGGGGCAACCACGGAGCACGCGGCGCAAGGCGCCCAGGACGGCCGATGATGAGGCGGCGCTGACGCAGGACATTATTGCCCTGGCACGTCAGTATGGCCGCTACGGATACCGGCGGATCACGGCGCTGGCTGGTTCGGCGTTCCTGAAAACGGACATTCGCTTAATGTCCTTTGGGCGTTGTCATTCTGCTTCCAGTGCCGGGCTCAGCCCCGCGGGTGGCTCCTGCGCCGTCAGGCTTTAGCGAAAATGTTCAACCGTTATCGTCACCATCTCTCACCCCCTAGTGTCCTGTCTCGCAATTAGCTTTAAATAACCTATATTCCCCTGAGCTTTCTGGGGAGTTTGGTAGATGGCAAGGCCAATCAAGGTTTTGGCAGGGCAATTTGTTGAAGTCCATATCCTATTGATCCGACGCGATTTTATATGATTTAGGTAGTACCTCTGATTTTGAGGTTTGGGCGATGGAGTTGAAGAAGGTTTTGGAACGGATCCCCGATCCGCGTGGTCGGCAAGGACGGGATTACAGGCTTTGGTCGATCCTCGGTCTGATTTTGGTTTCCATGCTTTGTGGGCGGCGGGGCATGAAGGCAGCGTTTCTTCTGGGGCGAAGTCCTGACGCACGTGCAAAAACGGCAATTGGGTTTTATGCGTGGCCATACCCCCTGTCACGCGACGCTGACCGAAACGCTGCGCATCCTCGATGCCCAGGCCGTTGCCGATATCCTGGGCGCGGTCGTGCTGGCGGATAACAGTGATGACCGTCATATTGCCATAGACGGCAAGACACTGCGGGCAAGCAAGGATGGAGATGGCCGCGCCGAGCACGTGCTGTCAGCTTTTTGTGGAGGTCTGCAGACGATCCTTTCGCATGAGGCGTCACGCGGCAAGGGGCTGGAAATTCCTGATGCACTGAAGTTACTCGCCCGGCTTGATTTGCGCGACCGGATTGTCACCGGTGATGCGATCTTCTGCCAGAGGGCCATTGCACAGACCGTGGTGGACGCTGGCGGAGACTACCTTCTTCCCGTCAAAAACAACCAAAAGACATTGCGAAAAAATATTGAAACGGCCTTCGCGGAGCCGGTTTTTCCCCCTCGCAACTTTCGATAGCGGCGCCACCAAGGCGCATGGACGTATCGAACGGCGCAAGATCGAAGTGTTGCCGGCCCAAGCCGCAGACATCACGCAGGAATGGCCAACCGTCAGCCAGATATGCCGTGTGACCCGCTCACGCCAACGCAGGGTGAAGGGCGTGTGGCAGGAGCAACAGGAAATTGCCTATCTCATCACCAGCCTGACCAAAGACGAAGCATCGGCTGAATACCTTCTCAACCTCAACCGCAAGCATTGGGGTATCGAGATCATGCATCGAAACAAAGACGTCATGCTCGGAGAAGATGGCTACACCAACCGGCTCGACAACGCACCCCGTAATGTCTTCTCGCTCACCAGCTTCGCTCTCAAAGTCATGCGCTCGGTTTCACGGTCACCCACAAGGGCAATCGAGCATTTCCAGGACAACCGAAGCCGAGCCACACAAATGATCGCAGCAGTTTAATGAATCGCCCTGAGGTTTTGGTGACGACCGATGCGGTTGTGAGTGAACTTCAGCGCCGGGCAAAGGCGCCGACCAGCGCCTACCGAGATCGGTTCCGCGCCGAGATCATCCTGCTGCGCCTGAGCGGGCTGAAAGTTGCGGAGGTCGCGGCCCGGTTGGGGACATCCGTGCCAACCGTATCACTGTGGTCGAACCGTTTTGGCAAGTCTGGCATTGCCGGGTTGAACGATAAAACGGGGCGTGGACGTAAACCGTCGATCCCGCCTTTGAAGATCGAACGTGTCGTGACAGAGGTGACGCGCCCGCCTGCCAACCGCATTCGGTGGAGTGTGCGCAGCATGAGTTGCCATGCCGGCATATCGCCCAGCACGGTGCAGCGTATCTGGTCAAAGAACGAACTGAAACCGCACGTCACCAGAACCTTCAAGCTTTCAAATGACCCGCATTTCGAGGAGAAATTCTGGGACGTTATCGGTCTTTATCTTGACCCGCCGACCAATGCGCTGGTTCTGTGCTGCGACGAAAAAAGCCAGTGCCAGGCGTTGGAACGTACGCAGTTGGGCCTGCCGCTTGCGCCGAAACGGCCGCGCACCATGACGCACGACTACATCCGCCATGGCACCATTACTCTATTTGCCGCCCTGGCGACGTTGACCGGCGCACTCATCACGCGCACGGAAACCAGCCACACCCATGTCGAATGGCTCCGCTTTCTCAAGCAGATCGACCGCGAGACGCCGAAACATCTCAATCTGCACTTGATTGCCGACAATTATGCGACCCACAAGCATCCCAAGGTGAAGGCATGGCTCGCCCGGCATCCGCGCTTTACGATGCACTTCACGCCCACATCATCATCTTGGCTTAACCTGGTTGAGCGTTTCTTTGCCGATCTGACAGGTGACGTCATTCGCGCCGGAAGCTTTGCGTCAGTTAGGGCATTGGTCAATGATATTCAAGCTTATTTGAAGGAACGGAATACCAATCCAAAGCCCTACACCTGGACAGCAAAAGGCGAAGCGATCCTGGAGAAAATCCACCGCGCCAGAACGGCGCTCAACCAGGCCGCCTCCAGATGAGTTATTTAAAGCCAATTGAGAATGGCACACTAGCCGCGCTGCGGCAGCTCGGGGCTCACGTCCCGTTCGATCCGAACGGCCAGCTCGTCCAGAACGGCATTGGTAAGCGCCACGACATCCGCGTCGGTCTTCACCGGCCCGGTGAGCGCAAAGGCGGTGCGGTCATGCAGCTCCGGGCGCCGGTCGTCGCGGGGCACAATCGTCCAGTCAGCGGCGAGCGAGGCCGTGCCGTCCCAGCTCACATCCAGCCGGCTGATATTGATGAACAGACGGTAGCGCGCCGGGCTCACCTGCGGCTGGTCGGTGATGAAGAGGTCAGGCCGTGCGGCGTCGAGGCGGGCGGTGATGAGGTCGGTGGCGCCAACCGAAAGCCGGCTCGCCCAGCGGGCATGGTTGCTGCGGTTAATCTGGCTGCCTTCGCGCAGCACGATGTCCTGCGTGTCGAGGTAATCAGGCAGCACGATGCGCCGCACCTCCAAACTCGCCTGCGTCTGTGCGGGGCCGGTATCCACCAGAACGGCGGGCGCGTCGAGCGTATAGACCTTGAGCGGCGGAGCGGCGCAGGCGGCGAGGCAAGCGGCCATGCCGAAAGCGAGAAGGGCCAAATACGGCCAAGGGCGGGGGCAGGGGATTTGTCTCACGGCTGGCGTCCCATCAACAGAAGTTGTGGCTCGCGTTCAATCTCGCTCGCGAACCCGCGCATGGAGGCGGCGGCGGCGGCAAGATCACGGAGGGTCGCGTCGATATCCGCGCGCTGGTCAGATCGGGCAGAGGTGAAATTGCGCAGCTCAGTCACCATCTGCTGCGTCTGGACAACGGTGGTATTGGCGTTGAGCAGCAGCTTATGGAGGTCGGCACCGCGCCCGTTCAACTGCGTGGTGGCGGCGGCCGTCATAGTGTTGATGTCGGAGAGCGTGGTCGTTAGCTGTGTCTCCAGCGTGTCGAGCGTCTTGGTCGCGGTCCCCACCAGCACGCGCGACTGGTTGGAGGTCTGCTGCACGCTCTCGATGAGAGCCGGCATATCCGCGTCCAGCTTGTCGGCCAGGATGCGAATGCTTTCGAGCGACTTGTTCATATTGTTGGCCATCTCCTGCAGCGGCAGTTGCTCCAGCGTTTGCTGCGTCCTTTGCATGATGGATTGCCGGACAGGGATTTCGGGGTATGGTGAAAGCCCCGGGTGCAGAACGGCCGGCGTGCTCGGGTCGAAGCTGAGTTCGATGGCCGCCTGCCCGGTCACCAGGCTTTGAATATTTACCTCCGCCCGCAAACCGCGGCGGACGAGTTCCTCCACGCCGATGATTTCTTTCGTGTCGGTGCGGTGCACGCGCCGCGGGTCCAGCACCAGTGTCACCGGGATATAGGCGGTGAAGCTGCGCCGGTCGAAGGTGAGTTCAATATTGCTCACCGAGCCCAACGGCACGCCGCGGAAGGTCACCGGCGCGCCAATGGAAAGGCCGGAGGCCGAGCCCTGGAGCACCACGACTGCTCGTACGACCCTGCTGAACGGGTTGAACTGGCCGAACAGGATGATGGCGCCGAGCGCCAGGATGATCCCGCCCGAGACGAAGGCGCCGACGACGGTTTGCCTGTTTCCCATGTCCTGTTTCTCCGGTCAGGCCGTGTTGAAGGGGAGGCGTTGCATGAAGGCCCGCACCTGCGGGGCGTCGCAATGGTCCCGCAAATAGCTCGGTGAGCCATGGGCGATCGGGGTCTTGGTGACGTTGTCGAGGTAAATGCCGTCATCGGCAATGGAGAACAGGCTCGGCAATTCGTGGCTGACGATGACGATGGTCGCCCCCAGCCCGTCGCGCAGATTGAGGATGAGCTCGTCGAGCCGCGCCGAGGTGATGGGGTCGAGCCCGGCCGAAGGCTCGTCGAAGAACAGGATATCGGGGTCGAGCGCCAGCGCACGCGCCAGCGCCGCGCGCTTCTTCATGCCACCCGAAAGTTCCGATGGGTACTGGTCGATCGCCTGTAGCATGCCCACGAGGCCGAGCTTGAGTTCCACCTGTGCGCGGATGGATGTCGCATCCAGCCGCGTGTTCATCTGCATCGGCAAGGCGACATTCTCGCCGACCGTCATGGAACTCCAGAGCGCGCCGCTCTGGAACAGAACGCCGAAGCGCTGCGCCATCATCGTGCGCCGTGCGTCATTCACGGCCCAGTAGTCTTCGCCCTCCAGCCGGTATTGCCCGGCGGCCGGCCGCAGAAGGCCGATCATGCTGCGCAGAACGGTGCTTTTGCCGCAGCCCGATCCGCCCATGACGGCGAAGACACTCCCCCGCCGTACTTTCATGGAGATGTTGTTCTGGATGACTTTCGGCCCATAGGCGAGGGTGATGCCGTTGAGTGTGAGAAGCGGCGCCGAATTTGACGCGGGCGCTTCCACCGCCATGTCAAATACCGATTGCATTGGCGATAACCGCGAAGAGTGAATCGATCGCAATCACGCCAACCACGCCAACCACCACGGCACGGGTTGCGGCGACGCCGACATCGGCCGCACTCCGCCCGGCCTTGAGGCCGATGCGGCAGCTGATCAACCCGATGAAGACGGCGAAGACAATGGCCTTGATGAAGCCGAATATGAACTGGCTGAAGGGCACCGCGCCGAGCGTCTGAATCACATAGCCCGCGAGCGTCACATGCAGCATGGCGACCGCGACGACGCAACCGCCGAGCATGCTGACAAGACAACCGTAGAGATAGAGAAGCGGCATGGTGATGACGAGGGCGAGCACCGAGGGCAGAATGAGGTAGCTTGAGACCGGAATGCCGGTCACCGTCAGCGCGTCGATCTCCTCATTGCCGAGCATGGTGGCGATGCGCGCCGCATAAGCGCCGCCCGTGCGCCCGGCCATGACGATGGCCGTCATCACGGCAGCCATTTCCCGCACCATGGCAATGCCGACGAGATCGGCGACATAGACACCGGCCGCGAACTTTTCGAGTTGCACGGCGCCGACGAAGGCGAGGATGGCGCCGAGCAGGAAGTTGACGATGCTGACGATGAGCAGCGAGTCAGGCCCGGCATCGCGCAGATTGGTGAGCAGATCGGCCGGGCGCATGCGGCTTCGCCCCAACATCGCCAGCGCGCCGTTCCAGGTGGTGGTGGCGGTGAGTTCGGTGAGGACGCCGACTTCGGTGAGGCTGTCGAGCGTCCAGCTGCCCAGGGCGGCGAGCGGGTTGAGCCAGCCGCGGCGCTTCGGCTTCTGGGCAACCCGTGCCGGGGGCAGGAGGCCGAGCAGCTTGTTGGCGGAAGGCGGCAGGTTTGCACCGTCGAAGGCGATGCCGGCGCCCTCCGCCGCCTGCCGTACCTCCCACAGGAAGGTGACGAGCGCGCTGTTCCAGCGGCCGAGCGGCGCCGTATCGAAAACGAGCGGTGCCGCCGGCCGCGCTGCCTGCAGCCCGTCCGCGGGAAAGCGGGGCAGGCTGCCGCGCTGCGCGGTCCAGTCGCCGGAGAGGGTGAGCCGGTTCTGCCCTCCCGCAGTCTCCAGCTGCCAATGCGGGGAACCATCGCTTGCCGCGTCCATGATCCGATCATATCGTTGCGTGGCCGATACGCAACCACGAAGACGGATGCGCCAAGCTTGTTCCGGGTCTGGTGCGGCAAGCCTGGGCAGTTTGCCTAGTTGTTGGCGTGTGGAGCGGCCTGCAGTGCTGCCAGCACATGCGGGTTGGTCCGCTCGAACTGCAGGGGGGCACGGAGACGCGGCCCACCTCGATCGCGATGCCTTCCGAACCCGGTGCCTCCGTCCGCCCGGAGCGGTGCAGGCTGAGCCAATGATACTCATGCCGCCGCGGATCGCGACGAAGAATGGCGCCGCGCGGTAACACCAACCCCGTAGCGCGGTGATCGCGTCATCCCTTTGACGGTGGTTAGACCGTGCCAAAGTAGGCGCAGAAATTCGCAATCAAACACGCGGTAATGGCCGGCGTCTCTATCGACCGCAATTTTAAACCAGTGCCGGTCGCCAGATCCTGTGCCTTAGATTGATTTTAAGCCGCGCAGCCGGCGAACGCTCGCATCGTTCCGCACAAAGCGTTAATTCATTGAGTTCAAAATTCGTCACCCCGCGAGATCTTATTTATGGCGATGCGATCAAAGCGCGAAGCATGTTTCTTTTTATTGGGTAGATGGGCGCGATCCCGACGCAAACATGGGGCAGGTCTGCTTTGCTCGACAATAAATCTTGTCCTCCGACAAAACTCTCCGTTTATGAGACGAAGTCAGGGTAGCAGGCCGAAAAGTCCTTGGAAGTCGATAAAATTTTCTATGACACACGTTCTTTAAGCATAGTATGCATCCATTCCTGGACAGAATGCAGATGGATGCTGCCAATTCTGAACACCTGATTCGAGCGGTCTTTGATGTAGATCAACACAACCATCGGAGTCATCAGATTGATTCATATCAATGCAGCCCAAAATGTGTCAAAAGAAGAATTAGACACATGATTCTGCAAAACCATCAGGTTTCCGCGGGCATTGTAATTACGGGCTTGCTCGAGTTGGCAGTCGTTATCCGGATCATGCTGCGGCCGCATCGCGACCCAGCGGCACGAATCGCCTGGGTCCTAGTGGTCACCATGTTCCCCCTGCTGGGCATGCTCGCATACCTCTTGGTGGGAGAGGTACGCATTGGCCGAAGCCGAATGGCTCGGTTCCGTGCCGTCGTGGCACGTATGCCCCGCGCCTCTAATCTAAGCGCCGCGGAGGCGGCCGGTTTCGCAACGGTCGTGCCCGAGGATCATCGACATCTCTTTCAGCTCGGCTATTCGATTAGCGGGTTTGCTCCGGTAGTCGGAAACCGGGCGCATTTGCTGGCTGATTCGAACGCGACGATTGACGCCATGGTGACGGACATAGATGCCGCCCAGGAACACGTCCATCTGCTGTTCTACATTTGGCTTGCCGACAACAATGGTTGCAAGATCATCGATGCTCTAAAGCGTGCGGCCGCGCGCGGCGTGACGTGTCGGGCCATGGCAGACGACCTTGGCTCGCGCAAGCTGATCCGCTCCGAGCATTGGGAGGCGATGCGTAATGCAGGTGTGCATGTGGCCGCGGGCCTACCGATCGGCAACCCTTTGCTGCGGCCGTTCATGGGGCGTATCGATGTGCGGAATCACCGCAAGATCGTCGTCATCGACCACCACATCACCTATTGCGGCAGTCAGAACTGCGCCGACCCCGAGTTTCGCCCGAAGGCGAAGTTCGCGCCGTGGGTGGACACGGTAATTCGTTTTGAGGGGCCGATCGCACATCAGAACCAGGTCCTGTTCGCGAGTGACTGGATGACCAGCGTGGACGAAAACCTTGACCTCTATCTGAGCATCCCTCCTCCGAGCTCTGCCGTCGGCCTGCCCGCTCAAGTGATCGCCACGGGTCCGACAATGCGCTACTCGGCGATGCCCGAAATGTTCGAGTTGCTGATGTTCGCGGCGCGAGGTGAAATCGTCATAACGACACCCTACTACGTTCCCGACGAGTCTCTGCAGAGCGCGTTATGCACAACCGCCCGGAGAGGCGTGGATACGACAATTATCTTCCCTGCAAAGAACGACTCCTGGATCGTCGCGGCGGCCAGCCGAAGTTATTATTCGGATCTACTCAGCGCCGGGGTCAACATCTACGAGTACGACGGCGGGCTGCTACACACAAAATCCGTGACGGTGGATCGCGAGATAACCTTGATCGGCTCGGCGAACATGGACCGGCGCAGTTTTGACCTCAACTTCGAAAACAATATCCTGTTCTATGATCAAGCGCTTACGGCCGATATGCGACAACGCCAGCAAGTCTATATCTCGAAGTCGCGGCGCATAACGAAGCAGATGGTGGCGAGTTGGCGGATGTCGCGTCTCCTATGGAATAACACCATTGCCACGCTTGGGCCGGTCCTTTGATCTGGAATGTTCGGACGCAATGTCTTTCTTCCTCGCTGCGCGCCGAACAAAGCCGGCCGTCAGTCGTGCCGCGTCAGGTGCAGCTTAGCCGGATCCCCGCCACTAGATTGTGTGGACGCGAACGTCCGCTTCCGCGTTCCGGAAGCTTAAAGCCGGACCGACCGCTTTCGGCCCATGCCGCCCCACCATGGTGGCCGGCGTGCGCCCAAGATGGCCGTCTTCTGGGCGGCTCAGAGGCGCCTCACCCCAACGCCAGCGAGCGGAATGCCTATGCGCCCTTTTCACCGCCGCGCCTTGCTGTTCGGCGGCGTGCAGGCGCTGATATTCGGCGGCATCGCCATGCGACTCTTCAAGATAGGCGCGGGCTAGCATTACGAGGTTTTTAGATGTGTTGTCGTACCGTCTCCTCTTCGCGATGATCATCTGGTGGGTATGCGTGGGACGCTCGCTCATGAGCGGAATGCTCGCGATCGCGCGGGGGATATGCAATGGCGATGGTAGAGACGGATGTGCCGGCGCGGTTGGATCGATTGCCATGGGCCCGGTTCCACTGGCTGGTGGTTACTGGGCTGGGGATTGCCTGGGTTCTCGATGGTTTGGAGGTGACCCTGGTGGGGTCCCTGTCTGGGGCGATTGCGCAAAGCCCTGTGCTGCAAATGTCGGCCGCGGATGTGGGCGCCAGTGCCAGCGCCTATCTGGCGGGCGCGGTCGTCGGTGCACTCGGCTTCGGCTGGCTGGCCGATCGGCTGGGGCGCAAGCGGCTGTTTGCGGTGACGGTGCTAGTCTATCTAACCGCGACCCTGGCCACTGGGCTCGCCTGGAGCTTCACCTCCTTCGCCTTGTTTCGCGCCCTTACCGGGGCGGGCATCGGGGGCGAGTATGCGGCGGTGAACGCGGCGATCCAGGAACTCATCCCTGCGCGGCGGCGCGGCTTCACCGATCTGGTGGTGAACGGCTCGTTCTGGATCGGAGCCGCGATCGGGGCCGGCGGCTCGCTGATTGCGCTCGATCCCCGCCTGATCCCGCCAGAGTTCGGCTGGCGGGTCGCCTTCGGGCTCGGCGGGGTCCTTGGGCTCGGTGTGCTGGCCCTGCGGCGCTGGATTCCCGAAAGCCCACGCTGGCTGATGACGCATGGCCAGCCGGAGGAGGCGGAGCAGGTCGTGCGCGGGATCGAGGCCCGCGTGGCGGCCGAGACCGGGCCGCTGCCCCCGGTGCCGCCGGGGCGGTTGCGGTTGCGCACCGACATTCGGTCCTGGTTCGGCGCCGGGATGGTGGCGCTGGTGACCCAGTACCGCCGGCGTACCGTGCTGGGGGTGGTGCTGATGGCGAGCCAAGCGTTCTGTTATAACGCGGTCTTCTTCACCTATGCCCTGATCCTGACGCGGTTTTATGGCGTGGCGGCCGGGCGGGTGGGCCTGTTTATCCTGCCCTTCGCGGTAAGTAATTTTTTGGGCCCGCTGCTGCTGGGGCGGCTGTTCGATGTCGTCGGGCGGCGGGTGATGGTCGCCGGAACCTATGCCGCCTCCGGCTTGCTGATGGCGCTGATTGGTGGGCTGTTCGCGCAGGGCGGGTTGTCGGCGGTCGGGCAGACCGTTTCGTGGACGGTGTTTTTCTTCTTCGCCTCGGCGGCGGCGAGTTCCGCCTATCTGACCGTGGGCGAAAATTTTCCACTGGAGGTCCGTGCGGTGGCGATCGCGCTGTTCTACGCCTTCGGTACTTTGGTGGGCGGCTTGGCAGGGCCCGCCTTGTTCGGGGCGCTGATCCAGGGCGGATCGCGGGGGGCGCTGATGTGGGGCTATGAGCTCGGGGCCGGGCTGATGCTGGTCGCGGCGGCGGTGGCTTGGGGGCTGGGGATTGCGGCCGAGCGGCGTTCGCTGGAGGCCATTGCGCCGCCGCTCGCATCGCTTCCGGAAAATTCGTTACCTTGATGGGCCTGGACAACAGCGTGCCGTCTCCCTGACTTTTGATTCGATCGGGCGGCGTTTTGCGCGTTGCTCTTGTTCTGTTCTCATCTTTGGTTGATGCCGCTTTGCCCAGCCTTCTGCAGGCGGGGAACGCCGTGCATGAGCTGCGCGCCCCAGCTGGGACGGAGGCGCACAGCCGTCAGAGCTGGGCGGCGCTGAACGTCCGCTCGTGGGATCACCACCCGGGCCGGCCTATGCCCGACTTGGGTCGGGAACAGCCGCCCGACCCGCGACGACGAAGATCCGCTTGGACAAGTCCCGTATCAAAAATACGACAAACTGACCGTTCTTATGTGTCGTCGTCGGTTTCGTGCCCCCGCAACCACTGAAAGAGTAGACCCAAGAACCCCCGCATCCCGGGGGCTTTTGTTTATCTGGCCCCCGGCGGCTTTGGCCGGCGTCGGTTCCGTTGCGGCCGGGCCGTTCGGGGCGTTCTCATCAGGCGTGAGCACGATCCGCTCAATCAAACTCCGCAGCCTCCAAGGCCCCCGAGCACGGCGCCATTCCTTCATACGGCCGAACATGCGCTCGACTGCACGGCCCGACGGTAGGCGCGGCGGTTCGGCAGGGACGGCTGCGACGGACGTCGGTGGAGGGAAGAACAGCCGCGCCTCGTCTCCGCGTTGACGCAGTGCAGCATCACCCGTAAAGCCCGCGCTCCTAACCAGCGAAGCCCCATTAGGCGCAACCTTATTCAGCGCCGGAGGCGCAGCTTGACCATGTCCATCACTTTCGCCGATCTCTCTCTGGCGCCGCCCCTGCAACGCGCACTGGCCGAAGAAGGGTATGCCAACCCTACCCCTATCCAGGCCCAATCAATCCCGACGCTGCTGGCGGGCCGCGACGTGCTCGGCATGGCGCAGACCGGCACCGGCAAAACCGCCGCCTTCGCGCTGCCGCTGCTGCATCGCCTGGCCGAGGCTCCCCGGCCGGCGCCCAAGGGCGGTGCCCGCGTTTTGGTCCTGGCACCCACGCGCGAACTGGTCTCGCAGATCGCCGACGGCTTCGAGCGCTTCGGTCGCCATCTGCAGCTCCGCGTGACCACGATCTTCGGCGGCGTCAGTCAGTTCCACCAGGTCAATGCGCTCAGGGCTGGCGTCGACATCATCGTGGCGGCGCCGGGGCGGTTGCTGGATCTGATCAACCAGGGCCTCTGCGACCTCTCGCAGCTTGAGGCGCTGGTGCTGGATGAGGCCGACCAGATGCTCGATATGGGCTTTGCCAAGCCGATCGAGCGCATCGTCGCGACGCTGCCGAAGGAACGGCATACGCTGCTGTTTTCGGCAACGATGCCGAAATCCATCGCAGCACTTGCCGAAAGCCTCCTGCGCGATCCGGCGAAGGTCGAGATCGCCCCGCCCTCAACCACCGTCGACCGGATCGAGCAGTCGGTCATGTTTATGGATGCCACCGACAAGAAGCCAGCGCTGCTGGCGCTGCTGCGGACGCCGGGGATCGGCCAGGCCGTGGTCTTCACGCTGCAGAAGAACATTGCCAACGACGTCTGCGCCTTTATCACCGAGGCGGGCATCACGGCCGAGGCCCTGCATGGCAACAAGTCCCAGGGCCAGCGGGAGCGCGCGCTGGATGCCTTCCGCGCCGGGACCGTGCAGGTCCTGGTGGCTACGGATATCGCGGCGCGCGGCATCGACGTCGAGACAGTGACGCATGTTTTCAACCATGACCTGCCGAGCCTGCCGGAAAGCTATGTCCACCGCATAGGCCGCACCGGCCGCGCAGGGCGCAGCGGCTTCGCCGTTACGCTCTGCGATGCCGAGCAACGTGCCTGGCTGCGTGATGTGGAGCGGGAAATCGGTCGCGCTCTGACCGTTCATGACGATCACCAGTGGCATTCGGAAGCGGCGCGGACGTCGACCATGCGCCCACCCGTGCTGGGGGGTGGCCCGGCCAAGCAAATCAAGCCGCAGGAAAAGCGCGAGCGCAAAGTCTGGACCGAGGAAGAGAAGCGCGCCGCGCGGGTAGCTTCCAGGACTGCCTGAGAGGAAGTCTGAATAGGCAGGCGGGCCAGCTGCCGATCAGCTGGTCCCGAAGCGAGGATGGCGAGGCGGCCGCCCCCTTCGCCGCGTCAGCCGACATTGCGGCGCGTCGCATAGCCGGCGGGGAGGTCCTCTGGCGCGCAGGCGATGACCGTCTCGTTGTCATGACCGCAATCCTCGACGAAGGTGATCTCGGCGAACTCGTCGACCACGAGGATCGGATAGGTCGGGCCAGCGTCCCGATATTGCTGCATCAGCGCGATCTTCTCGTTCTGGAAGCCGATGATCTTTTTCGGTGCGAGCTCGATCCAGTGCGGGAAGAACGTCGCGCCATGCGCTCGGTGCTCGACGAGATTGTAGGCCACGCTCACGCAGGTGCCAGTCGGCTCGGTCCAGGAGACCTTCACGACGCCTTTGGCGAGACGGATGACATGGACCTCCTGGTCCTTGACCCAGCGCCCGCCGACAAGTCCGCCATGGACGCGATAGTCGAGCGTTCGATCGGATAAGGGGCTGGAACTCGGCTCATCCCCCGTGTACCCGGTACGAATTCCCTGCGGTAGCATGGCCTTGCCCGCTTATCTCATTCCCGCGCAAGCCTTTGCGAGCGATGTGCGGCCGCTCATCATCTTCTATAACGGCTATGATGCCACCATCACCGACACGTATTTTGCCTCTGCGGTCGCAGCTTCACGGCGCGGCTATCACAGCCTTCTGTTCGATGGTCCCGGCCAAGGGGCGATGCTTTACGAGCAAGGCTTCCGTTGCGGCCCGACTGGGATGTCCTGATCCGAGCGGTGGTCGATTTTGCATTGCAGCAGCCCATGGTCGACCCCCAGCATATTGCGCTCAGCGGCTGGAGCCTCGGCGGGTATCTTGCCCCACGAGGCGCTTTCGGCGATGTGCGCGTCGCGGCACTCATCGCCGGTCCCGGCACCTGGAGCATCGCAGATGGCTTCCGAGACGTCATTATACGCATGTTCAACGTCACCCCCGAGGCGGCAAAAGACCTGGGCGCGCTGGACCAATCGCTCATCGAGCGTTTCGACAGCTTTATTCGAGGCAATCGCCAACTGAACTGGAAAGTCGTCCAGCGCTGCTTCTGGGTGCATGGCGTGGACAATCTACGTGCCTACTTCGCCTCGGCCGAGCTATTCACAATGCAGGGGCACGCCGGCCGCATCCGGTGTCCAACATTAATCACCATGGCAGAGCATGACACGCTCTCGGCGAGGGCCGGCGTGTTCATGGAGGCGTTACGCTGCCCGAAGACGCTGATGCACTTCACCGCAGAGGAAGGTGCCGATGGCCACTGCTCCATGCAGAATCGATCGTTGCTCAATCAGCGCGTGCTGGACTGGCTCGACGAACAGTTTAGATGCTCGCGGTAGATACCCTGAGGCTGCTGAGCAACGGATCTGCCAGGGGCGACGTCATGTTACGCGCTCAAACCGTTGCCCGACGTTTTCAACGGTATCAGTCGAGTGCAGCCCACCATTCAACCTGTCAATACGGTCGTGCTCCCGTGTTTCGGCATTGCCAGCCTACCTCGCGGCCGATTAGATGCGCTGGACGACGAGAACTAGGGGAAATGCAGCCATGATGGAAGTCGCCAGGGGCCGCATGCAGGCCGCCGAGTCTCCCGCAAAATGGACCCTGAGTGTGGAGGGCGAGCGCTGGCGGTATGACGATGCTCGCGCTTAAGCTTTCCCTCACGCCGATCCTGATCCTTGCAGCAAGCCTTGCGAGCCGGCGTTGGGGCAATGCGATCGCCGGCTGGATCGTAGGGCTACCGCTCACCTCGGGGCCGGTTTCTCTCTTCCTCACCTTCTCGCAAGGGCCGCGTTTCGCCGAGCAGGCGGCGGCAGGGACGTTGATCGGCACCACAGCGCAAGCCTTGCTCGCGGTCGCTTATTTTTGGGCGGCAAGATGGGTTGCCTGGCCTTTGGCCGCCGTGGCAGGTGCCGCAGGGTTCTTCAGCTGCGGCTTGCTCCTGCAGGCGCTCACTTTGCCCCCGTTGGCGCTGTTCGTGATTGCGCTGGTCGCGTTGACGGCCGGCCTTGCCATCACGCCTCGGCCGGAAGGCACATATCGCGCCGTGTCATCGCCGCGCTGGGACCTGCCGGCACGCATTGTGGTTGCGACGACGCTCGTGGTTTCTGTGACGGAGATGGCGCCTGCACTTGGCCCGCGCCTCAGTGGCATCGTCGCGAGCTTCCCGGTCTTTGCTGTCGTGCTCACCGTCTTCGCTCATCACAGCCAGGGAAAGGAAGCGGCTCGGCTGGTCGTTCGGGGGCTAATGATGGGGCTCTACGGCTTCGCATGCTTCTTCGAAACGATCAGCCTGCTTCTGGCGCGCATGCCGACGGCAGAAGCATTCGGTGCTGCCCTGCTCGCGGTAGCCCTGGCGCAGGGCGTGTCATTCACACTAATGCACCGGCGACGGTCAAACGCGATCGCATAACTGGGGGAGGAGAGCGCATAGCGCTTTCCGCCTTACCGCGGCAGCGCCGCCCCACAGTGCTGGTCCGGGCGCGGGCGGCTGCCGGGTGGCTCAAAGCTGGTTTCGGCATGCGGATGCGGTCGCGGCCAAGGCGGCCGGCGCGGTAGTCTGCTGTGCTGTTGTCGAGATGCAATCCCAGAGCCGGTTATCCCCGCATTACCGTTCCATGAACCGCCAAGCAATGCCGCTCAAGTTTTTCCCGCGAGGTAACGAACTGCTTCAGCGGTGTCTCGATGTTATAGAAATATATGTTGGCGATGAAGCCATAGATCCCGGCATCGATGCTGGTCGGTTGGGCGCCGTGTACAAACCCCTCGCCTGAAATGATCTCATCCAGGACGTCAAGGTCGGCCAGGCCGCGCGCATAGGCTTCATCCGGCGCGTATCTGCCGATCCCCTGAAAATGATGGCGTTGGAGATTAAAGGCCCGCGCTTTCGTCAGATCCATTTCCGTCAGGTCCGGGTGGTAACGCTGGAACGCAGCCTGGAAGGTTGGCCAGAACTGCTCATCCTTCCAGCGCGAATAGGATATAACCCAGTAAAGATCGTCGAGCAGGCGGGTCACGAGCGGGTTCAACCTGCGCTCTTGCGCGCCCAGCGACGCGTCGATCTTCAGTTGGTATTTGCGGATCAAATGAGCGAGAATAGCTTCGCTGTCGCCAATGACGTTACCATCATCGACGATGTAAGGAAGTTGGCCATGCGGTGCCGTAGACGCGTCGAAGATATGCTCATGTACGAATGGCAGGCCGACCATCCGCATGAAGGCAAAGACCTTCAATCCATAGCCATTATTGTCGGCCACGCCGAAAAGTGTGGGATAGGAGTAAAGGGTGATCATAATATTTGACCCCGTCTCGGAGGTTGCTGTCGAGATTTAATCAAGCCATTCATGATCGGCATTTTTTGATCATTGTCCGTGCAAGCGCCGGCGAGTAAGGGCTGTCTAAAAATTTTACAATGATTTCAGTCTGTTATGGTTTGGCGCTTTCGTGTCATTTGGCACGTCATATGGCGTTCGACCCTATCTGCTTCGTGCCAGCTCAAATCGAGTTCGGTATAAGTGGTTGCGCGCCCCCGATTTGAAACTATCCGTCGACGTGGCGCTCGGGCATGGCAAATGAAATCGATAATTTCCAATTTCTAGCGTTGTTGTATGTGGCACGTCATTGATTCTATTTGATTTTTTGATTTATTTTGCGGTCGAGAAAACGGCCGTACGCCATATTTGGTTCGGGATGCACGGGATAGTCGAGGCCATTGTTCCCTAAAAATTCTCGTGCTGATGTCGCGGCATACAGTGAGAACTGCATGCCGCGGAAGGAGATTGAGGCCAGGACGACGGTAACAGCGTCGTTATGCATTTCGGTCCTTGTCCTCGTCAAGGCGCGCAAGCAGGATCCGTTCAAGCCGGCATGACGTCCGGGCGGTCTTTTGGGAAGTTGGCAATGACCGCTGGGTCGAGATTCAAGGTCTGTGCGACCATCGCCGTCGGGGTATGCGCGAGCCAATCGGACAGCGAGACCTCCTGGTACTGGGGTGCCTTGAAGATCTCCATGAAGATGAGGTTGGTGCTGCCGGTATTCTCGACATAGTGGCCGAGGCTTTTCGGAACGTAGCCGATATCGCCTGGATGGAATTCGGCGGTGGTGGCGTTCGGCCCGGTGTTGAACACCGTCATCTGGCCCTGGCCCTGGATGTAGTATTGCCACTCGTCGGCGTTCGGGTGCCAGTGCATCTCGCGCAGGCCGCCAGGTTTCACCGTGACCAGTGCCGCAGCGACCGTCGTCGAGACATGGAAATTCGTACTGTCGGCGATCTGCACCTGGCCACCTTTGGTCACCTTGTTCGGCTTCATGTCGGCGAGGTGGAAGATGAACGGGTAGGGCGGCGCGCCGGCGGCCGCCATGATCGCCTGTTGATCGGCGGCGAGAGAGCCAGGCACTTCGCCCTGGAAGATCCAACGCTGCTGCAGCGGAATGTTCTTGAACGCATCGGCGGGCACGCCAAAATTCTTCGCCAACACTTCGGGCGGCGTATGTGCCAACCAGTCGGAGACCAGCAGCGTGTTGAATTCGCCCGCCGCTCCGTTATCGAAGGCGAGAACGAACTCGGCACCGTCCGGCCCGAGCCCCTGCAACGAATGCGGCAGGCCGGCCGGGAAATACCAGAGATCGCCGGCCTTCACATCCGCGACATAGGGGCGTCCCTCGGTATCCAGCGTCGTCACCCGGCAATACCCGTAGGTCATCACGGCCCATTCGGCCTGTTGGTGCCAATGAAGTTCACGAATTCCGCCGGCCGCAAGCCGCATGTTCACGCCAGCGATATCCTTCGAGATCGGGAACATCCCCGTGTTCACCTGGCGCGCCCAGCCGCCGGCCTGAACCCGCTTGGGCGAGAGGTTGAACGATGACCAGAACTGCGGAATATTGCCGATATCGGTCGGCGGTGGGTTGAGGAATGGCGGCTCGTTATCCGCCAGTGGCGGATACTGCGGCCCCGGATCCGAGAGCGCCGCGGCGCTCGCATTGATCGCGCCTTGCGGCGGCAGATCCGGATTGCCGAAGACGCCCGCAGCATGGGCGGCCGCGGTCGTCGCCACCACGCCGCCGGCAGTGCCGGCAGCGAGAATCGACCTTCGTGAAATCTTTGACATCGTTTCCTCCTTGTTTCGATCGTTGTTTGGCCGATTTACAGCAATTGAAGCGGGTTCCTGGCGAATTTAGCCGCCGCGGTATTTACGGTGCTTTCGGCCGAATCCGTAAATTGAAAAATTTTCATTTGAATAAAATCCTGAAGGCAAAGGGGCGCCGGTATGTTTCGAAAAATTAACGTTTTGCCTTTTGCCTTGGCTGCATGTTTCAGCCTGCCAGCATGGCGCGCAGGCGCGGCACCGCCGCAAGTCCCTGAATGTTCCGCCTGCCATGGGGTGAACGGGCTTGGCAACGACCAGTCCGGGTTTCCGGCGCTCGCCGGTCTTGCATCTCCCTATATCCAGGCGCAGCTCGATGCATTTAAGCAGGGGGCACGCGCCAGCCCGATGATGACGGGGATCGCGCGCAGCTTGAGCGTTGCGGATATTCGAGCGCTGGGCGACTACTATGCGGCTCTTGCCATCCCGGCACAGGCTTTTCCGGCGCAGGTGCGCACCGGTATTGGCGCGAACCTTGCCGATCGTGGTGATTGGCAGGGCGGTCTCGGCAATGGCGTTCCGTCCTGCAATTCTTGTCATGGACCGAATGGCATTGGCGTCGGGACGCAATTTCCCCGCCTCGCAGGCCAGCCACAACAATATCTCGTGACCCAAGTCAATGACTGGCGCGACGGCTCGCGTAAGACCGGCCCGTTGGGGCTCATGGCCAATGTCGCCCATCGGCTCAGCCCGGTGCAGATCGATGCCGTTGCGGCCTATTATGCTGGTTTACCTGCCAACCCTATGCTGGGAGGGAAGCCATGAGACTTTTTCACAGGGCATCACGGACGGCAATCGGAGGGAGGCTGAGAACGCTGGGTCTGATCAGCATGCTCGGCCTTATCGCTGGTGCCGTTGTGGGCATCGCCGTGGCGCAAACGCCGCGACCGGCACCGGCATCGCCGCAGGGCGCCTTCGCCCCGCCAAATGAGGATGCCATTCCGCAAGGCCCCTTTGGCGACGCGGTCAAGCTGGGCGAAGACATATTCCGCCACACGCCGCAATTCGCACCGCAATTTACCGGCAATACATTGAGCTGCAGCAACTGCCACCTGGACGCCGGGCGGCTGGCAAACTCAGCCCCTATGTGGGCGGCCTATGTCGCCTATCCGGCCTATCGGTCCAAAAACCGGATGGTCAATACGTTCGGTGAGCGTCTGCAAGGTTGCTTCCGCTTCAGTGAAAACGGCAAGTCGCCGCCGCTCGACAATCCCGTGATTGTCGAGCTTGAAGCCTATTCCTATTGGCTGGCTACGAATGCACCGACCGGAACAAAAATGGCCGGGCGAGGTTATCCTGCTTCATCCAAACCGACAGAGGCGCTCAGCTATCAGCACGGGCAGGTAGTCTATGCGCAGAACTGCGCCCTCTGCCACCAAGCAAATGGCGCCGGTACCTCCGCCGCTGGCCAGGTTGTCTTCCCGGCGCTCTGGGGCAAGGAGTCCTACAACTGGGGAGCGGGCATGAGTAATATCGATACGGCTGCTGAATTCATCAAGTCGAACATGCCGCTTGGCGTGGCCGGCTCGCTGACGCCCCAGCAGGCCTGGGATGTCGCGGCCTATATCGACAGCCAGAACAGGCCACAGGATCCGCGCTACGTGGGCAATCTGGCCGCTACCCGAGAGACATTCCACAACACGCCGTTCTCAATGTATGGAATAACGGTAAACGGTCACTTGCTTGGCGCAAATTCGCAATGATGCCAACGGCGTTAATGTTGACCCGTTTTTCCAAGCGACGTGCTGCGGTTGATGTTATTTTATCTGTCTGCGCGACCGATATATTCCAAGAGGTGCGGAAGATTTCAACGGTTTTCGATTTTATTTCGAGTGATATGCAGGTCAAATTGTTTTGTTTTAGTATCAAACAAATATTTTTCTGTTTGTTCAATTTTGGTATAAATGGTGGTAGTGGAGGTGGGCGAATGGTGTCGGGAAGTTAGAGTTTGTCACCGGCCTGATGCCAACCGGCCCCGTGAAGTATTCCGGACGCCGCGGATTTTGTCGTGGGTCTCATCGCCTCACTAGTGCCGCGCGTCCTTGATTTTGCGGTGAATTTCTGATTCGACCGTTCCGGTAATGCCGGAGATGATTCGTGACTGCGAGACAAGCCGCCGTGAAGAAATACGTTGTAACGCTCAGCGACGAGGAGCGGGAACGGCTCGGCACCTTGATCGGTACCGGGAAGCGGGCTGCCCGGCAGGTGCTGAAGGCGCGCATCCTGTTGAAAGCGGATGCATCGGATGCCGGCGCGTGCTGGAGCGACAGCGAAATCGCCGCGGCGCTGGAAACCAGCGTCGACACGGTCGCGCGGACCCGGCAGAGGCTGGTTGAGGAGGGACTCGAGGCGGCGCTGAACCGGAAGCATTCGCCCAACTCTGCAAGGAAACCGATCTTTGACGGCGCTGCGGAGGCCAAGCTGATCGCCCTGGCCTGTTCCGAACCGCCCAAAGGGCGTTCGCGCTGGTCACTGAGGCTGCTGGAGGCCAAAGTGGTTGAGCTGGAAATTGTCGATCGTGCCAGCGACAACACGATCGGACGGACACTAAAAAAAACATTCTCAAGCCACACCTGAAGAAGCAATGGGTGATCCCACCAGACGGCAGCGCCGCGTTTGTCGCCGCCATGGAGGATGTGCTTGAAATCTATCACAAGCCGCATGATCCGGACTTTCCGCTGGTTTGCCTCGACGAGACCTCGAAGCAACTGATCGCCGAAACCCGCCTACCAATTCCGGCCAAGCCGGGAATGCCGGCACGACATGACTATGAGTACGCCCGTAATGGCACCGCCAACCTGTTTATGCTGTTTGCCCCGCTGGAAGGGTGGCGGCACGTCAAGGTGACGGATCGGCGCGCGACGATAGACTATGCGCAACTTCTCAAGGAACTGTCTGACACGCACTTTCCCGAGGCGCAGAAGATCAGGCTCGTGCAGGACAATCTCAACACTCACAAGCCAGCCTCACTCTACGAGGCTTTCCCCGCTGCCGAGGCGCGTCGGTTGGTCGAACGGTTTGAGTGGCATTACACCCCGAAACACGGGAGTTGGCTAAACATGGCTGAATCCGAGCTCAGCGTTCTGTCGTCGCAGTGTCTCGACCGGCGGATCCCCGATAAGCAGGCTCTGATTGACGAGGTCGCCGCTTGGCAGGACAGCCGCAACCTGAACCATGCGAAGGCGAACTGGCAGTTCACCACCGCACAAGCTCGCGTCAAACTGAACAGGCTGTACCCCGCATTATGAGCGACTCGCGGCACTAGGACCGGCCGGATTGGCTGGAAAAGCGGTGAGTTGTACAGGTGTGCTGCGGTGGAGAGGAATCAGCATGTCGGTCATCGGCTGGACCTCGGCATGCCATGAGGGTGGTTTTGGCGCACCGGCAAGCGCGGCGACAAATATATCCGCAATCTGCTGGTGGTTGGCCCCGACGGCGGACATGCTTGAAAGGATTTTAAAGATTTTTGGGGAAAAATGATCTTCGTTAACTTTCTCTATACGAACTTGTTATGTCAAAACGACCTTGATTTGAATCAATGAAGAGCGGGCATGTGAAGTCTATAAAAAATCTTAAAATCATGAAACTTAGGAGGATTCATCATGCGCTGCCGAACGTCAAAACTGCCTGCGATTCTGCTGTCGATCACGGTTCCGTTTGCACTTTCCGCTTGCGTCTCTCAAGGCTCTTATGATGCGCTGCAAACGCAGAACATGCAGTTGCAGACGCAAAACCAACAGCTTCAGCAACAATTGTCGGAGCAGACGGCCCATGTTGGCCGATTGCAGAACGCAATCAAATACACAGTGAACAGCGACCTTCTTTTCCCGTCGGGGAGTTGGAAGATGTCGGCCCAGGGGCAAAATATCATCGGTAAGATGGCGTTAAAGCTCGCGCCGACGCAGCAACAGAAGCTCTACGTTAACGGTTATACAGACAATGCGCCCATCGGTCCGGGGCTGCAGCAACAAGGGATCACATCGAATCAACAGTTGTCAGAGAAGCGTGCCGATGCAGTCATGAACTTCCTTATTACCCAGGGTGTGAAGCCGGATCTCATGGCGGCGCGTGGGTATGGTGATACGAACCCCGTTGCGCCAAATACGACCTCAAGTGGTCGTTCCCAAAATCGTCGTGTCGAATTGACACTGACGCCTGAATGATCTGCCGGCGTTGTCCGTCGGCTTGCCGGGACGTGAGACGTCGATCCCAACGCCGTGATGATACGGCCGGAGCTTCATCGGTTGCCCAGTAAATTCGTAGCCGTTGAGCATCACGATCGACGGCTACGCTGCATTACGCCGAGCTACCCGTATCATGCCCGCTGAGGATGTGATCAGGAAAGACATAAAGCTGAGGTTGTCAAAAGATTTCAACGGCGTGATCGAGAAGGGGCGCGGAGGCGTAAAGGCAAGCATTGCGCCCATGCTCGGATTCGAGATCTTCACGCGCGAAGCGGTGATGGTTTCCGCCATTGTGTTGTTACATCGCATCCGCAAAGGGCTGTTTGCCGTCGATCGCTTGGGCGTTTATGGCCAAGCTGCCCCCGCCATCTGGACCACGGTGCGAGAAGTCACTCGTTCATGCCGTAGATTTGTATCAGAGCCGCGGTTTCTGAGCCGGCCTTGATTCTGATCAACTGCGGCGGCGCCGGTCTCGTTTATTGGAACAGTATGGAACCTGCGGTATTCCCGGGTAAAATTACTTCGGTGCGCGGCGCTGTCGTCGATGTGTGTTTCGAAGGCGGGATGCTGCCGCAGATAAACACGGCACTGATGGTTCTTTGGGACCGGCCGGAAAAATTGCTGCTCGAAGTGCATGGCCATGTCGATCCGGGAACGGTCAGAGCCATCGCCTTGCAGGCGACGGCCGGTCTGGCACGCGGCACGGCGGTGCACGCCACGGGGTGGCCGATCTCGGTTCCGGTTGGCGAAGCCGTTTTGGGGCGGCAGCTCGATGTCGTGGGCGAAATGAAGGATCATGGCCCGGCGCTGCCGCCGGAGACGCCAACCCGCAGCATCCACCATGCGCCGCCGGCCCTGGCCGAGGAGCGTTCGGCGGAGCGGATTTTCGAGACTGGCATCAAGGTGATCGACCTGCTCATGCCGCTGGCCCAGGGTGGCAAGGCGGCCATGTTCGGCGGTGCCGGCGTCGGCAAAACCGTGCTGGTCATGGAGCTGATCCATGGCATGGTGGAGAAATACCAGGGTATTTCGGTGTTTGCGGGCGTTGGCGAGCGTTCGCGCGAAGGGCACGAACTGCTGGTGGATATGCGCGATTCGGGCGTGCTGGCCCGCACCGTCCTGGTCTACGGCCAGATGAACGAGCCGCCCGGCGCGCGCTTCAGGGTGCCGCTGACGGCGCTCACCATCGCCGAGTATTTTCGCGACCAGAAGCATCAGAACGTGCTGCTGTTGATGGATAATATTTTCCGCTTCGTGCAGGCTGGCGCCGAGGTCTCCAGCCTGCTCGGGAGGATGCCCTCGCGGGTGGGCTATCAGCCGACGCTGACCACGGAGGTCGCCGCATTGCAGGAACGCATCGCCTCGGTCGCGGGGGCGGCGGTTACCGCCATCCAGGCGGTCTATGTGCCGGCCGATGATTTTACCGACCCGGCCGTGACGGCGATTTCCAGCCATATGGACAGCGTCGTCATGCTGTCGCGTGACTTGGCGGCGCAGGCGTTTTATCCGGCGATCGATCCGCTGACCTCCTCCTCGGTCTTGCTCGATCCGCTGGTGGTTGGCGAGGCGCATTATCGCCTCGCCGAGCGCGCCCGCCAGACCTTGGCCCGCTTCAAGGAATTGCAGGATATTATCGCGCTGCTCGGCGTCGAGGAACTGGGGGCGAGCGACCGCCGCATCGTGTCCCGCGCCCGCCGGCTGCAACGCTTTCTCAGCCAGCCGTTCATGGTGACGGAGGCTTTTACCGGCACGCCTGGGCGCAGCGTGGCGCTCGCCGACACGCTGGAAGGTTGCCGCGCGATCCTGGATGGCGAGACGGATGGTTGGGGGGAAAGCTCGCTCTATATGGTCGGAACGCTGGAGGAGGCGCGGCGGAAGGAAGCCGCCGCCGTGGCCAGGGCGGTCCCATGAAGCTCCGGATCACCACGCCGCTCGCGGTTCTCATCGATGACGCAAATGTGCTGGCGCTACGCGCCGAGGATGAGACGGGGAGTTTTGGCATCCTGCCGGGACATGCGGCGTTCATGACCAGCCTGGCGATTTCCGTCGTGCGCTGGCAAGGGGCCGATGGCGGCCGGCATTTTTGCGCCGTCCGGCGCGGTATTCTGCAAGTGACCGGCGGCCAGGACATCGCCATTGCCACGCGCGAGGGCGTCGTCGGCGATAACCTGGCCACGCTCGATGAACAGGTTCTCGCGCGCTTTCGCGGCGATATCGAAACCGAGCGCGTCGAGCATGTCGAACAGGCACGCCTGCAATTGTTCGCCATCCGCCAGATCATGCGCCATTTGCGGGGCGATGGGCGTGGCGCCGGGAATTTTACATGACAGAGCCGGATGGGCCGGATCCGCTCCTGAAAAACGTGCGCCGGAGCGGGGAGCGCCATCGGCGCTGGCTGCGGGAAGGCGATCCATCGGTCACGCGGCGCCTGGCGCAGATCGGCGTGCTGGGCTGGATCATCGTCGTGCCCATGCTGCTCGGCATTTTCGCCGGCAGGTGGCTGGACGGCAGGCTGCATTCAGGCCTGTTCTGGACCGCGCCGCTGCTGATGCTTGGCCTTGCGCTCGGCTGCTGGTCCGCCTGGAAATGGATGAACAGCGCATGAGTGCACTCCTGCTCCGCCATGTGCCGGAATGGCCGCCGCTTGCCGCCCTCGGCACGTATCTCGCGGCCGGGATGATCCTCGGCCTGCTGTATTTTCGCGCCCTGTGGTGGAACGTTTGCCAGTTTGCCGGCGGCGGGCGCGCAGGCGCGGTCATGTCCCTGATGATCGGCCGGTTCTTGCTCATGGCCGGTTGCCTGTTGTTGGTCAGCCTCATGGGGGCGGTGCCTTTGCTCGCGATGCTGCTCGGCGTTCTCGCCGCGCGTGCCGTGATGATGCGCCGCTGCGCCAAGGCGGCGCCGTGAGATCACCGCTCAGCAGTGTCGCGCTGTTTCACCTGGGGCCGCTGCTGGTTACGGCCCCGGTGGTGGTCACCTGGGGGATCATGGTGTGCTTGAGCCTGGGCGGTTTTCTGCTGACCCGGCGGCTCGCTCTGGTGCCTTCGAAAACCCAGGCGGCGCTCGAACTTCTGGTCAATGCGGTGGACAGCCAGATACGCGACACGATGCGCGTGGCGCCAGCCCCCTACCGGGCATTCATCGGCACATTGTTCCTGTTCATTTTCACCGCCAACTGGTCGATGCTTGTGCCCGGCATCGAGCCGCCAACCGCGCAGCTGGAAACCGACGCGGCCCTGGCGCTGCTGGTATTGCTGGCGGTGATCTGGTTCGGCATCCGGGCCGGCGGGGTGCGCGGTTATCTTGCCAGTTTCGCGGTCCCCAACCCGGTGATGATTCCATTGAATTTCATCGAGAGTCTCACGCGGAGTTTTTCGCTGCTCGTCCGTTTGTTCGGCAATGTCATGAGCGGCGTGTTCGTCATCGGCATCGTGCTGTCGCTGGCCGGCCTGCTGGTGCCGATTCCGCTGATGGCGCTCGATCTGCTCACCGGGGCCGTGCAAGCGTATATTTTTGCCGTGCTGGCCATGGTGTTCATCGCCCAGGCGATCGGCGAAGCCGACCCGCCCCGGAAACGTCCCCCGAAAGGAATGTGAAATGAACTTGTTAGCGCTTGCCAGCATCGTATCAGCCGCTCTGGCGGTGTCGTTTGGCGCCATTGGCCCTGCACTCGGCGAAGGCCGCGCGGTCGCGGCGGCGATGGATGCCATCGCCCGACAACCCGAGGCCGCCAACACGATTTCACGAACTTTGTTTGTTGGGCTGGCGATGATCGAGACGATGGCGATTTACTGCTTGGTCATTGCGCTGCTGCTGCTGTTCGCCAATCCGCTGCTGAAATAACGTCATGATGCTCGACTGGCGGACGCTGGCGCTGCAGGCCGTCAATGTTCTCGTCCTGGTCTGGCTGCTGCAAAAATTCTTCTGGCGGCCGGTCGCGGCGATGATCGAGCAGCGCCGTGTGGCCGCGAAGACCCTGCTGGACGAGGCCGCGCAAAAACGCGGCGAGGCGGCGGCGGGGCTTGCGGAAATCGCGAAAACCCGTGCCGGATTTGCCCGGGAGCGTGAAGCGGCTCTGGCCGGTGCCGCTTCGGAGGTGGCGCAGGCGCGTGCCGTCAGCGCGGAGGAGGCGCGGACAGCCTCCCAGGCCATGGAAGCGGACGCCCGCGCGAGGATTGCCGCCGCGCGCGCCGCCGCCGAGACCGCCTGGCGCCAGAATGCAACGCAACTGGCGATCGACATCGCCGGACGCTTGGCCGCGCGTCTGCAGGGGGAGGCGGTGCGCGCCGCTTTTCTGGACTGGCTGCTCAGCGAGATCGCGGCGCTGCCGGAAGCGGTGCGCAGGGAAGTGGCGGCGGGCGAAGCCACGCTCGAGGCGATCAGCGCGGCTGAGCTTGGCTTCGCCGAACAGGAGCGCCATGCCGGGCTGATTGCGCAGGCTTTTGGCGGGGAGGCGAAAATCGCGTTTAAAACCGATGCCGCGCTGATCGCCGGGCTGGAATTGCGGAGCAAGAATTTTTTGCTGCGCAACAGCTGGCGTGCCGATCTCGACCGAATTCTTGAGGGGATCGGGCATGAACCGTGAGGCTTCGCCGGAACGCTGGCTCGCGCAGGCGCGAAGCGGGATCACGGCCGCGAAACTGGGGCCTGAGGTCGAGCAGATCGGCCGGGTCGAGGAGGTGGCGGACGGGATCGCGCTGCTCTCCGGCCTGCCGGATATCAGGCTTTCGGAACTCGTGCGCTTCGACAAAGGACCGTTCGGTTTCGTGCAGATGCTGGAGCGCGACCGCATCGGCTGCGTCCTGCTCGATGGCGCGGATATGATCGCCGCCGGGGATACGGCGCGCGGCACCGGCGATGTCGTGCGTGTCCCCGTCGGCCCTGAGCTGCTCGGCCGCATTGTCGATCCGCTGGGGCGGCCGCTCGATGGTGAGGGGGCAATCGCCGCGCAGGCATTTGCGGCGATCGAGCAACCGGCGCCCGAGATTATTGACCGCGCCCTAGTGACCCAGCCGGTGCAGACCGGGGTGCTCGTGGTGGATGCATTTTTCGCGCTTGGCCGCGGCCAGCGCGAGCTGATCATCGGCGACCGCGCCACCGGCAAATCGACCCTCGCGATCGACACCATCATCAGCCAGAAGGACAGCGACATGATTTGCATCTATGTCGCGGTCGGGCAGAAAAGCTCCAGCGTGCGGCGCGCCATCGCGGCGATTCATGGTCAAGGGGAGAGGGCGCGCAGCATCATTGTCGTCGCCGGTGCCGCTTCAGCCTCGCCCGGTCTGCAATGGATCGCGCCATTCGCCGGTTTCACCATGGCTGAATATTTCCGTGACCGCGGGCAGCATGCGCTGGTGGTGATCGACGACCTGACCAAGCATGCCGCCACGCATCGCGAAATCGCGCTGCTGACCCGCCAATCCTCTGGCCGCGAGGCCTATCCGGGCGACGTCTTCTATGTCCATGCCAGGCTGCTGGAACGCGCGGCGAAACTTTCCCCCAAAAAGGGCGGCGGCTCGCTCACGGCGCTGCCCATCGCGGAAACCGATGCGGGCAATTTAAGCGCCTATATCCCGACCAATCTGATTTCGATCGCCGATGGCCAGATCGTGCTCGAGGCCAGGCTTTTTCAGGAAGGTCAGAAACCCGCCGTCGATATCGGCACCAGTGTCAGCCGGGTCGGCGGCAAAACCCAGGCGGGTGCCCTGCGCGACGTGGCGGAGACCCTGCGCCTCGATTACGCGCAGTTTCTGGAGCTGGAAATTTTCACACGCTTCGGTGGGATGCCGGATGCCCGTGTCCGCGGCCAGTTGACGCGTGGCGCCAGGATACGCGCGGTTCTGAACCAGAATCAGCATGATCCGGCGCGTGTCGCCGATGAAGTCGCGCTCGTGCTCGCCGTCCAGTCCGGCTTGCTGGATACGCTGGAGCCGAATGCCATCGAGGCGTTCCGGCGCGGCCTGCGCGCCAGGCTCGACCGCGACGTCCCGGCCGTGGTGCATCAGATTCAGGAAACCGGGAAGCTTGAGGAGATGCAAAAGCAGACTCTACGCATCGCCCTGCAAATTTACGCGGACAGTTTGCGCACGGCGCCCCCATGACAGAACGCCTCGCGGATATCAACACGCATATTGCCAGTATCCGCCAGCTTCGCAGCGTTGTGAACGCCATGCGCGGCATTGCCGGCGCGCGCGCGCAGCAGGCGCGCAGCCAGCTCGCGGCCGTGGACGATTATACGCAAATCATCGCGCAATCCATTGGTCAGGTGCTTGCGCTGGCACCGCAGGAGATCGACGGCACACGGGCGGCGGGCCGCAGCGCCATCGTGGTTTTTTGCGCGGAACAGGGATTTGCCGGTGCCTATAGTGAGCACGTGCTCAACGCCCTGACGATGGCTCCAGCGGTGGAGCTGTTTTTGATCGGCACACGCGGTGCGGCGATTGCGCGCGAGCGGGGTATCACGCCGTATTGGACCGGCGCCATGCCATCCAATTCCGCCGGCATTCCAAAATTCGCTGGCCAAATCGCCGAGGCGCTTTATGCGCGCATCGCTGAGGGTAAAATTGGCCGGCTCGATGCTGCTTATAGCCAATGGCGCGCGGGGCAGGGCATCAATATCGCGATTTCCCGGCTGTTCCCGCTGGACCTGGCGGTGTTTCTCCGGCCGGAGGAGCGCCATTCGCCGCTTTTGCATCTCCCGCCCGAAACATTGCTCAGCGATTTTATGGCGGAATATGTGCACGCGCAGCTTTGCCATGCGGCACTGCATGCCTTTGCCGCGGAAAACGAAGCGCGTATGGCGGCAATGGCCTCGACGCACAGCCAGACAGAGCAGCAGCTCGACAGGCTGCAGTTGCTGCAAAGCATTGTCCGTCAGGAAGCCATTACCGCGGAAATCATCGAACTCAGCGCGGCGGCAATGGCTGAGCGCGGCTGAGCCGGAGCGTTTGATGCGAATCATGGAAACCTGTCTGCCCGAAGGCTAGAAAACTAACTTGTCCCGGGCAATCAACGGTGCGCCGGAGCAAAAGAGCGCGGGATGATTGACTTTCGACAAAGTCGTCTCGGGCAAGTGGCGATACTCTGGCAGGTCCCAGCCGGTGAAAGCAGGTAAAATGTCTAAACCGCCAAGAATATTGATTGCCATCGCGGATGGTGAACATGCGCGATTCGTTCGGCCGAGGTCGGATCATGTCTTGCGCACGGAGCGATGCTTTGATTCTGCCGCCGCGCATAAGAAATCGGCCGAACTGGGGACAGATCACCCCGGCGCCGCGTTTCATAGTGAGGCTTCGGTACGTCACGGGTTGACGCCGCGTCATGATTTGCAGGATCTTGAAAAAGCAAAATTTGCCCGGCTGGTGGCGCAGCAATTGAATGAGATTTCCGGCGAGAACGCGTTTGACGCTCTGGTTGTCGCCGCACCGCCCGAGCATTTGCAGGTGATCCGTGCGGCATTGAACAGCGTCACGCAGGCAAAGATTCTGGGGACCCTGAATAAGGATCTCGTGAAGGTGCCGGACGACGCGTTATTGCCTCACTTGCGCGAATGGCTGCCGGCGGAGCGTCCCGTGCGGCAAAAACCGCGGTAAATCGGTCAAGGCGCGCTAATCGGGAAGCAGGACGGCCGCACCTGAGAGCCGCCCCGCACGCAGATCATCCAATGCCGTGTTCGCCGCGGATAACGCATAGTGCTGCGTTGTTGTGACAATGGGGATGCGCGGGGCGAGAGACAGAAATTCCTCGGCATCCTTTCGGGTAAGATTGGCGACCGAACAAATCACGCGTTCCTGCCAAAGGATTGCATAGGGAAAGCTGGGAATATCGCTCATATGGATGCCACCGCACACCAGCGTGCCCCCGGGTGCCAGCGCCCGCAAAGCCGCCGGCACCAGCGCGCCGACGGGCGCGAAAATCAGCGCCGCATCCAAAGGTTCCGGAGGCATTTCGTCGGATCCGCCGACCCAGCCGCCGGTGATCCGGCGCGCAAAATCTTGTGCCGAGGCATCGCCCGGACGCGTGAAGGAGAAGAGTTTCCGGCCTTCGTGACGTGCGACCTGTGCCGCGATATGCGCCGCCGCGCCAAAACCATAAAAGCCGACCCGCCCGGCATCGCCGGCCATGCGCAAGGTACGATAGCCAATCAGCCCGGCACAAAGCAGGGGGGCTGCCTCTGCATCCGAATAGGCCGCCGGCAGGGGAAAACAATATCGCGCATCCGCCACGGCCTGCTCGGCATAGCCGCCGTCGATCTGGTAACCGGTAAACTGCGCTTGCGGGCACAGATTCTCCCGGTTTGAACGGCAGAAAGCGCAATTGCCGCAGGTCCAGCCCAGCCAGGGAATGCCAACGCGCGCGCCAGTCAGCAAGTGCTCCACGCCGGTGCCCACGGCGCGCACCCGGCCGACGACTTCATGTCCCGGGATTAAATCTGCTTTCGGGTTTGGCAGCTCACCGTCCAGTATGTGCAAATCCGTTCGGCAAACGCCACAGGCGCAAACCTTGACCAGAACCTGGCCCGGTCCAGGTTCCGGCGCGTCGCAAATTCGTGATTGCAAAGCCTGGCCCGGGCGCTCCATGACCATCGCGCGCATCTTAACGAAACCCCAGAAACTGCTGCGCGAGCCAAAAGCGCGGCCCTGAAATAACACAGCATCCAGCCGCTCCAATCCCCGCCACCAGGATCGGAGGAGCACCTGTCGCGCCGGGTGCAAACGTTGCATCCTGTGCCATGTCTGTTTGCATTTTCGTTGTTTCCGGCTCCTTTGGCGAGGTTTTAAAACGCAGGGCTAAGGCATAATAGGATCCATGGTGTGAATCGGCGCCGGGACCCCAGGCCGCTTTATATCCTGAGCCTAGCGCGATGCTGCATCCTTACTAACGGCTTGATAGACCCTGACATATTGGACTTCCATGCGCTGCGGCGATTGCAAATGATTGCTCGGCCAGCCGCCGCCGATCGCGAGGTCGAGCAAAATGTATAGCGGCTGGCCGAATTCAGGAGGGGTCGGCCTCGACCAGACCATTTTCCGGTTCAGGTAAAAAGCCGTTTCCTTCGGTTCGATCAGCACCCCAAACGTGTTATAGCCGGAGGACAGGCTCCCAGGCGGGACGTTAACCGCCGTGCCCAACTGCAGGCTGTCGGTATTGTTGGTCCAGAGATGCTCGGTGATCCGGTAGGAGCCGCGGAAAGCACCGTAATATTCCATGACATCAATCTCGGGGGAGTTCGTTTTGCTGTTTCCGACCAGCCAGAAGGCCGGCCAAACGCCGGGACCGTCCGGCAGCTTCGCCTTTATTTCGAAATAGCCATAGCTCTGGCTGAAGCCGCGCCGGCCAGTTGGGGTGGGGATGATGGAGGAGAGCAGCCCGGTATGCCAGTGCCCCTGGTCGTCCTTATGGGCGGTGATGGTGAGCCCCTGGGGTGACGTCGTGAACGGGCCGCTCGGCCCGGGATTGTCAAACGTGTCGTCACCAAAATCCCCGTTCCATGCGGTATGGGCAATCCACCGGCCGCCAGGACCATAGCTGGTCGCATCCAGCGTGTGGAATGTCTCGTTGAACGTCATGCGGTACTGGCTGAGGTCCAAGGTGTCCGCCTTGGCCTTGCGGGGGGGCATAAGTGAAGCGGCACATAACGCGGCTGCCAATGACAGGGCTGCCCAGCGGAGTTTATGGCGCGTGAGGTCGGCGGTCATGGAGGTCTCCCGAGGTTAAGAAGTCCAGACGAGGCCTTGGCGTGGTTCGCATCGAATGTTGGTCACAAATATATTTGTTTGCGACATGTCAGCGCCCATACCGTTTTGTGACGATTTCGAGACGATCGGCCTGCCGGCGCCCGCGCCCGCGCCGGCGCCGGAGCGGGCACCAACGACGGAACCCGTCGCCGACCGTTCTCGCTTTTGGCCGCCCCCGTCTCCTGGTGCCGCTTTGCCGGAAAATAGGTCAGCCCGGCAGTCATTTGCCACATGACAATTGCACATGCTAGTTCGGCCGGCGCGGAGTACTATTTGCTGCGAAGGTTCAACGATATGGCAGGGGCAGGCGGTAAAGGCGACGTGAGCGGCATCGAGATCATTCCGGTCCAGGGACGGGCGCTGCTTGATCGTTTCATCCGTCTTCCGGAGCGGTTGCACAAGGACGATCCGCATTACATCGCACCGCTGCATATGGAGCGGCAGGAGGCGCTGACCGCGAAGAACCCGTTCTTCGGGCATGCCGAGGTGCAGTTCTGGCTGGCGCGCAAGGATGGCCGCGATGTCGGCCGCATCAGCGCGCAGATCGACCACCAGGCTCTCGCTTTGCGTCCAGACGCGCCCGGTCTGTTCGGCATGATCGCGGCGGAGAACGATCCGGCGGTGTTCAAGGCATTGCTGGAAACCGCTCAGGACTGGCTGCGCGCGCGCGGCATGACGCGCATGCAGGGGCCGTTCAACCTCAACATCAACGAGGAAACCGGCCTGCTTGTCGCCGGCTTCGACACGCCGCCGATGCTTCTGATGGGGCATGACAAGCCCTATATCGCCGCACGGCTGGAAGAGCTGGGGCTGAGCAAGGTCAAGGACGTTTACGCTTATCTCTACGACATTACCGTCGAGCTGCCGCTCAGTGTACAGCGGCTGCTCTCCCGCCCGCTTCCGCCGGACCTCACTGTGCGGCGCATCGACTTCAAGCGCTACAATGAAGAGGTTCGCACCATCACGGACATCTTCAACGATGCCTGGGCGAATAACTGGGGGTTCGTGCCGCTGACGGAGGCGGAGACGGATTATCTCGGGAAATCGCTGAAGCCGTTGCTGAACCCGAGGCTGGCGAGCGTGGTGGAGCGTAACGGCGTGCCGGTGGGTTTCCTCATCGGGCTACCGAACCTGAACGAGGCGATCCGCGGGCTGGACGGCAAGCTGCTGCCCTTCGGCTGGGCCAAACTGCTCTGGCGGCTGAAGGTGCAGGGCGTGAAGACCGCGCGCGTGCCGCTGATGGGCGTGCGACGCTCCGCCGCACAGGATGTCATCGGCAGCCTGCTGCCCTTCCTGATGATCGATGCTGTGCGCAAGGAGGCCGTGAAAATGGGCTTCACGCATATCGAGCTGTCATGGATTCTGGAGGACAACCTGCCGATGCGCCGGATGATTGAGAGCTTGGGCGCCAATGCCTACAAGACCTACCGGGTGTACGAAAAGGGGCTCTGACCCCTGCGCTGCTAGCGCAGAACAAGCAGCCGCTTTTTTGAAAAAAAGCGGCGCAAAAAACTTCTGCGACTTTGGGGGCTGAGGCGCTGAAACGGCACGGGCCCAAATTAAAAAAGTTTTTTTGCTTCTTTTTGTTCACCAAAAGAAGCCTTCTTCTTCGCTTGGACATGACTTGTCCTAAACCGATCGGGCTCCAGCCAGCCCGCCTGGCAGTACCAGGCGGCGGTGGAGGCGAAGCCGTCGGCGAGGTCAATCTTCGCCTTGTAAACGCTCGCGGGCAGCAGCTCCGCTGGTGAAACCGACCAGTCCGGGTGCAGAAGCTCCCGCGCCTTGCCGGCGGTGAAGATCGGCGCCTGCCCGCGCCATTGCCCCCACCAGCCGGAAACATGGCCGGCCGCCCGAACGACCACGTCGGGCACGCGGATGAAACGCGGCGTGCCGCCGGTGGCGCGCGCCGCCTCGGCCAACAACGCCGCCATCGTGTAGCCCTGCGGGTGGTCATCAGCCAGCGCGACCAACCCGCTTGGTCCGGCTCCCGTGGCGATGGCGGCAATGGCGGCGGCGGCGTCCGCGGCATGGATGATGGCAGCCCGGCTTCGGCCGAATACCGGCACGAAGAGACGGGTGGCAGCCTTGAAAATCGCCAGGGTCTCGCGGTCCCATGGGCCGTAGATTGCCGGAGGGCGGATCACGGTCAGTTGTTCCGGGGTATCGGCATAGGCTGTGCGGGCGGCGTCCTCGCCCGCCCGCTTGCTGAAGGCATAGTCTGAAAGCTGTGGCTCACGCGCGGCGAGGGAGGAGACCGCGACGAACCGGGCCTGTGGCGCGTGAAGCCGGGTGGTGGCGGCCATGGCGGCGCTACCGCCCTGGTTCGTGCGCAAAAATTCCGCCCGGCTGCGCGCCTTGATAAGCCCGGCGGCATGCACCACCGTATCCGCGCCGGTAACCAATCGTTCCAGCGCGCCTGAATCTTCCAGGCTGCCATACACGGCCTCGACGGCAATGCCCTGCCATGCCGGATGCGAAGGGTTCCGCCGGGTGAGGATGCGGATATGCGCGCCGGCCCGGGCCAGGGCCTGGATGAGATGCAGGCCGAGAAATCCCGTCGCGCCGGTAACGGCGACGACGCGCCCCCGGCTCATTCGGCGGCGTGTGCCTGGGCGTGCTGGAACGCGCCTGCCAGATACATGGCGCGGGCGCGGCTGCGGCTGAGCTTGCCGGAGGAGGTCTGCGGCAGGCTGTGCGGCGGCACCAGCACCACCCGCGTCTCCAGCCCATGGCGGCCGCGGAAGAATTTGGCGATTTCCAGCAGCAGCGCCTCGCGCGCAGGGGGCGCCGTCACGCGGCATTGGACGAGGATGACAACCTCCTCCTCGTCGCCATTATCGACCGCGAATACCGCCACATCGCCGCTGCGCAAATTGGCGATTTCCGCCTCGGCGGCCCATTCCAGATCCTGGGGCCAGACATTGCGGCCATTCACGATGACCAGATCCTTGGCCCGGCCGGTGATGACAATCTGCCCATTGACCAGGTAACCAAGATCGCCCGTATCCAGCCAGCCATCCGCGTCAAGCACGCGCCTTGTCTCTTCCGGCGCGCCGAAATAGCCGATCATCAGGCTTGGGCCGCGCACGAAGAGGCGGCCCACCTGCCGGTCCGGTACCAGCTCGCCTTGCTCGCCGCGCACCTCGATTGCGTGATTCGGCAGCATCTGGCCGCAGCACACGAAGCTGCGCGTGCGCTCGGCGCCCGCATGCGCCGGCACAGCGCGATGCTCCCGTTCCAGGACGATACCGTCAACGATATCTGTCGGCGCGCCCTGCCCGGCAGGCGTGAAGCTCAGCGCCAGCGTGGCCTCCGCCATGCCGTAGCAGGGCGCGAAGGCTTCGGCGGCGTAGCCATGCGGGGCGAAACGCTCAATGAAGCGCGTCAGCACGTGCGGGCGGATCATATCGCCACCGATGCCGGCGCGGCGCCAGCTGGAGAGGTCCAGCCCCTCCGTGGAGGCGGTCTTCGCCCGGCGGGCGCAAAGCTCGTAGCCGAAGGAGGGGCTGAACGAGATGGTGCCGCGGTTGCGGGTGATGAGGTCGAGCCAGAGCAGCGGGCGGCGGGCGAATTCGCGCGTCGGCAGAATGTCCACGGACATCTGGCAGGCCATGGGCATGAGCAGGAACCCGACCAGCCCCATATCGTGATAGTAGGGCAGCCATGTCACGCCGCGATCGTCGTCGGTGACCTCCAGCCCGTCCTTCGCCATGTAATGGGCATTGGCCATGAAGGCGTGCTGCGCGACGGCGACGCCGAGCGGGAAGCGTGTGCTGCCTGACGAGAATTGCAGATAGGCAAGGGCATCTGGGTTCTGCGTCGGCAGTTCGGTGGCGGAGGGAGAGATGCCGTCCAGCAGCGCGAGGGTGCCGGCGAGCTTGAGATCGAGCCCGGCCACGGCCTCGGCCAGCCAGGCCTCCAACACCGCGGGACCGAACACGGCATGCGCGTCCGCGCCCTGGATCATGCGGCGCAGGTGGGAAATGTAGCCTTCCTTGCCGCCGAAGGCGGCGGGCAGGGGCAGCGGTGCTGGCACCAGCCCGGCATATTGGCAGGCGAAGAAACCGCGCGCGAAGTCGCCATCGCTCTCGGCCACCAGTCCCACCCGGTCACCCGGGCGCAGCCCGGCCGCCAGCATGCGCCGGGCCAGGCCGATCGCCTGTTCGCGCAGCCGCTGATAGGGGAGAACCTCAACAAGAGCACCCTTGCCGGAATAGAAATTGAGGCCTGTCGGCCCCTGTGCGGCGTAATCCAAGGCTTCCGCGATTGTGCCGAAATCGGCATAACGCTTGAGCAGCCCCGGATGATGGGTCGGGGTCGGTTCTGTCATTGTGAGGAAATATTGCGGTAACACGGTTCTCGCCGGCTAACAGAGCCAAACTTGAATGGCAATGCCCATTTCGCCGGGGGCAGCATGGCGCATGTGCGGCGAGATTGACACTCAATCAGCCTGTCGCTTAGCAGTCGATCATCATTGCTACCGGCTTCCCGCTTTTTGACCATTCCCAAACTTGCACATTTCTGTTGGATCGGCTCGCGCCTGCCTTGGGCCTATGCCTTTGCCGTGCTTTCCGCTGCCGCCCGCGGCGGCATGGATGAGGTCATTCTGCACCACACCGATGCGCTGGAAGATGGCCCGGTGCTGCGCGCCCTGTATCAGACCCCCGGCATCCGGCTCTCCCGTACCGACCCGGCGGCCTGCCTGGCCCCGGTGCAGGCGGCGTTCGGGCTGGCCGAGGGGCTGACCGGACTGTACGACCGGCTGAGCAGCCCGGTGATGCGCGCGGACGTGCTGCGCGCCGCGATCCTGTACAGCCAGGGCGGGGTCTACCTGGACCTCGACACGCTCACCGTTGCCCCTTTGTCGCCTTTGCTCGGCGTGCCGCAATTCATCGGCCAGGAGTATATTGTCTGGCCGTATTGGGTACGCAGCTCTCGTTCCCCGCTGGTTTGGGCCCGGCACCTTACCTTGGATGTGATGCGCAAGGCGATGCGCCGCGCGCCGCAGGGCTGGCGGGCCTTCCGGTTGGTGCAGGGGCTGTATTTTCGCGGCGTTAACAATGCCGTGATGGGCGGGGTGCCGGGAGCGCCGTTGTTCGAGGTATATCTGCGGGCCATGGCTGCACTGCCGCCAGCGCGCCTAGCCGATCCCTACGCGCTGGGGCCGGACCTGCTGCAGGCGATCGTGGACGAAGATCCGCCGGCGGGGCTGACCATCCATGCGCCGGAGGTGTTCTACCCGTTGCCGCCGGAAATCTCCGAGCATTGGTTCCGTCCCTGCCCGGATGCCGGAACCGTGCTCAGCGCGGTGCTGGGCCCTGATACGCGCGTGGCCCATTGGTACGCCTCTGTTCGCAGCAAGTCCCGTGTCGCGCAGATCAGCCCCGATTATGTGCGGGCGCACCGGCATGGCCAGCTTTACAGCGCAATGGTGAGCGCCATTCTTCCGGATCTTCCGGCAGATTGATGAATCATGCAGCGTTCGTCATGCTTCTGCCGCGTTGCACTTATGCGTGACACACGCGAACTCCGGAGGTTCAGTGCCTGCCCGTCACACTTGCGACACATTATGAAACGCAGTAGCTCCGCTATATACCGCGCAGTTTTTCGTTCTGACCTTGCGATAAGCGTAGCCAAATCTGGGCCGAAGCGGCGAAGGCGTCAGGAGACTGGCGTCACCTGTGGTCGTGCTACGCTGGGCAGGAGAATGGATTGTTGACGGTGAAGATTGAGGGCGGCCACCCCGGGCGGACATGCTCCGAGGCGAAACGCAGGAACCGGAACGCGCCGGAAGGCGGTACGGCTCCCGGTTTCGCGGCAGCACACTTTCCAACACAATACGGCGATGCCGTCTCCCCAAGACATCATTAGTGACAGACGAGGTTTATCGTGGCGAATAAAGGCGGCATCCGCATTGCAATTGCTGGCGTTGGCAACTGTGCCAGCTCGCTGGTCCAGGGGCTCTACTACTACACGCCGGAGCGTTGCCGCGAGGGCGTGGTGGGGCTCATGCACACAGAGATCGGCGGTTACCGTCCCTGTGACATCACGGTCGTGGCGGCGTTCGACGTCGACGCCCGCAAGGTTGGCACCGACGTGAACCGCGCCATCTTCGCCAAGCCGAACTGCACCAAGGTTTTTCAAGCTGACATTCCCGACAGCGGCGTGATCGTGCGCATGGGCCAGGTGCTGGACGGCATCTCCGAGCACATGGCGGCCTATGCCGATGAGCGCACCTTCATCCGGTCTGATGCCCAGGAGCTGACCAAGGCGGAGATCGTGGCCGAGCTGAAGAACAGCGGCGCGGAAGTGCTGCTGAACTACATGCCGGTAGGCTCCGAGCAGGCCGCGCGTTTCTATGCCGAATGCGCGTTGGAGGCCGGGGTTGCCTTCATCAACAACATGCCGGTGTTCATCGCCAGCGATAAGAGCTTCGCGGACCGCTTCAAGGCGCGCAACCTGCCGATCATCGGCGACGACATCAAATCCCAGCTCGGCGCCACCATCACCCATCGCGTGCTGACGGACCTGTTCGCCAAGCGCGGCGTCAAGCTGCTGCGCACCTACCAGCTGAATACCGGCGGCAACACCGACTTCCTGAACATGAAGAACCAGGAGCGCCTGGCTTCCAAGAAGAAGTCCAAGACCGAGGCCGTGCAGTCCGTCGCCAAAAAGCGCATGGAGAACGAGAACATCCATATCGGCCCCAGCGACTATGTGCCCTGGCAGAACGACAACAAGATCGGCTTCATCCGCATGGAAGGTTTGCTGTTTGGCGATGTGCCGATGGATGTTGAGCTTCGCCTCTCCGTGCAGGACTCTCCCAACTCGGCCGGCGTGGTGATCGACATGATCCGCTGCTGCAAGCTGGCGCTGGAGAACGGCATCGGCGGCGTGCTGGCCGGCCCGAGCGCCTATTTCTGCAAGCACCCGCCCGCGCAGTACACGGATGACGTGGCCTATGAGATGACCGAGGCGTTCATCCGCACCCGTCCGGCGCTGGCGGTGACCGCCGCTGAATGAAGTGCCTGATCGTCGCGGCGGGGCAGGGCACGCGCCTGCGGGAAAAGGGCGAGCTTAAGCCGCTTATTCCCATCAGGGGCGTGCCACTGATCGAGCGCGTCATCCGCAACGCCCACAGCGCCGGTGTCACCGAGTTTCTCGTGGTCACCGGCTACCGGGCGGAAGAGCTGCAGGCGCGGCTGGGAGAGTTTGCTGAGCACGAGGGCGTTCATATCACGCGCATCCTCAACCGTGCCTGGGACCGTGCCAACGGCGTCTCCGTTCTGGCGGCCAAGCAGTTCCTGGATGAACCATTCCTGCTGACGATGTGCGACCATCTGGTGGACCCGGAGATTTTCCGCAGCCTGATGGCAGCGCTCCCGGCGCCGGACACGGTGACGCTGGGCGTGGACTTCAACATTGATAGTCCGCTGAACGACCCCGAGGACGTGACGCGCGTGAAATGCGAGGGCAACCGCCTGCTGCATATCGGCAAGGTGATCCGCGACTTCAACGCGTTCGATACCGGCGTGTTCCTGTGCACGCCTGTCATGTTCGACGCGTTGGAGGAAAGCCAGACACGCGGGGATGACAGCATCTCCGGCGCCATGAACGTGCTCGCGGGCTGGAACAAGGCGCGGGTGCACGACATCCAGAACCGGCTTTGGGTGGATGTCGACGACCCGGCGGCCTTCGCCAAGGCGGAGAAGCTGCTCGACGCCGGCCAGCTCTGATGTCCCTGCCGTGAACGATGCGATGAACGACGAGCGCGCCGGAGAGGCCGAGCCGGTCCGGCGCACCTCGGAAATCGAGGAGGTGACGAACCTCTATTTCATCCATCCGCTCTCCGCCCGGTTGGTCAGGATTTTCGCCTGGCTGCGCATCTCTCCCAACACCGTCTCGCTCACCGGCATGGCCTGCGGCCTGCTGGCCGGCGTGGCGTATCACCGTTACCAGACCCCTTGGTGCGCCCTGGCCGGGTTCGGGCTGATGCTTGCCTGGCACGTGATGGACGGCGCCGATGGGCAGCTGGCGCGCCTGACCAACAGCTATTCCGAGCTGGGCAAGGTGCTGGACGGGGTTTGCGACTACGTCACCTTCACCGCGGTTTACGTCGGGCTGGCATTGGCCATGAGCCATACGCTTGGTGGTTGGGTGTGGGCGGTGGTGGTCGTTTCCGGCCTGTGCCACGCGGTGCAGTCCGCCACGTATGAGATGCAGCGGCAGGAATATAATTTCTGGGGCTGGGGGCGGAAATCCGCTGCCCTGCCGGAGCTGACCGCGCCCCGCGGCGATATGCCCCTGGCGCAGCGCCTGCCGGACATGCTGCACCGCCAGTATACCCGCGTGCAGCTTTGGGCCGCCGGTGGCGCGGTGGCGTTCCACAAGAGCTTCGCCGGGGTGCTGGCCGCACGGCCGGCGTATGACGCCGTGCTGCGCCAGCGCTACCGCGAGGCCTTTGCCCCCGCCGTTCGCAAATGGGGCGTGCTTTCCTCCAATTACCGCACGCTCGCTATCTTCATCGCCGCATTGCTGAAGGCGCCGCTGTTATACTTCCTGTTTGAGGTCTTCGGCTTCAGTCTCATCCTCATCCTCCTGCTCGCCGCGCAGAAGACGCGCTACCGGCAGTTTCTCCAGGGCTTGGGCAAGGCTTGAGGGGCGGCCCAGCGTGTCGTGTGCGCGCTGGAGCAGGTACCACCCGATGCCAAGCAACAGCAATGACGGGGCAAGGGCCGAGAGCGCCGGGTTCAGGTCCAGCAGCAGGCCGAGATAGCCGGTGATCTGCTGACTCAGCAGGAACACGATGCCGAGAATGGTGCCGATGAGGAGCTGCCGCCCGGCGCTGGCCGAACGCTGTGAGCCGAACACGAACGGCGCCGCGATCAGCACCATGCCGATGATGGAGAGCGGAATGCTGACCATCGTCCAGAATTGCTGCTTGTAGCGGATCGCCTGCTGATGCAGCTGCTTGAGCTGCTGGATGTATTCATACAGCGCGATGGGCGGCATGGTCTCCGGCGGTAGCGTGAGCAACTGCACCTGGCGGGCGGAGATGAATGAGTTCCAGGGCGTGGAGGGGAGCTGCTCGGTCACGAATTGCGAGGAGATGACCTGCGTGCGCTGCACGCCAGTCAGCAACCAGGTGCCGTTTGGCTCTATGGTGGCGCGGTCGGCATGGAGGTAGGTCTGCAGCGTACCATCGTCGTCGAAGTCGTAGATCTCGATGCCGAGCAGCATGTTGCCGGACCCGAAGTCCCGCACGTTCAGGTATTGTCGGTTGTTCTCGGCCCAGAACCCGCCGCTGCTGACCAGCGGCACAGCGTCGTTCAGCGCGGCCGCCTGCTGGCGCTGCGCCAAATGCTGCGCGGTGGGAATCACGAATTGCGCGACCAGGAACAGCACGGCGATGATGGGCAAAGCGAGCTTCAGTACCGCGCCGACGATGCGCATCTCCGAGACCCCGAGGCTGCGGAACGCGGTCAGCTCCGCGCTGCGGGCCAACGCCCCTAGCGCCAGCAGGCTGCTCAGCAGCATGGATACGGGGGTGAGTTGTAGCCAACGGTAAGGGGCGGTGAGCAGCACGTAGATGAGCGCGTCCGTCAGCCGGTAATGGCCCTGGCCAACATAGCTCAGCTGCTCGACGAAGGTGAGCAGGCTGAACAAAGCGGTGAGCCCGGCGGCGATCAGCAGAAAGGCCCGGAGCGTCACGCCCCTGACGTAGCGGTCAAGCAGCATCTTGGTTGCCGAGATGCTGCAGCGCGAGTGGGAGAGCTTGGTGCGACGATACCCGGCGCGGGCTCAGGAACCGCCGGCGCAAAGCGGGCTCATAGATGGCGGCGAGCAGGAACAAGGCGAGCAAGCAGGGTGCCCACCACAGTCCGGGGATTCGACCGACCTCGCCGTGCTCGACCCAGGTGCGTGCCGAGGTGCAGAGCAGGTAATAGCCGGAATAAATCAGGATCGCCGGGCCGAACTTCGCGTATTTGTTCTGCCGGGGCCGGCCGCGGCTGAGCGGTATCCCGAGCAGGCCGAGCAGCAGGGTAGAAATGCCCGTGGAAAGCCGCCACTGGAGCTCAGCGATATCCCGGGGCGCGTTGGAGCCCGCGAGGTGTGCGGTGCTGGCCGCCACGGGGCTGTAGCCCGGCGCGCCGGCGGGGGGACCATTCGGGTCCAAGGCAATGCCCTGAACGTTCAGAATCTGATCGTTTTGGCTGTTTTGTGGCGTCAATTTATAGATATGCGCATCCGTCAGGTAAACTTCCCGCTGCCCGCCGGGCTGGGTGGGCAACGGCATGCCCAGCTTGGCGAAGATCACCTCGGTATGGCCGTTCAGCTTGCGCTCCACGAACACGTCCCGCGCGGGGCTGCCTGGCCCAGCGCGGGACGTGAGGAAGATCACCTGGCGATCATCCTGGCCGACATAGAAGGTGCCGGCTTCCATGGCGTTCACGTTGAGCATGGCAGAGGCGCGCTGAGTGATGGCGTGGGACGTGGCGTAGGCCCAGGGGCGTATGACGAGCGACAGGCATGAGACCGTGAAAGCCAGGCAGGCGGCGAGGATCAGCACCGGGCGGCCGAGCTGGCGCGGCGTCATGCCAAGGGCGGACATGGCTGTATACTCGGAATCCGCATAAAGCCGCCCAAAGGCCAGCACGACCGCGATGTACAGCGAAATCGGGATCAGCACTTCCAGCGAAATCAAAACTTTGAGCGCGGCGAGCTTGGCGATCGTGCCGATCGGCAGCAGGCCGTTCACCGCATCGGAGAGTATGCCGGCAAGGCTGTAGCCGGCGAACAGCGCAACGAGGATGCCAAGGATCGCGGCAAACGGCTTGCTGACTTCCCGGATCAGATAACGATCGATACTCAATGGGCTACGTCATTCATCTCCGGGCGAGCATATAAGATACCGCGAAAGATTCAGCCATGGCCGCCACCGCCGGGCTGCCATCAGGGTTGGCGAGAAAAGGCAGTGACAATGCGGTGACCGCTCTCTATAGAGCGCGAGGTGCAATGTATAGGTTTTGTTGCACGAATGTCATTTGCACGGGTTGAGGCCTCCTGGCTGGCGTGCATCAAACCAAGAGGCTGCACGTAAGGACCATGGCTAATCTAGTCGATGACATCCGGACCATTATCTTCGACACGTTGCGGGCCGAGCTGCCGAATGTGGCCGAAATTTCCGACCAGACGCATATTGTCGATGATCTTGGGCTGGATTCCGTGGCGGTCATGGATTTCGTTATGGAGATCGAGGACCGGATGGATGTTTCCATTCCGCTGGACAAGATCGCCGAGATCGCAACTCTGGGCGATTTGATCGCGACGGTTTGCAGTCTGAAGGAAGCCGCGTAGTTTATGCCTCTCTTCGATAAGTTTGCGGCGCTGGCGGCGCAGTATCGTCAGCTGGAAGAGGCAGGCGCGAATCCCTTCAATGTGTCCTTCGACAGCGTGCTCTCGCCCACCGAGGCGATGATCGGGGACCGGCAGATTTTGCTGCTGGGCACCAATAATTACCTGGGCCTGACCTACGACCCCGCGGTGGTCGCCAAGGCGGCGGAGGCGACGACGTTGTACGGCACCGGCACCACCGGCTCACGCATCGCCAATGGCAGCTATGACGGCCATAAGCGGCTGGAGCGCGCGCTGGCCGATTTTTACGGCCGCAAGCACGCCATGGTGTTTTCTACCGGCTACCAGGCGAATCTCGGCATCATCTCCGCGCTGGCAGGCAAGAACGACCATCTGCTGCTGGACGCGGATTCCCATGCCAGCATCTATGACGGGTCACGTCTCGGTCACGCACAGGTCACGCGTTTTCGCCATAACAGCCCGGAGGACCTGGCTAACCGCCTGCGTCGCCTGGCCAATGAGCCGGGCGACAAGATCATCGTCGTCGAGGGCATCTACTCCATGCTGGGCGATACCGCCCCCTTGCGCGAATTCGCCGCGGTGAAGCGCGAATACGGCGCCTACCTCATCGTTGACGAGGCGCATTCCCTGGGCGTGCTGGGCGAGACCGGGCGCGGCCTGGCCGAGGAAGCAGGGGTGGAGGCGGATGCCGATTTTATCGTCGGCACCTTCTCCAAGAGCCTGGCTGGCGTCGGCGGCTTCTGCGTCAGCGACATGGATGGCTTCGATATCCTGCGCGTCGTCAGCCGGCCGTATATGTTCACCGCCTCGCTGCCGCCGGGCGTGATCGCGGCGACCGAAGAGGCGCTGCACCAGATGCGCATCCGCCCTGCTTTGCGCCGTCAGCTGAACGACAACGCGCACCAGCTCTATAACGGCCTGGCGGGTTTGGGCTTTTCGCTCGGGCCGGTGCCGAGTCCGGTGGTCTCGGCCGTGATGCCTGGGCCGGAAGCCGCCTTCACCTTCTGGGCCAAGCTGCTCGAGGCCGGGCTGTACACCAATGTGAGCCTGCCGCCCGCCACGCCGAAAGGGCTGGCGCTGCTGCGCTCCAGCGTCAATGCCGCGCATAGCCCGGCGCAGATCGCCCATGCCGTGAGCCTGTTCGCCCAGGTGGGGCAGGCGCTGGGGCTGATTCCCGCCGGCCGGGCCGTGCGCGACGAGGCCGGTCTGGTCGCAGCGGAATAATCCGCAACCCGCGCGGTCGCGGACTGGAGGGAGGGCACATGCGCCAGGTCGCGATCTTCCGCCATAACCTGTTCAAAATCTCCGAGCCGTTCATCACGCAGCAGGCGCAGCAGCTGCGCCGCCACAAGCCGCTTTACCTCGGCCGGCTGCGCTACGGTGCGGCGCCCGCGGGCATGGACTCCTCGGCCATGCAGGACCTCGTGTCCGGTTCGCCAATTCCCAGTGTCGTGTGGCAGATGCTCACCCGCGATCCTGCGCCCTATCAGCGTCTGCTGGGCGGGCGGCGGCTGGCACTCATCCACGCTCATTTCGGGGTGGAGGGCGTGTACGCCCTGCCGTTGGCGCAGCGGCTTGGTATTCCGCTCGTCACCACCTTTCACGGGTTCGACGCCACGCTCTCCACCGCCGCACTGCTCTGCAACCCGGCATGGGTGAACTACGCGTCGTTCCGGAAGCGGCTGGCGCGGCAGGGGGATCTGTTTCTTTGCGCCTCCGGCTTCATCCGTGAGCGGCTGCTGGGTATGGGCTTCCCGCTTGAGCGCACGCGCGTGCATTACATCGGGGTGGATTGCGGCGCCATAACGCCGCGTGACACGGCGGAAGAGTTGCCCGTGATTCTGCACGTGGCCCGGCTGGAAGAGGTGAAGGGCACGGAATATCTCATCCGCGCCTTTGCCGCCGTGGCGGCGGCGCAGCCCGCTTCGCGGCTGGTGATCATCGGGGAGGGCAAGCTGCGCCGCAAACTAGAGGCACTGGCAGGCGCCTGCGGCGTGGCGGCACGGGTGGCGTTTCTCGGCGCTCTGCCGCATGCCGAGGTGCTGGGCTGGATGCGCCGCGCCGCCATGCTGGTGCTGCCCAGCGTGCGCACCGCCACCGGGCGGGTGGAAGGACTCGGCATGGTGATGCTGGAAGCCGCCGCCACCGGCGTGCCGGGCATCGGCTCCCGGCTTGGCGGCATCCCCGAGGGCATCGCCGATGGCGAAACCGGCTTTCTGGTGCCTGAGCGCGACCCGGATGCCCTGGCCGCGCGCATCGGCGCGTTGCTGGCGGATCCAGCACTACGCTGGCGCATGGGGCAGGCGGCCCGCTGCCGCGTGGAGCGGCAATTCGACCTCATCCGGCAGACGGCGACGCTGGAGACCTTGTATGATTCCGTGGTGAAGGAGCTGGCATGAGCGGTCGCAGCGCCGTGGTCGTCGCGCATCCGGACGACGAGATACTCTGGCTGAGTTCCGCCATGGAGGCGGCCAGGCATATCGTTCTTTGTTATGGCGCGCCTTTCGGCAAGCCCGAAAAGGCCGAGGCCCGCCGCCGGGCGGTGGCCGCTCTGCGGCTGCCCGGCCTGGTCAACCTCGCGATACCGGAAAGCGGCGCGCGCCTGCTGGTGGATTGGCGCCAGCCCGTGATGACGTCGACTGGCATGGACATTGCCGACGGGCAAGCGCGGCAGCGTTATGACGATAATTTCAACACGCTGCTGGCAGGATTGCGCCCGGTGCTGGCCGGGTGTGCGGATGTGTACACGCATAATCCCTGGGGCGAGTACGGGCACCCCGAGCATATCCAGGTGTACCGCGCCGTGACCGCGCTGCAGGCGGAATTTGGCTATACGGTCTGGTTCGCCAACTACACCGCCCCGCTCACATGGCAGCTGGCACAGCGTCTGGGGGCCGTACCTTGCTGGGCGGAGAAGCGGGTGGTCCGCCCGGACACGGCCATCGCCCGGCGTCTGCAATGGGTTTATCTGCGCCACCGCGCCTGGACCTGGGCGCTCTCGCACCGTTGGCCGGCGCAGGAGACGCTATACGCCCAGCCGGCCGGCCCAGACCGCTCGGGCTGGCATACCCTGGCGGGGGAGACGCTGCTGGACGTGGAAGGCCTGCGCTGGTGGCCGCCGGGCAAGCCCGCGCGCCGGGTGGTCTAAGCGAGAGGAAGGCTACTTTTTGTGAACAAAAAGTAGCAAAAAAACTTTGTTAATCCGGGCCGTGCTGGTTTCGCTGCAGCCGGGCCAAAAGAGTAAAAGTTTTTTGCGCCGCTTTTTTTTTCAAAAAAGCGGCTGCTTGCTCTAATTCCCAGCGCTGACCTGGGCGTCCTGCGCGCGGGACGTCCTGCGTGCCTGCAGAATCAGCCCCGCATAAGCGAGCCCGGTGACCGCCAGCACGATGCCGATCCGCAGTTCCGGGTTATGGTTCTGCGTGGCGCTTTGCAGCGCCATCGTCATCGCCATCATGGCGGCGATGACGATGCCGGGCGTGAGGAAGGGGCGGAGCAGGTCGCGCAGCCTGATCTGCCAGCGCCGGCGCAAATACCGCACGCCCCAGCACAGCAGCAGCGGATACACGGCGAACCACACGGCAGAGACGGCGATGATGGCGTGATGCACGCGGACGCTGAAGCCGACGACCAAAATCCCTGTGCTCAGCAGCGTCAGCGTGGCGGCGGAAATCCAAGCCGCCGTGCCCGGACGCCCAGAGCTCATCAGCACCGGGGTGAGTAGTTGCGAGCTTACGCGCAGGATCGCCGCCGCGGCCAGGATCTGCAGCGGCAGCGCGGCGCCGGCATAGCTGTGGCCCTGGCTGTCATGCAGCAGCGCCGTGAGCGGCACGGCCAGGAGCATGAGCGCGACCATGCACGGGGCGACCAGCGTGGTGAGCCGCTGCAGCGACCAGAGCAGCGCCTCCCTCAACTGGCCCGGCACCGTGGCGACACGGGCGAAGACCGGCAGCGCCGTGCGGTTGATGAGCGTGCCCACCGCCATGGCCGGTTCCATCGCCAAGCCAAATGCCACGCGGTACACGGCGAGCTGTGCTGCGCCATAGAACCAGCCGACCAGCAGGGAATCAATGTTCTTGAAAATCTGCTCGAACACGTTGGCCGAGCCGGAGCGCAGGCCAAACTGCACCAGCGGCAGGATCGGCACCATCCGGAAGCTAAGGGCCGGACGGAACGGCCTGGCCAGCAGCGCTCCGGCCAGGATGAACACGCCGCTCGCCGTGTAGCCGCTCACCAGTGCCCAAGCCCCGCCACCCGCGAGCGCTACGCCGAACCGGGTGAGTGCGGCGCCGAAGGTGGCGGCGACATTGATGACCGCGATGCGCTCGTAGCGCAGTTCCCGGTTCAGCAGTGCCAGCGGAATCACCGCAGCACCCACCAGCGGCTGCTTGGCCGCCACGACGATGAAATAGGCGGCCATGCCGGCCGAGCCGTAGATCTCCTGCACCAGCGGGGCGGCGGCGAGGGTGAGAATGGCCATCAGCATGGCGGCGCCCAGGATGAACCAGAACAGGGAATCGAGCTGCTTGCGGGAGACGCTCTCCGCCTGCACCAGGGCGTCGCCCGTGCCCAGCCCGTCAAACGCCTCTACCACCGTGCCGATCGAGATGACGAGCGAGCCGATGCCCATCTGCTGCTTGGTCAGGTACAGCAGCACGACGATGATCGTCGAGAAATCCGTAATCTTGGCGATGATGGTGGCGCCGCCCAGCCAGTTGAAGCCGCGCCCGAGATGGCGGCGATGGGTCGCCATGGCCGCCGCATCGTCGCCGCTTTTGATCTCCGCTTCCATTCAGCGTGCGGGCGGCAGCGCGTCCGGCGGCAGGATCCAGGATCGCGTGCGCGCGAAATGCACGAACCAGCGCTGCGACTGGCGCGCCCAGGTGCCGGACTGCGCCTTGCCCCAGCCCCCCGGCTTGGCCTCCCCGGCGGCCTGCCGCCAGCCCTCGACAATGGTGGCGATTTTTTTCGCCCGCGCGCTCCAGGTGTAGTTCCGGCTGTCCGTGCGCGCACCTTCGGCCAGGCGGTCGGCGAGCGCGTCGCCGTTGGTCAGGGCCGTCAGCCCCTCCGTCAGCGCCTCGAGGGAGTCCGGGCGGCAGAGCAGGGCGGTCTGGTTGTTTTTCAACACCTCCGCCACGTCCGGCGTGTCGCCGGCCAGAATGGGGCGGCCGGAGCCGAGATAGAAGAACAGTTTCAGCGGCAGCACCGTGGAGCCGAACTTGGCCAAAGGCTGCAGCGAGGGCGGGATGAGCAGCACATCCGCGGCAAAGATATACTGGCCCAGCGTCTCCTCGCTCTGCCAGGGGATGATGCGGATATTGGGCACGCTTTGCGCCAGCTTTTCCACCGGGCCCTCGCCATAGGAACCGACGAACAGGAATGTCAGATGCGGCAGTTGCTTCGCCGCCTCGATGACCAGCTCCAGCCCCTTTTTGTGGTTCACCCGGCCGGTGTACACCACGGTCTTGGCCTCGACAGGCACGCCGATAAGCCGCTTGGCCTCCTGCAGCGGGATCGGCGCCTGGAAGCGTGCGGGTTCGAAACCGTTATGCACGCAGCGGAGCTTTTCCGCCGGCACGCCGAGCTCGATATATTTCTGCCGCGTGTATTCCGAGTGGCAGATGCTGCCCAGGAAGCGGCGGTGGCAGAACAACCGGTACAGCCAGTATTGCAACGGCGGGATCTGGTCTGGCCAGGGGCGGTAATGGTCGAACACCACGCGCTGGCCGAACAGGATGGACATCCAGGCGACCCAGAGATTGCGGGTGTAGACGAGGTCCGCCTCCCGGAACTCCCGGCGCAGCACGATGGTGAGGCCGCAGAAAAAATGCCGGAGTGCCGCTGGCGCCAGCGGTGCCCAGGCTTGCACGATGGGCATGCCGGCCAGCCGCTCCACCGCCTGCCGCGAGGAGGTTTTGATGACGGGGGCATGCAGCCACGACCCCGCGGTGTACGGGGCAAGATATTTGGCGGTTGTTACAAAGACCTCGGCATCTGCCTCGGCGTTGGGCAGAGAATTCTCGAAGGCGAACAGAACTCTCATCGGGGACCATAAAGAAATACCGGCCGGGAAGGGCCGGGAGGATGAAGGTAGACCGGCCGCACGGGGGCCGTGCCGCGACTGCGGCAACTTATGTTCAGACGGGTTGGGGATCAATAGAGTTTGTCCTGGCAGCTGGGTTGTTGCCAAGGACGCGTCAGGCTCCCCCCTTTACCCAGCCGGGGATGCCAAACAATGTTTGATGGGATTTGTCTCGCGCCTCAAGGTCTCATTGCGGCCAAGCAGCGACATGAGGATGTAGCCCCGGACCTTCAGCGTATCCGGCCCATCGAGCCACATATGGCTGGAATAGGTCGCCCCATTCTGGGGATCGTAGACCCAGCCGCCGTGCCATTTTTGGGCATTGTCAGCCGATGGCATGAAGCCCCCCAACAGTCTCAGGCCGCATAATGGCCTGTTGCGCTGTGCTGGATCGGGGTTCTTGGCATCCAGCCGCATAGCGTCGGGCCGGTGATTTTTACTCAGGACGACAAGTTGACCGCAGAATTTCCCGTTGCACGGGCTGATCTGGACAACCCATTTGCCGTCCTCAGTCACCCAAAGGCCAACGAGAGTGGATTGACCGGCCATATCCAGCGGGCTCGCGGAGGCGCTGCGTACGGCCTGCGGGATTACATCTCCAACCGCTTGGAAAAGTATACAAATCAAAAACATCCGTGTGATGGCATAGGCTGTCAGCCGGCGCGGCAGATGTTTTTTGAGGGCGGTTCTCATAGGCCAGTCTCTCTCTCGACGCGATCAACGGCATGCGCACCAATTCGGCAGAAGATCGAAACGAAACCGCCGAAATATGCGGAAAGAGGTTTCCGCCCGCGGCCACTATCTCCCCCAGATACCCGGCAGCCGAACTTTGCACCAGAGCCGTTTCTACAGCTGGAGACCGCCGTCCACTTCGAAAAGGTCAGCGCCTCGCGGGCCAACCCGATGGAGCCGTCGATCGCGGCGGCATTTTAGCGTTTACGCCATTTTTTAAGACAGGAATGCGTCTGCCCATGTCACCGGGATAGACAGAAGAATTATGATTCCGGACGGTTAGAGCCCAGTGCTTTGCGGATTGCGTTCGCGCCAGCGGCAAGGCTTCTCTCGTCGATACCGTGTCCAAGCCCGTCGAAAACGGTGCTTGCCACGCTGAACCCAGCCTGCGTCAGAACGGCTTCGGCGGCCGACACCGCCGATGCGGGAATGAGGCGATCCAGCGCACCGTGAAGGAGCGTGATCGGCGTTGCCTGTGCCGTGGCCTTGTTGAGGGATGAAGCTGCCAGCATGCCTGAGAAACCGATAATGCCGGCGAGCGGATGCTGGGTCTTGATGGCCAGACTCAGGGCGACGATGGTGCCCTGACTGAACCCGACAATGACCGTCCGCGCACGGCCCACGCCATAGCGTTTTGCCTCGGCGTTGATGAACGCTTCGATCTCCGGGCGAGCGGCCTCGGCCCCGGCAGAAAGTTCTTCCGGCGCTGCGTTGGTGACAGGAAACCACCGCCGTGCGCCACCGCCCATGGCCTGGAGCCCGTCCGGCGCCACAAAGGCCGCATTCGGAAACCGCGGCTGCCATGCGCGGGCAAGCGCGATTATGTCCTCGCCGTTAGAGCCGTGACCATGTAATAAAATGATCAGCGAGTCCGCGGCGTTGCCCGCAGCCGGCTCGAGCCGCGGGCCATTCAGCTGTGCAGTTTTTAGATCGAGCACTGTATCTCTCCCACCCGTAACGTATCAGCGACCGACCGTGCCCAGGCGAACGACTTTCGCGTCAGGATTGAGCAAGAAGGCAACCACAACCGACGCCTTTTCCGCCTGCAGGCGCCGGCTCTCCGCATCCTGGATCAAGCCTGTTTCGGCCTCGGAAAAACGCTGGCCGTCGGACGTCACCAAGCCCGTAAAGACATAGAAATACACATGCCAGCCCACTGGTGCCTGCGGCAGCGAAACCTCGGCGCCCTCGTCGAGGCGGATGTCGTAGAAATGCACATCATTTCTGATGTGGAACGGTGCGTCCGAGCCCTCCGGTCCGAACAGGTAGCGCCACTGGTTGGCGACAGGCTTTGGCATTTCACCAAATTGGATGTCGGGTTTGAGGTCGGCGGTATGCGGCCGGACAAAGATCTGCAACATGCGAAGATGCGGGTCGCTCTTGCGGGTCTTTTCTTCATGCCAGAACCCGGCTCCCGAGTTCATCACCATGAGATGGTTTTCATCGATCAGCAATTCACCGACCGTGGTGTCGTTATGACGCATGACGCCACCAGGTACCCAGGAGATGATCTCGTCATTGGTATGGGGGTGCAGGCGGATCCAGGTGCCTGGCTCCAGCACGGAGTCGACGATCAGGGCCAACGGGCCGTACCCATGGTCGACGGCGCGGGGCACGTTATAACCTGGCAGATTGATATGCAGGGTAAAGGGCCCCTGATGCTGGATGATGCTCGTTCTGGCGGCTTTGAAAATTGTAGGAGCCGACGGAACGGACGGTGCTGTGTTCGCCATGATGTGACCTTTTGAGGGGAGGGAGTGCAAAATCGGCCTCCGGTGCCGGTAGACATATAGATGGCGCGAACTTGCCGTAAGCTGGTGATATTGGCACTCTGCGTTCCGCCGGTGGAACAATGGTCATGATCGACTTAAACGAGCTTTATCTGTTTGCGCAGGTGGTGGAGCAAAAAAGCTTCGCGTCCGCCGCACGGTTGCTGGGGGTGCCAAAATCGACCCTCAGCCGCAAAATCTCACAGTTGGAGGACAGGCTTGGCGTCCGTCTCCTGCAGCGTTCGACGCGGCAACTTTCGGTGACGGAGATCGGCCATATTTACCATCAACATTGCGCCGCGATGATCGCCGAGGCGCGAATCCGCGCAAGACGCGATCGACAGCGCGCAGTCCGAGCCACGCGGCCGGCTGCGCGTCACCTGTCCGGTGTCGCTGATGCAAAGCTACATGTCGAAGATTGTCGCCGATTACCTCATGAACTTTCCGCGCGTGACGATCGACCTCGAAGCGACGAACCGGCGCGTGGACGTGGTTGAAGAAGGCGTCGACATCGCGCTTCGGGTCCGTTTTCCACCCCTGGAGGACACGGGGCTGGTGATGAAGCGGCTGGCGATGAGCCCGCAAGTTATTGTGGGATCGCCCGCCCTGATCAGCAGGGTCGGGCTGCCAAAATCGCCGGGCGGTCTGGCGGATTATCCCAGCCTCGCGCTCACAAGCGCGGCGCCGCGACGGACGTGGGACCTGTCCAAAAACGGCAAAGACCGGATTTCAATCGCATTCTCTCCGCGTTATGTGACCGATGACATGGCAGCGCTTGCGCTGGCCGCGCAGGACGGCGTCGGTATCGTCCAACTACCGCTTTATATGGTGCAAGAGGAGCTCCGGACCGGCAGCTTGGTGTCGCTGGTGCCAGATTGGCAACCCTTGGCCGGTCTCATCCATGCGGTCTTTTCTTCCCGGCGCGGCCAGTCGCCGGCAATGCGCAGCTTTGTCGACTTCATAGCGGAAGCCTTTTTGAACAGGGGGTGACCCCTCGCAACGCCACGAAACGTGAACTTGGCTGCAGAGTGCCAGAAACGGCGCCGCGTTTCCTGCGTAAAGCCATCACGCGTCAGTTCACCCCAGTTTGTTTTCGGGGCAGACGCCATGCAGGAAGACATCGATACAGGTGTGAATATGAGCGCGCCGCTGTTCCACGCCGGGCCACTCCAGGTCGCCGATATTTCTTATGGTGATTGCCCCGAACACCATATCGATCAGCAGCTGGGCGCGCGCCGTCATGTCCCCGGCTTTGAGGCGCCCGCGTGCGCATTGCCGCGTCAGCCAGTCCGCCAGCTCCGCCCGCGAAACTTCTAAACCATGGCGTTTCAAAATATCCGAAAGTTCAGGAAAATTCCGGCCTTCCACGATCACGAGCCGCAAGATCTCGATGCGTTCCTGCTCTGCCTCCTCGCTATCGACCATGAAAATGCGTGCCAGCAAGTCGGCCAGCTGCAGATCGTCGTCATCGCGCGGTAGATCGAGGCATTTCTGGCTGAGCGCTGCGACCACGGCGGCGAACAACGCGGACTTGCCAGGGAACAGCCGGTACAAGGTTTGTTTTGAAATTTTACATTCGGCGGCGATATCGTCCGTTGTCGTCGCGCCGTAGCCTTTTTTGACAAAAAGCCGCCTTGCATCGTTGACGATCATGTCGCATTGCGCGTCATCAGGCACGCATTTCGGTCGCCCGCGCGTTCGCGCCTTTGCTTCCAGCATCTTATTCACCTCCCATCCTGTTTCTAAAGCCGGCATCTTGGGATGCTCTTTACACCGCGCCACTTGACAATGGAGCCTCCCCACCAATAACGGTACTTTAAGGTACTGTAAATATATTGTGAGGGTGAATTTCTATGGCGACCCCTGCCGTGCCGTCTAGCGGCCCGACTGCTTCTGTTTTTCACCCCGCTGAAACCAAAATGCTCCGGATACGCCCTTCCTATGGGCGGGGCTCCGCGATCGCGACGGCCAGCCTGGCTGCGCTCGTGCTCCTCTCGGGATGCAGCAAAAAGCAGGCGGCGCCGGCCGCCGCACCGCCGCAGGTGGGCGTGATCACGGTGCACACCCAGCCGGTGGCGCGCATCACGGATCTGCCAGGCCGTACCTCGGCGGTATTGACGTCCGAAATCCGCCCGCAGGTCAGCGGCGTGATTTTAAAGCGCCTGTTTGTGGAAGGCAGCGACGTCAAGGCCGGTCAGCCGCTCTACCAGATCGACCCCGCGACCTATCAGGCGAGTTATGACAGCGCCGTGGCCACGCTGAAACATGCCCAGGCGCAGCTTGCCACCGACCAGGCCAAGGCGGCGCGCTACAAGCCGCTGGCCGCCGCGCAGGCCGTGAGCGAGCAGGATTACGACGACGCCGTGGCCGCCACGCTCGAGGATCAGGCGAACATCGCCTCCGCCAAAGCGGCGCTCGATCAGGCGCAGATCAATCTGCAATACACCAAAATGTACGCGCCGATTTCCGGCACGATCGGCGCCTCCTCGGTCACGCCGGGGGCGCTGGTGACCGCCGATCAGGCCACGCCGCTTGCCACCGTCACGCAGCTCGACCCGATCTATGTCGACGTCAATGAATCCTCTGCCACCTGGCTGCGCCTGAAACAGGAACAGGATTCCGGCAAGCTCGAAACGCAGCCCGACGGCTCCACCAAGGTCTCGCTTCTGCTCGAGGATGGCAGCGCCTATCCGCTATCCGGCAAGCTGGAATTCTCCGATGTCAACGTCGATGAGATGACCGGCACGGTGCTGGTGCGCGCCCTCTTCCCCAACCCGAACCACCTGCTGCTGCCCGGCATGTATGTGCATGCCCAGATCAACGAAGGCGTCAACAAGGACGGCATCCTGATCCCGCAGCAGGCGGTCTCGCATGATACCCATGGCGATGCGACGGTGCTGCTGGTGGGCGCCAAGAACATGGTCTCCCAGCACGTGATCCAGGTCAGCAGCAATGTCGGCAGTGACTGGATCGTCACCGGCGGTCTGCAACCGGGTGACAAGGTGATCGTGGATGGCCTGCTGAACGCAACCCCCGGCCAGGCGGTCTCGCCGGTCGATGAAACCCAATCCTTCGTCGTCGCTTCCAGCGCCAATTAACTCACAAGGCCTAACCAAGCTATGTCACGCTTTTTTATCGACAGGCCGATTTTTGCCTGGGTGCTGGCGCTTGTCGTGATGCTGGCCGGTGCGATCTCGATTTCGCAGCTGCCGATCGCGCAATATCCCATGATCGCGCCGACACAGATCTCCATCAGCACCACCTATGCCGGCGCTTCGGCGCAAACCGTCGCCGATACCGTGGTGCGGCCGATCCTGCAGCAGATGACGGGCCTGGACGGGCTCGAATATGTCGACGCGACCTCGGAATCCGATGGTTCGATGACCATCGACCTGACCTTCAAGCAGGGAACGGATCCGAACATCGCCCAGGTGCAGGTGCAGAACCAGCTCTCTCTGGCCGAGGCGACGCTGCCGCCCGAGGTCGTTAGCGCCGGGCTCAACGTCCAGAAAGCGACGAAGGACTATATGATGTTCTTCGCGCTGGTCTCCACCGATGGGCGGATGAGCCACGCGGACCTTGCCGATTACATCGGCTCGAACATGGAGGACCCGATCGCCAGCACTCCCGGCGTGGGCGACTACACGTTGTTCGGCTCCGAATATGCCATGCGGATCTGGCTGAATCCGGACAGTCTGTACAAATACGGGCTCACGGTCGGCGATGTGGCCAACGCGATCAAGGCGCAGAACGTGACGATCCCGGCTGGCGAGCTCGGCGACCTGCCCGCCGATCCCGGTCAGCGCCTGGATGCGACGATGATCGGGCCGAGCGAATTCAGCACCCCGGCGCAATTCGCCAATATTCTGCTCAAGGTCGAGCCCAGCGGCGCGCAGGTCCATCTGGGCGACGTGGCAAAAGTTGAGCTCGGGCCACAAAGCTACTCGATCGACGCACTTTACAACGGCGAGCCGGCCGCCGGCATGGGCCTCCAGCTAACGCCTGGGGCAAATCAGCTCGATGTGGAAAAGGCCGTAAAGGCGAAGCTGGCGGTGATGCAGAAGAGGCTGCCGCCCGGTGTGGAGATGGTCTATCCTTACGACACCCAGCCTTACATCGTCCTCTCGCTCGAGGAGGTGTTGAAGACCCTGCTTGAAGCCATTGCCCTCGTCTTCGTGGTGATGCTGATCTTCCTGCAGAATTTCCGCGCCACGCTGATCCCCACCATCGCGGTGCCGGTGGTGCTGCTTGGCACCTTCGGGATTCTCAACGCGCTCGGCTATACCATCAACACGCTGACCATGCTGGCCATGGTGCTCGCCGTCGGCCTGCTGGTGGATGACGCGATCGTCGTGGTGGAGAATGTCGACCGGCTGATGCATGAGCGCGGCCTGCCGGCGAAGGAAGCGGCGCGGCAATCGATGGATGAAATTTCCAGCGCGCTGGTCGGCATCGCCTTGGTGCTGTCCGCGGTGTTCCTGCCGATGGCCTTCTTCGGCGGTTCGGCCGGCGTCATCTACCGCCAGTTCTCGATCACCATCGTTTCGGCGATGTCGCTCTCGATCCTGACCGCGTTGATCTTTACCCCGGCTTTATGCGCCACGCTGCTCCGCCCGCAAGCACCTGGCGGCCTGCATGATTTGCGCTTCTTCAAATGGTTCAACCGCGGCTTCGAGTCGACGCGCAAGGGTTATCTGAGCGGCGTCGGCAAGATGACCAAACGCCGCCGCGTCTCCATGCTCGGCTTCCTCGTCATTACCCTGGCCATGGTTTTTCTGTTCAGCCGCGTGCCCGCGGGCTTCCTGCCGAATGAGGATCAGGGCCTGATGCTCGGCCAGGTGACGCTGCCGGATGGCTCGACCGCCGAACAGACCGCAGCGCTGAACCGTGAGGTTCAGCAATATATCGCCAAGACCGAATCAAAGAACGTGCAATCCGTGTTCACGGTTACGGGCTTCAGCTTCGCCGGCCGGGCACAGAGCCAGGGCTTCCTGGTGCTGCTGATGAAGCCCTGGGCCGATCGCCCGCTTCCCTCGCAATCGGTTGCCGCCGTTGCGGCGCGCGTGATGCAGCATTTTGCCAATAGCCGGGAAGGCAAGGTCTTCCTGCTGCAACCCCCCCCGGTGCTGGAACTGGGCAACGCCTCAGGCTTCGACTTTGAGCTCGAGAATACCGGCAATCTGAGCGATGCGGAGTTTTACGCCGCGCGCAACAAGTTCCTGAGTTTGGCCGCCAAGGATCCTTTGCTCTACGCCGTGCGCCCGAACGGCCTGGGCGAGGCGCCGCAATACAAGCTGCACGTCGACCGCGAAAAGGCGTCCGCACTTGGGCTGTCGATCAGCGATATCGACACCACGATCGAAGGCGCGCTGGCCTCGGAATATATCGACCAGTTCATCCGCAATGGCCGTGTGAAGGACGTCTATATCCAAGGTGAGGCGGATGCGCGCATGCAACCGAGCGACCTCGCGAAATGGTATGTCCGCAACAGCGCCGGCGGCATGGTGCCGTTCAATTCTTTCCTAACCGGCAGCTGGGCCGTTGGGCCGCAGGCGGTGGAAATTTATAACGGCGACGCGGCTTACGAGATCCAGGGGATGCCGGCGGCCGGGGTGAGCAGCGGTGAGGCGATGACCGAAATCGAGAAGCTCGCCGCCGAGATGCCCGCCGGGGTCGGCATGGAATGGACCGGGATTTCCTATGAGCAGGTGGCAGCCGGTTCGGGGACCACCGCGCTGTACGCCATTTCGGTGATTTTCGTGCTGCTCTGCCTCGCGGCTTTGTATGAAAGCTGGTCCATCCCCGTCGCGGTGATGCTGGTGGTGCCGCTCGGCATTATCGGCGCGGTGATCGCCAATCTGGTGCGCGGCATCGACAATGACGTGTATTTTCAGATCGGCCTGCTGACGACGATGGGCCTCGCGGTCAAGAACGCCATTCTCATCGTCGAGTTCGCCCGCGACTTCTTCGAGAAAGGGGAAACCCTGGTCGAGGCGGCGCTGCATGCGGCGCGGGAACGTCTACGGCCGATCCTGATGACCTCGATCGCCTTCATTTGCGGCACCTTCCCGCTCGCCATCGCCTCCGGTGCGGGGGCTGGGGCCCGCATCGCGATCGGCACGGCGGTGGTCGGCGGCATGGTCACCGCGACCGTGCTGGCGATCTTCTTCGTGCCCTTGTTCTTCGTCGTCGTCCTGACGCTGGCCAAGGTGAAGCGCCGCTCGGAACGAAATACGACCGTAACCATGGTCAAGCGGGAGCACTGAACCATGCGCTCATTAAAATTGCCACCACGACGACGCTGCTCGGCCTGCTTTCGGGCTGCAGCTGATCCCGTCCTATCAGCGCCCCGCTTTGCCGGTCTCCCGCAATATGGCCGGCGAGTGCCGGCCCCGCCGGGACGCCGGCCGCAGGATGGCCGCCTGGGACATTGGCTGGCGGAATTTCTTCGCCGACCCGGCATTGCAGGGGCTGATCGCCCTTAGCCTTGCCAATAACCGTAATTTGCGGGTCGCCGCGCTCGAACGTGTCAGTCAGGCGCAGGCGCAATACCGCGTCGACCGCGCCAATTTGTTTCCGGCAATTGATGCGACCGCCGGGCGAGGACGTCTACCGCACCCCGGCGAATGATCATCGGCAACACCCGCGCGATGAATTACCGGGAATATAGCCTCGGCGTCGGCGCGGTGTCGTGGGAAGCTCGATCTGTTCGGCAAAATCCGCTCCCAGGCGAAAGCCGCGCAGGAGACCTATCTGAGCGATGCCGATACCGCGCTCAGCATGAAGATCTCGCTCGTCTCCGAGGTCAGCCTCGGCATATTATACTTGGCTCGCGGACCGGGAGTCGCTGCAGATCTCGCAGGATACGGCGGCGGCGCAGGAACATTCCCTGCAGCTGACGCAGATGGCGGCGGCGAATGGCATCGACACGGCGATGGATGTCGCCGAAGCGCAGACCACCTCGATACGGCGCGAGGCTAGCGTGGCGCTCTATACGCGCCAGGTGGCCGACGATATGGACGAGCTGGTGCTGCTGGCTGGCGCGCCGATCCCCGATGCGCTGCTGACGCAGATGAACGCGGTTTTGGGGCTGGATGCCTCACCGAAACTGCCGGATGTGCCGGCGGGCTTGCCCTCCGACCTGCTGGAACGGCGGCCGGACATCCGCGCGGCCGAGCACGCGCTGATCGCCGCCAATGCCAATGTCGGCGCCGCGCGCGCCGACTTTTTCCCGTCCCTCACCATCACCGCCAATGGGGGCACCTCCAGCTCCGGCCTTAATGATCTGTTTGGCCCGACCCAGGGATCCTGGCTGTTCCAGCCGCAGCTCAGCGTGCCGATCTTCGCCGCGGGCCAGAACTTCGCCAATCTCGATATGACAAAAGTCCAGAAGCGCATCGAGATCGCCGATTATGAACAGACGATCCAATCGGCCTTCCATGACGCCGCCGATGCGTTGAACGCCCGCGCCACCTATGTCGCGCAGGTGCAGGCGCAGCAGAACCTGGTGACAGCGGACACCACGTATTACCAGCTCGCCGATATGCGCTTCAAAGCCGGCGTTGATAATTATCTCAACGTCCTGGTGGCGGAAAATGCGTTGTTCAGCGCCCGGCTCACTTTGGTCAGCCTGAAGCTCGCCGCACAGCAGAACAGCCTTACGCTATACAAGGCGCTGGGCGGGGGCTGGCAGGAGACGTCTGCACCCGCACCAGCTTTGCCTTAACGGGCCTGAGAAGATTTTACGATGCCGCTCTTGGCGGTCTTCCGGGGCTATATCACCGTGATGGAGTGTCTGAAGAAAATATCCGGTTAAACGTGGGGATCTCGTTTCGACGACACAGCCGGAAATGACGGTTGCAATGCCTCGTGCCACCGAGGATGTGACAGGAAAAACTGTGTTCAGCGCAGAAATCTTCCGTGTACCCACATTGTTTTAGCCTGCGGCTAGCCGCAGGGCTCGGCCAAGCGCAGTGTGGCCAGAATCCCGCTTTCCAGGATCGCGTCCGAGCGTGCCGGGTCGGTCACCGCGCGCGCCATCTGCAGCGTTCCCAGCATCGTACCGAAAATAGCCGTGGCGGTGGCCAGGCGCTCCGTTTCCGCCACGCTGTCGGGCAACAGATCGGCGATCCGCTTGGTCAGCGCCTCGAGCTTGTCTGAAAACACCGTGCGCGTCGCGGTTTCGTGGCGGGCGATTTCGGCGACCAGAGCGGCCACGGCGCAACCGCGCTCCGGCGCGTCGCGATGCGCGGGGCGCAGATAGGCACGGACCAGTTCCTCTAAAGACGCTGCCTTATCGGGCCCCGTATCGCGTCGCAGGCGGCTGGTTTCGAATGCCGACAGCATGGCCTCGCGCACCAGTTCCTCCTTCGAGCGGAAATGCGCGTAGAAGCCGCCATGGGTGAGGCCGGCCTCGGCCATCAGCCCGGCAATGCCGACCGCCTCCACACCGTCGCGCCGGAACATCGCCGAGGCAACCTCGATGATGCGTTGGCGCGTTTCTTCCTTATGCCCTTTGGCAAATCTCACCCAACCCCTCCATTCCCGGAATCGCTCCGGCGGCCAGCCCGCCTGCGGCGCACGATACGCGCCCGAACAAAACCATGAAACGGACCGCGCGCGCATGGCTGAGCGCATAATATGTCGTTTGACATATTATATGATGATCGAAATATAATGGCAGATCCAGGCTCGCCAAAGTCGCGGCCGCAACCAAGGAATGTCTCGATGTCCCAATATGCAAAAGGTACCGCCTTGATCACCGGCGCTTCGACCGGCATCGGCGCCGTCTATGCCAGACGCCTGGCGGCGCGGGGTTACGACCTCGTGCTTGTCGCCCGTGACGAGGCGCGGCTGCAGGCGCTGGCTTCCGGGCTGCAGGAAATTGGCGCGAAGGCCGAAATTCTGCCAGCTGACCTGACCCGGCGCGAGGGCCGGGCGAAGGTGGAGCGGCGGCTGGAGGCAGACGCCACGATCACCCTTCTGGCGAACAATGCCGGTACGGCCGTGAACGGTCCGCTGGCGAGCAACGACCCCGACGGGCTCGAACGGATGGTCGAGCTGAACGTCACCGCCGTGACGCGTCTGGCCGCCGCTGCGGCGCGCGCGTTTACCGCCCGCAAACAGGGAACGATCATCAACATCGCCTCGGTGCTGGCGCTGGCGCCGGAACGCTTCAACGGCGTGTATAGCGGCACGAAAGCCTTCGTTCTGGCACTGACGCAGTCGATGCAACAGGAGCTCGCTCCGCTCGGCATCCAGGTACAGGCGGTCCTGCCGGGCGCGACGCGCACCGAAATCTGGGAGCGGGCGGGCGTGAATATATCTGATCTGCCCTCGGAAATGCTGATGGAAGTGGAAGAGATGGTGGATGCGGCTTTGTCCGGTCTGGACCAGAACGAGGCGGTCACGATTCCCTCCTTGCCCGACATTGCCGACTGGCAGAGGCTGACCGAGGCGCGCTTCGCGCTTGGCCCCAATTTGTCGCGCCAGCACGCTGCCGCGCGCTACGGCCGGGCCTAGCTCATGTCCATGAGCCAACCGCTTCTGGCCGATCGCGACACCGGTGTCGCGATCGGCAGCCGGCGGCGTTTGCGCCGATGGCTCACAGCGGCAGCGGCCGGGGGGCTGGCCGCCGCCGCCATCGCTTGGTTCGGCGTCTATTGGATCACCACTGGCCAGTACTGGCAAAGCACCGATGACGCCTATGTCGGCGGCAATGTCACCGATCTGGCGCCGAAAGTGAGCGGGCTGATCGTGCACATTCCCGTGACCGACAACCAGTTTGTGAAGGCCGGCACGCTTCTGGTGCAAATCGACGACCAGGATTATCGCGCCGATCTTGTCAGAGCGCAGGCGGCCGTCGCCGGCGACGAGGCGGCGCTGGATAATCTTGATGCCACACGCCGGCTGCAGCTCTCGCTGATCGCCGAGGCGCAGGCCGGCATCTTAGCCAGCGACGCGCAGATCGCTTTGGCCCGGGTCAATGAGGCGCGCTACCGCACCCTGGCCGCCACCAGCGCGGGCTCGGTGCAAGCAGCGCAAACCGCGAGCAGCACATTTCAGCAGGCGCTGGCGGGCGGCCAAAAAGCCCAGGCGGCGCTGGCCGCCGCACAGGCGCAACTCACCGTGATCGAGACACAAAAAAACCAGGAGAAGGGGGCGCTGGCCGGCGCGCGCGCGGCGCTGACCACGGCGGCGTTGAATCTCGGCTACACGGAAATTCGCGCGCCGGTCGACGGCTATATCGGCAACCGCAGCGCCGAGCTTGGCGGCTATGCGAGCATCGGCACGCAGCTGCTCAGCCTCGTGCCGGCGCAGGGGCTCTGGGTCGATGCGAATTTCAAGGAGGACCAACTCGCCCATATGCGCCCCGGCAATAAGGTCACGATCAGTGCCGACATTCTGCCGGGGCAAAAGATCACCGGCCATGTCGGCAGCCTCGCCCCCGCCACCGGGGCGGTGTTCAGCGTGCTGCCGGCGGAAAACGCCACCGGCAATTTTACGAAAATCGTGCAGCGCGTGCCGGTGCGCATCTGGCTCGATGGCGACACAGGGACGCTCGGTCTGCTACGGCCTGGCCTGTCCGTCACCGCCAGTGTGGATACAAAATGAGCGCAATCCTGCCCTTCGCGATCATGTGCGTCGGCATGTTCGTGGCGCTTCTGGATATCCAAATCGTCGCCTCCTCTCTGCAGGATATTGGCGGCGGGCTGTCGGCGGCGCAGGATCAGATCAGCTGGGTGCAGACCGCCTATCTCATCGCCGAGATCATCGTCATTCCGCTCTCGGGCTGGTTGACACGGGTGTTTTCCACGCGCTGGCTGTTCACCGCCTCGGCGATCGGCTTCACCGCCGCCAGCATGCTCTGCGGTCTCGCCTGGAACATCGAGTCCATGATTCTGTTCCGCGCCTTACAGGGCCTGCTCGGCGCCTCGATGATCCCCACCGTGTTCACCTCATCATTTCATTATTTTCAAGGCTCGAAGCGGGTCTACGCCGCGGCGGTGATCGGCACCATCGCCTCCGTCGCGCCCACGCTCGGCCCGGTGATCGGCGGCTATGTGACGGACGTGCTGAACTGGCACTGGCTGTTCTACATCAACCTGCTGCCGGGCACGCTGGTGGCGTTCTTCGTCGGCCTGCTAGTGAAAATCGACGAACCGGACCTGAAGCTTCTGAAAGAGGCTGACTATTTCGGGATTGTGCTGATGGCGGTCGGCCTCGGCACACTGGAATATTTTCTGGAGGAGGGCACGCGCTGGAACTGGTTCAGCGACGCCACCATCACCGCCTGCGCCTGGATTTCCGGCCTGTCACTGCTGGCCTTTATCATTCGTAGTCTGATGGTGAAGAATCCAGTCGTGGATTTTTGCGCTTTAGGCGACCGCAATTTTTCGCTCGGCTGTTTCCTCTCCTTCACCACCGGCATCGGCATTTTCGCGACGATCTATCTTACGCCACTGTTCCTGGGGTACGTGCGGGGGTATTCCGCCTGGCAGACGGGCAACGCGGTTTTCTCCACGGGGGTCGGCTCGATTCTCGGCGTGCCGGTTTACATCATGCTGGCGAAACATTTTGACCTGCGCTGGATCATGATGGGCGGGTTTGCGTGCTTCGCGCTCGGCATGTGGAGCTTCTCCTTCATCACCAGCGATTGGGGTGGAGACCAGCTGCTCTGGCCGCAATTGCTGCGTGGCTTCCCGCAGGTGTTCTGCGTTGCGCCGAGTGTCACTCTGGGCCTAGGCAGCCTGCCGCCGCAGCGGCTGAAATATGCCAGCGGCCTGTTCAATATGATGCGCAATCTGGGGGGGGCGGTCGGGATCGCGCTGTGTAGCGCGATCCTGAACAACCGTACGAATTTGCATTTTTTGTGGCTCGCCTCGAACCTCACCGCTTCCCATGCGCCGGTGGCACGTCTGCTGCAGGATATGACGTATCGTCTTACCCCCGTGCTTGGCTCTCCCGCGGTCGCGCATCGGGCGGCGCTTAAAGAATTATGGGGGCTCGCTTATGCCCAGGCGGCGACGCTGTCTTACGCCGATGCGTTCCGGACCATCATGCTGGCCTTCATGCTTGGCGTATGCCTGGTCCCATTGATGAGGAAGGTTGTGCCTCCGACCTCCCCTGGCCAGGATTCGCATTGAGGCGTCGCGATCTGGCTGGGTAGGAAAAAATGTCTGCTGGTCCTGGGATAAATAAGACGTCCCTTCCGGGCCATAGTCGCTGTCCTCCCGCACGACGTGAAGTTTCTAAACGAATGGCGAGTTTGGACCAAAAGCAGTCCTACAGCTTTCGGATAACGAGGCAGAGACATCTGCCGTTTGCCTATGTTTAGGATCTGTATAGGTTCTTTCATAGGAAGGGCAACGCTAACAATATCCCACCTCTATAATCGGGGGACAGCGTCCTTGGTGCGTCAGTCAAGAATTTATATCAGCCAAGATGGGGCTAAGCCAGAACGACCGCTTTGCTGTGCCGCTTCAGCACGTAACACGGGTGGATTTCGATGTCGGGCGGCGTGCTCAAGCCACGAGGCTGTGCCGCGCTGCGGCGGTGACTGCCTTTGTCAGCTGATCCAGCAGCCGCGTGCCGATGCGCATGCATTGCCAATGCAAAGGAACATCAGAAAAGATGCCGGGCGCGAGATCAACCAGCCGGCCTGTTTCAAGGTGCTCCGCGACCATCGAGAGCGGGTTCATCGCCCAGCCTAATCCTGCCAAGCTGGCATCGATGAAGCCATGGCTGGAGGGAACCCAATGCGTCGGCGCGGCCAGTGTTACGTTCAGGGCCGCTGCCGCCCAACGTGCTTGCAGGTGGTCGTTGCGGTCAAAGCGTAGCACCGGGGCCGCGGCCAGAGTTTGCGCGTTCACCCCGTGGGCGAACCAGCGCCGGGCAAAATCCGGTGACGCTGTCGCCACATAGCGGAGTGCGCCGAGCGGGGTGGTGCGGCAGCCCTGCACGGGGAGCGCCATGGTGGTCACAGCGGCCAACACCTCACCGGTGCGCAGCCGTTCGGCCGTGTGATCTTCGCCGTCCAGCGCCAGATCAACAAGGGTGCCGGTAGCGCTGCAGAAGGCAGCCACCGCTGGCATGAACCACGCGCCGAGACTGTCTGCGTTCACCGCCACGCGCAATGTGGCGGCGCCACTACCGGTGGTACTGCCGGTCAGCTCCGGCAGTGTTGCGGCGAGCTCGCCCTCCAGCAGCCTTACACGCTCTACATGCGCACAGAGACGTGCGCCTATGGCGGTGGCGGTGCAGGGCTGACCGCGCTTGACGAGAACGGCGCCAAGCCGGTCCTCCAGCGCGCGCACGCGCTGAGAGATGGCGGAGGGCGTGACGCCCAGTGCCGCCGCGGCACGCTCGAAACTGCCTTCCCGCACCACAGCGGCAACGGCGGCAAGAGGGGCGTAATCCTGCATCTGAATTAGCTGCGCTTCATTTGGTTAAGAAACTTGCGTTGGACTAAAGCCTGGCGCCCCGGCAAGCAAGCGCCATGTTTCCAATTTCCAGCTTTGCGAACGGGTTTGGCCTGACTGCCGGGCTCATCGTCGCCATCGGCGCCCAAAATACCTTTGTCCTGCGGCAGGGGCTGCGACGCGAGCATGTTGGGCCGGTTGTGTGCTTCTGTGCGTTGGCTGACCTCCTGCTGGTGGCATGTGGCGTGCTTGGGGCAGGGGCGGCGTTACGTGCCGTGCCCGACGTACGGAGCATACTCACCGGCGGGGGTGCCGTATTTTTACTCTGGTATGGGGCAGGGGCGTTGCGCCGGGCCGCCGCCCCCGGTATGTTGCAGGCGGCGCAAGGGCAGGGCGGTAGCCCGCTTGCCGCGGTACTGGGTAAGACTGCCGCCTTTACCTTTCTGAACCCGCATGTATACCTGGACACGCTGCTGCTGATGGGCGCGATTGGTGGCTCACTCGCCACCAGCGCACAGCCGTACTTTGTGGCCGGGGCAGGAACGGCGAGCGCGATATGGTTTGCGGCCCTGGGATTCGGCGCGCGACTCCTGGCGCCTGTCTTTGCCCGTCCTGCCGCCTGGCGGGTGTTGGACGGCGCTGTCGCGGCGATCATGTTCTCGCTGGCCAGCCTGCTCGTGGCCGAGACGTATCGGCAGATATTTTAAACCATCCTCATGTTCCGAAGTGCAAAATTTACCCCCGCCGCAAGGAGAACGAGCATGTATGCAGTAACGGGAATTACCGGACAGGTCGGCGGCGCCACCGCGCGCAATTTGCTGGAGACTGGCATGAAAGTGCGCGCGGTCATGCGCGATGCCGCCAAAGGTGCGGCTTGGGCGGCGCAGGGCTGCGAGGTTGCCATTGCCGATATGAGCGACCCGGCAGCACTCACCGCCGCCTTCACTGGCGTCGAGGGCGTGTTCCTGCTGATCCCGCCGATGTTCGACCCAGCACCCGGTTTTCCGGAAATCCGCAGCATCATCAATGTGCTGACCAGGGCCATCACCGCCGCGCAGCCGCCGAAAGTCGTGTGCCTCTCGACCATCGGCGCGCAGGCCACGCAGCCGAACCTGCTTAACCAGCTGGGCCTTGTGGAACAGGCGCTTAGCGCCCTGCCGGTGCCGGTCTGCTTCCTGCGCACGGCATGGTTCATGGAAAACGCAGCATGGGATGTGGCCCCGGCGAAGGCCGGCGTGGTGCCGAGCTTCCTGCAACCGCTCGACAAGCCGGTCCCGATGATCGCCACGGCCGATATCGGCCGTCTCGCTGCCAGCCTGTTGCAACAAAGCTGGCGGGGAAGGCGCGTTGTGGAGCTGGAGGGACCGGCCAGGGTCACGCCGAACGACATCGCCGCCACCTTCGCCAAACTGCTCGACCATCCGGTGACGATGCAGCCCGTGCCGCGCGACACTTGGGAGGCGCTGTTCAGCTCCCAGGGTATGCAAAATCCTGTGCCGCGCGCGCAAATGCTCGATGGTTTCAACGAAGGTTGGATCGCCTTCGAAGGTGGTGGGATCGAGCACGTCAAAGGAAAGACGACGTTGGAGACCGTTCTGGCCGGGCTCATTCAGGCCGTCTAGAGGAGCCATGTCGAAGTGAAGAGAAGCGCTTCTTTTTTGAAAAAAAGAAACAAAAAACTTTTGCTAAACTGGGCTGTGCTGGTTGCAACGCCACAGTCCCAAATGAGCAGAAGTTTTTGCGCCGCTTTTTGCAAAAAGCGGCTGCTTCCTGTTTCCCCCTAATCCTATCACGCTCTAATGACAGCCGGGTAGTTGTCCCCCGGATTGTACGAGTGGAAGTTTTTCACACGCTTCCCAGATACCGGATCTCCGTCATCATGCCCGTCATCATGTGGTAGAGATTGTGGCAATGAAACGCCCAACGGCCTGGATTATTGGCATCGAAGGTGACCCGTACGCTGCCCATGGGAGGCACCAGCACGGTATCGCGCACAGCCCCGGCCGTGGGGATGCCATTCAAGGCGATCACCTGGAAGGCATGGCCATGCAGATGCATCGGGTGGGCCATCATTGAACGGTTTACCATATCGAGCGCCACGCGCTGGCCAGGCGCCACCGTCAACGGTGTTATCTTCGGCCAGTATTCCCCGTTGATCGACCAAGCGTAGGGGCTCATGTGGCCCGAAAGCACGATGCGGTGGACGACATCCACCGGCCGGGGGGTGAGCGGCGTGGCGGCCCGCAAAATCGTCTCAAGCGAGAGATCAACCGGCGGAGCCTCGATATCGGCCATCATCGCGAGCCGCGGTACCACGGCACCGGCGGTGGCTATAATCATGCCCGTCTGGTCGCGTTTACCTTCGACCTGCGCGAGAATTGGGAAAGCACCCGGCGCCGTTACGTCGAGCAGAATATCCACGCGTTGCGCCATCGCGAGCGGTACACGGCCTACGGAGACCGGCTGTACGTCATGCCCGTCAACCGCGACCAAGGTCCCGCGCAGAGCGCCGAGATCGAGCCAAAACTGGGTTGCTGACGCGCCGTTGATAACGCGCAACCGGATTCTCCCCGGAGAAGACACGCGGATGACTTCCGGATCGGCAAGCGTGCGGTCATTGGCAAGGTAAGCATCATAATTGACGTCGTTCAGATCCGGCGCGGGGCCACCCCCCATCGACATACCACCCATGGCCATGCCGCTGCCCATCGTCATGCCGGCAGCAGACGCTACGGCTTGACCTGCCGAGACGTTTGTCAGTTCCGCGAGGATGTCCTCAGGCGCGCGAAAGCTGAAATCGTGCAGCATCAGCACGACTTCCTGGCGGTCCGCGCGCTGATCGGCCGCACTATGAACGATCAGCGGCGCCGTCATCAACACCTGCTCCTGCATTCCCTGATGGGAATGCATCCAGAACGTGCCGGGGATCGGTGCGTAATCATAGGTTTGCGCGGCTCCCGCTGCGATTGCCGGCGTTTGCGGCCAGGGAAAACCGTCCTGCCGCCAGGGCGGCAGCTGCCCATGCCAGTGAAGGATGGTTGGCCCCTGCGTATCGTTTGCCAGCGATACGGTGAAGCGTTCGCCGGGGGCAAGCGTCAGCCCTTGTTTGCCGCCCGGTCCGGTCAGGCTGAACACTGAGGCCGCCTTCCCATTCACATCAAGCGTCCGGGTGCTGGCGATGAGGCGGTTTGGTGTGGTCAGGGCTTGGGCGGGACGGATCAGGGGACCAGAAACGGCGCCGCCCGCGATACTAATTGTCGATGCCAGAAGATTACGGCGGGAAAGACGAACAGTCATCGAATAATCCTAGCGCGTCCCGAATTGTGGTGGTTGCCATCAGCGCCATTCCGGTGAGGCCTTCCCCTGTGGGAAAGTCAATTACCGGCATCACTTCCCTTCCTGAGGATTGCCACGAGCCTAAAAATGTCCGGGTGCGCCGTGCGCCCTGGCCGAACTGGAAATACTGGAAGAACTGCCGCCAGGGTCCGGCACCGTCTATCCGCGCTGCCTTATGCAGGTTCTCGGGCATCGATTGCAGACCGCACAGAACCAGAAGGCCGGTTAACGGGCCTGGTTCCACAAATAGACGAGCGCGACCAGAATGACGGGTGAAATGTTGCCGCCAAGCCGGTAGATTGAATGGTGGATCACACCGAGATCGAGCAGTATCCCGTCGAGCGGCCCTTATTCGCCGTTAAAAATCCAGCTCCATGGAATATCGACCGCGACCGGCGACATCGCCCATGGGATACGCATCAGGTAGCGCATGAAACCGCGGCCTGGGATGCGGGCGTTCAACACCAGCGCCATGCCGATGCCGATGACCGGAAGAACGACGAGCAGCCCCGGCGCCACCAGAGCCATGGGCCGATCGCCGGTGCTTGGCCGCTCCCGACCGTTAGCGCTGAATGTTCATCCGAGGTGCCGTCATGGGCAAGACCGGGATAACGCGCGAGGGCAGGAGGGCCGCTATCGCGGCTCATCGCCGCCGCCTGCCGCGCGATGCCTGTTGCGGACGCGATTGCCTCTCGCCATGACAGGCCGGCAGACCGACGAAGATTAGTTGGGAATGCTTCGTGACCTCGAGAGTAAGGTCTCGGCCCTGCCTATCCTGAAATTGTGCTCGCCGGCATTGGCGTTAATCCAGCTATATTCAGGCTGGAACGATCTCTCGCGCGGCCGCCGCCGGCGTGCTGGCATCGTCCCACCAGGCACCCCCGATGACCAGTCCACGACTCAAAAAGCGTTGGTTGCTCTCCACGACTTCACCCAGCACATCGACCAGAGGAAACCGTCCCTCTTCGATGCTGAGGATGCTTGCATCGCCGACGCTGCCGGGTTTGAGGGATCCGAGTTCCGGCCGGCGAATGGCGCGTGCGGCGTTCACCGTGGAGGCCGCAATAATGTCTGAAAGCGGCATGCCGAGGCAAAGAAATTTCGACATGGTCGTTACCTGGTCAAAGGCGGGACCGTTGACGCAAAGCGTATGTACGTCAGAGGAAATCGTATCCGGCGGGAAGCCCTCAGCCATCGCGGCACGCGCCGTGGTCCAAGCGAACGCCCCTTTGCCGTGACCGATATCGAACAGAACACCGCGCTCCCGCGCCGCGCGGACACCGGCGCGGATCTTGCCGGAACCGTCGATCGGCGCGTTCGGAAATGGGCGATAACAGTGCGTTAAGATATCTCCGGGGCGGAGCTTGGCGACCACCTCCTCATAGGTCGGTGGCGGCTCGTCGATATGCACCATCAGCGGCAGGCCAGCCTGGTCTGCGACCAGCAGCGCCACGTCCATTGGCGTGATGCCGCTCGGGCCGCTCGCGACGCGGCCGACGCGCACCTTGATGCCGATGATCACATCGCGGTTGGCCTCGGCAACCTGCAGCGCTTCCTGCGCCGCCATCAGCCGCATATCGGTGCTCTCGCCCACCATTACACGATTGGCAAAGGCGAAGATGCCGGCGAAGGAAATATGCAGGAAAGAGAGGATGCGCACGTGGCTCTGCTCGATCACGTGCTTGCGGAAACCCGCGAAATTGCCCGGCCCGGCAGAGCCGGTATCGACGCAGGTCGAGACTGCGGTGCCGCGCGCATAATGGTCAGCGTCGACGCTGAGAGACGTGCCGCCCCAATACACATGCGTGTGTAGATCGATCAGGCCCGGCGTGACAATACGCCCGGAAACATCGCGGCTCTCGCGGCCTTCGAGCCCGTGGCCGACCGCGAGCACTTTGCCGTCCCGGAAGGCGACGTCAACGACGGCATCAAGCCCTTGCGATGGATCTATGACGCGGCCGCCGCGCAGAACGAGGTCAGCAATCATGTCGAGGCCCCTAGCGTATCGAAACGGAGAACTGGTTGAGTCATCGTTTACCACCCTAAAATGACGGATTTTAAATCAAAATACCGAGGGGTCCCTAGAAATGCAACCAAAAATATTCAATTTTTAATCAACGTTGAATTAGTCACACAATGGCGTGCGATCATCTTCGTCCCGGTAGGTGAGGAATTGCTGTCTTATACGGCGCATGATTTCTTGCCCCGACCGGTCTCGCTGCAATGCGACCAGGTAAGCCAGTGCATCGATCTGCACGAGGAAGCCGTAGCGCATCGAATTGGGCCAGAGCACCTCGCGGTCGTTCGTCAGCGCGGCCGTGAGCGGCAAATCCACCGCTTTGGCGAGCGGGGCATCTGGTACCGTCAGTCCGATAGTGGTCGCGCCGTATTGAGCGGCGATCGCCGCCGTCTTCAGGAGTTCGGCATTGCGGCCGCTGAGCGAGCAGAAGAGGACGACATCGCCGGCCGAGACCGTGGCCGCCAGCATCATCTGCATCTGGTGATCGGCTGACGGTGTTACCAGCAATCCGAGCCGGAACATCCGGTTCTGGATCTCCTCGATCAGCCAGCTCGAGACGCCGCCGCTGCCGAACACATAGATGATCCGGGCCTGCGAGAGCGCCGTCGCCGCGCGCTCCAAAGCGAGGGGATCTGCGGTCTGCAGTGTCGCCATCATGGTGCTGCCGGCACGGTTGATCGCGTGCTCAAGGGCCTCGCGCGTGCTGCTCGGTGGCGCGAGTGGTTCGATATAGCGCAGGCCAACGCGCAGCCCGCCCATGACCTTTAGCTTGAGGTCGCGTAAACCTTCGCAGCCTACGGTGCGGCAGAACCGTGTCAGTGTTGGGGCGGAGATGCCCAGCCAGGGGGCAAGATCCTCGACCGGCTTCTCGACGAATTCCTGCGGCCGTGTGAGCACGGCCTCGGCGATCACCTTGTGCGACCGCGACAAGCCAGGCTTGAGCGCCTGGATGTGGCCGAAAATGTCCGCAGGACTGGAATTGTTTGTCATTGTTCTCCCTTTGTGCTGGGCGTGGCCGACTGACGGCCGACGCGCGCGCCATAGCACGTCGCCGCTTTTGCAAGCGCAAGCCCAAACCCGCAACAGAGGGCGCTGCCGCGCGGATTAACAGTTCGTCCGCTTCCGGCCCGAGACCTGGCGCGTCTGGCTCGACCACAGCATGCCCGGGCAGGAGCGACTCCGCCGGTTACCGGCCGAGTCGCTCAGTGTGGAAGTCGTGCACCGCGACCGTGAGGAAGAGCAGATCCTTATCTCGCGCGTCGTATGGCGTAGCGAGAACATGGCGGGAATAAACGGCAAGGACCTGGTACGGACTGACTCGAATGTTCTTGATCTTTTGCGAATTTTGACCGGCTGACATTTTATTGGACGATACCAGAATACCAAAGAAATCCTTGAATTTCCCTGGAGCGGGCGAAGGGATTCGAACCCTCGACCCCAACCTTGGCAAGGTTGTGCTCTACCCCTGAGCTACGCCCGCAAAGCGTGAGCGAGTTTATACCAGAGCTTAGGTGATATGGCGAGGGGGGATGTTACTTCGTGTCTGGAAGGAAGCGCCTGGCTCCCTTGGACCTGCTTCGGACGCAGCTTCATCTCCAGCGTGAGCACGCCACCGGCGGAGCTGCCGAACGCACCGAGATCCTTCGGGTTCGTCGTTTTCAGGGGGGCATGCTAGAGGGTGATCGGTTTAGGGCAAGTCGTGTCGAAGCGAAGGGAAGCGCTTCTTTTTTGAAAAAAAGAAGCAAAAAAACTTTTGCTACACTGGGCCGTGCTGGTTTCAACGCCACAGTCCCATAGGCACCAAAAGTTTTTGCGCCGCTTTTTTCAAAAAGCGGCTTCTTCCTGCTTCAACCTAATTCTATCACGCTCTAGATTTTTTTGTCCCCGGATTTTTGGGATGGCCAGCTTATCCGCTGGAGACGGAACGAGTGCCAACCCGCCGGCAGGGAGGCGGGTTGGCTGGTCACGCCAGTGTTTACCCTACGTCTGAGGTTTCCGGATTGGTGGCGGCAAGCGGCAGGTAAAGCTTGTTGCCGGTTTCCTTGAACAAGGCTTTCTGCGTCTCCAGTCCGGCGATGCGGTCGGCCTCCTCGCGGATATCCTGGCTGATTTTCATGGAGCAAAAGTGCGCCGTTTTATGCGCCAATTCTCCTGATCTGCGGCATAATCGCCGCTGTCAGGCAGAAGTTCCACTTATCCAGGTGTTAGAATTCGGCCAGCCACCTCTACAGTCAGCGTAATGCTCTGCACCATTCACTGACGAGATAAACGGTACAGGGGGGATTTCGCAGTGAGCGAATTCGACCAGTAGTCTGTGCATTGACTTAGGGCTGAGGCGCGAAGGCAGGAGGCTTTGAAGGCCGAATAGTCGCGAGCCGTGGTGTTGGTGAGTGTTTGTTCGAGGTGGATGGGGTGGGGCGTTTATTGAACAATAGGAAACTCTAATCGCTTGCCTCGCAATGAAAAGTATCATAACCAGTCGCCCTGATGGCTGGATCTATGGATAGATAGGTGAGCTCATAGAGAATGTTGTCCTCGTGGTACAACGGGGGCGGCGCCATGACTGAAGGAGTGTGTTGACGTTGTCTTGGTCACAAAAAGACTCGGAGCCCCATGGTGACGGTCTTTCCAAGAATATGATGGCGTTGCTCTCCGCAGTTGGGGGGGCGTGTCCTGATCGGGCGTTTGCGGTCGATCGGGAATTTGCCATGCACAACAAGCCGCGCCCGATAATTGGCACTACCCTCTTATTTCCGTCCTTTAATTTGGTTAATAATCAATGAAATTGCCATGGCGACGTGGGTGGCCCCATATTGCTCGACAGATTATTTGTCTGCCCGTGCTCTTTCTTGCCGGCTGTGTTCCGGCATCATACCGCCTGTTCCACCCAGATGGACCGATTGCCAATTTTGAGTTGCAGTCAACGATCGTAGACGTTGCGATCATGCTGCTGATCGTTTTGCCGGTGACCGTGCTCCTCTGCGTGTTTATGTGGCGCTACCGTAAATCCGCGAACGCTGCGTATGCCCCCGACTGGTCGCATTCGTTGACGCTCGAGGTCTTGGTTTGGGGCGTACCGTTTGTAACAGTGTGTGCTTTGGCGTTTTTTTCATATCGCAGCACGCTGGAGGTTAATCCTTACGGGCCGACGCTTCTGGGCGGTGCGGCCGCCGGGGCTGCTGCGCCGCGGATGGCGATGGCGCAACCGGCAATGCCCGGTATGGTTATGCCGGATCCTGCGGTCTCCGCCGCCGGGCCGTTGCAGATTGATGTGATAACGACCGATTGGCAGTGGTTCTTCATCTATCCGCAGTACCATATCGCCACCATCGATGATCTGGTGTTGCCGCAGGGAACCGACGTGCAGCTCAATATGACGTCCGCGACGGTCGTGAACGACTTTTTTGTTCCCGAATTGGCGCCGATGATGGATGTCATGCCGGGGATGCGAACGGTTGACATGTTCCGCGGAAAAAACCTCGGAACTTATGAGGGGTTTTCGGCGGATTTCAGCGGTGCAGGCTTTGCCTGGATGCAGTTTGCCACGCATGTGGTTGCCCAGAACGATTTTGCCAGCTGGGTGTCTTCGGTGCAGGCCGCGCCAAAGCATTTGTCATATGCTGATTTCCAGACGCTGGCGAAGACCACGATCAATATCGGCGCCAAGCCGTCGTATTTTTCATCGGCGGATGCTGGTTTGTTCGCGCATGTCTATGACGATGTTCGTCAAGGCAAAGTGTATCCCGTGCCGGATAATCTGACCGAGACAATGTCCGCCACGACTGCGGACCAGCAGTCCAGCACCAAAGCCAGTTTTTAGGCGATGAGAAAGGTCTAATCAGTGCTTGTTCATCTCCAAGGTCCTTGGTCCCCGATATTCGGGCGGCTAACCCTTTCCTCAATTCCCTACGACAACGAGATTCTTCTCGGCGCATTTGCGTTCTCGGTGATCGCCGGATTGGCGATTATAATTCCGGCTGTCTACTATAAAAAGATAGGCTATATCTTCCGGGAATGGCTGACGACCGTCGATCACAAGAAGATCGGCGTGATGTATATCCTGCTTGGTCTCGTGATGATGTTCCGCGGCTTTGTCGATGAACTCATGATCCGTACACAGCAGGTGATGGCGGATGGCCCTCACTCCGCCGGGTATATGGGCTCTCTGCACGGTTACCTGCCCCCGTACCATTTTGATCAGATCTATAGCTCGCACGGCACGATCATGATCCTGTTCGCCGTGACGCCAATTCTGACCGGGCTCGGCAACATTGTCGTTCCGTTGCAAATCGGCGCGCGCGATATGGCCTTTCCTGTCATGAATGCGATCAGCCTTTGGCTTACCGCCGTCGGTGCGGCGCTGGTCATGGCCTCGCTGTTCATTGGCACCTTCTCCGACGCGGGATGGGTTGGCCTGATTCCCTTGACGGAACTGCCCTACAGCCCGGGGGTTGGGGTCGATTACTGGATGTGGGCGATTCAGATTTCCAGTATCGGCACGACGCTAAACGCCATCAATATTATTGCCACCATCGTTGGTATGCGTGCGCCTGGTATGACATGGGGACGTATTCCCATTTTCACCTGGACCACGCTTTCGACCAATATTATCGGCGTGACCGCGTTCCCCGTTCTGGGTGTTGCATTGGCGCTGCTTGGCGCTGACCGTTACCTCGGTACGCATTTTTATACCGCAGGCCAGGGCGGCAACCTGATGCTCTACACGGATCTTTTCTGGATCTGGGGCCATCCCGAAGTGTACTTCCTGGTGCTGCCGGCGTTCGGCGTCATTTCCGAGGTGATTCCCACTTTTTCGGAGAAGCCACTCTTCGGCTATTTCACGATGGTTGCTGCAACCTTCGCGATTGCCGGCGTCTCCTGGGCGGTTTGGCTACACCACTTCTTCACCATGGGCGCTGGGCCGTATGTCAACACGTTCTTCAGCGTGGCGACGATGCTGGTCGGTATTCCCACGGGCGTGAAAGTGTTCAACTGGCTGTTTACGCTCTACCGCGGCCGACTGACCTACACGACGCCGATGCTTTGGGCGCTCGGTGCGCTGTTCCTGCTCCTGATCGGCGGTTTGACCGGCATGATGTTGGCAATCCCTGCGATCAATTATACCGTGCATAACAGCGTGTTCGTCATCGCTCACTTCCACTGCATGGTTTTGCTGATCGCGTATTCGATTTTTGCAGCCGTTGCCTATTGGTTCCCCAAGGTCTTTGGTTTCAAGCTCGACGAATATAACGGCAAGCTGTTCTTCGCGACGTTCTCGCTGGGCACCACGCTGACCTTCGTTGCCATGTTTTCCCTTGGCTTCCAGGGTGAGACCCGCCGTCTTGACTACTTGTTCGATCCGCAGTGGAAGCCGATGCTGATCGCCGAAGAGATCGGCATCTTCTTGTACTGCGCTTCGTGCTACTATTTCGCCAAGATGCTCTATGTGAGCATTCGTGACCGTGCGAAGAACAAGGTTGGCGCGGATGCCTGGCAGACCTCTCGGACCCTGGAATGGATGACCCATTCACCGGTCCCGTATTATAACTTCGCGGTCATGCCGCAGGTGAATGCGCTGGATGAACTGGCTTGGCGTCGTGAGCAGGGCCTCCACGAGGTGCTTCCGGATCATTACGAACCGATCCATATGCCCAAAAACTCCATGATGCCGCTGATCATTGGTATCTTCGCTTTTGGTTTCGGCTTTGGCATGGTGTGGCGTATCTGGTGGATGGCGGCGATTTCAATGGTTGTCATCATCGCGACCATTATTATTCGCTCCTTTATCCATGATGCCGGCTATGAGATCTCTCCCGCCGAGGTGAACCGCATGGAGTCACGCTCGGAGCCGGTCAGCATTCTCACGGATACCCACGCTCAAACGGCTATCGCAGAGGCAAAGGCTTAATCATGAAGGCTCCTGCAACTCGCGGCGGTGCTGTTCCACCGCTCTGGTATTATGGTCATGATACGCATGACATCATTGCAACGAAGACGCTGGGTTTCTGGCTCTACATGCTGAGTGATGCGTTGATTTTCGCCGGGCTGTTTGCCGCCTACGCTGTGCTTGACCAGCCGATGAATATGGCTGGCGGGCCAACACCGGCACAGATCGTTCACCCGGTCGCGGCCTTTTGGCAAACAATGGCTGTCATGACGAGTGTTCTTTCCTACAGCCTGGCGACGGTCGCCCTGAAGACCGGCAATAAGGCGGGGGTCGTCGTCGGCATGATCGTCGCTATTGTGCTGGGCGTTGCGTTTATCGGTCTTGAGCTGAACGATTTCGCGACGCTGATGGCAAATAATATAACACCCGATCGTAGCGGCTTCCTGTCGGCGTTCTTCATCCTGATCGCCAGTCATGGTTTACACATGGCATTTGGCATTCTTTGGATGCTTGTCCTGTTGATCCAATGCGTTCGCTCGGGCTTTACGCGGGATATCGTCGCGCGGATGCTGAACCTGCGCATGTTTTGGCAGTTTCAGGCGTCGGTTTGGGTCTGCGTTTACGTGTTTGTTTATCTGAAGGGGGCTTCGTAGTGGCCACAGAACACTCCAACCCGCTGCAGCATCCCGAGGTCCAACAGGCTAGCGTCAGTGGTTATGTGGCTGGCTATGCTGTGTCGGTGGTGCTGCTGCTCGGTGCATTGCTCCTGACATCGGGGCACGTGCTTTCGCCTAAGGTCCTGCTAGCCGCTGTCTCTGGCCTGGCCCTGGTGGCGTTGATTGCACAAGCGTTCTTCTTCTATGGCCTGGACGTTTCCCAGCACCAGATATGGAAGAGTGTCTCGCTCGTCCTCACCGTGCCGTTATTCGTTCTTTCGATCGGTCTGACGGTATGGATGTTCCACGAGCTTGACGGCTTGACGATGATGATGCCCACCTCCGAGACGCAATCGACGTTGCTTCAGTAGGGATCACACACTGCGCCCCTGTTGGGGGTACTGAAAATGGCCGCGACATGACTATGTCGCGGCCATTTTTGTGACGACTTCTGAGAGGGCCAATGAAGCGGTGAGGCCCGGGCTTTCGATGCCGAACAAATTGATCAGTCCGGGAATGCCGTGGGTTTCCGGACCGATCACGGCAAAGTCCCGGCTTGGCGCGCCTTGCGGGCTGGTCTTCGGTCTGATGCCTGAATAACTCGGCTGAAGTGCGCCGTCTTTCAATCCAGGCCAATAACGTCGTATCGCACCGTAAAATCTGTCGGCTCGCCCGGGATCGACAGTATAATCGATGTGATCGATCCACTCGACATCGGGACCAAATCGTGCCTGCCCGGCGAGGTCAATGGTGAAGTGAACGCCGAGACCGCCCGGGACTGGAACGGGATAGACAAGCCGGGAATATGGCGCTTTTCCAACGAGCGAAAAGTAATTTCCTTTAGCGTACCAAGTCTCCGGAATGAACCGATGAGGCTGCCCTTCGATTTTGTGCGCCAGATCCGTCGCGTGCAAGCCAGCGGCATTGACCATGGTGCGGCAGCGCAAATTGAGCGCGTCTTCCGTTCCCACGGTCAGGACAATACCGTCATCAGTGATTTGCCCGCCCAGAACCGGCGCGCGGAAGACGATGAAGCCCCCGGCGGATTCGAGATCTGCTTGCAGAGCCAGCATGTAACTGTGGCTGTCGATGATACCTGTGGAAGGAGACATTAAGGCGCCTGTGCAGAACAGGGCCGGCTCAAGTGCTTTGGCATCTGCAGCGCTAAGAATGCACATGTCATCCACGCCATTTGCCTCTGCGCGAGATTTAATGGCGCTGAGCTGGCTCAACTCTGCTTGATCCGTTGCAACGATCAATTTTCCGCACGCCAAATGGGGGATCTGCCGCTCATGACAAAACCTGTAAAGTGCGGTGCGCCCCTCGATGCAGCTGCGCGCCATCAGGCTGTCTTTTGGGTAATAGATGCCGGCATGGATCACTTCGCTATTGCGGGATGATGTCTCCGTGCCGATGGCGTCGGTTGCCTCCAGGACCATCACTTCACGCCCGGCGAGTGCTAGGCGTCGCGCTATGGCAAGGCCAACGACGCCCGCCCCCACGACGATACAGTCAATGTTATCCATATCTTATCTCTGTCGCTTGCTTGGACATTCGGCGCGGCTCAGGCCTTGTTGCGGCGGTAATTGGCGCATGAAATTTTCTCTTCTGTATTATGTAATGAAAGGAAAAATGAGAGACGTCTACATGTCAAGGCCGCAGTTTCTTGTAGCATATTCTGGCCGGGAGCGGAGGGTATGTCGATTGCTTCCCGTGTTGAAGCGGCGATGGGGGTGCGGCGCTTGGTGGCGCAAAAGCGGGGGGGAGCAGAGCGTGCGGAGAATTTGTTCATGTGTTGATTATTGCGATGAAAAATTCCTGTTTGTGATGGCGCCAGCGCAGAGGAACAGCCTGTTTGGCAGGCCAGCGCGGTCGTCCAGCCAGCTTGAACGAGAATACTATGTGACGCAGGATAGCATCCGCAGTGGAAACGACCAGATAATCAGAAAGGAGCCTAGAACTATGCAGCCAGATACGGGTGAACAAAAATCGATTCCTCACTTCATCGGCGGTAAATTAGTGGCCGATGGCGGCCGCTTCGCCGATGTGTACAATCCGGCGATCGGTAAGGTGTCGAGCCGGGTGCCATTGGCGTCCCGTCAGCAAGTGGCCGATGTCGTGGCAGTCGCTCAGGCGGCGTTTCCGGCATGGGCCGGCCAGACGCCGCTCCGCCGGGCGAGGGTCATGTTTAAATTCAAGGAACTTCTTGAACGCCATGCCGACGAGCTTGCGGTGCTAATCTCTTCGGAGCATGGCAAGGTTGTCAGCGACGCGCTTGGTGAAATAACGCGAGGGCTTGAAGTCGTCGAGTTTGCTTGCGGTATCCCGCAACTTTTGAAGGGAGAGTTTACCGAGGAGGTGGGCAGAGGCGTTGATAGCTGGTCCGTTCGGCAGCCCTTGGGGGTGGTCGCCGGGATCACGCCGTTCAATTTTCCGGTCATGGTCCCGCTATGGATGATTCCCGTCGCCTTGGCCTGTGGCAACTGCTTTGTCTTGAAGCCGTCTGAACGTGATCCGTCCGCCGCCGTACGTCTTGGGGAGTTGCTGAAGGAAGCTGGTCTTCCGGATGGTGTATTCAATGTCGTGCATGGTGATAAAGAAGCCGTCGATGCGATTTTGGAAAACCCGGACATTAAGGCCGTCAGCTTCGTCGGTTCCACCTCCATCGCCGAATATATTTACAGAACCGGCACTGCAAACGGCAAGCGTGTTCAGGCGCTAGGCGGGGCCAAGAACCATATGGTCATCATGCCTGATGCGGATATGGGGCAGGCAGCTGATGCCCTTATGGGGGCCGCCTATGGTTCGGCCGGTGAGCGCTGCATGGCGATTTCTGTTGCTGTCGCTGTTGGGTCAGCCGGGAATAAAATCGTTGATGCTCTCATCCCCCGGATCCAGGCATTGAATATTGGGCCGGGAACTGATTCCGCGTCAGAGATGGGCCCGCTGGTCACAAAGAAGCATTTGGAAAAAGTGCGTGGTTATGTCGATCAAGGTGTGAAGGACGGCGCAAAGCTCGTCGTCGATGGCCGTAATTTTCGTGGCCCGCAAGGGTATGAAGATGGGTTTTTCCTGGGCGGTTGTTTATTTGACCACGTTGTGCCGGATATGACGATCTATAAAGACGAGATTTTTGGTCCGGTTCTAGGCGTCGTCCGTGTTAATTCGTTCGAAGAGGCGGTAAAACTCGTCAACGATCATGAATATGGCAATGGAACCGCTGTGTTCACAAGGGACGGAGATGCAGCAAGAGATTTTGCTCATTGCATTCAGGTTGGAATGGTCGGAATTAATGTACCGATTCCCGTGCCGATGGCGTTTCATTCCTTTGGTGGTTGGAAGCGTTCGCTGTTTGGCGACCATCACATGCACGGCCCTGAAGGAGTGCGATTCTTTACCAAGCTGAAGACTGTCACGTCTCGCTGGCCAACCGGGATCCGCAAAGGTGCGGATTTCATTATGCCAACGATGTAATGGCATCAGCCTGCGCAACAGATTCTGAAGAACTGCTGCGCAGGATTTAATGTATCTGACGGATTGGTAGTTGTGGTAGAGCAATGCAGCTTCCGTAGTCGGTACATAATTCCAGCCCGCCTTGCTTCTGACTCTCTCTTGGGGATTCCCAAGGCAGGGAGTTTCCGATTTGATACCCTGATGGGGAGCTTCGCATCAGGGGGCATGTTATGGGGATGAAAGTAGCGATTACACGCACGGGTCAGTCGAAGTCGACGAGAGCTATTTTGACGGCCATCGCAAAGGCAAAAGAGGTCGTGGCGCGGCCGGCAAGGTGCCGGTATTTGGGCTGCTGAAGCGTGGCGGCCGGGTGCATACGGTGATGATCCCAAGCGCCCGCTCTGAGGTGTTGATGGGCATCATTCGTGAGAAAATCCAGCCCGATAGCGTGATTTATACCGATGCGCTGAACGCTTATGACGTACTCGACGTCTCAGAGTTCCATCATCACCGCATCAACCAAGGGGACAAATTCACGGCACCGCGTAAGGTTCACATCAACGGTATTGAGAACTTCTGGAACCAGGCAAAGAGGCACCTGCGCCGCTACAACGGCATTCCCAAAGCCAATTTTCATCTCTTCCTCAAGGAATGCGAATGGAGGTTCAACGAGGGAGCGCCAGCCCAGCTCCTGAAGCAACTCAAGAGCTGGGGCAGAAAGTACTGAACCCAATATCTGGGACAGCCCCAAAACTTTTGCCAGATCGCCGTCGCACGGTGATGGCCAGGTGAAACGCGCCTTCTCCAGCCGTTTGGCATAAAGCGACATACCAATGCCGTTGTGCCAGGGGATCTTTATCAAATTCCCCCTGAACACATAGAGGTCCCCCGCGTGCGGGTTCGGCCCGAGAGAGCGATGGTGGTGTCCCCGCTGGTGGTGTAGGTGGCCGGTAATCGGCCGGCCGTAGCGACCGCCGAGTGTCTGGCGGAGGCGGGCCGATTGGCGGCCACCGGGGCGGTTTTGGGTAGCATTGGGTTGCTGGTCTCAACGCGAACCCAAGGAACGCCCCCGATGACCGACGACAAGATCGCGCTTTCCACGCTTCTGGAGAAGTCTTCCGCGGCGAGTTTTCTGCGCAAGATGATTGGATTTTCCGCCGAGCGGCTGATAGCTCTGGAGACGGAGGCGATCTTTAACGCCGTCCTTGGCGAGAGCTCGCCTGAACGCCGCAACCAGCGCAATGGCTACCGCGACCGCAACTGGGAGACGCGGGCCGGTACGGTCGAGCTGCGCATCCCCAAACTGCGCCGCGGCAGTTACTTCCCGGCCTTTCTGGAGCCGCGCCGGATGGCCGAGAAGGCGCTGACGGCGGTCATCCAGGAAGCCTATATCCAAGGCATTTCAACGCGTTCGGTCGATGATCTGGTGAAGGCCATGGGGATGGAGGGCATCAGCAAGAGCCAGGTCTCGCGCCTGTGCGGCGAGATTGACGAGCGTGTGAACGCCTTCCTCACCCGGCCGCCCGAGGGCGATTGGCCGATGTCTGGCTGGACGCCACCTACATCAAGGTCCGGCGCGACCACCGCATCGTCTCCACCGCCGTCATCGTCGCCGTCGGCGTCAACACCGAGGGCCGGCGCGAGGTGCTCGGCATGACCACGGGCCACAGAGAGACCGAGCCGTTCTGGGTCGAATTCCTGCGCAGCCTAGATCTAAAGGCTCTGAAATTATCTGACGAGGGACAAGGCTCCGGCCCTAAAATTCATTTTTCCACGATTAACGACGACAACAGAATTGCTATTACACATTGACTATAGTTTTTGTAGGCTATACGAAACTATATCAACGATACGGCTCGGGGGCGCCGGTGAGCGGTGGTCTCGCCTTTGAGGAATAACACAAGGAATTGCTCGATGCCTGCTGCAAAGAAGGATTTTCCTATCCCGACCACACAGAACCGCAGGCCCATCGCATGAGCAGTAATTCTGAATTTCTCTGGTATATCCCTAATCAAGTCAAATCCGGCCACCGCGGCGACGTCACCGTCGAAAACCACAACAGCCTGGAGACGCTGACAAGCCACGCGAAGGCGCTGGAGGAGCACGGTTGGAAGGGCGCACTCATCGGCACCGGCTGGGGCCGGCCGGATACCTTCACAGTCGCGGCTGCGCTCGCCGCGCGGACCACCAGCTTCGAGCCGCTCATCGCGATCCGCCCGGGCTACTGGCGGCCGGCGAACTTCGCTTCCGCCGCCGCCACGCTGGACCACCTGACCGAAGGCCGTGTGCGAATCAACGTCGTGTCGGGCAAGGACAGGCTCGCTGCGTACGGCGACAGCGAGGGCGACCAGGCGCACCGCTATGCCCGCACCAAGGAATTCATGCGGCTGGTTCGCAGGCTATGGACCGAAGAGAACGTCACCTATGAGGGCGAGCATTTCCGGGTCACCGAATCCACCGTGATGCCACAAATCCCGGTCCGCGGCGAGCGTCGGCACCCCAAGCTCTACTTCGGCGGCGCTTCGGAGGCGGCTGAGCGGGTATCCGCCACCGAAGCCGACGTCCAGCTTTTCTGGGGTGAGCCGCTCGACGGCGTCCGGGAGCGGATCGAACGGCTCAAGGCGCTGAGCAAGGACCTGGACCGCGACCTCCCGCCGCTGGAGTTCGGGTTGCGGATCACCACGCTGGTTCGCGATACCACCGAGCAAGCCTGGGCCGACGCCGAGGCGAAGGTCGCCGAGATGGCCAAGAGCGAGGGAGCCGGCTGGGACGACCACGGGCGGGCGGTCGCCGTGGGGCAGCGGCGACTGCTCGATCTGCATGCGCGCGGCGAGGTGCTCGACGACAACCTCTATACAGCGCCGGGCAAGTTCGGCGGCGGCGCCGGCACCACGTGGCTGGTTGGCTCGGCGGCGGATGTCGCCAGTTCGCTGCGCAAGTACCGGGATCTGGGCATCACGCACTTCGTGCTCTCCGATACGCCGTACCTGTCCGAGATCAAGAGGCAGGGCGATCAACTGCTGCCGCTGTTACGTGGCTGAGGCCCGGGCTGAGGTTCGACCCGTGCTCTGTCGCAGGCTGACAAGGATAAGCTGGCGGTTGCGGGCAAGTATTGTCTTCAAATGGACCTTAGCCGGCAGCGCCATTTTTTCTTTAGACTTATTTTCAGGTGTGTTTTTCAATTTAAACAGATCGCAATGGGCCCGAGGCTTTCTTCCACGCGTCGAGGCCACCTGCAATATGGCGTGCCGCGGATACTCCCGCATCTTGCGCCGCTTGCACCGCCATGGCGGAGCGTTCGCCGAAGGCGCAGTAAAACAAGATTTGTTTGCCGCTCGATTGGGCGAGCCCGCTCAGGATTCCTCCCGCGCCCAGGTTTTCCTGCAACGTCGCATAGGGGACGTGAAGCGAACCGGGGATGGTTCCGTGTCGCTCGCGTTCGCTCGGCTCACGTAAATCGATGAACACGATATCCGACTTCCCCAGGACAGACATCGCTTCGCGCGCCGAAAGCGACCAGCCATGGCGCGCGATCTCCTCTTGATGGAAGCCCACGCGCATATTGGCTGGTACCGCGACGTCCATCATTTTCGGGTCCGGGAGATTCAGAGCATTCATCAGCGCGACATATTCATCAGATGATTTGACTTGAAGCCGCGGGTTGAAGGCGCGTTCCTCGCCAATTGTGGAAACGGTATCGCCCTTATAGTCGTGCGCGGGAAAGACGAGCGTTGCGTCCGGCAACTTCAGTAGCCGGCCGAAGATCGAATTCATATTCCTGTCGGGCGTCGCCGTTTTGAAAATCCGTGCGTCCTGTACCGCGAATGAGCAACGTATCGCCAGTAAAGACACGATCCGGCATGATGAAACTATATGAATCGTCGGTATGACCGGGCGTATAAATAGCGACGAGGAAGAGCTCATCGATACAGAGCCTGTCGCCGTCGCCAAGCCGCATCGACACGATGTCGGCCTTTGTCTGCTCGCCCATTACGGTGGTACAATGCGTCTTGTCGCGGAGTGCGCCAATGCCGGTGATGTGGTCGGCATGCAGGTGCGTATCGACGGATTTGACGAGCTTGACGTCGAGTTCCCTGACGAGCTGGAGATAGCGGTCGACCTTCTCCAGTACGGGATCGATGATCAGGGCCTCGCCGCCCCGGCGGCTCGCGAGCAGATAGGAATAGGTGCAGGAAACCTGATCGAATAGCTGGCGAAATATCATGGATACCTCCACACGGATGCGAACGCCGGGGTGCCCCTAACGCGCATGACCGAAGTGGCGACGGGTCACTAGTATGGTTGCGGTACGATCCGAATATAGGGCTTCGGCGCCTTCCACCCCTGGGGATACACCGTGCGGGCTTCCTCGTCGGAAACGGAGCTGGCGATGATAACGTCCTCACCGTTCCGCCAGTTCACCGGCGTTGCGACCTTGTGCCTTGCGGTAAGTTGCAGGGAGTCGATGACACGCAGCACCTCGTCGAAGTTTCGCCCAGTGGTCATAGGATAGACCAGGATCAGTTTGATCTTCTTGTCCGGGCCGATGACGAATACGTTGCGTACGGTCTGATTGTCGGCCGCCGTGCGTTTGATCGGATCACCCGAAACCGGCGCGGGCAGCATCCCGTAAAGTTTTGACACGTTGTAATCGACATCAGCGATGATCGGAAAGTTCGGTCCGAAGCCTTGCGTCTCCTGGATGTCGCTCGCCCAGCCGGAATGCCGGTCCAGAGGATCGACGGAAAGGCCGATGATTTTCACGTCTCGCTTATCGAACGCCGGCTTGATCCTGGCCATATAGCCGAGCTCGGTGGTGCAAACCGGTGTGAAATCCTTGGGATGAGAAAAAAGCACTGCCCAGTGGCTACCGATCCAGTCGTGGAACTTGATCTGCCCTTCCGTCGTCTGGGCTTCGAAGTCGGGGGCGATGTCATTAAGCGCAAGAGTCATGGCGAAATCCTTCCCCAATTAGGGCGGCCGTCTCGCTGGCTGGTGGGCCGGTGATGCCGCCTCGTTGCGAGCGCATGACATTGCACGTCCTCATCCCCCGAAGGCAACCAATTATGAGTTGCAAGCTGCCTGCCGATTCCATGCGCTTTAAATCGAGAAATCAAATGAATCGAGCAGGGATGTTTCGGACAAATTCTCGAAATCCCTCGGCGATTTTGGCGGCTTCGGCTAATTTCAGCAATTTTGCCGGCACGCCGGCCACGGTGGCGTTGGCGGGGACGGAGGTCAGCACCACGGCGCCTGCGGCCACGCGCGCATTCGCGCCGATTTCGACGTTGCCGAGAATTTTCGCACCCGCGCCGATCATCGCCCCCTTGCGGACCTTCGGGTGCCGGTCGCCGGGCTGCTTGCCGGTGCCGCCGAGCGTGACGTTGTGCAGAAGCGAGACATCATCCTCGATGACCGCCGTCTCGCCCACAACGAGGCCGGTCGCATGGTCCAGAAAGACCCCCTTACCGATGCGCGCGGCGGGGTGGATGTCGGTCTGGAATACATCCGAGGAGCGGCTTTGCAGATAGAGCGCGAAATCTCGCTCGCCGTTCAGCCACATCCGATGCGCCAGCCGGTGGGTTTGCAGGGCGTGGAAGCCCTTGAAATAGAGGAAGGGCTCGATGAAGCGTTCGGTCGCGGGGTCACGCTCCACCACGGCGGCGATGTCGGCGCGCAGCGCGCCGATCAGCCCCGGCTCGGCTTCCGTGGCGCGGTAGAAGGCGTCCACAATCACGCCCAGCCCCACCACGTCGTTTTTCAGCCGCGTCGCGATGCGGTGGAAAATCGCTGCTTCGAAGGAGCGCCGGTTGAGGATGGAATCGGCGAGCAGAGGGGCGAGCATCGGCGCGTTGGCCAGCGCCTCCTGCGCCTCCGCCCGGAGTTTTATCCAGAGAATATCGGCCAGAATCTGGCTGTCCATGAGGGGAGCACCGCCCTCGCGGGCGAGCTTCAGTTGCTCCAGCGTGGCGCGCAACGAGTTTTTGGACTCCGGGGACGCCATACTCAGCCGAGGGTGCCGGTGGCGATGCGCCGCACGGCGCTGGCCAGCGCATCGATTTCAGTAAAACTATTATAGAAGGCAAAAGACGGACGCACCGTCGCCTCCAGGCCAAGGCGGCGCAGGATTGGCTGCGCGCAGTGATGACCTGAACGCACCGCAATTCCGTCCGCGTTCAAGGTCTTGCCCACCGTTTCCGGCGCAATCCCGTCCAGCACGAAGGAGATGACGGCGGCTTTCTCGGGCGCCGTGCCGATGATCCGCAATTTGGGGATCGGAGCCAAGCATTCCGTGGCGTAGTCGATGAGCGCGTGCTCATACGCCGCCACGGCTTCCATGCCAATCCCTTCAAGATATTCCAGCGCCGCTCCCAAGCCCGCCGCATCGGCGATATTGCCGGTGCCGGCCTCGAATTTGAACGGCGTCTCCTGAAATTCGGTTTTCTCGAAGGTCACGTTCTGGATCATGTTGCCACCGCCCTGCCAGGGTGGGCTGTCGTCCAGTACGGCTTTTTTGCCATAGACCACGCCGATGCCGGTAGGGCCGAATACCTTATGGCCCGAGAAGATGAACCAGTCGGCATCCAGTGCCTGCACGTCAATCGGCATATGCGAGATGGATTGTGCGCCATCCAGCAGCACGCGGGCACCGCTTCGTTGGGCCAGCTCGATCATCTGCCGCGCCGGCGTGACGGTGCCGAGCGTGTTGGAGACATGCGTGAAGGCGACAATTTTCGTCTTCTCGGTCAGCAGTTTTTCGTATTCGTTCAGCAGAACCTGGCCGGAATCATCGACAGGGACGACCCGGAGTTTCGCACCGGCTTCGGACGCCAGAAACTGCCAGGGCACGATGTTGGCATGATGTTCGAGATGCGTGATGAGGATCTCATCACCGGCTTTCACGAAGCGCTTGCCGTAGGTCTGGGCGACAAGGTTGATGCCCTCTGTGGCGCCGCGCACGAAAATAATCTCTTCGGCCGCGCCGGCATTGATGAAGCGGCGCACCGTCTCGCGGGCGTTCTCATAGGCATCGGTGGAACGCGCGGCGAGTTCATGCGCGGCACGGTGGATGTTGGAGTTTTCGTGCTCGTAGAAATATTTTAGCCGCTCGATGACGGCGCGGGGCTTTTGTGTGGTCGCCGCGTTGTCCAGCCAGATCAGCTTTTTGCCGTTGACGCGCTCCGCGAGGATCGGGAAGTCCCGGGCGAGGGAGGCGGCGTTGAAGGCGGGGTGCGCGCTGGCCGGGATTTTGGGCGTGGGCGCAATGTTCTGGTCGACGAAATAATAGGACGGGGCGGTGCCTGTGGCGGCGGGGGGGGGCAGGGACAGGCCGGAATGCTGGCCCGGAATCACGGGCTGTGTGGTCAGGAGCGGGGCGAGCAGCGCCTGCAATTCCTTCTGGTTCGGCAGGGAGGCCGTGAGTGGCGGAATGTTGTCCAGCGAAAATGACGGCACCACGGGGGCGGTGCCGGGCAGCAGGCCGGCGCTCGGTGCAGCGGGAAGGGCAAGCGCGTTTGGCGCGAAATCGGGAAAGCCGGAGCCGGGCAGGGGGGCGGTCAATCCGACACCGCCCAGCGGTACGCCGCCAGGTGGCGGCCCGAGACCCGCCAGCGAGGCGGGCGGGTCTACCGGCGAGGCCGACGTCGAGCTGGGCAATTCCCGGAACATCGCGCTCGCCAGCTTCGTCAGCTCGGCGACGTCGAACGGCGGGGCGGCGAGCTCAGGCTGGCTGGTCATAGACATGGTATTTTCCCACCTCGACGTTTTCGAGCACCGCCATCGCGTCCGGTGTCAGCACGGCCAACGAGCAGTATAGCGAGACGAGGTAGGAGGCGATCGCCTTATGGTTGATGCCCATGAACCGGACCGACAGGCCAAGCCCTTGTTCACCCGGCAAATTCGGCTGGAACAGGCCGATCACGCCCTGGCGGGCCTGCCCGGTGCGCAGGAGGAGGATACTGGTCTTGCCGTCGCTGACCACGAGCTTGTCGGACGGGATCAGCGGCACGCCGCGCCAGGTGACGAATTGCGAGCCGAACAGCGAGACGGTGGGGGGCGGCACGCCGCGGAACGTGCATTCGCGGCCGAAAGCCGCGATGGCGGCGGGGTGGGCCAGGAAGAAAGCCGGCTCTTTCCAGACTTTCACCAGCAGCTCGTCGAGGTCATCGGGTGTCGGCACACCGGCGCGGGTGGTGCTTATACGTTGCTCCGGCGCGGTGTTCGCCAGCATGCCGTATTCCGGGTTGTTGATGAGTTCGCTCTCCTGGCGCTCCTTGATGACCTCGATGGTCAGGCGGAGCTGCTCGGCGATTTGGTTATATGGCACGGAATAAAGATCGGACACGCGCGTGTGGATATCGACCACGGAGTTGACGGCGCTGAGCAGAATTTCCCGCGGCGTGTCATCGTAATCGACGAATGTCTCCGGCAACGCGCGTTCGTCGCGGGCCGAGCAGTCGACGGTGATGACGGAGGCATCCTTCACCTTGTTGAGGCGGAAGATGCCGGCTTCCACGGGAACCCATTGCAGACAATGCACCAGCCAGCGCGGCGTGATGCTCGCCATCTGTGGAACGGTTTTGGTTGCGTTGGCTAATTGCCGGGCAGCGGCATCGCTTAGTGCCGTTGGCGTGAGGGGCTGATCGCTCATGAAATTCTTTCGGGAAAGATTTCTGGTTGACGCCGGAGACGCAATTTTGGGAGCAGGCTAGGCGATTCGAACACAGTGCACAATGTACAATAATCTAAAAAGAATCTTATAAAGCCTATGAAAAATAGAATGATATTTGATCGTGGTCGTTGTTCTTGGCAAAATTTAAATAGTAAATTTATCGTGCGGTAATAGCCGTGTATGGCTGATATGCCGGTCGCACGGAAACCGGCAAGATCTGCCCGACCGCCGTGCATCCGGTGAGCCGCACGCCCCCGATTTCGCAGCGCAAGCTGATTTTCGTGAACCCGATGTTCACGGTAAAGATCAACGAACTGCCGCGCGATGAGATTATCACCAGCAGACCCGTTCCGGGTCGTCGCGGCTTATTGAGCGGCGCGCAAGCCGCTGATCGGAGCCAAGCTCGCCGCCGCCAGAAGCCTGGCGATTTCGCTCGCGACCCCGCTTGCTTGTACGGCCACTTGCGGCATGCCCATCAGTTCGCCGTATTGTTCGCGCGCCAGCGGGCCGGCGACGTAAAGGCGCGGATTGCCCTGGCCGTCTGCACCGATCGCGCGGCCGAGCGGGTCGACGGCGATGCCGAGCCCGAGCGGATCTGCCCGCAGCGTGCGTTGCGCCGCCAGGCTCGCCAGCACGGGCAGTTGGCCGGTGATGCTGCCATGGGCGGGGCCGGTTGTGACGATGATGGTATCGACGGCAAGCTGCACTTGCTGGGCTGGGTCGGCCCCGCGCGGACGCAGCGTGACGTTGATTTTCCCGCCGCTGCGTTCCGCCGCGCGCAGTGAGGCCGCGAGGACCGTTAATGAGCCGTCCGCCAGTTTGTTCTGCACGGCGCGTTCCGTCTGCGGTGCGACGCGGTAGCGATGTGTGTCCCAAAAGGAGCGCAAGTGCCGCAGAAAGCGCCGCCGCTCCGCTGGATCAAAATTTTGCCAAAGGGTTTTTCCGTTGGCGCGCACATCGTCCATCACCGCTTGCCAGGGCAGGCCCTGGCTGGCCGCCGCCGCCACCAGTTCCCGGATTTTGCGCGTCAACCCCAGCGCCGTTGCCGGTGCGGGATGGTCGGCAAACCAGGTGAACGGAGTTGGCGCGAAGGCATGGCCGCGCGAGAGCTGTCCGCGCCGGGAGAAGGCGGTGATGCGGCCTTGATGGTTTTGCCGGGACAATGTCGCCACCACGTCGGCCATGGTCAGGCCGGTGCCGATGATGAGAACGTCTTGCGCCGCGCCGATGGCGGCGAGGGCGTCCGGTGCCCAGGGATTGGCGATGATGGACGGATGCGGGGTGAGTGATGCGATGATGGGGGGCGGCGCCGGCGCGGGGTGGCTTGTCGAAATCACCACAAAATCCGCGGCGAGCTTGCCGCCCTGGTCGAGTGCGACGCTATATCCGGGACATCGGCCGATAACCGAGACTGCGTTGTCCTGCACATGCGTGATCGTGACACCTGCCCGTGCCGCGCTACGTTTGGCCACCAACGCCGACATATACCGCCCGAAAATCTCGCGTCGTGGATAGGCGTGTCCGTCCCAGATGGCTTCGGGGTCTTCCTCAAGTACCCCGTTCTGCCGGACCCAGTGATCGAAATCGGCCGGGTTTTCAGGAAATATGGTCATACGCGTGGCGGGAACGTTGACGCGGTGCGCCGGATCGGTGGCGGAATAGGCGACACCGGCGCCGAGGACCGGGCGCGGTTCCACCACGGTAATGGCAACCGGCACCGGGGATTTTTCCGCGAGCTCCGCGGCGCAGAAAGCGCCACTGAACCCGCCGCCGATCACGACGATCCGGGGGCGCGCATCGAAAACGTTCACCATCCTATTCCTTCGAGCAAAGTCTTTCGGCGGCAGATTGCACCCGCCCGGCAGCCCGAGGCAAGAGGAATAATTGTAATTCTATCGGAGTTATATTCTTTGTTGACGGTAGGGTGCCAACGCCATATGAACAGCGCGCTGTAGTGGCTTTAATGCCTATAGGGAGATGTTCATGCGCAGGTTTCTGGCATCGGCGGCAATGCGGGCAACGAGGTTGTCTGGGCGGTATCTGCTTCTCAGTGGGCTCACGCTGGCATCATGGGGATTTGCCGAGCCCGGTTTTGCGGCGGCACCGCTCAAAATTGCCGTGACCCCTGGGCCGATGGACAAAATTGTTCAGCACGCCGCAGATCTCGCGTCGGCGCAGGGGGTGCCGGTACAGGTCGTCATTTTTAACGATTGGATCACGCCGAATGTCGCGACGGCCGATGGCGATGTGGATGTGAATTTCTTTCAGCACAAACCATACCTGGCAGTGGCCAATAGCAGCCGGCATTTTGGCCTGGTCGCGGTGGCGCCGGGGTTGATCATGCCGATGGGCTTGTTTTCTCACAAGGTAAAATCCCTCGCCGATCTCCCGAATGGTGCGCAGGTGGCCGTTGCCAATGATCCGATCAACCGGGGGCGCGGCCTGGAGCTTTTTGCGAAAGCGGGGTTGATTACCTTAAAACCCGGCGTGGGTGATTTTGCGACTGTCGCGGACATCACCTCGAATCCAAAACACCTCCATTTTGTTGAGCTGGAAGCGCCGCAGCTCGTCCGTGCGCTGGATGATGTTGAAGTCGCGCAGGTCAGTTTCTCGTTTTTACTCGCCTCCGGCGGAGATCCCACTTCCGCCCTCATCACTGACGGCGCAAAAAATCCGCATTATGCCATCCAGTTTGTCACGCGCCCCAATGAGGCGAATGATCCTCGGCTGCAGAAATTTCTGTCTGTCTTCCGGTCGCCTGCTGAGAAGGCATATATACTGACGACCTATAAAGGCTATTTTACGCCGGCCTGGTGACACTGCCTTGGACAATATCATCGAGGTTGAGCATCTCTCGCGGCGGTTCGGTACGACCGCCGCGGTGACGGATATTTCTTTCACGCTGCCGAACGGCAAAATCCTCGGGATTATCGGCCGCTCGGGGGCGGGGAAATCCACGCTGCTTCGTTGTTTGAACGGGCTGGAGCGGCCGGATACCGGGCGGATTGCGGTGGATGGTGAATTAATCACGGGCCGCACGGAGCGGGAGTTGCGCGTGATCCGGCAGCGGATCGGGATGATTTTCCAGCACTTCAACCTGCTCTCGGCCAAGACGGTGATCGAGAATGTCACGCTGCCGCTCAAGCTGCAGAACGTTCCGCGCGTTGAACGCCAGCGGCGCGGCGAGGAGTTGCTCGAGATGGTGGGGCTTGGCGATAAGGCGAAGACCTATCCGGCAAAACTTTCGGGCGGCCAAAAACAGCGTGTGGGAATCGCCCGTGCGCTGGCCTGCAATCCCAGCCTGTTGCTATGTGACGAGGCGACCTCTGCGCTCGACCCTGAGACGACGCTGTCGATCCTGGAGTTGTTGCGCGGCATCAACCAGAAACTCGGTCTGTCCATCGTGTTGATCACCCACGAGATGAATGTCTTGCGGCAGATTGCCGAGCAAACCCTGGTGCTCGCGGGCGGACGAGTTGTCGAGAATGGCACGACGCAGGACATTTTCAAAAACCCGCGCTCGCCCGAGGCGCTGCTGATGCTCCGGGCGGCGGGGTTTGTGCCGGAGGATGCGAATGTCAGGCTTGCCGTATAGCGATCTGTTCACGTGTTTTCTGCAGACGTTGCAGATGGTCGGGCTGGCGGGGCTGATTTCCCTCTGCGTCGGTCTGCCATTGGCGCTGTTGCTGGTGTTGACGGACCGGCGCGGGATCGTGCCGAATGTCTTCGTCAACCGGGGGGTTGGAACCATCGTCAACGCAGTCCGCTCGGTGCCGTTCATTATTCTCCTGGTCGCGGTGATTCCACTGACACGTCTGATCGTCGGCACCGCAATCGGCACGATGGCGGCGGTTGTGCCGCTGGCGATTGCTGCCACGCCCTATTATGCGCGCATCGCCGAGGTGTCGCTGCGCGGGGTCGATGGCGGGCTGGTCGAGGCAGTGCGCGCCATGGGTGGTAGCCGGCTGGCGATCATCATTGAGGTTTTCCTGCCCGAGGCGTTGCCGAGGTTGATCTCGGGTTTCATCGTCACGTTGGTCACGCTGATCGGCGCTTCCGCGATGGCCGGGGCGGCGGGGGCAGGGGGCTTGGGCGATCTTGCGATCCGCTACGGCTATGATGAGTTCCAGACCAATGTGGTTGTCGCCGTGGTGGTCGTGCTGATCGTCTTTGTCTGGATTTTACAATTCGCGGGCGATCGCCTCGCCGCGCATTTTGATCGGCGCTGAACATGACAAAAAAACAAATCCGGCTGAACGCGTTCATCATGAACACGCCGGTGCATCTCTCGCCGGGTCTCTGGCGGCATCCGCGTGATACCGCAAGCAATTTCACGCAACTTTCGCACTGGCTGGATCTGGCGCGGCTATGGGAGCGGGGGTTGTTCGATGGCGTGTTCCTGGCCGATGTTCTGGGACCCTACGATGTGTATGGCAACAGCCCGCAGGCTGCGATTTCGCACGGCGTGCAACTGCCGGCGCATGACCCGCTGCTGCTGGTGCCGGCGATGGCGGCGGTCACCACGCATCTTGGTTTCGGCGTGACCGTATCGCTGACCTATGAGCCGCCTTTTTTGCTGGCGCGCCGCTTCTCGACGCTCGATCATCTCACCCAGGGCCGTATTGGCTGGAACATTGTCACCAGCTATCTGGACAGCGCTGCCCGGGCGCTTGGGTTGGCCCGCCAGCGCGGGCATGACGACCGTTACGCCGCGGCGGAGGATTATATGCGCGCGGTGTACGGGTTGTGGGAGCACAGCTGGGCCGAGGATGCGGTCCGCCGCGACCGCGCCAATGGCATCTATGCAGACCCGGAAAAGGTGCGTGTTATTCATCATGACGGGCCGGAAATCTCCATGCACGCGCTGCATCTGGCACAACCTTCGCCGCAGCGCAGCCCGGTGCTCTACCAGGCGGGGAGTTCCGGCGCAGGGCAGGCTTTCGCCGCGCGCCATGCCGAATGCGTGTTTGTCTCCGGTCCGACGGAGGCGGTGATCGGGCCGCGCGTTGCGCGCTTGCGGGCGGCTGCACAAGCGGCGGGGAGGGGGGAGGGGGATATTCTTGTCTTCGCGATGGCGACGGCGATTGTGGCGCCCACCCGTGCGGAGGCGATGCGCAAACTCGCCGACTACAAAAATTACGTCGACCATGAAGGGGCTTTGACGCTGCTCTCCGGCTGGGTCGGCATCGACTATTCTGAATACGGAATGGACCAGAAAATCCGCTATATCGAGAATGATGCCGGCCGGGCCGCGTTGGAGAATTTCACGAAAGCCGATCCGGCGCGAGAATGGACAGTGCGGGAGGTTGCCGAGCACGCTGCAATCGGCGGCATGGGGCCGGTTTTTGTAGGCTCAGCAACGGATGTTGCCGACGCCATGGAAAGCTGGATTGCCCATACGGGGATCGACGGCTTCAACCTGGCCTATGCGGTGTTGCCTGAGACATTCACGGATATTGTCGATCTGCTTGTGCCGGAATTGCAGGCGCGGGGGCTCTATAAGACGGAATACGCGCCAGGCACGCTGCGCGAAAAACTATTTGGCGCGGGGCCGTATCTGGCGGACGGCCATCCGGCAAGACAGGGCCAGGCTTAGCCGTCACGCGCCGGGGCGCGAGCCGCGGGCCTGCATCGTTGTGTGAGGGTCTCCTGCGCCGGACCGATGCTGTCTGTCAGGAATGCGCGCGCGGGCAGGCGGCAGCTTCTGGGGTTTCAATGTGCTGCGCGACGGGGGTGGGCTCATGCGCGACATTTGCCGCCGTGTTGACGGCAAGCCGGTCCGGCCGTTGCGCATCGCCGGGGTGGCGTTCGCTTTTGGCCGCGCCGGCCCGGTGGAAGCGTGGGATGCCCCAAAGCACAAAGCTGCAAGCAGGCTCGATTGTCATCTGAAACTCCAACAAGTGCCGCCGTTGCGTGGATAAACCTATATAGACATAAACATAGTTATTTGGTAGTATTTGTATAGTGATAAAACTCAACGGAGGATCGATTATAAATGCCCAAACTTCCGCGTTTACGCCGCCGGCAGGCGCTTGCCGCCGGCGCGTCTGCCGGTCTTGTTTCACTGTTCTCCATCGGCCGCGCCCGTGCCGCAGCACCGTCCTCCATCACCATCGATTATGCTTATTACAGCCCGCTCAGCCTCGTTCTGAAGGGCAATAACTGGGTGCAGGAAGCCCTTGGGCCCGAGATCAATGTGAACTGGGTGTTGAGCCAGGGCAGCAACAAAGCGCTGGAGTTTTTGCGTGGTCGCAGCATCGTGCTGGGCTCGGCGGCAGGTTCGGCCACGCTGCTGGCGCGCGCCACCGGTACGCCGGTGCAGGCGGTGTATGTGAACGACCTGTCGGAGACCACGGCGCTTGTCACTAAAGCCACTTCCGGCATCAGACCCCCGGCTGACCTCAAGGGCAAGCGCGTCGCGGCGACGCCGGGTACCGAGCCTTACGCGTTTTTGCTCCGCGCCTTGAGCGATGCGCAGCTGACAATGAATGACATCTCGCTGGTACCGTTGCAGCATCCGCTCGGCCGCGCCGCACTCGATCGCGGGGATGTCGATGCCTGGGCAGGGCTGGATCCGTTCATGGCGGAAGCGCAGGCGCAGAACCATGATGTGCTGTTTTACCGCAACCCTGGCATCATCACCCCGAATGTTCTGGTCGCGCGCGATGACTTTGCGCAGGAGCATCCCGAGATTATTTTCAAACTTCTGCAGGCTTATGAGCGGGGCCGGAATTCTTCGCTAGAAAATCCACAGGCTTTGGTGCCCATTCTGGCGCAGGCGGTGGATTTGCCGACCGACGTCGCCCAATTGCAGCTGACACGGCAACACTTCGATACGCCGGAAATTAACGCGGATGGCCGCGCGCGGATTGTCGCGACCGGGGCGCTGTTCCAGAAGCTTGGGCTGATTTCAGGTAAGTGGGGCAAAAGTGTTGGTTAATCCGCTATTTTTTGCTTGCGCCGACTCGCAGCCGCGGACTTTTTAAATCGTATGCCACCGTTCGTCACCCTTTCCACCCTTTCCGGGCTGAAGCGTCCAGCGCTTGAAGCACTCCTGGTTGAACTGTACGGTGAAGAAGCCAAGCTGAAACAGACCATCGCCGAATTGCGGGAAGAATACGCGCGGTTGAAACGTGAAAAGTTGTAAGAGCGGCCCAAGTTTAGGTGAGCGCTGCAGCACGCTGCGAGCGAGCGCGCGCGATCGAATAGATGCGCTGATCCAACGTGTTCGCCGCGGCGGCCTGTCAGGCGGGGCGGCGTCGCGCTCTGACGTAATGGTCGAGCGGTTCAATGATCACTGCCCCCACTACTTTGAACCTGCTGCCCAGGAAATTCCAGACTGCGACACCGAGTTTGTCGCATGTCTTCGCGAGGCTGAGGAACGCGTCGCGGCAATCCCGTCCGACCTCGCTGCGAGTTCCGGCGCTGATCTTGCGCCTCGTGACATGACAGCGGATGTCGTTTTCCGATCCGTTGGTGTGGAGCGGAATTTCCGGTTGTTCCAGAACCATCAACAGTTCGGCCTTATTGGCGTGCAGCCGCGCCAGCAGGCGGTCCAGCGTCACGAAGCCGGTGCGGCGGAGGAAAATACGGTCAAAGCGGGACCGTAACTCCTGAACCCGCCGCTTGGTCGGCTTCAGTTGGTAGGTCTTCAGATCCGCGTAAAAGTCCCAGATCAAGCCACGAACTCGCGTCTGAGCGGCGCGATGCTTGTCGGTGAACGTGTCCAGCTTATGCACCAGCCGTTCTGCGTGAACCCAACACAGGGCGTGCCGGCCGACGTTGAACTGACCGGCATCATCGCTCAGAATCACCGCGTCGCACAGAAATTCATGCGCCTGAACGCTGCCCCACAGCGCCCCTTCGGTGGCGAGCTGAACCGGGTTGGGCGTGACCTTCAGAGCGGTGAAGCCGAGCTGGTCGAGATGCGACAGCCACGCGGCCTGATCAGCGAACCACGTCTGTGGTCCCGCCGCCAATAAGGCGATCGACGAGGCTGGCAAGCCATGCTCGCGCATATAGCCGTAAGCCGCATCATTAAGGACGTAATCGGTATGTCCGGCACGCAGCAGATCAAGGAAATTCATGCGGCTCTTCGAGGGCCGAGTTCGGAACCAGGTAAACCATTCATTGCCGATTTGCGTGCAGAAGCCGTTCTTCCCGGCATGGCGCGCGCCGGTGTCGTCCACGCTGACCCAGGGCGATGTCTCCAACCCCGCACGCAGAACATCCTGGGCTTCGGCGATCAACGCCTCGTGGTTCTCATTCAACAGGCGAACCAGCTGCCGCTTTGAGATCGAAACCCCTACCGATCGCAACAAGGCGAGCAGCCGTGGCATCGTCGATTGACCCTGGTGGTACTGCACCAGCACGAACCTGCGAAGTTCTGGACCGAAATGGCCTTCGATCCCCTCAGGCAATGGCGCCAGGATCGTCCGGCCGTCCGGGGTGATCCAGCGTTCGCGCAGGTAGCAGGTCGCCTTCGCCGAAATCACCAGGTCCTGGACCAGAAACGGTTCATGACCTTTGAAAATCGATCCTGGCGGGATATCGACACGGATCACTTCGTCCTCGACCTGGACCCGCGGGGTGACCTTACCCCGGCCAGGCCGCTTGATATGATTGGCGGGTTTTGCTGGCGCGGTGCCTTTGTCCATACCGCTCGGCTTGATGTTCGGGCGGCCTTTCAGACCTTTCAACCGCGCGTTCTCTTCGCGCAAATCGGCGACGGTCTGCTTCAGCTCGACTATCTCACCGGACTGTTCAACCAGGAGCGCTTCAAGCTCTGGACGCTTCAGCGCGGAAAGGGGGGAAAGGGGGGAAAGGCGCGGCACATGATGCAAAGAGTCCATCGCCGCGAATCGGCGCAAGCAAAAAATAACGAGTTACCAACACTTTTGCCCCACTTACGATTTCAGAGAATGTGAATGTTCAGACGACCGTCGATCAGATGGTCAATACGCAATTCACGGGTCGCCTTGCGAATGGCTGACGAAGTGCTAACGCCCGCGGCGGTGGAATTTGCGGCTGCGGAAGCCCGCCCACCCAGCGCCTGGCGTTGGCCGCTTGGCATCATCCTGCCGGCGATCTGCGTTGCCGGCTGGCAGCTTGTCGTCGGCCTGGGCTGGGTTGGGGCGGATTTGTTGCCGAGCCCGCTCACCGTGGTCCAGACGATCATCGGCATGGCGCACGACGGCACGTTATGGATCGATATCGGCGCGTCGGCACAACGCCTTGCCTTCGGGTTTCTGTTCGGTGCCGCATCTGCGACGCTCGCGGGCGCCCTGACCGGCGCCTCCGCCTATTGCCGCCGCCTGCTGGACCCGATGCTGCAAGGGTTGCGCAACGTGCCGTCGCTGGCCTGGGTGCCGCTCTTCGTCATCTGGTTCGGCATTTACGACGCCTCGAAAATCCTGCTGATCGCGGTTGGCGTCTTTTTTTCCGGTTTATCTCAACCTGATGAACGGCATTGCCGGGGTTGACCGTAAACTGATCGAGGTCGGGCGGGTCCATGGCTATAGCCGGCTGGCGCTGCTGCTGCTTGTACAGCTACCGGCGAGTCTGCCGGCCTATCTCACGGGGCTGCGCGGCGGGCTTGGCCTGGGATGGATGTTTGTCGCCTCGGCGGAGATGATGGGGGCAAGCAATGGCCTTGGCTTTATCCTCACCAACGGCGAGGAAGTCGGCCGGCCGGACCAGGTGATCGCCGCGATCTTTGCGTTTGCGCTGCTGGGGAAGGCGACCGACTGGGTGCTGGCCCAAGGCGCGCGCCGGCTCATCGCCTGGCAGGATACAATCACGCTGGAGCCGAGGCGCACGTGACGCAGCGCGTGCACATTTCGGGCCTGACCAAGGCGTTCGGTGCCGCGCCGCCAGCCCTTGGCCCGCTCTCGATTACGCTGGAGGCTGAGGGGCTGACAGCCATCATCGGTCGCAGCGGCAGCGGCAAAAGCACGTTCGTGCGCTGCCTGGCGGGGCTGGAACGCCCGAGCCGCGGCAGTGTGCTGCTGGGCGGTGCGCCGATCCGTCCGGAACAGGTGGGCTACGTGTTCCAGGAGCCTCGCTTGATGCCGTGGCTGAGTGTACGGAAAAACGTTGCCTTCGGCCTGCGGCATTTGCGCGGCAAAATACGGGAAAACGCGGTGGAGGAGGCGCTCTCCCTGGTAGGCCTGCTGCATGCCGGGGATTTGTTGCCGAAGCAGCTTTCCGGCGGCATGGCGCAGCGTGTCGCACTGGCGCGGGCGCTGGCGCCAAAGCCGGAGATCCTGCTGCTCGACGAGCCCTTCAGTGCGCTCGATCCGCTGACGCGTGAGCAGATGCAGGCGCATGTGCTGCATGTCTCGCAACATTTCAAAGCGACGATGGTGCTGATCACCTATGACATGGATGAGGCGTTGATGCTCGCGACCCGGGTGATCGCGCTGCGCGGACCGCCGGGACGCATTGTCGCGGATTGGGTGTTGCAGCGGGAAAGTGCTGCGTTCAATTTTCCGCGGGATCGTGGGCACGTGGATTTTCAGCGTTTCCGACGTCGGTTGACCGAAGCGCTTGAGGTCGCGGGCGGAGACGCGATCCGGACGGTGGCGTTCCCGGTGTGAAACGCGAATGCCCGAGCGGATCGATCTGGTTCCTGGTTGGAATCAGGTTGTCGCCGCCAGGGATGGCCGCGGCGGCATGGCTTCTGCAAAAAAACGCTTCGCGTCAGTTCTCGACGCCTTAGGTTTTGTACAACCGCAAGAGTAGTGGTTTGCGCGCGACCGCCCCGATTGGCCGCAGCTGGTTTAGATGCACCGCGTCTCGGTCGGCATAACAGGAGAAAGCGCGCCGAAGCGAAGGGGGCATCCAATTTTTAGTCTTCTCTCCGCCATCGGCACTGGGGTCATCTCTCGGTTGTGACCAACATCCTTTCCCACGGTTCACGATGCATCGCGAAATTAGCAAGAAGAATAATGATTTATCTTTTCTGGTAGCGCTGACGAAGATGAAGTTTTCTCTATTCGCGATTTATGGTTTGCAATGTCGGCAACTCTTTTTCTACAGAACTGGTCTGGAAAAGGAAAAAACATGGCACCGAACCGACGCAAGAAGTACGATGCTGGATCACAGAAATCCGACGCCAAAGGGATTGAAGTGCCAGACCACGCAGGCGGCTCGAAGCTCTACGTGGAGGATGGCTGGGTTTTTCGTGTGAAACCTGGGGTACCTATCGAATGCCGGCGCGATGGAGGTGATAAGCAGCCTGACGTTTCGCCACCAAACCATGCGCGCCACAATTACCCAAGCTCCTGATGCCACACGCGTCATGCCAATGCGGAGTCAATGTTGGCCGTTCGGACGCGCTTTCTGTCCGGGGTTATGGGGTCATGCGAGCACCCAACGCGGATGATGACTTTGAATTTGCATGCCGCGTACCGGGACCTGTTTTCACATAAGCAGCTTGGAACAAAAGAGTGGTTCGTCGGTCATCACATGGATTGCGCGAGGCCCAGCCCGACAGCCGCGAATACGATCTGCCAGTTTTGCCTACCGAGTGGCTCGGACACGAAGCGGCACGGCAATAGTCACCCGCTGATCAACGGCTGGCTCGAGGTTGCCTCACTATTTAATCTATTGATACAGTAGGAAAGCTGTGTATTACTAGCGTCGCTTCGTCGTTGAACCTCGTCAGGATGCCCCATGACCGTCCAATTCACACGCCGCCAGGCCCTTCAGTTTGCCGCCACAGGCGCTGCCGCGCTTTCCCTGCCGCAGGCGGCGCAGGCCGCGTCGAACACAATCCTGAACGTGTCCTACGATCCCACGGCGGCGCTTTGGGCCGACTACAACAAGCTCTTCACGGCCTATTGGACGCAAAAGACCGGCACCGCCCCGACCCTGCGCTATTCCCATGGCGGCTCCGGCGCCCAGGCCCGCGCGGTGATCGAAGGGTTGCAGGCGGATGTGGTCACTTTAGCCCTGTCCTACGACATCGACGCCATCGCCAAACGCGGCCTCATCGCCGCCAACTGGCAGTCGCGCCTGCCCGATAACAGCACCCCCTATACCAGCACCATCGTTTTCCTCGTCCGCGACGGAAACCCTAAGAACATCAAAGACTGGGGCGATCTCATCAAACCTGGCGTTCAGGTCATCACGCCGAACCCCAAAACCTCCGGCGGCGCGCGCTGGAACGTGCTCGCCGCCTGGGCCTATGCGCTCAAGGCGCATGGCAACGACCCGGCCGCGGCGAAAGCCTATCTCAAATCCTTCTTCGCCAATGTTCCGGTGCTCGACACCGGGGCGCACGGCGCGACCCTCACCTTCACCCAGCGCGGCATCGGCGACGTTCTGGTCGGCTGGGAGAGCGATGCCTATCTCTCCATCGCCCAGGCCGGCAGCGGCAAGTTCCAGGTCGTGGTGCCGTCGATCTCCATCCTGGCCGAGCCGCCGGTTGCGGTGGTCGACGCGAATGTCGACCGGCACGGCACAAGGGCGCTGGCAACCGCCTATCTCGAATATCTCTATTCGCCGGCGGGCCAGGACGTGATCGGCCGCAATTTCTACCGGCCGCGCGACGCCGCCGCCCAGGCGAAATATGCGCACCAGTTTCCCCAGCTCAACCTAGCCACGGTCGAGCAGTCCTTCGGCGGCTGGGCCAAGGCGCAGCCGGAATTCTTCGCCGATGGCGGGATTTTCGACCAGGTCTACGCGCAGGGTACCTGAGCGCCGATGAGTGCGACCACCTCCCGCGCGCGCCGCTTCGCCTGGCGAGAGCCGAGCATCCTGCCGGGCTTTGCGCCCAGCCTTGCCCTCACTCTGCTCTGGCTCGGCGTCATCGTCGTCGGCCCGCTCGCGGTTATGCTCTGGTTCGCCGCCGGCCTTGGCTGGCACGGTTTTCTGCACGTCGTCCTGCGCCCGCGCGTGCTGGCCGATCTGCGTGTGACCGTCGGCAGCGCGCTCATCGCCAGCCTCGCCAATGTGTTGTTCGGCCTGCTCGTCGCCTGGGTGCTCAGCCGCTACCGCTTTCCCCTCCGCCGCATCACCGATGCGCTGGTGGACCTACCCTTCGCGCTGCCGACCGCCGTCGCCGGCATTGCCCTCTCGACGCTCTACGCCCCTCAAGGCTGGCTCGGCCACTTGCTGCTGCCGCTCGGCCTGCGCGTCGCCTTTACGCCGGCTGGCATCGTCGTCGCCATGATGTTCGTCTCGCTCCCCTTCATCGTCCGCACCGTCCAGCCGGTCATCGACGATCTCGACGCCGAGCAGGAGGAGGCCGCCCACCTCATGGGCGCTTCCGCTTGGCAGATCTTCTGGCGGATCAGCTTTCCCGCCATCCTGCCGTCTTTGCTCACCGGCTTCGCTCTCGCCTTCGCGCGCTGCCTCAGCGAATACGGCTCGATCATTTTCATCGCCGGCAACAAGCCGATGATTTCGGAAATCGTGCCGCTGCTGATCGTCGCGCAGCTCGACCAATTCGACTATCAGGGCGCAACCGCAATCGGCACGCTGATGCTCGGCGTCTCATTCCTGCTGCTGCTGACAATCAATCTGCTGCAATCCTGGGTCAGGCGGCGCCAAAATGGTTAAAATCCTGCTCATCGCCGCGGCACTGCTGATCATGACGCTGTTCCTGGTCCTGCCGCTGCTCACCGTCTTCATCCAGGCGCTCTCCGCCGGGTTTGGCGCCTATATCGCCGCGATCACCGATCCCAATGTCACCGCCGCCATCGGGCTCACGCTGCTCATCGCCGCCATCGCCGTGCCGGCCAATCTCATCTTCGGCATCGCCGCCAGCTGGTGCATCGCCCGCTTCCGCTTCCCCGGGCGCAGCGTGCTGCTCACCTTGATCGACCTGCCTTTCTCGATCTCTCCGGTCGTTGCCGGCCTGCTCGAAGTCCTGCTGTTCGGCCTTAACGGCTTGCTTGGCCCGTTCCTGGCCGCGCATAACGTGCAGATCATCTTCGCTATCCCCGGCATGGTGATCGCCACGATCTTCGTCACCTTTCCCTTCGTCGCGCGCGAGGTGATCCCGCTTGCCCAGGAACAGGGCAATGACGAGGAGGAGGCCGCCGCGACCCTGGGGGCCAGCGGGCTGCAGATCTTCTGGCGCGTCTCGCTGCCGAAAATCCGCTGGGGCCTGTTCTACGGTGTGCTGCTCTGCAACGCCCGGGCCATGGGCGAATTCGGCGCCGTCTCGGTCGTCTCCGGCAAGGTGTTCGGCTCCACCGACACGCTGCCGCTCGCCGTGGAATCGCTTTACGAGAGTTACGAGATCCAGGCCGCCTTCGCCGCCGCCTCGTTGCTCGCGCTGCTCGCGCTGGCCACATTGATCTTGAAAGCCGCGCTGGAATGGTGGCAGCGTGACGACATCGCCGCCTCCCGTTCGCGCTCGTCCGCCCGTCCGCAGAAGGCCGCCTGAAACATGACCGTCGATATCGCCGTATCCCATGTCTCCCGCCGTTTTGGGCCCCATAAGGTCCTGGACGACCTATCGCTGACCGTCGCGCCCGGGGAGTTGCTCGCCCTACTCGGCCCGTCCGGCTCCGGTAAAACAACCCTGCTGCGGCTCATCGCCGGGCTGGACCAGCCCGATGCCGGCCGCATCACCATCGGCGACACCGATGCCACCTCCCGTAAGCCCAAGGAACGCGGTGTCGGCTTCGTGTTCCAGCATTACGCGCTGTTTCGGCATATGAGCGTGTTCGAGAACATCGCCTTTCCCTTGCGCATCCGCAAAGCCGGCAAAGCGGAAATCTGCGCCCGTGTTGAAGAGCTGCTCCGCCTGATCCAGCTTGAAGCCCTGGCGCAGCGCTACCCGTCACAACTCTCCGGCGGCCAGCGCCAGCGCGTGGCCCTCGCCCGCGCGCTCGCCAGCCAGCCGCGCGTATTGCTGCTGGACGAGCCGTTCGGCGCGCTCGATGCCGTGGTGCGCCGCGACCTCCGCCGCTGGCTGCGCCAGTTGCACAGGGAGATGAACATCACGACGATTTTCGTCACCCATGACCAGGAAGAAGCCTTCGAGCTCGCCGACCGGGTCGTGATCATGCAGAACGGCCGGATTTCCCAGCAGGGCACGCCAATGGACATCTACCGGCGCCCGGCGAATATTTTCGTCCACGAATTCCTCGGCGAGAGCAATCGCATCGCCTGCCGCATCGCCAGCCGGGAGGTGCATGCCGATGCTGGCTATTTCCTTGGCCAGACGCACGGCGCCGACGGGCCGGCGACCGCCTTTATCCGCCCACACCAGATCACCGTCAGCCCCAGCGCCTCCGGCCCCTGGCGGGTCACGCATATCGCCAGCAGCGGCGCGCAGGCTCGCGTGACATTAGCCCAGCGGGACGCGCGGCTCGAGAGCGGCATGACCGCCGACGCGCTACTGGAAGCGGGACTGACCGTCGGCGCATCGGTGGACATCACCTTCACCGGCGGCACGGTGTTCCACGCAGGAACCGTCCCTTCCACGCTTAAGAACCTGCCCGATGAAATGTCGGGTTCAGCCCTGTATACCGATCGAACTCATCTTTCCGTACTCTAAATTCGCGTTTCGAACGCGGTCAGCGCCGCGCCGCCGCCGCCGCCGCCAATGATGGCGATGGCTCGGGCCATGACCAGGGGAGGGCGGTCCGCTGGTCGGGCCGTTCATCGGCTTAGCCGGCCGGGCGGGCGTCACCGGGGCGATACACGTTGCCGACAGTTTCCCCGAACGGGCCGCGATTGACGGCGTTGCCAAATTTTGTCACCGGATGGCGCACCGGCAGGAGCGGGAACACCAGCTCGGCGAAGCGATACGCCTCTTCCAGATGCGGGTAGCCGGAGAGGATAAAATGATCGATGCCGAGCGCCATGTACTCGCGCATGCGGGCTGCCACCTGTTCCGGGTTGCCGACCAGTGCGGTGCCGGCGCCGCCGCGCACCAGCCCCACGCCAGCCCAGAGATTGGGCGCGATTTCCAGGCGGTCGCGCGACCCGTTATGTAGGGCCGCCATGCGGCGCTGGCCAACGGAATCCATGCTCGCGAAGCGCTGTTGTGCTTTGCTGATCGTCTCGTCATCGACGTAGCGGATCAGATCCTCGGCCGCGGCCCAGGCGGCTTGCGCGGTTTCCCGCACGATGACGTGCAGCCGGATGCCGAAATTCAACCGGCGGCCCCGGCGGGCGGCGGCCTGTGCGGCGCGGCCGAGTTTTTCCGCGACCAGCGCCGGCGGTTCGCCCCAGGTGAGATAGGTGTCCACGAGTTCGGACGCGACATCGATGCCGGCATCGGACGAGCCGCCGAAGAAAAGCGGCGGGTGCGGCTGTTGCACGGCGGGGAAAAGAACTTGCCCGTCTTCGATGCGAAGATGTTTTCCGGCGTAATTCACCGGCCCGCCGCCCAGCAGCGCTTTCCAGACCGTCAAGAATTCGCGCGTGATCTCGTAGCGCTCGTCATGACCGAGAAAAATACCGTCGCCGGTATTCTCCGATGGGTCGCCGCCGGTAACGATATTGATCAACAGCCGCCCGTTGGAGAGGCGGTCGAACGTGGCCGCCATGCGGGCGGCGAGCGAGGGGTTCAGCAGGCCGGGGCGGAACGCGACCAGGTAGCGCAATTTTTGGGTGAGCGGCAGGAGCGAGGAGGCAACCACCCAGCTATCCTCGCAAGAGCGCCCGGTCGGGATGAGCACGCCGTAATAGCCGAGCCGGTCGGCCGCCTGGGCGATCTCGGCAAGGTAGGCGTGGTCGACCTCCCGGCCGCCGATTTGCGTGCCGAGATGCCTTCCGTCGCCATGAGTTGGCAGAAACCACAGGATGTTGGCATCGGAGGCGGGGTGTAGTGTCATGGTGAAACTCCTCAGGCTGTCCAGGCGGCGGCAGTGACGTTGATTCTTGAGGGGATGAGGCCGATTTTAAGGAAAACGTCGGCGATCTTCTGTTGGTCAGCAAAAATTTCCGGGCTGAGCTTGTTAACGCCATATTTTTGCCGGTCGAACCAGGTTTTTAAGACCGGCGCCGGCAGCCCGATGATAGGCGCGATATCCGTTGCGGTCTCGGCGGTATGCTGTGCCTCCCACGCCTCTTGGGCGTTGAGCACCTGAATGGCGGCGTTGAGCGCGTCGGGATGTTTTGTGGCGAAATCCTTGGTGGAGGAATAGAAGGCCCGGTTCGGCATTAGCCCGGTACCGTCGGTCAGCACCTGCGCGCCTGCCGCCTGCGCATCGGCATAGAACGGATCCCAGATCGACCAGGCATCGACATCGCCGCTGGCAAAGGCCGCGCTCGCATTCGGCGGCTGCAGGAACACTTTGGTCACATCGGCATACGGCACACCGGCCTGGGCGAGTGCTGCGACCAGCAGGTAATGCGCGCTGGAGCCCTGCGCGACCGCCACTTTTTTGCCGGCCAGGTCGTGCACCGATTGCAGCCTGCTGCCGGCCGGCTTGAGAATCGCCACCGCGCGCGGGCTGGGATTGGTGGCGGCGACATAGACGATCGGCGTGCCGGCAGCCTGCGCGAAAATCATCGGCGGTTCGCCGGTAAAGCCTAAATTGACCGCGCCAGCATTCAAGGCTTCCAGCAGCGGCGGGCCGGAGGTGAATTCCGCCCAGCGCACATCATAACCAAGCGGGTTCAGCTTGGCCTCGAAGCTGCCGCGCGCCCGGGCCAGCACGAGGGTCACAGAAGATTTTTGGTAGCCGATTCTCAAAACGCCCTTGTCCGCGGCGTGCGCTGAGCGATGCGGCAACAGCAGCGCAGGGGTTGCCAGCGATGCGGTGGCAAGCAGGGTGCGACGGCGCATGAAGATTCTCCCAATGACGAATTCAGGTTCAACTTGCATGTATTGCCTATTGATGCAATAGGTATTATAGTTTTGATGGGGAACGTCGATGTCATCGAGCAACAGCGCCGCGCCGTCCGGGTTTGTTCTGCAGGGAGCGGCGGCCCTGCGTTTGCCCAGAGGCGTTCGGCGTGCCATCGCGCCGGTGGCGCTCCTGGTCCTTTGGCAGGCGGTTGCCTCGGCCGGCTTCACGGCGCCTCAGACCATGCCGGCCCCATCGCTGATCGCGACGAGTTTTTGGAACCTCATCGTCACCGGGCAGCTTTGGCCGAATCTGCTGATCTCGCTGACGCGCGCGCTGGTGGGCCTCGCCGCCGGTGTTGCCGCCGGCACGGTGTTAGGGTTGCTGGCCGGGCTGACGCGCATGGGCGAAGATTTCATTGATCCCATGGTGCAGATGGCGCGCACCCTGCCGCATCTGGCCCTGATCCCGTTGATGATCCTGTGGTTCGGCATCGGCGAGATGCCGAAAATCGTCATTATCGCGCTGGGTGCCAGCTTTCCCATGTATCTCAACCTGTTCTCGGCCATCCGCGGCGCCGACCGCAAATTGCTGGAAGCCGGCACCGTGCTCGGCCTCACGCGGCGCGAGACGGTGTGGCATGTCGTGCTGCCCGCCGCACTGCCGGGCTTTCTGGTCGGGCTGCGCCAGGCGCTCGGCATCGCCTGGGTCAGTCTGGTGGTCGCCGAGCAGATCAATGCGAGCTCCGGCATCGGCTATCTGGTCATGAACGCGCAGGATTTTTTGCAGACCGACGTGATTTTCGATGGTCTGCTGGTTTACGCGGTGCTTGGCCTGGCCACCGACCGCCTTGTGCGCAGCCTGGAGACCCGTCTCCTGGCCTGGCGTCCCACTTTGCTCGCTCTGTAGGAGGTTCCATGAACATGCTGACCGATGCGCCGATCCGTACGCCCAGTGAGCAGGCCAGCCGTGAGTTTGCGGTGGAGGTGCGCGGCCTGAGCAGGCAGTTTGGCGAGAACGCCGTATTGCGGGGGCTCGATCTGGCGATCCGCCCCGGTGAGTTCGTCGCCTTGCTGGGCCGCTCGGGCTCGGGCAAGTCGACCCTGCTGCGCACGCTGGCTGGGCTTGATCCGGCGCCTCCAGGCACGCTGCGCGTGCCTGCTGCGAAATCCGTCGTCTTCCAAGAGCCGCGCCTGCTGCCCTGGAAACGCGTCTGGCGCAATGTCGCCCTTGGCTTGCGCTCGGCCGATCCACGTGGCCGCGCCGAGGCGGCGCTGGCCGAGGTCGGTTTGCGCCACCGGCTGAACGCCTGGCCCCTGACCCTCTCCGGCGGTGAGGCGCAGCGCGCCGCTTTGGCGCGTGCCCTGGTCCGCGAGCCGGCGTTGCTGTTGCTGGACGAACCCTTTGCAGCATTGGACGCGCTGACCCGGCTGCGCATGCAGGCGCTCGTCACCGAACTGTGGCACGCGCATCACCCGGCCGTGCTGCTGGTCACGCACGATGTCGATGAGGCGCTGACGCTGGCCGATCGTGTTGTGATGCTGGAAGATGGCAGGATCACCCTCGATCAGGCCGTCGACATGCCGCGCCCGCGCCGGCACGAGAGCGCCGCATTCAGTCAGCAACGGCGCCTGCTGCTGGCAGCGCTTGGCGTGGGCGGATAGGCGCTCCTGGCGCTACTCATTCAGCTCATCTGCATGCAGTTAAGTTTGCATGCCACCTGAAGAGCCTTATCCGTTGCGGGCAGATTGTGTTCGACGTCAACGCTTATCGCCGCCCAAAGATATGAGTATGTTTAACCTGCTTCATCCGGTGCGAGCTATACATGCTCATATTCGCGAAGGCGTAATGCGATGCCGGAGACGGAACCTGCATTGGATAGTTAGCGGTGCTCCGTGACCATTCTTCCCCGCTGGGCTGGTTTGTGATTGTCAGTTTTGAAGCAACAGAAGGCTTCGTGCTGACATTATGGATGACGTTAATGACGACGCTAATGGCGGTTACCGGCGTGTTGAGGTTCTGACGGGACCGGGCCGGCGACGGCATTGGTCTGATGAGCAGAAGGCGCGGATCGCGGCTGAGGCGATGGTTCCTGGTGCGGTGGTATCGCAGATCGCGCGGCGTTGGCAGGTTTGCCCACAGCAGGTGTTTGCCTGGCGGCGGGCAGCGCTGCGGGGAAGTTTCACCGATCTGGTGACAAGCGGGCCGGCATTTGTGCCCATTATTGAATCCCCACCGGTTGCAGACCAATTGGCGACAACGTCGACGGCATCATGGGCGCCGGAGATTGAGATTGATGTCGGCGGCACCAGAATTCGGGTTACCGCGGGGGTCGATACCCAAACCCTGACTGCGGTGCTGCGCGCGGTGCGGGAGGCTTCTGCTTGATCACGATCCCGACGGGTGTACGGATTATGCTGGCGACGCGCCCGGTGGATTTTCGTCGTGGCGCGCATAGCTTGGCGGCCGTTGCGGCCGCCAGCCTCGGACAAAGTCCATTCGATGGATCAGTCATCATTTTTCGTGCCAAGAGCTCGGACAAAGTGAAAATTTTGTTCTGGGATGGCAGTGGCCTGGTTTTGGTTTGGAAGCAGCTTCAGCACGGTGCCTTTCGTTGGCCACCCATCGTGGATGGCGTGATGAAGCTGACCTCGGTGGAGTATGCCGCGCTGGTCGACGGTTTGGATTGGACACGAATTTTATCGGCGCCAAGGATTCCCATACCGACTCAAGCTGGCTAGAATCGCGGTGAGATGCAGCCGGATGGCAACCAGATCAACGCGCTTCCCGAAGATCCAGCGGTATTGCAGGCGCTGTTGCTGGCGGCGTGGTCCGAGCGCGACAAAGTTGTTGCCGAACGCAATGATCTGGCCGAGCAGAACGAACGCTTGCAGCACCTGCTGCTGAAATTCAACCGGCTCCAATTCGGCGCCAAATCAGAGAAGTTGCCCGAGGAACAATTGCAGCTCGCTCTGGGCGACATCGAGACAGCCATCGCGCAATTGGAGGCGCAAGGAGAGCGGCGCGACCCCGCGCGCAAACGCGATGGCATCGCCAAACGTCGGGCCAGCCGCGGTGCGCTTCCGGTGCATTTGCCCCGGGTCGAGGTAACTCTGACCCCGGAAGATACCAACTGTCCCTGCTGTCGGGCCGCGATGAACGAGATCGGCCACGATGAATCCCAGCGGCTCGACATTATCCCGGCGCAATACCGGGTGATCGTGACCCGGCGGCCAAAATTCGTCTGCCAGGCGTGCGAAGGTGTCGTGGCCCAGGCCCCAGCGCCGGCACGGCTGATCGAAGGCGGCATCCCCACCGAGGCACTGGTTGCGAACGTGATGGTCTCGCGCTTTGCCGATCACCTACCGCTGTACCGGCAGGCGCAGATCATGGCCCGGCAGGGCGTTTTGATCGACCGCACGACTTTGGCCTTTTGGGTCGGCTATGCTGCGACCGAGATCGTGCCCGTGGTGAGGCGGCTGAAAGAGATCGTGCTCTCCTCCACACGGATCTTCGCAGACGAGACGACGATGAAGGTTCTCGCCCCAGGCCGCGGCCGGACGAAGCAGGGCTATTTTTGGGTGGCTGCAAGGGATGATCGGGCATGCGGCAGCGCTGAGCCACCGGCGGTGATTTATCAATATGCGACAGGCCGGGCCAAACGCCATGCCGATGCGTTGCTCGGCGGCTATCGCGGGGTCGTACAATGCGATGGCTACAACGCTTATAAGCAACTCGCTGCTCCAGCACGGGATGGGCCGCCGGTGACGCTCGCATTTTGCTGGAGTCACGTGAGGCGCGGTTTTTATGACTTTGTCAAAGATGGCACCTCACCGATCGCCACCGAGGCATTGGCGCGGATCGCTACCCTCTATCGCATCGAGGCCGAAATCCGCGGCAAGGACCCAGCGCAGCGTCTCGCCAAACGCCAGGAACTCAGCCAGCCGCTGGTGAAAGACCTGCGTCTGTGGCTCGAAGCACAGCTCAATACCTTACCGGCCCGTGGCCCGCTCGCCCAAGTAATCCGCTATCCGCTCAACCATTGGGCCGGCCTTGAGCAATTCCTTCTCGATGGCCGCGTCGAAATCGACAACAATACCGTCGAGCGAAGCATGCGTCCTATCACATTATCCAGAAAAAATTCGTTGTTCGCCGGCTCCGATGAAGGGGCCGAAAACTGGGCCGCAGTCGCGTCACTGATCGAAACTTGCAAGCTAAATGATGTCAACCCGCAGACCTACTTCACCGATCTGCTAACCCGCCTCGTCAACGGATGGCCCCAGGCACGTATCGATGAGCTTATGCCCTGGTGCTGGAAACCGACCGCCACAGTCTGACCCCAAAGTCACTGCCAAATTATAGGGCCGCAGAGCATCGCTTACATTGGATATGCCAATGGTGTATAATGATCAGCAACGTCGGAACAAGACACAGGGCGGCGATGCCAAGCACGTCATCGCCATTATCGGTGCCGGCTTCTCCGGCACGATGGCGGCAATCCATCTAAGGCGTGAATTGCCGCCAAATTACATTGTCTATCTCTTCGAACGCACGGGCCGCTTCGCACGCGGTCTGGCCTATGCTGCTTCCGGGACACCGCATCTGCTGAATGTGCGTTCAATGAATATGAGCGCTTTTCCCCAGGATCTGGGGCATTTCGAGCGCTGGATTGAGCAGGAAGCCGGGCGGTTTCCTGACGAATTCAAACGCACCAAAGCGGGCACTTTTGCTACCCGACGCCTCTATGGCCGTTACCTCCGCAGGCTATTGTACGAGGAAATGAAGGCGTCCGGCGGCCGGGTTCGCTTGGCCGCCGATGACGTCATTGCTTTGGAGCATGCGCCCGAGGGCTGGCGGCTAACCTGTGCCAGTGGCCGCGACATCACGGTCTCGGGCCTTGTTCTGGCAGCTGGCAATCTGCCGTCCAGCCGGTCGTGCGACGGTGTCGTATTCAACGATCCATGGACGCAGAGTGCCATATCAGGCTTGCGTCCGGATGAGCCGGTGCTCATCGTCGGCACGGGTTTGACGATGATCGATCTTGCTTTGGGAATGAACGGGCAGGGGTTTCGCGGCCCGATCGTCGCGGTTTCGCGCCGTGGGCTGGTGCCGCAATGCCACGACCACGTCGAGCGCGCCTGGCCCACGCCTGAGTTTACCGCGGAGCAGCGCCGCTCTTTGGTCGCACTGCTCCGCGGCCTGCGCACTGAGGTACGTGAGGCGAAGCTGCATGGCATCGGCTGGCGCGCGGTGGTCGATAGCTTGCGTCCAATCACGGCCGAGCTCTGGAGAGGTTTGCCTCACGACCAAAGGAGCCGTTTCCTCCGTCATCTTCGCCCCTACTGGGACATTCACCGCCACCGCATGGCCCCTCCCGTCGCCGCGCAGGTTGAAGCCCTGATCGAGAGCGGCGCCTTGCGCATCGAACGCGGGCGCGTGCGTGGCGTCCAGACACTGGGCGACCGCGCCGCCGTCACTTGGCAGAATCGCAAGACAGGCAGTCTTGAGACGCTCACCGCGCAACGGGTCATTTTCGCCACCGGTATTGAGGCCGTTGCAGCGGGCGATGGATTGATGACGCGGATACTTGATGCGGGCATTGCCCGCACCGACCCGCAAGGATTGGGGCTGGAGGTCACCGAAGCACTCGAGATTATCGGGCGTGAGGGCGTTCCGGCGCGACGGCTCTGGGCGCTTGGCCCAATTGTGCGCGGCGTTTTCTGGGAATGTTTGGCGGTTCCGGACATCCGCGTCCAAGCCCACCGGATCGCGTTGGAAGTGGCGCAGCGTGTCTGAGATGACATCGCCGTTACATGCGCACTTGAGAACCGACATCACGAACCTCGCTCCGACCGCTAACAAAGCAAAGTGTCGATGTGAACGTAAGCCTAATACGTTCTGGTACGCGAATGACGGTGGACTTACGGTTCTGTCGTCAATTTTGCGTCGGGCTGATTGATTGTCCCGCCGGTTGCGGGCCGGCACAATTTCGGGAGAAGCCTTATGAAACGGCGGACATTGTTGGGTGCCGCGCTGGGTGCGGCCGGCCTCGCGGTTGGCGGAGGGGGCGGGGCCGCCTCAGCTCAAGCGGCGCGGGTTATCAGAATTGGGTATCAGCCATACGGGACGCTGATCCTGCTGAAACAGCGCGGCACGCTCGAAACATTACTCGCCCCCCCACAATTTTTCCGTCTCCTGGGCGGAATTCCTGGCGGGGCCGCCGCTGCTCGAGGCATTGAATGCCGGCGCGATCGATTTCGGAACGACAGGCGAAACCCCGCCGATTTTTGCTCAGGCCAGCGGCGCGGAAATCGTCTACGTCGGCAACGATCCGCCGGCTCCGCATGGCGAGGCCATTCTCGTGCCGCCCAGCAGTCAGATCAAAACGGTCGGTGATTTGAAGGGCAAGAAGGTCGCCGTCACGAAGGGCTCTAATGCTCATTATCTCCTGGTCGCGGCCTTGCTGAAATCAGGCCTCACCTTTACCGATATCCAGCCCGTCTACCTTTCGCCTCCAGACGGAAATGCCGCCTTTCATGCCGGCAGTGTCGACGCATGGGCCGTCTGGGATCCATTCTTCGCGGCGGCCCAGCAAAGGGGGGCGCGCGTGCTTGTGGACGGCACGGGCATTGTCCCGAATTACCAATTTTTTCTGGCATCGCGCAAGTTCGCCGACGCCAACCCCACGGTCATTCATGCCTCGCTTGCGGCTCTTGGCGCCGCCGAAACCTGGGTTCAGCAAAATCTCGGTGCCGCTGCCGCGCAACTGGCACCTGGCACTGGGATTCCTGAGCCGGTCCTCAAGCTGTCCTTGAGCCGCCAACCGATCGGGGTGCAACCGGTCAGTGCGGCGGTCTTCGCCCAACAGCAACAGATCGCCGACACGTTCTTCAGGCTTGGATTGATTCCGCAGACCGTGAAGGTGACGGACGCCCGTTGGAGCGCCTGAGCGCGCAGCAACGCTGCAAAATTACGCCCGCTTCGCCGAGGCCATGCCACGGGCAGGGTCTTCCTATGGTGCGCCCAGCATGGGCGCATTCTTGCGGGTGGAAGTCCCGCCGCAAGCTGGTCACAGCGAGCGAAGTGAAGCGCAACTGCGGCAGGGCGACCGACCGTGGGGAGGAAGCGTGGATCGAAACTGCGGGCTGATGAACAAGAACTGGATATGAGGCGTTGCCGACCAGGACGAGCGGGCCATAAGCCGCGAAGCTCTTGTGACCAAAGGTCGATGGCGTAAATCTGGCGGTCGCGCAGTGAAGGAGTGCGTTCTTACCTGGGGAGATCTCGCCTCATGCCTGAAAGGGCGACGGTGTTGAGCCGGAGCGAGAAGTCAGCCGAGGCCGTAGTAGTCAGCGGGCGACCGTTGGCGAAGGGCCGAACGAGAGAGAGTGAAGTTCACCCGAGGAAATGCGAGGCCATGCGTCAGATGCCGGAAGTGACCGGGAGGCAGGAGAGGGAAGCGGGTGAAGCCCGCCATGGCTCACGCCTTGACGAAGCCGAACATTCGCCTCGGCCCACGAACGACACGGGGCCAGGACTGCTTACGGCGGTCCTGGCGCGAGAGAACCTTCAGCGGGCGCTGAAGCAGGTGCGGTCCAACAAGGGCGCGGCAGGTGTGGACGGGCTGGACATTGACCAGACGGCCTCGATGCTGCGGACCGCGTGGCCCGCCATCCGCGACAGCTTGCTGAAGGGGACGTACCGGCCATCGCCGGTGCGCCGCGTGATAATCCCGAAGCCGGGGGGCGGCGAGCGCGAGCTTGGCATTCCCACGGTGCAGGACCGCCTGATCCAACAGGCGCTCCTGCAAGTCCTTCAGCCGATCCTTGATCCCAGCTTCAGCCAGCACAGCTACGGCTTCCGTCCGGGGCGAAGCGCGCACGATGCCGTCCTCGCGGCGCAGTCGTTCGTGCAGTCCGGGCGGCGAGTTGTAGTGGATGTGGACCTGGAGAAATTCTTCGACCGGGTTGACCACGACATCCTGATCGACCGTCTGCGCCGGAAAGTCCCTGACCCAGGCGTCATTCGCCTGGTTCGCGCCTATCTGAACGCCGACATCGCCGATAGGGATGTGACCATCAAGCGGAGCAGGGGCACGCCGCAGGGCGGACCGCTGTCACCGCTGCTGGCCAACCTACTGTTGGACGAAGTGGACAAGGAGCTTGAACGGCGGGGCCACGCCTTCTGCCGCTATGCCGATGACTGCAACGTCTATGTTCGGTCCAGGCGAGCTGGGGAGCGGGTGATGGCCCTGCTGCGGCGGCTCTACGGTCAGCTTCACCTGACGGTGAACGAGGCCAAGAGCGCCATCGCCTCCGTCTTTGGCCGCAAATTCCTCGGCTACGCCTTCTGGGCGGCGCCGGGTGGTGTGGTCAAACGGCGCGTCGCCAGTAAGGCGATCAAAACGTTCAAGGACCGTATCCGTGAATTGACGCCCCGTGTAACGGGACGCTCGATGCACATGGTAACGGAGCGGCTGCGTTCCTTCGTACTGGGATGGAGGGCCTACTTCAGGCTGGCGCAAACGCCCAGCGTCTGGCGACAGCTGGACGAATGGATGCGCCATCGCCTGCGGGCCATCCAACTCAAACAGTGGAAGCGCGGTAGGACGATCTTCCGGGAACTGACGGCCTTGGGGGCCAAACCCAATGTAGCCCAGCGGGTAGCGGGAAACGCCCGTAGCTGGTGGCGCAACAGCGGGATGCTCCTCAATGCCGTCCTCACAATCACCTGGGCCGACCAGATCGGAATGCCCAGACTTGCCTAACCTCAATCTCTCGAACCGCCCGGTGCGGACCCGCATGCCGGGTGGTGTGGCAGGGGAGCGATCAGCAATGATCGCCCCCTATGCCGATTGTGGACGGTGCGGGCGCTTAACGGTCCGGCGGGATTCGTGCTCCACGTCGTCTGGTGGGCGGGCATCGCGGCGGCCATGGGCTTCATCGCTTTCACCTTCGGCACCTTCTTGGGCAACGCACTGGCTGCGGCCGGCCTCCCGCCAACTGATGCGGATCTTGGCAAGACGGGACACATGATCGCCGGCTTGGCGGCCATCTGGCTTGTCTTCGGGGTGCACGTCTCCGGCGTGAAGACCTATGGTCGTGTGGTATCAGTGTTGCTGGTGCTGGTTGTGGGTGTCGCCGTGGTGGTGTGCGTCGTCGGCTTCGCGACAGCGCCGGCGGACTTCCTTCATGCGGCATCCGCACGATCCGGCGTGCCTCGTGTGCCGCCAGCCGCTCCTGCCGGCTTCAACCTGAGCGCCTTCCTCTCGGTTTGCGCACTGTTCATGTTCGCTTATGGCGGCCTGTCCGGCGCGCCTTCCCTCGCGGGCGAAGCACGCGATGCGCCCAGCACTCTACCCCGGGCCATCGCTGGAGTGACCGCATCGCACCTCGTGCCAAGTCAAAAAAAGATGCGCCATGGATTATTATTTCGACTTTATCGACATCGTAGGAAGGCTCGAGGAGAGCGAAGCCACATGCTGAATTCACTCAAAGAGCTTTCCAGATATTTCCGCTCCGAGCAGTTTTTCTGGGGCCTTCTCGATGCGGCGGCGGGACAAGGCTATGTCGCTGTCAGCGATAGCCGGTGCTACATATTTTCCGAAGGAGGCTGACCAGGATGCTGCGCAAGGGCATCATCGCGTCGATCATCGGCAATGGCCTCGAATGGTTCGACTTCGTGTCCTATGGCTATTACGCGACCATCATCGCCCATGTATTTTTCCCGGCCGGCGGTACGCTTTCCATTGTCCTCACCTTCGCGACTTTCGCGGTCGGCTTTGTGGCACGGCCGGTCGGCGGCATCGTCATCGGCGCCTATGCCGACCGGCACGGCCGCCGCCGCGCCCTCACCCTGCTCATAGGCATGATGGCATTTGGCACGCTGACTCTGGCGCTAACACCGTCTTATGCCAGCATCGGGGTCCTGGCGCCGGCCATCGTCGTCATCGGCCGCATTGTGCAAGGCATTTCCATCGGCGGTGAATTCGCAAGTGCCACGGCGCTGCTGGTCGAATATGCGCCGCAGAGTCAGCGCATGCTCGTCGGCAGTTTCCAGATGTCGGCACAGGCGGTCGGGCGGGTCTGTGCCGCCGGCATCGGGCTGCTGGTCATTTCCAGCGTCTCCACGGCCGCCCTGCATGGCTGGGCCTGGCGCCTGCCATTCCTCATAGGCGCTCCGGTTGGGCCATTCGGTTTCTACATCCGTTACCGGATGGCGGAATCGCCGGAATATCAGCGGCTACACGATGCCACGCCAGACCTCGTTCAGGCGCCCGTACGATTGGTTTTAGGCGCATTTACGCGGCCGCTGCTCTGCGCGATCGGCGTCATCCTGATCGGGACCGCGACGACTTATGTGTGGAACAATTACCTGCCCGTCTATGTCGTGCGCCAGCTGCATTTGCCGCTTGCCGACGATCTGGCAGGCGTGCTGATTACCTCCGGGATCGACATTTTCGTCTGTATGCTGGGGGGCTGGCTGGCGGACCGGATAGGCGCCTACCGGATGTTTTTCGCGATCACGGCGCTCGCCGCCGCAAGCTCCTATCCGTTGTTCCACTATGTCATCGCCGCCCCCAGTTTCGTCCGGCTACTGGAAGTTCAGCTCGTCGCTCTGACACTCCTTGGGCTGATGATCGGTCCTGTTCCGGGCATGCTCGCGGAGCTGTTCCCGGTTCAAGTGCGCTCCACCGGCATGGCAATTTCATACAATCTGACGGTGACCGTCTTTGGCGGTTTCGCACCGCTCACGATTACCTGGATGATTCACCTGACCGGCAATATCGCCCCCGCCTTTTATCTGATCGGCGCGGCGATTTTATCTGTCGGCATCGTCGGCCTTACGCGCGGCTCAACGGCAACCGCAGCAACCGCAGGATCGCGATCCAGACATCGTAGTCCTTTGCGAAGAACGACTCATGGCCCCGTTGGATTTGGCTCAGGTGAAACAGGGCAATTTGTTGAAGTCTCCATCCTATTGATCAGACGCGATTTTATATGATTCTGTAGGGCCTCTGATTTTGAGGTTTGGGCGATGGAGTTGAAGAAGGTTTTGGAACGGATCCCCGATCCGCGTGGTCGGCAAGGACGGGACTACAGGCTTTGGTCGATCCTCGGTCTGATTTTGGTTTCCATGCTTTGTGGGCGGCGGGGCATGAAGGCTGCGTTTCTTCTGGGGCGAAGTCTGACGCGCGTGCAAAAACGGCAATTGGGTTTTATGCGTGGCCATACCCCCTGTCACGCGACGCTGACCGAAACGCTGCGCATCCTCGATGCCCAGGCCGTTGCCGATATCCTGGGCGCGGTCGTGCTGGCGGATAACAGTGATGACCGTCATATTGCCATAGACGGCAAGACACTGCGGGCAAGCAAGGATGGAGATGGCCGCGCCGAGCACGTGCTGTCAGCTTTTTGTGGAGGTCTGCAGACGATCCTTTCGCATGAGGCGTCACGCGGCAAGGGGCTGGAAATTCCTGATGCACTGAAGTTACTCGCCCGGCTTGATTTGCGCGACCGGATTGTCACCGGTGATGCGATCTTCTGCCAGAGGGCCATTGCACAGACCGTGGTGGACGCTGGCGGAGACTACCTTCTTCCCGTCAAAAACAACCAAAAGACATTGCGAAAAAATATTGAAACGGCCTTCGCGGAGCCGGTTTTTCCCCCTCGCAACTTTCGATAGCGGCGCCACCAAGGCGCATGGACGTATTGAACGGCGCAGGATCGAAGTGTTGCCGGCCCAAGCAGCAGACATCACGCAGGAATGGCCAACCGTCAGCCAGATATGCCGTGTAACCCGTTCACGCCAACGCAGGGTGAAGGGCGTGTGGCAGGAGCAACAGGAAATTGCCTATCTCATCACCAGTCTGAGCAAAGGCGAAGCATCGCCGGAATACCTTCTCAACCTAAACCGCAAGCATTGGGGCATCGAAATCATGCATCGAAACAAAGACGTCATGCTCGGAGAAGATGGTTACACCAACCGGCTCGACAACGCACCTCGTAACGTCTTCTCGCTCACCAGCTTCGCTCTCAAAGTCATGCGCACGGTTTCACAGTCACCCACAAGGGCAATCGAGCATTTCCAGGACAAACGAAGCCGAGCCACACAAATGATCGCAGCAGTTTATTGAATCGCCCTGCAGGTGAAAATTGGGGGCTGGGCATGCTGCGACGAAGGGGGTATGATTATTGTCGATGTCGAGCCGACGGCTGACATGGGTCACGACCCGCTTTCGGCAATCAATGTCTGCTTTGAGCCACTGGACCGCCGAAGCGGACTTTCGCGTCCGTACAATCCTATGTTCACGTTACCCTGGCGTTAGCACCCCGGGGCGACCGATCGAAAACTGACGTCATTAGAACCATCAGCATCAGTGGCCGTGCCCGACATCGTGCAGCCGTCTTCGGAGCGCTGGAGGTCAAAATGCAGATCCCGGTCATATTCCGTTCCGGTGATGTTCTTGATGGCTGTTACTTCTGCGTTGTACCGGCCGTTGCTGAAATCGAAATGACCGGAGAGCGATTCTTCAACGTTGACGTCATTGTTGCAGATGACGCTCAGCGTCGCATTCGATATTCCGTTCGCGGGCGGGCCGATTTCGAGTTCAGCGTCACAGGAGCCAATCCAGTCAGAAACCTGCCCACGAAAACCTGTGAATGGCGTATTGTCCGCATGTGCATGGGAAGCGCAGCAGGTTAGCGACAAAGCAAGAAAACACACAGCAAGAATCGATTTTCCTAGTGCTTTTGGCGTGTCATTCTCTGTGCAGAGTTTGGCCGTCTTCAGAACTTCCAGCATGTTTCTTCTCCGATTTGTTTAAGCCAAAGGCTTTAAGCGACGCCGCAACGTTAAGCTGCACAATCGACAAGCTGCGCCGTTTTGGAAAGGGCGGAATCCGGCGCTGAGCGCCAATATACAAGCACAACAACGCCCCCAATGGCGGTTTAATAATAAATACAATAGAAACAAATTTTTCCTTGACCATCGTGATGGAAAGCTCTTTTATCGCCCCCGCAAACGGCCTGACGAAGCTAGATCACTCATGTTAAGCAGACGAATATAAGGTCACAAACTTATCGGCGTCGTGCGCAAATTTGCGTATCATTGTAATACATGTTTCGAATCTGAATTGTCGGCATCAGACACGCGTCCTGTAAGAAATGATGGTCGTGCCTTGAATGTTCTGGCACGTACAGGAAGACGTGCGCGTTTGGAGACGCAAGGTCCTCTGATATCGAAATCATTTGCCTCTTGGTCTTTTTGCTCGGCTCCAACAACGGGAGGGGAGATACGATGCTTGATGATTGGCAGCGTTTCAAAATCTGGAAAGACGTGTCCCGTGAGACGTTCGAGACTTCAGCGTGGCAGGATAAGAATTCGATTATTCATTTCACGCAGTTGGAGATGGCGCTCGAGGGCCTGGTTGGTTCGGAGGTGCTCGATGACATCAGGGCCGGATTGTCCAGAGTCGGGATGTCCATCCGTGTGAATCCCTATATTGTTTCGATGGTCGAGTGGAAGCGAGCGTCGTCGGACCCGATCCGGCGGCAGTTTTTGCCGATGCTATCGGATCTGGAGGACGATCATCCCTGTCTGATCATCAACTCTTTGGAGGAGCAAGGTCATTCGCCGGTTCAAAGTCTTGTGCATCGGTATCCTGATAAGGCGCTGTTTCTGATCACGTCGGTTTGCCCGGTTTACTGTCAATATTGCACGCGCAGTTATGCGGTCGGCATGGACACGCCGCTGGTGCAAAAAGAGCATGTGACCAGCGCCAAGAACTGGACGCCTGCGCTCCACTATATTCGTGATCATGCGCAAATTGAGGATGTCGTTGTTTCCGGCGGGGATCTGTCGCGTTTGAAGGCGTCGCAAATCCTGGAGCTTGGCGACGCATTGCTGGATATCGAGCACGTCAGACGAATCCGCTTTGCGACCAAGGCGATTGCCGTTCAGCCAATGAAATTCCTGAGCGACGAAGACTGGAGCAATGCCGTTCTGAAGGTTGTCAAACGTGGGCGCTCGATGTTCAAGGATGTCTGCATCCATACGCATTTCAACCATCCGCGCGAGATGTCCCCGCTGGTGGAACAGGTGATGCGCCGTTTGCATGCCGCTGGCGTGACCGTGCGCAATCAGACCGTGCTGCTGCGGGGCGTGAATGACGATGCCGAAACGCTGCGCAGGCTCAGCAAAGATTTGGGTCGGGTCAATATTCATCCTTATTACGTCTATCTTTGCGATATGGTGAAGGGTACCGAGCATTTCCGCGTCGCTCTCAAGGCTGCGCAGAATTTGGAGAAACAGGTCCGCGGCGCGACGGCAGGGTTCAATACACCGCTATTCATAGTAGACACGCCGGCGGGAAAGCGGGATGTGCACAGCGCCGAGCACCACAATCAGAAATATGGCGTTTCCTCGTTTGTTGCGCCGGTGGTGGCTCCCGGGAAGCGGTTTAATTATTTCGATCCGATCCGCTCTTTGCCATTGGCCGGTCAGGAGGAGTGGCGGATGAAGTCACACAGCGAGATCATGGCGCATATTGTGCAGGACGATTCGACACCGCGGCGTCGTTGGTACGACGTCAACAACACGGCGCAACGCCAAGACGCCAGGCCTGTGCTGCAATAATGTGAGGCCACGGCACAACGATGGATATGTTTCTTCCGCAGAAAATCTCCGCCGCGACAGGTCTTGACCCGCATGCATCGCGGCGTCTTGGTCTGCCATGCGGAAATGAAATTTTCCTCTGGTGTCTCGACCTGCCGAGCTTGCCGCTGGTGCCGATGCTGCAGGCTCTTAATCTAAATGAACGCAGGGGGGAGGAGCAGGGGCGCCGATACCGGAGAGATTTTGAACATTGGCTGAAAGCGCGCGCGGCCTTGCGCTGCATTTTGGGCGCGTGCACGGGTCTGCCGCCGGCCTGTGTGGTGATCCGGGAGGGGGGTGGAACGAAGCCGGAATTGCCGGAAAATCCTGATGGCCTCTATTTCAACGCGGCGCGAAGCCGCAATTATGCGCTGGTCGGCATCGGCCGCGTGCCGCTCGGCATTGACATCGAAGCCATACGCCCGGATTTCAGTTGGGATACGGTCGCGATCCACTGGTTTCATCCACGCGAGCGGATGCTCCTGGCCGCGACGCCCGAAGCGCGTCGCGTGGAGACCTTCTTCCAGATCTGGACCAAGAAGGAAGCGTTCTTCAAAGCCCTGGGGATGGGGCTCGACCGCGAGGCAATGGCTTCGTGCTTTATCAGGACGAACGGCAGATCCATCAGCGGCTTCCAATCGTTTGGGCAACGCTGGTGGGTGAAAGCGCTGGCCGCGCCACGCGGCTACAAAGCCGCACTTTCAAGTCGGGAATGCGTGCGTCGCATCATCAACTGCACGCCATCTTTTACCGAGATATTGCCCTAACGGTGAGAGAGACCTCCATCGTCGCGAAAGGATGCAGATTCCTATGCGGAAGCATTATCGTGTGTGCGTGAGTGGCGCGTCATGCTGACCGGCCCGCCTCAGCTTCGCGGTCATGTGGCGGACGCGATCGATCCGTCTCAAGACATGACGCCAGGATGTCTGCACGAGTTGTTTGAGGCGCGCGTTGATGCCGCTGGGGACGCTCTCGCACTCATCTGCGGCGATCTTGAACTCAGCTATGCTGAGCTCGAGGCGCAGTCGAATCGCCTTGCCCACCATCTGCGCGCCCTCGGGGCGGCGCCGGGCGTGTTAGTAGGGCTCTGCCTCAATCGATCTGAACGACCGATCATCGCGATTCTGGCCTGCCTCAAGGCCGGCGCCGCCTATGTGCCGATCGATCCGACCCTGCCGGACGAGCGCATACGCTATATCGCGGCGGAAGCCGCGATTGCGTTGCTGATCTGCGAGCAGGAAAATGTTGCGCGGCTCGATCCGTTATGTGCCGCGCCGACCCTGATGCTGGATGCCAGCCTGGCGGATATCGCCAGCCGCCCGGCGACACGCCTCGCACGTGCGCAGACCGGCGCCACGCCGGCCGATCTTTGCTATGTCATTTATACTTCGGGAACCAGCGGGCGCCCGAAAGGCGTGATGACGGAACATCGCAACGCGCATCATTTCGTGCGGGCGTTCAATGCCGTTTGCACAACCGTGCCGTCTGACCGGATTTATCAGGGCTTCTCGCTCGGCTTTGATGGTTCGGTCGAGGAAATCTGGATGGCGTTGTCGAACGGCGCGGCGCTGGTGGTTGGTGAGAGGGGTGCGCCACGCTTTGGCAACGATCTCGCCCGGTTTCTCGCGGCCGCCGGTGTGACCTATTTTTCCACGGTGCCGACGATGTTGTCGACCATGACGGAGGATGTGCCGAGCCTGCGGCAACTGGTCGTCAGTGGCGAGGTTTGCCCGCCCGAACTGGTGGCGCGCTGGGCCCGGTCGGGGCGGCTGATGCTGAACGTCTACGGACCAACCGAGGCGACGGTGAACACCACCGCCAAGCCATGCCTGCCGGGTCAGGCGATCACCGTCGGCCGCCCGATCGCCGGCTACGAGGCGCTGGTCCTGGATGGCGACATGAACCCGCTACCGCCGGGGGAGATGGGGGAGCTTTTCATTGGCGGGGCGGGCGTCGCGCGCGGTTATTTGAACAACCCGGAGCTGACGGCACGGCAGTTCGTCACCTCGTCGCGTTTCGGCAGGCTCTACCGGTCCGGGGATCTTGCCGCCATCAATGGCGATGGAGACATCGAGTATTTCGGGCGCATCGACGATCAGGTGAAAATCCGCGGCTATCGGGTGGAACTGTCGGAAATTGCCTCGGTCCTTCTGGAGCAGGAGAATATCGTCTCGGCCACTGTCGCGGTGCGGGAGCAGGACGGCGTGCCGGTGCTCGCGGCCTATGTGGTTGCCAAAAACCCGGCGCAGCCGCTCCGGCGGTGTGAGCTGCTGGCAGAGCTGCGGAGGAAATTGCCCGCCTACATGGTGCCGGCCTATCTCGACGTGCTGAGCGAATTGCCGACGCTGGCGACCGGCAAGGTCGACCGCAAGCGCCTGCCCGCGCCCGTTGCGCCGCTGCTGGACGAGGCGCGCGGGGGCACGCCGCCGGCAAACCCGCTGGAGCAGAAAATCGCCGAAACCTGGGCCAGAATTTTTGGCATCGATGCCGTTAGCGTCGAGCAGGATTTTTTTCTCGACCTGGGCGGGCACTCGCTGGTCGCGGCGCAGATGGTGGCACTGCTGCGCGATGTCGGCCTGCATGTCCCGGTGCGCGCGGTCTATGCCTTCCCCTCGGTACGCGCGTTGGCAGCACATCTGGCCGAGGCGCCGGCCCCGGAGGCGCCGGCAGAGGCGGTGCTGCCATTGCGGCGTAACGCCGGCGCCCGTATCGGCGCCCTCCAAGCGTGCTTGATCCTGGTCACCTGGTGGTTGTTTGCCGCGCCGCTGCTCTTCGCGCTGCCGATCGGCAACGACATGTTGCAAGGGCGTTTGACGCTCCTGCAAGCGGTGTTGATCCTGATGGGGTTCTACGTCGTCGTCACGCCGGTCTTCATGATGGTCGGCATCTGTGCCAAATGGCTGATCATTGGGCGCTACCAGCCGGGACGTTACCCGCTCTGGGGCCATTATTACCTCCGATGGTGGCTGGTGAACCGGTTGCAGACATTGTTTGGCGCCGGGCTCCTCATCGGGACGCCATTGCTGCCGGTTTACTATCGCCTGATGGGGGCGCAGGTGGGGCGCGATTGTGCGCTCGATTCCGCCCTGGTCTCGGCCTGGGACCTGATCTCGATCGGCGATGACACGAGCATCGGCGCCGATACGCAATTGCTGGGCGCGCGCGTTGAGGATGGCTATCTGATCCTTGGCCGGGTTGAGATCGGCAGGGGCTGTTTCGTAGGGGCGCATTCGGCCCTCGGCCTGAATGTGCGGATGGGAGATGACGCGCGGCTCGACGACCAGTCGCTGCTGCCCGACGGCACCGGCCTGCCGCCAGGGGAGCAGCGGCGGGGCTCGCCCGGTAAGGCGCTCGATGTACCGGTGCCGCTCGGCGTCATCGTGCGGCCGAGCCTGGGCCGCAAGGTCGTCTTTACCGCTTTTGCCTGGCTGCTCGGCAACCTGCTGGCCCCCTTGGCGCTGCTGCCGGCGCTTGCTTTCTTGCCGATCTGGCTGCTGGCGTACAAGGGGGGACATCTCGGCGCCGTCATCTGGATGACGGTCATCTTCGCGCCGGTCCTGGTGGCGGTTTCCTGCCTGTGGATCGCCGTGCTCAAGGCGGTGCTGCTGCGCCGGAGCAAGCCAGGCGTCTATTCGCTCTATTCGCCGATCTATCTGCGGCACTGGCTCGCCGCCGGGCTGATGCGCACCAGCCGGGCTTTGCTGTTGCCGGTGTTTACCACGCTCTATTTGCCACCATGGATGCGCCTGCTCGGCGCCAGGATCGGCAAATATGCGGAGATGTCGACGATCTGGAGTTTTATGCCCGACCTGCTCGACGCCGGCGAGTTGGCGTTTTTCGCCGATGGCTGCATGTTCGGCGGCAAGCGCATGTTTGCCGGCCGTTTTGAAATCGGTACCAATCATGTCGGCAACCGTAGCTTCGTCGGTAACGGGGCGATCCTGCCGACCGGGGCTGGGTTGGGCGAAGGTTGCCTGCTGGGTGTGCTTTCGGCGCCGCCGTCACCGGCGGCGACAACGCGCGATAATACAGACTGGCTCGGCTCCCCCGCCTTTCAACTGCCCAATCGCCAGAAGGTCGGTGGCTTCAGCGAGGAGGCGACTTACCTTCCCTCGCACAAGCTCTATGCCCAGCGCGCCGTCGTCGATGCGCTGCGGATCCTGATCCCCACCTATACCATCCTGTTTCTGGGGCTCGGCAGTGCCGCGGCGTTGCTCTATGGCTATATGGTCTGGGGCCTATGGGCGGCATTCGCGCTGCTGCCTTTGTTAGGCATGCTGGATGCCGCCATCGGTGTTGCTATCGTGGTCGGCTTGAAATGGGCCGTCATGGGCCGCTTCAAACCCGTCATCGTGCCGCTATGGTCGCCCTATGTCTGGTTCAATGAAATGGTCAACGGAGCCTATGAGTTGATCATGGCGCCGGTCGTAGTGCTGTTCCTTGGCACGCCCATCGCCGCGCCGCTGCTGCGTTTGCTCGGCTGCCGGATCGGCCGGCATTGCTACATCGCCACCAGCCTGTTTTCGGAATTCGATCTGGTTCGAATCGGTGACCATGTGGGGCTCAACGCCGGCGTGGTAATCCAAAACCATTTGTTTGAGGATCGAATCATGAAGTCGTCATATCTAACTATAAAGAACGGCTGTTCGGTCGGTAATATGAGCGTTGTACTCTATGACACGAGCATGGAGGAAGACGCTAGGCTTGGCCCCATGTCACTGCTGATGAAGGGCGAAGTGATGCCGGCGGGCAGCCGCTGGCACGGCATCCCGACCGTACAGGGATAGAGGCTGGGCCGGAAATCCGGCCCGAGGGGACTCGACGGTTGGGAACACACCGTGAAGATCGAGAGCATTGCAGATGTGCTTCCAGGATTCTCTTGTAGCGTATTAATTGATGCCAAGGGCAGATGCCCGCCCGAGGATGTCGGCGGTCCGCCTGGTTGCGATGAGTTTGCTCAACTATTGGCCAGCCCGAAACACAAACGACATGACGAAATGATCGAATGGCTCGGCGCCACCTTTGCCCCAAGATTCCGGAGCACAAAACCGCGCAGATGCTGTCGATGCTCTCGCGCGAAAATGGCCCCGAAAGCCAAAAATAGCGACATGAACCAACAGCGACCCGCGGCGCTCACCGCAGGCTTACTTAGCGTTTCGTGCATGCCACGAAAGAGTGGTATGAGTGTCGTCGTAAGCGACTTTGATTACGCTTCTTTCTGTTGCCAAACAGTCAGCCCGGCATTGTGCCAGCATGTTTGACGGATGCACTGTGCCGCTATCATCTGGGGTTTGGATTAACCCCTTTGAGGGAGTACGGCGATGCGCAAGCCTTTTCTGTTCGGAGCCGCGTTCGCGGCGATGATCATGGCTCTCGGCCTCGGTGGTCAAGCCATGGCTCAGATGCTGGGTAACGGTCAGTACGGGCCTATTCCCGTGCCGAAGAACGACTCGGCAAGTAATGGTGGGGGGGCTGGGCCCGGGACGACGGAGAATGGTGGAGTTGGAGCCAGCGCCGGGAGGAACGGCAACGCCGCCGCGCCTTCGTCCGGGACGATGGGCAACGGCGGCTACGGGCCGAATATCGGCAATTTTTCTCCCCCGAGCCTTGGTAATGTTGGGCCCGGCGCCAACGGTTATGCGCCCAGCCTGGGCAATTTCGGGCCCGGTTCCGGAACCGGCGAGCAGCAATAGGCTGATCTCTCCCCCGTCCGGCTCACGAAGAACGAACCCGCTATCGAGGGATTGGTGCTTGTGGTGATGGCGGTGCCTTTCTTGGGTTCGTAGGTTTTGTTTGAACGTTTGGGCGGCCCGCCCTGAGAAGGATGGCTTCTTCCATTCCAGAGGAGCCATCCCATGATCAAGCCTGTTTTTGCGTCTTTGCCTGTCGATCTGCGCAGCGGATAATCGAGGACATGAATGTGCGCGGGTTTTGTACCAAGACCCAGCACGATTATCTGCGCATCGTTTCGCGCTTCACCGTTTTCATTGGCCTCGGAGATTATCGCCGATTAGGTTGGTTTGCCAGGCATTTGATCGGCACAAATGAGGCCGACATGGGTTGACCATTGTCAATGCGATGGCTTCGGCGCGCCGGTACCGTAAAATTCATCAACGGCTCGTAATGCCGAAGTCAAACCGACGAGGTGCGCCATGACGTGGTTCCAGTCGCCGAATATCGAACTCACACAGGCCAAGAACGCGATGCTTGCGGATAATTGGTGGGTGGTCGGGCTGCGTGGCATGTTGGCGATCCTGTTCGGCATTGCCGCCTTCGCCGTGCCCGGCGCGACGATGCTGGCGCTCGTTCTGGTCTTTGCCGCTTATAGCCTTGTCGACGGCATCTGCGGCATCATGCTGGCCGTGCGTGGTGCTCGTGCGCACGAACGATGGGGATTGCTCCTGCTCAATGGCCTGCTCGGAATCGCCATCGGCATTGCCGCGGCACTGTTGCCTGGCCTTACCCTGCTCGTCTTTGTCCTCCTGGTCGCGACTTGGGCGCTGCTGTCCGGCGGGTTGTTGTTCGGCGCCGCTCTCAGCCTTCATATTAGCCATGGTCGCTGGCTGCTGATCTTCGGTGCGATCGTTTCCCTGCTTTATGGCCTGCTTTTGTTCGCCAGCCCGCTGATTGGCGCGCTGGTGCTCACTTGGTGGCTGGGCGCGTATGCGCTGATTTTTGGCTGCACCCTGATCGGCCTCGCCTTCTGGTTGCGCAGGCATCGCGGCGAGCATGTTCCGGCTGGGATGACGACGTTTGGTTGAAGCACGGAGGCGACCGTAAGCAGCATTCTTACCAAGGGAATGCGTAAGTCGGTGTGCCAAACGTCACTGGCAAGCCGGCGAATGATGATCCAACCCCCAATGTCGTTAATTGCGTGGTGGTTGGGTTGTTTTTGGTGTGGGGCTGCTACCGCCAGCCGCGTGGAAGGGCTCCGGAGGGGCGGCGCCGGCCACAGCAAAACCAGTCCAACCGCCGTGACATTAAGGGTTGGATCATCATTCGGAGGCTTGCCAGATATTGCGCACAGTCCGGCTCACGCTTTTGGGGGATCATTCCCGCTTATGCGAGCTCTCACCGCGCCGCCCGTCCGGCCTCGCCCATCAGGCGTTGCGCCAACAGCACCGGCACAGCCGTGAACAGGATGATGGCGAACACCACGACATTCACCTCCGGCAGTTTTTGTCCCAGCCGGATTGCGCCGAAAATCCAGAGCGGCAATGTGTTCTGCGCGCCGGCAGTGAAGGTGGTGACGATCACCTCGTCGAAGGACAAGGCAAAAGCGAGGAGCGCCCCGGCGCCGATCGCGCTTGCCATCATCGGCAGCGTCACACGCCGGAAAGTGAGGAACGCATCGGCACCGAGATCAGCGGAAGCTTCGGCGAGCGAACGCGGCAGTCGCCGCAGCCGGGCGATGGCATTGTTGTAGACAATCACAACACAAAAGGTGGCGTGACCGGCGATGATGGTCCAGAAAGAGAGGTTTACGCCCCAGAACGCGAAATACGAGGCGAGCGCCATGCCGGTGAGAATGCCGGGTAACGCGATCGGCAGCACGACCACGAAGCTCACCACCTCGCGCCCCACCGAGCGCATCCTGGCCACCGCCATGGCGGCCAGTGTGCCGAGCAGGATCGCGATCATCGTCGCCAGCGCGGCCACCTCGAGCGACAACAGCAGTGCCGCGCGCACTTCATCATCGTTCCAGGTATCGGCAAACCAATGCCAGGCGAAGCCGGCGATCGGCCAGGCCGGGATCGGCGCGGCGGAAAAGGCATAGGCCACAATGATGAAGACCGGGATGAACAGAAATCCCAGGATCGCCGCCACCGCCGCCCAGATCATGATCTCGCCCCTAGAGCGCATCGAACGCCCCCAGGCGCCGCGCCACGAGCAAAAACACCGCCATGACCCCAAGCGGCAGCGTCGCATAGGCGGCGGCGAAGGGAATGTTGTTGGTGACGCCGACATTGGCATAAACAACATTGCCGATGAAATCCGACCCACGCCCGCCGACCAGCATCGGTGTGACAAAATCGCCCAAAGTGAGCGAGAAGGTGAAGATGGCTCCCGCCACCATGCCAGGCAGCGCCAGCGGCAGAATCACACGCCGGAACGTGGCCATGCCGGGCTCGCCCAGGTCAGCGGAGGCTTCCAGCAGGCTCGGTGGGATTCTTTCCACGGCGGCGGCGATCGGCAGGATCATGAACGGCAACCAGAGATAGGAAAAAACGATCCACATTGCCCAGTTGCTGTAGCCGATATGCAGGCCGGGCAGGCCGATCTCGGCAAGCGCCCAGTTCAGCACCCCGTCATGCGCCAGGATCAGCCGCCAAGCATAGACGCGCGCCAGATAACTGGACCAGAGCGGTACCAGCACCAGCGCCATCAGCGCCGCGCGCAGCTGCGGTCCCGCCAGCCGCACCATGGCATAGGCGAATGGCCAGGCCAGCACCGCATCGGTGACCGTGACTGCCGCGGCAATAAAAATCGTGCGCACGGCGATGATCCGGTAGGTTGGATCGCTCGTCAGCACGGCGAAATTGCTCAGCGAAAAGCCGGGGACGAGATTGCCGCTGAGATCGTCCACAGTCCAGAAGGCGGTGATCAGCAGCGCGCCGATCGCGGCCAAATAGAGGGCGGCGAACCACAAGGCCGGCAGGCCGAGCAGGGCGGCGCTGGCCGCCCCCTCATGCCGCCAGAACGGCCGCAGCGCCGCGCGGCGCCAGGATCGCGCTCGCATCAGCCCTTGATCGTCTGCCATTCGCGCTGCCAGGCGGTGTAATCCAGGCAGTCATCCTTGCCGTTGCCGCATTGCGTGCGGGGGGTCTTCCAGAATTTGATCTGGTCGAAATACGCTGCCGGTGCGTTCGCATGGTATTGCGCACAGGCGCCGGGCTGCTGGGCGTCCATTTCCCGGCAGGCCAGCGTGTTGGCCGGCGTCTCGCCGAAATAGATTGCCTGCTGCGCCTGCACCTTTGGCGTGGTCACCCAGTTGATCCATTCATAGGCGCAGTTCGGATGCGGCGCCTTGGCGGAGATCATCCAGGTATCCGCCCAGCCGGTTGCCCCCTCCTGCGGAATGGTGTCCGCCACCGGCACCTTCGCGGCCACCAGCGTGTTGGTCTGGTATGGCCAGGCCGCGCCGACCACCGCATCGCCGGAGGTGAAGAGCTGGATCTCGTCGGAGGCCAGCGCCCAGTATTTCTTCACCAGCTTCGCCTGGGATTTCAACAGCGCCGCGACGGCGTCCATCTGCGTCTGGTTGAGTTCATAGGGGTCGGTGATGCCGAGCGAAGGCTGGGTCTTCGACAAGTACAGCGCCGCATCGGCGATCTGGATCGGGTTGTCCGGCACCGTGATCTGGCCGGTATATTTCGGGTCGTAGATCACATTCCAGGATGTGGGCGCGGTGGAAAATACCTTCTTACTGTAGAGCAGCGTGTTTGGCCCCCATTCGTAGGAGACCCCGTAATGCACGCCCTTTACGGTGTTGAATTCCGGCGATTGCAGCTGCGGAATGAAATGCTTCCAGGCCGGTATCAATGCGATGTTCACCGGTTGCACGGTATGGCCGTAGATCAGCCGCAGCGTGGCGTCGCCCGAGGCGGAGACCACATCATACTGCGCGCCGCCGCCCGAGCGCATCAACGCCACCATCTCGTCGGAGGAACCAGCATATTTGGCGTGCACCATACAGCCTGTTGCGGCCTCGAACGGCTTTACCCAGTCGTCCTGCGCGTAGCCTTCCCAGGCAACGACATTCAGCGTGCCTTCGCCCTTGCCGATGGTCTTAAGCGGCTGTACCGCTGCCGCGCCTTGCGCCAGAGGCAGCGCTGCGGCGGCGCCGAGCATCAGCCGTGCAAGTTTTTGTCTGATCGCCATTTTCATGAATCCCCTCCCTTGTCGTTGTCAGGCTGTAGCCCGGTGACGGCGGCGCGCGGCCAGGTGGCCAGGACGGTATCACCCGGAACGAAACGCAGCCGGTCATCGATCGGTTGAATGTTGGCTTCCATGGCCGCGAGCGTGCTGCCGTCGTCGAGCTGGAGCTGGTAACGTGTCACCGCGCCCAGAAAAACCGCTTCCTGCAATTGCGCCGGCCGTGCCTCATACCCCTCGGGAACGGCGCTGCCCGATGGTAACAGCAGCACTTTCTCCGGCCGCAGCAGCCTGTCGCGCTTCGGCCCGAGCAGATTGGAACTGCCGACGAAATCAGCGACGAAAGCATTACATGGCCGTTCATACAGGTCGAACGCCGTGCCGACCTGCTCGATCCGCCCCTGGTTGAACACGGCGATGCGGTCGCTCATCGCCAGCGCCTCCTCTTGGTCGTGCGTGACGTAGATAAAGGTAATGCCGCTCTCATGCTGTAGCCGTTTCAGCTCGATCTGCATCTGATGCCGCAACTTCAGGTCGAGCGCGCCGAGCGGCTCGTCGAGCAGCAGCACGCGCGGCTGGTTCACCATGGCGCGCGCCAGCGCCACGCGTTGCCGCTGTCCGCCGGAAAGCTGCGCTGGCTTGCGCGCGCCGAATTCGGCCAGCCGCACCTGCGCCAGCGCCGCCTCGGCTTTGGCATGAGCCTCGGATTTCGGTATTTTCCGCGCGCGCAGACCATAGGCAACGTTTTCGACCAGCGAGAGATGCGGAAACAGCGCGTAATCCTGAAACACCGTGTTCACCGGCCGCAAATAGGGCGGCAAGCTGGCGACATCGGCGCCGTCGAGACGGATCTGCCCGACATCCGGCCGTTCGAAACCAGCGATCAGCCGCAGCGTTGTGGTCTTGCCGGAGCCCGAAGGGCCGAGGAAGGTAAAAAACTCCCCAGCCCGTATGCTCAGATCAATGCACACCAGCGCCACCATGGTGCCGTAGCTCTTGCGTAAGCCCTCCAGCACCACCACGGGGCGTCCCCCGTCGGCCATCGTTGTAGCCTTGGCGCTACGTGCGAATTGTTCCAGGGCCGCACCTCTTCTTTTTGGAGCTTATACGGCCATAAGAGGATGCCGTTACGCAAGCCATTGGTCAAACGGTTGGCAGACGCGTCTACGCCAGTGGATAGGTCTGGATCACATTTTTTTCATTGGCGCAAGCTGCAAGGTTTCCACCCGCGGGGCCGGCTGCACCGCGCGGGAGAGTGCCGCCATCGCCGCCTTTTGCGAAAACTGCGCGCGCAGCACGGCCCGGCCAGCGTCCACATGGGCGGTGCTTTGTTTTGGGGTCACATGCAGCGCGATGATCGTGTCCGCGAAGGATTGCGCATCGGCGGCGATGGCGCGGGCCAAAGCGGGCGGGCAGGGGAGCCCTTCGGCGGCGATCTTCGTCATCACGATGGGCAACCCATGCGCCCAGGCTTCCAGAACCTTGCCCTTCACCCCCGCACCGAAGCGCAGCGGCGCTACCGCCAGCCTGGCTTCGGCGTAGAGCGGCGAAAGATCCGGCACATAGCCGCGCAGATCCACGCCGCGCGCGGTGAGCAGTTTGGCCATGTCAGCCGCAATGCCACTGCCCGCGACGGTCAGCCGCATCTCCGGCAGTTTCGCGTGCACCAGTGGCATCACACGTTCAGCCAGCCAGTCCAGCCCGTCGAGATTCGGCTCGTGCATGAAATTCCCAACAAAGATCAGGCCTTGGCGTGCCGCATGACGAGCGGTTTTGGCCTGCGCCGGAACCGTCCAGGGCACGATGTGCAGTTTTTCCATGCGGATGCCCGCTTCGGTCAGCAGCGCCGCCTCGGCCGAGGAGTGGGTAATGATGGCGTCCGCATGCAGCATCATCGCCATCTCCTGCTGACGCACGCGCCGTGCGGCGCGGGTCAGCTCCGGCCGGTCCTGCACCGCGCTCTGCCGGGCGAGGCGCAGATGGTGCAGATCGGCGACGCTGTAGAGAATGCGCGCGCGCGGCTGATAATGCCGCAGCAGGCTCATACAGGGCGCGGCGACGGACACGGGGATCGCACAGAACGGCGCAGACGCCAGCCACACTTCGCTGCTTTTGAAGTTTGGCGGATCCGAAGAGACGCGCACTCCTGCCAGCGCTTCGGAAGTTAACCAAGTTAATCCCGCTTGCAGCCTGAAAGCAGCAAATCAAGTTGGTTGCGTGCCCCGCAGGGGGATCGTGAGATCCAAAACAACACAGAAAATCGCCCCGGGACGGACGATCAATAGGGCGTATCCTAAATTAACGTCCGACCATACCATATTGATCAGGATTTAATTCCTTCCGCATCGGCAGAGGTTTTGAAATCATCCTCTTGAATTTCCGCTTCTTCCTTAATCATGCGCGGCAGGAAACGTTCTGTCAGAACTGGCCCGAGAATGGAGGTGGCGAGCATCAGTACCAGAACGACATTAAGTAACTTTCCATCAATCAGCCGATGACCCGCGGGGTTGAACGTGTCGTAGGCAACCAAGGCAGCGGCAAGTGTTGCGGCGACCTGAGGCAGGGTCAGCGACCACATGGTAAGGCGGGTTATATGGCTGTAGCCAAAGCTGCGCCCGACAGCAGCCGTGGCGATCCACTTGCCCAAAAGCAGCGCGCCGATAACCCCTGCGACCAGGAGGAAATTGTCTAGAATGCTCCGCAGGAATGCCAGCGGATTGATCAGGAAGCCGATGACTATGAAAAAACACGGGATGAACAACGACCGCCCTAAAAACTCCAGCTTCTCCTTTGCGGGCGTGTCCTGAACCGCGGTATTGAGCGCCAGCCCGACGAGGAATGCGCCGACAATTCCCGGCAGATTGATGACGTCCGCCAGCGCGCTGGCAATGGCAATAATGACGAGCATCAGGATGAAATAAGCTTCCTCGTTGTCTCGCATTAGCTTCAGGACATATCCGCCTGCGCGGCCAACGCCAAAGATGATTAGCGGTACAAACACGGCGATCTCTAAAATCTGCAACGACATTGCCCGCAACGAGAAGCCGCCAACATAGGTGGAAAGGCACACTGCAAAGACCAGCAGAGACAATGTGTCCGAAATCACCGTTGCGCCGACGGTAACCGCAATGGCCTCCAGGCTGTTCGCCTTGTGCGCCTGGACAATGGCGCTACCGAGCAGCGTGTGCGAAGCCAGAAGCGAGCCCAGCACGATGGCTGGGACGACACCATAGCCGAATGCCAACCCGACCAGGGTGCCCAGCAACAACGGCGTACACGTGGTCCACAAGCCAAAGATGACGGTCTTGTGCCGGGCCTCGCGGAACCGGTTCAGGTCTATTTCCAGGCCCGCGAAGAACATCAGAAAAAGCTTGCCAAGTTCGGCAAAGAAATCCGCGATCGGTCGGTTCTGGCCGAACAGGTCCAGCCCGTAGGGGCCGACCAGGACGCCGCTCAACAGCAGGCCGACGACGACCGGCAGTCGCAGCAGGCGCGACAGGTGCGGCACGCCCACGAGCATCGCCATGACAAAGGCGAATTTGGTAAGGGTAGACAAAGAGAGCGCATGGGTGCGCAGGAACTCTATGGCATGCATCCTGAAGCTACTCCCCGTTGGCTTGATTTCCCTATGTTTGGTGACGGTGCCTTGCCGATAAAAGCCCTGGAACGCGACGTGGATCTTAAACGTTATCTCTGCTGTTACCCGGTGTTCTGGACGAGGCACTTGGTCGTCCTTGAGCGATATCGAGGTATGCCGGTCGATTCGCTCGAGTTCTTTGGCATGACGAAGAGCGATGCAACCTAAAATCATATGTCATCAAGCGGTCCGAAAATGTCCTGGGTAAGTGTCGACGGTCGCGGATGGTGGCTGTCCGCTATAGATAGCCGCCTCACGCGGCGGTTGTTGGGAACAGGCGGCAAGCGCCAGGACGCCCGCCGCCAACATCGCCAGCTTCCTCAGTTTCAGCCCTTCGCCTACACCGTGGAGGGTGAGAGCGTCGCCTGCGCATGAGTAAAGTTTCCGCAGAAGGGGGGAAGGCAAAACCGAAGATAGTCATGCCGGAAATAATACGCCCGCCACCCTGAAAAAATGCACCGTTGCGCGGGGTTTCCTTGCTCATGAGTTCACCATCCCTCGTGAAAAGTTCAGAAAATCAACGTCACCTGCGTACGAAGTTGCAAAGTCGCACCGTATTGCGGCCGCAAAACATTGGCATAGGCACTGAGCCCAAAGTTCACCGGGAGTTTTCCAGAGTCTTACGACCCGGCCAAAGCCGCCGCCAATCGGCAGAGTCCATGCCTTATTGCCAGCGACCTCCCAATTCGCGGTGATGATGGGCGCACTGGTGGCGTACCAGCCGCCACCGAAATTATAATTGGCGAAAGGCTGCAAGAGAAAATTATTGTATCTCGTGCCGCCTGGCCCCGGCGTTCCGCCAAATGACCAGATATTATTCGCCAGCGCGCCGGCAACGATCGGTCCCTTCATGTATACAATGGCAGCGGTCGGACCGCCGCCCCAGACATTCGACCCTAATGTTTTGCTGCTGATGGTGGGCAGCTGAACCGCGGGCCCTGCGGCCCAGAGCCAGCCATTGCTCGGGTTTTTCGGGGATAAAAAGGCAGAAAACGTGGTTGCTCCCGTGCCAAACGGCACAGTTCGCGCTGGCTGCAGCGAAGGCTGCCAGATCAGCGGCAGGACGGTGCGGGTAATGATGTTCCAATCCTGATTCAGATGAATCGGGATCACCGGCTGGATATTAAGATTTTCCTGCGTGCCCTTATGGGGGCCATAGTTGAAGTTGGTGTTGCTCTGGAATGGAAAGCTGTAGAGGTCCCCAACCGGGTTCTGCAGCTTTTTGGCGAGGTTCGTCGCACTCTCGCCGGTGCTATCCTCTCCCACGTCATCTGATGGAGCGGAGACCGTGTTCACTGTGGGCGATGCAGTATCATCTGCCCAAGCGGGAGATGATAGCATGCATTTGGTGCCCAGGATGGCCAGGATTGCTGCACATGTAGAGATTCGAACGATCGGATATTTTCTCGTGCGGAGCATTTCAGTCTCCCCGTTTTTCCAGGTCAGATTCAATCAGAAGTTGAAATTTTTGTTGTCCGCCAATCGGAATGTCGTGGACATTTTCTGTTTTTTTGGCATTATTATCGTAACAACAATCAGTTCGAAGAAAAAACCTTGGTGCGGTATATGCCTGCTTGATTAGGTGTGTTCCTAAAGCGAATATCCATAAAAAGAGACATCTAATCAAAGCCTATTTATGAGGAGGCCTCTTCATTGATTAAAATCAAAGAGTCCGCCCCATCTGTTGCCATCGCTGATTGCTGCCGACATGATAAATTTTCTTTCGTTTCCAGCCTGGTAATAGAGAATCTGGGTGATGCTCATTTTTTACATCCACAAAGACGCCGAAACCGCTTGGCGGTCGCCCCAAGCGGTTTGCCAACGGCCGGTGCGAAATCCACCTGTACTGTATGTTGTTGCGTCCGGCGGAACGCCAACCGCGAACAAAGCGGTGGGCAACAACCCCACTTTCGAACAAAAGCTGCCGCTTCGCGCGAATATTTTCTGCCCCACCTAACTGCTCGAGGAGGGACCGCATCGCATGCATGTCAGAAGCATAGATTGGCCAGAGCACATTGAAACGGCCCAAGGGCGGCCGCAATGTGTCGAACTGGCTGCGCCAGCCAGATCGGCCGTGAACCGCATGGGCGCCGCAAACGTGCCCGCAATACTGCAAAGCCGATTTCGAAATTGCCCGCCCGCCTCTCGTATCGGAAGGAGCCCGAATGAACTCGTCAAGTCCAAACAGAGCCGCAGCTTGATGCGCCGATCCGAGACGCACTGCCCCATTCCGACATGGTGCTGATCTCCGGCGGCACATTCCTGATAGGATCGGATCGGCACTACCCGGAAGAAGCGCCGGTTCATCGTGTAACGGTTGCACCGTTCCGGATGGACCGCACGCCGGTGACAAACCGCCAGTTCCGCGCGTTCGTGCAAGCAACCGGCTATGTTACGGAAGCGGAGATCGCGCCGGATCCGAAGAACTATCCGGGCGCTCTGCCGCAAATGCTGAAGCCGGGCTCTCTGGTTTTTACTCCGCCAGCCCATCCGGTGGATTTGCGGAATTGGTCGCAATGGTGGCGCTTCGAGTTTGGCGCGAACTGGCGACGCCCGTATGGGCGGGGCAAAGCAAATCACGGCCTGGACGACCATCCGGTGGTGCATGTCGCGTGGCGGGATGTCGAAGCCTATGCTGTCTGGTCGGGGAAGGAACTGCCCACCGAGGCCGAATGGGAGTATGCGGCGCGCGGTGGCCTCGATGGCGCCGAATTCGCCTGGGGCGATGAATTCACGCCAGGCGGCAAGCAGATGGCAAATACCTGGCAAGGCGCATTTCCGCACGAAAATCTGGGCACGGACGGCTACACCCGCACATCGCCTGTTGGGACGTATCCGCCAAACCTCTATGGCCTGTACGACATGATCGGCAATGTGTGGGAATGGACCTCTGACTGGTATTCCGCCCGGCATGAAGCGGATGCCAAAAAATCCTGCTGCATTCCGGAAAATCCCCGCGGTGGGAATGAAACCGGTAGCTATGATCAATGTGAACCAACGGTGCGAATTCCCCGCAAAGTTGTCAAAGGCGGCTCACATCTTTGCGCGCCCAATTATTGCCGCCGCTATCGCCCGGCCGCCCGCCACCCGCAGCCGGTCGATAGCGGAACAAGCCATATCGGTTTCCGATGCGTCATTCGAGCATAGCCCGACGTCACAAGAGGAGGGCTACGCGATGACTGAGGAAATTTTGATCAACGCCCCCCAAAAAGCTATAGGCCGTCGCGATTTTCCGCTGCCATGGCGATGAGCGCATCCCAACAGCCGGCCCAGGTGCAAACGCAAAATTAGACGTCAGGTAATGCAAATACATAGGGCGCCGGCAAACGCCCCAACATCGTCTTGCTGATGACCGATGATACCGGTTGGGGGGGGGACTTTGGTCGCTATTCGGATGGCGGCGCGATGCTTGGCTACCCCACGCCAAATCTCGACAAAAAGGCAACTGTAATGCTGGGCTGACAGGTGTCAATTGCGGTTACGCCGCCGGTAGGAAACTGAGCCCGGAACGACAGAAGAGCCCCAGCCTGATGGGGCTGGGGCTCTTTTTAGACCTTATTCCAAGAGGGGATCTTCCCGACCATTTTGTTGGCCTGCTCGATCAGGGCCTTGTCCTGCCAGAGGGAGGGGCGGGATCAGACTACTCGCCCGGGGCGGGCATCACCGCGGCGTCGCACAGCGCCACCGGCGTCACGTGCCGGCGTCCCGCCAGCAGGCTGCCGCCGAGGATGATCGCCACGTTGATCAGCAGGCAAACCGCACCGATGTTGAAATCGTGCATCGGCACTTTCATCATATAGAGCGCGACGGAAAGAACATCGCCGACGATAATGCCTGCCGCGATCGCCAGCGGATTGGCGCGGCGGAAGAACATGATCGCCATGATGCCGGGGAAGAACTGCGTCATGCCAAAGAAGGCGGTGTTGATCACAGTGGTAAGCAAGGTCGGCGCCAGTAATGTCAGCACGATCGACAGCGCCAGATAGAGCACGATCACGATCTGCGCCGCGCTGCGCTGGTTCTGTTCCGGCACATGCCCGAACAGATTGCGCGATACCAGCGGGCCGATGGCGAGGCTGATGCCGGCCAGCACCAGCAGGCCTGAGAGCGACGCGCCGGCGGCGACGATGCCGATCGCCCATTGCGGCAGCAGATGCACGGCAGCCGCGATAAAGGCACCGTTCGGCGCGTTCAAATGTGCATGTGTCCCCAACTGGTAATAGGCGACGACCACCAGGAACGGGAACATCATCATATAAAGTGGCATGAACATCTGTGTGCGGCGGATGGTCTGCTCGGATTTCGCCGTGAACAGGTTCTGCGTATTGAAGGGCAGCATGAAGAAACCGATCGCCTGGAAGGCGATGGTGGACATCGAGAAACGCAGCTGCGGGGTCGTCAGGTGGTTGCTGACCAGCGGACCCGCCACATGAAAGATGGTGGAGAGATGCGTCGCCGTCATCGCTGCCGCACCGGTGATGACGATCGCCACCACCATCAGCACATCTTTCAGGATCGCCACATAGGCCGGTGCGCGGATGCCTGAAATGACGATATAGAGGAATGCCAGGGCGGCAGCGAACGTGACCAGCACCGCGGGATTGATGTGCCAGCCGAGCCCGCCCAGCGCGATGATCAGGCCACCGAACTGCAGTTGCCCCCAGGGCACCAGGAAGGTGATGGCAGAGATCGTTACCGTCAGCTCCAGCACGCGGCCGCCGGCCTGGTTGCGGAAATGTCCCTTGAACAGGTCGGCGATGGTCACCGCATCATACAGCTTGCCGGCGCGCCAGATCAGCGGGTTGACGAAATACGCCACCGGATAAGCGAGCAGAATATAGCCGAGGAACCAGATGCCGTAGGTCCCGCCTTTGGCGTAGATGCTGCCGGGAAAGCCGATGATGGTACCGATGCTGTAGATTTCGCCGACCGAGAGAAAAAAGACGAGAAAGCCGCCGAACTGCCGCGAGGCGATGAAGAAGTCACGGGCAGAGGTGGTTTGATGCCCCTTTTTTGCCAAGATGGCGAGCGCGAGAGAAGCGGCGATGAGGATCGCGAAGACGATGGTTGCCATGATTGCACGCTCCTCAGTATTCTGGCCGGTGGCGGTCGAAGCACAGCCAGCAAGTGCCGAGGCAGACTGAGGTCAGGATGAACCAGGAGAACATCCACAGATACAGAAACGGGATGTTGAACAGGGTGAACGTCACCTCGTTCACCAGCGGCAGCATCGCCACGATGGCGATGAACGGTATTCCAAGCCCGACAAAAAGTCTTAACATTGCTATTCCCTTCGCAATCACACGCTGCCGAATGTGGCTGGCAACGAGACAGCCAGCCTGATTTTTAATCAAGCAATAGGTGTGCCAGAAGGTGTTGGTTGTTTTTTGGTCTGCTATAGGGGGATTGATGTATAATTGAATTTAAAAAGGGCATATTTTAATCTTATGGCTTAATTTTGGCCTCTCATACTCCGGCGTGGCTGAGGGGGCAGTGATGCTGCCGTCAGGGCGGATAGCGTCGCGCTGACAATCGCGCGGGCCACAGCTTCGTCCGACACGCGCGTTGTGCTGAAAATACCCGTCGCCAGGGCGGGCTGATTCCGATGCCGATTACGACCATCGGCGTGAAGATAAGACGATGAGCCGCGCCCACCGCGAACGTAATTTCGGCAGGTTGAAGAAAAATATCCGATCAGTTTGTTCTCTGGAAAACAAGCTGATCGGATTAAATATCATTCCAAACAAGGCTGGGGGTGCAGGCTTTCAGTGGGCCTGAAAACGGCCTTGGCAGCGCTCAGTGAAGGACCTATGCGACGGTCCGCTCCTGGAACTGAATGGCGCTTTCCACCCACACTGCCACTTCAAGCATCTTCCTGTCGTTCCCAAAGCCGCTGACAACCTGCAGGCCGAGCGGCAGGCCGTCCGCCGACCAGCCGGAAGGCAGGTTGATGGCGGGCACGCCGTGGAAGGACCATGGCACGCAGAATGCGGCGTCCCCGGTGTCGTTCAGGCCGTGCGGCGCCTGGCCGGTGGCGGGCAGGGTGACGATCGCATCGCAGGGGGCGATCCATGCTTCGAGGCCTGCACGCAGGCGTGCCTGCAGCGCCAGCGCCGCCTGATACCGCTCTTCGCTCACGGCCAAACCGTCAGCCACCAGCTGTTTCAGATGCGCGCTGGTCTTATCGGGATGTGCCGCGACGAGATCGCGGTACAACTGCGCCGCCTCGTACTGGACCATGTCATTGGCGGATTGGAGGATCAGGCCGGTATCTTCCGGCAGATCGTAGTCCACGAGTTCGGCGCCGGCATTCCTTAACGCGACCAGTTGCGCCTCGAAATTACCTTGCTGTTCGGCGCTCGCACGTTGCCATACGCCGGTGCGCATCACCGCAAGCTTCGGCGTAGATTTGGGCTGGAAATATTGCTGCCAGCTCGCTTCCGAGCGCACCACGTCAGGGGTTTGGCCGATGAACAGCGCAAACGCAGCAGCCGCATCGGCGACAGAACGGGTGAAGAACCCGATATGGTCGAGCGAGCCCGAGAGCGGGTGCGCACCGTCGCGGGAAACAGCGCCAAAGCTCGCTTTGTAGCCAACGACGCCGTTAAAGGCCGCCGGGCGGACAATGGAGCCCATGGTCTGGCTGCCGAGCGCCAAGGGCAGAATGCCCGCGGCAACGGCGGCGGCCGAGCCGCTGGAGGAACCGCCCGGTGAGTGCGCCCTGTTCCACGGGTTGACCGTGGGGCCCGGCTCACGCCAGGCAAACTCCGTGCTCACCGTCTTGCCGAAAATCGTCCCGCCATATGCTTTGATTTGCCTAACAATCTCGGCATCGGCATCGGGCACCACGCCAGCGTAAACCGGCGACCCATTGGTCGTCGGCATATCAGCGGTGGCGATGATATCCTTCACGCCAACCGGAATGCCGGCAAGCAGGCCAGTTGCGGCGTCGTGCGTGAGATGTTTTTCCGGCAGGTGGCAAAATGCTTTAAGCCATGGCTCCAATGCCTCGGCACGCGTTTTGGCCGTGGCAATCATGGCATCACGCGGGATCGCGCCGCTTTGAATGTTCCAAATAGAACGCAGCAATGTTTGACGATTTTCAGTCATAATTTTTGGTCCTCAGGTTTGCCGATTCCGCAGCAAGTCGCCCAGGGGGCGGAGCCTTGCGTGCTGAATTCTGTGGCATTGTCTGTGCATTAGCGTCAACCTTTCGCGGCGGTTTTTGCGTATCTCATGCCGCAGCGTACCGGCTTGAAAACACCTGTTGATCTGTAGCATGTTCAACGCAGGCCACCTTATGTGGTGCCAATTCACCATGCGCGAAGGCCGGCCGATTTTCTCTGGTCAGGATTGGGTGGTAAAGCTGCCTCGTGTCCCATGGCAATTGGGCGCGGTTATTGAAAGGAAGTCTGCTACCATGAACTGGCCAACGGAAACCGGTGAATTTCAGTTGGGGGATTTCCCGCTGCAATCAGGCGAAGTGCTGCGCGATGCGAAACTCGTCTGGAAATCCTACGGCACGCTGAATGCGGCTCGCGACAATGTCATTCTCTATCCGTGCAGCTACGGCGCCAAGCATACCGACATGGAATGGCTGATCGGGCCGGGCGGGATTTTGGACCCGACGCGCTGGTTCGTCATTATCCCTAACATGTTCTCCAACGGCGTCTCCTCCGGCGCCGGCAACACCGCCGATTACCCGGCGTTGGTGACGCCCTTGGATAACGTGACCGCGCAGCGCCGGCTGCTGACCGAGCAATTCGGCATCGAGCGGCTGCACGCGGTGTATGGCTTCTCGATGGGCGGGCAGCAGGCCTATCACTGGGCGGCGCTGTTCCCCGACGCGGTGGACCGCGCCATTGTGGTCTGCAGCAGCGCCAAGACCGCCGTGCACAACAAGGTGTTCATCTCGGGCCTGCTGCGCACGTTCGAGGCAGCGCCTGAACATATCGGCGGCGGCCGCTTCTCCACCGAGCCGCACGGCACGCTGCGCGCCATGGGCCATATCTATGCCGGTTGGGCGCTCAGCCAGGATTTTTACCGTGCGGGCCTGCATCTAAGCGCGTTCGGCGCCCCGGACCTTGAGACTTATCTGAAAAACGACTGGGAAGCCTCGTTCCTGAAGCGCCACGCGGCCGATTGCTATGCGCAGCTGGTCACCTGGCAGCATGGCGACATCAGCGCCAACACGCTCTATGGTGGGGATTTCGCCAAGGCGCTCGACGCCATCAAGGCCAAGGTGCTGTTGATGCCGGGCGAGACCGACCTGTACTTCCGTGTCGCTGATCACGCGGTGGAGATACAGCATCTCACCAAGGCGGAACTGCTGCCGATCCCCAGTGTCTGGGGCCATCGCGCCGGCAATCCGGCCGCCAATCCGGCAGATGCCGCGTTTATCAAAGCCGCTGTTCGCCGCTGGCTCGACTAACGTGCCGTGATTTCAGGGAGCCGCCGAGCGTGGCTCCCTGAAAGATCTCCTGGCTTGTTAAAAACAAAAGCCTGATCGCCTTCGGTCCACATGTGTGAGCCTCGGGCGATCAGGCTTTGAATTTTTGCGCCGGCCCTCTCCGTTCCGGGGAAGGTCGGTTAGAGCTTAGAGCGTGATAGGATTAGGTTGAAACGGGAAAGCAGCCGCTTTTTAAAAAAGCGGCGTAAAAACTTTTGGTTAACTGGGCCCGTGGCGGTGCAACCAGCACAGCCCAGCTTAAAAAAGTTTTTTGCTTCTTTTTTCAAAAAAGAAGCGCTTCCCTCCGCTTCGACATGACGTGTCCTAAACCTTTTACGCTCTAGTCTCCCGCGGCAAGGACCGCTTTGGTGCCGCGCAGCACGATCGGCGTCACTCGCTGGCGTCCCGTCAGCAGGCTGCCGCCGATGAGGATCGCCGCGTTGATCAACAGGCAGACGGCGCCGATGTTAAAGTCATGCGTCGGTACTTTCAGCACAAAGAACGCGACCGAGAGAACATCCCCAACGATGATGCCGGCCGCAATCGCGAACGGATTGGCGCGGCGGAAGAACATGATCGCCAGCATGCCGGGGAAGAACTGCGTAATGCCGAAGAAGGCGGTGTTCAGGATCGTGGTGAGCAAGCCCGGTGCGATCAGTGTCAATAGGATCGACAGCACCAGATACAGCACGATGACCAATTGCGCCGCACTACGTTGTTTCTGCTCCGGCACGTGGCCGAACAGGTTGCGCGTAACCAGCGGCCCGATGGCGAGGCTCGTGCCGGCCAGCACCAGAAGACCCGTGAGCGAGGCGCCGGCAATGACGATGCCGAGCGCCCAGCCGGGCAGCAGATGCGTGGCCGCCGCCATGAACGCGCCGTTCGGCGAGCCCAAATGCGCATGCGTGCCCAACTGGTAATACGCGACGACCACCAGGAAGGGGAACATCATCATATAAAGCGGCATGAACATCTGCGTGCGGCGGATGGTCTGCTCGGATTTCGCCGTGAACAGGTTCTGCGTGTTGAAGGGCAGCATGAAGAAGCCGAGTGCCTGGAAGGCGATGGTCGACATCGAGAAGCGGAGCTGCGGCACGGTCAGGTGGTTGCTGACCAGCGGCGCTCCGGTATGAAAGATGGTGGTGAGATGCGTCTGCGCCAGCGCCGCGCCGCCGGTGATGACGACCGCCGCGATCAGCAGCACGTCTTTCAGAATCGCCACATAGGCCGGCGCGCGGATCCCGGAAATCGCGACATAGGAGAAGGCAAGCCCGGCTGCGATAATGACCAGCACCGCCGGATTGATGTGCCAGCCAAGGCCGCCCAACGCGACGAGCAGGCCGCCGAACTGTAGCTGCCCCCAGGGGATGAGAAAGGTGATGGCGGAGATCGTCACCGTCAGTTCCAGCGCCCGGGCGCCGGCGTGATTTTTAAAATGTCCCTTGAACAGATCGGCGATGGTCACCGCATCATACAATTTACCCGCGCGCCAGATCAGCGGGTTAACGAAATAGGCCACCGCGGAGGCAAGCATAAAATAGCCAAGGTACCAGATGCCGAAGACACCTTTGGCATAGATAATGCCGGAAAAACCGATGATGGTGGCGATGCTGTAGATCTCGCCGACTGAGAGAAAGAAGACGAGAAAACCGCCGAACTGCCGCGAGGCGATGAAGAAGTCGCGAACATTGGTGGAATGATGCCCCTTTTTTGCCAAAACGGCGAGCGCGAGCGAAACGGCAATGAGGACCGCGAAGACAATGGTGGCTGACATAGCGGTGCGCTCCTTAGTATTCCGGCCGGTGCCGGTCGAAGCACAGCCAGCAAATGCCGAGGCAGGCCGAGGTCAGGATGAACCAGGAGAACATCCACAGATACAAAAACGGGATGTTGAACAGGGTGAACGTCACCTCGTTCACCACCGGCAGCATCGCCACGATGGCGATGAAGGGCACTCCAAGCCCAATGAATAGTCGTAGCATCGATATTCCTTCGTAACGCGCCATTACCGAACACGACCGGTAATGGCCAACCATGCCGTAGGCTAAGCAACTATCGCGCCAAAAGGAGGCGGCAGGCCAAGAAGGCATGATCCGCGCGATTGCCAAAAAATCGCAATTTATCAGGTCAGTTATTAATCAGTTGCTGGAATTTCGGCTTTGCGGAGTCCCGGATTCTGCATCGGACGGCGACGAGGGGACAAAAAGAGGCCGGCAGATTTCGGGCATAAATCGCGAAGAACTGCCACTTATACACCAAGCGCGCGGTTGGATTGGTATTTGCGGCGCTACCTAACGCCGCTCATACAACCCGGAAATTCTTGAATTGCCAAGGGTCGGTGGCCTCCACATCCTCGGGGAACAGCACGCCGCGCTCCAGTAGTGGGGTCCAGCCGGAATATTGTCCCACCATGGCGCCGAGATAGGGCAGGGCGATCTCGAGTACGCGATCATGGTCCATTGAATCGGCCTCGACAATGCCCGCGCGCGGGTTTTCGATCGCCCAGATAACCCCCGCCAGCACGGCGGCGGTAACTTGCAGGCTGGTGGCGGTGTTGTGCGGTGCCAATGCGCGCGCTGCATCGATCGTAAGCCGCGAGCCATACCAATAGCTGCCGCGCGCATGGCCCATCAGGAGCACGCCGAGTTCATCCACACCGCTGACGATCTCATCCTGTAGGAGACGCCGGGCCGTCTGCGGCTCCCAGTTCCTGCCGGCGAGTTCATGGACCGAGAGCACGGCGTCGTCGCATGGATGATAGGCGTAATGCACGGTCGGCCGGTAGGTCACGCCGCCATTCTCGCGGAAGGTGAGATAGTCGGCGATCGAGATGGCTTCGTTATGCGTGATAAGAAAGCCGTGGAACGGGCCCTCCATCGGGGTCCATGTCCGCACACGCGTGGCGGCACCGGGGCGCAGTAGATAGATCGCGGCGCCGCAGCCCAATTCATGATGCCTTGCATCGGCCGGCAGGGTCATTTCATGCGTGCCCCAGCCGAGTTCCGCCGGCTGGCGGCCCTCGCCGACAAAACCGTCGATCGACCAGGTGTTGACGAATTCGCCGGGCTGCTTCGGTGTGTTGGCGACCTGCGTGTCGCGTTCAGCGATGTGAATGACCTTGATGCCGAGATCCCGCGCCAGCGCCCCCCATCCCTGGCGGTTTTCCGGCGCGCTTAGCCCCATGCCGGTGTCGCGGGCGATGTGCAGCAGCGCCCGTTTGACAAAATGCGAGACGAGCCCCGGATTGGCACCGTGCGCGAGCACGGCGGTTGCCGCGCCGGGGCCGTCCATCAGCGCCAGCGCTGTCTCACGCAGCGCGTAGTTTGAGCGTTGCGAAGGGGGGAGGGCGAGATCCGTATAGCCGCCGGCCCAGGGTTCGATGCAGGTATCGAGGTAGAGCACCCCGAGTTCCCGGCAAAGTTGTATCAGCGCGACCGAGGAAACATCGACCGACAGGTTGAGCAGAAAATCCCCCGCCGTCAGCCGCGCAGCCAGTACCTCGCGATAATTCTCCCGCGTGACCGGCAGAATCTCCTCGGCGATGCCATACCCGGCGGCAACGGCGCTGCCGCGCGCATCGGCGGTCAGGATGGAAATGTTCTCCGCCGGCATGTCGATATGCCGCAGCAGCAGCGGCAGAACGCCCTGGCCGATGCTGCCGCAGCCCAGCATGAGCAGGTGGCCGGAAAAAACGAGATGCTTCGTCGTGGTTGCGTCAGGCATCGTTCGGGACTCCCAAAGCGCAGGAGAATTTAGGCACATTTCTGGCCACATGACAGTAAGTAAATGCCGATTTACGGCCAGCAATATGGCCGCGCATTGCCAGCCCCGTCCAGGCGGTTCGCCCCCATGCTGACCGCGGGCGGCGACGCAGGGGGGCAGAGTGAACACGACCGCCCCAGTCACCGGAAGACCGATTTCGTCAAAAGCTAGTTCAGGGAAGTCGCATTGTACCGAGTTCAATGAGACAGGGCATCAGTCATCACTGAGCCCGCCGATATGATGTTGGGCGTAAAGCTCGAGGCCAAGCCTGCCGATCAGCTCAAGCTGCGTCTCCAGGAAATCGATATGGTCTTCCTCAGCCTGCATCAGTTCCGCGAATAAGCGGTACGTCACATAATCCTTGACGGTGTGGCAATGAGAGGCGGCTTTTTCATAGAGCGAACGCGCTTCGATCTCGGCTTGCAAGTCACGTTCAATGACTTCCTGCACCGTTTGGCCAATATGTAGCGTGTCCAGCGTCTGCATGTTGGGCGCGCCGTCGAAGAAAAGGATGCGTTCAATTAGCTTATCCGCATGTTGCATTTCCTCGATCAATTCCTGACGCCATTTTTTGGCCATGGATCGATACCCCCAGTTCTCCAGGATACGGTAATGCAGCCAGTACTGATTGACGGCCGTGAGTTCGTGACGAAGCGCCTTATTGAGGTATTCAATGACGCCAGTGTCGCCTTGCATGATCTGTGCTCCCTTTGTTCAGGCATATTGACGTTTTCTATTTGATCGAGATTACAAGATGGGGGGGCGCGGGCGGTGTGGCTAGTGGAGCATAGCCGTAAATCATGCCCAGGCTATGCCCGGACGTCTGCATCAGAACCCTGTTTTTATCTCGGGTTAGCGTTGATGTATAATTTTTGGAATGAAATGCTGAATTTGATGAGGTGGAACATTCGACGCTAGGCCATCAGGATGGGCACCAAATTCTTCGTTAAACAATCGCCATCAGGTTATTTCGATGCCAATTTTTCGTAGTCTGAGGCCGTAATGCCGCGATCCTTTTTCAGGAATGCGGCGATATCCCAGATCTGCTGATCGGTCAGGCTTTTTCCGAAATCCGCCATTCCGGTCATTTTGATGCCGTTCTTGATGACCCAAAACATCTGGTTAGGATGATTCTTCCGCGTGGTAGCAAGCAGAATTGGGGCGGTTGGGTAGATCCCCCGCCCAAACGAGCTCAAGGGCGTGCCTGGCTCGCCGTGGCACATCGCGCAGTTCTCGCTGTAAAGCTGCGCGCCGCTTTGCACGTTAGCAACAGTCTCCAGGTCGGCAGGTACTTTGATGCCGACCGAATCCCGTTCCATCGAACTTTGATAGACCTGATGCAAAGCCCAGCCGACCAGCCGTGTGTGGGGTGTCGCCGCAGTGACATCGTAGAGTCCAGAGTAAATAAACGCGACAGCGGCCAGTCCCCCGAAAACACATGCAGCCGCAAGCGCCAACACGCCGCCAATCAAAATTTTCATAATCGCGTCCTGCGGAATATTTTTGTCTCTTCAAAAAAGCCAAAGTAGGCGGCGGGTCAAATGAATATCCTTTATCGGCAACATGCCCATTGAACATGGCAATGAGAAATCTGCTGTGCGTGAGGGGTAATCGGCTGGACCATAGGTCGCGGGGAGCTTCAATGCTGGGAAATGAAGGCTTGGGACGACAGTGAAACGAAAGTCGCCCTGGGTTTTATGCATAGCGAACGAAAGCGCGTGTCAGGTGACATGGTATTCAGGCCGGGCTGTTCTGCCAGCCTCCGCCAAGTGCCTGGAACAGACCCACAAGTGCTTGCGCATGCGCGAGGCGCACTTGAATGAGCGTTTGCTGCGCTTGGAACAAGGCCGTTTCCGTCGTCAGTACCGTGAGCAGGTCGATCGTGCCGGCCTTGTATTGCGCTTCGGAAATCTCGTAGGCGCTCTGTGCTGCTGTCACCACATCCGTCTGCTCCGAGAGTTGCTGTCCGGTCTGCTGCACGGCAGCCAGGCCATCCTCAACATTGCCGAGTGCGGAAACGATGGACTTACGGTAGTCGGCCAGCAACTCGGCATAGCGCGCTTTGCTGTATTCAAGCTGACCCGTGAGCGCCCCGCCTTCAAAAATTGGCTGCACCAGACCCGCGCCCAGCGCGAAGATCGCCGTCGGCGGCGCGAAACTCGCAAGCCCGACGGATTCCAGACCATATTGCCCGGTTAGCGTAAAGCTGGGCAGGAAGGCCGCGCGCGCCGCCTTGATATTCGCATTGGCCGCAATCAGTTGCGCCTCGGCCTCATGCACGTCCGGGCGCCGCGCCAGCAAATCCGCCGGCAGGCCCGGCGCCACTTCCGGCATCGTCAAATCCAGCAACGATCCTGATTGCAATTTTATATCTTCAGGCGGTTCCCCGAGCAAAATCGCTAGGCTGTCGGTCGCCTGCGACAACTGCAACTGCAGCGGCGGGATCGACGCGCGGAGCGTGTCCACGACCGTCTGCTGCTGCTGGATGTTCAGCTCCGTGGCCAGGCCGCTTGCAAACTCCATCTGGATGCCGGTGAGCACCTGCTGCGCCGCCGCCAGGTTATTCTGCGCCACCGTAATCTGGTCCTGTAGCGCCAGAACCTGGAAGTAGCTCATGGCAACGCTGGAAGTTACCGTCAGGGCAATCACCTGTTGATCATACGCCGCCGCCGCCGCGGTCTCCTTGGCGGCCTGAAGCGTGTCATGGTTCTTGCCCCAAAAATCCACTTCATAGGACGCAGCGACGCCTAGGTCGCCCAGGTGATACGCATTCGGCGTGGCGCTTCTGGTGTTGATGACACGGTCCGCGCTGGCACCACCGCCACCGGTGATCGACGGCAGCAACGCTGCGCCGGCAACCCGCGCCTGCGCGTCAGCTTCCTGAACGCGGGCGATCGCGGCGGCAATGTCAAAATTCTGTGCATCCGCCTGGGCGATATAGGCATCGAGTTGCGGCGAGCCGAAGCCCTCCCACCATGTCTTGGAAGGCCACATGGGTGGGCTGCCCGTGCTCTCGCGGAACTGCGCGGGCAGGGCGACGTTCGGCCGGTGATAGGCCGGCCCCACGGCGCAACCCGAAAGCACGGTGGTGGCGAGCAAAAGTGTCGCCGCGACGCATGACCGCATCCGCTTCGCCCTGCGGACGATCGCCTTGGAGTGGGAAATGCCTGCGTTCATCATCGTCTGGCCGGTCAATTCAACTTTCCTTCGGCGGTATCGCGCACTTTGCCCCGCGTCGTGGCCGAATGCTTGGGCCGCAACATCTGCGAGAGTTTGTTCATGTAGAGATAGATGACCGGCGTGGTGAACAGCGTGAGCACCTGGCTGACGAGCAGCCCGCCGACGATCGTATAGCCAAGCGGCTGGCGAATTTCAGATCCGGTGCCGGTGCCGAGCATCAACGGAATACCGCCGAGAATGGCGCAGGTCGTCGTCATGAGGATCGGGCGGAACCGCGACAGGCAGGCCTCACGCGCGGCTTCCAGCGGTGTCTTTCCCGCGCGCTCGGCATGGAGCGCGAAATCGACCATCATGATACCGTTTTTCTGCACAATCCCGATCAGAAGGACGATGCCGATAATGCCGATAATGTCGAGCGGCATGTTGGCGAGTTTCAAAATCAGCAAGGCGCCAAGGCCCGCCGATGGCAGAGTCGAGAGGATCGTGATCGGCACGATGAAACTCTCATACAACATGCCAAGCACGAGATAGACGGCGATCAGCGCGGCAAGGATCAGCACCAGCTGGCCTGAGAGTGCCGATTCATACGCCGCGGCGGTGCCCTGGAACCCGCCCTGGATGCTGGCCGGCATATGCATGGCATGGATCGCCGCCGTCGCCTTGGTCACCGCCGTGCCGATGGCCATGCCGGGTGCGAGGTTGAACGACACGGTCACGGAGGGGAACTGCCCCTGGTGATTAACCACAAGCGGTTCGGTGGTGGGAACAACATGTGCGATCTCGCTGAGCGGCACTTCCTGTCCCGCGCTGGAGCGAAGGTAAATCGAGGACAGCGCGTCCGGCCCCATGCGGAATTGCGGCGCCACATCCAGCAGCACGTCATACTGGTTGAGGGTGGTGTAGACGGTGGAGGCGAGGCGCTGGCCGAACGCGTCGTCGAGCGTGTTGTCGACATCGGCAAGGCTGATGCCAAGCCGCGCCGCCGCATCACGGTCGACCTGCACGGAGAGCACGAGGCCATTGCTCTCCTGGTCGCTGGTCACGCCGGTCAGGCCGGGCACTTTGGCCAGCTGGGCGACGACGCGCGGCGCCCAGGCATCCAGCTCCTGCAGGCTCACATCGGTCAGCGTGTACTGGTACTGGGTCTTGGCGACACGCCCGCCGATCGTGATGTCCTGCGCGGCCTGCATATAGAGCGTAATGCCGACTTGGGTTTGCAATTGCTTGTTGAGCCGCGCGATCACCTGGTCCGCCGAGGCATTGGGTCCGCGATGGCCCTCCGGCTGTAGCTGGATGAACATACGGCCCTGATTGGGCGCGGGATTGGCGCCGCCTGGCCCGATATAGCTCGCGACCGACTGCACCGCCGGATCTTTCAGCACGATGCTGATAACCTGCTGCTGCTTGGCTGCGAGGTCTGCGATCGAGATATCCTGCGCCCCCTCGGTGACGCCGAAAATCAACCCGGTATCCTGCTGCGGAAAGAAGCTTTTCGGCGCGGCGCCGTAGAGATAGCCGGTCAGCAGGATCGTGCCGATCAGCACCGACAGGGTGATCCGCTGATGCCGCAACACGATGCCGAGCAAATAATCATAACCGACCGTCAGGCGCTCGAACCCGCGTTCGAGGACCATATACGTACGGCCATGGCGCACGCCGCCCGGCGGCGGGCTGCGCAGCAGCACCGCCGAGAGCATCGGCGTCAGCGTCAGCGAGATGACGGTAGAGACGGCGATGGCCGCGGCAACCGTGATGGCGAATTCATGCAGCAGCATGCCGACAATGCCATGCATCAGCAGCAGCGGGATGAAGACCGCCATCAGCGAGATCGAGATGGAGAGAATCGTAAAGCCGATCTCGCCCGCGCCGTTCAGTGCGGCCTCGAGCGGGGTTTCCCCCTTCTCGAGATGGTGCACGATATTTTCGACCATGACGATGGCGTCGTCGACGACGAAGCCAACGGCGATCGAAAGCCCCATGAGGGAAAGATTGTCGAGCGAAAATCCCAAAACCGCCATGATCGCGAAGGTGCCGATGATCGAGAGCGGCACGGCAACGCCTGGGATGATCGTCGCCCAGAAATTGCGCAGAAACACCAGAATGCTCATGACCACGAGGCCGATGGTGAGGATGAGCGTGAATTCCACATCGCTGACCGCCGCGCGGATCGTCGTGGTCCGGTCGGATACGATGGAAACCTTGATCCCCGGCGGCATCGAGGCTTCGAGCTGCGGCAGCTCCTTCTTGATCAGGTCCACCGTTTGGATCACATTGGCATCGGGCAGGCGCTGCACGGCAATGATGATGGCCGGCGTTTTGTCATACCAGGCGGCAAGCTGATCATCGGCCGGGCCGATTGAGGCATGGCCGATATCGCTGATGCGGATCGGCGCACCATCGCGATAGGCGATGATCGTGTTGTTATAGGCAGCGATCTGGGTCAGCTGGTCGTTGGTCTGCAGGGCGTAGGATTGCGTCCTGCCCTCCAATATGCCCTTCGGATCATCCACGGTGACATTGGCAAGCGAGGTCCGCACATCTTCGAGCGTCAGGCCAAGGGCCGAGAGCTGCGCCGGGTTTACATCCACCCGCATCGCCGGCGTCTGCTGCCCGCCGATGCCGACCATGCCCACACCGGGCACCTGCGAGATTTTCTGCGCGAGAATGCTCTCGCCATAATCATCCACCGTGGTCAGCGGCAGGGTTTTTGAGGTGAGCGCCAGCAGCAGAACCGGCGCATCGGCCGGATTGGTCTTCCGGTAGGTCGGCGGCGTCGGCATGGTCTTCGGCAAATCGCCGCCCGCGGCATTGATCGCCGCCTGCACATCCCCCGCCGCGGAATCCACACTCCGTGACGCGTCGAACTGCAAGGTGATCTGGGTAAAACCGGTGGCACTCGACGAGGTCATCTGCCGCAGCCCCGGGATCTCGCCCAGCTGGCGTTCCAGCGGGGTCGCCACCGAGGAGGCCATGGTCTCGGGATCATCGCCCGGCATGTCCGCCGTCACCTGGATCGTCGGCTGGTTGATGGCGGGCAGCGAGGCGATCGGCAATGTCTGGTACGCGATGACCCCGACCAGGAGAAGGGCGATCATCAGCATGGCGGTGGCCACGGGATGCCGGATGAACGGTGCTGAGATGCCGCCTCCTGTCGTCTTACCCGTGCTCATGGCTGAATGCCCAGCATCTGGGTTTGCGCGTTCTGCAGCGGATTGGCGGCAGCGCTGGTTTGAATCGCCACCGGCGCCCCCGGCGTCAGCCCATACTGCCCATCTGTCACCACCGTCTCGCCGGCGCTCAGTCCGGAGGTGACGAGCGTCTGCCCATCGACCATCTGCGCGACCGTCACCGGCTGCACCTCGGCCGTATGGTCATGCTGCACAACCCAGACATAGGCGCCGTTCGGGCCGCGTTGGATCACCGGCGCCGGTACCGTCAACGCGTTCGGGATCGTTTTGACGATGAGCCGCGCCTGCACGAATTCGCCGGGCCACAGCATCCTATCCTGGTTGGCGAAGACGGCCCGCAGCGTGATCGTGCCGCTGGCGGCGTCGACGCTGTTATTGATCACGGTCAAACGCCCGGTCGCCAGCTTCCTGGTGCCGTCCTCCGACCAGGCCTCGACAGACAATTGCTTGGCCCCTTCCTGGTTCATGGCGTCCTGCACCTCCGGCAGCTCCGCCTGCGGCAGGGTGAACAGCATGGCGATCGGCGTCACCTGGGTCACGGTCACCAGGCCCTTTGGGTCGCTGGGTTGCACGACATTACCAATATCGACCAGCCGCAGGCCGGCAACGCCGGTAATGGGGGAGGTGATGGAGGCATAATCCAGCGACAACTGGTCCTGCTCGAGCACGGCCTTGTCGGCGGCAACCGCGGCCAGCTCCTGCGCGACCATGGATTGCTGCGTGTCGGCCTGCTGGGCGCTGACATACCCGCTGCGGGCGAGCGGCTGATCGCGGTTGAGATCGGTCCTGGCATTCGCAAGATGCGCCAGATCGCGCACCAGATTGGCCTTATCCTGGTCAAGTTTGGCCTGAAACGGGCGGGGGTCGATCTGCACGAGCAACTGGCCCTTCTGCACAAGGTGGCCCTGCCTGTAGTCGATCTGGGTGATCTGGCCCGAGACCTGGGGCCTGATCGTCACCTGGTTAAAGGCCTGCACATGGCCGAGCCCGTTCAGCTCGACCGGTACATTTCCTTGGGCGACTGGCGTCACCGTCACGGGAGTCGCCGGCATAGGCGCAGGCGCAGAAGCCGCATCTGCCTTATAGCTGCCGACAACATACCAGCCGCCGCCGGCCAGGCCGAGCACGACGGCCAATCCGGACAGGCTATGCCGCATCTTCAGCATGGGCGGTACTCCGCCCCGTCCATGCCGGGCGCAACCGTCAAGCCCGGGATACTGCCGTGCCAATATGCCCGCAAAGTCTCAGCAACCTTGCCGGTGCGCATGTCCAGCCGCAGTCCGCGCGGGTAGGTAGGCCAGCCCATCATCTCAGCTCCACAGAAATCAGGACCTAATTAGGGAAGGCTGTTACATGCATCAAATGCATTGACATCACAAAGAATATGTCTAATGAGCATATCATCTGTTTTTCGCGGTGTTCTTGGCCCGCGCCTTCCATCGGGTGATTGAAGCAAATGAACCTGCGCATGCTCGACCTGAACCTGCTCGTGGTGTTCGACGCCGTGATGGATGCGCGCAGCGTCACCGTCGCGGCGGCGCGGCTGAACATGATGCAGTCCTCCATTAGCCACGCACTGCGCCGGCTGCGCGGCGCCTTGAACGACGAGCTTTTCATCCGGACGCCGCATGGCATGGTCCCCACACCCAAGGCTGAGCGCCTCGCCGCCCCGGTGCGTGCCGCGCTCGCCGATCTGCGGGAAATTCTACAGGAAAAGCCGGTGTTTTCGCCGGGCACGGCGGAGCGGCGTTTTGTCATCGCCATGAACAACCGCGCGGCGTTGACCATCCCCGCGGCGCTTGCAACCAGGGTCCGGGCTGAGGCGCCCGGCATTTTGCTGGACATCCGTCCCAGCGGCACGCGCAATGTGCTGGAGCAACTGGACACGGAACAGATTGATCTGGCCATAGGCGGTGCTTTTAGCCCGGGTGGCCGGTTCCGTCGTTGGATATTGCTGGAGGACCGCTACGTGGCGGTTGCACGCAAGGACCACGAGCTGGCGCAGGGCGCTGTGCTGAGCATCGAGGCGATGGCGGCGTTGCCGCATCTTCTGTTGTCGTCGACCGGCGATTCCGATGATTTCGTTGATGAAGCCATGTCGCGGCACGGGTTTAAGCGGCGGATCGGCCTGCACGCGCCGCTCCTTGCCGCGGCGACGACGCTACAGCAATCGGATATGATCGCGGTGATGAGCGAACGCGCTGCCCAGACGTTTGTCAGGACCAGCAATATCAAGGTGATGCAATTGCCGTTCGCCTCGCCGATTCTGACCACGACGATGCTCTGGCATCGCCGTATGGACACCGAGCCGGCGCATCAGTGGCTACGCGAACTGATCGCCGACGTTGTCAGTGCCGAGCCAAAGATGGCTTTGGCCACAAAGATTCTGTCCGCCAATTGATCCTTATTGATCCTTGTTGCATCGCCTATTTATTGGTTGCGATTCACGCGATCGCGCTTTGCGAGCCGTCTGTTCCCGTCATGGAAGACGTATCTCTGATGAGTGAAGATAACGGTCCAGCCAAGCCCCTTCTTTTTGTGAACAAAAAGAAGCAAAAAAACTTTTTTACTGCGGGCCCAAGCCGTTTCAGCGCCTCAGGCACAAACGAGTAAACGTTTTTGCGCCGCTTTTTTTAAAAAGCGGCTGCCTTCCGGTCCCGCTTAAACCCATAAGACTTTAAAATTATTTTTGTTTTTATCCGAATCGTTCAGAAAAAATTTAGGTCTTGAACGTAGTGAAATCGTCATATCAACGGTGGTTCCCGCGAAGGAGAAATTTCAACAAAATTCGGAGGATGGCGGGGCGTGCCGTTTGCGTGGACGATGCCAACGCCCAATCCGTCTTACGATCCAGACTGGAAAATCACGCATGATTACCATGCCGTGGAGCGCGACCGGGCGCTCGCCCAATGCCGGGTGCTGATCGCACGCAAGGCGGACGAGGCGGCGTTCGAGCCGGTGGAGGCAGCGATCGCACGGCATCATGAGGCATGTCTGGCCGCTGCCAAAAGGCAGTATCGTACGCTGCAGGAATACGCCGCGGCGTTGTTTCTCACGCTCGACCGCAGCGCGATCGAGCGTGGGCGGCGCCGAATCTGTAGGCGCGCAACAAGCGGGTTTTTCGATGGAGTGAACGGATGTCACAGAAGATTATAAGCCTGAGGAGATTGTCGAGAATCGGCGCCAGGTTGAGGTTTTGACCGGCAGAACTCACGCGCATGCGTGCCGTCGCGCATGGAGTATGGGAACCGCAAAGCTGGTGCGGGTGGGGGGAGTTGAACCCCCACGGGCCCAGGGCCCAACGGATTTTCGTACCACTACGGCTTTCGCCGCCCGGAGCATCGCATGCCGGTCGGTTCGTGGTCTGGACTATCCCTTCACCATAGCACGAGGCCGTAGGTGCTGCCCGTCTAGTCTCTACACCTTCCCGTCGCCGGGCTTGGCTCGGGATTGCCATTTTACAGGTTCCCCCGACTTTGAGCAGTTCTGCACCGCCGGTTTCCCCACGGGCACTCAACGTCACTTTAAGTCCGGTGCGTCTACCATTCCGCCACACCCGCACGGTGCCGGTGTATAGAGCCTTGGCGCAGTTTCGCCAATGCTTCGATCCGCCATTGACGCGGCCGCGTGCGCGTTGGCAGCAGGTGCCATGGCCGGCCGAAAATCAGCTCTCCCCAAGACGCCAAAACGGAAGACGCGAAAATGGCTGCGCAGGTTCAGCCTGTTCGTCCAATATGCGGTGATGACCGTTATCTGGGGGGCCGTCGCGCTCGGCCTGGTGCTGCTGTTTTTCGCCTGGGACATGCCAAACCCGTCGCAAGCGGTCACCGCGCCGCGGCGTCCTGCGATTCGGCTGCTTGATGCATCGGGCCACATGGTCGCGCGCTTCGGTGACGTTTCCGGCGGCGTTGTCGTCCCGGCGCGGCTGCCGGCCTACGTTCCCGGGGCCTTTGTCGCGATCGAAGACCGCCGGTTCTACAGCCACGGTCCGTTCGATCTGCAGGGTATTTTTCGGGCGGCCCTTTCGGACGCGGTTCACCGCCGGGTCGTGCAGGGCGGGTCGACCCTGACACAGCAGGTCGCAAAAACGCTGTTTCTGACCGATCAGCGATCGCTGCGGCGCAAAGTCCAGGAAGCCATGCTGAGCCTGTGGCTGTCCCACCATTACACAAGGCAAGATATTTTGGGCATCTACCTCAACCGGGTTTATCTCGGAGAGGGGGCGTATGGTGTCGATGCCGCCGCTCATCTTTATTTTGGCGTGCCGGCGACGCAACTCACCTTGGCGCAGGCGGCCATCCTGGCCGGCCTTCCCAAAGCGCCTTCGGCGCTCAACCCCTTGGCCGACCCTAGGGCAGCTGCCAACCGGGCGATCCAGGTGCTGGATGCGATGGTCGCCACCCAGATGATCACGATCGGCCAGGAAAACACGGCCGAGGGGCAGCTCTCCCAAGCCGCTGCACCGCGATCACGCACGTTGTGGTTCGCCCTCTGGGTGATGCAGCAGGACGACCCTTCCATTCCGGAAAATGAGGACGCGACGTTGACAACCACCCTTGACCCCGGGCTGCAGACCGTCGCCGAAGCGGCTCTGGATTCGGCCATTGCCGCCCATGGTGAGGCTCTCAACGTCCATCAGGGGGCGGTGGTGGTGCTCGATGCCAGATCCGGGGCGGTTCGCGCGCTGGTCGGCGGCGTGGGAGACCGTGATGGATATGACCGTGCTGTCCTGGCGCGCCGGCAGACCGGTTCGGCCATCAAGCCGATCGTATGGCTCGCGGGTCTGCGTGCCGGCATGTCGGCGGATGATCGCGTGCTCGATGCCCCGTTATTTCTCCGCGGCTATCATCCGCAGGACGATGAGCGGACCTATCATGGCGAGGTGACGATGACCGAGGCGCTGGCGGACTCGATGAACACGGCCGCGATCCGCATTCTGCTCCGTGCCGGCGGGCCGCGCCGCGTGATCGCGCTGGCCCGCGACCTCGGCCTCGATGACCATTTTCCGGACGATGCAACCATGGCTTTGGGCACAGGCGGCGTGGGGGTCATGCAACTGGCTGCCGCCTATGCGACGTTTTTCAATGGCGGCGCCCGCGTCACGCCATACGGCGTCACCGCGATCGATGGCGCGCCCGTCTCTGTTCCAGCGCCAGTGCCCGTCATCTCAAAAACAGATGCCGACGAAATGGCGGCGATGATGCGCTCCGTGGTTTTGAGCGGTACCGGCACCGCCGCCTTTGTTCCGGGGCTTTATACGGCGGGCAAGACCGGCACCACGCAAGACTACCGCGACGCCTGGTTCGTGGGGGATGCCGGCGGGAACATCATCGCCGTCTGGGTCGGCAATGACGACAATGCGCCGATGAAAAAAGTCTATGGCGGTACGATCCCAGCCGGGATTTTCAAGGCCATCGCCGCGAGAATGGACTGATTATCGCCCCATCGCCGTCAACATGAACCGCCGTTTCAAGCGTGGCATCCGGTCGACCGCCGCCAGGCCCAGGTCTCGAACGAGGCGGATCGCCGGGTTGTCGGTCGAGAACAGGCGGTCGAGCGCATCGGTCGCCGCGAGCATGGCAAGATTCGCCGGCCGGCGCGCCGCCTGATAGGCCGCCAGCAAGGCCGGGCTGCCCGGATCCTCGGCATGGTCGAGCAGGTCGATCAAGGCGAGCGCGTCCAGTAATCCCATGTTCAATCCCTGGCCCGCGATCGGATGTATGCCGTGCGCCGAATCGCCCACCAGGGCCAGCCTGGTAGCGAAATAACGCGCGGCGTGCATGGCGGAGAGCGGGTAGGTCCAACGCCGCCCCGCCAGCGACACCTGGCCCAGATGCGCGCCCAATCGCTTGGCGACTTCGCGGAGGAAGCGGTCGTCATCCAGCAGGGCCAGTCGTTTCACGACCTCGTTTCGATCGGTAAAGACAATGGCCGAGACGTTGTCATAAAGTTCATTGCCGCTCATCGGCAGCTGCGCGAACGGGCCGCCCGGCAAAAAATGCTCCAGGGCCACGCCGTTATGCGGTTTTTCATGTGCCACAGCGCAGACCACAGCGGACTGGCCGTAAGGCAGGCGCGTCACCGGGATGCCGGCCTGTCCCCGCAGCGTGCTGTTTCGCCCATCGGCGGCGACGACCAGCTTCGCTTCGAAGCTCTCACCGTTATCGAGGCTGATGCGCACGCCATCGGTGTGGCGCGTCACCTCCGCGCAAGCGGGCGCGCGAAGCAGGATATTCTCATTCCCATGCAACTGGCGGTTGATGGCGATGCGCAATGCCCGTGCCTCGATGATCCAGCCAAACGGGTCGTCTCCGACCGCCCGATGATCAAAATGAAGTTGCAACGGGGAGGCGGCTCGGCCGGGCTTTCCATCGGTGACGGCAATGTCCAGGATCGGACATGGCGGAAAGGGGAGGGCATCCCACAACCCGGCCAGGTCGAGCAGGCGCTTGCTGCCAGCGGCGATCGCATAGGCGCGCCCGTCAAAATCCGGATGTTCCATCGGCGGCAGCGCCGCCTTGTCGATCAACACCACCCGCTTGCCGCGTGCGGCAACTCCACAAGCCAGGGCGCCGCCCACCGGGCCGGCGCCAATAATCGCTATGTCATAGTGACCGTGCATAAGGGACAGTTTGGCAGAGCGGGGCTGTGGCGCCAAGCTTCTCCCTCAATGCCGGCTTGATGTCCCGTCTTCTAACCGCGGCGGGTGGTGCCGCAGGAAAAGAAATGCCCAAAAAAGATCCGCAAACAAGCCTTTAAATTAGGCAGGTTTGGCTGGTGCATGGCGGCGTAACTTATCCGAAGCCAAGCATAAAGATTGCGTAAGGTTTGGCACGGAAGCTGCTTGGCTAGCTCCATCGCGGCCTGGTTTTGGTCAGGTGGCATGTTTGTTCACTATTTGGCTGGGGCGTTATGGAGACGAGAAAATGTCGATAGTTCAATCACTACCGGGCAATTGGCTCGATACAGGCGATAATGCCTGGCAGTTGACCGCGGGCACGCTGGTCGGGCTCATGAGCATTCCCGGCCTGGCGCTGCTCTATGGCGGCGTTGTGAAGAAAAAATGGGCGATCAACTCCGCTTTCATGGTGTTCTATGCCTTTTCCGCGGTGCTCATCGTGTGGGTGCTATGGGCCTATAATATGTCGTTCGGCAAACCGTGGTTCGCCATGCCAGGTACCGGCGGCAACGCTTTTATAGGCCATCCAAACCCCACGACCTCTGCCTATAATATGGAGAAGGAAGCCATTATTCCCTCCGCCGCGTCCGGCATGCCCGCTTTGGGCTACGGCATGGCGACGATGGTGTACTTCCAGTTCGTGTTCGCGGCCATCACCCCGATCATTCTGGCCGGCTCGGTGCTTGGCCGTATGAGCTTCAAGTCCTGGATGATCTTCGTCCCGCTCTGGACCACTTTCATCTATTCGGTGGGCGCCTACTCGCTGTGGGGCGGCGGCTGGCTCGGCTCCATGGGCGTGGTCGACTATTCGGGTGGCTATGTCATTCACTTGGCGGCTGCCTCGTCCGGCTTCACCGCCGCGGCGGTCATTGGTCCGCGCTTGCCGCGTGACCGCGAGAGCTTCCACCCGAATTCGCTGCTCATCACTCTGGCGGGTGCCGGCCTGCTCTGGCTCGGCTGGTCGGGCTTCAACGGTGGCGATCCGTTCACCGCGAACGCCGATGCTGGCGTCGGCGTGCTCAACACGCACACGGCGACCGCGGCGGCCCTGCTCACCTGGATGTTCTTTGACGTCTTCGCCTATGGCAAGCCGTCCGTCCTTGGCGCCGTCAACGGCATGATCTGCGGCCTGGTCGCGATCACCCCTGCCGCTGGTTACGTCAACGGCACCAGCGCGATCATTCTCGGCATCGTCGCGGCTGCCCTGCCTTGGATGACCTGGAACTGGCTCGGTAAAACCAAGCTCTTCCGTCGGGTCGACGATACGCTGGGCGTGATTCATACCCATGGTGTCGCCGCGGTCGTCGGTGGTATCGGCACCGGTATTCTCGCCGATCCGAAGATGATCGAATGGTACGGCACCAAGAACGACGCCGTCAGTGTTACCGGGGCGCTCTATGGCAATCCTCACCAAGTGTTGCTGCAGATCTACGGTGCCGCCTTCATCATCGTGTTCAATGTCATCGGCACCTACATTCTGCTGAAGCTCATTGGCCTGTTTGTGCCGCTGCGCATGGACGAGGAGACCCTGCTCATCGGCGACGATGCGGTGCACGGCGAAGAGGCTTATGCGATTTTCGCTGACGGTCAGAAAATCCCGGTGATGGGCGACTAAAACAGGCTCGCATCCGCAAACAGAGAAACAGCGCCGCAAGGCGCTGTTTCCATTTTTGGGGACGGGCAAGGCGTCGGCCCAGCGGGAGCGGGCCCTTCGGCGCCAACAATTTATTTTGAAATCAGGGATCTCCACCGTATAACGCCAAATATGGCGGTAAATTTCGAAGCCCGGCGTTTCATCTCTCCAGCAATTCGGGCGCAGCTGCGCCGCAGGCTCTCGGAGCTTTTGGCGGTCGGTGCGGCGCTGGTCGGCATCTCGCTCCTGCTTGCCCTCTTGTCCTACAACCCCCACGATCCGTCTTTCGATACCGCCAGCACGGCGCCGGTGACGAATTTTGCCGGCAGTGTGGGCGCGGCACTCGCGGATCTGATGTTGCAGGGCTTTGGCGTGGCCGGTTTCGTTCCCCCGCTGGTGCTCCTGGCGTGGAGCTATCGTCTCGGCACCAGGGGCGCGATCGGTTACCTGAAAACCAGAATCGTACTCGGCGGCCTGGCAATGCCCTTGCTGGCTTCGGCCTTGGCGATGGCGCTTGCCATCATTCCCGGCCCGCCGCTTGCTTGGCCCGTACCGGCCGGCATTGGCGGTGCGGCGGGCAGCGTGCTGTCGAATGCTTTCGTCGGTCTGAGCAGCTCGATTCTTGGCCGGATTGGCAGCGGCTCGGTCATGATCGTCACTTTGCTCTTGGCCGTTGGGGCCTTTGGTTTTGCCTTGGGCTTTACGCCGAGCGAATGGCGCTCCGGCGGACGCAAGGCGGCGCGGGCGGCCATGGCGTCCGTCAGCCATGGCCGGCGCGGCGCCGAGGCGGTGTCCTCCTGGATCACGCCGTTACTGCAGAGCGCTTCGGAGCAGGCCGCCGGCGAGGCCCCGGGCAAAGCCTGGGTCCCGCGCATTTCGCTTGGGCAGAATGACGCCGAGGAAGGTGCGATGTCGGTGTCGGTTCCGCTGCCGGTGCAGGTGCCACTGCCGAAGAGCAAACCTTCGGTCAAAACGGTGTTGCAGACCAAGATGGCCACGCCCCGTCAGGAGCGTCTCCCCTTGCTCGAAGCCGGGTGGAACTTTCCAGCACTTGATCTGCTGCGAACCGCCCCGCCGCGCAGCACAACCGGGCCATCGACGGAGGCGCTGGAAAACAACGCACGCCTGCTGGAGAACGTGCTCCAGGATTACGGGGTCCAGGGAAAAATCGTCGAAATCCGGCCGGGCCCCGTCGTCACCCTCTATGAGCTGGAACCGGCGCCTGGAATCCGTTCCGCGCGGGTGGTCGGCCTGGCCGATGACATCGCCCGTTCGCTTTCCGTGGTCGCGGTGCGTATCGCCACCGTCTCCGGCCGCAACGTGATCGGCATCGAAGTGCCGAACACGAAGCGTGAAACGGTCTTCCTGTCGGAGCTTCTGGGCGCCGATATCTGGGAAAGCCAGTCTTCGAAATTGTCGCTGGCTCTGGGTAAGGACATTTCCGGCGCGCCGATCATTGCCGACCTTGCCCGCATGCCGCATCTGCTGATCGCCGGCACAACCGGTTCCGGCAAGTCGGTCGGCGTGAACGCCATGATCATGAGCCTGCTGTACCGGCTCTCGCCCGAACAATGCCGGCTCATCCTCATCGACCCGAAGATGCTTGAACTATCGGTCTATGACGGCATTCCGCATCTCTTGGCGCCGGTCGTCACCGAGCCGGCAAAGGCGGTGGCGGCGCTGAAATGGGTCGTGCGGGAAATGGAGCGGCGTTACCGCTCGATGAGCCAGCTCTCCGTGCGCAACATCGCCGGGTATAACGACCGGGTGAACGAGGCGCGTGCCCGCGGCGAAGTGGTGACAAGGCGGGTGCAGATCGGCTTCAACTCGGAGACCGGCAAGCCTGTATTCGAAGATCAGCCTTTGGCTCTCGAGCCGCTGCCATTCATCGTCGTATTCATTGACGAGATGGCCGACCTGATGATGGTCGCCGGCAAGGAAATCGAAATCGCCGTCCAGCGCCTGGCGCAAATGGCGCGCGCGGCCGGAATTCACGTGATCATGGCGACCCAGCGCCCGTCGGTTGACGTCATTACAGGAACGATCAAGGCCAATTTCCCGACGCGAATCAGCTTCCAGGTCATCTCCAAATTCGACAGTCGGACGATCCTGGGCGAGCAGGGCGCGGAGCAATTGCTGGGGCAGGGCGATCTTCTTTATATGGCCGGTGGCGGCCGGATCACCCGTGTTCATGGCCCCTTTGTGTCCGATCAGGAGGTCGAGGCGGTTGTCTCCTTCCTGCGCGAACAAGGGGAGCCGGCTTACCTCGACGAGGTGACGGAGCCGGTTGAGGACGAGGCGCCGTCCTCGTCCGCCATGGTCGGCGGCAATACAACCGGCGAGAACGCGCTCTACGATCAGGCCGTGGCCCTCGTGGCACGGGAGGGCAAGGCCAGCACCTCGTTCATTCAGCGCCATCTGCAGATCGGCTATAATCGGGCGGCCAAGCTGATTGAACAGATGGAGAAGGAAGGAGTCGTCAGCGCGGCGAATCATGTCGGTAAACGTGACGTTCTGGTGCGCGCGGAGCGGGAAGACTGACTTCCAAAATTATAGACTTCGCTAAAAAAATACTTGAAATAATTGCACTTTTGTGTCATATACCTCGTCCATCAAGCCCTTTGGAGCGAGACCGATGCTCGGCAAAACGGCTCAGACACTTTTTTCGCATGTGAAGCCTGGCGACACCCCGTGGCAAACGGACGGGTTGCGGGATTTTTTCATGTATCGCGACCTCGGCGTCGCGGCGGCAACCGGCGGGCGTGTCCTTTGTCAGCTCGTCAAGGCGAACCCGAACTGCCCGCCCGAACAGGGCACAGGCTGGCATCGCCATATCGCGGATTTCCACATCGTCATCATGCAAAAGGGCTGGGCCCGTTTCATGTATGGCGACAAGGAGCATCTGGTCGCCGCGGGCGATTGCGTTCATCAGCAGCCCGGCATCACGCATTACCTTTTCGATTACTCACCAGATATGGAATATATCGAAATTGTATCGCCGGCAGATTTCGGGACGGTTGATGTGGAAGGCCCCTGTGCCATCCCAGCGCCCACGCCATGGGCCGAAGCGCCAAAATAGACCACCGAAAAGGCCGGTCTCACCGGCTTTTTCGGTCTGGCTTTCCATCAAAAATCCATGTCGAGCTCAATAATCTCCTGCGGCTCCTGCTTGGCGTCGGCCACCCAACGGGCCATTGGCGCCCAGGACATGATGGTGTCGCTGTAATCCTCGCAAGTGGGGCCAATCGTCACGTCATAGCTCAGAAAACGGGTCACGACCGGCGCGTACATGGCGTCGGCAATGGTCGGTTTTTTCCCGAACAGAAACGGCCCTTTCCAGGTCGCCAGGCATTCCCGCCAGATCGATGTGATCCGGTCGATATCGGCTTGCGCCGAAGACCAGACCGTGAAGCCCGGCTTGCGAAAACGCAGATTTATCGGCAGCGAGGAGCGCAGCGCCGCAAAGCCGGAATGCATTTCACCGGAAATCGACCGGCATCGCGCGCGGGCCACTTTTTCGGTGGGAAGCATCTGCGCTTCGGGAAACAGCTCGTTCAGATATTCGGCGATCGCCAGCGTATCCCAGACGGAAACCTCGCCATGAATGAGGCACGGCACGAGAATCGAGGAGGTGCGCATCAGCAACTCTTCCCGTGCCCGTGCGTCGTCAGGCGACACCTTCTCCTCGACGAATTCGATGCCCGACAGCTTTGCCAACAGATAGCCGCGCAACGACCAGGAGGAGTAATTCTTGCTGCTGATGAGCAGGGTCGCCTCGGTCATGATGGCCCTTTCGTTTTGCTTAAGTGCTGTACGATTGTCGCAAGACGCAGTGCACAATGATGTGAACACCTGATTTCCTGACTACGCCGATACCACATTCGGCTGAGGGATTGAACGATGATTTACGACCTCTATCAGGCTCACGCGGATATTATGGATCCGCTGCGAATGATGGCTCGAAACAGCAGCTCTCTGTTGCGGACCGTCGCGCCGGCCCAGCCCTACGACATCATGCTGCGCCATATCACGGCGGCGCTGGATGTCTTTGGGCATTCTGGCACGACACATAAACGTCCCGCCTACGAGATCAACGACGTTATGGTGGGTAACCAGCTCGTAACGGTCGAAGATGAAATGGTATTTTCAACCCCCTTCGCCAGCCTGATCCACTTCAAGAAAGATATGGATCGGACGCAGCCAAAGGTTCTGCTGGTGGCGCCGATGTCCGGGCATTTCGCAACCTTGCTGCGCAGCACCGCGGAAACACTACTGCAGGATCACGACGTCTATATCACGGATTGGCAAAATGCACGTGATATGCCGCTGGAAGCAGGGCGTTTTGGATTCGATGAATATGTCGAGCACGTTATAAAATTTTTGGAGTTTATGGGGCCCCGCAGCCATGTTGTGGGGGTTTGCCAACCGGCGGTTGCCGTTTTGGCCGCCGTTGCAATCATGTCCGAAGACGATAACCCAGCCACGCCGCGCAGCATGACGGTGATGGCCGGTCCGATAGATACACGGCGGAATCCGACCAAGGTCAACAAGCTGGCAAAGACCAAGGACATTGCCTGGTTCGAAGAGCGAATGATCAGCGTCGTGCCCTGGCGTTTTCGTGGCGCAGGACGGCGGGTCTATCCGGGGTTTATCCAGCTATCGGCCTTTGTCTCGATGAATCTCGACAAGCATATCGGTGCGCATATCCGGCAATTCCGCTCGCTGGCGACGGATGATGAGGTGGCCGCCGAGATGCACCGCGCCTTCTATGACGAATACCTGGCGGTGATGGATCTTCCGGCGGAATTCTATCTCGAAACCGTGCAGCGCATTTTCATGGATCACGATTTGCCGAAAGGTGAGTTGAAATATCGCGATCGCCTGGTGAAGCCGGAAATGGTGCAAAAGACCTTTCTCTTTGTTGTCGAAGGTGAGCGCGACGACATTTGCGGTCTCGGCCAAACCGCGGCGGCTTTGGATTTATGCCCGAATCTACGCCCTATGCTGAAGCGCCTCCATGTGCAAATGGGGGTTGGTCATTACGGGGTTTTCTCTGGCAAGCGTTGGACGAATGAGATTTATCCCATGTTGCGCGAAGTGATCCAGTTCAGCGCCTGATCAGGCGAAGCGCGTTATTGCGGCGCCAGTGGCAGCGCAAATCAGCACGACGAGAATCGGCGGCGTGCGGAATTTTGTGAGCAGCAAAATCGCCAGCGCGACAAGACCGAGATCCGCAGCGCTGAGGATCGTGCCCAGATGAAGCAGATTGACCAGCGCGGCAGCCAGCAGCCCGACCACGGCCGCATTAATGCCTTTCATGACCGCGGCAATCCGCGGATGGCGTTGGATCAGCTGCCAATAGGGTAAGCATGCTGACACCAGCAAAAGACCGGGGAGAAAAATCGCCACGGTCGCGATGGCAGCCCCCGCCAATCCCTTCGGGCCGACTGAAGCGATGGTTCCAAAAAATGCGGCGACCGTGAAAAGCGGCCCCGGCACGGCCTGCGCCGCGCCATAACCCGCGAGAAAAAGCGAGGGTGAAACCCAGCCGGGTGCCACCGTGGCATCATGGAGCAGGGGTAACACCACATGGCCACCGCCAAACACGAACGCACCAGCGCGGTAAAAGGCGGAGAACAACGCTAACGTGCCCGTTTTGGGCGCCGCGAAAGCCAACGCCAGAAGAGCCAGGAACACCGCCGCCATAAGGAGCGAGTCGGCCCGCCATAGGTGTCGTGCCCCGGCAGCATCAGGGGAGGTGGAGGAGGCCGGGAGAACGATGAGGCCGATACACGCGCCAAAGGCCAGGACAAGCAGTTGCCCGAACGTACCCGGGATCCCCAAGGCGATGGCAACTGACAGCAAAGCCGCGATCCGGCGTGGCGTGTCCGGGCACAGGCTGCGCGCCATCAGCCACACCGCTTGCGCAACAACGGCAACCGCCGCCAGCTGCAAGCCATGCAACGCGCCATGGACCACCGGTATCGTTTGCAGGGCGCTGGCCCAACGCCCCGCCAGGTACATCAACAACGCCGAAGGCAGCGTGAAGCCGCACCACGCGGCAAGCCCACCGGCCCAGCCGGCCCGCCGCATCCCCAGGCAAAACCCAACCTGGCTGGATGCTGGCCCCGGCAGAAACTGGCAGAGCGCCAATAGGTTCCCGTATTCTTCCGCGCTCACCCAGCGGCGTTTGTCCACGAACTCGCGCCGAAAATAGCCCAGATGCGCAATCGGGCCGCCGAACGAGCTGACGCCGAGCACGAGAAAGGCCCGCAGCACCTCAGCGGCTTTGCCTCGTTCCATCATGCGTTGACGAGCATCGCTCCGAGGCGGCGGCCGCCGAGAAGGTGGACGTGAAAATGCGGGACTTCCTGATGGCTGTCAGGGCCGGCATTGGCGATCATCCGGTAGCCGCTTGCCACAATCCCCAACTTCTCCGCCACCAGCGAGACCGCGCGGAAAAAGCCGGTAATCTCCTCGGCCGTGGCTTTGGCGCCAAAATCGCTGATTGAAACATATTTGCCTTTCGGGATGACGAGCACGTGGCGCGGCGCTTGCGGCCGGATATCGGGAAAGGCGAGGGCAAACTCGTCTTCATAAATCCGTTCGCAGGGGATCTCTCCGCGCAGGATGCGCGCGAAGATGTTGTTGTCGTCATAAGCGGTCATATTGCCCCTCCCTTGGTGTTACCTGACAGCGATGCCGGCTGCCCCTGATCGCCGGCGCCGGCATTATTCTAAAGCGTGATAGGGATAGGATAAGTCATGTCAAAGCGAAGGGAAGTGCTTCTTTTTTGAAAAAAAGAAGCAAAAAACTTTTTCCAAACAGGGCCGTGCTTGTGTCAACGCCACCGGCCCAGAGGTGCCATAAGTTTTTTGCGCCGCTTTTTTTTAAAAAAGCGGCTGCTTTCCTGTTTTCCCTTAAACCGATCAGTCCCTACGGGATTTTTTTCGTCACGGCGCTCGGTAATTCCGGCTTGCGCGAGGCTTTTTCGGCAATGCCGCTGGTGCCCTCGCGGCGGCTCAGCTCCGCCCAGATCTGCTCGGGCCGCAGGCCGGCATCGACCCATAGAACCAGCAGATGGTACAGCACGTCGGCGCTCTCGGAGACCAGCGCGGTCCGGTGGCCGCCGACCGCTTCAATGAGACATTCCACGGCCTCTTCGCCGAATTTCTGCGCGATTTTTGCCGTCCCGCGGGAGAGCAGCCGCGCCGAATGGCTCTCCTCGGGGGAGGCATCCTTGCGGGATAATACCGTCGCCCAAAGCCGGTCCAAGACCCGCGCATCGGGCGCATCAACAGGCGGCAGAACGGCAATTTCGGCATGGCTCGGCCGGGGCGGCGGTGGCGGCACACTGGCCCGCTTCACTTTCGCAGCGGATGCCGGTTTTTCTGTCTTCTTAGCCATTATGCCTCATTCATGTTGGGGCGACTGGCGTTGAGCATTCGCACGGGCAACTGGGCCTCGTGCAAAGCGTGCTTCACCTGCGCAATGGAAAACTGGCCGAAATGGAACACGCTGGCCGCCAGCAGCCCGGTGGCGCCGGCCCGCGCCCCTTCCACGAAATGCTCCAGGCTGCCGACACCGCCCGAGGCCACAACCGGCAGGCGGACGGCCTGGCAGACCGCCTGCAGCAGCGCCAGGTCGAAGCCTTTTCCGGTACCGTCCCGGTCCATCGAGGTCAGGAGCAATTCCCCCGCGCCGGAGGCTTCCATGCGCCTGGCCCATTCGATCACATCGAGGCCCGTATTGACCCGGCCGCCATGGGAGAACACCTCCCATTTTCCCGGAGCCGCCATACGCGCATCGATCGCCACCACAACGCACTGGCTGCCGAATTTCTGCGCCGCTTCGCGGACGAGTTCGGGCCGGCTGATCGCCGCCGAGTTGATGCTGCATTTATCCGCGCCCGCGAGCAGCAGCCGCCGCATATCCGCCACGCTGCGAATGCCCCCGCCGACGGTCAGCGGCAAAAACACCCTTTCCGCGGTTCGCGACACGACATCGAGGATTGTGTCGCGGTTATCGCTGCTGGCGGTGATGTCGAGAAAGGTCAGCTCGTCCGCCCCGGCCCTGTCGTACACCGTCGCTTGCTCAACCGGATCCCCGGCATCGCGCAGCGAGACGAAATTCACCCCCTTCACGACCCTTCCATCCTTGACGTCAAGGCAGGGGATCACGCGCAGTTTCAGCATGCGGCAAGGGCTTCCGCGGGCGTCAGGCTGCCGTCATACAAAGCGCGGCCGAGGATGCTGCCGCTCAGGTTTTTCTGCTCCCGGGCGGCGGCTTTCAGGGCGATAATGTCGGCAACGCCGGCAACGCCGCCCGAGGCGATGACCGGCACGCTGACGGCCTGCGCCAAAGCCAGCGTTTCCGCCAGATTAAGCCCGGTCTTCATGCCGTCCCGGGCGATATCGGTATAGATGATCGCGGCAATCCCGGCGTTTTCCAGCCGCCGTGCCAGTTCCGAGGCTTTGAGGCTGGATGTTTCCGCCCAACCCTCGGTCGCGACCATGCCGCCCTTCGCGTCAATTCCCACCACCACCCGGCCGGGAAATTTCTGCGCCGCTTCAATCACAAGCGCCGGGTTTTTCGCGGCGGCGCTGCCGAGAATGACGCGGGTGACACCCGCGTCAAGCCAGTTTTCGATCGCCGCGAGATCGCGGATGCCGCCCCCCAGCTGCACCGGAACATCGACCGCGCCCAGGATGGATTTGACCGCCGCGGCATTGACGGTTTTTCCGGCGAAGGCGCCGTTCAGATCAACCACATGCACCCAGGAAAAACCGGCCTCCTGCCAGGCCCGGGCCTGCGCTGCCGGATCAGCGCCATAAACAGTCGCGCGGTCCATCTCGCCGCGCTGCAGACGCACGCAGGCGCCGTCTTTCAAATCGATCGCAGGGTATAAGGTCAGTGTCATTTCAAAAGCTTATAATAGAAGTGTCCGCGAATCGTCTTTCCCTTTACCCGCGCATAAGCCGGGTGGGTTCCCCATCTTGTAAAGCCCGCGGCCTCAAAGAGGGCGATGGCTGCCTCCTGGGTTTCACGCACATCGAGGTTCAGCACCTGATATCCAAGCGCGCGCGCATGTTCTTCGGCCCGCTGGAGAATCAGCCGCGCCAGACCGTGCCCACGCGCGTAGGGCGCCACAAAATGGTGCATCAAATGGGCTGCCAGCGCCTGTGCCTCGTTATTGCGCGACGGGCGGTGCAACTGCACGGCACCATAGATCACGCCATCCATGCGGCCGACGATCAGTTCCCGTTCCGGCACCAGCAGAACACCGCGGAAATATTGTTCCAGCAAGGCGGCTTTCGGCGGTTTGACCCAGCCGAAACCACCGCCATCGAGGATCGCCGCCGTGGCAGCCTCGGCGAGGGCGTGGATATCCGCCTCGTCATCGAACTGTTCGATGCGCTCGGCAACCAAGGTGGCGGGAGGGGGCAGGTCGTATTTCACCGCTGCCTCTTCGCGCTTGTGGGGTTGCTAATCAAGGGACCAGCCATGACAGTTTCTGAAGCTGTCACGCTTCAGGAGACCAGCGCAAGAAATTACCGAGAATTTTTAAGCCAACCTGCTGGCTCTTTTCCACATGAAACTGCGTACCGGCGCAATTTCCTTTCGCCACCATGGCGACGACCGGACCACCGTAGTCGGTGGTCGCCAGCACCTGTTCGGGCTGTTCGGTTTGCAGGGCATAGGAATGAACGAAATAAGCGTGGTCGCCCGGCTTCAGCCCGTGCAGCAGCGGATGCGAATCCGGCTCGAAGATAAGCTCATTCCAGCCCATATGGGGCAACCGCAAACCGCGTGCGGGGAGGGGGGCGATTTCCCCCGCAATCCAGCCAAAGCCCGGCGTCACGCCGAATTCCAGCCCACGCTCGGCCAGCAATTGCATGCCCACGCAGATGCCAAGAAACGGGGCACCTTCCATGACGCGTCCGGTGATCGCCTCTTGCAGCCCCGCCACGCCGGCCAGACCGGCGGCGCAATCGGCAAACGCGCCCTGGCCGGGGAGAACGATACGATCCGCGCGCGCGATGAGGTCTGGATCGGCGGTGATGCGTATATCGGCGGCCACCCCCTCTTGTTCTGCGGCAAGCATCAGCCCGCGGGCGGCGGAGGCGAGATTTCCGCTGCTATAATCGACGACCGCTACGAGCATTTTGCGCCAGACATCAGATGATCCCCTTCGTGGAGGGAATTTTGTCCGCAACGCGGGCATCGAGCGCCACCGCCATGCGGAGCGCCCGGGCGCAAGCCTTGAACGCCGCCTCCGCCACGTGATGCGCATTGGTGCCGGCAAGCTGGCGCAAATGCAGGGCGAACAGACCGTTTCCGGTCAGCGCGCGAAAGAACTCTTCCACCAGCTGGGTGTCCATGCTGCCGAGCATCGGCCGTTCGAAAGTGAGGTTCCAGCCCAGATAGGCGCGGCCGGACAGGTCGATCGACGCGTCGACCAATGCCTCATCCATCGGGATGCTGGCCTGGCCAAAGCGCGTGATGCCTCTCTTTTCCCCCAACGCATGGGCGAGCGCCTGGCCCAGGACGATCCCGACATCCTCTACGGTATGATGCGCGTCGATATGCAGGTCGCCCTTTGCCTCCACGTCCAGATCAAACAAGCCATGGCGACCGAAGGCGGTCAGCATATGGTCGAAAAACCCTATGCCCGTGGCGATTTTGGTGATCCCGGTACCGTCCAGGTTCAGGCGAACCACGATGTCGGTCTCGGCAGTTTTGCGGCTCAGCTCGGATCTGCGTGTCATAATACCGGCCTACATCAGCGCCGCCGAAAATTGAAGCGCTTCTGCCGTTCCACCGGCGGCGGCCCGAAAGCGCATCACCGATGCGCGGCAGGGGGTTTCCGCTGCTCGCGGTGCCCCTTAAAGCCATGGCCATGGTACGTCCCGTTACAAAAAAACTCCCGATTCTCCTGGGGTTTCTGATCGCCGTCGGTCCGGTTTCCACCGACATGTACCTGCCGGCCTTCCCCGCCATCGCCCGGGATTTTCATAATGCCGCGGCGCCGCAATACTCCCTGGCCGCTTATTTTGTGGGGTTGGCGTTTGGGCAAATGACCCAGGGCGCCGTGTCGGATCGGCTGGGGCGCCGCCTGCCTTTGCTGGTCGGGCTGGCCATTTACACCCTTGCCTCGATCGGCTGCGCGCTGTGCTGGGACGTGCAATCCTTCATCGTCTTCCGCTTTCTCTCGGCGCTCGGTTGTTCGGCCGGCGTGGTGATCCCGCGCGCCATGGTGCGCGACCTCGCCGACGGGCCGGCGGCCGCCAAGATGTTTTCGCAACTCATGCTGGTCATGGGCGTGGCGCCGATCCTGGCGCCGATGCTGGGGGCGCTGGTCGTGTCGGTGGTGGATTGGCGGGTGATTTTTGTTGCCTGCGCGGTCTACGGCGTCGTCGCCCTCGTGGCGATCTGGTTCCTGCTCCCCGACACATTGCCGCTCGAGCGCCGGTCACAAATCGGCGTTCTGCCTGTCATCATTCGCTATGGCGTTATCTTCAAGGAGCGCTCCTTCCTCACCCATGCCTGCATCGGTGCCTGTATCTCGGCCTGTTTGTTCGCCTATCTGGCCGCGGCGCCGCAGATTTTTATCGGCCATTATGGCTGGAGCAGCGCCGGTTTCGCGGCGTTGTTCGGCATGAATGCCGCCGCTTACATCGGCTACAGCCAGCTCAACCCCAGCCTGGTGCACCGTTTCGGCATCGCGCCGGTCATCTCCGTCGCAAGCGGCATCCTGGTATTGGCTTGCCTGGGGCTGACACTGCTGGCGTGGCACCCTCTTGGCCCTTATGCCATCCTTGTCGGGCTGCTGATCAGTGAGGCAGGTTTTGGCCTCGTAACCCCTTGTGCGATGGTTGGCGCCTTGTCGCGGCACCAGGCCCATGCCGGCAGCGCCTCGGCCCTGCTCGGCACGATGCAGTATAGCGGCGGTGCCATCGCCGGGCTGTCGATGGGCGTTTTCGGCAACGGAACGGCCACGCCCATGGCCGTCGCCATGCTGCTATGCGCCCTGGCCGCCGTGCTTGCAGCGAGCCTTCGTCCCCGATTAAGCTTTGCGCCTGTGGAGACATCAACATGACCAGCCCGAGCGTCGTCGGCATCCCCGCCTGCACCAAGCTTGTCAGCAACTACATTCAGCATGCCACGCCGGCCCGGTACGGCGCGGCGCTGATGGCCGCCTCGCACGCCATTCCTGTCCTGATCCCCCCGGAAGGGGAGGCGATGGGCGCGCTGCTCGACCGGCTGGACGGCATCATGTTCAATGGCAGCCCGTCCAACGTGGCGCCGATGTGCTATGGCGCGGATTTTGACGCCACGCCGGATCATCACGACCCGGAGCGCGATGCGACGACGCTGCCCTTGATCCGCGCGGCCCTCGATCGCGGCATGCCGATCCTGTGCATTTGCCGTGGCCTGCAGGAGCTCAACGTCGCGTTGGGCGGCACGCTCTTTCAGGAGGTGCATAACGTCCCGGGCCGCATGGATCATCGGGCCGGCGAGGGGAGCCGCGAGCAGCGCTTCAGCCTGAAGCATGATGTGACGCTCTCCGGGGAGCTGGCGCGGATTTGCGGCACCGAGACCATTCGCGTGAATTCCTTGCACGGCCAGGGGATCGACCAGCTGGCTTCCGGCCTTGTGGTCGAAGCTTTAGCGCCGGACGGCACCATCGAGGCCGTGCGTGTCGAAGGCGCCAGCGGTTTCGCCATCGCCGTGCAATGGCACCCGGAATGGGAAGTCACGCATTTTCTCGACCGCAAGAGGCTGTTCGAGGCGTTCGGGCAAGCCTGTGCGGAGTATCGCCGTCTCGTGAAAAAGGCCGTGGCGTAGAGCGTGATCGGATAAGGTTGAAACAGGAAGCAGCCGCTTTTTGAAAAAAGCGGCGCAAAAACTTTTGGTAATTTGGGCCGTGCTGGTTGCAATGCCACAGTCCCAGAGGAGTCAAAAGTTTTTTGCTTCTTTTTTCCAAAAAAGAAGCGTTTCACCCATCGCGCTCCAGCCCTCGTAAGGTCTGGTGACAAACTGTCACAATCTGCCTCGAAGTTGCCCTCGGTTCAGCAAAAGTGCTTCCTATATGGTGACCTATCCAAAGGAGATTAGCATGGACATTCAGATCATCGACAATCAGTATCGTCAGCTTCAGTCACAGTCGCAGCAGACCGTGCAGGAACTGCGCGATCTCGCCATGAAGCTCCAGGGCTCGGCTCAGGCCGGCAACCAGGAGGCCCGCGAATGGCTTTTGGACCTGAAGAGCATTGCCCTGGCCATTCAGGCTGAGCAGAATCAGGTCGCTAACCTGCTGCAGCTATTGCATAATTTCGTGGAAAACCAGAACCAGGCCATGCAGCAGATGCCGCCTCAGGCGCCGTGGGGCAACCAGCCGCAGATGCAGCAGCCAATGCCTTATCCCCCGCAGAACTATGGCGGCTACCCGCAGCAGCCGCAGCAGCAGGGCGGTATTCTGGGCGAGTTCCTCAATTCCGGCTTTGGCCGGGCGATCGTCACCGGCGCCGGTTTCGGCATCGGTGACGACCTGATCAACAAGATTTTTTAAACGTAATCGGCCGCGCTGGTGGTATCGCCAGCGCGGTCGGATGCGACGGCATTGAGCGGCACGCTCAGCACCGCCGCGACCACGGCGTTCAGCAGGACGGTGGCAAGGGCGATATAGCTCGGGATGGTGTAGCCGAGGATATGAAACGCCCAGATCGCCCCGGTCAGGTGGTTCAACGCCACCAGATAGGTCGCCGAGACGATGCCCACGGCCCAGCCGATCAGCAGCGCCCAGCCATTGAAGAACCGGGTGAACACCGAGAACACAATCGCCGGGAAGGTCTGGATGATCCACATGCCGCCGAGCAATTGCAGCTGCACGGCATAGGTGCTGGGGACCTCCAGAATGAACGCGACCGCGCCGATCACCATGACAATGGAGAACAGCTTGGCGATCTGTGTTTCCGCTCCGGGTTTGGCCGAGGAGACGAACTGCTTATAGATGTCGCGGGTAAAAATATTCGCCGAGGCAATCGCCATGATCGCGGCGGGCACCAGGGCGCCGACCGCGATGGCGCCGAAGGCGATGCCGACGAACCAGCCCGGGAACGCATAGAGCACCAGTGCCGGAACCGAGAAGCTGGTACCATAATGCGCGAAGCCCGCGGCAAATTGCGGCATGCTCTTCACGCCAGCGGCGACCGCCATGAAGCCCAGCAGCGCGAGCAGGCCGAGCATGATGGTATAGGCCGGCAACAGCGCCGCGTTACGGCGGATCACCCGCGGACCGGAGGCGCTCAAAATACCCGTGGTGGTATGCGGGTACAGGAACAAGGCCATCGCCGAGCCGAGCGCCAGCGTCGTATAGGCGGTGTAAGAGCCGGTGCTGCCAGCCGGCGGCGTGGGCAGAAGCAGCTTCGCGGGTGCGATCTTAGCGAAGATCGCACCAAAACCACCGAGCTCGATGGGGATGACGATCACGGCGACAATCACCGTCAGATAGATCAGCAGATCCTTGACGATGGAAATCATCGCCGGCGCGCGCAGGCCGGACGTGTAGGTGAAGGCCGCAAGCACCGCGAAGGCGATGATCAGCGGGATATGGCCCGGAATGCCGAGCGCGCCGATCACCGTCTGCATGCCGATCAGCTGCAGGGCGATATAGGGCATGGTCGCGAAAATACCGGTCGCGCCGACCGCCAAGGCCAGCCAGCGATTGCCATACCGGCCGCGGACGAATTCCGGACCGGTGATGTAACCGTGGTTGCGCGCCACCTTCCAGAGTTTGGGGAACACCAGATACAGGATCGGGTAGCAGATGACCGTGTAGGGTACCGCGAAAAAGCCCAGCGCGCCGGCCCCGAACATCAGCGCCGGAATGGCGATGAAAGTGTATGCGGTGTAGACGTCACCGCCGATCAGAAACCAGGAAACCCAGGTCCCGAAACGCCGGCCACCCAAGCCCCATTCCTCGATATGGCTCATGTCGCCGGCCTTCCAGCGGCCGGCGACAAAGCCGAGAACGATGACGAAGGCGATCAGCGCCAGAAAGACGATCGTTGCGACAGGGTAGGTCATTACTCGGTCTCCTCGCGGTCTTCAGCACGGAAGACGATGTAGATGAGCAGGGAGGAGACCGGAACGGCCACCAGCTGATACCAATAGAAGAAGGGGAAGCCCAGCAAAGCCGGACCGGTGCGGTTATAAAACGGCACCGCGAGCGTGATCACAAAGACCAGCAGCAATAATATTTTAATCAAACGCGCCTCCAGGAAACGGATATGTCCGTTAGACATTTGGTTATGATTTGGCAAGGCGGAAGACCATCACGCTTGGCGGAGCATTTGCGCCATAAACATGCTGGTGAACGGCGCGACACGGTCGAAGTGCGGCGCGCACCATTGAGTGCGTGATCGGTTGAGGACGAGGCATGTTTAAGCGAAGGGAAGAGCTTCTTTTTTGAAAAAAAGAAGCAAAAAACTTTTTGACTCTGGGCCGTGCAGGTTTCCGCGCCTCCGGCCCAGTTAAACAAAAGTTTTTTGCGCCGCTTTTTTTCAAAAAAGCGGCCGCTTTCCGGTTTTTACTTAAACCTGTCAGGCTCCACCGTAATTTTTATTCGTGCCCGTAGAGAGCAACAGTCTCGAACGCCGCCGCATGCGGCGCGCCGCCGGCAAACCGCCAATGCGGTTTGCCATGATAGGGTAGGCTCAGCAACGAGGAACACACCGTGCCGAAGCCGCCGAGTTCGGGAATATTGAGGGCACTTTCCCAGGGCGGCGCCCGGTCGGCCAGCAGATCCCCCCATTGCGCGAAATCCGCCGCGGTGAATTTCGGCAGATGCCGGGCGATGCGTGGCGACGATAAATCGTTCGGCTCGCCCGAGGTCAGCATGACGATCTGCGCGGCCAGCGCTTCCGTCGTCGGCACACCGCGCTCCAGGCCGCGCAGCAGAAAGGCGCCGTGTTTGTCGGCGATCACCAGGTTGAAACTGCGATAGGCCCCGGCATCCAGGCTGGCCAGGCGGGCTGCCGCCGTGGCCGCACTGGTCTCGCGCAGGGCCAGAAGCGGCAATTCGCCGCGGCTGCGCTTGCCCGCTGCCGGGCCTAGGCTGCCGTGCCGGTTTAAAACCGCAGCCATGACGCCGTGGCGGTTGATCGCCATCCATGTGCCGCCGCCCAGCACGTCGCGCCCGCCAATCACCCCCGGCCAGTATTCAGCCGGAGGCTCCCAGCGTCGCGCGAGCATTTCATCGCGGTTGGCCCCGATCGACACGCCGTCCGGACCCATCCGCAGAATGATCGAGCACATGGCCGGGATGCCAGCCGCTAGTCGCCGAAGACGCGGGCGAAGATCAGGTCAACCTGAGCGAGATGCAGTTTTGCATCCATCGCCGCATCGATCACGTCCTCCGACACACGCCCGGCGACCTCCGGATCCGCGAGCAGGTTGGCACGGAAATCCTGGCCGTCGGGTTTGCCGAGCCGGGTCCAGGTCGCCATGGCGTTACGCTGCACGATTTTATAGGCGTCCTCGCGGAGAATACCCGCCTTGGTCAGCGCCAGCAGAACCTCGCCGGAATGTACGACGCCGCCGAGGCTCTCGAGATTTTCCAGCATCTGCTCGGGATAGACCGTCAGCTTGTCGATCATTCCGGCCAGACGGCTGAGCGCGAAATCCAGCGTTACCGTCGCATCGGGGCCGATGCCGCGTTCCACGGAGGAGTGGCTGATATCCCGCTCGTGCCACAAAGCGACGTTTTCCATCGCCGGGATGACGGAAGCCCGCACCAGCCGTGCCAGGCCGCACAGATTCTCCGAGAGCACCGGGTTGCGCTTATGCGGCATCGCCGATGAGCCCTTCTGGCCGGCATGGAAGAACTCTTCCGCCTCGCGCACCTCGGAGCGTTGCAGATGGCGTACTTCCGTCGCCAGCCGCTCGATGCCCGAAGCGATCACGCCAAGCGCCGCGAAAAACGCCGCATGTCGGTCGCGTGGCACCACCTGGGTCGATACGGGTTCGACGTCCAGGCCCAGCTTGGCGGCGACATAGGCTTCCACGGCCGGGTCCACATGCGCGAACGTGCCGACCGCACCGGACAGGGCGCAGGTGGCGATTTCGCGCCGCGCGGCCTCCAGCCGTGCCCGGTTGCGCGAAAATTCCGCATAATGCCCCGCCAGCTTCAAGCCAAAGCTGGTCGGCTCGGCGTGGATGCCGTGACTGCGGCCGATCGTGATGGTGTGCTTGTGCTCGAAGGCGCGCTTCTTCAGCGCCGCCAGCACATCGTCGATATCATTCAGCAGCAGATCCGCTGCCTGGGTCAGCTGCACCGCGAGGCACGTATCCAGCACGTCGGAGGAGGTGAGCCCCTGATGCACGAAACGGCTCTCCGGCCCCACGCCTTCGGCCAGCCAGGTCAGGAAGGCGATGACGTCGTGCCGGGTCTCGCGCTCGATCTCATCGATCCGTTCAATATCGGCCGGGCCGATGGCGGCCAGCGTCGCATCGCCGCGCTGGCGGATCACCGCGGCAGCTTCGGCGGGGATCGTGCCGATCTCGGCCATTGCTTCGCAGGCCAGGGCCTCGATTTCGAACCAGATCCGGTACCGGTTTTCGGGCGACCAGATAGCAGCAGCCTGCGGGCGGGAATAGCGGGGGATCATAACGGCGCTCCTTGGCGAAAGACAGGTCCGCCTACCGCCCGGAACCAGCATTGACAAGCCGTCTATGGCGGGTCAGCTCACGGGGTGTGAGTTTGAACGAATTGCTTGCCCTTTTGCCGGTCCTGACGCAGGTCCTGGTCATCGATCTGGTCCTGGCCGGCGACAACGCCATTGTCATCGGCCTGGCCGTCAATGGCCTGCCGCCACAACAGCGCCGCCGCGCCATTTGGGCCGGCATTGCCGGGGCGACCGTCATTCGCATCGGCTTTGCCCTCGTGGCGTTAAAACTCCTGGCGCTGATCGGCCTCACCCTGGCGGGTGGCCTGCTCCTGCTTTGGGTTGTCTGGAAATCGGCACGCGAACTGCAGCGGGCGGATCACCATGCGGCGATTCACCCGAGCTCCCGGCTGCGCACCGCGATCTGGCGGATCATCGTCGCCGATCTTTCGATGAGTCTCGACAACGTGCTGGCCGTGGCCGGGGCAGCGCGGGCCCATCCGGCCGTGCTCGCCATCGGCCTCTTGGTGTCAGTCGCCCTGATGGGTGTTGCGGCGAGCCTGGTCGCGCGGCTGCTGCACCGCTTCCGCTGGCTGGCCTGGGTTGGCCTCGCCATCGTGTTCTATGTGTCGGTCACCATGATCCATGATGGACTCGGGCAGGTTCTCCTCCGGCTGCACCAGCCTTAGAGCGCGATAGGAGAAGCAAGGAGGAAGGCTTCTTTTTGTGAACAAAAAGAAGCAAAAAAACTTTTTTAATTGGGCCGTGCTGGCTTCAATGCCACCGGCCCAGCCCAAACAAAAGTTTTTTGCGCCGCTTTTTTTCAAAAAAGCGGCTGCTTTCTGCTTTCAATTTCAGCTTGTCAGGCATCACGCCGGATAGTGTTGTCTATCCGGCGTGATGTTGATGCGGATCGAGGCTAGGCGTCGCCGGTCAGGTCACCCGCTTGCGCAGGGCGGCGGACAGGCGCTCCGCGCCCATGACGATGATGAAGGTCATGACCAGCAGCGTCGAGACCGTCGGGTAGTCGAACAGGTTCATCGCGTTCAGCAGCTGGAAGCCAATGCCGCCGGCACCGACGAAGCCCAGCACCAACGAGGAGCGGATGTTCTCGTCCAGGCGGAACAGCGAAATGCCAAGCAGCGAGGGCAGTACGGTCGGCACCACGGCGTGGCTGAACACCTGAAGCCGGCCGGCGCCTGTCGAGGCCAGCGCCTCCATCGGGCCCATATCCATGTCCTCGATCACCTCGGCCAGCAGCCGCCCGAGCATACCGACCGAATGGATGGTCAAAGCCAGCGCGCCGGCGAACGGGCCGAGGCCCACGGCGGTGACGAAGAGCAGCGCCCAGACCAGATCCGGCACCGAGCGGCAGATCGCGATCAGCCCGCGCGCGAAAACATAAGCCGGCTGCGCCGGCGTGGTGTTGCGCGCGGCCAGAATGGCCAGGGGCAGTGCGAAGATCACGGCGAAGACGGTGCCGAAGATGCCGATATCGACGGTCTCCAGAGCCGGCCAGAGCTGGGACCCAAGGCCGGAGACATTCGGCGGCACCGAGCGCCTGATGATGTCGGCCATGCCATGCACGCCGGTGATGAGATCCTGCGGCCGCGCCTGCACCACATACAGCGCCTGGGCGAGCACCAGCAGCAGCACGATGCCGATGCCGATTTTTTTGACGAGGCCGCTTTTGTTCGCGATCCCGCCGCCTGACGCCGGCGCGGTGGCGCCATTCATCGTCATGGCATCGGTGTTCTGAGCGTTCATACCGGGTGGAATCCTTCGTAGAGACTGTCGATCTCGCTGTCCGACACCTTGGCCGGCGCATCCGCGAAGGCGATGACGCCCTTGCGCAGGCCCAGCAGGCGGTCGGCGTAACGGCGCGCCAGATCGGGTTGGTGCAGCACGGCGAGCACAGCCATGCCCTCGTCCTTCGCAAGCTGGCGGAGCAGGCGCATCACCTCCTCGGAGGCTTCAGGGTCAAGGCTGGCGACCGGCTCGTCGGCTAGCAGCGCGTGCGGGCGTTGCGCCAGAGCGCGGGCAATGGAAGCGCGCTGCGCCTGGCCGCCGGAGAGCGTGCTGGCGCGCTGATGCGCGAATTTGGTCAGGCCAACCCGTTCCAGGCAGCGCATGGCGTGGCCGAATTCGCTTTCCGGCAGAAAACCGAGAGAGGTGGCCAGGCTGCGATGGCGCCCGAGCGTGCCGCAGACCACATTGCTGAGCACGCTGCGCCGTTTCACGAGATGCGCGTGCTGGAACACCATGCCGAGTCCCATACGGGCGTCAGCCAGCTTCCGGCCGGTGAGGGCGGTGATATCCTGGCCGGCAATCCGCACCTCGCCCTCGGTGGGCTTGGTGATGCCGGAGATGATGCGCATCATGGTGGACTTGCCACTGCCATTAGCGCCAAGAATTACGGCAAGCTCGCCCGCGGGCACGGCAAGGCTGGCGCTCTGCAGCGCCAGCCTCCCCGTCGCGTAACGCATGCCGAGGTTTTTAACCTCGATCAGCATTGAAGTCACTTCAGCTCAGCTTTGTCAGATCGATATGCAGCACATGCACCAGCGACCGGATCTGGTTGTAGGAAGAGTTGACCTGCGGCACCAGCTTGCCGGATGGCGTGCCCAGCACTTTCTGCTCAGCCGGGGTCAGGCTGGTCAGGTCCAGGTGTTGCAGCGCGGTGGTGAGCTTGGCTTTCAGCTCCGGGTTCAGCTTGCCATAGATCGCGATCGGGTCGAGCGGGATCGGCTTGGACTGCCACAGCACCACGAAATTGGCCGGGTTGTAGTTACCCGCGAGCTGCGCGGCCTGGATGACCTGGCTGTTCATCTCGCCGGCCTGAACCTTATGATTGAGCAGCGTCTCATAGCTGGCGGTGTGCGAGCCCGAGAACATCGGGATTACGCCCTTGTTCGGGTCGATACCCGCGGATTCCAGCGCGTAGGCCGGGAACAGATGGCCCGAGGTGGAGGCGGGGTCGGAATAGGCGAAGGTATGGCCCTTGACCTGCGCCAGCGTGGTGATGCCCGAACCGGGCCAGGTGGCGATCGAGGCGGTGTAGGTGGAGGGCTTGCCGTTTGCGTCGGCGACGGTGGCGACGGCCTGGGCATCGGCGACCTGATGGGCCAGCACGTAGCCAAGCGGGCCGAACTGGCCGAGTTCGAGCTTGCCGGCGCGCATCGCCTCGATTTCGGCGTTATACGACGTCGCAACGTAGATCTGCACGGGGCAGCCGACCTGCTGGCTGATCAGCGCACCGATCTTGTTGTAGATCGGCAGCAGAATGGCGTTCGACTCATAAGGCTCGACGCCGAAGCGGATGGTCCCGCCCGCAGGGCAGTCATTGGCAGCCAGAGCGGGGGCCGCGGAAGCAGCGAAGGCCAGGCCGATCGCGGCCAAAGCAAATTTCTTCATTGATGAAACAGGTCCCTTGTTGCGTGATGATACGCGTTGCATCGGCAGCACCGACGGCTGCAGTGCATAGCGTGGTTTGAAGACAAAGCTTTTGCGGATTGATGAAGTTTTTATGACTGACATAAACATCTAGACAAATTTGCCGACGCGCTGCATGTGATTGACGATGACGATCGAATGGAAAAAGGGCGAGGCGCTCTGGAGCCAGATTGCGAGCGAAGTGGCGCGCAACATCGAAGATGGCCGCTATCGGAAGGGCGAAAAGCTGCCGACCGAGGCGCAGTTCGCCGCGGAGTACGAAGTCAACCGGCATACCATTCGCCGTGCGCTCGAAGAACTCGCCGATGCGCGCATTATCCGCACCGAACACGGGCGTGGCTCGTTCGTTGCCGAGGATGTGATGGATTACCGCGTCGGCAAGCGGCCGCGTTTCAGCGAATGGATCCGCAGCTATAACCGATCGCCGATCGGCGAGATTCTCACGATCGATGAAGTCGCGCTCGGGACACTGCCGGAAGCGGAGGCGGTGGCGCAGGTCCTGGGGCTTGCGGCCGACGATCTGGTGGTTTTTCTGGAGCGTCTCGGTGCAGCCGATGATCGTCCGGTCGCGCTCTCCAGACATATTTTTCCGGCGCTGCGCTATCCCGGGCTTAAAGACGCGCTACATCAGAATTCTTCGATCACCGCGGCATTGTCCGCCGTGGGGGTCGCGGATTATACGCGCAAATGGACCCGCGTATGCGCGCGGATGCCGGATGCGCGGGAGGCGCGTTTGTTGCGCATGGCGCGTACTGACGCGTTGTTAACTTGTGAAACTCTAAATGCGACGGAGTCGGGGGAGGCGGTGGAATATGGTTCCGTCTGCTATCCGGCGCCGCGCGTGCAACTGGTGTTTGAGGCGTGATGAGTGATATTCTGATTTTGGGTGGGCCGCGTATCGCTGGCGGTGTGATTGCGGCACCGGGCCCGGCACGGGTCGAGATCGATGCGGCAGGGCTGGACATTCTGCCTGGCTTCATCGACGTGCATGGTGATGCCTTCGAGCGCGCGGTGGCGCCGCGTCCCGGCGTCATGCTGCCTGTGGGCGTCGCCTTGGCCGAGCTTGAAGCGCAACTGCTCGCTGCGGGCGTAACCACAGCCTATCTCGCGATTACCGTGTCGTGGGAAGCCGGCCTTCGCTCGGGCGAGACCTACAAGATGCTGCGTGATGCCCTATTGGCGCGCCCGGCGGGGGCGGTGCCGGACCTGAAGCTGCATGTGCGTTTCGAAGCGACGAATCTGGACTGCCTGGATATGGTGGTTGCGGATATCGAAGCCGGCCATATCAAAATGCTGTCCTTCAATGACCATACGCCCAGCATCATGCGCAAACTGCCGAAACCGGAGGCCGTGGCCAAAATGGTTGAGCGTGCGGGGCAGAGCTACGATGCTTTCGTCGCGGATGCACAGCGTTCCGCCGCGGTGACGCGCGAGCAGATCGCCGCAGGGCAGGCGCGGCTCGCCAAGGCAGCCCTTGCCGCGAGAATTCCGATGGCGAGCCATGACGACGGCAGCCTGGAGGAGCGTGATACCTTCCGCGCCCTGGGCGCGCAGATCTCGGAATTTCCCACCACGGTGGAAGTCGCGAAATACGCGATCGCGAATAACGAGCCGACCGTGATGGGTGCGCCTAACGTGGTGCGCGGTGGTTCGCATACCGGTTGGCACGGGGCCGAAGACCTGGTGAAGCTCCGTTGCTGCTCGGTGCTCTGTTCAGACTACCATTATCCTTCGTTGCTGCACGCGGTGTATCGTCTGGCGCGCAACGAGAGTGCCAGCTTTGCCGAAGCCGTGGCGCTGGTCACGAAAAATGCGGCGCAGATGGCCATGTTGCAGGATCGCGGACAGCTCGATCTCGGGCAGCGTGGTGACGTTGTGCTGGTCGAACCAGGCGAGTTGCCCCGCATCGTGGCGACAATCGCGGCCGGGAAACTCGCTTATATCGCGCCGGATGCCGTGGCGCGGCTTCGGGTCAAATAGAGAAAAAGGCGGCCGGAATATCCGGCCGCCTTTTTTGGCGCATAACAGGGAGAAAGGCTTCTTTTTGTGAACCAAAAGAAGCAAAAAAAACTTTGCTAAACTGGGCCGTGCTGGTTTCAACGCCACGGTCCCATAAGAGTAAAAGTTTTTGCGCCGCTTTTTTCAAAAAGCGGCTGCTTTATCATTTCGCCAACGCCTCGAGCGTTGAAATCAACTGCCTTCCCGCTTCAGCGGGTGTGCTGTCATTCATGATGACCGCATCCGGTATGACCGACGTGACAGTGCGCGTCATGCGCGCGGCGATGTCCGTTTGCGTTTCGCGGCCGCGCCCGGCGAGGCGTGCTGCCAGCACCTCCGGCGAGGCGGTGATCTCCATCACGAACGTCCTGAACCGAAGCCTGGCGTCGCCGATGATCGTACGCGAGACATTGGCGACGACCGTTTGGCCGGCGGCAAGCCTCGCTTCCAGCTCGACGGGAATGCCGTAGCACAGACCATGAGCGCGCCATGAAAGCGCGAAATCGCGCGCTTTGAATTCCGCTTCCGTGACGGGCTCGTGATCTTCGGTTGCGTCGGCGGGACGCGTGATCACGCGACGCTGAAACACCACGTCTTCTCGCGTGGCAAAATGCGCGCGTGCAAGATTCAGCAACGTATCCTTGCCGGCGCCGGAAGGGCCGACGATCAGAACAAGATAACCCTGGGTCATGCGCCGAATGGAATCCGTTTTAAAAGGCGAAAGGGGAGGCCGGGTTCGTCTTCGACAAAAACGGCGATACTGCTGACCTGGCGCGGCAAGCTCAGCACATCCGCGAAACAGCGATTGGCGGCGCTAACAAGAGCTTCATCCGCGGCAGGATTGCTCAGCGTCATATGAAAACGCCAATCCTCCATCACGAACGGATACCCCCATCGTGTCAGATTCCGTACCTCTGATTCAGTCCGCCCGGCGGCCCGCCGCGCTTGCGCGGCCGCATCCTCGGGCAACCGATACGCATCCAGAGACGCGACGCAGGCATCCGCCAAGGCATGCAGACGCGGGGCGGCGGAGGTCGGGCAAAGCGCCATGAAACGCCCAAGCAACGTGACCGCCAAAGGCGGCAGCGCGAACGCTTTCTGCTCGCGGCAAAATAACGTGGCATCTCGCAGGAAGTCGTCGAGTGCTCCGCTCAGCCGCATCGGCGGTTTCAAAGTGGCATGAAAACCGTAGCGGCGCGGCTCGCTCACCAGCGCGGCGATATTGTCGACCGCCGGCTGCTGCACATCGGCCCCGGTTTCGGGATCACGGCCAAGCCATGCGCAACCACGCGCCCAAAGCGGATCCTCCGCTTCGGGCGCGTAGTACACGGCGACGCGATAGGGCTCAGCCAATGCGCTTGCCCTGATGCCAGACGGCGCGGATCACCGGCGTGCCGTTGAACAGCCGCACCTGGACAAGGTCCGCACGCAGCCCGGTGGCGATGCGGCCGCGATCGGCCAGGCTGACGATGTCGGCAGGCCCGGACGTGATCAAAGCGACCGCCTCCGGGAGAGACAGCAGCCCCTGTGCGACGGCGCAGAACGCGGCTTCCAGCATGGCGGCGGGCACGTAATCCGAGGCCAGCGCATCCAGCACGCCGGCGCGGATCAAATCCGTGACGGCGACATTTCCGGAATGTGAGCCGCCGCGCACAATGTTGGGAGCGCCGGCGATCGTGCGCATATTCAGGCGTCGGGCGGCGCGTGCGGCTTCGAGGGAGACAGGGAATTCGGAAATCGCGATGCCTTCGGCATGGTTGCGCGTCACTTCTTCATCGGTCCGGTCATCATGCGAGGCGACGGGGATTCCCCGCCGTTGCACGGCTTCCAGCACCAGTTCACGGTTCGGCGCGTGATAAGTATGGTGGTTCGCCTGCAGCTTCGTGACGACTTCATCCACCTTGCTGGCGGAGTATCCTTCCCGCTGGCGCATGTTGCGATACCGCTCGATATCGGCATATTGGCCAAGACCTGGGCTGTGGTCCATGATCGAGACTAGGCGCACCAGCTCATCGTCGATCGCCAGCTCCAGCAAACCCGGCATTTCCGGCGCGGGCAATTCGCAGCGCAGATGCAGGAAATGATCGGTTTTCAGCATCCCCGCCCGGGTCAGTTCCCGCAGGTCGCTGAGGCCATTTTCAAAAGTCTCGTTGCGGGCCTTCTCAAATCCGATATCGCCAAGGCAAAGCGCGTCGAACACGGTGGTAATGCCGGCGGCCGCGCATTGCGCGTCATGTGCCAGCATCGCCGAGCGGGACGGCCAGCGCGCATTGCTGCGCGGCAGAACCTGACGTTCGAGATTATCGGTATGAAGATCGATAATCCCGGGAATCAGGAAGTCGCCTTCCAGATCTTCCCCCCCGGGCGCATCGGCGATCGTCGAAATGCGGCCGTTTTCGATCGTGAGGCTGCCGTGCAGAACGCTGTCAGGCAGAACGATTTGGGCATTGCGCAGGGTGGTCATACAAGTTCCTCATTCTTCCGCGTCGTGCCGCCGGCATCGCGCATTTTCGAAACAGGTTCCAGTGCCAGGACGTCGTCCGCAATTGCCTCGCGCACGAAAACATCATGAAAAATGCCGATCAATGCCGATCCCCGGGCCTTTGCTTCCCGCATCAGCTCGATAACGATATCGCGATTGGCATTGTCGAGCGAGGCGGTGGGTTCGTCCAGAAGCATGATCGGCCAATCGCACACGAAGGCGCGTGCCAGGTTCACGCGCTGCTGCTCACCACCGGAGAATGTCGCCGGCGGCAGGCCGTGCAGGCGCGGGCCGATGCCCAGCCGCTCGAGCATTGCCGCGGCGGTTTTGCGGGCGGCGGCAAGCTCGGTGCCCCGATCCGTCAGGGCACCCGCGACGACGTCCAACGCGGTCACGCGCGGGATCGCGCGCAAAAACTGCGAGACATAGCCGAGCGTCGTGCGGCGGATTTCAATGATCTCGGCCGGCGGCGCCTTGACGAGGTCGATCATCCGGCCGTCGTGGCGCACGAGAATTTCGCCCTCATCCACCAGATAATTGCCGTACAGGCTGCGCAACAGCGTGGTCTTGCCGGTGCCCGAAGGCCCGGCCAATGCCACGCATGTGCCCGCACGCGCGGTCAGCGTGGTGTCGCGCAACACATCCAGCTGCGTGCCGGCTTGCAGGTGCAAGACAAAGGTTTTCGAAAGCCGATTGGCTTGGATCAGGATATCGTTCATGCCGGCAGCACCGAGGAGACGAGAAGTTGCGTATACTCGTGATGCGGATCGTCGAGCACCTGGTCGGTCAATCCGGATTCCACGATGCGCCCCTGGCGCATGACGACCAGCCGGTCGGCCAACAGCCGCGCGACGCCGATGTCATGGGTCACCAGAACCACGGCCAGGCCGAGCCGGCGCACCAGGCTGCGGATCAAGTCCAGAATACGGGCCTGCACCGAAACATCGAGGCCGCCAGTGGGTTCGTCCATGAACACGAGCTCAGGCTCGGTCACGAGTGTTGCGGCAATTTGCAGGCGCTGCATCATGCCGCCCGAAAAATGCTTCGGGTAGTCGTCCATCCGCGCCGGGTCGATTTCCACCGCCGCCAGCCAGCGTGCCGCGACCTCACGGATATTGCCGTAATGCCGCCCGCCGCCTGCCATCAGGCGTTCGCCGATATTACCGCCGGCGGTGACGTTCAGCCGCAGCGCACGGCGCGGGTCCTGTTGAATGAACCCCCATTGTGCGCGTTGCAGCCGCCGCAGCCCCAGTTCGCCGAGCGCGGAGATCGGCGCCACGCCCTGGCCATGGTCGTAATACACCTCCCCGGAATCCGGCGCGATATTGCCGGCAAGCGTGTTCAGCAAGGTGGTCTTGCCGGAACCGCTCTCACCGACGATGGCGAGGATTTCATGCCGCCGCAGACCGAGCGAAACATTGCCCAGCGCGGTGACGCGGCCGAACTGTTTCTGTAAATTTCTGGCTTCGAGCAAATTCATTCCGCATCACTCCGACGCGATTCACAATAATCAGTATCCGAGCAGGCGAACATTTTCCCGCCTTTATCGTTGATGATGATCTCATCGAGATAGCTGGTATCGCTGCCGCAAAGCTCGCAGCAATGCGGCGCGCGTCCCGCATGGAACGGATGGTCTTCGAAATCCAGCGAGCGCACCTCGGTATAGGGCGGCACGGCGTAAATGCGTTTTTCGCGCCCGGCGCCGAAAAGCTGGAGTGCCGGCATGCGATGCATTTTCGGATTGTCGAAGGCCGGGATCGGGGAGGGGGACATCAGATACCGCTCATTCACCATCACCGGATGGTCATACGCGGTGGCAACGCGGCCGAAGCGCGTAATGTCCTCATACAGGCGCACATGCATCTCGCCGTATTCGGCCAGAGCGTGGCGCCGCTTGGCCGCGGCGCGGCTCGGCTCGAGGCGGTATAGCGGTTCCGGTTGCGGCACCTGGTAGACCAGGATCTGGTCGGCGCGGAGCTCCGTCTCCGGAATGCGGTGGCGCGTTTGGATTAGGCTTGCCTTGGTCGTATGGGTGGTCGTACGCACGCCGGCCGTGCGGGCGAAGAAGCCACGGATTGACACGGCGTTCGTCGTGTCGTCGGCGCCCTGGTCGATCACCTTCAACACGTCATCCTCGCCGATAATCGACGCGGTGACCTGGATCCCACCGGTGCCCCAGCCATAGGGCAGGGGCATTTCGCGGCTGGCAAAGGGAATCTGATGCCCCGGCATCGCCACCGCCTTCAAGATCGCGCGGCGGATCATCCGCTTGGTATGTTCATCCAGATAGGCGAAATTATAGCCCTTCATGGTGTTTCGCTTTCACGCATGGTCTCGCTTTGTTTCATGGCGCCGAGCGCCTCGGCGCGCATCTTGCGGATCGTTTCCAGCTCGCTCTGGAAATCCACATGATGCGGCAGTTTCAAATGTTCGACGAAGCCGGTCGCTTCGATATTGTCGCAATGGGAAAGCACGAATTCCACATTCTGCGCCGGTGCCGTCACCTCTTCGCCAAGCTCCCCGGCGCGCATCGCGCGGTCGACCAGCGACATCGCCATCGCCTTGCGGTCGGCATGGCCGAAGCACAGCCCGTAACCGCGCGTGAACTGCGGCGGCACGGTTTTGCTGCCGCCGAACTGGTTGACCATCTGGCACTCCGTCAGGGTCACGTCGCCGATCTCGATGGCAAAACCCAGCTCCGGCGGCACGATGCTCACCGGCACCTCGCCGACGCGCAGCTCGCCAACGAAAGGATGGGTCTGGCCGTAGCCGCGCTGCGTCGAATAGCCGAGCGCCAGCAAAAACCCTTCATCGCCGCGTGCCAGCCCCTGCAGCCGTAGGTCGCGTGCCGCCGGGTATTCGAGCGGGTCCATGGTGAGATCGCCCGGGGTTTCATCGCCGGAAGGGTCCGCTTCGAGCAGCAATTCGACGCCGAGCAGGTCGGTCACGCGCGGCATTTTCTCAATGTTGCCGACATCGTCGCTCTGCACCGGGAGCGACGCGGGCGCGTCGGCTTCCATGCTGAAATCTAGCAACCGATGGGTATAGTCGGTTGTCGGCCCCAGGCGCTGACCGCCCGGCAGATCCTTGAAGATCGCCGAGACGCGGCGGAAAATCTGCATCGCGCTGGTGTCCACCGGCGCCGTGTCGATCAGCCGGGGCAGGGTGGTGCGGTAGGCGCGGAGCAGGAACGCGGCCTCGATCAGGTCGCCTTGCGCCTGCTTGATGGAGAGGGCTGCGAGATCCCGGTCATAGAGCGCCCCTTCCGCCATCACGCGGTCGACGGCGCGGCCGAGCTGTTCACGGATTTGCGCCAGTTCCAGCGCCGGCACGTCCCGGGCACCCCGGCGCGCCTCGGCGAGCCAGGAATGCGCAGCGGCAATGGCGGCTTCTCCGCCCTTGACGGCAACATACGCCATCTAAATCTCCTCGATCGTCAGGCTGCGCGGCAGCCCGAGAATTTGTGTTCCGTGGCAGAGAATAACATCGACGCCGCGTGGCGCGGTGCGGGTCTGATTGCGCCAGGCCGTGACGAAATCGGCCGCCAGCGGCAGTGCCACGCGCCGTTCCGTCTCGATTCCCGGACCGGTCAGGCGATAGGCGCGGCCGGTTTCCAGAGACGCGACGTCAAGGATCACGGTCGCCCCGTCTTCCGGCGCGTCATCCGTGCCCTGCTGCAGCTGGGCCAGGTCGATCTGCTCATGCGCCATGGCGAAGTTCGCCTTGTCGGGTGACGTCAGCGGCACGCCGGTATGAAAGACGAGCCAGTCCCGCGCCGCCTCGCCCTCGGGCAGGCTGGCGGAAACGGTCGAGTCTACGAGCGTCAAAAGAACGGAGGCAGAAGCGGCGGAAAGCCCAGGCGGCGGGCTGACCGCCTTGTTAAGAGAGACGATCACGCCGGGCGTGCTGAGCGCCTGGAGGATGCCGCGAAAGCAGCTTTGGGCGTCGGTAGGGGACGCAAAACCGGGAGCAAAGTATTTCATGAGCGCATCGTCGCCATTGTGAAGAATTTAACTTCCGTCGCCTTCGCCCGCGCTTCGGTTTCGGTCCGTCGCGCCATCTGCGCCTGCGCCAGCGGCTGCAACACCGCCTGGTCGTAGGCGTTGAACAGGGTTTCGTCCTGCAACACGGCATCCAGCCGCGCCACAAGCTCAACCTGTTCGAGATCGTGCCCAGCGGCATAGCCGTGGCCGACGCGGCCAGCGGCGTCGCGGATCGAGCAGCGGGTCATGGTCATCTCACCCAGGTTAAACGGGGCACCGTTGCCGCCCATGCGGCCGCGGATCATGGCCATGCCGCATTCCGGGCCTCGCAGGCGTTGGAATTCCGGCAGTGGCGGGGCGTTTTCCAGCAATTGCGCAAGCCGCTCGCGGCTGGCGCGTGCCAGAAGGCCGAGCCAGGTCTGGCGCGGCGAAGGGGAGTTGGGAGCGTCAAACATGTCTAGACATCTACTTTTTGTCAGAGGCTTGGTCAAGGTAACGTGCGCAGAATTCCTCGATCGGGAGCGTCCGGAAATCCGGCAGCGCCGCCGCAAGCTGCTCTTGCGACCAGTCCCACCAGGCGATTTTTTTCAGGCTCTCGCAGATCTCCGGCGCGAAGCGGAAGCGCAGCTGTTTGGCCGGCACGCCAACCATGATGGCGAAATCAGGCACGTCCTTGGTGACCACGGCGCCGGAGCCGATCACCGCGCCGCAGCCGATCGTCACCCCCGCCATGATGGTCGCGCCATGGCCGATCCACACGTCATGGCCGATCGTCACGCGGTGGCTGCGGCGCCAGGCAAAAAACTCCGGCTCGTCCGGTCCCAGGCCGTATTTGCTGGCGCGATAGGTGAAATGGCTGAGTGCGGCGCGTTCCAGCGGATGATTGCCGGGATTGATCCGCACCTGTGCCGCGATCGAGCAAAACTTGCCGATTTCCGAATAAATAATATCGGTGTCGTTCGCGATATAGGCGTAGTCGCCGAGCACCGTTTCCGCCACGCGGGTGCGGGGGCCGATCTCGTTGAAGCGGCCGAAAACAGTGTCGCGGATTTGCGCGGTCGGATCGATCGACGGCGCGTCAGAGAGCTTATGGCGCTCGCTGTCCGGATCGATGAAAGTCGCTTGATCGGCCGCCATGGGTAACCTTCCGTGGTATTGAGGACGGTGGTGATCTAGATGACTAATGCGATCGCTTTGATGGCGGTTATGTGAAGGGTCGATGACATTGCCCAGGCGGAGTGAAACCGCTGCAGGCATAGGCGGGCGCAAGGAGTCTTCGCCGATCAGCGCCTGCGCGGGAGGCGGTTGCGAACCAAACCGATGTCATTTCCGCTTGTATATGACGACGCCCGGATATTGCCGCCAGCGCAGGTAGCGGGCGGCAAGCGCCCTGTTCACCTCCGCATAGACGGCGGGATTGATAACCGCCGGGTTGGTCTCAGGATCGGTGCGGCGGGCGATGAACTCGGGGTTCTGGCCCAGAATGCGCTTGACCTCCGCGATCGGCGTATCGCCGGCGACGCGGGGCAGGGTGCGGCCGATCAGCTCCGAGGGGAGCACGAAACGTGTCGGCGGCGCCTTGCCGGCGAGCGCATAAATAATCGGCTGCGTGTCGAACACGTACAGGCTGCCAGCCTCCGGCTTCAATGCGGCGCCGATTTCTGCCGGAATGTCGGCGCCGAGAATATTGCCGATCGAGGTTTTTGCCGCCCATGCCGGCAAAGCCAGCGCGATCACGACAAAGCCCGCCTGCCGCCAGAAGGAGCGGCCAAGACGCGCGAACAGCACACCAAGGCTGACGCATAAAACCGGCAAGACCTGCAGAAAATAATGGTCGTAGAAGGATCTTGCCGCGACGACGCCGACCGCCCCGCCGCACAGCCAGGCGGCCAGAAACAACTCGGTTGCCCGCCGCCGAAAAGCGGCCAGGATCAACATCGACAACCCGGCCAGATACATCGTGCCCCAGCGCAGCAACTCGGTATGCAGCGCATAATCGAATGCCTGCGCGGTGAAAGGCGCGTCCACGCGCCGAAAGTTCGAGGCGATGCTGCAATCCCACCACAGGCCCAATTGCCCGTTGGCGGCGTAGAGCAGGGCGGTAAGCGCCAGAGGCACGGCGGCGCCGAGGATCATGGTGAAGCCGGCCAAAGGCCGCGGGTGCCGGAGCAGAAAAAAAACGTAAATCGCCGGCGTCTCGAAGACCGAGACGTATTTGATCATGAACGCCGTCCCGAGCAGCAGCCCGATAAAAAAGGCCCGCTGCGAGGCCAGGCTCATCCACACGGCCAAAGCGGTGCAGCAGGCCATGAACAGCTCGGTATTGGAGGCGATCCCGTCATTGCTCAACGAGCACAGGATCAGCGCCCCGCCTGCGAGCATACCTGCCATCTCGTTATCGGTCAGAGCGCGCGTGATCCGATACACGGCAAATGCCAGAACACTGACGCATAGGACCATGGCGATGCGGATGGCGGCGACGTGGTCGCCGAACACCGCCTGGGCCGCGGCGAAAATGGCATAGATGCCGAGCGGCTTGTTGTCCCAGATGGTGGTGTAGGGCAGATGGCCGTGCCGCCATTGCTGCGCCATCAAAAAATACAGGCTTTCGTCCCAGTCGAGGACGGATTGAAAAAAAGTCGGAATGCGGCTGAGCAGGGTCGCCACGAAGAACAGCAACGCAATCAGCGGGGCGGGAAGGGGCCGTGTCGTCACCAAGCGGTGATTGCAGCCGCACCCGGCTTTGTCCATGGTGGCAGGAGTTATGACGGCATTGTTTATCGGCTCCGAAATCTACCGGCTGCAGGTTTTTGCGCCACCGCATCCCTTGGCCATGCCGCGGGCCATGCTGGTCCGGGACCTTTGCAGCGCCTGCGGCTGGCTGCCCGAGTCGCGTTATTACGAGGCGGCCGCCGCCAGCGTGGCGGAACTCTGCGCGTTCCACACGCCCGATTACGTCGCGGCCCTGATGCGGGCCGAGGCAATGCAGGACCTGCCCATGGAATGGCGCCAAAAATACCGCATCGGCGCCGATGCCAATATCATCCATAAAGCCGTCTTCCGCCGGCCGGCGATCTCCGCCGGAGGCGCCTTGCTGGCGGCGGGTCTTCTGGCGCAGGGCGCCACGGTATACGCGCCGGGGGTGGGCAACCATCATGGCCAGCCCGGGCGCGCCAGCGGCTTTTGCTTCGTCAACGACATTGCGCTCGCCATCATGCGCCTGCGGGCGCTGGGGGTGCGCCGTATCGCCTATATCGATCTCGACGCGCATCACGGTGACGGCGTGGAGGCGGCGTTTTGCATCGACCCGGACGTGCTGACCCTCTCCGTTCACGAGGCGGGGCGCTGGCCGCGTACCGGCACGGGGCACGATTCGGCCCATGCAGCATATAATTTTCCGGTCCCGCCGGGGTTCAACGATTCCGAACTCTCTTTCCTGCTTGAGGCGGCCATTCTGCCGCGGATCAAAAAATTTACCCCCGAGGCGCTGCTGATCCTGCCCGGGGCGGATGCGCTGGCGGATGACGCCATGTCCAGGCTCAGCCTGTCCAACAACGCCATCTGGGCGGCGGTGGCAGCACTCGCCCCGTTGGCGCCGAGGCTGGCCGTGCTCGGCGGCGGCGGCTACAACCCCTACGCGCTGGCACGCTGCTGGGCAGGGATTTTCGCGATACTGAGCGGCATTCCGGTCCCGGACGCGCTGCCGGACGCCGCGCAGCAGGTGCTGCGTGGCGTATGGCACTTCCGGCATCAGGCCAGGCCGGTGCCGGCGCATTGGATCGAGACGTTGCGCGACACGCCTTTGCCCGGCGTGGTGCGCGACGAGGTGAAGCGAATGGGGGATTTATGAAGGGTCTTGCTTTGGGGCTGGCGGCGGCGGTGATGACGGCCGGGATTGCGTGCGCGCAGACCGACGACCCCACCGGTCCGCAGCCGAAACTGCCGACGGAAAAACTCACCATCATCTCCGATGACGGCAAAAGCCATGTGTTCTCCGTGGAAATGGCGCTGACCACGCAGCAGCAGGATACCGGGCTGATGTTCCGCACCTCCGTACCGGCCGATACCGGCATGTTGTTCCCCTGGAACCAGCCGCAGGTCTCGGAAATGTGGATGAAGAACACCATCGCCCCGCTCGACATGGTGTTCATCGGCGCGGACGGCACGATCAAGGCGATTGCCGAGAATACCGTGCCTTACAGCCTGCGGACGATTTCCAGCGGCGTTCCGGTGATCGCGACCCTGGAGCTGCAGGCGGGCATCACCGCGGCGGAGGACATCAATGTCGGTGACAAGGTCATTGCCAACCGGCTGGGCGGCGGCTAAGCGAACGTGGAACTGCCTGGGATGACACAGTCCCCGGCAGTGCATGTGGATCAAGGTTCGGGGCGTGGCGCAGCCTGGTAGCGCGCTTGTTTTGGGTACAAGAGGCCCCCGGTTCGAATCCGGGCGCCCCGACCAGCGAGGAGAGATGGAATGCGCGCTCGTATCTATTTGCCGCCAAAATCCGCAATGCAGTCCGGCACCGCCAAGACGCATCGCTGGGTGTTGGAATACGAGCCTGAGAAAGCCAAAATCCGCGACCCGCTGATGGGTTGGACGGGCAGCGACGATATGCGCCAGCAGATCCGCATGATGTTCGACACGCGCGAGGCGGCCCTGGCCTATGCTGAAAAACACGGTATTCCCTACGACCTGGAAATCCCCACGGCGCGGGTCACGAAGCCGAAAGCCTATGCCGACAATTTCCGCTTCGACCGCAAGGAAAATTGGACGCACTGAGCGATCCGCCCCGCAGTTGCCGGTGGCAAAATCAGCTTGCGAGGGCCGCGAGCGCGGTTTACCACGACTTCCGACGCGCCCTTAGCTCAGTTGGATAGAGCACGAGACTTCTAATCTTGAGGCCGGTGGTTCGAATCCACCAGGGCGCGCCAATAAAATGAAACGGTTATCGACGAGATCGTAATCAATCAGGTCCTAGTTTCTCACTTTTCTAAAAGCGGTTTCTCACTGCTAGTTCTTGATGTGCCTCTTGGGCAGCTTTGCGATCGCGGCCTTGGCCAGCTTTTTTTGCTTTGCTCCAGCAGTGTAAAGCTCGACCATTTGGCGCGTTTCGTGCCCGGTGATCGCCTGGACCTGGGCATCACTGGCCCCAGCCTCAGCCATCCGGCTCGCCGCGCTGTGGCGTAGCCCGTGGAACTTTAGGTCTCCCGGAAGACCGAGCTTGGTCCGAGTCGCGGCGAATATCTTGGCGAAGTGGTCGATCTTCCAGCTGTGCCCATCCGCACGCGCGCAGATCGTCACCGCGGTCCGGGCGGCGGCATCCAGGGCGGCTTTCAAAACTGGATGGACAGGGATAACCAGAATGTGAGCCTTCTCCCGCGGCTTGCTCTGGCGGAGGGTAATGGTGCGGCCATCGTATGCCGACCAGGGCAGCTTGATCACATCTGCCCGGCGCTGTGCCGTGTAAAGGCCCAGCAGGACAGGAAGGGCCACCAGGCCGGCTTTCGGACCCGTCATGATCTCGATCTCGGCATCGGTCCACGGCCTGTAGGATTCGCCGGTCCGCAGCGGCTTGATCCCGGCCGCTTCATTGGTTCTGCAATATTTCCGATCTCGCCCCCAGACCAGTAACAGCGACATGACGGTGACAAAGTAGTTGGCCTTGCGCCGCGTTTCAGCCAGTTCGTCACGGCGCCGGATAATCCATTCGCGGGGCATTTCAGCAACCGGCAAATGTCCGTATTTCGGCAGCAGCCATTCGATCACCCGCATATAGCTCTTTTGGGTCGCCTCGTTGTTCGGCCTGCGTCAAGCGCGCCAAAGGCCGTACCTACGCCTATTACCGGCGCGCCGGGCGTGTCATCCGTATCCAGGGCGTGGCCTGGGAGCGCGGCATTTCTGGAAGCTTACAACGCGCTCCACCGGGCGATGGAGGCCAAGGAACGGCCAGCCATGGCCAACCAGGTCATTCCTGGCTCGCTGCATGCCCTTGGTCAATGCAACGCTTGGGGATGCAGCGGATGGGATCGGTGGAGCTTCCCGTGCCCATTCCGCTGCGAGGGGTAGGGGCATCCCGCGGGGCCACGCGTACACCACATCAGCCCCAGGGCGAGGGGACGATCGGGGCAAGTCGGCGAGACATGTTCCGGGCCCTTGGTTCTGGCTTTTTGGGGTAGTTGATACGCGGCTTCTGGTCGTCGGCATTGGATTGGCCTCGAATTGTGAGGCTTGCCAGCGATGAAACCTTGGTCGCCTGCGCAGGATTCAATCTTGACTCGCAATGAACGCCGATTTTTTTTGACTTTTTGACAAGGCGACCAGAGCCAGGGCGCGCGCACGCGCCACGGGATTTGCACGCGTGGCGTATTTTTTCAGCGGGTCAGCCGCATGCTTCAGCTGCGCGCCCGCACTGCGATGCTTGTCGACGCCGTCGGCATTTGCTGAGGGGGCGGACCCCACCTCAGCGGTGCGAAAGCCCGCACCACCCGGATCACGGTTTTGCTTTAGACATAGATCCGCCTCCGCGTACCTGCCTGCCGTAAAAACGGGAGGCGTGCGGACCCTCGGTGTTGCCTTCCACGCTGCCTATCGCCGACCCGCCTTGTTTCACCGGATGGCCAATCCGTCTGCCCCGCAGTCCGGCATCTCGCGATGTTGGCGAGGGTTGCGGCCCTCGTGCTGCGGCCTACTTACGCAGGCTTTCCACTGGTCGACTATCCCCTGGGCGGGCAATCGCCGTCAGGGGGGGGGCGGAGGTGTCCGCTTCAGCAGCCATAGCCGCGTTGGCGGGCGAGAATCCGGCAACGTCTCGCGCGATAGCGACGGCGCGCGCGCCCCTTTGGTTCAGTTGGGCCAACCTCAACCCGCCGGAGTGTCCGGAGCCGGGCCAAGCGCCTGCCACCTGCTGACCCCGGGTGGATCCTGGGTGGGGGCTCATGATCCGGCTCTTTTCTGAACCGCCTGCACCAGCCCGGCCGACAGGGCGATGCTCGCGCACCGCCATGCGACGGACGAATTCTTGGTCGCCAAGGCAAAATACGGTCATTGGCAGAAAATTTGCGCCGGTTCTCAATGTCGCCACCAAGGCCGGCGCGCCGTCGACGCGGTCACGTGCGGCGATGATGGGCGCAGGCGACCAAGGCTTTCGAGCGTTTTGGCTCCCGCCCGTAGAGCCAAAAATGTCAGATGCAGATGATTTCGAATCCGACAGCGCCGTCACTGACCGGGATGCCAACTGGCCGCCGAGCGCGGACGGACGCACAGCGCCGGCCGTTGTCGATGGCCTGCTGATCGCGCGACGGGTCGCGGCATCGCTGGGCAGGACGTGCCGGACGCTGCGCAACTGGGAGCGGCGCGGATAGCTGCGGCCGGTGCGAATCGGTCGCAGCCTTTTTTGTCGGCCCAGCGACATCGCAGCCCTCGCAGCCAGCAACTGATTAATAATTGCCCGAATACATCACGATTTTATGGCTATCCTGCGGATCACGCCTTCTTGGCCTGTCATTTCTTTTTGGCGCGATAATTGCTCGGTCGTTCGGCGTGGCTGGCCATTGCCGGTCACGTTTGGGGTGGGCGTTGCAAAGGAATTAGCATGTTGAGACTTTTTGTCGGGCTTGGGGTACCGTTGATCGCCATCGTGGCGATGCTGCCGGTGGCGAACGAGGTGACGTTCACCTTGTTCAACATCCCGTTTTTGTATTTGTGGATGTTCTCCTGGTTCATCCTGACCTCGGTCTGTCTCGGCACCTGCTGGCTGTGCTTCGACCGCCACCGGCCGGAATTCTGAGGAGCACGAGATCATGGCAACCATCGTCTTCGCGGTCCTCATCGCCGTTTCGCTCGTGCTCGCCGTCATGGCGAAAAAGGGGCACCATACCAACTCTGTTCGCGACTTCTTCATTGCCTCGCGGCAGTTCGGCGGTTTTCTCGTCTTCTTTCTCTCGGTCGGCGAGATCTACAGCATCGCCACCATCATCGGCTTTCCCGGCAGCATCTACGCCAAAGGCGGGACCTTCGGCATCTGGTTCCTGGGCTATATTCTGCTCGCCTATCCGGTGGCGTATTTCGTCAACCCGCTGATATGGCGGGCCGGCAAGCTCTATGACGCGGTGACCATCGCCGATTTGTTCAAGGGGCATTTCCACAACCATTCCGGCGGCCGGGCGCTGGAGCTGACGGTGACCATTTCCGCCATCACCTTTCTGATCCCCTGGGGGCAGTTGCAGTTCGGCGGCCTGATCATCGCGCTCGGCGGGCTTGGCTGGCACATCAATCCGGCGGTACTGGTCACCTTCGCGGCAGCGCTTGCCTTCTTTTATATCGTAATCTCCGGGATCCGTGCGCCGGCCTATGTGGCGATCCTGAAAGACGTGCTGATGATGGTGGCGATCGTCGTCACCGGCGGCGCGGCGCTGTCACAGACGCATCTCTCCACCATCTTTCACGCGGCGGGCCCGCTGGTCAGCAACCACCTGACCACGCCGCAGCTGCGTTTCTCGATGTCGACCATCGCCTTCCAGGCGATTGGCTTCTTCATGCTGCCCTTCAACACGCAGAACCTGTTTACCGCGAAATCCGAGCAGACCATCCGCCGCACGCAGATGTTCATGCCGCTCTATATGGTGATGTTCCCGTTCCTGGTGGTCGTCGCTTACTATCAGTTGGGCACGCATGTGCATTTGAGCTCGCCGAACGGCGCCTTCATGGCGGCGGCCGTGCAGCTGTTGCCGGGCTGGGTGCTTGGCATCGTCGCCGCCGGTGCCTCACTCGCCGGCCTGCTGGTGCTGGCCGGTATCTGCCTCGCCATCGGCCCGCTGGTCACGCGCAATCTGTTCGGCCATGTGCCGGAACAGAAGCAGCGCAGCCTGGCGCAGATCGTGATCGTGCTCTATCTCGCGCTGTCGATCCTGCTGACGCTGGTGGCGCCGAATTTGCTCGTTACCATCCAAAGCACCGCCTTCTTCGGCATCACGCAGTTCTTCCCCGGCATGTTGGCGATCATGTTCTTCCGCCGCGCCAATCCGTTGGCGATTGCGGCTGGCATCATCGTCGGCGACGTTCTCTCGGTCGCGTTCTTCGTGCTGAAAGTGCCGACGCATGACTTCAACATCGGCGCGGTCTGCCTGGTGATCAATGTGGCGATCCTCGTCGGCGGCAGCCTGCTGGCGGGACGCCGGCAGGTGACGCCGGTGGCGTTGCGCGGCGCCGTGGCGCTCCCCGCCGCGGGCGACTAGATCTAACCGGTGTTGCCCTGGAGCGTTTTCCACAACGATGGAGACGCTCCAGGTTTTCAGTTGAGCGCAATGTTATTCAGTTCAATGAAGCTGAAGAGCACAGAAATTTAAAGCCTGGTCACCCGATGTTCACACACGTGAACCAAAGGCGATCAGGATTTTTGTTTCGATAAGCCATGGCGTGTTTCAGGGAGCCGCGCTTGGCGTCTCCCTGAAACAACTACGCGTTAGTCAAGCCAGCGGCGGACAGCGGCTTTGATAAACGCGGCATCCGCCGGATTGGCCGCCGGGTTGCCGGCGCGATGGCCCCAGACGCTGGGGATCGGCAGCAGTTCCGCGTGGTTAAGGTGCTGCATCTCCAGTGCGTTATCGGCGACGCGGAAATACAGGTCGGTCTCGCCCGGCATCAACAGCACCTTGGCCTTGATCTCGCCGAGCGCCTTGGCGAGATCGCCGGCATAGAGCGTGTTCGCGCTGATATCGCCATGCTGCCAGGTAACCAGCTGCGCGTAGCAATCGGCCGCGTGCCGCTTCAGGAACGAGGCTTCCCAATCGGTTTTCAGATAGGTCTCCAGGTCCGGGGCGCCGAACACGCTTAGGTGCAGGCCCGCGCGGTAAAAATCCTGGCTGAGCGCCCAACCGGCATAGATATGGCCCATGGCGCGCAGCGTGCCGTGCGGCTCGGTGGAGAAGCGGCCGCCGCCGATATGCTCGGGCGCTGCCTCAAAGGTACGCAGCAGGCCGGAGATGAACACCTTGTTGTGCACGGCGGTCTTGGCGCTGCTGCAGACCACGATGGCGCGGTCCACCGCGTCCGGGAACATCGCCGCCCAATGATAGGCCTGCTGCCCGCCCATGGAGAAGCCATACACCGCATGGAGCCGCTCGATGCCGAATTGCTCCGTCAGCAGCCGGCGCTGCGCGGTCACGTTGTCCAGGGGCGTTACCAACGCCGGGTAATCAGCGGTATTGCCGGCACCGGAGGAAACGCCGTTGGAGAACATGTTGGGGATGACGATGAACCAGCGCGTCGGGTCAAGAATCCCGTCCGGCCCGATCAGCCATTCCATGTCGCCATGCTTGGCGCCGTAGCTGCACGGGTAGAGAATAACGTTGTCGCGGGCGGCATTCAGCGTGCCATAGGATTTCCAGACGAGCTTCGCATCGCGCAGCACCTCGCCCGATTGCAGCTGAACATCCCCAAGCTGAAATTCACCGGTTTCCGTTGGCCAGTTCATGTAAGTAGACTTCCTTTCAATGACTGCTCCCAATTGCCCTGGGACACGCTGGAAGCCTTACCACCCAATCCGGAGCAGAGAAAATCGGCCGGCCTTCTCACATGGTGAATTGGCACCACATAAGGTGGCCTGCTTTGAACGTGCGGCAGATCGGCAGGTGTTTTCAAGCCGGTGCGCCGCGGCATGAGATCCGCAAAAACCGCCGCGAATGGTTGACGCTAACACATCGGAAATGCCACAGAATTTCCCGCCAGTGAGGCGCCGAACCCTGGGCGACTTCGTCGGAATCGGCAAACCTGAGGACCAAAGATTATGACTGAAAATCGTCAAACATTGCTGCGTTCCATTTGGGACATTCAAAGCGGTGCGATCCCGTGCGATGCCATGATTACCATCGCCGAAAAGCGTACCCAGGCGCTGGAGCCGTGGCTGCGAGCATTTTGCTACCTGCCGGAGAAACATCTCACGCATGACGCTGCAACCGGCCCGCTTGTCGGCATTCCGGTCGGCGTGAAGGATATCATCGCCACCGCCGATATGCCGACGACCAATGGGTCGCCGGTTTACGCTGGCGTGGTGCCCGATGCCGATGCCGAGATTGTTAGGCAAATCAAAGCATATGGCGGGACGATTTTCGGCAAGACGGTGAGCACGGAGTTTGCCTGGCGTGAGCCGGGCCCCACGGTCAACCCGTGGAACAGGGCGCACTCACCGGGCGGTTCCTCCAGCGGCTCGGCCGCCGCCGTTGCCGCGGGCATTTTGCCCTTGGCGCTCGGTAGCCAGACCATGGGCTCCATTGTCCGCCCGGCGGCCTTTAACGGCGTCGTCGGCTATAAAGCGAGCTTTGGCGCGGTTTCCCGCGACGGTGCGCACCCGCTCTCTGGGTCACTCGACCATATCGGGTTCTTCACCCGTTCTGTCGCGGATGCGGCTGCTGCGTTTGCGCTGTTCATCGCCCAAACTCCTGACGTGGTGCGCTCGGAAGCGAGCTGGCAGCAATATTTCCAGCCCAAATCTGCGCCGAAGCTTGCGGTGATGCGCACCGGCGTGTGGCAACGCGCGAGCGCCGAACAGCAAGGTAATTTCGAGGCGCAACTGGTCGCGTTAAGGAATGCCGGCGCCGAACTCGTGGACTACGATCTGCCGGAAGATACCGGCCTGATCCTCCAATCAGCCAATGACATGGTCCAGTACGAGGCGGCGCAGTTGTACCGCGATCTCGTCGTGGCACATCCCGATAAGACGAGCGCGCATCTGAAACAGCTGGTGGCTGACGGTTTGGCCGTGAGCGAAGAGCGGTATCAGGCGGCGCTGGCGCTGCAGGCACGCCTGCGTGCAGGCCTTGAGGCGTGGATCAGCCCCTGTGATGCAATCGTCACCTTGCCCGCCACCGGCCAGGCCCCGCGCGGCCTGACGGATACCGGGGACGCCGCGTTCTGCGTGCCATGGTCTTTCCACGGCGTGCCCGCCATCAACCTGCCTTCCGGCTGGTCGGCGGCCGGCCTGCCTCTCGGCCTGCAGGTCGTCGGCGGCTTTGGGAACGACAAGAAAATGCTCGAGGTGGCGGCCTGGGCGGAAAGCATCATTCGGTTCTCGGAACGGACCGTCGAGTAGGTTGAGGCGCTTCGGTTCGATTGAAGCGCTGGATGTAATTGAACGGAATGAAATGGCGGTTGCCAAAAATAATCCAGAGCGCTTCCATTTTCATGGAAGACGCTCTGGAGCGCGTGGGTCCCGTTCACAAGCGGGAGGAAAAGCTATTTCGGCAGCGTGTCGGGGGGCAGGTTCCATTTGTTCAGCAGACCTGCCAAGCTGCCGTCCTTCATCATGCCGTCCACCGCCGTATTCACGGCCGTCTGCAACACCGGGTCGTTCTTGCGCAGTCCGACGCCGATGGGGACCTTGTAAAACGGTGCGATGCCGACCTCGAACTGGCTGGGTTGCAGGTTGCTGTAATACGCGGCGGTCTCGTATTGCACCGTAAATGCCTTGACCTGGCCGAACTGCAGCTGCTGCAGCGCTGTCCACGGCGGCGGCACCGTACCCTACGCCGGTTACGAACCCAGCATGTCGAATGAGATACTCCACTTCTTAAATACTGCCGCGTAACTGCTGTTCTTTTCAATGCCGACAAGCGCGGTGTTGAGGGCCGTCTCGAATGCCGGATCGCCTTTGCGAACACCGATGCCGATCGGCATCTTGTAGAAGGGCGGGACGCCGAGTTCGAATTGCCCCGGGCTTATCTGATCGTAGTAAACGGCAGTCTCATACGCGAGGGCGTATCCTTTGACCTGGCCAAACTGGACCTGCTGCAGGGCCGGCGTGTTGTCCGGGAAGGCTACGATATCGATCGGCTTCTTGCCGGCCTTGGCCAGGCTTGCATTGGCTTGCTGTAAAAGGACATTGGCCGTGGTGCCGGTCACGGTTGCCACCTTCTCGCCTGACAAGGCTTCGAGGCCGGCAAGCTTCGCTGCACCTGACTTCAGCAGTACGCCTTCCATGGCATAGCGATACGGGATTTGGTCGATGACTTTGAGGCGCTCCGGCTTTATGTAAAGGCCGGATATGACCGCGTCACAGTGGCCGGCAATCAGTGCTGGAATGAGTTCGGCGAAGGGGATGTTGACCCAACGCGCCTTCACACCAAGTTTGGCAGCCATCAAGTCGCCGAGCTCGATATCGACGCCCTCGGGTTGCTGCTGTGCATTGAAGAGCTCGAAAGGCGGCTGCGAGATAGCGGCGCAATAAGTGATCATTCTTTTGGAGGTAATTGATGACGGCAACCCCTTGGCAACAGCATCAGCTGATGCGGAATGCCCTGCAATTGCAAATGTCAGGGTAACCATGCTGACCGCAATCCATTTCGCGGGAAACTTCATGTACGTTTTGCCTCTCATCGTTAAGGGCAGGGTGGGGTACGCTAACCTTCTTGTGTGAGAGCCTGACATTGCCAGCGAGGAGCGGCAAGCCGATATGCGAAATAGATTCGCTCGTAAGATCTGATTGCGCCGATTTTTTTAGCGCTTCGATTGTAATCTGATCGGTGATTGCCTATAAATGATTTAAGGTTCGCTCGTCGCGGCGATCACGATCTATTAGATGCCTACTTTCTTTGCAGCAGCGACATCGCCGTATGATCACCAAACCTGACGGGGCCGCCGCCGGGATGGCGCACGGTTATCGAAGACAATGTGCGTTTGGCCGCCCAAGAACACATCGTTATGTCGTTCTTGTGGCGATGGACTACCATTTGAATGTCACGCGAAAAGCGCGCTCAGCCGCGGAACGGGAGGAAGTACGGGCTTCCTGCAAAGCTTGTTGATTAACTTCGTGAGCTTTACGCTCCCTGGCCTGGGCATAGTGACGATCGACCACCCCCGCGCTGATCCCCAGAACGGTCGCGGCGGCGCCGGGGTTTTCGGGCGCTTCATCAGCCATCATGGTCGCCAGGTTATGGCGATGCCGGTGCGGGCCCATTTTATTGCCCAGCCATTTTTCTGATTCGACCCGGCACATTTTGCCGATGCCGCTGTATTGAAAGGGCGTTCCGTCCTCGCATACCCAGAGAAATCCATGATCGTCGAAATTGACCGTTCGGGCTCGAAGCTCGGTCAGGTACCAGCCCATGGCGTCGTTGAGTTCCGCTGGCAGGCTGTATGACAAAGCGCGCTTGTTCTTCATATCCGCCTTTGTGAACGCGATCCAAAATCCATGACCGCGTGTGGTAAATTGTTGCATTTTTGCGCATGCTTTTGTGGTTGTCACCTGCCGGCAGGGATCAACGCCTCCGCCCAGATCAGGCGATCGATCTCTGGCCAATCGTCATAGGGTAGAAGCAAGGACGGGGTGCGGTCTTTTTCGGAAGCTTTGGGGTTTCGCGCGCCTGGGGGCTGGGTCGCCTTGTCAATCATGTCCCGTTTCCTTTTTTGGCCTTCGGCTGCGCCGGGCAGGATGCTTTTGGCACCGGTGACTTTTGCCCCGGACGCAAACTGCGCCGTTGGCTGATGACCGCGTCCGCGGCGATCCGCGCGGCGGCGTCAGTCTCAAGGCCCGCATAGTGGTTCTGCGTCGTGTCGCTGGATTTATGGCGCATGACTTTGCTGGGGAGCCCGTAATTGCCGGGAAACAGCTCCAGCAGGCGGTCGACGGTCATGTGGCGTGGCAGATGAACGTTAAACTCGACGCCGAGTTCCTTGCCGACCATTTCATGCAGCTGGGTCCCAAAGTGCGAGTCATTCCTGTGGCCTAAACCCGTCTCGGCGGGAAAGAGAAACTCGTTTTCGGGCTGGGCCAGAATGGGGCGGTGAGTGCGGAGGTAGTGCTCGAGAAGGCGCGCCGATTCCAGCGGCAATGGCACAATGGCCGCTTTGCGGCCGCCTTTGACATTCTTCGCGGGTACCGCGACGTGCGTCACGGGGCCGCCGGGACGCTGCCGGTGCAGGTCCACTTTCATATTGAGGCCTATAATTTCGCAGCGGCGCAGACTCGTGACCTGCAGGAGTTCCAGCGCCACCGCATAAAGCGCCCAACCGGCACGGCTCTCCTGGTTGAACGTCATGTCAGCTGCGCGGGCTGCGAGGGGAGGGGGCTCGACGTTACCATAGGCCCGGCAGGTGGCAATTGCGGTTATGCCGCTGCCCGTGGGAGTTTGAGCCCGGAACGCCAAAAAAGCCCCCAGCCTGATATGCTGGGGGCTACCGTCTGGATGACGGGGATGGACGTAAAGCCGCCGGTCCCACCATCGGCCGATCCGGGCCGTAGCAGGACTTTCCGCTTGGAGGTGAAGATCTGCGAGAAGAAGACACGCGATGACCACCGTTCTGGGCGGCTACTTCCTGAGCCAAAGCCTCAGCTCATTCAAAAACCAAAATGATCTCCAACCAATAGGCGCCGGACATACATTTTCAGCACCACCCTCGTGCAGGGCGAAGGTTGGCCTGGTTACGTGCCGGCCAGGCCGCCCCGGCGGAAAAATCAACTTTGCGCCAGCGCGTTTATGAAATGCTCTTCGATGCGGGCCGTCTCGGCGGGATAACGGCCCGGCGCGCCGGCCAAGTGCCCATAGGGCGAGTTCAACGGCGCCAGACGCGCGTTGCGGATCGCCTGTGCCTCGAACGCGGCATCCTCGACGGTGAAATAGCTGTCGGTATCGCTCGGCACGATCGTGCATTGGGCGGTGATGCGCCCAAGGGCCTCGCGGGCGGCATCCTTGTCCATTGCCGCCCCGGCCCATGTGCGCAGCATGGCAAGCAGGTTGGCGGCGCGGTGGTTTTGATTTGCCTGCGCCCAGTCATCGAGCAGGGCGTTGATGCTGGCATAACCCCGCTCGCGGTAGAGTGCCTCGCGGAAAAACGGCGCCGAATAGGCCCAGCCCGCGTAGGCGCGGCCGAACATGGCCAGGGCCTTGTCCTCCGCCAGATAGGGGGCCGGGCCGCAAGCAGCCTCCAGGATCATCGCCAGCCCTTCGAGAAAGGCGCTGTTGATGGGCCAGCAAACGGCGGTGCCGCACACCGCCACGACGCTGCGGACATAATCCGGATACAGCATTGCCCAGTGCAGCGCCTGCATGGCCCCCATGGACCACCCCGCCGCCAGCGCGACGCGCGTGACACCAAGATGTTGCAGCAACTTATGCTGCGCGCGCACATTATCGCCCACGGAAAAGGCAGGAAACAGATCCGGCCGCACCACATGGCTCGGCGAGGTGGAGACACCATTGCCAAACATGTTGGGCGCGACAATGAAATAACGCTCCGGATCGAGCGCGCGGCCAGGGCCGATCAGCGGCGCATAGCTCTCATGTTTGCCGCTATAATAGCTTGGCAACAGCACCACATTATCGCGCGCCGCATTCAACCGGCCCCATTGCGCGTAGACGAGGCATGCGTCTTCGAGCACGCCTCCCGCTTCGGGCCGGATTGTCAGTTTATAGCTCTCGACCTGCATCATGCCTCATCGCAAAGTAAAGTAACGGTCATATCCCCAGCCGGCGACATGCTAGTCGTGCCTTTCCCATTCCTGGCACTTGCAGGCAAGCCAGGCAGCTCTCAGCAGCGTTCGCTGTCCAGGTTCGCCATCTGAGGGGCGGCGTACCGCTCGCCGCGGGCGGCCCCCTTCGGTTCGGCATGCTCTATGGCGGCGAGATCCTCTTGGGTCAGGTGCAGGTCTAGCGCGCCGAGCGCTTCGCGCCGGCGTGCGCCGATGCGCGGCAAAATATCCGCGCCCTGCGCCGCGATCCAGGCGATGGCGATCTGCGTCACGCTAACCCCGCGTGCCTTGGCGAGCCCGCGCAAAGCTTCCACCAGCGCCAGATTATGCACGGCGTTCTCCCCCTGAAGACGCGGGCTGTGCACGCGAAAATCGTTCTTGCCTGCGGCATTCTTGGTCCAATGGCCGCTGATCAGACCGCGGGTGAGCACAGCCATAGGCTGTCATCCCGATGCCGAGTTCACACTACGCCGGCAGGGAGCGCCCCCTCGACACCGCGCGAAATCGGGGAATATTCGATTTGCAGATTGCAGATTGCAGATTGCAGATTGCAGATCGGGTGCACCGCGCCGGCCCGGCGGATTGTGGCTGCACCGACTTCCCACAGCCCGAATGGCGGACATAGCCGGCCTTCACCATCTCGGCGATGGCGCCGATCGTGTCGTCGATCGGCACGTTCGGGTCGAGCCAAGCCGACCGGTATATGTCGATATATTCAGCGCAGAGCCGCCGTAGGGAATAGACGAGCGCGGTTTTCACGGCCGCCGGCCGCCCGTCGAAACCGATCCAGCCGCCAGCCGGGTCGCGCTGCGCGCCGAACTTGACGCTGAGCTGAAAGCGCTCGTGCAGGAATGCCCTGCAACGCTTCGCGGAGCAGCATCTCATTATGGGCCATGTCGTAAAAATCGCCGGCATCGAGCGCGGCATGGATCGCGTCGATACTCTCGGCTCGATCGGATGGCCCATACAGTCCAGACCAAACGTTGACACAAGCGGGCCGGACGCGCCAAGGGGACGGGTTTCCAGGCTCAAAACTCCCTGAAACTGGGGCACACCGCGGTTATAGGGAGGACGTACTCGCCTCCATGGATCAGTACAAAACCCACGCGGATTTGCGCGTCCTCGCTCAAGACATGCTGAATTACAGCTCTATGTCTAAGATGGGCGCGAACCATCCATGGGTACGATCAGGGCTGCCCGGGTCGTGAGCGGAATGGCCACCCCGAGGAAATGCGCACGGGCGTCAGTCCACATCCCCTCCTGCCCGCGCTGCTTCGATCCTGGCAATATCGATCCGGCGCATGGTCATCATGGCCTCCATCGCCCGCTTCGCCGCGGCGCGATCCCTGTCGTTCAGTGCCGCGATCAGGGCGCTTGGCACGATCTGCCAAGGGAAACCCCAGCGGTCCTTGCACCAGCCGCACTGGCCTTCCCGACCACCGTTATCAATGATCGCGTTCCAATAACGGTCGGTTTCGGCCTGGTCGCCGGTCGTCACCTGGAAGCTCACCGCCTCATTGGGCGAAAAACCAGGACCGCCATTCAGCCCGATGAAAGCCTGGCCAAGCAGGGTGAACTCGACGGTCAATTCACCGCCTTGCGCGCCGCCGGGATAATTCGACGCAGCTTGATGCGCACGCCCGATGTGGCTGCCTGGAAACGTTGCCACATAGAACTCGGCAGCATACCGCGCCTCACCCTGGTCGAACCAGAGGCAGGTAACGATCTTGCTCAACGATATTCTCCCCAACGGTCAGCGTTGTAGCATGGATAGACTCAAAGCGTCTCAAAAATGCGTCGGACGGCTCCTCTCGGGCTCCCCACTTGGAAAAGCGGATGCCGACGTTTGGCAAGCCCACAAACCGCAGCAATTTTACCCGGGGAGACCGCAGGTTCCGTGTCGTTCCAATAAAAGCAACCGGCGCCGCCGCGGTTGATCAGGATCAAGGCTGGCGAGGTAATCCGCCCCGTAATCAAACCGGGGAGACCGCGTGATGATGCAAGACCTGCCTCTGCCAAAAGTTTACCAACTCCTTGAACCCGGACCGGTGGTGCTACTGACGACCACCCATCAGTCGCGCGCCAACATCATGACCATGTCCTGGCATATGATGGTTGAGTTCGAACCGCCGCTCATTGCCTGCGTCGTCAGCAATGCCAATTACAGTTTTGTCGGTTTGCGGAAGACGAAGGAATGCGTCATTGCCATTCCCGCCTTGAAACTGGCCAAAAAACTTGTCGGAATCGGCAATTGCTCCGGCCGGGAGATCGACAAATTCAAAAAATTCCGCCTGACACCAGCACCTGCCGAATGCGTCGCTGCGCCTTTGATCGTCGAATGTTTTGCCAACCTCGAATGCAAAATTGCCGACACGAGGCTGGTTTCCAAGTACAACATCTTCATCATGGAAACGCTCAAAGCCTGGACCGATCCCGCGCAAATCAACCCAAAAACAATTCATCACCTCGGTTACGGGCGGTTTGTCACCGACGGAAAAATTTTCACCTTAATATCGGCAATGCGGTAAGATTTTCTGCATGCTCGTGCGGTTTGATCCAGATATCCCTGATCTCAATGACTTCCGATCCATTGTATCTCGTCATGGCCAACTGTACTTATGCCTCTGCTAACACGTCCCGGCTTTTCGGGAACAAAAAATCGCTGTTGCGGTCGCTCGGCAACGGCGCCCTGTGTGTGTGGCCGATAGGCTGGCGCGTGAGCCGTTATGGGAATAATGATGTCGGGTTGCTCGGGGGGATCCCGGCGGCCCGCCGTAAGCCGCTTTGGGCTGCACCCAGCTAGGCGGATTTTCAAAGAGTTTTAGCAAAAAGTGACCATTTCTTAATGCTGGCTTCTCGGCCGTGCCCGTGCGACGACAGCATTCGCTTCCCGGATCGCATGGCCTTCGTCGCCGGTTCGGTCCAGGCATTCGTTTGCAACCTTCGCCCAAAGCTCCTTCAAAGCCTGCGTGCTTGCCTTGTGCGTATGTTTTTCGGCGTCGTTCAGAGTCCACGGCATTTCACAAACCTCCCACAAATATCTGACTCTCGAAGCATCCCGTCATGGGCCTGACGCCATGCGGGCCAGTGAAATTGGTCTGAGATCAAACAGCGGCACGAATGTTCCGACCATGCCGATCATCATGACACCCATGACGGCAAGGATCAGGGCAACGACGGCAACATCAAACCAGGCCGCGATGCCGTTGCCCGCTCAAGTGCCGGGCCGATCTTGATCGGCCCTTTGTCTGGCCACTGGTCTTCTCCTTGCCTCCGACGATCGGCCGCTTCGGATTGGGGGGTGCCAGAAATCCCCGAGGCCAGATCCAAAAAGAAGATGCTCAGCCTTCATCCCAGTGTCGAGGGGGGCGGCGCAGATACTCGAACAGACGTGCAGTGACGGTCGCTTCATCCAGGTACATCCACGAGTTATGGACGAACCGCTTGAACTCCCCCTTCGGCACTGTTGTCCAGGCTAACCGGTTCCGCGGCGATTGACCCGCATCAAGGCGTCCAATGCGGTCCATCGGTAGATTGGCCGCTTTGGACTTGGAATTCAACATGCCCGACAAGCGCCAGATCACGCCATCCCTCTCGGCCGCCTTGGCGATACTGGGCATGCTCGTCGCTTTGTTGCTCTTTGTCGCACTTATCCCGGTGCTGTTTCCTACGCCTTCTGTCTCGATCCCCTATAGCAAGTTCCAGTCACTGCTTTCGGCCAACGGTGTCGACAACCTCGTGATAGGCTCGAATACGATCAGCGGCACATTGAAAAACCCCAGCCCCGGCCAGCCGGACGAGTTCACCACCGACCGCGTGGACCCTGACCTTGCCGCCACGCTCCACAAATCCAATCTCACTTTCACCGGCCAGCCGGCCGCCAGCGGCCTCGCCACTTTGCTCGGCTGGTTGCTGCCGGTCCTGACGTTCGGTGCGATTTTCTACCTGTTTTCGGGCGGCCGATTGGGCGGCGCAGGCGGTATTGTCTCCATCGGCAAAAGCCGCGCCCGTGTTTACGCGGAAAATGACGTTCCCGTCCGGTTTCCCGATGTCGCCGGCGTCGATGAGGCCAAGGCTGAACTCGAGGAAGTCGTGGAGTTTTTGAAATCCCCCGCCGATTATGGCCGGCTTGGCGCCCACATCCCGAAAGGCGTGCTGCTCGTCGGACCGCCCGGAACCGGCAAGACCCTACTCGCACGGGCCGTCGCCGGCGAGGCCGGCGTTCCGTTTTTCTCCATTTCTGGCTCAGAATTCGTGGAGCTCTTCGTGGGCGTCGGCGCCGCCCGCGTACGCGATCTGTTTGAGCAGGCACGCAGCCAAGCGCCTGCCATCATTTTCATCGACGAGCTGGACTCTCTCGGCCGCGCCCGCAATGCCGCCATTCCTGGCGGCAATAACGACGAGAAGGAGCAGACACTTAACCAGCTCCTGGCGGAGATGGACGGCTTCGATCCCTCGAGCGGTGTGGTTCTGCTCGCCGCCACCAACCGGCCGGAAATTCTAGATCCGGCATTGCTGCGCGCCGGCAGGTTCGACCGCCAGGTTCTGGTTGACCGGCCGGACCGCAATGGGCGCATCGATATATTGCGGCTGCACATCCGCAAGGTGAAACTCGTCCCCGACCTCTCGGTCGAGGAAATCGCCGCCATGACTCCTGGCTTCACCGGCGCAGACCTTGCCAATCTGGTGAACGAGGCTGCTTTGCTCGCCACCAGGCGGCGCGCCGACGCGGTCACGCTCGAAGATTTCAACCAGGCCGTGGAGCGCATCGTTGCCGGGCTAGAAAAGCGCAACCGGCTGCTGGCGCCCAAGGAGCGCAATGCCGTGGCCTATCACGAAATGGGACACGCCATCACCGCCATGGCCCTGCCGGATGTCGACAAGGTGCAAAAGATCTCGATCATCCCTCACGGCATCGCCGCCCTAGGCTATACGATCCAGCGCCCGGTCACCGACCGCTTCCTGATGGACCGCAGCGAGCTGATGAACCGGATGACCGTCCTGCTCGGCGGCCGCGCCGCGGAGTCCCTGGTTTTCCCTGAAATTTCCACGGGCGCAGCCGATGACCTGATGCGCGCCACGGAAATCGCCCGCAGCATGGTGGTCCGTTACGGCATGGATGCCAAACTCGGCCATGTCACCTACGAAGCTGAGCAATCGCACATGCTCACTTCCGGAGGCCTCATAGAATATCAGCCGCGCCGTTACAGCGAACAAACGGCCGCCGCCATTGACGCGGCAATTCACGATCTGCTCGACGATGCCTATAGTCGCGCCCGCGCCATTCTCACACATAATTTTACGCTCCTGCACGATTGCGCCGCGGAGCTTCTGGCCCACGAGACCATCTCGGGGGCCAGGCTCAGCGAAATCGAGGCCGACGTCCAACCTGCCCGGGCGGAAACCTTTTCAGTCATGCCGAAAATCCAGGCGCGGCAGGCAGGATAGGTAATTTTTCCCCCAAGGGCGCCGCCACTGTCTGGATCAAGGTGCTATTTACCGGAAAACAATGCGCCGTGATCATCGTTACTTGATGCAGATCAATGGCGAAGTCACGATTGGTCGGTAATTTCACAGTCGGATAGCTCTTGGCGGTCGACCGCGGTAGCTCAGAAGTCAGAATTTCCTGATTCTTATGTTAGTGTTTCTGTACAGATGGCGGATTTCCACGTTGCAGATTCGATGGGTCTCAGGCCGGATGGTGAGGTGGCCGAAGCCATCCGACATGCTTGCGAGCCCCTACCTTCTTTAGGGCGGGCTGAAGAGTTTGGCGCCGCTTTTGACCGCTTCGGTGGCGCACGCATCATTCTGCTTGGCGAGGCGACGCATGGCAGTTCGGAATTTTACCGCGCTCGCGCGGCGATCACCCGGCGGCTCATTGAGCAACACGGTTTCACCATCGTCGCCGTCGAAGCCGACTGGCCCGATGCGGATCGGATCGATCGTCACCTGCGATGGCGCGCCCATGGGGGATATGATGAGGAGTTTTTTGCCCGTTTCCCGACTTGGATGTGGCGCAACGTCGAGGTGGCGGACTTCGTCGAATGGCTCCGCGCGCACAACGAAGATCTGCCTATGGACCGGCGGATCGAGTTTCGCGGGCTCGACATCTATTCTCTGCGCAGCTCGATTGCTGCGGTGTTGAGCTATCTCGACCGGGTCAATCCGGCCGCCGCCGTGGTTGCGCGGCAGCGCTATGGATGCCTGACGCCCTGGCAGGCTGACCCTGCTTGGTATGGCGATGTGGTGCTTCGGGGGGAGAAGGATCCTTGCGAGGACGCGGTGGTCGCCCAACTGCAGGATCTGCTCGACCAACGCCTGAAATATCAAGCGCGTGACAACGAGGAATACTTCAACACCGTGCAGAATGCACGGATCATCCACGCTGCCGAACGTTACTACCGCATCATGTACCGTAGCTCGACGGAATCCTGGAACTTGCGCGATCGACATATGTTCGACACGCTTCGGCATGTCATCGCGGCACGCGGACCGGGCGCGAAGGCGGTCGTCTGGGCGCATAACTCACATATCGGCAACGCGGCGGCGACCGCCACGGGATGGCAGGGCGAGTTCAATATCGGCGAGCTATGCCAGATCGCTTATGGCGACAACGTTCGCCTGATCGGAATGGGCACGAATTGGGGCACAGTCGCGGCCGCTGATGACTGGGATGGGCCGATGCGCATCAAGGAGGTGCTGCCGTCGCGCCCCGAGTCCTATGAGCGCGTGTTCAGTCGAGTGGGGATTGCGTGCTCTCTGACCGATCTACGGGAGTCGCGGCATCATGCTGCGCGCGACGCCCTCGCCGAGCCGCGGCTCGAACGGGCGATCGGGGTTATCTACCGGCCGGACACGGAGTTCCATAGCCATTATTTCGAGGCGCTGCTCTCGCAGCAGTTCGATGCCTATCTCTGGTTCGAAAAAACTCGGGCGATAACGCCGTTGCCGTCCACGCGGCCGCACGGTGTGCCGGAAACCTATCCATTCGGAGTTTAGCCATGACTGAGAAACATCGAGGAGTCGTCGTCGAAATTCGAATCGCACCCGATGGTCTCCGTGGCTTTCTCGGGGTGCCGGGTGGTGCTCGGGGCGTCGTCATTTTCGCGCATGGCTCCGGCAGCGGACGCCTGAGTCCGCGCAATAATGAAGTTGCCGTTTCGTTGCGTAACGCCGGTTTCGCGACGTTGCTGCTCGATCTGCTAACGCCAGAAGAGGAGCGGGACCGCCGGAACGTGTTCGACATCGAGTTGCTCGCGACCAGGCTCACACGGGCGACGCAATGGGTCGCCGAGAACCCGAGCACGGCCGATCTCATGCCCTGCTATTTCGGGGCGAGCACGGGAGCGGGTGCTGCCCTGAGGGCCGCAGCGGTGCAGAACTCACGCGTCACGGCCATCGTATCTCGCGGTGGCCGACCAGATCTCGCTTTCAATGTTTTGCCCCTGGTCCGCGCGCCGACACTCTTGCTCGTCGGCAGTCTCGACAAAGACGTGATCGAAATGAACCGGCGTGCCTATGCTGCGCTGACTTGCGAAAAGTGCCTTATCATCGTGCAGGGGGCCGGTCATCTGTTTGAAGAGCCGGGAACGTTGGATGAAGTGGTCCAGCAGACGATCGCCTGGTTTCGCGGCCACCTGCCTGGTCCGGCGAGCCGGGCTGATACGGGCGGCATGTTTCTGGACCGTCGGGAAGCCGGGCGTGAGCTCGCTCGTGCCTTATCAAAATTTTCCGGAAGCGAGCCGCTCATTTTGGCGTTACCGCGCGGTGGTGTACCGGTTGCGTTCGAGGTGGCGAAAGCGCTCCAGGCACCACTCGATCTGCTGATGGTCCGCAAGATCGGGGCGCCTGGGCATGAAGAGTTCGGGATTGGCGCTGTGGTCGACGGCAACGATCCGCAGGTCGTGCTCAATGCAGAGGCAATAGATCTCGTTGATCCGCCGACGGGCTACGTCGAAGCCGAAACGCAGCGGCAGCTGAAGGAGATCGAACGGCGCCGGCGGCTCTATCTTGGAGGAAGGCATCCAATACCGACGAAGGGGCGCACTGTTATTTTGGTTGATGACGGCATTGCCACTGGTGGCACCATGCGTGCCGCTTTGAAGGCAATGCGCCGGACCGGAGCCTGCCGCCTCGTGGTCGCCGTTCCCGTCGCTTCGCCCGACGTGATTGAGGCGCTGAGGCACGAAGCCGATGAGGTCATCTGTTTGAGAGAGCCCACACCACTTTCTGCGGTCGGATTGCACTATGCCGACTTTCGCCAGACCACGGATGAGGAGGTTGTTCGTCTGCTAAATGCAGCATGCGATCTTCGCAATGCGGCGGCAGGCACCGTGCGGGCACGACGGGATAACAGGACGGCAACCATCGGGTCTGGCCCCCTGGGGACGAAGCCATGATTCCAGTTAGCGATGCATCAAAGCGCCCGTCATATTTTCCCATCGCCAGCGCGATCATCGTGCGGGATTTATCATTAATTTTTGTCAAGTTTTTGATGGCAGAAAGCTGAAGGAATTGTTTGACACAGATCATTGCATGATGACAGGCGCGAGCAAGATATAAGTCATCAGTAAGAGTTGATGCTGCTTGACATATTAAAAGGAGGTCGTGATGAAAGATGAAGCTCTACGTCAGCAAGTTATCGATGAGCTTGAGTTTGAACCGACGATAAATGCGGCTAATATCGGTGTCGCCGTAAGCGGAAGTGTTGTGACTTTAACCGGCCATGTTGCAAGCTATGCCGAAAAAATCGCAGCCGAGCTCGCCGTTAAACGCGTAAAAGGTGTACGCGGCATTGCTGAGGAAATCGAGATACGCTTTCCGGACGATCAAAAAATCCACGACGATGAAATCGCCGCGCGGGCCGTGAACATTATCGCCTGGGACACGATGATTCCGAGCAATGACATCCAGGTTAAAGTACAACATGGCTGGCTTACTCTCACGGGTAAGGCCAACTGGTATTATCAGAAAGTCGAAGCCGAAAACGCCGTCCGAAAACTCTCTGGTGTATGCGGTGTCGCAAACCATATTGAGGTGACTCCGCAGATTTTTGTGACGGACGTTAAGCGCCGCATAGAAACCGCGCTCAAGCGCAATGCCGAGGTCGAGTTAAGCGGCATCCGCCTACAAGTTATTGATCATAAAGTTGTCATCGAAGGACATGTAAACAGTTGGCATGAACGTCAGGTGGCGGAAAATGCCGTTTGGTCGATACCTGGCGTTAATGCGGTCGAGGATCGTTTGACCGTCGGGTGAGTTTTTTGGCATTCCCGGTGTCGGCTTGATCGGCACTGGTCTACTTGTACTCGCGGGGACTGGTGCCTGTGCCCGTTGCTAGGCCAGTGAGTGGGACGACGGACATTCACGCCGCGGCGCTGCTACACCGCCACGCGATGGGGATGGTGAAGTGGAAAGCAGCGCCATGCGGCGCGTGGGAGGAGACCCCCAACTGTCCACCATGGGCTTCGATGATCGACCGGCAGATCGAAAGTCCCATGCCAAGACCGTCGGATTTGGTCGTGAAGAACGGGTCGAAGATGCGTTGCGCGATGGCCGGGTCGAGCCCGGGGCCGGTATCCTCGACCGTAACCTGCAGACGATCCGGCGCGGCGAGGGCGACGGACACGGTCAGCTCCCGCCTGCGGTCGCTGACCGCTGCCATGGCCTGGATGCCGTTCACAATCAGGTTCAGCAGCACCTGCTGCAATTGGACCCTGTCACCTAACACCGGTTGCGCGCCGGCAGACAGATCCGTGTGCAGCATGACGCGGTGCCGCTGCAATTCGCCGCGGGTGAGAACCAGCACCTCCTCAATGGCATCGCGGATGTCGAGGCTGGCCAGTTGCAGTCCGGATTTCTGGGCCAGCGCCCGCAGACCGCGGATCACGTCGCTCGCGCGGACGCCGTCGCGCTCGATGCGCGCGAACGCCGTGCGCGCACCGTCGAGATCGGGGGTATCCTGGTTCAACCAGCGCATGCCGCTCGTGGCATTGAGCGCGATCGCGGCGAGCGGCTGGTTGATCTCATGCGCCAGCGACGCGGCAAGCTCGCCCAGCGTCGTCAGCCGCGCCACCCGGGCGAGGTCCGCCTGGACGTCTCGCAACGCTTCTTCGGCGTGGCGGCGCTCGGTGATGTCCTGAACAATGCCGAACATGCGGCGAGGTCGACCCGTCCCATCCCTTACCACATCGCCCTGACTATGGACAATTCGTACCTCACCGCTGGGCCGGACCACCCGGTACTCCACGTCGTAGCGCGCACCGCCGGCCAGCGCCTCAGCCACGGCCGAGACGATCCTCTGGCGATCATCCGGATGAAGCAGCTCCGGGTAACGCGCAAAGGAAACCCCTCCATTCTGCAGCGGCAGCCCAAAGATGCGTAAGCTTTCGGTCGACCAATTGACGAAATTTGTGTCGAGGTCGCGGTCCCAGTACCCGACATGGGCGATGCGCTGCGCGTCTTCGAGTTTGGCCTCGCTTTCTCGCAAGCTGCGCAGCATCAGAAGTCCGGTCAGGCCGTCGCTTAGCCTACGACCAACCGCTTGAAAAAGTCGCTCCTCCCACGCTGTCCAAATCCGCGGATGTGAGCACTGGTGCAGGCCGAACAGGTACGGCTTATCGACTTTCGGGTAGACTGCCATTGCGATCATGGATTGTATACCGAAACGCTCCGCGAGTTGCGCCGGCACCGGACAATCGGCTGTGGAACCAAATTGTACTGTACCGCTGGACGCCCTCGCGGTTTGGAACACATTGGCGACTTCCGCATCGATGGGCAGATCGATCCCCAGAGCGAAGGCACCGGGATAGTCAGGTCGGGTATGCTCCATCACGGCACGCCATGTGGGGGCTTCAGGATCGCATGGGTAAACCAGCCACGCGCGATCACATGCGAAGATTGACAGCACCGCACGAAGCGCATCGCTTGTCATCTGCTCAAGGTCATTCGTGCCTTGAATGGCCCGGTTAATTGTTTCCATGCTTTCCAGGAACCAGAGATGGTCCTGGCGTTCCTGGTCCGCGCGTTTCCGTTCGGTCAGGTCTGTGATGAAGGCTTCCGTGTAGATCGGCTCACCCGACGCATCGCGTACCAGGCGGCTGCTAAGTAAAACCCAGATTGACCGGCCCTCTTTGCCATGGAGTTCGGTTTCGTATCCGGTGACAGCATCCGGGCTGGGGCGCGCCGAAAGCTTCGCTTCGCGGGCCCGCATATTGGCCCGAACAAGCTCCGCTTCGACGGTCCTCGCGGCAATCATCTCGTCCGGTGAGCCGTAGCCGAGCATCCGCGCAAGCGCCGGATTGGCGGCAATCACGCGTCCATCGTGCGAAATCCGGAGAATGCCTTCAAGCGCGTTTTCCACGATGCTCCGGTAGCGCTGCTCGCTCTCTCGGAGCGCTGCCGCGGCATGCTTGTGTTCCTCGATTTCGAGCGATAATGCGTGATTGATTTTGGCGAGTTCCGTGGTGCGCTCGGCGACCTCAGCCTCAAGGCACTCCTTTCCCCGCTTTTCATCAGCCAAGCGGGCCTCATATAGGGACACAGACAGAAGATCGGCTTGGACGACGTCACGAAGTTGCAGCAGCAGCCTGTGGTGCACCTCAGTGTAGGCGTTCCGTTTGTGGTCAAGGACACATATGGTGCCGAAGATCTCTCCGCTGGGCCAGGAAATTGGTACGCCGAGATAAGAGATCATGCCGAGTTCGATGTCGGGATTAGACCTCCATTCGTCATCATCGAGGGCGTCGGGGACGAGGAGGAGTTGGCGCGTTCGCATCACGGTTTCGCAATAGAGCCCGGTATTCAGGCAGGCACGCTCACGCGGGTGATATGGGTTTCCTTGCGACTTGCTGGCCACGAAAACACTGATCTCCGGCGGTTCGACCCGCATGATAAGCGCGGCAGGCACCTGAACAAGTTCGGCAAGAAGATTGGTGATTTCCTGCCACTTGTCGATGACCGCCTGCGGAAGAGCGATTGCCGATGTGTCCATGTACGGTGCCTGGCAATGTTAACCGTCTCCAATCTATCGTGTTCCGCTATCGCTGTCATGGCAGCCGCGATCGAGGGCACCCCGAACGCGGCGGCGGCGGCTCCCCAGGCGAAGCCATTTCCATAATGGGGCATTCTGCGGCGACACACAGGGGACACCAATTACCGGTGAGCGCGGTGCCGTCGACAACCTGCCGCGGATCAACGGTGAAGACACCGAAGAGGAAATCCACGCTTTCCGCGCCGCGGAGGGCATCGCCGTGGTCATGACAAGCCACGGCAGTGGCCGAATGGTTCGATGCTTCTCGACGATTACCATATCGCCGGACGTCCATGGGCCTCGAATCTAAGCAGTGCCCTTCGGATGGATGACGCCACCCGCACAGTATCCGTAGAAATTCAGCACTGCCGTCTTTGCCGCCCACTGAGTTGGATCAGCGCTTGGCCAAGGCAACGCGCGCTGACCTGAATGGTCAACACCTGATTTTCCATGTTTTGCCAGGGATTATATAATGTTGGGAACGGCTAAGAAGAACTGGCTGGCAACGGCTCGGCGATCATGTGCGTGATCCGGTGTTTGCCGCTGGCGGCACGCCGGCTGTTCCGGGATCACGCCCATCAGCTTGGCGACCTTGCGCAGGCCGGACAAAATATTGCGGCGCCGCTGGACCTTGGTCTCGAACAGCTTTGGTATGTGCCCCACCGCCGGGTCAGAGATTACCTCAGGCGCGAACGGGATTTCGCGCGGTTGCCGCCGCATCAGCCTGGCCGCGGAGACGAGCGCAGATCGCGCCGGGCGGTTGGCGATAGTCCTGGTGCGGCGTCCACAAAAGCCAGCGCATCCGCTTCTGCCAGAGGGCCATTGCACAGACCGTGGTGGACGCTGGCGGAGACTACCTTCTTCCCGTCAAAAACAACCAAAAGACATTGCGAAAAAATATTGAACCGGCCTTCATGGAGCCGGTTTTTCCCCCTCGCAACTTTCGATAGCGGCGCCACCAAGGCGCATGGACGTATCGAACGGCGCAGGATCGAAGTGTTGCCGGCCCAAGCAGCAGACATCACGCAGGAATGGCCAACCGTCAGCCAGATATGCCGTGTAACCCGTTCACGCCAACGCAGGGTGAAGGGCGTGTGGCAGGAGCAACAGGAAATTGCCTATCTCATCACCAGTCTGACCAAAGGCGAAGCATCGCTGGAATACCTTCTCAACCTCAACCGCAAGCATTGGGGCATCGAAATCATGCATCGAAACAAAGACGTCATGCTCGGAGAAGATGGTTACACCAACCGGCTCGACAACGCACCTCGTAACGTCTTCTCGCTCACCAGCTTCGCTCTCAAAGTCATGCGCACGGTTTCACAGTCACCCACAAGGGCAATCGAGCATTTCCAGGACAAACGAAGCCGAGCCACACAAATGATCGCAGCAGTTTAATGAATCGCCCTGCAGGGCAATCAGTGACCATTGCCCGTTATGGGCGCATGAGCGTACAAGCGGCCCCCGAGAACTGACTGGCAGTTGGAAGCAAGATGATAGTTCGTCCCAGAGCGGGCCTGCGGGACATCCTGTTCGCGGTGCGCGGCTCGATCATTCGCCGGGCAGCAGCCCCGGTCGTGGTTATCACGGCGCTGGCTTTTGGTGCGGTCGCGTGGACGCAGTTCCACCGCGATCCGCTTTCGGGCCTGGGCACCGAGCCTTTCACGCTGATCGGCATCTCGCTGTCGATCTTCCTGAGCTTCCGGAACAGCGCCTGCTACGATCGCTGGTGGGAGGGGCGCAAACAACTGGGCGATCTGCTGATCGAGGTGCGTTCCTTCGCGCGTGAGGTCGCCTGCGTCGCGCCCGAGCCGACACATGAGCGCCTGCTGCAAGGCATTTGCGGCTTCGTTCGTGCGTTGGCGGCACGGCTGCGCGACGAGGACGAGGTCGCGGCGGCTTCGGTCTGGATGCCGGACATCGTATGCCTCCGGGGCCACCCCAACGTGACGAACGCGATCCTGGCCAAGGTGGGCGCAGAGTGCTCGGCGCTGGCAGCCGGCGCGAAACTCAGCGAGTGGCGGTATATCGTGATCGAGACGCGGCTGGCCGGGCTCACCAGCGTGCAGGCCGGCTGCGAGCGGATCAAGAACACGCCACTGCCTTTCGCCTACACGCTGCTGATCCACAGGACGACCTATTTGTTCTGCACCCTGCTGCCGTTCGGCCTGGCGGCCCAGCTCGGCTGGTTCACGCCGCTGCTGGTGGCGGTGATCAGCTACGCGCTGTTCGGGCTCGACGCGTTGGGCGATGAGCTTGAGGAGCCATTCGGGAGGGAGGAGAACGATCTGCCGCTGGAGGCGCTGGTGCGGACGGTGGAGCGCGAGATGCTGGCGGCGCTGGGTGAGACAAAGTTGCCGGCACCGATCCCGGTAGTGAATTTTCTGCTTTCCTAATTAAGCGACGGTTTTCCATTCACCGCTGGGCAATTTGCAGACATCCAACGTGAAGCTACGCGGGGCAGAACCAGCCTTGCGGTAAACGACGTAAGAATTCACTTTTCGGCAGGGTAGCCCGTTTGAAGTGAAGATCGACAAAATCGTAAACTTCCCATGGTTACCAGAAGCCGAATTGCTCCATGTATCATAGCTTCCGATTTTCGGTGTCGTTTCATTAAGTAGTTTCGCCACCGCTTCACGCGCCAGCTTGTAATCATCCTTGCCCAGGGTCGGCCCATTGTAGCGCCCGAAAGGGCTAATCATTTGGGCGTTGGCCCTATTGGAATATGCGCTCGCCAGCGTTCCGGCGAGCAGCAACATAAATAAAAGTTTTGCCGGTCTCACAACCAGCGGCCGTGCGTTTAATTTCGCCGAGATTGCCATAAGTTTCATTTTCGAACCTCCATTCGGCACAATTTTCAATACTGTATCGTATCGGCGGAGAATAGGAAGAATGCGTCAGAAAACCGTTTTGGATATGAAAATCGACGCGTGGCCGCTCGCGGGAATGGCTATGACGCATCCCGTGAAACCATAGATTATCCGGGAGGCCGAGTGGGCGCCGAGTTGCGGCGAAAAGCTTGGCGAAGGGGGCGATCTTTCAGCGCCGCCCGCCTCCCATCATGCAGCGCGGCCAGAACCCGCTGCCATAAATCCTGCGAAAGCGCCTTCGACATGCCATTCCCCCGGCAGACTGCTTGAAGCCGCTGCCTGCCGGGGGAATGGCGCTCTCGTGTTTTGCCTCTGTTGCCTGATGCTGCCGAACCCGTCCGGGTTCGGCAGGGCGTCAGAACCCGGCGACGATGCCGTCGCTGCGCGGGTCGGCGCCGCCTTCGAACGTGCCGTTCGGGTGGCGCAGGATCGCGCCGGCATGGCCGACGCTCTCGTCGAAATCGGCGATCTGTTCGACATCATGGCCGAGCGCCTTGAGCTGGGCGATGAGCTCGGGGCTGAACCGGCCTTCCAGCTTCAGGCTTTCCGAGGACAGCCCCCAGGTGCGGCCCAGCAGCCAGCGGGGCGCGGTGATCGCCTGCTGAGGGGCCTGACCGAACACCGCGACGCGGGTGAACACCGCCGCCTGGGTTTGCGGCTGGCCGTCGCCGCCCATCGTGCCATAGACCATGACCCGGCCGTCGTTGAACCGGGCAAGTGCCGGGTTGAGCGTATGGAACGGCTTTTTGCCCGGCTCGAGCGTATTGATATGCGCCGGATCGAGGGAGAATGAGCAGCCCCGGTTCTGCCAGGTGATCCCGGTCTTGGGCAGGACGATGCCGCTGCCGAATTCATGGTAGATGCTCTGGATGAAGGACACCGCGCGTCCTTCGCCGTCGATCACCCCCATCCAGACCGTATCGCCGGGGCCTTTGCCGTTGCCCCAGGGCAGCGCGCGGTCGGTACGGATCGCGGCGAGATAGGGGGCAAGGAACGCATCGGTCAGGCAGTCCTGGGCCGCGACCTTCATGTGGTCGGGGTCGGTGATGTATTGGTCACGAATGCGGAAGGCCTGCTTGGTGGCCTCGACCACCAGATGCACGTGTTCAGCACTGTCGGCCTCGTATTGGCCAAGGTTGAGCCGGTCGAGCAGCGCCAGGATGATCAGCGAGACCAGCCCCTGGGTCGGTGGCGTCATATTGTAGACCTCGCCGAGCGAGTGCTGCAGGTGCAGCGGCGTCACGCGCCGTGCCCGGTAGGCTTCCAGGTCCTGCAGGCTGACCGGGCTGCCGACGGCGGCCAGATCCGCCGCGATGTCCTGCGCCAGGGCGCCGCGATAGAACGAATCCGCCCCCTCTTGGGCAATGCGCTCAAGGGTCACGGCCAGACGCGGCTGGCGGAACAACGCCCCCGCCTTGGGGGCTTGGCCATCCTCGGTATAGGTCTCGCGGAAACCCGGCTGGTCGATCAGCTCGGGCAGTTTCTTTCGCGTGTTTTCCGCCTGCAATTCGGTGACGGGGACGCCCTCCCGCGCGTAATGGATGGCATCGCTGAGCAGCCGGGACAGCGGCAGCTTGCCGCCGATCTCACGGGCATAGGCATAGGCGGTGTCCCAGCCGGAGATCGTGGCGGCCACCGTATTGGCCGCCAGCGGACCGCGATGCGGGATCGTGGCGTGGCCGCGCGACTGGTAGAAATCGCGCGAGACGGTGCCGGAAGCCTTGCCGGCGGCCTCGATGCCCAGCGGCGCCTGGCCGGGGACGGAAATGGTCCAGAAACCGTCGCCGCCAATGCTGTTCATGTGCGGATAGGCGATGGAGATGGCGGCGGCGGCGGCGATCATGGCTTCGACGGCATTGCCGCCATCGCGCAAAACGGCAAGCGCCGATTGGGAGGCGAGCGCATGCGGGGCAACGGCCATGCCGCGGGTCGCTTGGAGGGAGTGACGCATCGACGGATCCTTGGATAACAAAAGGCGAAACTGCCGGGTCCAGGGGGATAACAGAGCACGGCAGGAACCAAAAGCCGCAGGGCGCCGCAGGCGGTGACCGGAGCGTGATGGGGTCAGGGCAAATCGTGTCGAAGCGAAGCAAAAAAACTTTTCAAATTGGGCCGTGCCGGTTTCGCTGCCACCGGCCCGGCCCAATCAAAAAGTTTTTGCGCCGCTTTTTTCAAAAAGCGGCTGCTTGCCTGTTTTCCGCTTAAGCCTGTTCGGCCCGACGCTGGTGATCAAGCGCGCTTCAGGGCTGCCCGACCCGTGACATTGGCCCTGGGCGGCGTGCCGGCCGAAGCGAGCCAGCGGCGGCGCATCGGCTTGAGCACGAAGGCGGCGAGGATGGCGGTCGCGAAATTCATCGCGATGACCAGCTCGAACACGGGCATCCACGACCCCGTCGATTTATGCAGCAAAGCGGCAAGCGGGCCACCCACCACCGAAGCCGCGCCAAAGGACAGATAGAGGAAGCCGTAATTCGACGTGGCGTGTTCGGTGCCGAACGTGTCGGTCAGGGTCGAGGGGAACAGGGAGAAAATCTCGCCCCAGCCGAAGAAGACCACGCCGGACAGCAGCACGAACAGCGTCGCGTCGCCGCGCGTCAGCAGCCAGATGGTGATGGCCACCCCCTCGATGGCGAAGGCGAGCAGCATGGTGTTTTCGCGGCCGACGCGATCCGACACCCAGCCGAAAAACGGCCGGGTCAGGCCATTGGTGATCCGGTCGATCGACAGCGCCAAAGGCAGAGCCGGCAGTCCGAAGACCAGGGCGTCAGCCAGGCCCCAATCGTGGGAGAAGGCGCCGAACTGGGAAATCACCATCAGGCCCGAACTCGCCATCATCGTCATCATGATGAACATCAGCCAGAAGATCGGGGTGCGCAGCATTTCGCCGGAGGTGAAGCTCTTCGTGCTTTCCTTCACCGCCGGATGGGCGGCCGTCGCCTGCCGCTGCATCGCCGCTTGCCAGGCCGGATCCGGGCGCTTCAGGCCGAGCGCCGCGACGAACCCGACCGCGCCGAGGATGATGCCCCATTGCAGCAGCGCATGCTGGTAGCCCGCAGCCTTGATCGCTGAGGAAATCGGGAAGGTGGTGAGGACCGCGCCAAAGCCGTAGCCGGCGGCGACCATGCCGGTCGCGAAGCCGCGCCGGTCGGGGAACCATTGCACCATGTGGCCTACCACGCCGACATAGATCATGCCGGTGCCGACGCCACCCAACAGGCCATAGGTGAGGTAGAGGCCAGTCACCGTGCTGACATGCGCGGCCAGGACCCAGCTCAGCCCCGTGCACAGCGCGCCAGCCGAGAGCAGCAAGCGCGGTCCGAATTTCTCAATCAGCCGGCCTTGGAAGGGGCCCACGAGGGTTTGCAGCACAACCAGAATGGAAAAAGTCACCTGCAGGGTGGGCAGGCCGACGCCGAGCGCCGCGGTCATTGGCTTGGTGAACAGCGCCCAGACATATTGCGGGCTGGAAATCGCCGCCATGCAGACCAGCCCCAATACGAGTTGGAGCCAGCGGGTCATCGGGTTTGTCGTCGTCATCGTCATTCTATCTTCCTGTTGCCCACGGCATGGGCGGTTAGTCTTCGGCTGCTCGCAAAGCGGGCGGTTTGAGGCGAGCAGCCACATGCGTTCTTCCGCAGCAGCCGCGTTTGGGCGCGGTTGCTACGGAAGAACCTCCTCCGCTAAGCAAGTCGTGTGCCATAATTTTCTGTGCCGATCGAAAGGCGCGGCTTCAGGCGCGCGGCCATGGCGGGATGGAGGTGCGTGGCGCGCGAGGCTGGCGCCTTTCTCGGCAAGTATTTCGGCCGTTGCCAGAAAAAGGGGCGTTTCCCGGCTGGCCGGGGACGATAGTTCGGTCAGGCCATCAGGAGCTGGTAGGCGCCCTTGCGGGCCGCTCGAGCTTGATAGGTTTAAGTGGAAATAGAAAAGCAGCCGCTTTTTTGAAAAAAAGCGGCGCAAAAAACTTTTGTTTCCTCTGGGCCCGTGCCGTTGAAACCAGGACGGCCCAGTTTAAAAAAGTTTTTTTGCTTCTTTTTGTTCACAAAAAGAAGTCTTTCCTAAACCTGTCTCGCTCCTGCACATTGCCACGCGCGGCCCGCGGGCAAAAAAAAGCCGGTGACGATGCACCGGCTTTGTCCGTTTTCAGCTCATCACGCCGATCTGCCAGGGCACGAACTCGTAGCGCCCGACCCCGAGCAACTCGCTCTTTGACTTCTGCCCCGACGCGGTCTGCAGCAGCAGTTCGAAAATCCGCTGCCCCATCTCCTGCAGGCTCGCCGTGCCGTCGAGGATCTCGCCGCAATTGAGGTCCATGTCCTCTTCCAGCCGGCGGAACATCGGCGAGTTGGTCGCGAGTTTCACCGAGGGCGTCGGATTGGCGCCGAACATCGAGCCGCGGCCGGTGGTGAAGGCGATCAGATTCGCCCCGCCGGCCACCTGGCCCGTGGCGGAAACCGGGTCGAAGCCGGGCGTGTCCATGAACACCAGGCCTTTTGCCTTCACCTGCTCGGCGTATTTGTACACTTCCATCAACGGGCCGGTGCCGCCCTTCATCGAAGAGCCCAGCGACTTCTCAAAAATATTCGCAAGCCCGCCCATCTGGTTGCCGGGGCTCACCACGCCGTTGATCTGCGTGTCGCGGCCCTTGTTGTAGTCGTCCTTCCACCAGCGGATGCGCTCGATCAGCTTCTCGCCCACTTCGCGGCTCACCGCGCGGCGGGTCAGCGTATGCTCCACGCCATAGATCTCCGGGGTCTCCGAGAGGATCGCCGTGCCGCCATGGCGCACCAGCAGATCCATCGCCGCCCCCAGCGCCGGGTTGGCGGTGATCGAGGAGAACCCGTCCGAACCGCCGCATTGCAGGCCGACCATCAGGTTGCTGGCGCAGACCGTCTGCCGCTGCACCTTGTTCGCCTCCGGCAGCAGCGCCTTCACCGCCTCGATCGCCGCCTCGATGGTTTTGCGCGTTCCCCCGGTCTCCTGCATCGTGAACGTCTTCAGATACGGCCCCACCGCCATGCCCTGCTCGGCCATCAGCCCGGCGATCTGGTGGCGCTCGCAGCCCAGCCCGATGATCAGCGCCGCGGCCAGGTTCGGATGCCGCACATAGCCCGCGGTGGTCCGGCGCAGCAGGGACATCGGCTCGCCGGTCATCTCCATGCCGCAGCCGATGCCATGGCTGAACGCCACCACGCCATCGACATTGGGATAATCGGCCAGCCGCTCTGCGGTGAAATAATCGGCGACTGCATGCACCACGGTGGCGGAGCAGTTCACCGTAGACATCACGCCGATATAGTTGCGCGTGCCGACCCGGCCATCTGGTCGCACAATGCCCTGGAAGGTCGCGCGTGCGGCCTCGGGGATCATCTCCACCGCGCGGTAATCGGCGCTGTAGGCATAGTCGCGGTCGAAATCGGAAAACACGGTGTTATGGCTGTGCACCAGCGCGCCGGGCTGGATGTCGTCCTGCGCAAACCCGATGGTCACATTATATTTGCGGATCGGCTCCCCCTTGGCGATCCGCCGCGTCGCGATTTTGTAGCCGGCCTGTACGGTGTCCTGGCAGGTCACGCCTTCCTCGGGAATCTCCGTCCCCGGCGTGACGGGGATACGGGCGACCACGACATTATCGGTCGGGTTCAAGCGGACGATGGAGCCGGTGATGCGTTTGGCGGAAAGATCGATCATGGTCATGGGAAGAATCCTATTTATGTCTTTCTTGGCGGTGGACGGTCGGCCGCCGGGGGTGCCCCGGTACTGGCCCGCACGACGATTTCGGCGTCGATTTCGGTAAAATCCTGCGCCGGCTCCCCGGAGATCCGCGCGAGCAGATAGTCGCCCGCGAGCCGCCCCATCTCATCGGCGGCAATGCGCACGGTGGTGAGCGCCGGTGTGACATAGGCGGCGAAATCCAGGTCGTTGAAGCCGGCGATGGAAACATCCCCCGGCACGTCGAGCCCCTGCAACTGCGCCTCGATCAGCGCGCCGAAGGCGAGCTGATCGTTGCCGCAGATCACCGCCGTCGGCGCGGGCGCTGAGGCCAGCAGCTCGCGCATGGCGAGGCGTCCTTCCTCGATACGGTAAGGGCGCTCGAGAAACCATTGCGTCTGCAGCGTCAGGCCGCGTTGTTCCAGGCTTTGGCGGATCCCGGCAACGCGCGAGGCGGCGCGATCATTCTGCCGCCAGGCGCCGCCGATGACGGCGATGCGCTCATGGCCAAGATCCAGCAGATGGTCCGTCAGCCGCCCCGCCGCCGCCGCATTGTCGAGACCGACGCAGGGGCGGGTGTCGGAGAGTGTCCAGGTCTGGATGCACGGGGTCACGTTGCGGTCGAGCAGCTTTTCCAGGTCCGGATGCCGCTCGCCGCCGACCAGCATCAGCCCATCAACGCCGCGCTCCAGCAGCGAGCGAACCTCGCGCAGTTCGATATCCGGATCATAGAAAGAGCTGGCGAGCAGGAGCGTATAACCGGCATCGTGCAGCCGGCTCTGCAGCCCGGCGACGCCGCGCGCAAAATGCGCGTTTTCGATGGTCGGCACCACGGCGCCGATCGTCCGGCTCCGGTTGGAGGAGAGGGCACGCGCCGCACCATTCGCGAGGTATCCCAGCTCCGTGCAGGCGGTCATCACTTTCGCAATCGCCTCGGGGGCGACGACGGCCTGTCGGTTCAGGACGCGTGAGACGGTCGCGGTGGACACCCCGGCAAGGCGCGCCACGTCGTCCATGGTGACGGCCGGCGAGCGTGGCCGGCGATTGCGCGGTTCGGCGGGGCGAAGCTCCGTACTGGGCGCGGCAATGGGTTTGGGGGGGGCGGGCGCATTCACGGTAAAAAGCCGGTTCCTTTGACGTTTCGCCCCGGATCAAGCGTCCGTGTAAGCGTTTACATCGTGGCCGGGCACCAATCAGGTGTCAAGCCGTCCCTGCCGGCCGCGGGAGCTGTCGTCGTTCTGCTGTTTCTGCAACCCAGCTTCCACCGCACAGCGGATAAAAAACGGCGGTCGGCACCATGGCCGCAGTTGCGCGGAAGAAGGGGAATGCTGTATATGTTGCGACGCAGCATGAGCATGGCTCTGCTGCAGGACGTTTCCTCCCTAAACTTGGCGGTGCTTCGGCACCGCCTTTTTTTTATCATGAAATTTATTTTAAAGGCTTGCAAGCGGAATTAGTGCCGTGGCGCCCTTTATAGAGGCAGTCCGGTTTAATCTTGCGCATCTGAAGCGAATTGCGGATCGCCTCGCGATGAGACGGGGAGTACACTCCAAAGCTGTATCCCCGGGGCGTGACAACCGAGGACGTCGCGAAGACGTGAACGCCGCACCGCACATAGGAGGCCTTCCCAAGCGTTCGCTGGGCTGGCGTTTTTCGTCCAAAGGCCACCTAAGGGGTTTACGTGAAAAATTGATCCGCATTATGAGACCGCATCGTAATTAAGGATCCTGTCTCGTCGTGTCCCTCCCTATTAAAAAGACCCTCGACCGGCTGCCCGGCGGGATGATGATCGTCCCGCTGATTATCGGTTCCGTGATTGTCACGCTGGCACCGCATACGGCAAAATTCTTTGGCTCGTTCACCGGCGCCCTGTTCACAGGCGCCTTGCCGATTCTCGCCGTGTTTTACGTTTGCATGGGCTCGACGATCTCGGTCGGCATGCTGCCGAACGTGGCGCGCAAGGGCGGGGTGCTGCTCGGCGCCAAAATCCTGCTGGGCGTCGTCGTTGGCATTGTGCTGGGGCATTTCCTGGGAGAGGCGCCGGTCACCTCCGGCTGGTTTGCCGGGGTTTCCACGCTGGCGATCGTCGCCGCGATCAACGACACGAATGGCGGCCTTTATATGGCGCTGATGGGCCAGTACGGCACGGCGGATGAGGCCGCGGCCTATTCGGTGATGACGCTCGAATCCGGACCGTTCCTGACCATGGTCACGCTCGGCGTGGCCGGTCTCGCGGCCTTTCCCTGGCAGACCCTGGTGGGCGCGATCCTGCCGCTCGCAGCCGGGATCCTGATCGGTAACCTCGACCGCGACATGCGCGATTTCCTCGGCCGCGCCGCGCCGGTGATGATTCCGTTTTTCGCCTTCGCGCTCGGCACGACGTTGAACCTGCATCTCGTCTGGCACGCCGGCCTGCTGGGTCTGGTCCTCGGCGTTGCGGTGGTGATCGTGTCCGGCATCGTCATGATCATTGCCGACAAGCTCACCGGCGGTAACGGCACGGCGGGCGTGGCGGCGGCCACCACGGCGGGCAACGCCGCGGCGGTTCCGGCCTTGGTTGCCAGCGCCAATCACGCCTATGCGGCGGCAGCCGGACCGGCGACGGTTCTGGTCGCGGCTTGCGTGATCATCTCCAGCCTGGCGGCGCCGATCCTCACCGCCTGGTGGTCAGGAATGGTGAAGCCGTCGAGAGGCCCGGTCTGAGGCGATGACATCGTCGCCGGAAATCCTGATCATCGCCGATGACCTGTCGGGGGCGGCCGATTGCGCGATCGCCTGTTTTGCCGACGGCATCGAAAGTTTCGTCGCACTCGATGGCGACCAGCCGGTGCCGCAAGCGGCGGCCATCGCCATCGATACCGACAGCCGCCGCCTGCCAGGCGAGGCCGCGGCCGCGGTCACGGCGCGCATGCTGCGCCAGCATGCCGGGCCGCAAACGCGGCTGATCTACAAAAAGATGGACTCGACGGCGCGGGGAAATTTTGCCGCCGAAATCGCCGCCTGCCTCGTCGCCATGCGTGCCTGGCTGAACGCGCCGGAAGCGGTGGCGATTTTCGCCCCGGCCTATCCGCAGAACGGCCGCACCACCAAAGGCGGCCATCAATATCTGCGCGATGTGCCGCTGGAAGAGACCGAAACCTGGCGCCATGACGGTATCGCGGGCCGTGCCCATTTGCCGGAAATCATGGCGCGTACCGGCTTGCGGGTCGGGCTGGTCGAGCTCGCGGCGATTCGCCACGAGAGCCTGCCGGAAACCCTGCGCGACATGCGCCGCAACCGCGACGTGCTCGTATGTGACGCCGCTGTGGAAGACGATCTGCGCTTGATCGCCAAGGCGGGCCAGGCACTCGGGCCGATGACCGTCTGGGCCGGCTCCGCCGGTCTGGCACGCTACCTGCCACGGGCGGCGGGGCTGGAGCGCGCCGCCACGGCGCCAGATTGCAGGCCGGCTCAGCCTGGCCCGGTGATCTGCGCGGTCGGCAGCCTCTCTCAGGTCTCGCGCGAGCAGTTCGCCGTTTTGGCCGCGGCCGATGGTGTCGCGGGCTTCATCGCCCCGCCGGAGCTGCTCTTGCAGGGCAAGGGCAGCACGGCATGGCACGACATGCAGGCGCAGATCACGGCGGCGATCGCGGCGGGGCAGGACATTGCCGTGCAGATCGGTGCGTCGGACCGGCTGGATACGAGCCTGGCGCTGAAATTTGCCGCCCTCCTGGCCGAGCTGCTGCAGCCTTATCTGGCAACGGCGTGCGGCGTGATCGCCACGGGCGGCGAGAGCGCGCGCGCCGTGCTGCGCATCCTAGAGGTCACGGCGTTGCAGCTCGCCACCGAGGTGGAGCCGGGCGTGCCGCTCTCAAAGGTCGCCACCGGACCGGCCGCCGGCCTTCCCGTCATCACCAAGGCCGGGGCGTTCGGCGCGCCGGAGACATTGCTGCGTTGCCGCAACCGGCTGAAAACCCCTTTATAGTGTTAAGGATGAATCCGATGAGCCTTCCCCGAATTGCGATTACCATGGGCGATGCCGCCGGCGTTGGTCCGGAAGTCATCGTCAAGAGCCTGGCCCATGCCGAGCTCTACGGCACCTGCCGCCCGGTCGTGATCGGCGACGCCGCGCGCCTGCAAAAAGCGATCGACATCACCGGCGTGAAGCTGACGATCAACAGCCTGACCCGCGAGACCATCGGCCAGGCGCGTTATACGCCCGGCATTGTCGACTGCGTGGACCTCAAGCTGATCCCCGCCGATCTGCCGTTCGGCCAGCTCTCCCCGATCGCCGGCGACGGCGCGTTCCAGTTCATCAAGGTCGCGACCGAGCTGGCGGTGGCGGGCGAGGTGGAGGCGATCTGCACCGCGCCGCTGAACAAGGAAGCTTTGCATGCCGGCGGCCATATCTATCCGGGCCACACCGAAATGCTCGCGGCGCTGACCGGCACCGAGGAAGTCTCGATGATGCTGACGGCGCCGAAGCTGCGCGTCATTCATGTCACCACGCATATCGGCCTGATGGACGCGATCCGCAAAATCGAGCCGGGTCTCGTGGAACGCACCATTACCCGCGGCCACGAGGTGCTGGTGAAGGCCGGGCTGCCGCGCCGCAAGATCGGCGTCTGCGGCATTAACCCGCATGCCGGCGAGCACGGCCTGTTCGGCCAGGGCGAGGAAGAGGAAAAAATCATCCCCGCCGTGGAAGCCTGCCGTGCCAAGGGCTGGGATGTCGAGGGCCCGCTGCCGGCCGATACGCTGTTCTTCCGCGCCGGCCGCGGCGATTTCGACATGGTCGTCGCCATGTATCACGACCAGGGGCATGGCCCGGTGAAGGTGCTGGGCCTCGAATCCGGCGTGAACATCACGGTCGGCCTGCCGGTGATCCGCACTTCGGTCGATCACGGCACCGCCTTCGACATCGCCGGCACCGGCAAGGCGGACGAGCGGAGCATGCTCGAAGCGCTGCGCCAGGGCATCGAGCTGGCACCGCAGCCGAACTGATCGCGCTCACGCGACCAGCCAAGAGTTCGGGCGCCGCGGCTGTCTCGCCGCGGCGCCCGAACTGTTTTGGTCAGCCCCCTTACGAGTGGGCGTAACGCGCCCGGCCCGGATGCAGGGGCGTTGCCTTGCCGGAAATGGCCGGCATGGATGCCGGCTCTTCTGCCTGCAGCCGCGTCCGCTCCATCGCAGGCATCTCCCTCCAGCCGTCGGTAGCGGCATGGCCGGACATATCCGGCGAGCCGCTGCGATGAAACCGAGGAATGGCCCAGAGCACAAAGCTATACTGTGGTCTTATTGGCATCTGTCTCCTCTAATTTTTTCTTGGCGGGACGTGGCTCCTTCTTACCGTTAATCCAAGCAGGAAATCGTTATGTTCTTATTAAGATAGGTTATGATTCGTTAACAAAACAAATGAAGCCAGCGCAAGTATGGCGCTGCCTCAGGCCTGTGGCGGTTTTCCAGGCGCCCGCGCCAGCAGCTGCTTCGGCAGCAAATTGCCGACCCAGGCGAAGGCGGCGAGCCAGCGCGGGAAGGTGATGCTCCGCTGTCCCCGCTCGATGCCGGTGACAATGATCCGTGCCGCCCGCTCCGCATCCATGAGCCCCGGCATGGGGTAGGGGTTTTTGGCCGTCAGCGGCGTGCGGATGAAGCCGGGGCGCACGATGGTCACAATCATTCCCTCGCGCGCCGCGCGCGGCGCCACGCCGCGCACCCAGAAATCCAACGCCGCCTTCGCCGCGGAATAAGCAGGGGAGGTGGGCAGCGCGATCAGCCCGGCGATCGAGCCGATGATGACGACATGCCTTGTCCGCCGCTCCAGGGCCGGCAGCACCGTATTGAACACGCCGTCCACATTGGTTGCGAACACGGCGCGGATCTGCCCTGCCTCCTCGAAATTTCCCCGGCCCGGCCCGGCCGAGATCCCCGCATTGGCGATCACCAGGTCCAGCCCGGGAATATCCCGTATCCAGGCAGCCATGCCGTCACGGTCGGTAACGTCCAGAATCGTCTCGGTCACGACAGCCCCCCGCGCCCGCGCGGCCGCCGCGACGGCGCTCAGCCTAGCGGCGTCGCGGCCGTGCAGATGCAGGGTGACGCCGGGTTTCGCCAATTCGAGCCCGAGCGCGCGGCCCAACCCGCTGGAGGCGCCTGTCAGGGCGATGTTTTGGTAAGACATATGGGCAGCGTAGCAGCCTGATGATAAGAGGCCAGCCTATGAGCGAGAAAACCTTACTGGCCTCCATGACCGGCTTTGCCCGCCGTCAGGGCGAGGTGGACGCAATCTCCTGGACCTGGGAATTGCGCAGTGTGAATGGCCGCGGCCTCGACATCAAATTACGCCTGCCGAACGGGCTGGACGTGCTGGAACTGCCGCTGCGCGACCTCGCGGCCAAGCGGCTGAAGCGCGGCAATGTCTCGGGCACGCTGACGATCAAGCGCGAGGCCGCTGCCGGCATCACCGCCGATCTCGCCGCCTTGGAGCGGCTCAAGGATCTGGCCATCGACCTTGCGGACAACATTCCCGGCGCGCTGCCGCCGCGGGCCGAGTTGCTGCTGGCACTCCCCGGCGTGATGCGCAGCGTCTCCGCCCAGGACGATACGGAGGAGATGCAGGCCGCCTTGCAGGAGGGTGTCCGCGCCGGTTTCGCCGCGGCCCTTGAAGACCTGGTCGCGGCACGGGCCGGGGAGGGGGCGCGCCTGGCCGGCATCGCTGCTGTGCTGCTCACCGAGATCGAGGCGCTGCACGAAGCTGCCACGGCGGAAGCCGCCACCCAGCCGGCTTTGCATAAAGCCCGCCTGGTGGCGCAACTGGCTGAGATTCTCGGCAGCACGCCGGGTTTGCCCGAGGATAAAATCGCCCAGGAGATCGCGCTGCTCGCCACCAAGTCGGATGTGCGAGAAGAGTTGGACCGGCTTCACGCGCATATCGCCGCAGCGCGCGCTCTGCTGGCGGAAGGTGCGGCGGTCGGCCGCAAGCTGGATTTTCTGATGCAGGAATTCAACCGCGAGGCGAACACGCTGTGCAGCAAATCGGTCTCGCTGCCGCTGACCTCGATCGGCCTGTCGTTGAAGGCGACGATCGAGCAATTGCGCGAGCAGGTGCAGAACATTGAGTAGGCGCGGCCTCTGTCTGGTGCTGGCAGCCCCCTCCGGGGCCGGCAAAACCTCGCTCTCGCGCGCCTTGCTGGCCGCCGACCCGCAACTGCATCTCTCCATCAGCGTCACCACCAGGGCGCCGCGCGCCGGTGAGGTCGACGGCGAGCATTATCACTTCGTCGGCCAGTCGGCATTCGATGCGATGGTGGATGCCGGCGATCTGCTGGAATACGCGCAGGTTTTCGGCCGCTCCTACGGCACGCCGCGCGGCCAGGTGGAGGCCGCCTTGGCCGGCGCCCAGGACATCCTGTTCGACATCGACTGGCAGGGGTTTCGCCAATTGCGGGCCTCGCTGGGGAGGGATGTTGTCGGCGTGTTCATCAAGCCGCCTTCGCTCGAGGTGCTGCATCAGCGCCTGGCAGCCCGTGGCGACGATGCCGAGCAGGTCGCCCGCCGCATGTCGCATGCCGAGGACGAACTCTCCCATGCCGGCGAGTTCGACTACATCGTGGAGAACGCCGATTTCGAGACGGCGCTGGCGGATTTGCGGGCGATCCTGCGAGCTGGCCGCCTGGCCACCTTCCGGCAGGATTTGACGCCCTGATGTTCTGACCGGCTGAAGTGAAGAGAGGAAGTGCTTCTTTTTTGAGAAAAAGAAGCAAAAAACTTTTGCTAAACTGGGTCGTGCTGGTTTCAGCGCCTGAGGCTCAGAGTAACCAAAAGTTTTTGCGCCGCTTTTTTCAAAAAGCGGCCTCCTTCTTCCGCGCCGCGATTTGGAAGAAAACGTGATTTATGCTATCAAATTGCATGAACTTAAGGCAAAATTCTTTATGATTTCAGCGTCTTATTTCGTGCAGGGCAACTCATTCGCCGCCCGCGCCACTGCTCCCCTGATCTGACATGAGCGATACCACCGACGAGCCCGGCGGAGCCGGTCTGCCGCACCGCGGGTTGGAGCCTGTCTCGATCGAGCAGGAGATGCGCAAATCCTATCTCGATTACGCCATGTCCGTCATCGTCAGCCGCGCGCTGCCCGATGTGCGCGACGGTCTGAAGCCGGTGCACCGGCGCATCCTGTATGCGATGAACGAGGCCGGCAACACGCCGGACAAGCCGTATCGCAAATCCGCGCGCATGACCGGTGACGTGATGGGTACCTACCATCCGCACGGCGACAGCGCGATTTATCTCGCCGCCGTGCGTATGGCGCAGGAATTTTCGATGCGCCTGCCGCTGATCGACGGCCAGGGCAATTTCGGCTCGATCGACGGCGATATGCCGGCGGCGATGCGTTACACCGAAATGCGGCTCGACCCGGCGGCGATGCTGCTGCTCGCCGATATCGACAAGGACACCGTCGATTTTCAGCCGAACTACGACGAGAGCGAGCAGGAGCCGCAGGTTCTGCCCGCGTCTTTCCCGAATCTGCTGATCAACGGCTCGAACGGCATCGCCGTCGGCATGGCCACCAACATCCCGCCGCACAACCCGTCCGAGATCATGGACGCGACGCTGGCGCTGATCGCCGATCCGGAGATTTCGCTCGAAGCCCTGATGCAGATCGTGCCCGGCCCGGATTTCCCGACCGCCGGCATCATCCTCGGCCGTTCCGGCATCCGCAATGCCTTCGAGACCGGGCGCGGTTCCATCACGGTGCGGGCGCGCGCGAGCATCGAGCAGATTCGCAAGGATCGCGACGCCATCATCGTCACCGAGATCCCCTACCAGGTGAACAAGAGCACGCTGCTGGAGCGCATCGCCGAGCTGGTGCGCGCCAAGGAGATCGAGGGCATCGCCGATCTGCGCGATGAGAGCGACCGCGAGGGGCTGCGCATCGTCGTGGAGCTGAAGCGCGACGCCACGCCGGAAGTGGTGCTGAACAAACTCTACCGCTTCACCAACCTGCAGACGAGTTTCGGCATCAACATGCTGGCGCTCGACAAGGGACGTCCGCGGCAGATGGGCCTCAAGGAGATGCTCAATTGCTTCGTGGCATTCCGCGAGGAAGTCATCCTCCGCCGCGCCCGGTTCGAACTGGCGAAAGCCCGTGACCGCGCGCATCTGCTGATCGGCCTCGCCACCGCGGTTGCGAATATCGACGAGGTGATCCGCATCATCCGCGGCAGCCCGGATTCCAACACCGCCCGCGCGGCGCTGATGGCGCGCGACTGGCCGGCCGAGAACGTCGCGCCGCTGCTGGCGCTGGTCGATGATATCGGCAACACGATTTCCGCCGACAACACGATGCGCCTCACCGACGCGCAGGCGCGCGGCATCCTGGAACTGCGCCTGGCGCGGCTTACCGGCCTTGAGCGTGACAAGATCCAGGCCGAGCTGACCGAAGTGGCCGAGAAAATCGCCGAACTTCTGGACATTATCGGCTCGCGCATCCGCCGCCTGGAGGTCATGCGCGACGAGCTGCTCGCCGCCCGCGCGAAAATCGCCTCGGTGCGCCGCTCCAGCATCGAGGATCTGGAAACCGACCAGGACGACGAAGCCCTGATCGAGCCCGGCCAGATGGTCGTCACCCTCACCCGGGACGGCTTCATCAAGCGCACCTCGCTGGAAACCTTCCGCGCGCAGAATCGCGGCGGGCGGGGACGCTCCGCCACGTCCACCCGCGGTGATGACGTGGTGACGCGCAGCTTCAACGCGCACACGCATCAATACGTGCTGTTCTTCTCCTCCGGCGGCAAGGCGTTCCGCGAGAAGGTCTGGCGCCTGCCGGAGGCGACCACCACCGCCAAGGGCCGCGCGCTCATCAACCTGCTGCCGGAGCTAGGCAAGGACGAGATCACCACCGTGCTGCCGCTGCCGCAGGATGAAAGCCTGTGGGAGAATCTGCACTTGGTCTTCGCCACCGCCAGTGGCGGCGTGCGCCGCAACAAGCTGTCGGATTTCCGCAACGTCCGCGCCGCAGGGCTGATCGCCATGAAGCTGGACGAGGGCGACCGCCTGATCGGCGTTGCCACCTGCCGCGAGGGCGACGACGTGTTCCTCGCGACCAAGCTCGGCCGCTGCATCCGCTTCCAGATCACCGATGAGAATCTGCGCGTGTTCTCGGGCCGCGACTCCTCCGGTGTGCGCGGCATCAAGCTGGGGGCGGATGACGAGGTGATGAGCCTCTCGGTGCTGCGCCATGTCGAGGCGACGGCCGAGGAGCGCGCCGCCTATCTCAAATACGCCGCCGCACAGCGCCGTAGCGGCGACGACGAGGCCGCCGAACCGGTGGAGGCGGCAGAAGAGCCGGTTTCCGATATCGCACTCTCGGAGGCGCGTATCGCCGAGCTCGCGGCAGCCGAGGAAATTCTGCTCACCGTCACCAATTCCGGCTTCGGCAAGCGGTCTTCGGCCTATGAATACCGGGTCGCAGGCCGCGGTGGGCAGGGCATTGCCAACATCACCTTGAGCGCCAGGCGCAACGGCAAGGCGGTTGCCGCCAGCTTCCAGGTGCGCGAAGGCGATGACGTGATGCTGGTCACCGATGGTGGACGCCTGATCCGCGTGCCGGTGGACCAGGTGCGCATCACCGGCCGTTCGGTCATGGGCGTCACCCTGTTCCGCCTGGACGACGATGAGCGCGTCACCAGCGTGTTTCCCGTTCTGGAGCAGGAAGCCGAGGATGGCTAAGCAACGCATCGCCCTCTACCCCGGCACGTTCGACCCGATCACCAACGGGCATCTGGACATCATCTCCCGCGCCGCGCGGCTGGTGGACAGGCTCGTCGTGGGGGTGGCGATGAATGCCGGGAAGGGGCCGATTTTTACGCTGGAGGAGCGCGTCGAGCTGGTGCAGGCCGAGACCGAGGCCATCGCCGCCCGTACCGGCACGCCGATCGAGGTGCGGCCGTTCTCCTCCCTGCTGATCGCCTTTGCCCGCGAGGTGGGGGCAGGGGCGATTGTGCGCGGCCTGCGTGCGGTCTCCGATTTCGATTATGAGTTTCAGATGGCCGGCATGAACTACCGGCTTGATCAGGACATCGAGACGGTGTTCCTGATGGCCAGCGAGCGTCACCAGTTCATCTCGTCGCGATTCGTGAAGGACATTGCCGCCCTCGGCGGCGATATTTCTTCCTTCGTGCCGAAGCTGACCGGTGCAAGGACGCTCGCCAAACTGAGGAGCTGAGATGCTGAAACGCCGCGCCTTTTGTTCAGCTGCTGCTGCAACCCCTTTTGTGACTGGATTGATGATGACCGAACCCGCTGCCGCTGAAGACACCTCGAACACCGTGCTGATGGAGCTGAAATACGGCACCGTCACCATCGTGCTGCGCCCGGACCTGGCCCCGCTCGCCGCCGAGCGGATCAAGACCCTGACCGCCAAGGGATTTTACGACGGCTGCAAGTTCTTCCGGGTGATCCCCGGCTTCGTGGCGCAGACCGGCGATCCGACCAATACCGGCATGCACGGCTCGGACCTGCCGAACCTGCCCGCCGAGTTCACCAACGATGCCAGCTTCCTGACCGGCGCGGTCGGCATGGCCCGCACCTCGGACCCAGATTCCGCGAACAGCCAGTTCTACATCTGCCTGGCCCCGGCGACTTTCCTCGATGGCAACTACACGCTGGTCGGCCAGGTCACCGCCGGCATGGAAGCCGTGCAGCAGATCAAAGCCGGCGCCGGGCAGAGCGGCTCCGTCACCGATCCTGATTCGATCATCAAAATGACCCTCGCGGCATAAAATACGCCTCCCTCTATTGACGGCGGGTGGTAAAATCTGGTTCACCCGCCGTCAGACGAGACCGGTTCCGGTCTTGCTGGCGAGCCTGTAGCTCAGTGGTAGAGCATTCGACTTTTAATCGAACGGCCGTGGGTTCGACCCCCACCGGGCTCACCAAATTTCTCCGACGCCGGGTTGTTCCCATCTGACGCCCGGTGTGCCGCATTCGCGGCCCGTAGGGGCGACAACCGCGCCGATGACGTTTGCAGGGTTCTTCCTGCGTTCTGAAAGCGCGCAGCGCCTTGCGGCACCGCTTCTCCGTCCGCCGTTGGATCGAGCTGGTTGCCGTTGAGGCCATCACCGCTTTTTCTTCGCCTTAACGGCGGTTTTGACTTAACCACAATTCGGTTTCCCCATGTCCGCCGGAGCATGAACGGGCGGGGCGCTTATTTCAGAGTTCAGAATACCCTGTCCCAGGCATTCGTTACATTGGCCAGCAAGCCACCGGTCGCCATCGCTCGCGACAATATTTTCCACTTTTGCCGGACGCGGCGCATCCATGGTTCGCTCTTCTTTTTTACATCACCCCGAATATTTACTCAGAGTTGACGGTAAGGTGTTCGGCATTCTGTTCCAGACACTTAAAGAGGCCGAGGAGATGGCCGGCCATTTCGTCACCCGTGGCGCGGCCAAAGTGGTTATCGTCCGGAATAGGAGCGGCGTCGCCGTCAAGCGGCTCATCTCCGATCAGACAAAGCTCGAAGAAAAGCCGGAATGCGACGGAGCGCGAGCGAAAAGCTGAATGGCGGTCCCATGCCAACAGCTCAGCCCGGCCGGGATCGCCCCACAATCATCGTTGTGCATGAAGAATGCGTCATGGCGGTCGTGACGAATTTGCGTTGTTGTTAAGGCAAGGCCTCGCCCTGCGGCGCAGCGCAAAAATAGCAGCGCAGGCGAGAGGTGAAATCCTCCTCACATGGCTTTTTGTTATTTGCGCGGGGTGGACCCCAATCCCTATAAAGACCCTCTCGAGAAGGAGATGCGAATGTCATCCAGCACAATGGTGAACCGCCTTGTTCGCCCTTTAGACGCGCGCAGGGCGGATGACGCTGCCTGGCGAGCTGATCGTGGTGCTGCTGTTTATATCGAGGATGGCTGGATTTTTTGGGTCAAACCAGGCATCCCCATTGAATGCACGCGCGATACGCGTGGCAACGAACGGCGGCAGCCAGACAGCGTTCGGTACAGCGATCGCGGCGGCTGAGTTGTCGCTCCCGGTAAGGGGAGAGCAGGAGCAAGCCGCAACCTGCGCTCCTGCGGCGTCATAACGCCGCGTTGGTGGTCCGCAGGCGATGAGCGAGTTCGCCCATGACGTACCAGCAGAAATTTGGCATCTCTTCGATCATGAAACGAAATTTCTTGCGGTCGATGATGGCGAGTTGCGTGGCGTCAATGGCGCGCGCTGTTACCGTGCGCGGCTTGTCATCCAGCAAAGACAGGATGCCGAGCGCGTTGCCGGCGCCGATCTTCTCCAGCACCTTGTTCTGGGCGGTGATTTCGACCGTGCCGCGCAGCACCACATACATGAAGGCCGGCTTATCGCCTTCATGGAAGATCGTATCGCCGGCCGCGTAGTCCATGATGGTGCCGACATTGCCGGCAAATTCCCTGAAATCGATTTCCGCTGTCATGGACATGGCATTCCTCCGTTTGGATGAATGTTGCGCTATGATGACAACACCTCCCCCCTCTCGGAGTCAATCAATTTCGCGCAGCCTCCAGGGAGTGAGAGGTTCACGCCCAATCATATCGCAGCGAAGTGGAAGGTTTCTTTTTGCCCTTTTGGGCCGTGCTATTTTTCATGTCCCAGGCTCATAATACGAAAGTCTTTGCGCCGCTTTTTCTAAAAAGCGGCTGCTTGCCTGTCTCAACCCAAGCGTATCAGCCTCCCATCAGGTCTCCTGATCGCTCAACCTGTCTGTTGCGGCGAGCAGCAGTCCCAGCACCGCAAAAACGAGCACGATCACCACCTGCCAGAGCAGGTCGCGATCATTCTGGCTGCTGATCTCCAGGAAACTCCCGAGCAGGTGCACCGCGGCGATCACCGTGATCGTGCCCAGCAAGCGCAGTTTCAAGCCGCTGAAATTGATCTGCGCCAGCCAGGTCGGCCGCACGTCATTTTCGACGAAGGCGACGCGCCGCACGAAATTCTCGTAGCCGGAGAGGATCACCAGCACGACCAGATTGGCCGTCAGGGACAGGTCGATGAGCGAGATGGTGAGGAGGATGAGCTGTTTTTCCGTCATTCCCGGCCATGACGGCACGGCGTGGAGCAGCTCGCCGATGAAATAAACCACCAGCATCGCCAGCAGCGCCAGCATGGCGAGATAGATCGGCACCAGCAGCATCCGGCCGCCGAACAGCAACGCCTCGATCCCGCGGATGAGTAGTCTCATCCCAGCCTGGCTTCGCGCGAGGCGTCATGGTGGGCGTGCGGCGGTGGAACATGGGCCATGCAAAGCTCCGGTCGCGTCAGCAGCTTGAAAATTCTAACGATAAATCGGAGCATACGTAAACTGGGAATGTCCTGGGCGTTTCCGTTTGCTTCCTTGCCGAGCATTTGAAGGGACAGTTGCATGACCGCTGCCGACGCCATCCGTGCTTATCATGACGAGCTGACCGCCATCAGGCGTGACATACATGCGCATCCGGAGATCGGCTTTGAGGAGCATCGCACCAGCGATCTGGTCGCCGCCAAGCTCGCCGAATGGGGCGTCGAGGTGCATCGAGGCGTGGGAGGCACGGGAATCGTCGGCGTGCTGCGCCGGGGCAATGGCGCGGCCAGCATCGGTTTGCGGGCGGATATGGACGCGCTGCCGATCCATGAGGCCACGGCCAAACCTTATGCCAGCAAGAATACCGGCCGCATGCATGCCTGCGGCCATGACGGCCACACCACCATGCTGCTGGGTGCTGCGCGCTTCCTGGCCGAGCAGGGAACATTCAACGGCACTGTGAATTTCATTTTTCAGCCCGCCGAGGAGGGGCTGGGCGGGGCCGAAGCGATGCTCAAAGCCGGGCTGTTCGAGCGCTTCCCCTGCGATACGGTGTTCGGCATGCATAACCGCCCCGGCCTGCCGGTCGGCAAGTTCGAGATCCGCCCCGGAGCGATGATGGCCGGCGGCGCGTTCTTCGACATCACGGTGAATGGCCGCGGCGCGCATGGCGCCCGGCCGGAGGAGAGCACGGACCCGGTGATGGCCGCCGCGGCCATCACCGGCGCGCTGCAATCCATCGTCTCGCGCAACGTCAAGCCGAGCGACGCGGCGGTGCTCAGCGTCACCTGCCTGCAGGCGGGGCATGCCTATAACGTGATCCCCGAAACCGCGCATATCCGCGGCACCGCGCGCGCCTTCAAGCGTGAGACCATGGCGCTGATGGAAGCCAACATGAAGCGCCTGGCGACCAGCGTTGCCGCCGGGTTCGGCGCCACTGCCGAGGTTGATTTCCGCTTCCTGTTCGCGCCGCTGGTGAACGATGAGGCAGAAACCCACGCCTATGCCGATGCCGCCGCCGCTTTGGTGGGCGCGCAGAATGTCGGCCGCAGCGGCCCGGCGGTGATGGGCTCGGAGGATTTCTCCTTCATGCTGGAGGCCCGTCCCGGTGCCTATATCAATATCGGCAATGGCGAGGACAGCGCGCCGGTGCATAACGACCGCTACGATTTCAACGACGCGGCGATCCCGCTCGGCGCCGGGCTGTATGCCACGCTGGTGGAACAGAAGCTGCCGCAAGGAAGCTGACAAACGTATGCGCAACCCCGCCAAGCCCTAATCGCAGGCTCGCGGCAAGGTTGTCTGGTTTCGTTCAACCGCGCGGAGTGGGATAACCGCGCAGAATTTGGAGTAAGCTCAATGAACCAGATGACCTTCCACGCGCCCCGGCTGATCGAAATCGGCGGCGGCACGGTCGCCGGCACGGCGGCGCTGATGGCCCGGCTCGGCCTGTCCCGCCCGCTGATCGTCACCGACCCGTTTATGGTCTCCTCTGGCCTGCTCGAGCGGCTGACCCTGCCGCTTCGCGATGCCGGGATCAGCTTCGATGTGTTTTCCGAGACCATTCCCGAGCCGACCGACCTCATCGTCGAAGCCGGCGTAAAGCGCATCGCGCCGCACCATGACTGCCTGCTGGCCTTCGGCGGCGGCTCGCCAATCGACACCGCCAAGGCCATGACCATTCTGGCCGCGGGCGGCGGCAAGATGCGCGACTACAAGACCCCCGCCGTGGCGGATCAGGCGGCCCTGCCGCTCATCGCAATCCCCACCACGGCCGGCACCGGCTCGGAGGCGACGCGCTTCACCATCATCACCGATTCTGAGCGCGACGAGAAAATGCTCATCGTCGGGCTCGGCGCAACGCCGCTCGCTGCCATCGTCGATTACGAGCTCACCTTCTCGGTGCCGCCGCGCATCACCGCCGATACCGGGGTCGATAGTTTCACCCATGCGCTGGAAGCCTTCGTCTCCCGCCGGGCCAATGCCTTCTCCGACCCGCTGGCCATTTCCGCGATGCGGCTGATCGGCGCCAATCTGCGTCTTGCCTATCATGAGCCGAACAACGCAGCGGCGCGGGCGGCGATGATGCTGGGCGCCACCCAGGCGGGCATGGCCTTCTGCAACGCCTCGGTCGCCCTGGTGCATGGCATGTCGCGGCCGATCGGTGCGCATTTCCATGTGCCGCACGGCCTCTCCAACGCCATGCTGCTGCCCACGGTCACCCGCTTCTCCCTCAGCGCCGCCCTGCCGCGCTACGCCGAAGCCTCGCGCCTGGCCGGGTTCGCCGCCCCCGAGGATGCCGACCAGCTGGCCGGCGCCAAGCTCCTGCAGGGGCTGCAAACGCTGAATGAGGAGCTTGGCGTGCCCACGCCGAAACAATTCGGCATCTCCGCCGCCGACTGGCACGCCAAAAAAGCGCTGATGGCCGAGCAGGCGCTGGCTTCCGGCAGCCCGGGCAACAATCCGCGCGTGCCAGATGCTGCGGAGATCATCGCGCTGTACGAAAGCATGTATGAATAGGGGGGGCGGCAAAGAGAAGCGCTTCTTTTTTGAAAAACAGAAGCAAAAAACTTTTGTGACTCTGGGCCATGCTGCTTACAGCGCCGCAGTCTCAGAGGAGCAAAAATTTTTGCGCCGCTTTTTTCAAAAAGCGGCTTCTTTCTTGCTTTCACTTAAACTTGCAACGCTCTAGGTCTTTGCACCCACAATGACTCCCCCCATCATTGGCTTCGTCACCGGCCTCACCGCCGAGGCGGCCTTGTTGAAAAAAACCGGCTTTCTGGTCGCTGCCGGCGGCGGCTGGCCGGTCGGCGCGTACCGCGCCGCCGAGAGTTCGGCTGCCCAGGGGGCTACGGCTCTGGTCAGTTTTGGCCTGGCCGGTGGCTTGGCGCCGGATTCTGTGCCGGGGGCGCTGCTGGTACCGGATGCCGTGGTGGAGGGGCAGGAACGCTATCCGTGTGATCCAGCACTGATGGCATTTCTCGGAGGTTCAACCGGCGAGTTGATCCTCGCCGGCCAGACCATCGCCGCCACGGTCGAGCAGAAGAGAGCCCTGTATGGCGCAACCCGAATTGGCGCCGTCGACCTCGAATCCGGCGCCGTGGCCCGCGTTGCGCAGGCGCATGGGCTGCCATTTGCCGTGCTGCGCGCCATCGCCGACCCCGCCACCCGTACCTTGCCGCCGGCGGCTTTGGTGCCGCTGAAGCCATCCGGCGGTATCGATTTGCCACGAATTCTGCTGTCGGTGCTGGCGAAGCCGGCGCAAATCCCGGCTCTGATCGGCCTTGCCCGCGATGCAGGGCAGGCGAGGGGGGGGCTCGTCGCCCGCGTGAAGACGCTCAGGGTATAAGAAAAGCGGCCGCTTTTTGAAAAAAACGGCGCAAAAACTTTTGGCTGAACTGGGCCGGCGGCGCTGCCACCAGCACGGCCCAGATTAATAGAGTTTTTTGCTTTTTTTTTAAAAGAAGCCTTATTTCTCTTACTCGGCCGGAATGCTCGCCGTCTTCTTGGCGTGGATCTCAGCCATTTTTGCCTGCACGTGCTTGGAGAACACGAACTCGGCCTTGCGCGCCTTGTCGAGCGGGATCTCCTTGGCCATCGCGCCCTCGGTCTTGATGCCCTTCAGCGCCAAAGCCGCCATCTTCCACGGGCGCTTCACCGAATCGACCACCGCGGTCGCCTCGAAGCCGGAATGCACCATGCAGTCGGCGCATTTCTCGTAATTGCCGACGCCGTATTTGTCCCAGTCGGTGCTGTCCATCAGCTCCTTATAGGTCTTGGCGTAGCCTTCGCCGAGCAGGTAGCAGGGGCGCTGCCAGCCGAACACGTTGCGCGTCGGGTTGCCCCAGGGGGTGCAGGCATAGGTCTGGTTGCCGGCGAGGAAGTCCAGGAACAGCGGGCTCTGGTTGAACTTCCAGTTCTTGCCGCGCTTCTTGCTCTCTTTGCCGCGGCGGAAGATCGCGCGGAACAGCTCCTTGGTGCGCTGCCGGTTCAAAAAGTGCTCCTGGTCCGGGGCGCGCTCATAGGCGTAGCCGGGCGAGGTCATCACGCCGTCAATGCCGAGATCGGCGACGGTGTCGAAGAACGCCGCCACCCGCTCCGGATCCGCGCCGTCAAACAGGGTGCAGTTGATGGAGACGCGGAAACCCTTGGATTTCGCCAGCTTGATCGCATCCACGGCGCGCTCGTACACGCCCTCCTGCGACACCGCCATGTCGTGCATCTTCTTGTCGCCATCCAGATGGATGTCCCAGCAGAAGTTCTTGTGCGGCTGGTACTGGTCGATCTTTTTCTCCAGCAGCAGCGCGTTGGTGCACAGGTAGATGAACTTGCCCTTGTCCAGGATGCGGCGGGTGATCTCCGGCATCTCCTTGTGCAGCAGCGGCTCGCCGCCGGCGATGGCGACGATCGGCGCGCCGCACTCATCCACCGCATGCACGGCGTCTTCCACCGAAATGCGCTGGTTCAGGATCTCCGAGGGATAGTCGATCTTACCGCAGCCGGCGCAGGCAAGGTTGCAGCGGAACAACGGCTCCAGCATCAGCACCAGCGGGTAACGCTTGTTCCCCTTCAGGTGCTGCTTCATCACATAGGCGCCGACACGGATCGCCTGGTTCAATGGCACGGCCATATTTTGCTTACCTCTATACGTCGGCCACTTCGGCCGGGAGCTTGAATTTCACATCTTCCGGCGTGCCGGCAAGCAGTTCGATCTCGACCTGGCCGAAACGGCGCAACCCCTCGATCACGCCCTGCACCAGAACTTCCGGGGCGGAGGCGCCGGCGGTCAGGCCCACGGTGCGCACCCCGTCGAACCAGGCGGCCTGCAAGGCTGAGGCATCGTCGATCAGGTAGCTCGGCCGGCCTAACTCTGCGCCGATTTCCCGCAAGCGGTTGGAATTGGACGAGTTCTTGCTGCCCACGACGAGGATCAGGTCGACCAGCTTGGCCAGATCATGCACGGCCTCCTGGCGGTTCTGCGTAGCGTAGCAGATATCGCGCACATCCGGCCCGGTGATCTCCGGAAACCGCGCTTTCAGGGCGCTGATGATGCCGCGGGTGTCGTCCACCGATAAAGTGGTCTGGGTGATGTAGGAAAGCTTTTCGGGGGTTTCCACGACCAGGACGTTCGCGTCCTCGACGGTCTGCACCAGGTAGACCGTGCCGTCGATCTGGCCGATCGTGCCCTCAACCTCGGCATGGCCGGCATGTCCGATCAGCACGATCTCGCGGCCCTGGCTGGCATAGCGCCGGCCCTCGGCATGCACTTTCGCGACCAGCGGGCAGGTGGCGTCGATCACGGGCAAAGCGCGAGTCGCGGCCGCGTTCTCCACCTTGCGGGCCACGCCATGGGCGGAGAACACGGTCATCGCCCCTTCCGGCACCTCGTCCAGCTCGTCGACGAACACCGCGCCACGGGCGCGCAGATCCTCGACCACATGACGGTTATGCACAATTTCGTGCCGGACATAGATCGGCGGCCCGAACTTGGTGAGGGCACGCTCCACGATGTCGATCGCGCGTTCCACGCCGGCGCAAAAGCCGCGCGGCTGCGCCAGGATCACGCGAATCGAATTCGGTAGTTGAGAGCCATCCATATTAGAGTTCCTGTTGCCAGTCGGTCACGCTGTCCGTCTTTCTGGGGCAAGCAATAGGTCATTGCCTCCACAATTCGCAAGCTTAGGCGTAAGGAGAACCTTCGGCCCCGGCGAGCAAGCGGTCATCATGGCTGGCTTGCACCAAAGGGCAGGGCGCTGGCAATTGGTTTGCCACTCCCTTATGTGTTTTTGAATGAGGGTGTTGCGCCGCCGCCAGGGGGCGCCGCTTGGCAGGTTTCAACGAAGGGCAAGGACCATAATGCGGATGACAGTGGCGCGGCGTATCGGAGGATTGAACTAATGCCGCCGCGGACGCCGCTTCTGGACCGGGTCACGTATCCGTCCGATCTGAAGAATCTCTCCAACGAGCAGCTGAAGCAGCTGGCCGAAGAGCTGCGCGCGGAAACCGTTGATACCGTCTCGGTCACCGGCGGGCATCTGGGCGCCTCGCTCGGCGTGGTCGAGCTGACCGTCGCCATCCATGCGGTGTTCGAGACGCCGCGCGACCGGCTGATCTGGGATGTCGGTCACCAGACCTATCCGCATAAAATCCTCACCGGCCGCCGCGACCGGATTCGCACGCTGCGCCAGCCGGGCGGCCTCTCCGGCTTCACCCGCCGCTCCGAGAGCGAATACGACCCGTTCGGCGCGGCGCATTCCAGCACCTCGATTTCCGCCGGCCTCGGCATGGCGGTGGCGCGCGACCTCAAGCAGGAGCAGGACCCGCGTAACGTGATCGCCGTGATCGGCGATGGCGCGATGAGCGCCGGCATGGCCTATGAGGCGATGAACAATGCCGGAGCGATGAAGTCTCGCCTGATCGTGGTGCTGAACGACAACGACATGTCGATCGCCCCGCCGGTGGGCGCGATGAGCGCCTATCTGTCGCGGCTGATCTCCTCGCGCAGCTTCATGTCGCTCCGCGACTTCGCCGCGAAAATGGCGAATCGCTTCCCGCGCCCGCTGCAGCGCACCGCGCGCCGGGCCGAGGAATACGCTCGCGGCATCCTCACCGGCGGCACGCTGTTCGAGGAGCTGGGCTTTTATTATGTAGGGCCGATCGACGGCCACAACCTCGATCACCTGCTGCCGGTGCTGCGCAACCTGCGGGATGCCGACAATATGGAGCCGGTGCTGCTGCATGTCGTGACGCAGAAGGGCAAGGGCTACGCCCCGGCCGAGGCGGCGCCGGACAAGTATCACGGCGTGTCGAAATTCAACGTGGTCACCGGCGAGCAGGCGAAAGCCCCGCCAGGCCCGCCCTCCTATACCAACGTGTTCGCCAAGGCGCTGATCGCCGAAGCGGAAGCCAACCCGAATGTGGTGGCCGTGACGGCGGCGATGCCGGGCGGCACCGGGCTCGACAAGTTCGCGAAACAATTCCCGACTCGCATTTTCGACGTCGGCATCGCCGAGCAGCACGCGGTCACCTTCGCCGCGGGCATGGCGGCGGAAGGCATGGCGCCGTTCTGCGCCATCTATTCCACCTTCCTGCAGCGCGGTTACGACCAGGTCGTGCATGACGTGGTGCTGCAATCCCTGCCGGTGCGCTTCGCCCTGGACCGCGCCGGTCTGGTCGGCGCCGATGGCGCGACCCATGCCGGTGCCTACGATCTCTGCTTCCTTGGCTCGATGCCGAACATGGTCATCATGGCCCCGTCCGACGAGGTCGAGCTGATGCACGCCGTCGCCACCTCCATGGCGATCGATGACCGTCCCTCCGCCTTCCGCTATCCGCGCGGCGAGGGGTTGGGCCTGGCGCTGCCGGAGCGCGGCACGGCTTGGGAGATCGGCAAAGGGCGCGTCCTGCGCGAAGGCTCCAAGGTGGCGATCCTGGCGCTTGGGCCGCGGCTCGCCAATTGCCTCAGTGCTGCGGACGAGCTGGCGGCGCGCGGCTTCCCGACCACGGTCGCCGATGCCCGCTTCATGAAGCCGCTCGACACCGAGTTGATCAACCAGCTGGCGCGCCATCACGAGGTGCTCGTCACCATCGAGGACGGGGTGGCCGGCGGCTTCGGCGCCGCCGTGGCGCATCATTTGGCCTGGACCGGGGCCTTCGACTCCGGCTTGAAGTTCCGGCCGATGACGCTGCCCGACCGGCTCATCGACCATAACACGCCGGCCGGACAGCTGATCGATGCGGGCCTCACCACACACGACATTGTGCAGCATGTGGTGGCCGCTTTGGGGGCGGAATCTCTTCATGGTGTGGTTGCGATTCCGGCCCAGTGACCACTTATATCCGCCACATGAAAAATCTGCTCCGTTCCACCAGCCTTGTCGCGGTCGTGCTGTTTCCGTTCGCTGCCGCGGCCGCAGCGCCGGAGGCAGCGCCCGTGCAGGCGCTTGATGCCGCGCTGCTCGCCACCATGAAGGCCGGCTCGGCCGGGCAGAGTTTCCAGGCCCGCATGGACGCGCTGACGCCGGTCGTGCGGTCGAGCTACAACCTTGCGGTGGTTGAAAAGAACTCGGTTGGTTTCCTCTGGTCGACCATTCCGGCGGACCAGCAACAGGCTTTGGCGGCGGTGTTCGAAAAATTCACCGTCACCAGCTATGTCAGCGAGTTCTCCAAATATAACGGTGAGAAGATCGAGCTGTTGCCGAGCGAGAAGACCGTCGGTGACAGCAAGGTCGTCGAGACACAGATCGTCCCGGCGGACGGCTCGTCGCCGACGCGGCTGGATTATGTCGTCGCCGACGGCCCGAATGGCTGGCAGATCACCGACGTGCTGCTGAACGGCACGATCAGCCAGGTGGCGATCCATTCCTCCGATTTCAGCTCGTTGGTCACTTCCGGCAATGCCACGCAGCTGATTGCGGCGCTGGACAAGAAAACCGCAGCTCTGGCCGGCGGCTCGAGCGATACGAGCGTTCATTGACATGCGTCGCCTCCCTGAACCTCGTGCGCGCCGTGCCGCACAAGGTCGCCGTTTCCCGCATTTAAGCGCCTGACGTGGTTATCTTCGCCTGGGTAGCCGGGCTATTCGCGCTGATCGGCGTGGTGCAGCAATATATCGGCATGCTCATTGTCCGGCGCTTCAGCACCGCCCCCGCGCCTGCGCTGCGCGAGCACCCGCCGGTGTCCCTGCTGAAGCCGCTTTGCGGCGTCGAGCCGTTGACCGAACTGGCCCTCGAATCGTTCTTCCTCATCGACTATCCGGCCTATCAGCTGGTGTTCGGGGTGCAGAACCCGCAGGATCCGGTGCTGGAGATCGTCGCGCGGCTGCGCGCCCGCCACCCGCAGCGCGACGTGACTGTCGTGGTCGATCCGGCCCTGCACGGTACGAACCGAAAAATCTCTAATCTGATCAATATATTCCCCTCCGCCGCGCATGAGATGCTGGTGATGTCGGACGCGGACATCCATGTGCCGCCGTATTTCCTGCATCGTGTCGTCGCGGCCATGTCGGAGCCGGGGGTCGGGCTGGTCACGACGGTCTATACCGGGCTTCCTGGCACGCCTCATATCGCCACGCTGATGGGGGCAAACCAGATCAATTACACCTTCCTCCCAGGTGCGCTTCTGGCCCGCAAGCTCGGCCGGCAGGATTGCCTGGGTGTCACCATGGCGCTGACCAAAACGGTGCTCGCCCAGATCGGCGGCCTGGCGGCGGTTTCCAACCACCTGGCAGACGACCAGGTGCTCGGCCGCCTCGTGCGCGCCAAGGGGTATGAGCTGACGCTCGCGCAGGTGATCCCGGCGACCACCGTACCGGAGAAGGATTTTCGCGCGCTGTTCCGGCACGAGCTGCGCTGGGCGCGTACCATCCGCGCTCTGGTGCCGATTCCCTATGCCGCCTCGGTGCTGCAGATCTCGCTGCTCTGGGCGCTGCTCGCGGTTTTCGCCAGTTGCGGCGCGGCCTGGGCCTGGGTGCTGTTTTTCTTTGTGCTGATGACCCGCTACATCGCCGCCCGCCACATCGATGCAGCACTCGGCCTTGCCAAGGCCGGGGATGCGTGGCTTTTCCTGGTGCGGGATTTCTGCTCCGCGCTCATATATATCGTCAGCTACGGTGGCGATAAGGTAGACTGGCGGGGCCAGATGATGCGCGCCGATTCCGGCAAACCGCCTTCGGCGCCGACAATTTGAACCGATAAGAAAGAGTGATGCCATGTTGAAGACGCTGTTTTTGCAACCTCCTTCCTATGACGGGTTCGACGGTGGTGCCGGTTCACGCTACCAGGCGCGCCGCGAGATCAAGTCTTTCTGGTTCCCGACCTGGCTGGCTCAGCCCGCCGCTCTGGTGCCGGACAGCACGCTGATCGACGCCCCGCCGGCGCGCCTGACCATGGCCGACGTGCTGCCGCATGCAAAAACCCATGAACTGCTGATCATTCACACCTCCACCCCCTCCTTCGGCAACGACGTGAAGGTGGCGGAGGCGTTCAAGGCCGAGAACCCGAACATCATGATCGGCTTCATCGGCGCGAAAGTGGCCGTGCAGCCGGAAGAATCGCTCTCCCGCGCCGCCGTGGTCGATTTTGTCGCCGGTAACGAGTTCGACTTCACCATCAAGGAAATCGCCGAGGGCAAGCCGCTCGCCGAGGTCGACGGCATCATGTACCGCGCCGCCGATGGCCAGCTGGTGAAGAACAAGGACCGCGCGATCCTGCACGACATGGACAAGCTGCCCTTCGTGACCGAGGTGTACAAAAAGCACCTGCGCCTCGAGGACTATTTCATCGGCTACCTGATGCACCCGTATATCTCGATCTATACGGGCCGCGGCTGCAAATCCCGCTGCACCTTCTGCCTCTGGCCGCAGACCGTGGGCGGCCACACCTACCGCACCCGCTCGGTCGAGAACGTGGTCGCGGAAATCCGCCGCGCCAAGGAACTCTTCCCGCAGGTGAAGGAGTTCATGTTCGACGACGACACCTTCACCGACGACCTGCCGCGCGCCGAGGCGATCGCCCGCGAGCTGGGCAAGATGGGTGTCACCTGGTCCTGCAATGCTAAGGCCAACGTGCCCTACAAGACGCTGAAAGTGCTGAAGGAAAACGGCCTGCGCCTGCTCCTGGTCGGCTATGAGAGTGGCAACCAGCAGATCCTGCACAATATCAAAAAAGGCATGCGCATCGAGGTGGCGAAGCAGTTCACAAAGGACTGCCATGCGCTCGGCATCAAGATCCACGGCACCTTCATCGTCGGCCTGCCCGGCGAGACGCAGGAAACGCTGCAGGAGACGATCGAGTTCGCCAAGGAGATCAACCCGCACACCATCCAGGTGTCGCTGGCCGCGCCCTATCCCGGCACCTTCCTGTACAACCAGGCGGTCAAGGAAGGCTGGCTTGATATCGAGCATGCGGAGCTGATCGACGAGCATGGCGTGCAGATCGCGCCGCTGCACTACCCGCATCTCAGCCACACGGAAATCTTCAAGTCGGTGGAGACGATCTACCGGAAATTCTATTTCCGGCCGTCAAAAATCCTGTCGATCCTGAACGAGATGATCCGCAGCCCGCAAATGATGAAACGCCGCCTGCGCGAGGGCGTGGAGTTCTTCGCGTTCCTCAAGGAACGCAAGACGGCTTGAGGAAGCGCAGGCAGGAATAGGAAAAAGGCTTCTTTTTTGGAAAAAAGAAGCAAAAGACTTCTGTTAATCTGGGCCGTGCTGGTTCCAACGCCACCGGCCCAGTTCAACCAAAAGTTTTTGCGCCGCTTTTTTCAAAAAGCGGCTACTTTTTTCTTATCGCCATCATTCAATCATGACGCCCATTTTCTCTGCTGATGATTTTGGCCTTACCGTTGCCGTCAACGGGGCGGTGGAGCGTGCGCATCTCGACGGCGTGCTGACCCAGGCCAGCTTGATGGTCGCCGCACCCGCCGCCGCTGACGCTGTGCGTCGCGCCAAGACCCTGCCGAACCTTAAAACCGGTCTGCATCTGGTGCTGGTGGATGGCGATTCCTGTCTTGGTCATCAGCTTTTGCCGACGATCACCGGGCCGGATGGCCGTTTCTCCACAAACCAGGCGGCGCTCGGCGTTAAATATTTCTTCTCCCCCGCGGCACGGCGGGAGTTGCAGGCCGAAATCCGCGCCCAGTTCGCCGCCTACGCCGCCACCGGCCTGAAGCTGCATCATGCCGATGCGCATAAGCACATGCATCTGCACCCGACCGTGGCACGGCTGATGATCGAGACGGGGCGGGAATACGGGCTCTCCCGCATCCGCGTGCCCGCCGAGCCGCCCTCCGTCATGGTGGCGTGCGGCGAGAAAATCTCGCCTGGCGATCGCGCCCTGTACGCCTGGAGCCGCGTACTGCGCGGCCAGGCCCAAAGCGCCGGCCTCGCCACCACCGACCATGTTTTCGGCCTCAAATGGTCCGGCCACATGACCGAGCAAAAGCTCAGAACCTTGCTGTCGCGCCTGCCGGAAGGAAGCTCGGAAATCTATTTTCACCCGGCCACGCATCGCGACCCGGAGCTGACGCGGCTGATGCCGGGTTACGAGCACGAGGCCGAGCTGGCCACCCTGTTGGCCCTCCGCCGTGGTTAAAGGCTGATCAAAGGAAGGCTACTTTTTGTGAACAAAAAGTAGCAAAAAAACTTCTGTAATCTGGGCCGTGCTGGTTTCGCTGCCACCGGCCCAGAGGAAGCAAAAGTTTTTGCGCCGCTTTTTTCAAAAAGCGGCTTCTTTCCTCAATAATGATGGTGCCAGGCGGCGCCGGTGTAAAAAAACTGTCCCAGCCCGATGGTGAACACCAGGCAGCCATATAGCGCGTGTTCCAGGCAGGCGAGGTAGAGCGAGCGTTCCTGCGCATAGTTGCGGGCGAACATCACGCCGCCGGCGGTGGTCAGCGCCACCGCGATCGGGTTTAGAAAAATCACATGCGCGAAGCCGAAGGCCAGGGCCGAGGCCACCACCACGCCGCTCTCGCCGAACACCCGCGCATAGCGGTGGAACAGGAAGCGCCGGTAGATCACCTCCTGCGGCCAGACCGAAAGCAGCGGGTAGAGCACCATGATCGCCAGCCAGAAGAGTGGATGTTCTCTGGGCAGCGACAGGAACAGATGCGGTGCTAACAGCCTGGTCGCCAGGGTCAGGGCCGCGCCGCAGACCGCAAAGCGCAGAATGATGCGCAGAAAGCTGCGCGTTTCCGCCCGCTCTGCGGCAAAGCGCCGGCCGAGCAACAGCCGCACCGCGAACTGGGCTTTCAGCGGCAAAAACAGGGAGGCGAGCCGCAACCACCGCCGCCAGTCGGCTGGGGAAGGGGAGTTTGCCATCCGGCTGGCTTGATAGGTGATCGCCCCGCCGACCCATAACACCAGGAACAAAATCCCCGGCCGGCGGATCTCCAGGATCGCCAGCGGGCCCAGGGCGAACAGGGCGATAAATTCGAGACACAAAAAAACCCGGATCGCTCCGGGTTTTTCTTGGATGATCAACGCTTGCTGAACTGGAAGCTGCGTCGGGCCTTCGCCTTGCCGTACTTCTTGCGTTCGACCACGCGCGGGTCGCGGGTGAGGAAGCCGGCAACCTTCAGGATGCCGCGCAGTTCCGGCTCGTAGAGCGTCAGCGCGCGGGAGATGCCGTGGCGCACCGCGCCGGCCTGGCCGGAGAGACCGCCGCCGGTCACCGTGCACATCACGTCAAACTGGTTATAGCGGTCGGCGACCAGGAACGGCTGGGTGATCAGCATGCGCAGCACCGGGCGGGCGAAATACACCGGGGCCTTCTTGCCGTTGACCATGATCTCGCCCTTGCCGGGCTTGATCCACACGCGGGCAATCGCGTTCTTGCGGCGGCCGGTGGCGTAGGAGCGGCCCAGCGCATCGCGCTTCGGTTCACGCTTCGGCGCTGCGGTCTCGGCAACGGCTGCCACGCCGGACAGGTCCTTCAGGCCGGCAAAAGCATTGGTGGATTCAGACATGCTCAATCTCTCCGGTTCTTGGCGTTCAGCGCGCCGACATCGAGGGGTTTCGGCTGCTGTGCGCCATGCGGGTGCTCGGTACCGGCATAAACGTACAGGTTCTTCATCTGCTGACGCTGCAGTGGGCCGCGCGTGATCATGCGCTCCACGGCCTTCTCGACGACGCGCTGCGGATGCGCGCTGGCGAGACGGTCCTTGATGCTGCGGCCCTTGATCCCGCCAGCATACCCGGTGTGGTAGTAGAACACGGACTGCTCGGCCTTCTTGCCGGTCAGCTTCACCTTCTCCGCGTTCACGATGACGATGTTGTCACCGCAATCGACATGCGGGGTGAATTGCGCCTTATGCTTGCCGCGCAGGCGGTTGGCCACGATCGCGGCCAGGCGGCCCAGGACGAGCCCCTCGGCGTCGATCAGGACCCAGTCCTTCTTTACATCCGCCGGTTTCAGCGAAATCGTCGTTTTCATCATTTTGCACCTCAAACTCGCGCGCGGCTTATCCGGATTCTTCGGCCTTAAGTCAAGCCTTCCGGTGTGTGGTATTATAATACCGCGCGGTGGCATGGAAGGTTTCCGCAAGGCTGGCGGCCGGTTCCCAGCCCAGGGCGCGGGCCGCGGCGGGGTTGGCGACGAAGTCGCCGGAGAGGCTCTGCCACATCGCGCTGCGCCCCAGCAGCATCGCCGCCGCGGCCAGACCATGGGTGGGCCAGGAAGGCAGTTTCGCCGTTACCCCCAGCCCCTGTGCCAGCGCCTGCACCAGGCCGGGCGTGCTGATGCTCTCCCAATGCGCCGCCAGCACGCTCTCGGGCATCACCGGCGCCTGCAGGACCGCGCGCACGATCCGCGCCAGATCGCCGCGCTCGATGAAGCTGCGCCGGTTCTGCAGCGCGCCGAAGGGCAGGGGGATGCCGCGGGCCAGCAGTTTCAGCAGCAGTTGGATATTGCCGGGGCATCCCGGCCCGATTACCGCAACCGGCCGGATGATGCTCAACCCCGGCCCGAACGCCGCCGCCACGTCATGTTCGGCCTGCAGCTTGCTTTCAGCATAAGCATCCATCGGGTTCGGCGGGGTGGTATCGGTGACCACACCTGCATGCACGCGGCCATGAATATGTGCGGTGGAGATCAGAATAAAGCGTTTGGCGCCCGCCTCGCGCGCCGCCCGGGCCAGGTTCACCGCCGCGTCCACATTGGCGCGCCGCCAGGTTGCGGTGGGCACGCCGCGCCGGTGGCCGAGCCCGGCGGCGTGGATCACGGCCTCCATCGGCGGCAGTTTCAACCCGGGTTCCGCCAGGTCGCCGGTGAGCACGAAGGTCGCCCCGGCAGGCAGGGATACGGTGGCGCGCACTCCAGCGAGCACATCCACACCCGAGTCGCGCAGGCAGTTCAGGATCGCGCCGCCGATGTAACCGGTGGCGCCCGTGACAAGAACGGTCAATCCAGCCGCGGCTCCGCCCGCCTGACGTTCCGCGGGGGGGAGCTGGGGGCCGGGCTGGGCACCAGCCGCTCGCGCACCGGCACCACGGGCGTCGGCACGGGGGGGCGCAAGGCCGGGCCCGGAGCCGGGCTGCGCGGTGCGGCAGGCTTCACCACCGGTTCCGCATAGTCTCGCTCGCGCTGGGACCTTTTGAGATGGCCGAAATTCGGCACATCGTCATAGCTGTCCAGCGAGGTCGCGGCACGCGGCAACACGCCGGCGCTGCGCATGGACATCATGCGCAGCTCGTCATGCAGCGCCTCGATCTGCGCCTCCAGCAATTCGATGCGCGATTTCACGCCGAATACGCTGAACGGCATCACCAGGAACGCCAGCAGATACAGTACGACCGGCACCGCCAGTAGCAGAAACATCCAGCCTGGCATCCAGTCCGGCAAGGCGAAGGGCAGATTGGTCAACATGATGCTCGTTATAAAGGATTAGAGCCGGATAGGTCTAAGCGGAAACAAGAAAGAAGCCGCTTTTTTGAAAAAAAGCGGCGCAAAAAACTTTTGATTCCTTTAGGCCGGTGGCGTTGGAACGGCACGGGCCCAGAGTAAAAGAGTTTTTTTGCTTCTTTTTGTTCACAAAAAGAAGCCTTTCTCTTCGCGCGACATGACTTGTCCTGTCACGCCTTAGTGCCGGAAATGCCGCATATTTGTGAACACCATGGCGATCCCCGCTTTGTCCGCGGCGGCGATCACCTCCTCGTCGCGGATCGAGCCGCCGGGCTGGATCACCGCCTTGGCGCCGGCCGCCACCGCGGTCTCAAGGCCGTCGGCGAAGGGGAAGAACGCGTCCGAGGCGACCACGCAGCCGGTGAAATCGAGCTTGGCCGCCGCCCCACGCCAGGCGGCGATGCGTGCGGAATCGACCCGGTTCATCTGCCCGGCGCCAACGCCGATGGTGGCGCGGTTCTTGGCATAGACAATGGCGTTGGATTTCACATGCTTGCACACGCGGAAGGCGAAGAGCAGGTCTTCGATCTCCTGCGGGCTCGGCGCGCGCTTCGTCACCACTTTCAGCATTTCCGCCGTCATCCGCCCGGCATCGCGGTTCTGCAGCAGGAAGCCGCCGGCCAGCGACTTGAACTGGTGCCCCGGCTCGGCCGCATCCGGCACGCCGCCGGCCAGTAGCAGCCGCAGGTTCTTCTTTTTCGCCAGCACCGCCTTGGCACCTTCATCCGCATCCGGGGCGATGATCACCTCGGTGAAGATTGTCGCGATCTTCGTCGCGGTCGCCTCGTCCAGCGTGCGGTTCAGCGCGACAATGCCGCCGAAGGCCGAGACGGGGTCACAGGCGAGGGCGGCATCCCAGGCTTCGGCCACGCTTGGCCCCGTCGCCACGCCGCACGGATTGGCGTGCTTGACGATGACGATGGTCGGGTCCGCGAACTCGGCGACGCATTCATAGGCGGCGTCGGTGTCGTTGTAGTTGTTGTAGGAGAGTTCCTTGCCCTGCTCCTGGGTCGCCGTGGCGACGCCGAAGCGCGCCGGGGCGGCGGCATAGAAAGCCGCCGACTGGTGCGGGTTCTCGCCATAGCGCAAGGTCTGCTTCAGCTGCCCGGCAATGGCGAAGCTCGCCGGATATTCCACGCCGTTCTGCCGCGCGAACCAACCGGAGATCGCCGTGTCATAGGCGGCGGTGCGGGCATAGGCCTGCGCCGCCAGGCTGCGACGGGTGGCCAGTGTCGTGCCGCCATGCGCTTCCAGCTCCGCCAGCACCTGGGCATAATGCTCAGGTGCTGTCAGCACCGTTACCGCGTCGTGGTTCTTCGCCGCCGAGCGGATCATCGCCGGACCGCCGATATCGATGTTCTCGATGCAATCCTCAAAGGCCGCGCCGCGCGCCACCGTCGCCTCGAACGGGTACAGGTTTACCGCCACCAGATCGATCGGCGCGATGTTGTGGTCCTGCATCTGCTGCTGGTGCTCGGCCAGGTCGCGTCGGCCGAGAATGCCACCATGCACCTGCGGCACCAGGGTTTTCACCCGCCCGTCGAGGATTTCCGGAAAGCCGGTATGGTCGGAAACCTCCTTCACCGGCACGCCGGCATCGCGCAATGCCTTGGCCGAGCCGCCGGTCGAGAGGATTTCCACGCCCTTCGCGGCCAGCGCCCGCGCGAATTCCACCAGCCCGGCTTTGTCGGACACGGAAATAAGAGCGCGGCGGAGAGGAACGATATCGGTCATGGGCGAAAATCCTTAACTTGTAGCGGGAACAGCGGAGACGGCATTGGCCGGCGAGCCGCTGATAACCTTGGTGCTGATCAACAGATAGACGAGCGTATGCGCCTGGTTGTCCACCAGGCGTGAGAGAATGAAATGCTTGAACAGGAACGAGGCGGAAATGGCGCCGATCTGCTCCTGTTTGGGCAGGTCCGCCGGGATCGTTACCGGCCCGTGCGCCACGCAGCTGAGCGCGAACTGGCTCGGATTGGTCGCCACACCCAGCCCGCCGCTCACCCCGCCGGTCTGCGCGAACGAGGCATAGCAGCTCACATTCGGCACTTTCGGGTCGTCGAAGCGCTGCACCACTACTTTGTCGTTGGGGCCGAGCAGCCGGAAATTCGTGCTGACGCTGCCGATGGTCTGCTGCGCCTGGGCGGTGGTTGCGGCAAGGCTGAACAGAACGGCGACCAATAGTCGTTTCATGACGGGCTCCTGCCTGGGACCAACGCGTCATACACCAGAAGCGTCTGCGCGCAGATAATGGCGTCGGAAAAATTCTGCTCCGCCCGGCGCCGCGCCGCCGCGCCAAACCGCGCGCGTAAAGTCGCATCGCCGATCAGCCGCTCCAGCGCCGCCGCCAAGGCGGCCGGGTCGCGTGGCGGCACCAGAAACCCGGTCTCGCCATGGACCACCGCCTCGCGGCAGCCGGGAATATCGGTCGCCACCAGCGGTTTGCCAGAGGCCATCGCCTCCAGCGCCGATTTCGGCAGTCCTTCGCGGTAGGTCGAGGGCTGGCAGGCGATATGCGCGCCGCGCAGCAGATCCGCCACATCCCGCCGGGGCCCGAGCCAGGTCACCAGCCCTTCAGCCTCCCAGCCGCGCAGCTCCGCCTCGGTCACCGTGTTCGGGTTACCGGGATCCGGCGCGCCGGCCAGCACGAATTCCGCCTTGCCCTTGAGTAGCCGCGCCGCCGCGACAAAATCGGCCACACCCTTTTCCCGGATCATCCGGGCGATCAGGATCACCCGCACCGGGCCGGCCGGTTCAGGGGCAGGGGCGAATGCCTCGATATCGACACCCGCGCCGCGGATCAGCACCGCCGCCTCGGGCCGCACCATGCCGGCCTCGCCCAATACCTGCATGTCGTCGGGATTCTCGAAAATCACCCGCGCGCCCTTGGGCGTGAGCGTCAGCCGCAGGCCGAGCGAGACCAGTGGCTTGAGCACCCGGGCCAGGAATTTGTCCGAGGAGAACACGAAGCCGAGCCCGACCGGAGCGTTGACGATTTTTTGGCTCCCCGCCAGCCGCGCCGCCAGCCCGCCGATGACGATGGGCTTTAATGCGATATGATGCACCAGATCCGGTTTGATCTGCCGGTACAGCCGCGCCAGCTGCAGCGCGAAACCGAGTTCCGCGAACGGGTTCAGCCGCCGCCGGATGAACGCGACCGGGATCACCTCGATGCCGCTGGCGCGAATCCGGGCGGTCGCCTCGCTCTCCCGGGCGATCAGGATCACCCGCCACCCGGCCGCCTTCGCCGCCAGGGCGCGTACCCAGAAATGCGACGCGAAGAACCAGTCCTCCGTCAGCAGAAAAACCAGGGTGCGCGCGGGCTTGGCCGCTTCGGTGCTCATGCCGGGCGCTTTATCGCAGTTACGTGCAAACCGCTACGGTGGGGAAAGGCCTTCTTTTTGTGAACAAAAAGAAGCAAAAAAACTTTTTTAAACGGGGCCGTGCTGGTTTCGCTGCCACCGGCCCAGAGCAACAAAAATTTTTGCGCCGCTTTTTTCAAAAAGCGGCTGCTTCAAACGTCGTTAATACCAGCCCGCTTTGCCTGCCAGCGCCAGGAGTCGCGGCACATGTCATCCACGTCCAGCTTCGCCTGCCAGCCGAAAACCCGCGCCGCCATTGCCGGGTTGGCGTAGTAGCTGGCCACGTCGCCGGCGCGGCGCGGCGCGATGTTCAGCGGGATAATGCGCCCGGTGGCGCGCTCGAAGGCGCGGACCAGATCGAGCACGGAAATGCCGGTGCCGGTGCCGAGATTGACCGTGAGCGACACGTCATTGGCGCAGATATGCTCGACGGCGAGGGCATGCGCCTCGGCCAGGTCCATCACATGGATGTAGTCGCGCACGCCAGTGCCGTCCGGCGTGTCGTAATCATTGCCGAACACGTTCAGATGCGGCCGCTCGCCGGTTGCCACCTGGGTCACATAGGGCATCAGATTGTTCGGTACGCCGCGCGGCGTCTCGCCGATCATCGCCGAGGGGTGGGCCCCGACCGGGTTGAAATAGCGCAGGTTCGCCGCCGCCAGCAGTTTGCCGGTGCGCGCCAGGTCGCGGATCAGGTCCTCCATCACCAGCTTGGTGCGGCCATAGATGTTCTGCACCCGGGTCGGTGCGTCCTCCGGGATCGGCGAGGCATCAGGCTGGCCGTACACGGTGGCGGAGGAGGAGAACACGATGCGCCGCACGCCGCAGTCCTGCATCGCCTGCAGCAGGCGGATCGTGCCGATGATGTTCATGTCGTAATAGAGCAGCGGGTCGGCCTCGCTCTCGCCCACCGCTTTCAGGGCCGCGAAATGGATTACCGCGTCGACCGGATGCGCGGTCAGCGCCGCGGTCACCGCCGGCACGTCGCGGATATCCGCTTCGATCACTGGAAAGTCCCTGCCGGTCAGGCGGCGCAGGCGCTCGGGCACGTCGCGCTCGGAATTGGTGAAATTATCCAGCAGCACGACCTCATGCCCCCGCTCGGACAGCACCACGGCCGTGTGCGAGGCGATGTATCCGGTGCCACCTGTCAGAAGTACCCGCGCCATGCTGCCACCTGGTTCCTGTCGTTTGGAAGAGAAGCGCTTCTTTTTTAAAAAAAAAGCAAAAATTTTTTGTTGAACTGGGCCGTGCTGGGTTCGCAGCTACGGGCTCAGATGAGCAAAGGCTTTTTGCGCCGCTTTTTTTCAAAAAAGCGGCCGCTTTTACTTTGCGCGTAAGTCTCCATCAGATCCGGGTGATGGACCATTTCACGTGTTGCGGCCCGTCCTGGTGTCCGGTGAGCACCACCTGCTCGGCGCGGCGCGGCTCGTTCTGGGCGAAATACACGCTCTCCTCGACGGAAACGGGCGCCCCCTCGGCGCGCAGCCGGAACCCCTGGCCCCCCGGCGTGCGCAGCAGCACCGTCGCGTTGTCCTGCTGCAGGCTGGCCGTGACATTGGGGTGAAGATGAAAGCGGATGGTGAAGGGCTGCGGCTGTGCCGCCTCGATCAGATCCTCGCCCTGCAGCTCGTCGCCGCTCTCGTACAGGCCGAGCCGGCGGTGGTGGATGGCGCCGAATAGCCGCCCCCAGCCGTCATGATTCGCCTCGATCCATTGCGCCCCGCCGCCCTCCAGCCGCTCGGCGCGCACCTGGACCGGGCGGCGGCCGAGGCCGGAGTCGAGCAGTTCCGAGGAGGAGACATCGGCGATGGTCAGCGTCGAATGCGCGGCCGTGCTGCGCAACGCGTCGCGCCATTCGCCGGCGCTGGCCGGCGCGGCGCCACAATTGACGATCAGCCGCTCCTTGCCGGCGGAAAACTCGAACGACAATGTCCCGGCATGGGCGCAGCGATCCTGCCCCGGCGGCGGCGGTGCGCCGGCATCCATGAACAGCAAGGTCTTGCCGGCGCTAAGGCGGAACAGCCCGCTCTCGCCGAGATAGGCGAGGGTGCCGCGCGACCGCCCGGCCTGGGCCAGTACCAAGTCGATCAGGCTGCCCAGATCCTCCTTGCTGCCGTTGAACAGCGCAAGCGCGCCGTCGCCATGGCGCAGGGCCCGCATGGCGCAGGCCGCCGTTTCGATCGCACCAACCAGGTCCGGCGGCGGCTCGATATTGCTGGCCTGCAGCAACGCGCGGATTTCCGTCAGGTCCCGCAGCGCCGCGAGATGCGCCGCCGGGCTGCGCTCGACATGGCAGCCATCGGCCAGGATCTGCCGGTTCAGCTCCGGGGTCAGGAATTTCAGCGCGCGGGGCACATGGCCGACATGGTCCGGCAAGGCCACGCTCGCGGCGGTGAGCCCCTTCAGCGCCGTCAGCGCTCGCCCATCCAGCATTTCGGCGGGCAGGGCGGCGGAGAGGTTGCGCGCGTCCATCACCAGCCGGCTCATCAGCCGTTGGCGGAAATCGTCATCCGCCGAGGCGGCAAAAAAATCGTAATGGCCGAGCCAGGCGGTAAGCCGGGCGCCGCAAACATCCGGTGCCATGGAAATCGCATCCGGCAACTCGGCGTCCATGCATGCCGAGACATAGGCGCGGGCGCGGGAGCGTGCCGCATCGGTGCCGAGCGCGCGCAGGTCGCGCAGCCAGGTGAAGCCGTGCAGATGGGCGCGCATCACTGGCGTGGCGTTGACGGACTGGAACACATCGTCGCTCAGGCGCAGCACCGCGCCGCAATATTCGAGCTCCGCCTTCACCAGCCGCGCGCCGCGGCTGGGGTCGCCCGGCCATGGGTCGCGCACGGTGATGGCCGGCGCGTCCGGCGCGTTGCGGGGGCGCAGGTTCTGCAGCCGGGCCAGAAAGCTCCTGGCGCTGCGGCCGAAATTGTCGGTCGCGCTCATCCCGCGCTGTCCGCAACATCCGGGCGGCGGTTGCGCTTTGCGACGCGCAGGGCGGCGATCGCCTTGGCGTAGTCGGCGGTGCCGTAGACCGCGGTGCCGGCGATCAGGCAGTCCGCGCCCATCTCCAGCACGGCGGGCGCGGTGGCTGGGGTGATGCCGCCGTCGATCTGCAGCACGATGTCCCGGCCCGACTGGTCGATCAGCCGCCGCAGCGCCGCGATCTTGCTAAGCTGCGAGGTGATGAAGGCCTGGCCGCCGAAACCAGGGTTCACGGTCATCACCATGATGATGTCGACCAGATCGAGGACGTTGACGATCGCCTCCACCGGGGTTGCCGGGTTCAGCACCACGCCGGGCTTTTTGCCGAGCGAGCGGATCAGTTGCAGCGTGCGGTGCAGATGCGGCCCGGATTCCGGGTGCACGCTGATATGGTCCGCCCCAGCCTCGGCGAAGGCGGTGATGTAGGGATCGACCGGCGCGATCATCAGATGCACGTCGAGCGGCATGGTGGTGTGCTTGCGCAGCGCCTTCACCACCAGCGGCCCGAAGGTGATGTTGGGCACGAAATGCCCGTCCATCACGTCCAGATGCAACCAGTCAGCGCCAGCCTGCGCGACGGCGACGGTTTCTTCGCCGAGTCGCGCGAAATCGGCGGCCAGCAGGCTAGGGGCGATCAGAAGTCAATTCGTCTTGGCGTTCATGCCGGGAAGTGTACTCAGGCCGTCGGCGTTTCCACAAGCGCCTGCTGGCCGGTTTCGGCGCGGGAACGGTTTAGTTCGAGGCTTCGTGCGTCAGGCCGTCGAAGCGCATCAGCAGGATATCGAGCCCCACCTGCTGCGTCTCGTCGGGCGTGCCGAGCGAGGCGATGCTGCTCAGGAACTGCTCCTGGCTCTCATGGTCCGCTTGTCCCACCCGGCCCTGCACCGCCCAGACGCGGTGCCCCGCGGCCAGGGTGGCGGCGGCCTGCTGTACGTCCTGGGTCCAGGCGGTCTGCGGCAGGTGCGCCCCCTGGCGCCTGAGATACAGGTTCATCAGGCGCACCGCACCGGGGTCATCCACCAGCAACAGGTCGCCGGGCTGCAGGTCGTCATGCAGGTCCGCCGCCGCCAGATCCCAGCGCGGCTTGGTCTCGTCATGGTAATACGGGCGCAGATTGGCGGCGGCGAGCAGGCCGAGCACCGCCACGGTCGGGGCCTGCAGGCGGCGCGGCAGCAAGGTGATGCTGAGCCCGGCGCAGATGAAGAAAGGTGCGGCACTCCACAGCGTGTAGCGCGGCATCCAGACCGGGCTGATGGTGGAGATCGCCAGCAGGCAGAGCGGCAGCACCAGGATCGCCGCGGCCAGCACGGCCAGGGCGGCACGCTGCCGGCGCAGCGCGTAGGCGCCGCCGGCGGCCAGCAGCAGCACCAGCACGCCCAGCCCCGGAATGCCGGCGGCGAAGACCCGCACCGCGATCAGGCTCGTCACATGCATGAAATAGGTGCCGGAGAGGGTCCACCAGAGCCGCGCCCCGTCCAGCGGCGGCACCCAGTCCAGCCCACCCAGCGCGCCGCGCTGGCCGTAGAATTTCAGCGCCAGGTACCAGGGCAGGCAGAACAGGACGATCAGCAACTGTGCCAGCAGCCAGTTGCGCCAGAATTGCCGTTTCTGGCTGTCGCGCCGCCGGGCAATGGCAAAGGCGGCCAGGTTCGAGGCGACGAACCAGAACATCGAGACGCTGAGCACGTTGAGCGCGGCAATGGTGCCAAGGACGTAGACTGCCCAGGCGCCGGGACGTCCGCCCGGCTCGCGGAGCCGCTTCGACGCCCCCGCCGGATCCTGCGCCAGCAGCACCAAGCCCCAGAGCGCGATCAAAATCGTGCTGATCAGCAGCGTGTAGGACCGTGCTTCCTGGCCGTATTGCACCTGCTCTGGGGAGAACGCCATCAGCAGCCCGGCCGCCAGCCCGGCCAGCGTGCCACCCAGCGCGCGCGTGACGCCGAACGCCAAAGCGCAGGACAGCGCGCCGAAGATGATCGCCGGCATGCGCACCCACAGCTCGCCATGGCCGAAATGCAGCGCCCAGGAGGTGAGGATGAAATAGGAGGGGAACTGGTGGAAGAACACCGAGTTCTGGATCATCTGCCAGAGCGGCAGGCGGGCGCGGTGGATCGTCGTGACCTCGTCCATCCAGAAAGGTTTTGCCGCCACGTCGTGAATACGCGCCGCAAAGCCGAGCAGAAACAGGCCGACAAAGCACAGCAGGCTGACGCTGCGTCGTGTGCCCATGCGGGAGGCGGGCAGATGGGTGGGCTGGTGACCGGTGTTCTGGGCGGGGTTGGGAGTCGTCAAGTTTCAAGTCCTTGCGCAGCGCGTCTGCGCCAGCAGGCCGCCCGACCACTCGACTTAAGGGACGGGACGGGGAAATCAAGCATAATCTCCCGGTCCTGACGCCAGAGTGATCAGATGAAAAGGAAGGTTTCTTTTTGTGAACAAAAAGAAACAAAAAAACTTTTTTAAACTGGGCGTGCCGATGTCGCTGCCACCGGCCCAGGCGAGCAGAAAGTTTTTGCGCCGCTTTTTTCAAAAAGCGGCTGCTTCCCGATCTAAACTTTAAACAATCACGCGCTCACGTCGCAGCCGTTCGAACAGGTCGAAAAAACTCTCATCGGAGGCCTGGTAATCCAGGAAGCCGAGCTGGCGGCTCTTTGACATGTCCGTCACCACCTCAATCGGGCGGCCGAGATCGGCGTCGGTGTGCCAGGCGGAGGTGAGGGCGAACAGATCCGGCTGGGTCAGCCCGTGCCGGTGCGCGAGCTCCGCCCAGACAGGCCCGGCATCCTTCATTTGCTCTTCCAGCGGCAGCACCTCGCCCGAGAACGGCACCGGCGTCACGCCGAACCAGCCGGCGATGCGCTCCCACATCCAGCTCCAGCGGAACACGTCGCCGTTGACGATGTTGAACGCCTCGTTGCGCGCCGCCGCGGTGGTTGCCGCCCATTCAAGCTGGCGGGCCAGCAGCCGCGCGTCGGTGACGTCGGTCAGCCCATGCCACTGCGCCGCCGAGCCCGGAAACTGGAATTTCCGGCCGGTCTCGCGGCAGAGCGTGGCAAAGGCGGCAAGCGTCACGCCCATGTTCATCGCATTGCCGATGGCGTAGCCGATGATCGTATGCGGCCGGTGCACGCTCCAGGTGAAGCCGTCGCGCGCCGCCGCGGCGTACAGCTCATCCTCTTGGGCGTAATAGAAATTTTCGACATCCAGGCGCGGCTGGCTCTCGCGGAACGGCGTGGCGGGCAGGGCGCCTTTGCCGTAATTCTCGAACGGCCCGAGATAGTGTTTCAGCCCGGTCACCAGCGCCACGTGCCGCACGGATTGCAGCGGGCGCAGCGCCTCCAGCAGGTTGCGCACCATCGCCCCGTTCACGGCAATGTTTTCCGCCTCGGTCGCCTGGCGCATCCAGGTGCAGATGAACACATGGCTTGGCCGCAGCCTTGTCACAGCTTCGCGCAGCCCCTCTGCGTCGGTGAGGTCGGCGGCAACCGGCTTGAGCCCGGCGATATCGGCCGGCGGCCGGCGCGCCAGGCCATAGACCTCCCAGCCTTTCGCCAGCAGGTGGCAAGCGAGGTTATTGCCGACGATGCCACTGGCACCGACGACGAGCGCGGTCTGGGTCATGAAATTGGTCTCCTTATTGCCGGTGGCAGACATGGTTCGCACCGCCGGCGCGTCCAGGGTCAGGCGTGGATGAGCCGGGCGATAAAAAATCCGTCCATGCCGCCGCGCTCGGGCCAGAGGCCGGGATTGGTGCGCACATCGCCCTGCGCCGTCACCGCTTCGGGCAGCTCCGGCAGGTTGAGCGGATCGCGTTTCAGGCCGAGCCGCGCGCAGGCTGCGTCGATCCGCGCGGCCCCTTCCTCCGGCTGCAGCGAGCACACGGCGTAAACCAGCCTGCCACCGGGGGCGAGCATCGCCGCCGCCGCGTCCAGCAGGGCGTCCTGGGCCTTGGTGAGCGTCTGCACGTCGCGCGGCTTGCGCAGGTGCAGCAGGTCCGGGTGGCGGCGGATCGTGCCGGTGGCGCTGCACGGCGCGTCCAGCAGGATCGCCGGAAATTTCTCCGCCGGGCGCCAAGTGGCGGCGTCGGTGAGAATCGTTTCCGCCTTCAGGCCAAGCCGGGCAAGGTTGCCCTTGAGCGTGCCCATGCGCGCCTTGTCGCGCTCCACCGCGGTGACGATGCCGCCGGCGGCGGCGAGCTGCGCGGTCTTGCCACCGGGGGCGGCGCAGAGGTCCAGCACACGCTCGCCGGGCTGCACCGCGAGCAGCCGGGCGGGCAGGGCGGCCGCAGCGTCCTGCACCCAGATGTCGCCGCCGGCAAAACCCGGCAACTCGGTAACCGCCGTGCCGGGGGGGAAGCGCACCGAGCCGGTCGGCAGAAGCTCGTCAGGGAGCAAAAAGCCGGGCTTGGCGGAAATATCCAACGGCGCCTCATGCGCGTGCGCGGTGGCAATGGCGCGCGCCTCGCGCCCCCAGCTCGCCCAGGCCCAGCCCGGCGTGTCGAGGCGCGGCATGTCCAGCCCATCCAGCACCGCGGGGCCGGCGGAGACCACCTTGCGCAGCACCGCGTTGATCAGCCCGGCGAAGGGGGCAAGTTTTTTGCTCCGCGCCAGATCGACGGCGGTGCCCACCGCGGCATGCGCCGGCGCATCGAGAAACAGCGAAGCCGCCGCGCCGAGCCAGAGGATGTGCCGCACCGCGATCGGCGGCTCGCGGCGCAGATGCGCCTCCAGCACCTCGTCCAGCGTGCCGGTATGGCGCAGCACCGAAGCCGCCAACCGGTGCGCCGCCGCTTTGTCGCGCGGCGCCATCTCGGGCAGCGCGTCCAGCGCCACGTCCAAGGAACTGTTCCTGGTCAGTACCGCCTGCAGCAACGCAAAGGCGGCCTCACGTGTCGGGTCATGCATGAAATTTAAATCTCGGAGACGGGGTTCATGGTGGAGCTGAGGGGAATCGAACCCCTGACCTCGTCATTGCGAACGACGCGCTCTACCAACTGAGCTACAGCCCCGGAACCCATGAAGCGGACAGGGTCCATCTTGATGCGCCGGATCGCGCATTTGGCGGAGGAAGTCAACAGCCATCCGTGAAAACATTGCTATTCCCGCAACCGGTAGTTACTCATGCGCCTGCAAAACACGAGGCAATTCATGCTGTTCGCAATTTTCTGGCTGCTTGGTCAGCTGATCCATCTGATGGTCCTGGCCATCATCGCCGCCGCGGTGCTGAGCATGCTGCTCAGCTTCGGCGTGGTGAACCCGCGCAGCCGGTTCATCTATTCGCTGATGGATTTCCTCACCCGGGTCACCGATCCGGTGCTCAACCCGATTCGCAATTTCGTGCCGCTGTTCGGCAATGTGGACATTTCCCCGCTGATCGCGATTCTGCTCCTGCAGGCGCTGCAATTCGTGCTGTCGGACGTGTATGCCCACCTGGTCATGGCCGGCTTGGGCTTCTGATCCGGGGGGCGCGTCCCCATGTGAGCGGCGGTTTTCGGAAAGGGTAGGATTTGCGTTTGTTTGTTGAGACCCTGAGCCGGTTGATCGTGCTGCTCGTCAGCCTGTCGCGCCGTTATGCCAGGACCACCGTCATCGTGCTCCTGGCGCTGGCGGCGGCGGGGCTGGTCTATACCAAAATCCATCTGCGGATGGACTCCGATACCGACAACCTGTTCTCGCAATCGCTGCCCTGGCGTCAGGCGCAGATCCGCGAAAACCGGGATTTTCCGCAGTTCACCAACCTGATCGTCGCGGTGGTGCGCGCCGCGACGCCGGAAGAGGCACGCGAAACCGCGGCGGCGCTCAATGCCGCGTTGAACCAGGACAAGGCGAATTTCATCGATTCGCGGTATCCGGCCGGCTCGGATTTTTATGCGCATGACGGGCTGCTGCTGCTGCCCGTCGACCCGTTGGCCAAGCTGCTCACCTCGATCGTCGCGGCGCAGCCTTTTCTGGGGCAGTTGGCAGCGGACCCCTCCGCGCGCGGCCTGTTCACGGGGCTTGGCCTGATCGCCCAGGGTGTCTCAGCCGGCGCCGACGTGACCCCCTATGAAGGGGCGCTGAACGGCGTGCGCCAAAATCTCGACGCCGCTGCCGCCGGGCAGCCGGTGCCGCTGTCCTGGCAGAGCCTGATCACCGGCGGTGTCGGCCAGCAGGATGCGGAATTCGTGCTGGCGAATCCGAGGCTGGACCAGGGCTCGCTGCAACCGGGCGGCGTTGCCACCCAGGCGCTGGTGCGCATCGCGCAGAACCTGCCGGACGTGAAGGCCGGCCGTGCCACAATCGGCTATACCGGGCAGATCCCGCTCTCCGACGAGCAATTCGCCTCCCTGACCCAGGGGCTCGTGCTCGGCGGCGTCATCAGCGTGCTGCTGATCGCGCTCTGGCTGTTCCTGGCGCTGCGCTCCTGGCGGCTGATCATGCCGATCCTGGCGACGCTGGCGCTGGGCTTGGCTTTGACGATCAGCTTCGCCACCGTGTTCATCGGCGTCATCAACCTGATCTCGGTCGCCTTTGCGATTCTGTTCATCGGTCTTGCGGTGGATTTCGCCATCCAGTTCTGCGTGCGCCTGCGCGATGTGCGGCACAGCCTGCCGGATCTGGCGCGCGCGATCCCCGAGACCGGGCGCCAGGCCGGCGGGCAGATCGCGCTTGCCTCCGCCGCCACCGCCTGCGGCTTTTTCGCGTTCGCGCCCACGCCTTTCGTCGGCGTCGCGGAGCTCGGCGTCATTGCCGGGGCCGGCATGTTCATCGCTTTTCTGTGCACGATCACCTTTTTGCCGGCGCTGCTCTGGCTGTTCCGCCCGCGCCGCGAGTCACTGCCCGTGGGCCTGCCCTTCGGCGCGCAAATGGACCGCGCGCTGCAGCGGCTGCGCCGCCCGGTTTTGGCGATTTTTGCCGTGCTGGCGGTGGCGGGCGCCGCCGGTGCGGCCAGCATCGGCTTCGACGCGAATCCGCTCGACACCAAGGACCCGAACACCGAGAGCATGCGCACGCTGAACAAGCTGCTCGCCGATCCGGCGACCAATCCGTTCTATGCCGATGTGCTGACGCCCAACCTCGCCGCCGCCAAGGCGCTGCAGGCGCAGCTCGCGGCGCTCCCGGAAGTGGCGGGGACGATGTCTGGCGCGACCTTCGTGCCGGACCAGCAGGAGCAGAAGCTGGCGATGCTGGCGCAGGTGCAGACGATTTTGGCGCCGACGCTCCTGGCCGCCAACTCGCCGCCGCCGCCGGTGACGCCGCAGGCGATCCGCGCCGCGATGGCCAAGGCGCATGATGCGATCATGCAGGTTGCGGGGCGGCTGCCGAAGGGCTCGGCCCTGCTCGGCATCGCCGATGCCCTGGCGAAATTGCAGCAGGGCAGCGATGCCCAGGTGATGGCGATGAACGCCGCCATCACCCGTTTCCTGCCGCAGGAATTGCAGCGCCTGGGCAGCAGCCTGACAGCGCAGAAGATTACCCAGGCGAGCCTGCCACGGGAAGTCGCCGAGGACTGGTTCCTGCCGGATGGCCAGGTGCGTGTGGAGGCGTTTCCCTCGGCCGCGGCGCAGACCACGGCCGGGCTGCACCGCTTCGCCCGGGCGGTGCTGGCGGTGGCGCCGGATGCCGGCGGCCCGGCCATCTCCACCATCAGCGCGTCGGACACGATTTTGTTCTCCTTCCGCGAGGCGGCGTTGCTCGCCTTCATCGCCATTGCGGCGATCCTGATGATCGTGTTCCACAACATCCGCGACACGTTGCTGGTGTTGGCGACGCTGGCGCTCTCGGCGCTGCTGACGGCGCTGTTCGCGAAGCTCTGGGGCTTGTCGGTCAACTATGCGAACATCATCGCTCTGCCGCTGCTGCTTGGCGTCGGTGTCTCGTTCAACGTCTATTTCGTGATGAATTTCCGCGCCGGCGTGCGCAAATTCCTGTCCTCCGCCACCGCGCATGCGGTGCTGTTCTCGGCGCTGACCACCGGCACGGCGTTCGGTTCGCTCGCCGCCTCGCATGACCGCGGCACGTCGAGCATGGGGATGCTGCTCCTGCTCAGCCTGCTGGCGGTGCTGATCGCCACGTTTATTTTCCTGCCGGCGATGCTCTACACGCTGAGCGCCGCCGAGGCCGGCCGCCGTTCAGCCGCCCTGCCGGGGGGCGATGCTCGAAAAACGCAGCCTTAGCCTCTCCGGCCATCGCACCAGCATCGCCCTGGAGCCGGAATTCTGGGCGGCGCTGGAAACGCTGGCGGTCGCGGAAGGAGTAACCCTGGCGGCGCTGGCCACGCGCATCGACGCCGCCCGCGTGCCGGAGCAGAAGCTGGCCTCAGCGCTCAGGGTGTTTGCGCTGCACGCAAAATAGAGCGGGGTTTAGAACGAAGAGGAAGGCTTCTTTTTGTGGACAAAAAGAAGCAAAAAAACTTTTTTTAAACTGGCCCGTGCTGGCTTCAACAGCCCGGGCCCAGAGGAATCAAAAGTTTTTTGCGCCGCTTTTTTCTAAAAAAGCGGCTGCTTCCCTGTTCTGACCTGAGCCGCTCACCCGCGCAGCACGCCGCCGGTCTTCTTCGCCACCTCGGCGACGATTTTCGCTGAAATCGCCTCCAGCTCGGCTTCCGAGAAACTCTTTTCCGTCGGCTGCAGCGTCACGGCGATGGCCAGCGACACCTGGCCCTCCGGCACGCCCTTGCCCTGGTAGCGGTCGAACAGCGCGACGTCGGTGATGACGTTGCGCTCCGCCCCCTTGGCGGCGCGCAGCAGGGATTCTACCGGCGTCTCTTCCGGCAGCAGGAAGGCGAAATCGCGGCGCAGCGGCTGGAAGGGCGGCAGCACCGGTGCGGCCTTGCGGCGGCGCTTCGGCTCGGCGATCGCGTCCAGGAACACCTCGAAGGCGATGCTGCCGAGCGGTAGGTCGAGCTTCTGGCAGACGCCCGGATGCAGCGTGCCGAAGGCGGCGAGAACGGTTTTGGGGCCCTGGCGCAGCGTGCCGCTCTGGCCCGGATGATAGAACCCGGCACCGCCCGGCGTGGTCGTCACCGCGTCCAGCGGCACGCCGAGTGCTGCCAGCACCGCCAGCGCGTCGGCCTTGGCGTCCATGGCGTCGAATTTGCGCGACGGGGCGAGGGCGGAGAGCGGTGTCCCGCCAACCCGTAAGCCTGCCGCGACCAGAATCTGTGAGGTATCGGCGGCATAGGCCGGGCCGATCTCGAACAGGCCGAGATCGCCGAAGCCGCGCGCCACGTTGCGCGCCGCCGCCAAAGCCAGCGGCGCCACGGGTGTGTTGCGCATCTGGTCCAGGTCCGCGGCGATCGGGTTGGCCAGGCGCAGCGTCTCCGGCGTGTCGCCGAACAAAGCGGCGGTCTCGTGGTCCAGGAAGCTGAAAGTCACGCATTCCAGCAGGCCGCGCGCCGCCAGCACGCGGCGGGCGAGCGCCGTGCGGGCCTGCTTTGGCGTCAGCACCGGGGCGGGGATGAGCGCGTCCACCGGCAGGGAGACCGGCGCGATCGCGTCCAGCCCTTTCAGCCGCAGCACCTCCTCCAGCAGATCCACCTCCGGCTCAACCTGCGCGGCACCCTCGGCGGCCGCCGCGGCGCCCGGCAGCGTTGCCTGGTCCAGCGCCGGCGGCTGGGCGATGTCGTTGCGCCAGCTCGGCACGCTTACCCGCAAATGCTGCGTATCGCGCGCGAGCACGGTGAAGCCGAGCCGTTGCAGCGACGCCACGGCCTCGTCGGCGGCGATCTCGGAGCCGCCGAAATCCTTGATCTGGGCAAAGCGCAGGCTGGCCTCGCGGGCCCAGTCCGGCCTTGCACCGGCCTCGGACACCTCGCTCGCCTCGCCGCCGCAGAGCGACAAGATCATCAAGGTGGCGGCGTCCAGCGCCTCTGGCAGAAGCTGGGAGTCGATGCCGCGCTCGAAGCGTTGCCGCGCATCGGAGAAGATGCCGTGGCGCTGGCCGGTCTGGGCGATGCGCACGCGGTCGAACAAAGCGCATTCGATGAACACGTTGGTCGTGGTCTCGTCGCAGCCGGTCGCCTCGCCGCCGACAATGCCGGCCAGGGACTGCACGCCGCTTGCATCGGCGATCACGCAATCTTCCGCACCGGCGCGCACCGGCTTGCCGTGCAGGCCCGCGAATTCCTCATCCGCGCCACGGCGCAGGGTCAGCGCGCCGCCGGAGACCTTGTCGGCATCGAACACATGCAGCGGGCGGCCGAGATCGATGGTGAAGAAATTGCTGATGTCGGCGAGCGCGTTGATCGGCCGCAGCCCGATCGAGGTGAGGCGGGTTTTCAGCCAGTCCGGGCTCTCGCCGTTCTTCACGTTGCGCACCATGCGGCCCAGCACCCAGGGGCAGGCCTCGCTAAACTCGTTGCGCCAGGCGATCGCGCTGGCGCCGGAGGCGGTAATGCTGCCCGGCGCGAACTCGACCAGCGTGCCGAGCCCGGCGGCCGCCAGGTCGCGCGCCACGCCGCGTACCGAGAGCGCGTCGCCACGGTTGGGCGTGACGCCGATCTCGATCACCGGATCGTCCAGCCCGGCCCAGTCGGCGTAGGCTGTGCCGACCGGCGCATCCGCCGGCAGCTCGATGATGCCGTCATGATCCTCGCCGAGCCCGAGCTCGCGCGTGGAGACCAGCATGCCCTCGGATTTCACGCCGCGGATTTCCCCGACTTTCAGCGTGATGCCGGAGCCGGGCACATAGGCGCCGGGGGGTGCAAAAACCGCCTTCATGCCGGTGCGCGCGTTCGGCGCGCCGCACACCACGGAGAGTTCAGCCCCGCCGGCATTCACCCGGCAGGCGCGCAGCCGGTCGGCGTTCGGGTGCTGCACCGCCTCGACCACCTCGGCGATGACGAACGGTGCGAGCGCCTCGGCGGGGTTCTCCACACTCTCCACCTCGAGCCCGATGGCGGAGAGGGTGGTGACGATCTCGTCGAGCGTGGCCTCGGTCTGCAGCCATGTTTTCAGCCAGGAAAGTGTGAATTTCATCGGAATTGGCGCCTGATAGGATTAGGTCGAAATAAGCAAGCAGCCGCTTTTTGAAAAAAGCGGCGCAAAAATTTTGGCTACTCTGGGCCCGTGGCAGTGCAACCAGCACGGCCTAAATTAACCAAAATTTTTTGCTTCTTTTTTTCAAAAAAGAAGCACTTCTCTTCTCTTTGTTTCACGCTCTAGAACCCTTCGTGCAGCATGGCGGGGGCGAGGGCTGAGAAGCCGTAATGGCGCAGCCAGCGCACATCGCTCTCATAGAACAGGCGCAGATCGGCGATGCCGTGTTTCAGCATGGTGATGCGCTCGATGCCGACGCCGAAGGCAAAGCCCTGATATTCGCGCGGGTCGATGCCGCAATTGGCCAGCACGTTGGGGTGCACCATGCCGGAGCCGAGAATCTCCAGCCAGTCGCCGCCTTTGCCGATCTCGCCGGTCTTACGGTTCCAGCCGATATCCACCTCCATCGAGGGCTCGGTGAACGGGAAATAGCTGGCGCGGAAGCGCACGGGCAAAGTGGGCGAGTCGAAGAAGGCGCGCAGAAAATCGATGAGGCAGCCCTTGAGATGGGCGAGCGTGATGTTTTTGCCGATCACCAGCCCCTCGGTCTGGTGGAACATCGGTGAATGCGTCGCGTCATGATCCGCGCGGAAGGTGCGACCCGGCACGATGATGCGGATCGGCGGTGCCTCAGCCAGCATGGTGCGGATCTGCACCGGCGAGGTATGGGTGCGCAAAACCGCCGGGCGCCCGTTGAACTTGGCGCCGACATAGAACGTGTCCATCATCGCCCGGGCGGGGTGATGCGAGGGAATGTTCAGGGCGGAGAAATTGTTCCAGTCATTCTCGATGTCCGGGCCTTCCTTGATCGCGAAGCCCATGGCGCCGAAAATCGCCGCGAGTTCTTCCATGGTGCGGCTGATCGGATGGATCGCGCCTGCATTATCGGGGCGCGGCGGCTGGGTGACGTCGATTCGCTCGGCCGCCAGCCTTGCGTTCAGCGCCGCCTCGTCCAGAAGCGCCTTGCGCGCGGCCAGCGCGTCGGTGATCTGCGTCTTGATCCGGTTAACCTCCGCTCCGGCCGCCTTGCGCGCCTCCGGCTCCATGCCGCCAAGCGATTTCAGGGCCGCGGTGACGCTGCCATTTTTGCCCAGCAAAGCAACGCGCAGAGCCTCCAGCTCCTGCGCGTCGGCCTGCCTGATCCTGTCCAGATCCTCGAGCAGCGAAACCTTTATCTCGTCGGTCAGCATGGCATCACCCAATTTCGGTTCCCGGAGCAACGCGCAGCATTGTCTGTCCGGAGAGTCAATTCTTATAAAATCAGACCGTTACAGAACGATCCTTGGCGTTTTGGCCGGCCGTTGACAAGGCGCGGCCGGAACGCGTCCCGGAGGGCAGACATTTTCAGCGGCAAAATGTCAAGCTGCGGCATCGCGGCGGGGCGGCAACGATAGCGAGACTCGCCGCAGTGTTACAAAATCTCAACAGGTTAGAATAAAATCAGGGGCAGGGTGAAAAACACTGGGTAAACCCCAAGTTATACTTGTTATGATGCTTGACCCTTCCCGGCCGCGCGGAGTATGGGCGGCAGGGAAGCGTAATCATCGTGGTTCCGCAACCAAATTTGACCACACCATCACGGACAGGGATCGGTTTTACTATGAAATTCAAAGCATTGGGCGCTTTCGCCGGCCTTGCCCTGCTGGCAGCCTGCTCTTCCACCCCGACCGCCAGCAACACCGCCACGGGCGCTGGTATGGCCAGCACGGGCGCGGCGCCGGGCAGCGAGCAGGACCTGGTGGCGAATGTCGGCGACCGCGTGTTCTACGCGTTCAACGAATCCACCCTGAGCAGCGACGCTGACGCCACCATCGGCCGTCAGGCTGCTTGGCTTGCCAAGTACCCGAACGTGAACGTCCTGGTTGCCGGCAACGCCGACGAGCGCGGCACGGAGACCTACAACCTGGCTCTCGGCCAGCGCCGCGCCAACCACGCGCGTGACTACCTGGTTGCCCAGGGCGTTGCCGCGTCGCGCATCCAGACGATCTCCTACGGCAAGAACTGCCCGGTTGCCGCCGGTAACGACGATGCGTCCTACCAGCAGAACCGCAACGCAATCACCTCGGTTCAGGGCTTCAACCCGCAGAACTGCCACTAAGATTTTCCCGCCGCCTGTTTCGGCAGGCGCCTGAAATCATAGGCCGGCGGCGCTTCTCGAACGAGGCGCCGCCGGTTTTGTTTTTGTCCGTCCGGCGGCTATACTAACTTGGTTTCGCCCGTTTTCAGGATTTTCTGCATGCGCCCATACCTCGTCGCCATCGCTGCTTTCGCTTCCGTGCTGCCGCTCGCGGTGGCGCATGCTCAGCCGGTCGTGCAGAGCCAGGAAGGCATCGCCCTGGAGAACCAGATTCTGCAGCTGCAGCAGCAGGTGCAGCAGTTGCAGGCCAGCGGCGGGGGCAATGGCGGCTCGGCGTTGGGCGGGCAGATGCCCCCATCATCCTCAGGCGGCGCGCCCGATGGCGGCATGGTGGCCTCGCTGTTGAACCGGGTGGACCAGTTGCAGTCGCAGGTGCAGCAGCTGAGCGGCGAGGTCGATACGCTGCAGAACCAGGTCAACACGCAGCATGACGCGACCGAGAAGGAAATCGGCGATCTGAAGTTCCAAATGTCGAATAACGGCCCAAGCGGGGCAGGCGGCCCGGCTGGCGCGCCGCAGGTGCAAGGCGGTGCGCAGCCTGCCGGTCAGCCGCAAAACCTGACGGCCGGCACGCTGGGGCGCCAGGGGCCGGATGGGATGCATAACGCAGCTCCGAGCGCGCCGCCCCCGGATGCGGCGGCGAACTCGCCCCGCGCGCTGCTGCACACGGCGCAGCATGCCTATGCGCAGCACGATTACGCTGGTGCCGAAGCCGCCTCCCGCGCCATCCTGGCGCATGCGAGCTCGAGCCCGGAAGCTTATTCCGCGCAGTATCTGCTGGCGCAATCGCTGGCGGCGGAGGGCCGCCCGCAGGACGCCGCCATAGCCTACGACACCGCCTATAACCGCAACCGCGCGGGCGCGGAGGCGCCGCAGTCCTTGCTGGGTCTCGCCAATTCGCTGGCGGCGATCCATCAGAACGAGGCGGCTTGCGATACGCTTTCGTCGCTGAGCAGCCAGTTTCCCACGCTTCCCGACGGCATGGCGTCGCGGGTCGCCGCGGTTCGGCACCGGGCGCATTGCTCCTAGCGCTCAGGAAGCGAAGGCTTCTTTTTGTGAACAAAAAGAAGTTTTTTGCTCCTTTAGGCGGTGCTGGTCTCAATGCCACCGGCCCAGAGGAACAAAAGTTTTTGCGCCGCTTTTTTCAAAAAGCGGCCGCTTCCCTGTTTCTGCAAAGCTGATCCGCTGGCGGGGTTGCCGGAGGTTTTTGCAACCGCCATGGCTAGGCTTGGCCCGTTCGGCCACGTGCCGCGTCTGGCCGCGGCCGTATCCGGTGGGGCGGACAGCACCGCTTTGGCGCTGCTCGCGCAAGGCTGGGCGGTGGCGCGAGGCGGGGATGTCCTGGCGCTGATCGTCGATCATGGCCTGCGGGAAAATTCGGCGGCGGAGGCGGCGCTCACCGCCGCGCGGCTCCAGCATTGCGGCATCGCCAGCCGGATCCTGACCCTGACCGGCCTGCACGGGGCGGGACTGCAGGAACAAGCCCGGGCGGCGCGCTACGAGGCCTTGAGCATGGCGGCGCGCGAGGCCGGGCGGCCGCATCTGCTGTTCGGCCATCATGCCGCCGATCAGGCGGAAACGGTGGCGATGCGCGCCGCGCGCGGCGCCGGCGGCGCCGAGGGCATGCCTGCCTGGTCCGCCCGCCACGATGTCGTCTTGCTCCGCCCGCTGCTGGAGGTCCCGCCCGGGGAGCTCCGCACCTATTTGCGGGCGCGCGGTGAGGAATGGGTCGAGGACCCGTCCAACCTCTCGCCGCGTTTCGAACGTGTCCGCATCCGCCAGGCCGGAGTCGGGCCCGCCGCGACGGAAGACGCCGCAGCCGCACGCCGCGCGCGGGAAAATGAGGCGGCGGCGTTTCTGGCGCGGTTCGCGACATTCCGGGCGGAAGGGTTTGCGCTGCTCGATGCGCCGGCAGCCCCACCGGCGGCATTGGCGGCGCTGCTGCGGACCCTTGGCGGCGCGGCCTACCCGCCGCGCCAGTCGGCGGTGGCGGTGCTGGCACAACAGCTCCGGCCGGCCACTTTGGGCGGTGTGCGCATCACTGCCGCCGGCCGGCTCGGTCCGGGCTGGCTGATCTGCCGCGAACCCGCCGCCTGCGCGCCGCCCGTGGAGGCTCGCGCAAGCGTGATCTGGGACCGGCGGTTCCGGCTGGAAAGCGCCGGGCTGCCCGGCAGCCGCTTCGGCGCGCTGGGGCCGGACGCCGTGCATTTTCGGAAATTCAATGAATTGCCGGCGCTCATCCTGCGCGCCATGCCGTGTTTGCGGCAGCCCGGCACCACCCTGCCGGTGTTTCCTGTGGCGGCGGTATTTTCGCCCCCTGCTCCAGCTACATCCCTCCCATTCTTTAGCTAAGGGCAATTAATTTGTACTGTCCTGGGAAATCGGTGCAGAGTGCCCACATTGTGATCAGTTCCAAAGCCGCGAACCTATGGTGGCGCTTGAATGAAAGAATTGGATAAGGCTAGATGAATAATCTTGGTCGAAATATCGCGCTCTGGGTCGTCGTGGCGCTGTTCCTCGTCGTGCTGTTCAACGTCTTCCAGCCGTCGAGCACCACCAATAATGCCACGCCTGTCGCCTATTCCAGCTTCCTGGAGGAGGTGAACAGCGGCCAGGTGCAGGATGTCACCATCGCTGGGCACGACATCACCGGCACCACCAAGGACGGCAAGAGCTTCGAGACCTACACGCCTGACGACCCGTCTTTGGTAGGCAAGCTGGTGGCGGCGAACGTGCATGTCGAGGCCAAGCCGGAAGGGGATACGATGAACCCCTTCCTGAAGGTGCTGATCTCCTGGGCGCCGATGCTGCTGCTGATCGGCGTGTGGATCTTCTTCATGCGCCAGATGCAGTCCGGCGGCGGCCGCGCCATGGGCTTTGGCAAGTCCCGCGCCCGGCTGCTGACCGAGAAGCAGGGCCGCATCACCTTCGAGGATGTCGCCGGCATCGACGAAGCCAAGAGCGAGTTGCAGGAGATCGTCGAATTCCTGCGCGACCCCCAGAAATTCCAGCGCCTCGGCGGCAAGATCCCGAAAGGCTGCCTGCTGGTCGGGCCGCCCGGCACGGGTAAGACGCTGCTCGCCCGCGCCATCGCCGGTGAGGCGAACGTGCCGTTCTTCACCATCTCCGGTTCGGACTTTGTGGAGATGTTCGTCGGCGTCGGCGCCAGCCGCGTGCGCGATATGTTCGAGCAGGGCAAAAAGAACGCCCCCTGCATCATCTTCATCGATGAGATCGACGCGGTCGGCCGCCATCGTGGTGCTGGCCTCGGCGGCGGCAATGACGAGCGCGAGCAGACCCTGAACCAGATGCTGGTCGAGATGGACGGGTTCGAGAGCAATGAGGGCGTGATCCTCATCGCCGCCACAAACCGCCCGGACGTGCTGGACCCGGCCTTGCTGCGCCCCGGCCGCTTCGACCGTCAGGTCGTGGTGCCGAACCCGGACGTGATGGGCCGCGAGAAGATCCTCAAAGTGCATATGCGCAAGGTGCCTTTGGCGTCCGACGTGGACCCGAAGACCATCGCCCGCGGCACGCCCGGTTTCTCCGGCGCGGATCTCGCCAACTTGGTGAACGAGGCGGCGCTGCATGCGGCCCGCATCGGCAAGCGCGTCGTCGCCATGGCCGAGTTCGAGCACGCCAAGGACAAGGTGATGATGGGCGCGGAACGCCGCTCGTTGGTGATGTCCGACGACGAGAAGCGCATGACCGCGTACCATGAAGGCGGCCACGCGATTTGCTCGATCACCCTGCCGGAGTGCGACCCCGTCCACAAAGCCACCATCATCCCGCGCGGCCGCGCGCTGGGCATGGTGATGTCTCTGCCGGAAGGCGATCGCTACTCCACCAGCAAGGTCAAGCTGCTGCAGCAGCTGATCATGGCGATGGGCGGCCGCGCCGCGGAAGAGATCGTGTTCGGGCCGGACAAGGTCTCCAACGGCGCCTCCGGCGATATCAAGATGGCGACCGACACCACAAGGCGCATGATCACCGAATGGGGCATGTCGGAGAAACTCGGCATGATCTCCTACGGCGATAACGGCCAGGAAGTGTTCCTGGGGCACTCTGTGACGCAGAACAAGAACGTGTCCGAAGCCACCGCCCGCGAGATCGACACCGAGATCAAGGCCGTGATCGACCACGCTTATGCCGAGGCCAAGCGCATTCTCACCGAGCGCCGGGACGATCTGGAGGCGCTCGCAAAAGGGTTGCTGGAATACGAGACGCTCTCGGGCGACGAGATCCAGATGGTGCTGCGCGGCGAGAAGATCATCCGCAAGGTGGTCGACGACCCCGCTTCGGACAACCGTCGCGCCTCGGTGCCCACCTCCTCGCCGCGCCCGGACGTGCCGGGCGGGCTGGGGCCGGTGCCGGCGCCGGGCTGATCGCAGGGAACCTACGAATAAAAAACGGCGCCTTTTGGGCGCCGTTTTTGTTTGTGGAAGAGGAAAGGAAGTGGCCGATTTTTGGAAAAAGCGGCGCAAAAACTTTTGTTTGGCTGGGGGCGGGGGCCGTGAAACCCGCACGGCTTAAAGGAGTCAAAAAACTTTTTAAATCTGGGCCGTGCTGGTGTCGCGGCCACCGGCTCATAGGCGCAAAAGTTTTTTGCGCCGCTTTTTTTCAAAAAAGCGGCTGCTTTTCTATGCTTCGGGAAATTTTACGCTGTGGACGTCTTCGGCATACGCCGCCATCGCCTGCTGCATCAGTTTTGCGCCTTCGAGATAGGCTTTGGCGAAAGACGGGATATGGTCCTGGTTGAGCCCGAGCACGTCGTGCAGCACCAGCACCTGGCCGTCGGTGCCGGGCCCGGCGCCGATGCCGATGGTTGGCACGGGCAGGCGCTGGGTGATCTCGGTGGCGAGCGGTGAGGGGATCGCCTCCATCAGCACGATGCGCGCCCCGGCCTCGGCGAAATCGATCGCCTCCTGCAGCAGCCGTGCTGCGGCCTCCGGCGTCTTGCCCTGGCGCTTGAAGCCGCCGAGCTGGCGCACATGCTGCGGCGTCAGGCCGATATGCGCGCAGACCGGCACCGCCCGGGCCGAGAGATACGCCACGGTCTCCAGCATCGCCGCACCGCCTTCGAGCTTCACGATATCCGCGCCGGCCTTGATCAGCCTTGTGGCGCTGGCCAGCGCCTGGGCCGGGCTCTGCTCGAAGCTGCCGAATGGCAGGTCGGCCATCAGCAGCGCCTTTTGCACGCCTTTGGCGACGATGCGCGTATGGTATTCCATCTGTTCCAGGCTGACGCGCAGCGTGTCCGCATCGCCAGCCACGACCATACCGAGCGAGTTGCCGACCAGGATCGCGTCGATCCCGGCGGCATCGGCCATCCGCGCGAAGGGATAGTCGTAGGCGGTGATCATGCACATCTTGCGGCCGTCGCGCTTGGCTTTGTCCCAGACAGCGAGATTCTTACTCATAAATTAGCTCCATCCCATAAAAGCTGCAGGGCAAATAGCGTGCTGGCCGTGCGGATCGCCTGGCGGTCGCCGGGGAACAGCCGGTGATGGGTAAAAACCTGACCGTCGGCGGTGGCAAGGCCGAACCAGACCGTGCCGACCGGCTTTTGCGGGCTGCCGCCATCCGGCCCGGCGATCCCGGTCACCGAGACCGCCAGATCCACCCCGGCGCGCTGCTTGGCGCCCTGTGCCATGCGGCCTGCCACGGTCTCCGACACCGCCCCGTCCGCGTCGATCAGCCCGGCGGGCACGCCCAGCAGCTCGGTTTTTGCCGTGTTGGAATAGGTGACGAAGCCGCGGTCCAGCACCGCAGAGGAGCCGGGAACCGAGGTGATGGCGGCGGCGACCATGCCGCCGGTGCAACTCTCGGCAGTGGCCAGGGTCAGGCCCTTGGCGCGGCAGAGCGGCACCAGCCGCGCCGCGAAGCTCTCCGCGCTCATGGCCCCCCCGCCAGGCGGATCAGGAGCAGAACAATCGCCGCGGCGATACCGGCCAGCCAGTCATCGCCCATCACCCCCCAGGCGTCGTGGCGGGCATCGGCCCAGGCGATCGGCCCGAGCTTGGTGATATCGAAAATCCGGAAGGCGAGAAACGCCAGAACCAGCCCGGCAATGCTGACATGCGGCAGCACCAGGAGCGGGATCATCTGCCCGGCGATCTCGTCGATGACGATCCAGCCCGGATCGGCGCTTGCCGCGCCCACCGCCGTGATCGACCGGATGCCGGCATAGCTGAACAGCAGCAGGCCGATGGCCAGGGCGACATGGCCGTAGCTGAGCAGAACGGCGCCGATCAGCAGCCCGGCGAGGGAGCCGAACGTACCGGGTGCCACCGGCGCGTAACCCGACCCAAAGCCGCTCGCCAGGAGCGTGGCATACCTCATTTCAGCATCCAGGGCGTGAGCGGGTCCTCGGTGCGGCCCTGCCGCAACGCCTGATAGATGACGATGCTCTCGGTCACGCGCTGCACATAGTTGCGGGTTTCGTTGAAGGGGATCTCCTCCACCCAGTCGATGATATCGGCGCCGCCGGCATTATGGCCCAGCTCCGGATCGCCATTGCTCGTCAGCCAGTTGGCGACATTGGTCGGCCCGGCATTATACGCGGCGATGGCGAGCGGCAGGCAATTGCCGAAATCCTGGATCAGCCGGGCCAGATAGGCGGCGCCGAGCCGCATGTTCTCCTGCGGGTCGAACAGGCTGCCGTCAAAGGGAATGCCATCCTGCGCGGCGGTGTGCCGCGCCGTGGCGGGCATCAGCTGCATCAGCCCGACCGCCCCGGCGCCGGAGACCACATTCGGGTCGAAACTGCTTTCCTGGCGCATGATGCCGTAGGCGATGGCCGGCGCCAGCGTATCGTCGGGCGGGGTAAGGGGCATCGGCCAGCCCTCGCGCACCAGCACCTGCCCGGCGACGCCGGCCGTCCGCGCCACCGACACGGCGCTGGAGGGCAGCCCGAGGCCGAGCGCCAGGCGCGCCGCGAGTTCGCGGGTACGGTCGTCCGCGGCGATCACGCCGACCCGGTCGAGAAAAATTTTCGCGTCGCGCGGGTCGTTCATCTGCATCAGCAGCACGGCGGCGCGTGGCAGCTCCATCAGCGCGAAATCCAGCGCCTCAGCTGCGGAGAAGCCGGGTTCGCCGGCGTTCAGGATCCGCTGGGCCAGTTGCTGCGGTGTGTCGCCCAGGGCCAGTGCTGCGAGCTGGCCGTAATACGTGTCCGGGTATTGCGCGGCGCGGGCGTAGTCAGCCTGGGCTGCGGCGCCGCTCTCGCTGCGCCCCAGCCAGTACCAGGCGCGCGCCTGGGTGATGACGGCGGTGGAGGAGGTCGAAAGGTCGGCAAACCAGGTCGCCGCTTGCTGCGGCTGCTGCAGGAAGCGCAGGAGCAAAAATCCGGCGAGGAAATCGCGGTCGGCGATCTGTCCGCGCGCGGTTTCGCCGGTGATGGGCGGGTTCACCGCGGTTATCACCGCATAGGCCTCCTTGGCGTCGCCGGCGACAAGCAAAGCGCGGGCCAGCCGGTTCTGCTCCGGCCAGAACATCAACTTCTGCCCGGCATCGGCATCGGCGGCGGCACTTTTGCCGGCAGAGGTCCACAGCGCCGCTGCGGCGCTGTCCTGCCCGGAATCGTGCAGTGCCGCCACCTGCCGCAGGAAAGGCGGGGTGACTTCCGGAATGTTGGGAAAGACCAGCCCGGAGGCCTGTTTTTCGCGCAAGGCGAGCAGGCCCTGTTCCGGCCAGTCCGGATTCGCCGCGATGAATTGCTGGATCTCCTCGGCGCTGCCGCCGCCGGGATCGAGCAGGCGGAAGAACGTCACCAGCTTTTGCGTCAGCGGGTCGCCCGTGGCAGCGGCCAGCGCGTCGGCGGCGTTAAAATTTCCCGCGGCGACGTCAGTCATGATCTGTGGCGAAGCCGGGCTCTGCGCCCAGGCAAAGGCGGGGAGCACAGCGAAAAACAGGGCGCCGATGAATTTCATATGCGTCGTTCTAGCAGGCCCTGGCTTGCAGGCCATCCCCCGCGGGATTACGTGATCCTTTACGCACGAACGGCCGGGAGCGGCCCGCGTCTGATGGGGAAAAGCAATGTTTCACGGTTCATTAACCGCTCTGGTGACGCCGATGCAGGCCGATGGCAGCATCGATGAGACCGCCTTTGCGCGACTGATCGACTGGCAGATCGCCGAGGGCACGCAGGGACTCGTGCCGGTCGGCACCACTGGCGAATTGCCCACCCTGTCGCATGAGGAACATAAACGCGTGGTCGAGCTGGCCATCGCCAGCGCGAAGGGCAGGGTGCCGGTGATCGCCGGCGCCGGCTCCAACTCCACCGCCGAGGCGATCAGCCTGGCGACCCACGCCAAAAAAGCCGGTGCGGATGCCGTGCTGGTGGTGACCCCCTATTACAACAAGCCGACGCAGGAAGGCCTGTACCGCCATTACAAGGCGATTATCGATGCCGCGGATATTCCGGTGATCATCTACAACATCCCCGGCCGTTCAGTGATCGATATGTCTGTGGAGACGATGGCGCGGCTGGCGCAGGAGAAAAACATCGTCGGCGTGAAGGACGCGACTGCGAACCTGACCCGGCCGCTGCACACCACCCGCGCCTGTGGGGCCGCTTTCACCCAGCTCTCCGGCGAGGACCACACCGCACTCGCTTACCTTGCCTCCGGCGGCCATGGCTGCATCTCCGTCACTGCCAATATCGCGCCGCGGCTCTGCGCCGAGATGCATGCCGCCTGGGCCAAAGGCGAGATCGCCCAAGCGATGGCGATCCAGCAGCGCTTAGTGCCGCTGCATGATGTGATGTTCGCCGAGAGCAACCCTGGCCCGGTGAAATACGCCGCCTCGCTGCTCGGCTTCGGCACCAATACCTGCCGCCTGCCGCTGGTCCCGGTGAGTGAAGCCACCGCCCTGAAGGTGCGGGCCGCGATGCTGGAAGTGGGGCTGCTGACGTGACCGAGAACGCGAAGAGCAAGTCGGGCTATATTTCGCACGGCATCGCCTCGCAGAACCGCAAGGCGCGGTTCGACTATAAAATTCTCTCCACCATCGAGGCGGGCATCGTGCTGAAGGGCGTGGAGGTGAAATCCCTGCGCCTGGGCCGGGCCACGCTGACCGAGGCCTGGGCCGGCGAGCGCGACGGCGAGCTGTTCCTGTTCAACGCCTATATCCCGGAATACCAGGGCGGCGTGCTGTCCCGCTTCGACGTGCGCGGCGCGCGCAAGCTGCTGGTGAAAAAGAAGGAGCGGGGGCAGCTTTTCGGCGCCATCGCCCGCGACGGCGCGACCGTGGTGCCGCTGGACATTCACTTCAACCCGCGCGGCTTGGCGAAAGTCACGCTCGGTATCGCCGAAGGCAAGCAGAAGCACGACAAGCGCCACGCGATCGCGGCGCGGGACTGGCAGCGGGACAAGGCAAGGTTGCTGCGCAACCGGTAAAAGGGGAGCAAAAGGCTACTTTTTGTGAACAAAAAGTAGCAAAAAAACTTTGCTAAACTGAGCCGTGCTGGTTTCGCTGCCCCCGGCTCAGCCCAATCAAAAGTTTTTTGCGCCGCTTTTTTTCAAAAAAGCGGCTGCTTCTCTACTCTAATCGCCAGCATCGAGAAAACGCCTGATCTCGCCGACGACGTTTTCGAACATTTGCGTCGTCAGGCGGCGGGTGCTCGTGTTGTAGCGCGACACATGATAGCTGTTGAACAGGCGTATGCTGCCCGGCGCATGCGCGGCGCCATGCGTGAATTTATAGGCCGAGGCTTTGCTGCCCAGCGCGCGCAGGCTCATCTGATGCGCAACCGTGCCCAGCGCCAGGATCGCGCGCAGTTGCTGCATGGCGGCGATTTCCTCGATGAGGAAGCGGTTACAGGTTTTGTTTTCGGCCGGTGTCGGCAGGTTTTGCGGCGGTACGCAGCGTACCGCATTGGTGATGCGGCAGTTTTGCAGCACCATGCCGTCATCGGCGCGTTCCTGATAGACGCCGGTGGCGAAACCGTATTTGAGCAAGGTGTGATAGAGCAGCACGCCGGCATAATCGCCGGTGAAGGGCCGTCCGGTGCGGTTGGCGCCGCGCACGCCCGGCGCCAGGCCAACCACCAGCAATTGCGCATCCAGCGTGCCGAAGCTCGGTACGGGCGCATTGTGCCAGCCCGGTTCCTTGGCGCGGTTTTCTTCCCGGTACGTCACCAGCCTCGGGCATAAAAGGCAGTCGCGGCCGGGATAGGTTGGGTCCGCAGGCGCAATGTCGCCTGGCATCGCAGTCTTCGACAAGGGAAGTTTCCGCTGGGCTTAAAAGATTATTCGTCGGCGTCAGGGCGGCTGGCGCGGCTGCGCGCGTCGCTTGAACGCCGGCTGAATTCCGGCGCGATATCGGCGAGGTCGAGAAACTGGTCGGCCTGACGCCGCAATTCGTCGGCGATCATCGGCGGGCTGGTCTTGATGGTGGAGACGATGGACACCCGCACGCCTTTGCGCTGCACCGCCTCGACCAGCCGGCGGAAGTCGGAGTCACCGGAGAACAGGACCGCATGGTCAAGTCGCGGCGCCAGTTCGAGCATGTCGATGGCCAGCTCGATATCCATGTTTCCCTTGATCCGCCGGCGTCCCTGCGCATCGGTGAACTCCTTGGCCGGCTTGGTCACCAGGCTGTAGCCGTTATAGGCGAGCCAGTCGGTCAGCGGCTTCAGGGGGGAATATTCTTCGGTTTCCAGCAGCGCTGAGTAGTAATAGGCGCGGATCAAGTTTGCTTCGTTGCCAAAATAATCAAGCAGCTTGCGATAATCGATGTCGAAACCAAGACTCCGCGTCGCCGCATACAGATTGGCCCCGTCGATGAACAACGCGGTACGCTCCTGTGCGACGAATCTCATGTGTTGGCTCTCTTCAGTAAAGTAGAAATGAAATTCATATACATAAAAAAAGAAAATGTTAGATAAGTATCCCTTACATATTATGACTAAATTGTGGGGGCTGGCTTGCAGCGATATTTTTCATGATTCTGGTGGCAATCGGCGCGAATCTGCCGGCTCCTGATGGGACGTCGTCGATCGGGACCTGCCGCGCCGCCGCTGCGCGGGTCTGCGAAATTCCCGGCCTTACTTTTGTGGCGTTGTCGGATTGGTATCGTACACAAGCGATCCCCCGTGCGGATCAGCCGGATTATTGCAACGGCATCCTGCGGATGGAGGGCGATGTCGATCCCGCCTGGCTGCTGGCGCGGCTGCACGAGATCGAAAGCCACTATGGCCGGCAGCGGTCAACGCCCAACGCGGCGCGCACGCTCGATCTCGACATCATCGATATCAACGGGATCGTCCGCGCCGTGCCCGACCCGATATTGCCGCATCCACGTGCCCATCTGCGGGCTTTCGTGCTGCGGCCGATCCTGGATGTGGCACCGGCCTGGCGGCACCCGATCTGGCACAGCTGCGTCGCCACGCTTCTCGCCGAATTGCCGATGCAGGAGATTTCGCATTGGCCTGAGGGGGAGTGAGCCCCCATGACGGCCGCGGCTGGCTGACAGGCGCGCAAAAAGCCGCCTCAGGCTTGCATCGCGGCGGCGCGCTTGGTAGATCACGCGTTCAATTTCCTGCCTGGAGCGTATCGGATGGCCCGCGTCACCGTCGAAGACTGCGTTTTGAAAGTGCCGAACCGGTTTGAACTGGTTCTGCTGGCATCGCAGCGTGCCCGCAATATCAGCCGCGGCGAGCAGCTGACCATCGACCGTGACAACGACAAGAACCCGGTCGTGGCGTTGCGAGAGATCGCCGAGGAGACGCTGGCGCTGCCGGATCTGGAGCAGGATCTGGTGAAATCCCTGTCCCGCGTGCCGGAGCCGGAGCCGGTGGACGAGGAAGTGCTCGACCTGATCCCGACCGATCAGAACATTTTTGGCCTGCAGGATGTCTCGGCCGAGGAAGAGGCCGCCGCCATGGCTGCCGAGGGCGAAGAGATGTCGCCCGAGGATATCCAGGCTGCGATCGAGGCTGAGCTCGGCGGCAAGACCCGCCGCTGAAGTCCCGTCATGGCAGGCTGTTGGACCAGGAGCCTGCTATTCGCGCCCGAGGGGCTGGCCGGTGCCAGCCCGCACCCTGAGCTAAGCGGCCTGCTGTCGCGCATCGCCGCCTATGACAGCAAGGCCGACCCTGCGCTCATCGACGACGCGTATAGCGTGGCTTTTGCCGCGCATGAGGCGCAGAAGCGCGATAATGGCGAGCCCTACATAACTCATCCGCTGGAGGTGGCGACAATTCTGGCCGGCTACCGGCTGGATGCGTCCTCCATCGTCACCGCGCTGCTGCACGATGTGATCGAGGACACCCCGGTCACTCTGGCGGCAGTGCAGAAGCGCTTTGGCGCCGAGGTGGCCGGGCTGGTCGACGGCGTGACCAAGCTCACCCGGCTGGAGCTGCAATCGGACCGCACCAAGCAGGCGGAGAATTTCCGCAAGCTCGTCCTGGCGATGAGCAAGGATATCCGCGTGCTGATCGTCAAGCTCGCGGACCGATTGCACAACATGCGCACCATCAACGCCGTGCGCACGCCGGAGCGGCGCCAGCGCATCGCCCGCGAGACGATGGAGATCTACGCGCCTCTGGCCGAGCGCATCGGCATGGAGGCGGTGAAGACCGAGTTGCAGACGCGCTCCTTCGCCGAGCTCGACCCCGAAGCCTATGACACGATCCAGGCCCGGCTGAACTTTTTGCGCGGGCAGGGGGCAGATGTCATCGAGGAGGTGCGGCAGGAATTGCTGCGCGTCTGCCGCGAGGCCGATATCGAGGTGCTGGAGATCGCCGGCCGCGAGAAATCGCCTTATTCCATCTGGGAGAAGATGCAGCGGCGCAATGTCGCCTTCGAGCAGCTCTCCGACATCATGGCCTTCCGCATCATCGTGCCGACGCGCGAGGCCTGCTACGTGGCGCTGGGCGCGATCCATGCCGCTTACCCGGTGATCGCCGGGCGCTTTAAGGATTACATTTCCACGCCGAAGGCCAACGGCTACCAGTCGCTGCATACCGGTGTGACGCTGCGCCATCCGCGCAACCAGAAGATCGAGATCCAGATCCGCACCGCGGAAATGCAGATGATCGCGGAAAACGGTGTCGCCGCGCACTGGCTGTACAAGCAGTCCGACGCCTCGCAGGCCGATCTGAGGCAGTTCCGCTGGGTCCAGGACCTGCTGGAAATTCTTGAAAACTCCGCCGCACCCGACGAGTTTCTGGAAAACACCAAGCTCGAGCTCTACCAGGATCAGGTGTTCTGCTTCACGCCGAAAGGCCAGCTGATCCAGCTGCCGCGCGGCGCCACCTCGGTCGATTTCGCCTATGCGGTGCACAGCCAGATCGGCGATACCTGTGTGGGGGCGCGCATCAATGGCCGGCTGATGCCGCTGCGCTACGAGCTGCAAAACGGCGACCAGGTGGAAATTCTCACCGCGCGCGGCGGCACGCCGTCGCCGGCCTGGGAGCGGTTTGTCGTCACCGGCAAGGCCCGCGCGAGAATCCGCCGCTTCCTGGGGCAGCAGATGCGCGAGCAGCATCGCGATGCCGGCAAGTCCGCTCTGGCCAAGGCTTTCCGCCAGGAGGGCGTGGACGGTTCGGAAAAAGTCCTGGAAACGACGGTCAAGACGCTCAAGCAGGCCTCGCTGGACGATCTTTACGTCGCGGTCGATACCGGGATCATCGGCGCCAAGGAGGTGGTCTACACCGCCTATCCGGAACTGCGGGAGCATCGCGCGCCGCGCATGCTGCCGGGCTTCATGGGCCAGGCGCTCACCGCGCGCTTGCCGCGCCATACCGGCACGGCCGATGCCGGCATGCCGATCACCGGCCTGGTTGCGGGCATGGATGTGCATTATGCTGGCTGCTGCCATCCGCTGCCGGGCGACAAGATCGTCGGCATCGTCGCCACCGGCAAGGGGGTTACTGTGCATACCAAGGACTGCGCGACGCTGGAGACCTTCGCCGCCACGCCGGAGCGCTTCATCGATGTCGACTGGGATACCACGACGATCGCCCGCAGCGACCGCAAATCCGGCCGGTTCGTCGGCCGGGTCAGCGTCATCGCCAGCAACAACTCCAGCGCCCTGGCGGCGCTGACCAATGCCGTCGCGAAGCAGGACGGGGCGATCTCCAACCTCAAGGTCGTCCATCGCCAGCAGGATTTTTTCGAGGCGCTGGTCGATGTGGAAGTGCGCGACGTGCGGCATCTGGGCCAGGTGATCGCCGGGCTGCGCGGGGCCACCGGCATCGCCCAGGTGGAACGCGCGAAGACATGATCATCGGCCTTGGCTCCGACATCTGCGACATCCGCCGCATTGAGGCGAGCCTGGCGCGGTTCGGCGAGCGTTTCACCATGCGCATCTTCTCCGAGGTGGAGCGCGCGCGCGCCGAGCGGCGGGAGCACGCCCGCGCCGCCAGCTACGCCAAGCGCTTCGCCGCCAAGGAGGCCTGCGCCAAGGCGCTCGGCACCGGCTTTCGCCGCGGCGTGTTCTTCTCGGATCTGTGCGTGATGAACCTCGCCAGCGGCCAGCCGACAATGTCCCTGCATGGCGGGGCGCTGGCGCGGCTTGCAGCGCTGATCCCGCCGGGCCATGCGCCGCATATCGCCGTTTCGCTCACCGACGAATATCCCTACGCCTACGCGCAGGTCATTATTTCTGCGGAGCCATTGGCAAACCCTTAAGTTCTGGTCTGCTACCCTGTTTTAGTTTCCTGCTTGTAATGAGTTCGGCGGTAATCATTGCAGCAGCGCGTGTAGAAGCAAGTGCGCGCGCACGAGCGGAACGGGGGCGGCAAGCAGATGCTCAGCAATTTTGTCGGCGCGATCGCCTTTGTCGCGATGGCCGTGGCGGCGAATAATTTGTTTCGCGCTGCCGAGGCTTCGCTGCCTCGCCAGCGGCGGGGCTTCGTCCTGGCGGTGCTGTTGACCGGGGCGGCGCTGCAGCTTGCTTTGCCGCTGGCCGGTTTGTTCCACGTCCCGGCCACTGCCGGCGGGCTGGACATCCTGGCTTCCGCCGGCCTGCTCGCGGTGCCGCTCAGCTTCTGGCCCCTGGTCGCCCGGTTGTCGCAGGGGCAAATACGGGTGCTGAACCGGCGTCTGACGCAACGGGCAGAGCGCGCCGAGGCGGTCGCGACGGCGGCGCGGCAATGGCTGACTCTCGCCGAGCAGAGCGGCCATGTCGGTCATTGGCAGTTGGCGCTCCCGGAGGAGAGGCTGGTCTGGTCGGATGAGATGTACCGCATCTACGGGCTGTGGCGGGAGCATTTCAAACCGTGTCTCGACACGGCGCTGACGGCGTTTCATCCCAGTGACGGCAAGTGCATCGCCAGGCTGCGCCAGGACGCGGCGTCGCTGGCGGAGAATTTCGAGGTGGCGGCGCGGTTGCACCGGCCGGATGGGGAGCAGCGCCACGTGGTGCTGCGGGGCTGGGCGCAGCGCGGTGCCGCAGGGTGCGTGGACGCGGTGAACGGCACCATGGTGGATGTGACGGAGCCGATGCGCGCGGCAGCGCTGCTGGCGCCGCTTCCCGAATTCCGTGAAATCCCGCCCGAGGACAGCCTGACCGGGCTCGCCACCCGCGCGCAGTTCGACATCAGCCTCGGTTACGAGTTCAAGCGCGGTACGCAGCCGCAGCCAACTCGGCCTGGTGCTGATGGAGATCGATCATTTCGACGTCTTCACCGAATTTCACGGTGTGCAGGAAAGAGATGCCTGCCTACGCCGTATCGCGCAGGCCGTGCAAAGGCTGCCCCGCCGTACCGGTGACGTGGTGGCGCGCTATGAGGGCTCGGTCACCGCCGTGCTGCTGCCGCTTGGGCCGATGTCTCCGGCGCGCAGCGCGTCGCCGTGACGCTTCTTGAAGCCGTGCTTGCCCTCGCTTTGCCGCATGCCGGAGTGCCGTCGCGCCGGCTCACCGTCAGTTGCGGCGCCGCGGCCTTTGCCGGGATGGATGATCTCTACAACCCCGCCGCACTGACACGACGCGCCGAGGAGGCGCTGGAAGCGGCCAAGGCCGCCGGGGGCCGCAAGGTCCGCGCCTGTCAGGAAGCGGAGTTGCTGGAGGTGTAGGGGCTGATAGCTTTAGGCAGAAAAAGGAAAAGTGGCCGCTTTTTGAAAAAAGCGGCGCAAAAACTTTTGCTTATTTGAGACTGTGGCGCTGAAACAAGCGCGGCCCAGTTTAGCAAAGTTTTTTTGCTTCTTTTTGTTCACAAAAAGAAGTCTTCCTCCTTTCTTGAATATGGCTTGTCCTGACCCCATCGCGCTCCAGCGCTCGCGCAGGCATGGCGGCAGTTGATCTGCGCTGCCGGCGGGTCAATATCGCGCAGAAACCGGGGACAAGATGATGACCGATATGCATTTTTATGAGCCCGCCGCCGGGCATGGCCTGGCGCATGATCCGTTCAACGCCATCATCGGCCCGCGGCCGATCGGCTGGGTCTCAACCCAGGGCGCGGACGGGTCCGTCAATCTCGCCCCGTACAGCTTTTTCAATGCTTTCAACTACACGCCGCCGATCATCGGTTTTTCCAGCACAGCGGCGAAAAATTCTCTGCGCAATGTGCGCGAGACGGGAGAGTTCGTGTGGAACCTCGCCACCCGCAAGCTGGGCGCGCAGATGAACACGACCTCCGCGACGGCGCCCTATGGCATTGATGAGTTCGAACTGGCCGGGTTGGAAAAGGCGCCGTCGCGCCTGGTGGCCCCGCCGCGCGTTGCCGCCAGCCCGGTGAATTTTGAGTGCAAGCTGACGGAGATCGTGCAGCTGAAGAGCCATAAGGGCGAGCCGGTTCAGGCCTGGCTGGTGCTGGGCGAGGTAGTCGGCGTGCATATCGACCGCGCGCTGATCAAAGAAGGCGTGTTCGACACGTTCGGCGCGGAGATCATCCTACGCGCCGGCGGTCCCTCGGCCTATGCCGCGATTGGGCCGGAGGCCCGGTTCGACATGGCGCGGCCGAAGTAAGAGGGAAAGTGGCCGCTTTTTGAAAAAAGCGGCGCAAAAACTTTTACTCCTTTGGGACCGTGGCGCCGAAACAAGCACGGTCCAAAGTTATAAAAAAAACTTTTTTACTCTGGGCCGTGCTGGTTGCAGCGTCACCGGCCCAGTTTAATAAAGTTTTTTTGCTACTTTTTGTTCACAAAAAGTAGCCTTTTCTTTGCTCTAGCCTTCCGCGAGATCCCGGAAATACGCCTCGACCTTGCCTTTGATCCGCATGGTCAGGGGCTTGCCGTGGCGGTCGACGGTCTTGCCGACGGACACGCGCACCCAGCCTTCGGAGACCGAGTATTCCTCGACATTGGTCTTCTCCACGCCGTTGAAGCGGATGCCGATGCCGCGCTCCAGCACGGCATCGTCGAAGAACGGGCTGTTGGGGTCGATGGAGAGATGGTCGGGAGGTGTGTCGCTCATATATACCTGCTCAATTTCCGCTTTAGTTTAGTCACAAAACCCGCTGACGGGGAATCGGCCAGCGCCACCACCGGGCTGGTTGCCAGCGTCTTGCCGGTCAGCGTGTAGGTGATTGTGCCCAGCGTCTCGCCTTTGGTCACGCCCGGGGTAAGGTCGGCGGTGTAGGCGATGCTGTGCGTGATTTTCGAGACGCCGTCCGAGGGCAGCGTCAGCATGATGTCTTTCGGCACGCCAACCACGACATTGCCGGAATCCAGCGCCGGGCTCTGCAGCGTGGCAATCGGCTGGCCGGCGGTGGCGATGGTCGCCTCGGTGAAGAATTTTTGGCCGTAATCAAGCAGCGATTCGATGGCGGCGGTGCTGGCATGCCAGCTCGGGCCGCCCATCACCACGGCGATCAGCCGCATGCCATTGCGGATGGCGGTGGCGTCGATGCAATGGCCGCTCTCATCGGTCAGGCCGGTCTTCATGCCGTCCACGGTCGGGTCATGCGCCAGCACCGGGTTCCAGCTCGCCTGGGTGATGTTGTCGTAGGTATAGCTTTGCAGCTTGGAGATGTTCAGGAATTCCGGCTCGTCCTGCAGGATCACCTGGCTCAGCTTGGCGACGTCGCGCGCCGTGGTGTGCAGGTTCGGGTCCGGCAAGCCGTCGACATCGGTATAGACCGTATTGGTCAGTCCCAGATTCTGCGCGTCTTTGTTCATGAGCTGCACGAAGCTGGCCTGGGTGCCGGCGACTTGCTCAGCCAGCGCCACGGCGGCGTCGTTGCCGGAATCGATGATCAACCCGTGCAGCAGCTGATCGACCGTGACCACCGAGGTCGGGTCGATGAACATGCGCGAACCGCCGGCATGCCAGGCTTCCGGGCTGACCGGCACTGTCTGGTCCAGCTTAAGGCTGCCGCCATGCAGCGCCTGGTAGACGATATGCGCGGTCATCAGCTTGGTCAGGCTGGCCGGTGCCACCTGAAGGTCCGGTGCGGCCTCGGCGATGATGGTGCCGTTGCGGGCGTCCATCAGCACGTAGGAGGTCATGCCGGGCAAAGTCGGCGGGGCCGGGGTGTTGGAATCGGCGATCGGGCTGTCGGGCACGGGCGGCGGGCCGGACGGTGCCAGCATGGTGCCACCAACCGCCGCTGAAGCGGGGTGCACCATGTGTTTTTTTGCGAAAGCTGGCGCGGACAGCGCCAAAGCGGAGGCCACAGCGAGAAGGGAGATGCCGGCGGGCTTGATCATGGGAGCACGTCTTTCTTCAGGTCAGGCAGATGCCGCGTCTCTCTGCACCGATTTCTTGACAAGCCGCAAGCACCGCGCTTGATGCATAGGCTCTCCAGATAGGCTCTCGCGAATGGCGTTCTTTCACCCAAAATCTTCCCCGGCTGGCCGAAAACCCGCTTCCACGGGGCAGCACAAAGCCGCCTCAACCGCCGAATTCATCAAGACGATCGTCTATGCCGGGCTGATCGCGGTAGGAATTCATACCTTTCTGTTCGAGCCATTTTTTATTCCCTCGGGGAGCATGGTGCCGACCATGCTGGTGGGCGATTACCTTTTTGTAAATAAGTTTGCATACGGTTACTCGCATTTCTCGCTGCCCTTCTCGCCCGACCTGTTTTCCGGGCGCCTGTTCGGCAGCATGCCCAAGCGCGGGACGGTTATCGTGTTCCGTCCTCCGGGTGATCCCAGCACCGATTACATCAAGCGCGTGATTGGCCTGCCCGGCGACACGGTACAGGTGACCAACGGCCAGCTCTTCATCAACAGCACTCAGGTCCCCACCACCGATGCCGGCAACTATACCGACACCAGCTCCGGCGGCCCGGTTGTGGCGCAAGAGCTGATGGAGGCGCTGCCCGGCGGCAAGACGCATGCGATCCTCAAAGAGACCAATGAGGGCTTTGCCAACAACACGCCGCTCTATACCGTGCCGGCGGGCGATCTGTTCGTGATGGGCGACAACCGCGACGACAGCGAGGATTCCCGTTTCATGGACGGTCCGGTCGGCTATGTGCCGGTGGAGAACGTCGTCGGTCCAGCGGATTTGATCTTCTTTTCCATCGATCTGCGCCACCCGTTCTATGAATTCTGGCAGTGGCCGGTGGAAATCCGCTGGGGCCGGATGTTCCATACCATCTCGTGACCGGTCTCGATGATGCGCAGGCGCTGCTGGGGCACCGCTTTCAGCGCCCGAAACTCCTCGCCGAGGCGCTGACGCACCGCTCCGCCGCCGGCGCGCGCGGGGTGGGATCCAATGAACGCCTGGAATTCATCGGTGACCGCGTGCTCGGGCTTGTGGTTGCCGAATGGCTGCTGGAGCGTTTTCCGGATGAGCAGGAAGGCAAGCTCGGCCCGCGCCTCGCGGCGCTGGTCTCGAAGCCGTCGCTGGCGCAGGTTGCCGAGGCCCAGGGCGTCGCCGTTTTGCTGAGCGTGGCCCCCGGCGAGGCGCGGCGCGGCGTGCGCAGCCAGGCCACGGTGCTGGCCGACGCGCTGGAGGCGATGATCGGCGCGCTGTATCTTGATGCCGGGCTGGCCGCTGCCCGCGATTTTATACGTAAGGTTTTGAGTGATGTTCTCGAACAGCAGTTTATCCCGCCAAAAGACCCAAAAACCGCTTTGCAGGAATGGGCGTTGAAGCGCGCTCTGCCGCTGCCGGCCTATGAGGTGGTGACCATGTCCGGCCCCTCGCATGCGCCGCATTTCGTGGTGAAGGTCAGCGTCGCCGATGCCGTGGCGCGGGGCGATGCCGGCTCCAAGCGCGCCGCCGAACAGGAAGCCGCGCGCGCTCTGCTGGAAATGCTCCCGGCATGAGCAAATGCGGTTTTATCGCCCTGATCGGCGCGCCCAATGCCGGGAAATCCACATTGCTCAACCGGCTGACCGGCGCAAAACTCTCCATCGTCACGCCGAAGGCGCAGACCACCCGAGCGCGGGTGCTGGGCATTCTCATGCGCGGCGAGGCGCAGATTTTGTTTGTCGACACGCCGGGCATTTTTTCACCGAAGCGCCGGCTGGACCGCGCGATGGTCGCGGCTGCCTGGGGCGGGGCGGAGGAGGCTGATTATCTGCTCCTGCTGGTCGACGCCAAGAGCGGGCTGACTGAGGCGGTGCGCGGCATCATCGCCCAGGCCGCCGCAACCGGGCGCAAAATGGCGCTGGTGCTGAACAAGGTGGATCTGGTGGAGCGGCACATGCTGTTGCCGCTGACCCAGGACCTGGCCGCTCTGGCGGCGTTCGAACAGGTGTTCATGATCTCCGCCGCCACCGGCGATGGCATCGACGTGCTGCTGGATTTCTGCACGGCGAAGCTGCCCGAGGGGCCGTATTTGTACCCGGAGGATGAGCTGACCGACCTGCCGGACCGGTTGCTGGCGGCGGAGATCGTCCGCGAGCAGATTTTTCTGCAGACCCGCGACGAGGTGCCCTACGGCACCACGGTCGAGACCGAGAGTTTCAAGACCCAGAAAGACGGCTCGGTGCGGATCGACGCTGTTATTTATGTCGCCCGGGCCGGGCACAAGGCGATTTTGATCGGCGCCAAGGGGGCGCGGATCAGGGATATCGGCGCGCGCGCGCGGCGCGAGCTGAGCCAGTTGCTGGAATGCAACGTCCACCTGTTCCTGCGTGTCAACGAACGCCCGGGCTGGGACGAGGAGGCCGAGCGGATCCGCGCGGTGGGGCTGAACGATCCAAAACACTGACCATCGCGGCGAAGTAAAACTTTCTAAAAATCCATTTTTGCCCTAACTCCAGTGCGAAAGCCGCAGCGGGAGCCGGCGGTCAGCGGGATGGGTTGAACGTGTCTGACGCGATCTCAGGGAAAACAGGGTGGCGATGGCACGGCTTGGCGCTCGTCGTCTTTGCTGTCGCCTCGTTTGTATTTCTGGACCATTTCGCGTCGTTGACGAGAGACATTCTCGGGTTTGGCGCTGACCCAAGCCTGATGATGTGGTTTTTTGCATGGTGGCCCTGGTCGCTGGCGCATCATCTCTCGCCGCTGCAGACCGACCTGATCTGACAGCCGGACGGGTTGAACCTCGCCTGGACCACGAATGTTCCGTTCCTGACGCTGCTGGCTTTGCCGATATCGCTCGTCTCTGGCCCGGTGCTGGCCTATAACGTATTGACGTTATGCGCGCCCGTCGCCGCGGCGATGGCGACCTATTTTCTATGCCTGCAACTCACGAAATCCCCCGCCGCGTCGTTGTTCGGCGGCTATGTTTTTGGCTTTTTATCTTATGAAATGGCCGAAACTTTCGATCACCTCGATCTCGATTTCATCGTTTTCATACCGTTATTGGTGCTTGTCGCGGTGCTGCGGCTGCGGGGAAAGCTAACCAGGCTGGCGACGGCAGCGTTTCATGAAGGGCCTGTTCGCCTGGGTCGGCTTCCGCACCGTTACCATCGACTATGCGCGTGCCCCGCGCAGCGCCGGCGTTTCGAAATTTTCCGGTTGGGCATTGTGGAATTTTGCGCTGGAAGGCTTCACAAGCTTCTCCACGCTGCCCCTGAAAATCTGGACCTATCTGCGGTGCGGTCGGCAGTTTTATCTATGCCGTTTTTACCGTTTTTTACACGTTGATCCACGACATCAGCATGCCCGGCTACGCATCGCTTCTGGTCGTGGTGCTGTTTCTCGGCAGCGTGCAGCTGATGAGCATCGGTCTGCTGGGCGAATATATCGGCCGTATTTATCTCGAAACCAAACAGCGCCCGGCTTATCTGGTTCGTAAAACCTATGGTGGTGATCGCGGCTAGGGGCGGAGGTGGCTGGTTACTGCCGCGCCGCCTAACCTTCTGTTCGCCGCCGAAGTACATCTGCTGTCGCATATGAGCCTGCCATTCGGCCTGTCTCTGATGGCCGTGGTCAGCGCGGCTGAATAAAGCTATACTGGCCCGAGGATTGGTCGAGGGGTGAGCATGCGGGTGAGTGTGGTCCAGATGTCGCCGACGGCGGACAAAACGGAGAACATCGCCCAGGCCCGTGCCTTGATCGGCGCCGCCGTGGCGGGGGAGCGGCCGGATCTGCTCGCTCTGCCGGAGATCTGGAGCTGTCTCGGCGGCGACCGGGCGGCCAAATTCTCCGCAGCGGAGGCTTTGCCGGAGCCCGGCGGCATCGGCGGTGCCGCGTATGAATTTCTGCGCCAGGCCGCGATCGCCCATAACATCCATGTGCATGGCGGTTCGATCGGCGAGCTTGCCGCCGGGCAGTTGTTCAATACCAGTGTCGTGTTTTCCCCCGCCGGCCGCGAATTGGCACGTTACCGGAAAATCCACATGTTCGACATCACCACCCCGGACGGCACCGGCTATCGCGAGAGCGAGACCTACAGCGCCGGCGATGAGATCGTGACTTGCGGCATTGCCGGCACCAATGTCGGCTTGGCCATCTGTTACGACCTGCGCTTTCCGGAATTGTTCCTGGCGCTGCGCCGCCGCCAGGTGGACCTGATCGTTCTGCCCGCCGCCTTCACGCTGCAGACCGGCAAGGACCATTGGGAAGTGCTGCTGCGCGCCCGCGCGATCGACACCCAGACCTGGTTCGCCGCCCCGGCCTGCACTGGCCCGCATAAGGGCGCCAAGGGCGATACCCGCTTCACCTACGGCCATTCGATGATCGTCGATCCCTGGGGCCATGTCGTCGCCCGCGCCTCGGACGGGCTCGGCTGGGCCACCGCCAGCATCGACAAAACCGTCATGGCGCGCGTGCGCGCGAACATGCCGCTGCTCGAGCACCGCAAACTTGCCTGATGCCCAACCCCCGCACGATGCCGTGGCGCCGCTGACCATGGATATTGCCTTCATCGCGGCGCAGACCGAGTCCGCCGAGGCGGCACGCAACCGTCTGACCGCGCGCTACGGCGACTGCGCGCCGAAGGACGCCGAAGTCATCGTCGCCCTGGGCGGCGACGGGCTGATGCTGGAATGCCTGCACAAGGTGCTCGGCACCACGCAGCCGGTCTACGGCATGAATTGCGGCTCGGTCGGCTTCATGATGAACGAGTATCATGAGGAGGGTCTGCCCGGCCGCATCGCCCGGGCGCAGCCCAGCATCCTGCACCCGCTGCGCATGCACGCCATCACCGCTTCCGGCGTGGTTGAGGAGGCGATGGCGATGAACGAGGTGGCGCTGCTCCGCCAGCTGCGCCAGGCGGCGAAAATCCGCATCAGCGTCGACCACCGCGAGAGGCTCGAGGAACTCATCTGCGACGGTGTGCTGATCTCCACGCCCGCCGGCTCAACGGCCTATAATCTCTCCGCGCACGGGCCGATCATCCCGCTCACCGCCAACCTGCTGCCGCTCACCCCGATTTCCGCCTTCCGCCCACGGCGCTGGCGCGGCGCGCTGCTGCCCTCCACCGTGGACGTGCTGTTCGAGATCCTCGAGCCGGACAAGCGCCCGGTCGCGGCGGTCGCGGATTTTACAGAAGTCCGCAACGTGGTCTCCGTGGCGGTGAGCGAGGACCGCAGCATCGGCGCCACCGTGCTGTTCGACCCGGATCGCGCGCTCTCTGAGCGGATTATTACCGAGCAGTTCACGGTTTAGGGCAGTAAAGTAGCCGCTTTTTTGAAAAAAAGCGGCGCAAAAAATTTTTGGCTTGGCTGGGCCTGGGGCGTTGAAACCAGCACGGCCCAGTCTAAAAAAGTTTTTTTGCTTCTTTTTGTTCACAAAAAGAAGCCCTTGCCTGGCTTACCTCTCCTCATTATCCACCAATCATGGCGCAACATTACTACACCGTGACATGGGACCAGCTGCATCGCGATGCGAAGGCGCTGGCCTGGCGGCTGCATGCGCTCGGCCCGTGGAACGGCATTGTCGCCATCACCCGCGGCGGGCTGATCCCGGCCGCGATCATTGCCCGCGAGCTGGAATGCCGACTGATCGAGAGCGTCTCGGTCGTGACCTATGACGAGGAGGAGCGCGGCGAGCCTGTGGTGACCAAGACGCCGGCGGCGGCGGGCGACGGGGCAGGGTGGCTCATCATCGACGATCTGGTCGATTCCGGCACCACGGCCAAGCTGGTGCGCGGCCTATTGCCCAAGGCGCATCTCGCCACAGTGTACGCCAAGCCGGCTGGCAAGCCGGTGGTGGACACGTTCATTACCGAAGTCTCCCAGGATACCTGGATTCTCTTTCCGTGGGACACCGAGCCGCAATTTGTCGCCCCCTTGGCGCGCAAGGTTTAGAATTTGAAGGAAAACAAGGAAGTGGCCGCTTTTTGAAAAAGCGGCGCAAAAACTGTTGCTAATTTGGGCCCGAGGCCGTGAAACCAGCACGGCCCAGAGTCGTAAAAGTTTTTTTGCTATTTTTTTTCAAAAAAGTAGCGCTTTCTCTTCCGCCTAGCCTTGGCGGCAAAACTCCGGTAAGACCGCGTGAGCACGCCAGGGGGCGTGTGCGTGGCAGGCGCATGGCCGGCTGCGTTGTTTGTGACGAGCGGCAGAACGGGGCTTTAGGAACGCAACCGGTCGATCCGCGCCGCCGCCGGTTTTCGTAACCGCGGCGTTTCCGGCCACATGGTCCGTGGTTTGTGAATCAGTGCTCGCACCTTCACAGCCAGACCCATGCCGCCCGAGGCGCCGCCCCAACCCCGGTCGCACGCGAATTCACCGTACCGCGTTTCTTTAACCCGCTCCGCCGCTTTTGGAGTGGTGTTACATGTTTGATAAATATTTCCGCAAAGAGCTGGACTGGGCCGGCAAGACCCTGATCCTGGAGACCGGCAAGGTCGCCCGCCAGGCCGATGGCGCCGTGGTTGCCTCCTATGGCGACACCGTGGTGCTCGCCACCGTGGTCGGCGCCAAGTCGCCGAAACCCGGCATCGACTTCTTCCCGCTGACCGTGAACTACCAGGAGAAGTTCTTCGCCGCCGGCCGCATCCCGGGCGGCTTCTTCAAGCGCGAGGGCCGTCCGACCGAGAAGGAGACGCTGGTCTCCCGCCTGATCGACCGGCCGATCCGCCCGCTCTTCCCGCACGGCTTCAAGAACGAAGTGCAGGTCATCGTCACCGTGCTGAGCCATGACCTGGAGAACGACCCGGATGTGCTGTCCATGGTCGCCGCCTCGGCCGCGCTCACCATCTCCGGCATTCCGTTCTTCGGCCCCGTGGGCGCTGCCCGCGTCGGCTATATCGACGGCGCCTATGTGCTGAACCCGACCACCAGCCAGCGTGAGACGAGCCAGCTCGACCTGATGCTCGCCGGCACCACCGAAGGCGTGCTGATGGTTGAGTTGGAAGCCTCCGAGCTCTCCGAAGAGGTCATGCTCGGCGCCGTCACCTTCGGCCACGCGGCGTTCCAGCCGGTGATCCAGGCGATCATCGAGCTCGCCGAACACTCCGCCAAGGACCCGTGGGCGCTGCCGGAAATCTCCGACGAGACCAAGGCGCTCACCGCCCGCGTCGATGCACTGGCCCGCGCGGATCTGCGCGCCGCCTATACCGAGACCGTGAAGCAGGTCCGCCAGGAGAAGATCGGCGCCGCCAAGAAGGCTGCCGCCGAGAAGCTGACCGAGGAAGGTCTGGACGCCGACAAGGCGAAGGGCCTGTTCAAGGAGCTGGAAGCCGACATCGTCCGCAACAACATCCTGGACACCGGCCTGCGCATCGACGGCCGCGACACCAAGACCGTGCGCCCGATCCTGGCCGAAGTCGGCGTGCTGCCGCGCACCCATGGCTCGGCGCTGTTCACCCGTGGCGAAACCCAGGCGCTGGTTGTTGCCACGCTCGGCACCGCACAGGACGAGCAGGTGATCGATGCGATCGAGGGCGAGTTCAAGGAGCATTTCATGCTCCACTACAACTTCCCTCCGTACTCGGTTGGTGAGACCGGCCGAATGGGCTCGCCCGGCCGCCGCGAGATCGGCCATGGCAAGCTCGCCTGGCGCGCCGTGCACCCGCTGCTGCCGACCAAGGAAGCCTTCCCCTACACGCTGCGCATCGTTTCCGAGATCACCGAGAGCAACGGCTCTTCCTCGATGGCGACCGTCTGCGGCACCTCGCTGGCGCTGATGGATGCCGGCGTGCCGCTGGCCCGTCCGGTGGCGGGCATCGCCATGGGCCTGATCAAGGAAGACCGCGGCTTCGCCGTGCTCTCCGACATCCTCGGCGACGAGGATCATCTCGGCGACATGGACTTCAAGGTGGCCGGCACCGAGGCGGGCGTGACCTCGCTGCAGATGGACATCAAGATCACCTCCATCACCCCGGAGATCATGAAGATCGCCCTGGAGCAGGCCAAGCATGGCCGCATGCACATCCTGGGCGAGATGGCCAAGGCGCTGACCTCCGGCCGCACCGACGTGTCCTCCAACGCGCCGAAGATCGTGACGATCCAGGTGCCCAAGGACAAGATCCGTGACGTCATCGGCACCGGCGGCAAGGTGATCCGCGAGATCGTCGAGCAGACCGGCGCGAAGATCGACATCGACGACAGCGGTGCGGTGAAAATCTCCGCCGCCGACGACAAGAAGATCCAGGCCGCGATCGAGAAGATCAAAGGCATCGTCGCCGAGCCGGAAGTCGGCGTGATCTATAACGGCAAGGTCGTGAAGACCGCCGATTTCGGCGCCTTCGTGAACTTCCTTGGCGCCAAGGACGGGCTCGTGCACATCTCCGAGCTGGCCCAGGGCCGCGTCGCCAAAACCACCGACGTGGTCAAGCAGGGCGACGCCGTGAAGGTGAAGGTCATCGGCTTCGACGATCGCGGCAAGGTCAAGCTGTCGATGCGCATGGTCGACCAGGAGACCGGCGAAGACATTTCCGAGCAGGTCGGCGCCAAAGGCAAGAAGGACGCTGCGGAGTAATTCTGCTTCCGGCTTTCACGAAAAGGGCGGCTTCGGCCGCCCTTTTTGTTGGGGAAGAATGCAGCCGCTTTTTAAAAAAAGCGGCGCAAAAACTTTTGATTCCCCTGGGCCTGCGGCGTTGAAACCAGCGCGGCCCAGATTGGTAAAGTTTTTGGGGCTGTCTCAGTTTGAATTTCCGCGGCGGACGGGAAGCGGTCTGTCCGTTTCTGGATCAGGGCTTTGAATAGCGGACATGCGACTTAAGGCGGGGTCGGGCCGGAGCGGACCGACCGCTTTTCGCTATTGACACGTAGAAGGGTCATTCCCGTTTAGGCAGGCGAGTGATTGCTCACGATCCGTCTCGGTCATCCTTTGCGGGAACTCCAAGCCGGCCAAGCCAGCGTTCCGAAGGCCTTGATTTGCGCAATGATTGGTCAACTATGGGTAGAAAAACGAGACTTTATAATTTTTGACGCCGATCAATGACACAGTCGTCACCGTCGTTATGGATGTTAACGTGTCCTGTTGTGTACGATCGGCCCACCGACGGGACCTTTGATCAAACTGGTCGTGAAGCGCACACAAAATGAATTCATTGTAATACAAACTCATTGCGAATTATGTACAAAATAGCTTAATAGATGATGTGCGCCTAGATCGCCAAATCAACAATACGCGGCATCGGTTGGCTAGATCGTAAATACGGGCCGTGAAGCACGGACGTCAGACGGTACCTATGGCAGCGTAGAAGTCATTCTCGTGTAGTTGCGTGTTTGGATTGAGATCGATCAACCCATAGACACAGGAGATGCGTATGGCTCCGATCATTACCTTGCGAATGATTGCTCTCGGCGGGGTTGTTACCGCCGCGGCGCTCACGATTGGCCAGGGGTTGGCACAGACGACAGTTACGAGCACTCGACCGGGCTTCAGTGGCTCAACTCCGTCATCAGTCTCAGGTTGTCCTTATATCATCTGGCGCCTCGCACGCGATCCCAACGGTCATATCCACGGCATCGCGTATTATTCAGATCTGAGCGGCCTCAGCTCTGTGACGGGTGAGCGGGACGCGAACGGCAACTTCACGCTCAATGTGGAGCCGAGTAACATTGGCGCGGGGCCGTCCGGCAAGGTCTCCGGCGTGTCCGCCGAGAACGGTGAGATCGAAGCTAAGATGGTCGGGCAGGGCTGTGCGAATATGACTAAGATGATCATCAGGCCGATGGAGGATCTAAACATTTATGCGGGTGGTGGCTGACGGATCGCGGATATCCGTTCGGGCGGCGCCGGCATTGGTGGGTTTCTGACGCAGACTGGCGTTGGCACGGTGGTGGCGGAGGCCCGTTTTGTTTGCCCAGAGAAACCGGGTCGGCCGATGTCCGCTTGAGAAAAGCCGGCAGCCCCTTCCTATGGCCGTAGGGTGAGGGGTTTCGGATGCCGCTCAGCAATGCATGGGACGCGTCGAGAAGGGCGGCGTCCGAGTACGAACCCGCTCGCGCGGGATTGGCGCGTGTGAAGAACTCCGTAGCACACGGGCCGGTCTATGCCCGCCATGGATCGTGCGAGAAATTCAATCTGAGACACCACCAGTTTTTTTGCTTCTTTGGAGCCGTGCAGGTTTCGCTGCCCCCGGCCCGGCCCAGCCAAAAGTTTTTTGCGCCGCCTTTTTTCAAAAAAGCGGCTGCTTTCCTGTTTCCTGCTAACGTTACGCAACCTTCTTCATCCGTGCCGCCGGCTTGCGCGGCGCCAGGGTCTTGCCGGTGATCTCCTCGATATAAGCGCGGAAGTTTCGCAGGTAGTCCTGCAGGTCCAGATGCTGTTCCGCATAGGCCCGCGCACCGCGGCGCAGTTTCGCCGCGCGGGTTTTGTCCTCCAGCAGGTGCAAGATTTCCGCCGCCAGCGTGTCGTGGTTCAGCGTGGGGACGACGCGGCCGTTCTGCCCATCGACCAGAAACTCCGTGACGGTTTCGGTATCGCCGCCGATCACCGCGCACCGCAGGCCAGCGCCTAGCGCAGCGACCAGGAGGCGACGAACGGGTAGGAGAGGTACACATGCGCGTCCGAGCGCTGCAGCAGTGCCAGATGCTGCGCATACGGCACCTTGCCGTGAAAATGCACGCGCGAGAGATCGAGCCGCCCGTCCAGCTCGCGCAGCATTACCTCGCGCCAACTGCCGCCTTGCGCCGGTGGCGCGCCATAGCTGACGCTATCGCCGCCGGTGATCGACACCACCACGTCAGGCCGGGCCAGCAGCTGCGGCAACGCGCGCATAAAAGTGTGGAAGCCGCGATACGGCTCCAGGTTCCGCGCCACATAGGTGACGAGTTTCTGCTCCGGCCGGACGGTCATGGTGCCGCCGGTGAGCGCCTTGCACCGCGGCGCCGGGTCCGGCCGGCAGGTGGTCAGGGCCAGGGTGGCGTTGTGTCAGTCTTTAGGCGGATCGGTATTAATCATTTATGCCAAGTTTGTTTTATAAAGACAACATTCTCGCGTGGTGGCGCGTTTTGATAGACGCTTGGGGTTTGCTTTGCGGTGCGATGAGCGCCGTACGGCGGTGTGGCGCATAGCTGCTAAAATTTAATTAAACGTCAGGTTTGGCTTGGTACCGAAACCGACGGCAGTTGAATCGCCGCGGCGAATCTGTCTCCTTGCTTTCGTCCCCGAAGCCTGGGAATAGGGCGGCAAAGCGGAGGTTCGCATGGAAATTTTGAACGCCACTGAGGCGGATCTCGCCGACGCGCAGGCGATCTACGCGCATCATGTGCTGTACGGCACCGGCACGTTCGAGGAGGTGCCGCCCTCGCTGGAGGAATTCACGCAGCGCTATCGGGCGATCATCGATGCCGGCTACGCTTGGCTGCTGGCGCGCGACGCTTCGGGCTGTCTCGGCTATGGCTATTACGGCCCGTTCCGTGCCCGCAGCGCCTATCGCTTCACGGTCGAGGACAGCGTCTATGTGCGCGAGGGGGTGCGCGGCCAGGGCGTCGGCAAGGCGATCGTCGCGGCGCTGATCGAGCATGCGGCCAATGCCGGGTTTCGCGAGATGCTGGCGCTGATCGGCAATTCCGAGAATGTCGCCTCGGTCGGCGTGCATGCCAGCCTCGGCTTCCAGCCGGTCGGCACGATGCGCCGCGTCGGCTACAAATTCGACCGCTGGCTCGATGTCGTGACGATGCAGAAGACGCTGACGCGCGGTTAGATTGAAGAGAAAGGCTACTTTTTGTGAACAAAAAGTAGCAAAAAAACTTTATTAAACTGGGCCGTGCTGGTTTCGCTGCCACCGGCCCAAAGGAATAAAAAGTTTTTGCGCCGCTTTTCTCAAAAAAGCGGCTGCTTCCCTCGACCTCTAGCTATCCAGCCCCTGCACCGTCCCGGCCATTGCTGCGTCAAGAATCCGGCGCATCGCCGCGGTGTCGGCGGGGCGGGGATTGTCCGGCGTATTCGGGTCCAAAACGGCTTCCGCGGCGAGAAAATCCAGCGCGTCCGGGGTGACGTTCAGCGCGGCGATCGTGTGCGGAATTTTTAACGCCGTGCGCAGCTCCAGAATCCAGGCCAGAAACCCGTCGAACCCGGCCAGCCCCAGCGCCTGCGCGGCGCGGCTGATATTCTGTTCCACCACCGGGCGGTTATAGGTCAGCACATAGGGCATCAGCACGGCGTTGGTCAGGCCATGATGGGCGTGGAATTTCGCGCCGATCGGGTGGCTCAGCGAATGGATCGCGCCGAGACCTTTCTGGAAGGCGGTGGCGCCCATCGCGGCGGCGGCCAGCATGTTGGCGCGGGCGGCAAGGTTGCGCGGCTCGGTGGCGGCGGTGAGCAAATTCTCCTTGATCAGCCGCATGCCCTCGACGGCGATGCCGTCGGCCACCGGGTGCCAAGCGGGCACGCAGAACGCCTCCAGATTATGCGCCAGCGCATCCATGCCGGTCCAGGCGGTGAGATTGGCCGGCAGGCCGTAGGTGAGTTCGGGATCGAGGATCACCAGTTTCGGCAGCATCTGCGGGTGCAGCAGAATAAGTTTCCGCCCGGCTTCGGGATCGGTGATGACGGTGGCGCGGCCGACCTCCGAGCCGGTGCCGGCAGTGGTCGGGATGGCGAAGACCGGCGGCAGGTTGCGGTCGAGCTTCGGGGCGGTTTTGGTGATCTCGAAATCCCAGAGCGGCCGGGAGGTGGAGACCGCCAGAGCAACCGATTTGCCGCAATCGAGCGCGCTGCCGCCGCCGATGGCCACCAGCGCCTCCGCCCCATGCGCACGATAGGCGGCGGCACCGGCGGCCACATCCGCCGCCACCGGGTCTGGATGCACATCCCTGAATACCGCCGCGTCGATCTGTTCCGCCGCGAGCGCCTGCACGATACCGGGAAAGAAGGGCAGGGCGGAAACACCCGGATCGGTGACGAGCAGCACGCGTTTCGCGCCAACATCGCGCAGCCGCCCGGCCAGCTCGGAAATTCGTCCCGCCCCGGCGAGAATCTCCGTGGGGATGCGCCAATTGCCTGTGTGTGTCATGCCTACATCCTCTCGAAGGAGCGGAAGCGCTCCCAATCGGTGACGGCGGCGTTGAACGCGTCCAGCTCAACCTGCGCCATATTGGCATAATGTGCGACGACGTGCTCGCCGAAGGCGGCCCGGGTGAACGCGCTTTCGGTGAACAACTTTGCAGCCTCATGCAGAGTGGTTGGCACGCGCGGCAGCCCGGCGGCATAGGCGTTGCCGGCGAAGACCGGCACCGGGGGCAGGTCGCGCTCGATGCCGTCCAGCCCGGCGGCGAGCATCGCGGCCAGCGCCAGATACGGGTTCACATCGCCGCCCGGCAGGCGGTTCTCCACGCGCAGCGATTTGCCGTGGCCCAGCACGCGGAAGGCGCAGGTGCGGTTGTCCATGCCCCAGGCAAGCGCGGTGGGGGCAAAGCTGCCGGCGGCGTAGCGTTTGTAGGAGTTGATGTTCGGCGCATAGAATAAGGTGAGCGCCGGAGCATGCGCCAGCAGCCCGGCGAGAAACTGCAAAAACAGTTTTGACGGGCTGTGCCCGTCCTCGGCCGCAAAGGCCGCGTTGCCGGCGGCGTCGCGCAGCGAGAGATGCGCGTGGCAGGAATTGCCTTCGCGCTCATTGAATTTCGCCATGAAGGTCAGCGCGTGGCCTTCCTCCGCGGCGATCTCCTTTGCCGCCTCCTTGTAGATCACATGTTGGTCCGCCGTGGTTAGCGCGTCGCGATAGGCGAAATTGATCTCGTGCTGCCCCAGGTTGCATTCGCCCTTGGAATTTTCGACCTGGATGCCCGCCGCCTCCATCATGTTGCGGATTTTGCGGATCACCGGTTCCACCCGTGCGGTGCCGAGGATGGAATAATCGTTGTTGTACTGGTTCGCCGGGGTCAGGCCGCGATAGGCATTGTTCCAGGCATCCTCATAGGAAGTGCGGAACAGGATGAATTCCAGCTCGGTGGCGGCGAAGGCGGTGAGGCCGTGCGCGGCCAGGCGTTCGAGCTGCCGGCGCAGCATGGTGCGCGGCGCGACCTCCGCCGGGCGGCGGCCCAGCAGTTCGATATCGCAGAGCACGATCGCCGCACCCGGCTGCCAGGGCGCCAGGCGCAGCGTGCTAAGATCCGGCGCAAAAACGAAATCGCCATAGCCCTGCTCCCAGGAGGTGAGCGCATAACCTGGCACTGGCCGGCAGTCGATATCGGTTGCCAGCAGATAGGCGCAGCCCTCCGCCGCCTCGCTGGCGACGCTGGAGAAGAAAAATTTCGGCATCACCCGCTTGCCCTGCAGCCGTCCCTGCATGTCGGGGGCGGCCAGGATGATCGTGTCGATCTCGCCCCGTTCGGCCATGGCGCGCAATGTGGGCAGGCTGAGGATTGGTGAGCCTTGCATCGCTAACTCCTTGAAACTTACCGATCTAAGCACGGCAGGCAGCGTGGGGGGAAGACCGCGCGTGAACAAAGTTTCGCTTGAAGAACGGCTTCCCATGCGCGTAAACTCTCGCATTGGCCTGCCAAAAATCAAAGAGGTAAGGGATGTCGAAGGAATCGCAAAAGCAGATTCTCGCGGCGGATGCCGAGACCCTGCACAAAATGGGCTATGCGCAGGAGTTGGCGCGGCGGATGAGCGGCTTTTCCAATTTCGCCGTGGCCTTCTCGATCATCTGCATCCTGGCCGGCGGCATCACCTCGTTCCAGGTCGGCTACAGCACGGGCGGCGGGTTCACCGCCATCATCGGCTGGATTGCCGGCGGCATTTTCGCCATGGTGGTCGGCTGCTCGATGGCGCAGATCGCCTCGGCCTATCCCACCGCCGGCGGGCTGTATCACTGGTCCTCCATCCTGGGCGGCCGCGCCTGGGGGTGGGTCACTGCGTGGTTCAACCTGTTGGGGCTGATCTTTGTCATAGCCTCGGTGAATGTCGGCGTCTACAGCCTGTTCACCGGCCTGATTCTCGGCAATATTTTCGGCGTCAACACCGCCTCCTGGGGATACCCGCAGCAGACGCTGGCGGTCGTCATCATTACCTTCGCGCAGGGGTTGTTCAATCATTTTGGCATTAAGACGACGACGAAGCTGATCGATTTTTCAGGCTATCTGATCCTGGTCATCGCCATCCTGCTGACGGCGACCATGCTCTACGCGGCGTGGCCGCATCTGCATCTCTCCCGGCTCGTCGCCTTCCATAATTTCTCCGGCGCCCCGGGCGGCGGCGTGGTGCCGGCCAGCACCAGCCCGTTCTATATTTTCCTGCTGGCGCTGCTCTACCCGCTCTACACCCTCACCGGCTATGACGGCTCGGCGCATACCTCGGAAGAGACGTTGAACGCCCGCCGCAACGTGCCGCGTGGCATCCTCAATTCCATTTTCTGGTCGGTGCTGTTCGGGCTGCTGATGGCCTGCTCCTTCGTTCTCGCCATGCCGGACCCTGTGAAGGCGGCGGCGGATGGCGGCAACGTGATCTTCAACCTGATGGCGGGGCTGCCGGTGCCGGCATTGCTGAAGGATGTGCTGTACATCGGCATCGTGCTGGCGAATTTCCTTTGCGCGCTGGCTGGTGTGACCTCCATGTCGCGCATGGTCTTCGCCTTTGCCCGTGACGGTGGGCTGCCGGGGCATCGTTTCCTGCGCCGTGTCGATAAGCGGCACCGCTCGCCGGTGCCGGCGATCTGGCTGACCGTGCTGCTCTCCATTGCCGCAACGCTCTATTCTCCGGCGTTCGCCGCTTTGGCGGCGGGCTGCGCGATGTTCCTGTATATCTCCTACGCCATGCCGGTGCTGGCGGGGCTGTTCGCGGAAGGCAAAACCTGGACGGAGTTCGGCCCGTTCCGGCTGGGACGGTGGTCGAAGCCGCTGGCGGCGATCACCGCGCTGGGCGGCATCGCGATCATTTTCATCGGCACCCGCCCGCCTAACGATATCCTGGACAGCTACTTCATTGGCCTGCTCGGGCTGCTGGCGATCATCTGGTTCGGCGTGGCGCGCACACGCTTCCCCGGCCCGCCGATCGGCGCCGCCGCTGTGGCGGCACGGGCGGCGGAAATCGCCGCCGAGGAACAGGCGCTGGGCGGCGCAATGTCTCCTTAAGGCGTAACGAAGCGAGGAGAAGGCTTCTTTTTGTGAACAAAAAGAAGCACAAAAGCTTTGTTAAACTGGGCCGTGCTGGTTTCGTTGCCATGGGCCCTGAGGTGCAAAAATTTGCGCCGCTTTTTATGGCGTCCGCTTCCTGTTTCGGCCGGCTCAGTGGCTCGGCGCGGCCGCCTGAAAGTTAGGCTCGAAGCTTGCTTCCGGCGGGGCCAGGGACTTCATCAGGTCGAACATGCGCTTGCGCATTGCCGGGTCGGTGATGCGGTAATAGGCCCGCACCAGTTCCAGCGTTTCGCGCTTGGTCAGTTGGTCATCCACACCGGCGGCAAACGGCTCTTGCGGCTCGGCGAAACCGTACATGCGGCCGCGCGGGCCGGAGACCGGACCTTCAGACATGCCCTCGGGCATATCGTCGAAGAAGAAGCTGATCGGCACGTCCAGCACGCGGGAGATGTCGAACAGGCGCGAGGCACCGACCCGGTTCACGCCGCGCTCGTATTTCTGCACCTGCTGGAAGGTCAGGCCGAGCGCGTCGCCAAGGCGCTCTTGTGACATGCCAAGCAGGGTGCGGCGCAGGCGGACGCGGGATCCGACATGAATATCGATAGGACTGGGACGGCTTTCACGCTCAGGGCGATCGGCATGTTCTTCGGCCATGGGCTTAACTTCTCCAACACGAGCGGCGGATGGCTCCGGCGCCGAGGCTTTCTCCGACAACGAACCGCGGCCGTGCTGCCTATGGTTCGATCATCACGTCCTTCTTATGCCGTCAGGCTGCGCGGATACCGTGCAGGGACGATATTCCCGCTTACCAGAGGTTAACAAGCAATACAATATAAAAATGACGTGTCTGGGATTATTAAATAGACACAGTTAGTATTAATTCACAATTAATAGGTTACAACGCGAGCGCCATTAACAACCCGGCGAGCAGCATCAGGCAGGCCATAAAAGAAGGAATTTCTAGGCCAAACCTTGCATAAAACGTTTGTGGCAAACTTCCCGGGAGCGGTGCAACCAGCACGCCCTGGCCGTTCAGCGGAAGGCTGGAATCGACCCGGCCGAAGGCATCGATCATCGCCGAGATGCCGGAATTCGCGTCACGCGCGAGTGGCAGTCCTTCCTCGACGGCGCGCAGCCTGGCATCGGCGAAATGCTGGCGCGGCCCGGCGGAATTGCCGAACCAGGCATCGTCGGTGACGTTGACCAGCCAGTTCGGCCGGTCCTTCTCGTCGACGATCTGGCCGGTGAAGATGGCTTCGTAGCAGATCAGCGGGCCGAAGGGCGGCAGGCCGGAGACGTGGATGGTTGCCGGCCCAGGGCCGGGGGTGAAGCCGGTGCCGAGAATATCGGGGGTGATTTTCACCGGGATCCAGCGCGGCATGTACTCGCCAAATGGCACCAGCTTCCATTTGTCGTACACGGCAAGCACCGGCACCGGCCCGGCGGTGACGACCAGGGAATTGCGGAAATCGTTCGGCCCGGCGATGCGCAGCGAACCGGCGAGAATCGGCGCGGTGCCAGTGACATTGGCGAGCTGCTCGCGCGCCGCCTCGTCGCTGTCCAGCAGCCAGGGGCTCGAGCCTTCCGGCCAGACCACGGTATCGGCGCCGGCGGCGAGCCCGGCATGGCTCATCGCCAGCAACTGCTGCCAGCGGGCGATCAGCGAGGCGCGGTCATAGGCGCCGGGCACAGGAAAATTCGGCTGCACCAAAGCGACCTTGATGCCGGTCGGCTTGACCGGTGTCTGCAGCCGCCAGAGGCCGAAACCGCCCCAGAGCCCGAGCGCCACCATCAGGACCACCAGCCCACGGCGTTTGAACAGCGGCATGCCGGCGAGGAAGACGGTGAGCAGGGTCAGCCCATGCACACCGATGAGGGCGGCCGGCTGGATGAAAATATTTCCCAGCGCGCCGGGAATGGTCCAATCCGTGCCCCAGAGATTCCAGGGAAAGCCGGAAAAGGCGAATTGCCGGATCAGGTCGGAGATCACCCAGGCGCCTGAGAACACCAGCAGCCGCGGCAGGCCGGGTTTGACCGCCCGGGCCGCGAAAGCGGGGATCAGGGTGTAGAAAGCGACGGCGGCGGCGAGCAGGGGGGCGGCCAGCGGCACCAGCCACCAGAACGTCGCCACCTCGGTGAGGATCGGCTCGGTGATCCAGTACAGCCCGCCAAGATTGAGGCCGAAGCCGAATAGCCAGGCAATAAGGCCGAGCTGCTTTTTGCTCTGGGCCGCGCCGATCAGGCGCAAAAAGGCAGGCATGCTGAGCAGCAGCACCGGCAGAAAATGCACCGGCGGCAAGGCCAAGGCCGAGGCGACGCCCCAGAGGAAGGCGCGAAAAAGCAAGGAAGCAGCCGCTTTTTTGAAAAAAAGCGGCGCAAAAAACTTTTGCTCATTGGGGGCCGTGGTGTTGAAACCAGCACAGCCCAGAGTAATAGAAGTTTTTTGCTTCTTTTTTTCAAAAAAGAAGCGCTTCCCTTCGCTCTGATCAGCCACGCGGCAATCCGAATTTGGCCGCAACTTCCGTAAAATCCGCCGCCGTGTCGTGGCTGGGCGCGGCTTTCGTGCCATCCTGCGCGCGCACCAGCTGGCAGGTGCGCAGGCCGGCTTCACGCGCGGCATCCAGCTCGGCGGCGATGTCCGAGAGGAACAGCGTTTCGCCGGGCGAGAGATTGGCGCCGCGGCAGATCGCCGCATAGCTCGCCACTTCGCGCTTCGGGCCGACCTTGGTGTCGAAAAACCCGTCGAAGAGCGGCGTGAGATCGCCCGAATCGCTATGCCCGAACAGCAGTTTCTGCGCCGGGACCGAGCCGGAGGAATACACGAATAGCCGCAAGCCGGCCTTCGACCAGCGGTTTAGCGCCGCCGGCACGTCCGGATAGAGTTCCGCTTTGAGCGCGCCGGTGCGATAGCCGTCTTCCCAGATCATGCCCTGGATCGACTTCAGGGCGGTGATCTTCTCGTCCCGGTCCATCCAGCCAAGCAGGGTCTCCAGCGCCGGTTCCGGCACGTCGGCCAGCACCGCGGCACCACGATGCGCGGCGCAAAACGCTTCCAGCCGCGCCCGTGCATAGGGGAACAGCTTGGCATGCACGAAATCGATCGGCGTCGTGGTGCCCTCGATATCCGTGATGACGGCAGCAGGCGGCAGGCTCACGCGACGGGGAAGCGGTCGGAGATCCGGTCACCGGTAAAATGCGCGACCCAGCCGGACTGGTCGGTGAACACGCGCAGCGCGGTGAAGAACGGTTTGTCGCCGGCATCGAACCAGTGCTTGGTGTTGGCCGGCACAGAGATCAGGTCGCCCGCCTCGCAATAAGCGTCGTACACCTTGCCGTCGACATGCATGACGAAATGCCCGCCACCATGCACGAAGAAGCGGATCTCATCCTCGGTATGGATATGCTCGGACAGGAATTTCTGGCGCAAGGCCGGGGCATTGGGATTGTCCGGCGTCAGCTTCAGCACATCGGCAGAGCCAGCGCCCTTGGTGCCCATCAGCGCATCGAGATAGGGGCGGTAGGCGGCGAGAATCACCTCGGCGTCGTCCTCCGGGCTGAGCGTGACCGGGCTTTCCCAGCGTTCGAACTGCACGCCGATGCGGCCGAGCTCGGCCGACATTTTGGCCGGGTCCTCGGTCAGGATCACCGCGGCGTCCGGGGTATGGTCTTCAAAAACTGTCAGGCGGCTCATTTGATGCGTCTCCGTTCGAGCTCACAGCTAAGCAGGAATTCCAGGGCTTCCAGTCGCCAATACGCGTGTTCCACGCTGGTGCCCCATGCATATACGCCATGGCCGGCGATGACGTAGCCGATCGGCGGCTCGCGGCTGAGCAGGGGTTCGATGAAGCCGGCGAGGCGGGCGATGTCCTGGTCGTTCTCATAGACCGGCAGCGTCACGTCCAGCTCATGCGTGGCGTAGCCGAAGGCTTTCAAAATCTCGTAATTCGAGAAGGTGATCGGCCCCTGCATCGACAGCACGGTGGCGGCGACGGAATGGCCGTGCAGCACCGCCCCCACGGGCGGAAACAGCCGGTAGAGCTGGCAATGCAACAGCGTCTCAGCGCTCGGCTTCTGCCCCTCGCTTAAGCTCTTGCCATCATAATCCACCGCCATGATGTCGGCGGTGGTCAACCGGCCCTTGTGCACGCTGCTGCGGGTGATGGCGATGCGGGAATCGTCGATGCGCGCGGACAGGTTGCCGGCAGAACCAGGCACCCAGCCGCGACCATCCATGCGCTGGCCGATTTCGACCAGCGCTGCGGCAAGCTCCGAGGGTACCATGGTCAGCCCTGGTTGATGGTCGTCTTCTGCTGCTCGGGCACGGCGGTACCCGGCGCGCTCAGCGAGCTGGGCTCGCTCATCGACGCATCCTTGGTCTTCTTTTCGTCATCCTCGGAGGCGACGTTCTGCTTGAACGTCTTGATGCCCTTGCCGAACTCGCCCATCAGGTTGCTGACCTTGCCGGTGCCAAACAGCAGCATCACCACCACGAGGACGATCAGCCAGTGCCAGATGCTCAAACCACCCATACCCAAACTCCACGCAAAATATTGCCCGTTAGTCTACGCCGATCGTGATTTTATAGCAAAGCATCCGCTTCCGTGCTCATGGCAGCAGCGTGACCGCCAGCATCGAGCCGCCATTATACAGAATATGCAGCAATATGCCGGGGCGAATCGAGTGGTATTTGAGGCGCAGCAGAACCGCCGCCACGGCCACCAGCCCGACATCGAGAAAGCCCGGCGGATAGTAAATTTTCTGCGGTGCATGCACGATCATGAACAGCGCCACGGAGATGATCGCCGCCCAGACCGTGCCGAACCGCGCCGCCAGCCCGGCGAAGGCGATGCCGCGAAAGATGATCTCCTCCAGCACAGGGGCGAAAAAAATGGCGATGATCACCGGTGGCAGCAGCGCCGGCCCGCTGGCGGAGAACAGCTTGGCCATCGGCAAATCCTGCAGCTTTGCCATGTTGGGCGGGATCAGATGGTACATGGCGACCACAAGCGTGACGATCGCTGCCGCCAGCAATGCGGCCACCGCATAGGCGCGTGCGGGGGCGGGACGCCAGGCGATGCCGGTGGCGCTGCCATCCTGTCGTTGCGCCGGGCTGAAGCGGTGCAGGTAGCTGACGGTGAACAAAGCCGCAGCCGTCTCCGCCGCCAGGAAATTCGTCATCAGATAGACGCCGCCGGCAAAATCGACCCGCCGCGGCGCATGACGCACGATCAGCACCGCATCTTCCAGGCCAAGCACGGAATTGATCAGCAGCGAGGCCGCGAGCATGACCGCGGCCATGCCCAGCACCGCCCAGAGGCCCTGTGCCAGGCCGAGCGGCCGAGGCGCGCCGGGCGGCCGCCGCGCGCCGGGCAGAAGCGCGAAGCAGAAGCCGAACAGGAAGGCATCGAACCCCGCCGCCGCGCCGCCGCCCATCAGGCGCAAGGCGAGAGGGGGAGGTGGCAGATGGTGGATGAGCGCTGTGCCGAAGCCAAGCGTGGCCAGGGCGCCGAGCAGGGCCAGGAGCAGGAGCCAACCGAGGCTGGCGGCGACGAATTTCATGTAGTGCTGCTTTCCTCGAACTGGCGGAGAATAACTGTGGGGTCAGCACCGGCCGCGCGCAGCGCCCGCAGCGTCGCCGCCTGGTCGCGCTTGGCCAGGCGTTTGCCCGCTTCATCGGTGAGCAGGCGGTGATGCGCATAAACCGGTGTGGGCAGATCCAGCAGCGCCTGCAGCAGCACGTGCAGATGCGTGACCTCGCGCAGGTCCTCGCCGCGGATCACATGCGTGACGCCCTGCAGCGCGTCGTCATGCACGACGCAGAGATGGTAGCTGGTCGGCACATCGCGCCGCGCCAAAATAACGTCGCCGAATTTTTGCGGGGCGGCGGTGAGCCAGCCCTGGCCCTCCTCGAAAAAGCGGCGCGGGGGGCCGGAGGTGGCCAGCGCCGCCGCCATGTCCAGCCGCAGCGCATAGGGCGCGCCGGAGGCGATTTTTGCCGCGCATTCGGCAGGGCGCAGATGCCGGCAAGTGCCGGGATAGACCGGATCGGCGTCGTGCGGCGCTGCCTGGGCGCGGGCGGTGTCGGCGCGCGAGCAGAAGCAGGGGTAGAGCAGGCCGCGGCGTTGCAACGCCTCCAGCGCCGCGCGGAACTCAAAAAAATGTTCCGACTGCACGCGTACCTCCGCCTCCCAGTTCAGGCCGAGCCAGGCGAGATCCTCCAGGATCGCGGCGGAAAATTCGGGACGGCAGCGGGTCGTGTCGATATCTTCCAGGCGGAGCCAGAACCGATCGGCGTGCCGCCAAGCCGTCCAGGCGGAAAAAGCGTGGCCAAGGTGCAAAAATCCCGTCGGGCTGGGCGCAAATCGCGATGTGATGCTCATATGAGAGGCAGATATAACCACGGGAGAAAAAATGACGATATTGACGGGGCCGGTTAAGGGGCCTGCCGCTGGCGGCGCGCCGCGGCAACTGGTGGTGTTGTGCCATGGCGCCGGGGCGGATGGGCATGACCTGCTGGATCTGGCACCGTATTTCGCCCGCGCGCTGCCGCATGCGCTCTTCACCGCTCCGGATGCGCCGGAGCCCTACGACATGGCGCCGTACGGGCGGCAATGGTTTTCGCTGGCCGATCGCGACCCGGCGAAGCTGGCGGAAGGCGTGCGGCGCGCGCAAAAACGCCTGGATGCGTTCATCGATTCGGAGTTGGCGCGGCTTGGGCTGACCGATTACGCGCTGCTCGGCTTCAGCCAGGGGGCGATGACGGCGCTGTTCACCGGGTTGCGCAGAGCTGCCGGGCCGAAGGCGATTCTCGCCTATTCCGGCGCGTTGCTCGCCCCAGACAGCCTGCCGGCCGAACTGAAATGCCGGCCGCCAGTGCTGCTGGCACATGGCGCGGAGGATGACATCGTCCCGCCCGTCTGCACCGCCAATGCGTATGACACCCTGCAGAGCTGCGGCGTGCAGGTTGAAAAAATGATATTTCCGGATCTTGGCCATGCGCTTGACGAAACGGCGATGCAGGCCGGTGCCACGCTGCTGCGGCTTGTGTTTCCCCCGGTGGCTTAAGGAAATGTCACATGACAACTGGTTGACAAATGCGGGTTAACCTTGCGGCGCGGCGGCGGTTTTGTCATAAAGTGCTCATGACTCGCATCCACCACCACATATGGCTGGGATTGGCGTCTAAACCCCAGCATCTAGTCTCCTTTTGGGACAGGTTGAGTAATGCCTGACGGCGGGATGCATTTTCCCGCCCTTGTCTTAAATGCGGATTTCCGTCCGCTATCCTATTTTCCGTTGTCGACCTGGACCTGGCAGGATGCCGTGAAAGCGGTGTTTCTCGACCGGGTTTCGGTGCTGTCGGAATATGACCGGGAAGTCCGCTCGCCGAACTTCGCCATGCGCCTGCCCAGTGTCATCGCGCTGCGGGATTTCATCCCCTCGGCGCGGATGCCCGCCTTCACCCGCTTCAACGTTTTCCTGCGCGACGGCTTCACCTGCCAATATTGCGATTATCGGCGCTCGGCGCAGGAGCTCACCTTCGACCATGTGATCCCACGCGCCCGCGGCGGCCGTACCAGCTGGGAGAATGTTGTCACCGCCTGCGGCGCGTGTAATCTGCGCAAAGGCAGCAAGCTGCCGCGGGAGTGCAACATGATCCCGAGGCAGGAGCCGCGGCGGCCCACCAGCTGGGAATTGCAGGACAGGGGGCGTGGTTTTCCGCCCAACTACCTGCATGAGAGCTGGCGGGATTATCTTTATTGGGATTCTGAACTGGAGAATTAATGTTGGACTTGGGGACGGCACGGAAAATTCTGGATACGGCTCTGGCACATGCGGTCGAGCACAAGTTCAAACCGATGGCGATCTGCGTGCTCGATGCGCGTGGCGCCCTGAAAGCCTTCGCGGCGCAGGACGGCACCAGCCTGAAGCGCGGCGAAATCGCTCTCGGCAAGGCGCATGGCGCGCTGGCCCTGGGCATGGGCACGCGCGCGCTGATGCAGCGCGCGGAGACGCAGCCTTACTTCATCGCCGCAGCCACCTCGGCGGTCGGCGGCGCGCTGGTTCCGGTGCCGGGCGGCGTGCTGATCAAGTCCAAGGGCGAGGTGATCGGCGCTATCGGCCTGTCCGGCGACACGTCCGACAATGACGAAGCGGCGGCCTTCGCGGCGATTGCGGCGGCCGGGCTCGAAGCCGACGGCGGCTGATCTAACGTACCGTCAGGTTTGAAACGCCGCCGGTTTTCCGGCGGCGTTTTTATTTTTAAGGGAAGGAAAGCAGCCGCTTTAAAAAAAAAGCGGCGCAAAAATTTTTGCTCTTATGAGACTGCGGCGTTGAAACCCGCACGGCCCAAATTAATAAAGTTTTTTTGCTTTTTTTGTTCACAAAAAGAAGCCTTCCTCTTCCCTAAAACCCCAGATCCAACTGCGCTTTCTTGGGCTCAGCCTTCACCGCCACATCGCCATCGGCGAACTTGATTTTTAACGCCGCTCCAGGCGCCACCTCGGCGGCTTTTTGCACTGGCGCGCCCTTTGCGTTGGTCACCAGGGCGAAACCGCGGGCGAGGACGGAGGCGTACGATACGGAGTCGAGACGCGCGGCCAGGGTTTCCAGGCGCAGGCGGGATTCGCGCAGGCGGGCGGGCAGGGGGGCGTCGAGGCGCTGCGCCAGCAGGTTGGCGCGGTTGCGCTTTGCGGCGATTTCCGCGCCGGGATGGGTGAGGCGGTAGCCGGCGGCGTCCAGCCGCCGCGCGTAATTGCGCAGCAGGTTGGGCAGGGCGGCGGCGAGGCGGTGGTCGAGCAGGGCCACGGTGTTGCGGTGCGCGCCGAGAATTTCCCGCGGGTGGCGCAGCCGGTTGGCCAGCGAATCCATGCGCCGGTGCTGGCCGGCGACGTAGTTGGGCAGTGCCAGGCTCATCCGCTCGGCCCGGTCGTCCAGCCGTTGCCGGGCGGCGCCCAGCATGGCGGGCAGGTCCGGCAGCCTCGCGCCGGCCTGGTTCAGGTGCAACCGCGCGGCACCTGCGATGCGCGAGAGCGCGCCGGTGAGCCGCGCGGTTTTCTGCGCGAGGTCGGCCAGCAGTTCCAGCCGGGCGGGGACCGCCATTTCCGCCGCCGCGGTGGGGGTGGGGGCGCGGCGGTCGGAGACGAAGTCGATCAGCGTCGTGTCGGTCTCATGCCCCACTGCCGAGATCAGCGGAATGGTGCAGGCGGCGGCGGCGCGAACCACGGCCTCGTCGTTGAAGGCCATCAGGTCTTCCAGGCTGCCGCCGCCGCGCGCGACGATCAGCACGTCTGGCCGGGGGATGTCTCCTCCCGCCGGCAGGGCGGAAAACCCGTTGATCGCGGCGGCGATTTTCTCCGACGCCCCTTCGCCCTGTACGGCCACCGGCCAGAGCAGAATCGGCCGGGGGAAGCGCCTGGCGATGGTGGTCTTGATGTCCTGCAGCACCGCGCCCTGGGCGGAGGTGACGACGCCGATGAGGCGCGGGAGCATCGGCAAGGGGCGGCGACGTTCCGGGGCGAACAGGCCTTCCGCCGCCAGCTTCGCCTTCAGCGCCTCGATCCGCGCCAGCAGCGCGCCGGCCCCAGCATATTCCAGCCGCTCGACGATCAGCTGGTATTCCGAGCGCTCGGGGTAGGAGGTGATGCGGCCGGTGGCAATCACCTCAACGCCGTTCTCCGGCTTCAGCCCGACTCGGGAGACCACGCCTTTCCAGATGATGGCGCGGATTTTCGCGCCATCATCCTTCATGGCAAAATACTGGTGGCCGGAGGCATAGGCCTTCAGCTCGGTGATCTCGCCGCGCACACGCACGCGGCCAAAGGCGCCCTCCAGGGTTTTTTTGACGGCGCCCGCCAGTTCGGAGACGGAGAATTCAGGGGTGTTCGGCAGCAGGTCGCTCATGCGCGAAGTCTATGATACAGCGCCCGCCGGTGACAGAGGGGTACAAGACATGCGGGTGATGATTATCGGGTCCGGCGGGCGGGAACATGCTCTGGCCTGGGCGATCTCGGCGAGCCCGCTGCTGACGGAATTATTTGTCGCCCCGGGCAATCCGGGCACCGCCGCCATCGCCACCAACGTGGCGCTGCGCACGAACGATATTGCGGGCTTGGTGAATTTCGCGGTGGCGCAAAAAATCGATCTGGTGGTGCCGGGGCCGGAGGCGCCTCTCGTGGCGGGGCTCGCGGACGCGCTGGCGGCGGCGAACATCGCCTGCTGTGGCCCGAGCGCTGCCGCCGCCCAGCTCGAGGGCAGCAAGCGCTTCACCAAGGAGATCGCCGATGCTGCAGGCATCCCCACCGCCGCGTGGAAGAATTTTGCCGAGGCCGAGGCCGCGCATGACTATGTCGAGGCGATGGGCGCGCCGATCGTGATCAAGGCAGATGGCCTCGCGGCCGGCAAGGGCGTGGTCGTGGCGACCACGCTGGACGAGGCGCATGAGGCGATCACCGCGATCATGGAGGACAAGGTGCACGGCGCCGCCGGGGCCGAGGTGGTGATCGAGCAATGCCTGGTGGGCGAGGAGATCTCCGTGTTCGCACTGTGCGACGGGGAGGACTCGCTCTATCTCGGCTGTGCCGCGGACCATAAGCGCGTCGGCGATGGCGATACCGGGCCGAATACCGGCGGCATGGGAGCCATCTCCCCGCCACCCTGGGCGAGCCAGGCGATCATCGACGAGACAATGGAAAAGATCATCCGCCCGGCGCTGGCGGAGATGGCCAAACGCGGCACGCCGTTCCGCGGTTTTTTGTTCGCCGGGTTGATGGTGGAGGAAGACGGGCCGAAGCTGATCGAGTTCAACGTGCGCTTCGGCGACCCGGAATGCGAAACGCTGCTGCCGCTGTTGCGCTCGGACATTCTGCCCGCTCTGGTCGCCGCCACCGAGGGGGAGCTGCGCCATGTGGACCTGCGCTGGCGCGATGCCGCCTCCGCCACGGTGGTGATGTGCGCCAAGGGTTATCCCGGCGCCTATGCCACTGGCGGTGAGATTTTCGGCCTCGAGGAGGTTGGAGCGCTGCCGGAGGTGACCGTGTTCCATGCCGGGACGATGGCCGACCAGGGCGGTATTCTCGCCAATGGCGGCCGCGTGCTGGCGGTGAACGCCACCGGCGCGGACCTGCAGGAGGCGGTGACGCGCGCCTATGCGGCGGTGGATACGATCGAATGGGCGGATGGGTTCTGCCGCCGCGATATCGGCCGGCGGGCGATTTTCGCCGCGGGGTTTAAGGGGTAGGAAAGAGGCCGCTTTTTGAAAAAAGCGGCGCAAAAATTTTTGCTCGCCTGGGCCGTGCTGGTTTCGTCGCCACAGGCCCAGAGTAACCAAAAATTTTTTGTGCCGCTTTTTTTCAAAAAAAGCGGCTGCTTTCCTGCTTCTTTCCCTTAGTTGAGCGCCTGGGCGCGGACCAGCCGGGCGAAGGCGCCATCCTGCGCCAGCAGGGCCTCGTGCGTACCTTGTTCCACCGCCTGTCCGTCGGCCATCACCACAATCAGGTCGGCGTCGCGCACGGTGGAGAGGCGGTGCGCGACGACGATGGTGGTGCGGCCCTGGCGCAGTTGCGCGAGGGCGGCCTGCACCGCGGCCTCGCTCTCGGTATCGAGCGCCGAGGTGGCCTCGTCCAGGAGTAGGATGCGCGGGTTGCGCAGGATCGCCCGGGCGATGGCGACGCGCTGGCGCTGCCCGCCGGAGAGCCGCTGGCCGTTGACGCCGACATTGGTGGCAAAGCCCCGCGGCATCTGCGCCGCGAAGCCGCAGGCGGCGGCCTGGGCGGCTTGCATCACCTCCTCCTGCGTCGCGTCGGGCCGGCCGAGGCGGATATTCGCCTCGATCGTATCCTCGAACAGCAGTGAATCCTGGCCGACATAGGCGATCGAGGCGCGCAGGCTGGCGAGCGTCACGTCGGTGATCGGCGCGCCGTCGATGAGGATGCGCCCGCCGGAGGGCGTGTAGAGGCGCGGGATCAGCGCCAGAGCGGTGGATTTTCCGGCGCCGGAACTGCCGACCAGAGCCAGCATTCTGCCGGGTGCGGCGGTGAAGTTGAGGTCCTTCAAGCCTTGGCGGCCATCCGGATAGGCGAAGGCGACATGCTCGAACACGACCGCCCCGGGCCCGGCGGGCAGCGGCTTGGCTCCCGGCGCATCGGCGATGGCGGCGGGTTCGTCGATCACGTGGAACACCCGCACCAGCCCGGCCAGGCCCTCCTGGATGGCGGCGTTCATCGTGCCGAGGGCGCGCAAGGGGCGCGAGGCGATCAGCAGCGCGGAGATGAAACCCATGAAATTGCCGACGCCGCTGCCCCCGGTGGCGTTGCGCCAGCCCTCGAAGCCGATCACCAGCGCCACGGCGACGCCGCCCAGCACCTCCAGCATCGGGTCCAGCCGCGCGCGCACGCGGGTCATGCGGATCAGCGCGGTGTAAAGCTGCTCGAAGGTACGGTTGGCGCGGCTCTGCTCGTGCTGCTCCAACCCGTAGGCGCGCACGGTGCGGGCCTGGGCGAAGCTTTCGTTCAGCATGGCGGCGGCCTGGCCCATGCGCTCCTGCATGCCGCCCGAGGCGCGGCGCATGCGCTTGCCGATTTTCTGCACCGGAATGCCGGCGAGCGGGTAGAGCACCGCGGCGATCAGGCTCAATTTCCAGTCGATGGTGATCATCGTCACCACCAGCCCGACCACCGTCGCGGCATCGGCAACGGCGTTCACCGCGCGGGTCATCGCCTCGCGGATCACCGTGGCGTCGGTGGTGAAGCGCGCCGCCAGCGCCGCCGGCGCCTCGCGCTCGACACGGGCGAGGGCGGCGTTGGAGAGATGCCCGAACATCGCCACCTGCAGCCGGCGGATCACCAGCAGCACCATGTCCTGCGTCAGCACCGACTGGAAATACATCGATAAGCCCTTGATCGCCGTCACGACCAGGACCAGCACTGGCACCTGGTAGAGGATGCGCGGGTCCTTGCGGGCGAACATGGTGAAGGCCCAGTCGATCAGCGCCGGGTACAGCGCCGTGGTGCCGGACATCAGCAGCGTCATCACGACGATGAGGACGATGCGGCCGCGGTAATGGCGTATATGCTCGCGCCAGAGGCGGCGGATGAGCACGGCTGTGGAATGGTCCTGCAGATGGGCGGGAATGGCGAGCGGCTGATGCATAGGCCGGGGTTAACCACAATTCCGCCCGGCGACCAATCGAGCTGCGGAAAGTGTGATAGGGGTAGGTTGAAACGGGAAGCGGCCGCTTTTTTGAAAAAAAGCGGCGCAAAAAACTTTTGTTGCTTTGGGCCGTGCCGGTTTTAACAATACTGGCCCAGTTAAGCCAAAAGTTTTTTGCTTCTTTTTTTCAAAAAAGAAGCGCTTTTCTCCTCTTCGCTTCGATATGATTTGTCCTGAACAGATCACGCTCTATAAGCGCGGCAATGGACACGATCTACAAGGGCGATCTTTCGACCAAAGCCGGGCGGCGCAATGCCTGGATCGACGCCCTGTTCGTCGACCATGCGGTACTGCGCATCCTCTGGACCAATTTTTCAGCTGTGCAGCCGGGCGTGCTGTACCGCTCCAACCATCCTACCCCGGGCAATCTTGCCGCCTTCAAGCGCAAGGTCGGGCTCAATGCGCTGATCAATTTGCGCGGCCAGGCGAAGAACGGCTCGGATGCTCTGTCGCGCGAGGCGGCGCAGCGGCTGGGGCTGGAATTTTACGACATGGCGCTGGAATCGCGCGGTGCGCCGCACCGCGACCGCATCCTGCGCCTGGCGGAGATTCTCGCCACCATGCGGGCGCCGGCTCTGGTGCATTGCAAATCCGGCGCTGACCGCGCCGGCCTCGCCTCGGCGCTGTTCGTGATGATCCAGGGCGGCACGACGGCAGAGGCGTTAAAACAGCTCTCCTGGCGCTTCGGCCATATCCGCCAGTCGAAGACCGGCATCCTCGACGCGTTTTTTTATATGTACCGGCGCGAGGCCGAGGGGCGCAAACCGTTCCTGGACTGGGTGCGTGAGGATTATCACGAGGAGCGGCTGCGCGCCGCGTTCAAGGCCGGCGCGCTGGCGGCGTTTATCAACGACCGGATTCTGGTCCGCGAGTAGATCCGAAGAGGCAAGGACTGCGCCGGAGCAGACGCCGCCTAACAGGTCGTTTTTCTATCAAATCGAGTTTTGCGCGTTACAAAAAGCATCTAAAAAATCGAAACTTTTCGAGCAAACATTTCAATGGTCGTAGCCGGGAAGCGTAAAAACTGTAATGCATAGGTGCTGCGCACTTCAAACTTTCATGAGCCACGTCATTGTATCTGGCCAAATTGTTTGGAAAAGTTGTAGTCGCGGCACTTCTTTTTTGAAGTGACGTTGGACTATGGAGCTTACGATTAAGCATCGCCCCGACTTTTTTCGGCATGCCAGATTGCGCAACGTTTTTCCCGCTCTGGTTGAAGCGGCCGTTGTCGCACTGGTTATCGCCGTGACAACGGTTTTGGGGATGCTGCTGTTTCAGGGAACGAGCCGGCTGGAGACCATCTGGCCCGCTAACGGCATGTTGCTGGCGATCATGCTGACCTCCCGGCGCTCGTTTTGGCCGGGTTACCTTGCCTGCGGCTTCGTCGTCTATGTTGGGGCGGCGTATCTGGTCAAACTTCCGTTTGCGTTCGATTTCGTGTTTCCGGTGGTCAACCTGCTGGAACTCAGTTTCACGCTGCTGCTGCTGGAGCATGCCATCGGCGACAATTACGATCTGTCCCAGCCGAAGATTCTTTGGCGGTTTTTGGCGATCGCGGCGGTGTTGTCGCCCGCGGTTTCGGTGGCGCTCGTTGCCGCGCCGCTGGGCGTGCTCAGCATGCGTGGCGTTGCCGGGTATTTCTTCCTTTCGGTGTTCTTTGCGCATTCGCTGGGGATCATTACGGTCACACCGGTTGCCTTGGCGCTGCGCGGCCAGAGATCCGCCCGTCTCACCACGAAGCCAAGCTGGTTGCTGGCGCTTGGTGTTTCGGTGATGTTTCTGGGCACGACCGTGCTGGTGTTCGCGCAGTCGAGCTATCCGCTACTGTTCCTGGTATACCCGCCGCTGGTGTTCGTGGTGTGCTGTTTCGGTCTGGTCGGCGGCGCGGTGGCGCTGTTTCTTACCACCTTTATTGCCGTGGGCTTTACGCTCCGTGGCTTTGATCCCGTTATGCTGGGGATGGCTTCTTCAGACCTGATCCGTGTCACCATGCTGCAATTCTTCGTCAGTGTGGCGGCGATGCTGGTTCTGCCGCTTTCGGCGATCCTCGCCGAGCGCGATCGCGCGAAGCTGCAATTGGAGGAAACTAAGGAGCGGCTGGCGGAGCTCGCATGTACCGACCCGTTGACCGGTCTCGCCAATCGCCGCCGGCTGGACGAGACGCTGGAGCAGGAATGCCGGCGCGCCAACCGCAGCGGCGAGCCGCTCTCGCTGCTGCTGCTGGATGTGGATCATTTCAAGACATTCAACGACCAATATGGCCACCAGGCCGGTGATGAATGCCTGCGCGCGGTGTCGGAAGTGGTAAAAAAATTCGGCCGCCGCCCGGGCGATCTGGCGGCCCGCTATGGCGGCGAGGAACTGGCAGTGCTGTTGGCGCCGGCCACCGAACAAGTTGCGGTGGTGCGGGCCGAGGCGTTGCGCAAGGCGGTGCAGGATTTGCGCCTGCCGCATGCGGGAAACCGCGAATGCGGCGTGGTGACGGTGAGCATCGGGGTCGCCACCATGCATGCGCAAGGCCAGCTCTCCAAGCCGACGACGCTGATCGAGCGTGCCGACGAGATGCTCTACGAGGCCAAGCGCCAGGGCCGCAACAAGGTGCTGGCCACCACTTAGAGGCTGACAGGTTTTGCTTGAAGCAGGCAGAAAAGTAGCCGCTTTTTATAAAAAGCGGCTGCTTTCCTGCTTCGCCTCAAGCCGATCAAAAACTGCCTCTTTTGAAATCCGAGTGGGTTGAGGCTGCCGGTCTGGTGGCCTGACGACGAACCCGCATCCATCCCTTTGTTCGACCAGGGAGACCATCCCTTCGCTCCCGACCTGCCTTCCTCAGGGCAAGGCGGCGGTCGGCGGTCAAGGATGGCCATCGGCCACCGCGCAGCGGCGCGGAGCGTCCTTGAGGGCCGAGCGCCGTCTTGCCATGCTGGGCGCAGGTGGGGCTCGGGAGGAGCGTGCGCAGATGCAGAACCAACTCTTTGAAGCGGCCTTGGGCATTGCCAAGCCGTGGTACGTCAACGGTGTCGATTTCGACGCGGCCAAGAAGACGCTGACGATCAACGTGGATTTCGTCGCGGGAACGCGGTTTCCGGTACCCGACGAGGCAGGCGTGCATCCGGTTCACGACACCCAGATCAAGCGCTTGCGGCATCTCAATTTCTTCCAGCACGAATGCTTTCTGGAAGTCAGGACACCGCGGGTGAAGCTGCCGGACGGGAAGGTCGTCCTGTTCGAGCCCGACTGGTTCGGCAAGCTCCCCGGGTTCACTTTGTTGTTCGAGGCGCTGGTGCTGGCCATGGCTCAGCAGATGACCTTTGCCGCCGTGGCCAAGCTGGTTGGCGAATCCTGGTATCGCGTCCACGCGATCTGTTCGCGCTATGTCGATCTTGCCCTGGCCGAGGCCGATTTGTCGGCAGTGACCGCCGTAGCGATCGACGAAACGTCGTGCCGGCGCGGCCATAATTACCTGACCATCGCCGCCGACATGGACAAACGCAAGGTGGTGTTCGTCACCGAAGGCAAGGACGCCAAAACCATCATCGGCTTCGCCGAATACCTAGCCGCGCACAAGGCCACGCCCGAGCAGGTCGCCTCGGTGAGCATCGACATGTCGCCGGCCTTCATCAAGGGCGTCGCCGACAGCCTGCCGAACGCGCGCGTCACGTTCGACAAGTTCCACGTCGTCGCCCATGCCTCCACCGCCGTCGATGAGACGCGTCGCCTCGAACAGCGCACCGACCCGAGCCTCAAGGGGCTGCGCTGGACGCTGCTGAAGGATCGCGACCGCCTCTCCGACCAAGGCCGCGCCGACCTCGACGCGCTCATCGCCAAGGCCGCCACCAAGCGTACCGCCCGCGCCTGGCTCTACCGCGAGCATCTGCGCGAAATCCTCGACCGCAAGCAGATCAACGTCGTCTCCGCCATGCTCACGCAATGGTGCACCAATGTTCTGCGCTCCAGGGTCGAGCCGATGAAAGACGTCGCAAGAATGATCCGCAAGCACTTCGAGGGCATCGTCGCCTGGACACAGACACGCCAGACCAACGGCTTCATCGAGGCCCTCAACGGCCTCTTTCAGGCCGCCAAACGCAAGGCCCGGGGCTATTCGCGCTTTGCCACCATGCGAACCGTCCTCTTCCTCATCGCGGGAAAACTCGACTTCACCCGGATCAACCCGCATGCCGCATAGCCCACTCAAAATTCAAAAGAGCCCAAAAACTCAGCCGGGCTTTTTCAGCTTGGCGTTGATCACCACCTGCTGGATGCCGTTCGCGGCTTCCGACGCGGCGGCGGCGGCGACGTCGCCCCAATAGGGCGAGATGTCGGCGGCGGCGAGGGCGTGCAGTTGCGTCACCTGGCCGATCTTGCGGTGGTTGGCGTCCTGCACGGTCCAGTCCAGCTCCACCATCACGTTGCCTTGGCCGTCCGGCGTGGTTTTCACCACGCCGGTCACGGTGAAATCCGCATGTTTCGCATCGGTGATGAGTTCCACATCGGGGCTGGACAGGTCGCGGCTGAGATCGAGCGGCAGAGCGGTGTCGCCGTCGCCGGGCGCGCCGCTGACCGTGCTGATCAAAATCCGTGGCGGCCGGTTTTCCAGCGAGAGCGGGTTGCTCTGCTGCACCCTTGCATTGATGTTCGCTAGCAGTTTCGTGAGCGGCTTGGCATCGGTGGTGGCGGCGTTCAGCAGCGCGCCGGCATCGCCATTGGCCCAGGCGGAGGTGGGAACCGGCGCCCCTTGCTGCTGGCCGTAGATTTTGCCGTTCGGCCCCGTCACCGTGTAGGCCGGGATGACGTCATTCCCGGCGAGGCTGGCGGTGGCGACCAGCTTCCAGTCGGCCTTGCCGGCCGGGCCGGCGATGCTCGGAACGTCCATATCCGCGAGCTGGGCTGCCAGGTCCTTGGCGTAGAGGCTGGCCGAGGCGTCGTCCAGCATCGCCCCGGTCGGTGCCGGGACCATCAGCACCGGGGCCGGGGGCGTGGCCAGCCGCGCCCCCTCAGGGCCGGGATTGCCGTAAAACGGCTCGGGCAGGGTGCCGCAGGCGGCCAATGCCAGCGGCAGGAAGAGGCTCAGGTTTTTCAGATGCATATGACGGAGACCTGGTGGCCGATCGCGGCTTCGCCGCGCAAGGTGCGGCGGCGGTGCGAGAAGAAATTTGGCTCGTCCGCGCAGGTGTCCAAGGGCAGGGTTTCCGGGGTGACGCCGTCAGCCCGCAGCCGCGCGGCGCAGTAGCCGGGCAGGTCGAACTGCCAGCGGCCGGGCCGGCCGGGGGTAAAAAACCGCGCATCGCCGGGATCGCGGGCCAGCACCGGGTCGCGCAGATCGGCGGAGACCTCGTAGCTTGCCTGCTGGATGCAAGGGCCGATTACCGCGCGGATATTTTGCGCCCCCAGAGCGCGCATCGCCGCGGCGGTGGCCTCCAGCACCCCGGCCAGCGCGCCGCGCCAGCCGGCATGCGCGGCACCGACGATTTTTTGGTCCTCATCGGCGAACAGCACCGGCGCGCAATCGGCGGTGATGATGCCGAGCGCCAGGCCGGGCACGGATGTCACCATCGCATCCGCCGCCGGGCCTTCGCCCACCGCCCAGGGAGATTGCACCGTCACCACCCCGGCGCCATGCACCTGTTTCAGCCCCAACAGATGCTCAGGACCGACACCGAGTTCCGCCGCCACCAAGGCACGGTTGGCCTGGACGTTTTCCCGCTCATCGGCGCCGGAGAGGCTGCAGTTCAGGCTGGCATAAAGGCCGGTGGAGACGCCGCCTTGCCGGGTGAAAAAGCCGTGCGGGAGCTGAAAATCGCCACGAAAAAATTTCAAATTTCAAATCCAGGCAGTCTGGGCAGATGTTTAGGGCATAGCGCCATGACTTTGAACAGGCTGCCCATCGCCTCCGGCGCGGTGAGGCGCTGCGCCGCCAGGGCGAAATTCTGCGCCTTGTCGGGGAATTTGCGGGCGAGGAAATCGCTGCGCTGGAACAGGCCGAGCCCGGTGAGGAAGGCGTTCTGCTTCACCGGCCCCTGCACGTACAGGCGCGCGGCGATGGAGGCGAAGTCGACATGCGCGGTGAGGTCGGCGCTGCCCGGATTGTGCAGTGGGTCGGCATATTGCCCGTCGCGGATCGCCTGTACCGAGCTGCCCGCGGCGCTTTGCAGCGGGCCGTAATCGAGAAACAGGGCGACGGCGCCCCGCGCCGCCAGTTTGTCGCAAAAATTTAACGCCGCCTCGTTGATCTCGCGGATGCTCCCCGGGGGATCGTCCGGCAGATCGATGTCTGCCGGCTGCTCCACATAGGCGCCGTCGGCGACGTAGCGCTCCTGCCAGCCGGTCTCGCGGCGGATGAACTGGCGGACCGGCAGGGCATCCAGAAACTCGTTGGCGAGCAAAATCAGCGGGCCATCGGGCAGCGTGTCGAGGCTGTCATGCCAGATCGCGTTTGGCACAAGCGTCGCCTGGTCCGCGCGCAAACGCGGCGAGGTCTCGATGAGATGCACGCTCTCGCGCGGCCAGAGGCGCAGCGCGTCGGCCATCAGCGTGCCGCGGCCAGGACCGGCCTCGGCGAAAACGACGTTTTCCGGCGTGCCCGTCATCTGCCAGACGGTCTTTGCCCAGGCGCCCAGGATTTCGCCGAAAACCTGGGTCAGTTCCGGCGCGGTGGTGAAATCCCGGAACGGGTCCTGTGCCGCGTAATAGGCCGCATTGGCGCGCGCCATGAACTGGTCGAAGCGTTCCATCAGCTTTGCAGGCGCGGGCGGGTGCCGGCGAACCAGATGATGCCGAGCCCGGCCAGCACCATCGGGATGGAGAGGAGCTGCCCCATGGTGGTGCCGAAGGGCAGGAAGCCGAGGAATGCGTCAGGTTCGCGGAAACATTCGCCGATGATGCGGGCGATGCCGTAGCCGGTGACGAAAATGCCGGCCAGCGTGCCGGCGCGGCGGCGCAGGCATTCCGAGCGTGAGACCAGCAGCATGACGATGAACAGGGTCACGCCCTCAAGGCAGGCCTCGATCAGCTCGGAGGGAAAGCGCGGCTGCGGGCCGGCCGCCGGATAGACCATGGCGAGCGGAAACCAGGCAGGGGCAGGGCGGCCCCACAGCTCACCATTGATGAAATTGGCGCAGCGGCCGAGGAACAGGCCGATCGGCACCGCCACCGCGATGCGGTCGGCGAAGGCCAGAATGTTGATCTTGTTTTTGACGCAGAACCAGATGATGGCGGTGGTGACGCCCAGGAACCCGCCATGGAAGCTCATGCCGCCATCCCAGACGGCGATGATCGCCTTCGGATGGGTGAAGAAATAGCCGGGCTGGTAGAACAGCACGTAGCCGAGCCGGCCGCCGAGAATGATGCCGAGCGTCGCCCAGGTGAGAAAATCGTCCACCTGCTCGCCCGTGGCCGCCACCGGCTTGCGGCTCGCCATGTAACGCACCAGGCGCCAGCCGATCAGCAAAGCGATGATATAGGCCAGGGCGTAAAAATGGATCACCAGCGGGCCAAGATGGATGCCTCGCTGGAAGACCGGCAGAATGATCGGGTTCATCGGTATGGGTCCGGCTGTGTTAGGTAGGATTGTATATAGGTGACAATCCCTTCTTCCAAAGTCTTGAAATTATGGTTGAAGCCGGCTTTCCGTAACCGGTCCATCGGCGCCTGGGTGAAGGACTGGTACTGGCCGCGCAGGTTTTGCGGCATGTCGATGAATTCGATGCGCGCCGGTTGACCATTGGCGGCGCAGACCGCCTCGCCGAGGGCGGCATAGGTACGGGCCAAGCCGGTGCCGAGATTGTATAGCCCGGCGAGGGCGGGGGCGGTGAGCATGAAGCGCAAGGCCGCCACCACGTCGTCGATATAGATGAAATCCCGCGCCTGCGCGCCGTCGGCTAGGCCTGGCTGGTTGGAGCGGAACAGTTTGATCGGGCCGCCGGCCGTGAGTTCGTCGTGTTTCACCTTCACGACCGAGATCATCTTGCCCTTATGGTATTCGTTCGGGCCGTAGACGTTGAAGAATTTGACGCCGGCCCAGGCGGGCGGGGCCGGGGCGCCGGCTTCCACCTGGCGCGCCACCCAGAGGTCGAACGCATGCTTGCTCCAGCCATACAGGTTGAGCGGCTGCAGCTTCTGCAAAGAGGGGAGGAGCAAGTTATCGTCGAACCCGGCCACGCCATCACCATAGGTGGCGGCGGAGGAGGCGTAGATGAAGCGCACACCATGCGCCGCGCACCAGGACCAGAGTTTCTGGCTGAGCTCGACATTGCTGCGCCAGACCAGATCGCCATCGGTCGCCGTGGTCTCGGAGATCGCGCCGAGATGCACGATGGCGTCGAGCGCCGGGTCGGTGGCCAGGTAGGCTTCCAGCGCCTCCGGGGCGATGACGCGCCCGGGCGGGTGGTGGCGCAGGTTGCGCCATTTGCCGTCACTGCCCAGCCAGTCAGCGATGACGGTGTCATGCCCCTCAGCCTGCAGTGCCGCGTGAAGATTCGAGCCGATGAAGCCGGCACCACCCGTGACCAATATCATACGAGCGCTTATAAAGCGTCATTGATTTCAGAGAAGGCCCAGCGACCATGAACGAACGCCCGAAAATTTTCGATGACCTCGCCGGGGTTGCCGGCGGTGCGCTTTCTGCCTTGACCGGCCTGCGCGAGGAAATCGCGGCAATGGTGCGGGCGCGGGTTGAGGAGGCGGTGCGGCGCCTGGATCTCGTCAAGCGCGAGGATTTCGAGGCGATGTCCGAGCTGGCGCGGCGCGCCAAGGCACAGGTGGAGGCGCTGGAGGCGCGCGTCGCGCGGCTCGAGGTGGAGAAGCCCGATATCGCGCCGGAGCCCGACGACATCACCGGTTGAACGCCGGGGACCAGGATTTGCGGGGTATTTGTCGCGGATCGTTACCGATCCATTGCAAACTCCGTTGCGACGCGACATCATCCGGTGTGACCGGCTCGAGGGTGTGTTGAAGCAAAAAACCTCTATTCTGTTTCCCTGTGCGCGAGCCTTTGCCGCAGGTCTCTACGGCCGGGGGCTGATGCTGCTGGCGATGCAGGCGAGTTTGGTGCTGTGGCCGGCGGCGGCGCAAATGGCCCGAAAATTCGACGAGGCGGAGGGGGTGCAGAGCCTGCTGGATACGCTGTCGGAGCAGCATCGGAGGGCCGCTCCCGCCGGGATGCCGCAGAAGCGCTTTCGCGCCAAGGCCGGCCCGGGACGAAATGCGCATTAGCAGGAAGCCGGTATCGCGGCGCCCGCGCGATACCGGCTTCCTGCTCGCCTTCTTCCCGTGGGTGGAGCGCAGAATGCTTGACGTTACGATGCGGCCATTTCACATTCGGAACACTCATTCCGGGGGTGCTGAATGGCCGACAATCTTGCCCGGCGGTTTCCCTGCGCTGCGTTCTTTGCGGCTGGCCGCGTGGGCGCCGGGTTCACCGCCTTGCTGATGCAGGCGAGTTCGGTCTTCTGGACCGCCGCCGCGCGCTGGGCCCGGCTGCAGGAGGAGCGTGCAGGGCTGGGGGCGCTGTTGGCGGAATTGTCCGAAACTTACCGGTGTGAGCCCTATGCGGGGGCAGCAAAAGCCCTTCATCCGCGCGCGTGATTCCGCCACCTCCCGACCATCTCGCTTTCATCCGCCAGCATACGGCGTTGTCCAGCGCGCGGCTGGTAACCGGCATAAAACTGCATCTTGCCACCGAGATCACGCCGCTCTGGCAGGCGAGCGAGGCGTTCCTGCAGGCCTATAACATGCCGCCGCCGTTCTGGGCGTTCGCCTGGCCCGGCTCGGAGGCACTCGCGCGCTATGTCACCGACCATCCGGGGCTGGTGGCGGGGCGCAGGATCCTGGATTTCGCTTCCGGCTGCGGGCTGGCGGGCATTGCCTGCGCGCAAGCCGGTGCGGCTTGTGTGGAAGCAGCGGAGATCGACCCGTTCGCGGCCGCGGCGATCGCGCTGAACGCGGCTGAGAATAAATGTGAAATTAACGTGTTATTGGGCGATGTTGTGGGCACGCCGTGCTGCTGGGATGTGATCCTTTGCGGCGATGTCTGTTACGAGGCGCCGATGGCCCGGCATATCCTGCCCTGGCTGCGCAGCTGCGCCGCGCAAGCCATTGTCATCATGGCGGATCCGGGCCGGAAATACGCACCGGCGGAGGGCGGTGCCCCACTCGCGCGGCTGGAGGTGCAGACCAGTCTCGATCTCGAGGATTTAGCGAGTCGCTGGGTCGATCTCGTGCGCCTGGAAGCGGAGCCCGTGGCGACCTCATAGTTGTCGCCTATATATCCTTCGGCTGCATTGCAGGAAACCGTTCCAGGCGGGTTTGGTGGCGTTGACCGTGCCGGAGGTGCGGATTAAGCAACTGCAACATAATTCGCCTACAACGACCTGTTAGAAAGGTTTTCCATGAAGGATGTCCGCGAAGCCCAGATGATCGGGCGCAATTCGGAGGGCGTGCTGGTCCGCCGTCCCCTTTCCCCGCATCTGCAGGTCTACAAGCCGCAAATGTCCTCGGTGACGTCGATTTTCCATCGCATCACCGGCTGCGCGCTCGGTGTCGGCACGCTACTGCTCACCGCCTGGCTGGTCTGCGCCGCGGCCGGCGATGGCGCCTTCTCGGTCATGCAGGCGCTGCTCGCCACCTGGGTCGGCATTCTGGTGCTGATCGGCTTCACCTTCGCGCTGTTCTACCATTTTTGTAACGGCATCCGGCATCTCGCCTGGGATGCCGGGCGCGGTTTCGAGCTGCCGGCGATGCATCGCAACGGCCGGACCGTGCTCGCCGCGACGGTGGTGCTCACCGTCGTCTTCTGGATCATCGCTTTCCTGGTGTGGTGAATAAAAATGGATAAACACAACACTCCCTCGATCAACATCATGCGCAGCCAGCTCGGCCGCGCGAAGGGCCTCGGCGCCGCTCATGCCGGGCTGCATCACTGGTGGGCGCAGCGCCTCACCGCCATCGCTTTGCTGCCGCTCTCGCTGTACTTCGTGCTCTCGGTGCTGATGCTGGCCGGGGCCTCGCGCGCGCAGATGGCCGCGTTCATGGCCGAACCCTGGAACGCGGTGCTGTATCTCTGCCTGATCGCCGCCTTGTTCTATCACCTGGCGCTCGGTTTGCAGGTGGTCGTCGAGGACTATGTCCATTGCGAGGCGAAGCGGATGGCCAGCATTCTGCTGGTGAAGGGCGCCTGCGTGGTCTGCGCGCTGGCCTGCGCCGTCTCGGTTCTGAAACTCGCCCTTTAAGAAACGGATTTCTGGTTCCATGAACGCGATCTCAAAAACATCGATTGGCGGCTACAAGATCATCGACCACACCTATGACGTGGTGGTCGTGGGCGCCGGTGGGTCCGGCCTGCGCGCGACGCTCGGCATGGGGGCTGCGGGGCTGAAAACCGCCTGCATCACCAAGGTGTTCCCGACGCGCAGCCACACCGTGGCGGCGCAAGGCGGCATTGGTGCTGCCCTCGGCAATATGGGCGAGGATGACTGGCGCTGGCATATGTACGACACCGTGAAAGGGTCGGACTGGCTGGGCGACCAGGACGCCATCGAATATATGTGCCGCGAGGCGGTACCGGCGATCTATGAGCTGGAGCATTTCGGCGTGCCGTTCTCGCGCACCGAGGACGGCAAGATCTATCAGCGCCCGTTCGGCGGGCATATGAAGGATTACGGCAAGGAGCCGGCGATGCGCGCCTGCGCCGCCGCCGACCGTACCGGGCACGCGATACTGCACACGCTGTACCAGCAGAGCCTGAAGCACGAGGTCGAGTTCTTCGTCGAATATTTCGCGCTCGACCTGATCATGGACGATGAGGGCGCGTGCCGCGGCGTGATGGCCTGGAACCTGGAAGACGGCACGATCCACCGCTTCCGCGCGCAGCAAGTGGTGTTGGCCACCGGCGGTTATGGCCGTGCCTATCTCTCCTGCACCTCCGCCCATACCTGCACCGGCGATGGCGGCGGCATGGTGATCCGCGCCGGGCTGCCGGTTCAGGACATGGAATTCGTGCAGTTCCACCCCACCGGCATTTTCCCCGCCGGCTGCCTGATCACCGAGGGCGCGCGCGGCGAGGGCGGGTATCTCACCAATGCCGCGGGCGAGCGCTTCATGGAACGCTACGCGCCGACCGCGAAGGACCTGGCCTCGCGCGACGTGGTTTCGCGCTCGATGACCATCGAGATCAACGAGGGCCGCGGCGTGGGTCCGAACAAGGACCATATCCTGCTGCATCTGGAGCATCTGGGCGCGGATATTCTGCATGAGCGCCTGCCGGGCATCTCCGAGACCGCGCGTGTGTTCGCCGGCGTGGACGTGACCAAGGAGGCGATCCCGGTGCTGCCGACCGTGCATTACAACATGGGCGGCATCCCGACCAATTACCGCACCGAGGTGCTGCGGCCGACCGTCGCCAACCCGGATGCGGTGGTGCCCGGGCTGATGGCGGTGGGCGAGGCGGCCTGCGTGTCGGTGCACGGCGCCAACCGGCTCGGCACCAACTCGTTGCTCGACCTGGTGGTGTTTGGCCGTGCCGCGGCGCACCGGGCGGCGGAGATCGTCAAGCCCAGCGCGACCCAGGCGCCGCTCCCTGCCAATGCCGGCGAGGCGAGCCTGGCGCGGTTCGACAAGACCCGCAACGCCAAAGGCGGCACCAAGGTGGCCGAGCTGCGCGACCAGCTGCAGCGCACCATGCAGGGCCATGCCGCGGTGTTCCGCAATTCCAAGAGCCTGAGCGAAGGCGTCGCGAAAATGCAGAACCTGTGGAAAGGCCTGTCCGACATCGCGGTGACGGATCGCAGCCTGATCTGGAATTCCGACCTCGTCGAGGCGCTGGAGCTGGATAACCTGATGGGCAATGCGATGACCACCATGGTCAGCGCCGAGGCCCGCAAGGAGAGCCGTGGCGCGCAGGCGCATGACGATTTTCCTGAGCGTGACGATGCCGAGTGGATGAAGCACACGATCAGCTATTGCGACGAGAATGGCGGCGTGAAGCTTGAATACCGTCCGGTGAAGATGCAGACCCTGACCAACGAGGTCTCCGTGTTCCCGCCCAAGAAGCGCGTGTATTAAGGAGGTTTTCCCATGGCCGAATTCACTCTTCCGAAAAACTCCAAAGTGGGCGTGGGGCAGACCTACAAGGCCCCCGCCGGCGCCAAGCGGGTGAAGGAGTTTAAGGTCTATCGCTGGAACCCCGATGACGGGAAAAACCCGGTGATGGACACGTTCGAGATCGATCTCGACGCCTGCGGGCCGATGGTGCTGGACGCGATCATCAAGATTAAGAACGAGATCGACGCCTCGCTGACCTTCCGCCGCTCCTGCCGCGAGGGTATTTGCGGCTCCTGCGCGATGAACATCGACGGCACCAACACGCTGGCCTGCCTGAAGCCGATCGACGAGGTGAAGGGCGCGGTGGCCATCAACCCGCTGCCGCATATGCCGGTGGTGAAGGATCTGGTGCCGGATCTGAGCCAGGCTTATGCGCAATACCGCTCCGTGGAGCCCTGGCTGCAGAGCGAAACCCCGCCGCCGCCGGATGGCGAGCGGCTGCAGAGCCGCGAGGAGCGCGCCGAGATCGATGGCTTGTGGGAGTGCATCCTGTGCTTCTGCTGCTCCACTTCCTGCCCGAGCTACTGGTGGAACGGCGACCGCTATCTGGGGCCGGCCGTGCTGCTGCAGGCCTATCGCTGGATCGCGGATTCACGCGACGAGAAGACCGGGAAGCGCCTGGATGCGCTGGAGGATCCGTTCAAGCTGTACCGCTGCCACACGATCATGAACTGCACCCAGACCTGCCCGAAAGGGCTGAACCCGGCGAAGGCGATCGGCAAGGTGAAGCAGTTGATGCTGGAACGCCAGGGCTGATTTTGTTGATTTAAAAAAGGGCTCCGTTCGCGGAGCCCTTTTTTTTGTCGAAGCAGGAAGTAGCCGCTTTTTTGGAAAAAAGCGGCGCAAAAAACTTTTGTTCCTATAAGCCCGTGGCAGCGAAACCAGCACGGCCCAGTTTAGAAATTTTTTTTGCTTCTTTTTGTTCACAAAAAGAAGTCTTCCCCTTGCTAATGTGTCGCACCGCCGGCCACGGCGCCCACGCCGGCGCCGAGTGCGGCGCCCAGCAGCACGGGGCCGCCGACAATGGCGGTGATGGCGGCGCCGCCGACGGCGCCGATCGCGCCGCCGGAGAGCATGCGTTGTTGTGTCCTTGTCATGTTCGAGCAGCCGACCAGCGAACCGGCGCAGAGGACAACGAGGCAGAGGCGGGGGATAGTCAGCAAGGTTGGATCCTTTGACGATGGAGTGACGCAGACATGTCTTTCCGCCGTCATCCCGGATGACGGAATGTTGCGGCAGAAAACCAAGCGTAACTAATGCAATGTTTGTGACGGGATGCTGTCAAAATCCCAAACGTTTATTTAATGTCCGCGGCTGAGGCTCAGAAATCCTCCGGGGTCTTATCCTCCAGATTTTCATCTTCCATGCGGATGATCGACAGGCAGGCGAGGGTCTGGTTGAGGGCGATATAGGCGATCTCGCCGAAGGTGACGGGGCCGGTGAACTTGCCCGCGCGCCGGCCCTGCAGCCGGGCGTTCTGGTAGTTCAGCACACAGTTGCAGGCGAAGGCGATCTCGCCAGGTTCGGTGGCGGCGACAGCGCGGTCGAAGGCGGCGACAAAATCGGTGAGCGGGGTGGCGAAGCGGTAGCTCATGGTTTTGAAGACCGGCGTGAAAAACGCCACGCGTTGCGCCGCGGCATCGACCTGGAGGATTGACACGTTCACGGTCGCGCCGTGCTGGTCCGCGATCAGCGGCAGGCTGGTGTCGATGCGTTGGGCGGCGATGTAAGCGGCGAGGTTGAGCGGCGCGCCGTCGACCAGGCAGTCCGTCGCGCTCAACCCGTCTTCGGGGAAGGTGATGACAGCGCCTTTGCCGGACGAGAACAGGTTGACGATGTCGATCTGCGCCGACAGCAGCCGTGGCAGGGTGACATGCATGAGCGCAGCCCGGTTTGCGTAAGGGTGGCCGTCACCTGCAAAGATTTTGGGTGTTTTCCGGCCGATCTCGGTGATCTCCACTGCGCTCATCCAACCGATCAACGGTCCGTTGAACAGGCCCACGTAATCGCCGGCGTCGCGGGCGAAGCTGACGAGGATGTCGCTGAGTCCGGGCAGGATCAGCACCGAAAACCCGTTTTGCGGATAACGCTGCGCCAGCCCCGGCAGTTGCCGGGCGCTGAGGCGCTGAATTTCCGCGGATTGCGCGTAGGGGGTGAGATCGGCGTAGAAAATCCGCCCCTGTTCGGTAACGCCGCCGGCATCGGTGAGGAAATTCGTCGCGGTGCCGCCGATCCAGCGCCCGCGCGGCAGGCCGGCGAGCAGGCTTTCCTCCCCCGCCAGCAGCAGAATACGCCCCGCCTGGATCATAGCGGCCAACTCGGGGACGGTGCCGAACCCACGCGTGGACATTCCAAAAATCCTCTTTTCGTTCTTGTTGATGGTTATTTGTTGCCGCTGGGCCGTAGCTTACAGTCCAGGCGGACCGTTTCCAAAATGTTGAATATCCTCGACGATGCCCGGCCGAAACAGCGTTGACCTCGGCCCAACAGCGTTTTATGGCGTTTTTTTCTGGCCAAGTCTGTTTAAAATAGTAAGCTTAGCCTGTCCCTTCAGGAGAAAACCATGAGCGCCTCTGCCCGTCAAAGCAACGACCCGCTGATTCATCAATGGATGCCATTCACCGCGAATCGGCAATTCCACGAATCGCCGCGAATCCTGACCCGGGCGGAGGGGGTTTATTACTGGAACACGCAGGGCGACCGGTTGCTGGATGGTTCCTCGGGCCTGTATTGTATCCCGCTCGGCCATGGCCGCCGTGAGATCCGCGAGGCAGTGGCGAAGCAGATGGAGGAGCTGGATTACGCGCCGCCCTTCCAGTACGGCGTGCCGTCGGCGTTTCGTCTGGCCGAGGAAGTCGCGCAGATGGCGCCTGCGGGGCTGAACCGCATCCTGTTTACCTGCTCCGGCTCAGAGGCGGTGGAGAGTGCGATGAAAATCGCCCTGCAATATCACCGGGTGCGGGGCGAGGCTTCACGGCAGCGCTTCATCGGCCGTGAGCGCGGCTATCATGGCGTGAATTTCGGTGGCCAGTCGGTCGGCGGCATGGTCGCCAACCGCAAGGCGTTCGGCGTCGGCCTGCCCGGTGTCTCGCATCTGCGCCACACGAAAATCCCCGCGAACCAGTTCGAGATGGGGCAGGGCACGCATGGCGCCGACCTGGCTGATGATCTGCAGCGCTTCGTCGACCTGCACGGCGCCGACACCATCGCCGCCTGCATCGTCGAGCCGATCGCCGGTTCCACCGGCATTCTGGTGCCGCCCAAAGGTTATCTGCAGCGGCTGCGCGAGATCTGCACCAAGCATGGCATCCTGCTGATCTTTGACGAGGTGATCACCGGGTTCGGCCGCACCGGCCAGAATTTCGCGGCGCAGACCTTCGGCGTGACGCCGGACATGATGACCATGGCGAAGGCGCTGACCAATGGCAGCATCCCGATGGCCGCGGTCGCCGTGCGCGAGGACATCCAGCAGGCGATCCTGGACGCCGCCCCCGAGAACACGGTGGAGCTGTTCCACGGCTATACCTATTCGGCGCATCCGGTGGCCTGCGCCGCCGGCCTCGCGACGCTGAAAATCTACCGCGAGGAGGACACGTTCGCGCGGGTGAGGGATCTTGCCCCGGCCTTCCTGGAGCAGATCGCCTCGTTCCGCGAGCTGCCTTACGTCACCGATACGCGCGGCTTCGGCCTGCTCGGCGCGGTGGACCTGGAACCCGGGGAGAAGCCGGGCGCGCGTGGCTTCAAGATTTTGTGCAAGGCGTTCGAGGCCGGGCTGGTGATGCGAGTGGCCGGCGACACGCTGGTGCTGGCGCCGCCTTTCGCTGCCACCGCCGAGCAGATTGCGCAGATGGTGGAGACGCTGCGCAAGGTGGTCATCGCCGCCAGCTAGAGCGCGATAGGCTTGAGTGAAAACAGGGAAGCCGCCGCTTTTTTGAAAAAAAAGCGGCGGCCTTCCTGCCTCAACCTCAGGGCTGTTCGATCGGTCCCGCCCGGTATAACCTCGGGCGAGCCTTGTAAGCGCGCCCAACGCGCGCATGTACTAAAAATCAGGACAGGAGCGTTAACTTTGTATCAGGATGTCATGTTGCATGTCGGCGGCAAATGGCGCGCCGCCAAGGATGGTCGTACACTGGATGTGATCAATCCGGCGACCGAGGAAGTGATCGGCAAGCTCGCCCATGCCTCGAAGGCGGATCTCGACGAGGCGCTGGCCGCCGCGCAAAAAGGCTTTGAGACCTGGCGCAAGGTGCCGGTGGTGGAGCGCTCCAAGCTGATGCGCAAGGCAGCCGCGCTGGTGCGCGAGCGCGCCGAGGAGATCGCCCGCATTCTCACCACCGAGCAGGGCAAACCGCTGGCGGAAGCGCGGATCGAGGTGGCAGGCTGCGCCGACGTGATCGAATGGTTCGCCGAAGAAGGGCGCCGCGCCTATGGAAGGCTGATCCCGGCGCGCGGCGAGGGCGTCTACCAGATGGTGGTGCGCGAGCCGGTCGGCGTGGTTGCGGGCTTCACCCCGTGGAACTTCCCGATGAGCCAGGCGGTGCGGAAAATCTCCGCGGCACTGGCGGCGGGCTGCGCCTTTATCCTCAAAGGGCCGGAAGAGACGCCGGCGAGCTGCGCCGAGCTGGTGCGCGCTTATGTCGATGCCGGGCTGCCGGAGGGCGTGGTGCAACTGGTCTATGGCGTGCCCGCGGAAATTTCCGAATATCTGATTCCGCATCCGGTGGTACGGAAAATCTCCTTCACCGGCTCGACTGCGGTCGGCAAGCATCTGGCGGCTTTGGCCGGGGCGCATATGAAGCGCGCGACCATGGAGCTGGGCGGTCATGCCCCGGCGATCATCTGCAATGACGCGGATCTGGACCAGGCGGTAAAGATTCTTGCCGCCAACAAATACCGCAATGCCGGCCAGGTCTGCGTCTCGCCGACGCGCTTCCTGGTGCAGCAGGATGTGTACGAGCCGTTCGTGACGCGCTTCGTGCAGGCAGCGCAGGCGGTCAAGGTCGGCAACGGTCTGGAAGACGGCACCACCATGGGGCCGCTCGCCAATCCGCGCCGTGTGGCGGCGATGGAAACGTTCGTCGCCGATGCGGTGCAGAAGGGCGCCACCTTGCGCACCGGCGGCAAGCGTATCGGCAACAAGGGCTATTTTTTCGAGCCGACGGTGCTGACCGATCTCTCGCCGGAGGCGCGGGTGCTGCATGAGGAGCCGTTCGGCCCGCTGGCACTGATGATCCCGTTCGACAGCGTGGATCAGGCCATCGCCGAGGCGAACCGCCTGGCCTACGGTCTGGCCGCCTATGCCTATACGCGTTCCAACGCCACGGCGGCGCGGCTGGGCTCGGCGATCGAGTCCGGCATGGTCTCGATCAACCATCACGGCATCGCTTTGCCGGAAACGCCGTTCGGCGGGGTGAAGGATAGCGGCTATGGTTCCGAAGGCGGCGTCGAGGGGCTGGAGCCGTATCTGGTGACGAAGTTCGTCACCCAGGCGAATCTCTGACGGTTTTTCGCCGCAAAAAGGAAGGCTACTTTTTTTAAAAAAAAGTAGCAAAAAAACTTTTGCTAAACTGGGCCGTGCTGGTTTCACCGCCACCGGCCCAGAGTAACCAAAAGTTTTTTGCGCCGCTTTTTTTCAAAAAAGCGGCCACTTTCCTGTTCCTTCCCATCGTCCCTCAACGGCTCTGGGCGGCGCCGTAGATCACCCGCAATTTCTTTTTGTCGAGCTTGCCGACCGAGGTTTTCTCCAGCGCCTCGGCGAAGAAGACATGGTCGGGAATGGCGTAGCGGGAGAGTTCGCCAAGCTCCACCCGGGCGCGGATCAGGTTTTTCACCTCCTCCTCGGTGAGCATGGCGTCCGGCCTGGGCACGACGACCGCCGCCGGACGCTCGCCCCACATTGTATCCTGCAAAGCAATGACCGCACATTCGCTGACCCTGGCATCGTGCAGGATGATGTCCTCGAGCGTGAGGGAGTGGAATTAGCGCCACTTGATGATACTCAATAATACTCATATATTATCATAATGAGTATGAAAATACCTCATTTACTGAGTGTTTCTGAGGCCGCCGAATATGTAGGCCGAACTGTCCGTACCCTTCAACGATGGGACCGCGAAGGCGTGCTAAGGCCAGACAGCCGCACCGCGACCAACCGGCGGGTTTATACTCGCCAGCAGTTGGACGCATTTCTGGGCCGGCGGCACGAGATTACGGTCCCGAATCGCGTCATCGCTTATTGCCGAGTCAGCAGCCAAGCTCAAAAACCAGATCTCAAAAACCAGAGAAGTGTTCTGGAGGTTTTTGTGGCGGCCCGCGGGCTCGCCAATGTGGAATGGGTCGAGGAAATCGGCGGCGGTCTGAATTTCAAGCGACCAAAATTCGCCTCCGTTATGGAGGCTGTGGAACGAGGTGAGGTCAAGGCGCTGGTTATCGCCCATAAAGACCGGCTGGTCCGCTTCGGTTTCGAGTGGTTCGAAGCTTTGTGCCAGCGTAAGGGCTGCGAGTTGCTGATTCTCAACAATGACTCGCTGTCACCGGAGCAGGAAATGGTTCAAGACCTGATGACAATCGTCCATTGTTTCAGCAGCCGGCTGTACGGTCTGCGCAACTATAAGAAAAAGCTTAAGGAAGCCCTCGGATCTGACGCATCTGGGGCTGATAGTCTGCCGCCCGCCTGATGCCTGTCGTCACTCGCACGGTCACTTCCGCCCACCTGACCGCCTCCAAGCATGCCCGCCTGGCCGAAATGGCTCGACTGTGCGGTAAGGTGCGGACCGAGGCGTGGCGGCGATACGGCGCCTTGGCCGGCCTGGAGCGCACCAACCGCACGATCCGCGACGAGGACTGGTTAGCCGGGCCGGAGCTGGGTAAGCGGACCGGTCTGCCGGCGCGCATCTGGAAAGCCACGCTGGAAGATAGCCTCAACGCCATAAAGGCCCAGCGCGCCGCCGCCATTGACGCTGTGATACGTATCGTCTGGCGCTCTCATCGAAGCAAGGATGACAAGAAGCGCCTGGCCGGCATGCTCCGCGATGGCACCTGGCCGCAGGACCGTCTGCTGCACCGGCTGATGCGGAAGCATTGGCGTCATGGCGTCAGCCGCACCACCGACCAGATTGTGTTCGACGTGCAGGGACACGGCACCTTCGACATCAACGGCCGGCGCTGGCTTGCCGTGTCGTCTCTGGTTCCACGCCAGCGTATTGCCATCCCACTGGGAAAGTTCGAGCGGCCGATCGAAGGCGCCATCCGCCTCCGGGTCCGCGCCGACGGTGAGGTCGATATCCTGTACACCGTCGACGAGAAGGATGCCTGTGTCAGTCGGCCCTGCGGCATATCCGAAAAGGGCCTCGATAAGGGTTATTCTGAGGTCTTCACCGACAGCGACGGCCATAAACATGGCGAGGGCCTGGGCGCTCTGCTGTCAGCTGAATCCGACCATCTGAAAACGGTATGGGCCGCAAGGAGAAAGCTGGAAGCTTTGGCCAGCAAGTTTGAGGCCGAGGCGGCTGTCGCCGTGGACAAGGATCGGCGGGCGCGCAAGCTGAGGAAGGCTGAGCGCATACGTCGTCATAATCTTGGCCGTCAGAAACTGGCTGAACGCAAGCGACGCCATCGCCAGAAGGTGCGAACCTTGGTCTTCTCAGCATGCCACAGCGTGCTCGATAAGGCAGGGGCCGTCGTGGTTGAGGATCTGCGCCATCCTATTCGCGGGTACGATCGCGGCCGCAACACTAATCGCCGCCTTTCCGGTTGGGTCAGGGGACTGATCCAAGAAGGCGTCGAAGCAACATCCCGCCGGCGCGGTGCGCTGGTCGACGAGGTTAATGCAGCCTACACGTCGCAATGGATCGCTTCCTGCTCTGCTTTCGGGCAGAGAAGGGGCGACTCCATTTACTGCACCAAGTGCAGGGCCGTGTTTGATGCCGACCATGTCGCCGCCGTGAACATTCGAGAGCGTAAATACGACAAGGGGATTAGTCGTTTCCTTCCATACCGTGAGGTTAAGAAGGTGCTCGAAGAACGGTCACGGCAGGCTTTAAAACAGTGCCCGAGCAACAGCGACGGTCGTGATTTAAAGCCAAGCCTGAGACTGCCCAGGCAAGACTCCAGTTGGGGCCAGTCGGCCGTCAACGGAGAGCAAATTATCGCGACGCACACTTTCGAGTATGTTTCGTGAAGCAGATCCATTCGCCGCCGGTCTTGATCACGTCCTTGCTGCGGTCGAGCACGTGCAGCAGGCCGTATTGGTCGATCGTGCCGATATCGCCGGTATGCATCCAGCCGCCGCGCCACAAAGCGGCGCTGGCCGCCTCGTTTTTCACGTAGCCGTTGGTGAGGCAGGCGCCGCGCGCCACCACCTCGCCGATGCTTTTGCCGTCATGGGGCAGAAGATTCATGTTTTCATCCGCGAGGGCGAGTTCGAGCAGCGCGGCGGCCTGCCCCGTGGCGCAACGGATTTTGACCGCATGTTCCAGGCTGGGATCGTCGGCCAGCATGTCGCCGGTGATCTGGCTGATGGTCATGATCGGGCAGGATTCCGACATGCCGTAGCCGGTATAAACATCGATGCCGCGGGCGAGGGCGGCGCGGCAGAGCGCCTCCGGCATGGCCGACCCGCCAACCAGCACACGCCAGCGGCTGAAATCGATGCTTTCAGCCTCCGGCGCTGCGAGCAGCATGTGCAGAATGGTCGGCACGCAATGGGAGGTGGTGACACGCTCGGCGGCGAGCAGCTTCAGCACCAGCTTCGGCTGGAAGCGGCCGATATAGACCTGCTGCATGCCCATCAGCGTCGCCACGAAGGGAAATCCCCAGCCATGCACATGGAACATCGGCGTCAGCGGCATGTACACGTCCTCGCGTGAGAGGCGGCCGTTATGTCCGCTCATGACGATGGTGGACATGACGGTGAGGGCGTGCAGGACGATCTGCCGGTGCGAGAAATACACGCCTTTCGGCTCGCCGGTGGTGCCGGTGGTGTAGAAGGTGGTGGCAGTGGTGTTTTCGTCGAAATCCGGAAAGTCGTAGGCGGGCGCTGCGGCGGCGAGCAGTGTCTCGTAATCGCTCGCGTATTTCTCGCCGTAGCCGTCATCCGCCGGAGCGCGGTCGTCGGCCAGGCAGACGACTTTTTTGATTTTTGTCAGCTGTTCGCGGATGCCGGCGCAGGCGGGATAAAAATCCTTGTTGATGAGCATGATTTCCGCGTCGGAATGGTCGATCGTATAGGCGATCTGCGCCGGGCTGAGGCGGATGTTCACGGTCATCAGCACGCAGCCGAGCATGGGGATGGCGAAGTAGGCTTCGAGGTAGCGGTGGCTGTCCCAGTCGACCACGGCAATGCGCATGCCCGGTTTCGCGCCCAAAGCGGTGAGGGCGCCGGCCAGGCGGTGCACACGCTCGACGAATTGCGGGTAGGTGAGGCGCAGTTCGCCGCGATAGACGATCTCCTTGCGGCTCGCCTGCGCGATCGGCATTTTTAAAATATGCTTGATCAGAAGCTGGTGTTTGTTGGCCATGGCGTTTCCTTTTTGGTTTTTGTTGCCAGGGGGCGACGTGGAAACAGGAAAGTGGCCGCTTTTTAAAAAAAGCGGCGCAAAAACTTTTGCTAATCTGGGCCGGTGGCAGCGAAACCAGAACGGTCTAAATTATAAAAGTTTTTTGCTTCTTTTTTTCAAAAAAGAAGCGCTTCTCTTCGCTTCGACATCCAAAACATCAGATCTCCCAGATCGCGCAGGTGGTGGAGCCGGTGACGAGAATTTTGCCGGCGGCGTCGGTGATCGTGCCTTCGGCGAAGGCGGCCCGGCGGCCGGCATTGATGACGCGGCCGGTGGCGGTGATGGTGCCGATGGCGGTGGTGATCGGGCGGATATAGCTGAGCTTCAGCTCCAGCGTGGTGTAGGCGCGGTGCGGCGGCAGGGTGGAGAGCACGGCGCAGCCCATTACCGAATCCAGCAGCGTGGCGGTGGCGCCGCCATGTACCGTGGCGGCGGGATTGTAGAGATACTCGCCGATCGGCAGGGTCATGACCACTTTCCCATGCTCGGCGCTTTCCATGCTCATGCCGAGCAGGTTGATGATCGGCGGCGGCGGGATCCTGCCCTGCATCATCGCGTGCAGCGCCTCCAGCCCGGCATGTTCGCGTATCTGCGCGGCGGCGGCGATCGGGTCTTCCCAGGTGACCGTGCGGGTGCGGTTCATGCCTCTGATCCTTCATGGCTCCGTGAGGGCGTTGATCCGGAGTGTTCACGCTCCCTGCCGCATACGTCAAGCAAAACGAGAGCGTGATGAAAGGAAGAAAAAGGCTACTTTTTTGAAAAAAAGTAGCAAAAAAACTTTTTTAAACTGGGCCGTGCTGGTTTCACCGCCACCGGCCCAGAGTAACCAAAAGTTTTTTGCGACGCTTTTTTACAAAAAAGCGGCCGCTTACTTAATCTTTTCCGTAATCAACGCCATCGCCCGGGCAAACGCCGCATCGGCGTTCAGCTCGGTGGTATCCAGCAGTACCGCATCCGGGGCGGCGACCAGAGGGGCGGCCTTGCGGTTGGCGTCGGCCGCGTCGCGGGCGGCGAGGTCGGCCTGCACGGCCTCCAGGCTCACATCGTCGCCGCGGGCGAGCAGCTCGGCGTGGCGGCGCTGGGCGCGGGCGGCGAGACTCGCGGTGACGAACAGCTTGGCGTCGGCGTCGGGGAAGATGATGGTGCCGATATCCCGCCCGTCCAGCACCGCGCCGTTGGTGGTGCCGAAATGCCGCTGGAAGTCGAGCAAAGCTGCGCGCACGCCGGGAATCGAGGCGACCTGGCTGGCGGCCTTGCTGGCGCTGCCGTCGCGCAGATCGGCGCGGTCGAGGTCGGCGCGGCTGAGGCTTTGCGCGGCGGCAGCGGCGGCTTCCGGGTCGGCCGGGTCGGCGCCGGTATCGAGCACGCGGCGGCCGACGGCACGATAGAGCAGGCCGGTATCAAGATACGGCAGGCCGAGCGCGGCGGCGATGCGCCGCGCCAGCGTGCCTTTGCCGGCCGCGGCGGGCCCGTCGATGGCGATGATCATGGCGCGGTGATGCGCGCGCCGAGCTGGCGCATCAGGGCCACGAATCCGGGGAAGGAGGTGTCGATGAAGGTGGCGTCGTCGATGCGCATTTCCGCTTCGGTGACCTGGCCGAACACCAGGGCGCTCATCGCCAGGCGGTGGTCCATATGCGTCTGCACCACGCCGCCGCCGGGGATTTTTTGGCCGCCATGAACGATCAGGTCGTCGCCCTCGATCTCCACGCGCACGCCGCCGGCGCGCAGCATGGCGGCGGTGGCGGCCAGGCGGTCGCTCTCCTTCACGCGCAACTCGGAGAGGCCGCGCAGCCGCGAGGTGCCGCGCGCGGTGGCGCTGGCGACGGCGAGGATCAGGTATTCGTCGATCATGCTCGGCGCGCGCTCCGGCGGCACGTCCACGGCGTTAAGCGCGGTGTGCTCGACCATCACGTCGCCGATGCTCTCCCCGCCCTGGGTGCGGGCGTTGCGGATGGTCAGGTCAGCGCCCATCTCGCGCAGCGTGTCGAACAGGCCGGTGCGCAGCGGGTTCAGGCCGACATTCCTGATCGTCAGGCGCGAGCCCGGCACCAGCAGCCCGGCCACCAGCGGGAAGGCGGCGGAGGAGGGGTCGCCCGGCACCGCCACATCCGCGCCGCGCAGCTCCGGCTGGCCGGTAAGGCGGATGACGCGGCCCTTGCCCTGCTGGCCCACGGTCAGCTCGGCGCCGAAATGGCGCAACATGTTCTCCGAATGGTCGCGGGTCGGTTCCGGCTCCTCCACCTCGGTGACGCCGCGGGCGTTCAGCCCGGCGAGCAGCACGGCGGATTTCACCTGCGCGGAGGCAACCGGCAGGCGGTAGCTGATCGGCAGCGCGTCGCGCGCGCCCTGGATGGTGAGCGGCAGGCGGTCGCCCGCGCGGGCGGTGAACGACGCCCCGGACATTTTCAAGGGCTCGATGACGCGGCGCATCGGGCGTGTGCGCAGCGAGGCGTCGCCGGTCATCACCGAATACATGTCATGGGTGGCGAGAATACCGGTGAGCAGCCGCGCGGCGGTGCCGGAATTGCCCATGTCCAGCACGTCGTCCGGCGGGGTGAGGGCGCCGATGCCGCGCCCGGCGACGATCCAGTCGGCCCCTTCCTGGCGGATCTCAGCACCCAAGGCACGCATGGCGGCGGCGGTGCGCAGCACGTCCTCGCCCTGCAGCAGGCCGGTGATTCGGGTTTCACCCACCGCGAGCGCGCCGAACATCAAAGCGCGGTGGCTGATGGATTTGTCCCCGGGGACGGTGATCTCCCCGGCGAGCGGGGCGGCGGGACGGCCGGCGGCGAGCGGCCTTGCGGGTTGTGATTCCATGCGCGGCGCTTAGCGCGTTTTCCCCGGGAACGGAAACCGCTGCGCCGTGACAGGGGTGAAAATTTCGTGCGGAAACGTTGCTTTTGACGGCCGGCGCGTATTCGGTTTGACATGGCGCGCAGGGCATGGCATCGCGCCGAGCTTGTTGAAATTGCGTGGAGCAAAGAGGTTTTTATGGCCAAACCGGAACTCGGCGAAAAACGTACTTGCGTGTCCTGCGGGGCGCGGTTTTTCGACCTCGGGAAAGACCCGGCGGTCTGCCCGAAATGCGCCACCGAACAGCCGGCGGAACAGCCGCGCCTGAAGCGCGCCGCCCCGCTGCCGGAAGAGGCGAAGAAGATCGCCAAGCCGGCGGCGGCTGATCCGGATGAAGTGGATGTCGAGGTTGGCGACGATGAGGCGGATGAGGACATCCTGGAGGATGACGACGATCTCGACGACGACACCGACGTGATCGACGCCGATATCGACGTGCAGCCGGAGAATGACGACGGCGAGCGCTGAGCCGCCGTAACCCAGGCATAAGCCATTTGGCGCCGCGTCCTGAAGCCCGGGCGCGGCGCTTTTTGATTCTCAGTGCGCCGGTTTCCAGCCCTGCGCGTCGCGCAGGCGGGGGAACTGCTTGGCCTCCTGCCAGTTGCCGAGGATCGCGTTGCCGATGGTGAGCGGCGGGTTGAGGTTCGGCTGCAGGCCGAGCCGCAACGCCACGTCATGATCGACCATGCCGATGCTGCCGGTCGCGGTGGCGCCGCCATCCGGGCCGGTTAGCCGCGCCGCCGTCACCGTGCCGTTGCCGTTGGCAAAAACGGTGGACAAAGCCAGCGTCGCGAACCGGCTGTGCCCGGAGGTGACCGCGGCGCGCAGATGCGTGTGGCCGTGCGTGGTGAGGGTGTGGGCGATTCCCGCCAGGTCGAAGCCGCTGATGGTGCCGTTGGCGGCGCTCAGCGTGGCCTTGCCGGACAGGGTCGCGGCCCAGCTATCCGGCGTGTAGCCGCTGGCGGTCAGGTCGGCGGTGGCGGTTACGGTGCCGTTCGGCAGGGTGAAGGGGAAGCTGATCGGCAGGTTCAGCGCCGCGGCGTCGAGCTGCTCGCCGGCGAATTTCAGCGTCAAACCGGGCGGCGCACTGCCGGGAAGGGCGGCCGTGAAGCTGCCGGTGAGCGTGCCGCCGGCGAGGCTGGCGCGGGTCAGCGTTCCCGCCAGGCTGTTTGGGCCGACGCTGATCGTGCCCTGCGCCGCGCCGAGCGCTTTTTGCCCCGCATACAGCACCTGGCCGGCAGCGACAGACAGCTTGCCGGGCGCCTGGGCGAGGCTGGACCAGGGCAGCGACAAGGCGAGCGCGAGCGGCGGCAAGGCCAGTGTCTGTGCTTCGATATCGCCGGAAATCATGCCATTGCTGCGCAGGATGCGCCCGTTGGCGGTTAGGTCGCCGAAGGAAAGGTCGAAATCGGGCAGGCCGGATTGCGTCGGCGAGAGCAGCATGTCGGCGCGCAGGGCGATGGAGCCGGCACCCGGCCAAGCCAGGCCGTGATTGAGGTGGAAGATCGCCGCCGCGGCGATGGCGTTGGGGTGGCGCAGCGACACCGCGCCGGCGGCGGTCCCTTTGGTGAGATCAATGGTCGGGGCCGCGGTGAGTGTGAAGTCGCCGAGCGTGGCAACGGCGCTGGTGGCGAGCGCGTTCGGTGGCCCCTCGGCGAACACGGTGAGGTTCAGGCGCGGTTGCAGCAAAACGGCGGGGGGTTGCCAGGCGGGCGGCAGGAGTGCCGCCAGCGGCGCGGCGGAGGGCAGCGAGACGAAACCCTGGGCGTTGGTGACCTGGCCCTTGGCGTCCAGCGACAGGCTGCCGGAGACCAGCCCGTTGAACAGCTGGGCTGAGGCGCGGCGGATGGTCAGCCCACCGTCCAGCGCGCCGTCAACCAGCAGGTTGCTGAGCGGGACCGGCCCCAGCGTCGCCCGCGCGGCGGTGATCTGCATATCGGCCGAGAACAAGGTGGTATTCGGGCGCTGGCCGAGCCAGGCGAGCAGTGGCGCCAGGTCAAGCCGGTCGAAGGTGAGGCTGCCGCCGGCATGGTGGCCGCCGATCACGAGATCGCCGGAGACGTGGTTGCCGGCGATCTCTCCGGCGAGGTTTTGCAGCCGCAATTGTGCCGCGCTGCCTGAGAGCGCGGCGCGCAGCGTCGCGCTGCTCCAGCCCGCCGGGGCGGGGATGCCGTAATTGGCGAGCAGGCCGGGCAAAGCGGGGGCGGTCAGGCTGGCCGCGCCGCTGATCGCCCCGTCGCCGCCGATCCGCAGATCGCCGGCGAGCGTGCTGCCGCCGGGCAGGCTCGCCTGCAGCCGGTTGACCGAGATGGCCCCGCCGCCGGATGCGATGCTCGCCCGCAGCGTGGGAAATATCTGTCCGAAGGCCCGCACATTCGTAGCGTTCAGCGCCACGCTGACCGGCATGCCGGGCCAGAGCGGCGGCACGGCGTTAAGGGCGGAGACATCGAGGTTCTGGCCGGTCAGGGTGGCGGCCAGTTGCGGGTGGCTGAAGCTCAGCTGCGCGGTGCCGTCCAGCCGGGCCTTGCCCGAGATGATCTGCAGCGTGGTCGCGGTCAGCGTATCGGCATCGGCGCCAATGCCGGCGCTGACCGTAACATGCGGGGCGGTGACGTTGAGCTGGCCGGTGACCTCGCTGGCGCGGTTCAGCGCGCCGAGAAAATGCGCGCTGACGCCGCCGCCTTGCGCGTCGATGCGCAGCGGCGCGGTGCCGGTGGCGCCGGTGCCGGCGATCGCCAAAGTGAGGGCCAGTTTTTGCCCCTCCGCCGTGCCGCTGCCGGAGACGGTGATGGCGCCATTGGCCCCGGTCACGAGGGCGGCGTCGACCGCGCTCAGATGCACGTTGCCGAGCGTTACGTCGCCATTCTGGATCTGCGCGTGCAGTGCTGCGAGCCAGTCGGGCGGGGTGATCACCGCACTGCCGTCAGGCAGCGGCCAGGGCAAGGCGATTCGGGGGGAGGTGAGGACGAGGCTGGTGGCGCGCAGATGGCCGTGCAGCAAAGCGGGGACGGAAATGACCAAAGTGAGGGAGCGCGCCTCGATTGTCTCCTGGTCAGGGCCGGTGATGGTGACGCGCCCGGCGATGAGCTGCGGCGAGGGGAACAGAGCGAGCGACAGCCTGCCGTTGATCCGCACCTCGCGGCCGGTGAGCGAGGAGGCCAGCCCCTCGATCGTGCCGCGATGCGTGCCGGAGGCGACGAAGCTGGGCAGGGCCAGGATGGCGGCCCCCAACAGGATGACGAGGCTGAGGGGGAGGAGCCAGAAACGATTTCTGGTCACGAATGTCCGAAACCGCCGCCGGCTGCGCCCGTGTTGGCGGCGTTGTGCGCCACGGTGTCGGTGAATGTGCCGAAGCGGTCGATCCAGAAATGCCAGCCCGTCATGAAACCCGCCTGAATGCCCGTTGTTGTTGATGTCCGATTGTTGGTTTTGGTTCAAGGGTACGGCTATGTTAGGCTAAATTAATGACATATTGGGGCAAGATCATCGGGGGCGTGGCTGGGTTTGCCGTGGGCGGGCCGGCCGGCGCGCTGTTCGGCGCCGCTTTGGGGCATGCTGCCGATGAAGGTGTGGTCAGCAGCATCGCCGCCAAGGCGCTGCCGTTCGAGGCGGTGAAAATGGCCGCACTTCTGGGCCGGCGGGACCAGATTTTCGCCGTCAGCGTGACCGTGCTGGCGGCCAAGCTCGCGAAATGCGACGGGCCGGTGAGCCGCGCCGAGATCGACGCGTTCAAGCGCAGCTTTTCGATCCCGGATTCCAGCGTCGCGGAGATCGCGCGGTTGTTCGACCGTGCCCGGGATTCCGCCACGGGCTACGAGACTTACGCTGTGCAGCTTGGTCAGGCCTTCGCCGATAACCGGATCATCCTCGAGCAGGTGCTGGCCGGCCTGTACCAGATCGCGCGGGCCGATGGCGCGGTGAATGCCGATGAGGCGGATTTTCTCGGCCGGGTGGCACGGCGTTTTGGCCTCGATGCGGAAGCGGCTGGCCGGGCCGGCCGGGCGCATCGTCCACCCCCGCGGCAACGCCGACGGATGATGTCTATGCGGTGCTCGGCCTCGACCGGAAGGCCAGCGACGAGACGGTGCGCGCGCGCTGGAAGACGCTGATGCGCGAGAACCATCCCGACAGCCTGGCCTCGCGCGGCGTGCCGAAGGCGATGATCGACGCCGCCTCCGACCGGGTGGCGCGGATCAACGCCGCCTACGACGTGATCAAGCGCGAGCGGAAGCTTTGATTTTTTTATCCTCGCCGAATTTTGACGCGCGGCCTGGCGGGGTGGATATGCTGGTGCTGCATTACACCGGCATGCAGACGGCGGCGGCGGCGCTGGCGCGGTTATGCGATCCGGTGGCGCGGGTGTCATCGCATTATCTTGTCGATGAAAACGGGGAAATTCACGCGCTGGTCGAGGAACGGAACCGCGCCTGGCATGCCGGGGTGAGTTTTTGGCACGGCGTCTCGGGGTTGAACGATCGTTCGATCGGCATCGAGATCGTCAATCCGGGGCATGAGTGGGGCTACCGGCCGTTTCCGGCGGTGCAGATGCGCGCCGTGACGAAGCTCTGCCACGGTATTCTGAGCCGCTGGCCCAACATTCCCGCGCGCAACGTGGTGGCGCATTCGGACATCGCGCCGGACCGCAAGCAGGACCCGGGCGAGATGTTCGACTGGCGCGGGTTGGCCGCTGAGGGGATCGGACTCTGGACCGACGATTTTGCGCCGCCGGGCGAATTTGCGGAGGATCTCGCGGCGCTCGGCTACGATATGCGCCTGCCCGAAGCCGCCGTGATCACCGCCTTCCAGCGGCATTTTTTGCCGGATCATTTGACCGGTATGGCCGATGCGCCAACGGCGGGGCGGGCGGCGGCGGTGCGGGCGCTGGTTGACCAAAGCTGAGCCAGGGTGCAGGGAGCAGGCATCCAGACGGTTGGACGGCCGCTGGCGGGGTAACCCGCTGGAGGAAAGTCCGGGCTCCACGGAAATACGGTGCCGGCTAACAGCCGGCGGGGGCGACCCCAGGGACAGTGCCACAGAAAACAAACCGCCACGGGTTCGCCCGCGGCAAGGGTGAAACGGTGCGGTAAGAGCGCACCGCGGCCCTGGTGACAGGGCTGGCAGGGTAAACCCCACCGGGAGCAAGACCGAATAGGGGCGGCCGGCGCCGTGCTTAGGCATGGGCGCGGGAGTATTTTCGATCCGTCGCCCGGGTTGGTCGCGCGAGGCGGGCCGCAAGGTCCGTCCCAGAGGAATGGCCGTCCAGCACCGCTCGCGGTGTGGACAGAACCCGGCTTATAGACCGTCTGGATTTTTGCTCCGCCCGTTATCGCTAACGGCGCGGCACGGGTGGTCTTGGGCGGTGCCGCTTAACACGGTGTGAAACCCTCTTCATCTGAGAGGTGAGAACAAAACCGCAACGACCTCTTTCGAAAATCCACAGTTTTTTCAAAGGGTTTCTTTTTGAATCGGTGCGGGAACAAGGCGATTCTTTTTGACGGGGGAGCGTTGCCCATGCTAGTGGGGACAAAACCCATGAATACCCATATAGTGGTGGAAGGCCCCGTGTCGCGTCGAGATGAGTCAGTTCTTCGGCAACCACGAGAATCGGCTTGATGCGAAGGGGCGGGTGTCCGTGCCGGCGCCGTTTCGTGCGGCCTTGAAGGGCGATCTGGGCACGGTTTCGTTGGTCCTGCGGCCGTCCTACATTTCCGGCTGCATCGAGGCCTGGCCGCGGGTGGCCTATCAGATGTGGCAGGAGAAGCTGGACCAGATGGATCACTTCGATCCGAAGCGCGAAGCGCTGGCGACGCTGCTCTATAGTGAGGCCTGGGTCGTGGAAACCGACAAGGAAGGACGCATTCTCATTCCTGGCGATCTGGTCGAATACGCTAACCTTAAGGACGCGGTGAATTTCATGGGTCGCGGCGACCATTTTCATATCTGGGAACCGCAGGCGGCGGCTGAGTTCCGCCGGGCCTCGCGCGCGTTGGCGCCAGGCTTCGGGGCGAAGGCGGTGCCGGTATGAGCGGCCTGCTTCACATTCCGGTGCTGCGCGACGAGGCGGTGCGCATGCTGGCGCCGCGCGACGGCAAAACCTATCTCGACGGCACGTTCGGTGGCGGCGGCTATGCAAAATCGATTCTCGACGCGGCCGATTGCACCTTGTTTGCGGTCGACCGCGATCCGGCGGCGGTGGCACGCGGCCGCGACTTGGCCGCGCAGTATCCCGGCCGGCTGCGGATTTGCGAAGGCAGGATCAGCCAGATTCTCGAGCTGCTCGGCACCGAGGGGGTGGAGCGTCTCGACGGCGCGGTGTTCGATCTGGGCGTCTCGTCCTATCAGATCGACGATGCGGCACGCGGGTTTTCGTTTCGTCAGGACGGGCCGCTCGACATGCAGATGGGCGGTGGGAAAATTACTGCGGCGGTGTTGGTAAACACTGTGTCCGAATCCGAACTCGCGGATATTCTGTATCAATTCGGAGAGGAAAAGGCGTCGCGGCGGATCGCCAAAGCGATCGTCGAGCGGCGTCGGGTGCAGAAATTTGCAACGACGGCGGATCTGGCCGGCGTGATACGGAGCGTTGTGAGACCGGACAAATCAGGCATTGATCCCGCCACGAGGAGCTTCCAGGCGCTGCGCATCGTGGTGAATGACGAGCTGACGGATATCGCCGCGGGGCTGGCGCAGGCCGCTTCGCTGCTTGCGCCAGGCGGGCGGCTCGTGGTGGTGAGTTTCCATTCGCTGGAGGATCGCATCGTGAAGCGTTTCTTCGCGCAGGCAAGCGGACGTATGCCCGGGGCGTCGCGGCATGATCCCGCCTCGTTGCAGGATACGGCGCGGCCGCAATTCAGGCTGTTGACCAGCAGTCCGGTGCTGCCGAGCGAGGCGGAGGTGAAAGCCAATCCGCGGGCGCGCAGTGCGAAGCTCCGGGCGATGGAAAGGCTCGTCGCATGATCCGTCCCCTCACCATGATCAGCGCCGCCCTGTTTGTGCTATCCGGCGCCTATATGTTTGTGGTCAAGCATCGCGCGCAGGTTCTCGACGACAAGCTGGCGCAGGTGGCGCAGGCGACACGGCTCGACCAGCAGCGCATCCGGGTGCTGCAGGCGCAATGGGCGCTTGAGGTCGACCCCTCGCGGCTGCAGCAGCTCTCCAGCCAGTTCACCACATTGCAGCCGATGAAGCCCAGCCAGATGACGGTGCTGCCGGAGCTGGCCACGGCGCTGCCGCCGCCGAACAGCCCGGTGCCGGGTGAGAACCCGGAGAGCCCGGCGCTGGCGGTACCCGCCGGCAACGGCGCGTCCGGGCCGGTGGCGCAGGCCGTGCCGTCCACCGCCGTGGCGGCCGGAACGGCGCCGGTGCACCTGGCCAGCGCCACGATGACCGTGCCGGCAAGCGAGGTGCCGCGCGCGCACACGCACACGATGATGCGGCTCGCCTCGACCCGCATGCCGGAGGGGGCGAATGCGCGGATGACGAATGTCGAGGCGCTGCTGCATAATCTGCCGGGCCATGATACGGCGCGCCGTCTGCCGCGCGCGCGGCACGAGACGGAATCCCACCTTTATGCCGAGGCGCGCCCGGCCGGGCTGGCGCCGCTGTCGCAGGCGCCGATGGGGGCGCAGGTCATGTCGGTGCGCGCCGTCGCGGCATCGACTCCGCCGCTGCCGCCTTCGATGGCCTATAGCGGCGGCTCGATGCTCGGCATGGCGCAAGCCACAGGGGGCGGCAATTGACATTGACGCTCAAGCCAGGACCGGAACCGCCCGCCCGCCGCCCCGGCGCGCCGCGCCAGGGGGCGACGCCACGCACGGAGCAGGTGCGCGCCACCGCGCCGGCGCCGCAGGCGGTGCTGGAGAAGGCGCGCACCCGGCTGGTGATGAGCGCGCTCGGCTTCACCGCGCTGTTCGGCGTGCTGTCGCTGCGCCTGGTCTACGCCACGGTTCTTCATCCGATCCTGCCGCCGCCGGCGGTGTTGCAGGCGATGCAGCCGGTGCTGAGCGTGCTGCCGCCGCCGCCGGGCCGCGCCGACATCACCGACCGCAACGGCACGATCCTCGCCGTCTCGCTGCCCGGGGCCGAACTCTACGCCGATCCGCACCAGGTCTCCAACCCGGTCGAGGCGGCGGAGAAGCTCGTCTCGGTGCTGCCGGGGCTGAATGAACAGGACACAGAGAACCGGCTCTCCTCCAACAAGGATTTCGTCTATCTCGACCGCCGGCTGACCCCGCCCGAGGAGCTGGCGGTGAACACGCTCGGCATTCCGGGCGTATATTTCGAGAACAGCGAAACACGGCATTACCCCGGTGGTGACCTGGCCTCGCATATTTTGGGCGGCGTCTCGGTAGGGGAGCGCGGCATTGCCGGGGTGGAGGAGTATTTCAACAACCGTCTGAGCACCGACCCCACGCCGCTGCGGCTTTCGATCGATGCGGGCATTCAGAGCATCGTGCATGACGAGCTGGCTGCCGCCATGAAGGAATTCCAGGCGCCCGGTGCCTGTGCGATCGTGATGAACGCGAAGACCGGCGAAGTACTGGCGATGTCCAGCCTGCCGGACTACAATGCCAACGATCTCGGCAACGCCAGCCATAACAGCCAGTTCAACCGCTGCGTTAACGGTGATTACGAGCCGGGCAGCGTGTTCAAGCTGCAGATCATGTCGATGGCGCTGGATTCGGGCATCATCCATTACTGGGATTATTTCGACACCACGCACCCGCTGCGCGTCGGCCGGTTCGAGATCACCGATTTTGAACCGGCGCATGTCTGGATGGCCGTGCCGCAGATCCTCAACGTGTCGTCGAATATCGGCGCTTCGCGCATCGCCACGATTCTCGGGCCGAAGATCGAACAGGCCTGGTACGGCAAGATGGGCTTCTTCAAGCCGCTGGACATACAGTTGCCCGGGCCGCCGCATCCGCAATTCCCGCCCTTCAACAATTGGGGGATGGCGGCGACGATGACGGTGTCGTTCGGCGCCGGCATCGCGATCAGCCCGCTGCAGCTGGTCTCCGCCGTGGTGCCGATCGTCAATGGCGGCATCCGCTACAATCCGACCCTGCTCGCGGTGGATCCGAACGGGCCGCAGCCGGTCGGCGTGCGGGTGATGCAGCAGAGCACCTCAGATACAATGCGCAAGATGATGACCGATGTGGTGATGGGCGGCACCGGCGTCTATGCCGCCGTGCCGGGCTATATCGTCGGTGGCAAGACCGGCACCGCGCAGGTGGTCGGGCCGAACGGGCGATATCTGCTGCACACCAATAACGCCTCTTTCATGGCGGCGTTCCCGATGCAGGACCCGCAATACGTGATCTATGTCCTGGTGTTGCAGCCGAAACCGGATGCGACCACGCATGGTTTCACCACTGGCGGCTATATCGCAGCACCGACGGTGTCGCGGATCATCGCCCGGATCGGGCCGATGCTGGGCATCATGCCGCTGAGCGGCGCGCAGCTGGCAGCGCAGACCGCGGCGCTGACCATCCCGCTGCAGCCGACCGTGCCGCCCGGGCAGGTCGGGCTGGGGCCGGGCCATCCGCTGCCGCCGCAGGCGAACGCCTATGCCTATGAATTGAACGGGGAGAAGCCGCCGGGCATGGACGAGACCAAGCCGGACCGGCTATCCGACCGGCGGGCAGCGGCCAAGGCGGCAACCCTGCTCTCCGCCTCGCACAGTACCAGGCGCGGCGGTAGCCAGATCATGGCACCGGTTTACCCGGCTGTTGGCAGCCATATGACGCAGCGGACGCTGCCGGCGGATAACGAGATTGCGGAGCAGTGAGTTGAACGGGGTGAGGGGCATTACGGCAGATAGTCGGGCGGTTCAGCCGGGCTATCTGTTCGTCGCCTTGCCCGGAGCCAAAGCGGATGGGCGGCGCTTCATTGCCGAGGCTGTGGCGCGCGGCGCCGTGGCCGTGCTGGCCCCGGAGGGGACCGTCTGGCCGCCGGGCGTGCCGCCGCGGCCGTTATTCTGTACCGCCTCGCCGCGGGAGAAGCTGGCGCAGTTCGCGGTGGAGCTGGCGGGCCGATTGCCGGAGCGCCTGGCCGCGGTAACCGGCACCAACGGCAAGACCAGCACGGTGGATTTTCTGCGGCAGATCCTCTGTCTCTCCGGCCGCCGTGCCGCCTCGCTCGGCACGCTGGGCGTGATTGCCGAGGGACTGCCGGTGATGGAATCGCTGACCACGCCGGACCCGGTGACGCTGGCGAACACGCTGGCGATGCTGGCGGGGCAAGGGTTCTCCCATGCGGCGCTGGAGGCCTCGTCGCACGGCATCGAGCAGAGCCGGCTGGATGGGCTGAGCTTTTCCGCCGCCGGGTTCACCAACCTGACCCGCGATCATCTGGACTATCACGGCTCCATGGAGGCCTACCGGGCCGCCAAGCTGCGGTTATTCGAACTGCTGGTGAAACGCGGCGCGGCGGCGCGGGCGATGGCCGATCTGGACCCGGTGACGTTGGCGATGCTGCGCGAGATCGCCACGCGACGCGGGCTGGATTTCCGCACCGTCGAGGCCGAGCGCACCGAGGCGCTGCCCGAGGGGCAAGAGATTTTCACCGAGGGGAGGCACGTGATGCTGAACCTGCCGGGGCGGTTCCAGGCCGATAATGCCCTGCTGGCGGCGTCGCTCGCCGAGGCGTTGGGGGTGGAGGATGCGTTGTCGTTCCTGCCGAAGCTCACCGGCGTGCGCGGCCGGCTGGAGCGGGCGCTGGTGCTGCCGAACGGGGCCGCGGCCTATGTGGACTATGCGCATACGCCGGATGCGATTTCCCGCGTGCTGAGCGCGCTGCGTCCGCATGCCACCGGAAAGCTGGTGATCGTGCTCGGCGCCGGTGGCGACCGCGATTTTGGAAAGCGGCCGCTGATGGGGCAGGCGGCTGTTGCCGGGGCCGATCATGTGATCGTGACGGACGACAATCCGCGCGGCGAGGAGCCGGGAACAATCCGCGCTGCGATTCTGGAGGCGGCGCCGGGCGCGATCGAGATTGGCGACCGAAAAGCGGCCATCAGCGCAGGACTGAGCGCGCTGCAGCCAGGCGATGTGTTGGTGGTGGCCGGCAAGGGACACGAGCAGGGGCAGATCATCGGCGGGACGACGATCCCGTTCGACGATGCTGGCGCGCTGCGTGAGCTGGGCGGTGCGCCGTGACCGTCTTATGGCAAGGGGATGAACTGGCCCGGGCTGTGGGCGCGGCCGGGCGTGGCTTCGCCGTTACCGGCATCAGCATCGACACGCGCACGGTAAAACCCGGAGATCTGTTCGTGGCGCTGCAGGGCGCACGGGACGGGCATGATTTCGTGGCCGCGGCGCTGGAAAAAGGGGCGGCCGGCGCGCTGGTCTCGCGCGACATGCCGGGCCATGTGCTGGTGGTGGAGGACACGCTGGCGGCGCTGGGGCGGCTGGGCGCGGCAGCACGGGCGCGCAGTGCGGCCAAAATCGTCGCGGTGACGGGCAGTGTCGGCAAGACCACGACCAAGGAGATGTTGCGCCGCTGCCTCGGCGGGTTTGACGCCGTGCACGCCGCGGAGGCGAGTTTCAATAATCATATCGGCGTGCCGCTGACCCTGGCGCGGATGCCGCGCGACGCGGATTTCGCGGTGTTCGAGATCGGCATGAACCATCCGGGCGAGATCGCGCCGCTGGTCGGGCTGGTGCGGCCGCACGTGGCGATCATCACCTGCGTGGACCGCGCGCATCTCGGGCTGATGGGGTCGGAAGAGGCGATTGCCGCCGAGAAGGCGTCGATCTTCGCCGGGCTGGAACCGGGTGGCACCGCCGTGCTGCCCGCCGGCACCGCGCATGACGCGATTCTGCGCGCCACGGTGCCGGAAGGCGCTGCGGCGATTGGTTTTGGCGAGCGCGGCGAGGCCAGGCTGCTGGCCGTGGAGAACAGCCCGGATGCCTGCCTGGTGCGGGCGGAAATCGGCGGTGTGGGCGTGACATTCGGCCTGGCGGCGCCGGGGGCGCATATGGCGCGCAATGCCGTCGCGGTGCTGGCGGCGGCGCAGGCGCTGGGGCTGGACGTGACCCGCGCCGCGGCGGCGCTGGATGGTTTTGCCCCCTATGCCGGGCGCGGCGCGCGGCGTGAGGTGGTTGTGCCGGGCGGGCATAAAATTCTGTTGCTCGATGAGAGCTATAACGCCTCAGGCGCTTCGATCCGCGCGGCTTTGGCGGTGCTGGCGCTGCAGCCGGGGCGCCATGTGGCGGTGCTGGGCGACATGCTGGAGCTAGGCGAAGCCGCGCCGGCGGAGCATGAGGGGCTGGCACCCGCGGTGACCGCCGGGACCGATATTGTTTTTACCTGCGGAGATATGATGAGGCGTTTGTTTAACACCCTGCCGGCGGCGAAACAGGGTGGCCACGCTGCCGACGCTGCAACTTTGGCGCCGCTGGTGGCGGCGGCGCTGCAGCAGGGCGACGCGGTGCTGGTGAAGGGCAGCTACGGCAGCCGCATGCGTGACGTGATTGCGGCACTCGAAGGTTCCGGTCCTGGGGGGCAGGGCTGATGCTCTACGCGCTGCTGCAGCCATTCGCCGGCCATGTGCATATCTTCAACCTGTTCCGCTACATCACCTTCCGGGCCGGGGGCGCGTGCATCACCGCCCTGATCATCAGCTTCTGGGCCGGACCGAAGCTGATCCGCTTCCTCAAATCCATGCAGCGGCACGGCCAACCGATCCGCCTGGACGGGCCGGAGCGGCATCTGATCGAAAAGAAGGGCACGCCGACGATGGGTGGCGTGCTGATTCTGCTCGCCATGGGCCTGTCCACGCTGCTCTGGGCGGATCTGCGCAACGGCTATGTCTGGGCGGTGCTGCTGGTGACGCTGGGCTACGGCGCCATCGGCTTTGCCGATGATTTCCTGAAACTCACCCGGCGCAACACCAAGGGCGTGTCGGGCCGCGTGAAATTATGGTGCCAGGCGGGGATCGGCCTGATCGCGGCGGTGTGGATGACGCGGCTGATGCCGGCGCCGCTGGGCACTGAGCTCGCCGTGCCGGTGTTCAAGAGCCTGCTGATCCCGTTCGGCCTGCTGTTTCCGCTGGTGGCGATGTTCGTGATGATGGGCGCCTCCAACGCGGTGAACCTGACCGACGGGCTGGACGGGCTCGCGATCGTGCCGACGATGATCGCCGCCGGCGTGTTCGCGCTGATCGCCTATCTGGTCGGCAACCGCATTTTCGCCGGCTACCTGCAGCTGAATTTCATCCCCGGCACCGGCGAACTGGCGGTGTTCCTGTCCGCATTGCTGGGGGCGGGGCTTGGCTTTTTGTGGTTCAACGCGCCGCCGGCGGCGGTGTTCATGGGCGATACCGGCTCGCTCTCCCTGGGCGGCGCGCTGGGCGCGGTGGCGGTGGCGACCAAGAACGAGATCGTGCTGGCGATCGTCGGCGGCTTGTTCGTGGTGGAGACCGTGTCGGTGATCGTTCAGGTGTTCTGGTATAAGCGCACCGGCAGGCGGGTGTTCCTGATGGCGCCGCTGCATCACCATTTTGAGAAAAAAGGCTGGGCGGAGCCGACCATCGTGATCCGGTTCTGGATCGTCGCGATGATTCTCGGGCTGGTGGGGCTTGCCACCCTGAAAATCCGATGAATTTTTCTTCGGTCTTCGTGGGGCAGCGTTTCGCCGTTCTGGGCCTGGGCCGGGCCGGGCTGCCGGCGGCTATGGCGCTGCGTGAGATGGGCGCTGAAGTCTTCGTCTGGGATGATTCTGCTCCGTCGCGCGAGGCGGCTTCCGGCGTTACCGTGGCTCGGCCGTCCGATGTGCCGGGCCGGTTAGATGCGCTGGTGCTCTCGCCCGGCATTCCGCACAGGCTGCCGCAGCCGCACGAGCAGGCGGCATGGGCGCTGGCGCAAGGCGTGCCGGTGCTCACCGATGCGGAATTGCTGTTCCGCGCCGTGCGCGGCAGCGGTAGTGCTGCCAGATTCGCCGGCATCACCGGCACCAACGGCAAGTCCACCACCACCGCGCTGCTGGCGCATATCCTCAACGTGGCCGGCATCCCCAACGCGGCCGGCGCCAATCTCGGCCCGGCGGCCCTGAGTCTGCCCCTGCTGCCTGACAACGGCGTGTATGTGCTGGAGATGTCCAGCTATATGTTGGAGCAAATCGCCACGCTCCGCTTCGATGTCGCGGCGATGCTCAATCTTTCCCCCGACCATCTGGACCGCCATGGCGACATGGCAGGCTATGCCGCGGCGAAGCGGGAGATTTTTGCCCGCCAGGATGCCGGCTGCACCGCGGTGATCGGCACCGATGATGCCGCCTCCACGCAGATGGCGGATTGGCTGGAGGGGCAGGCGGCCAGGGTCGTGAGGATTTCGGCCGAGCGTTATGAGATGCCGCCGGCACGGGCATTGCCGGGCAAGCATAATGCGCAAAACGCCTTCGCCGCCACGGAAATGGCCAGGGCCCTGGGCGTTGCGGATGACGCGGTCGCTGAAGGGATCAGGACATTTCCCGGCTTGGCGCATCGCCAGCAGGAAGTGGCGGTGGTGGAGGGCGTGCGCTTCATCAATGACAGCAAGGCGACCAATGCCGATGCCGCCTCGCGGGCCATGGGCTGCTACGAGCGTTTCGTCTGGATCGCCGGCGGCGTCGGCAAGGCCGGTGGCATTGAGGACCTGGCGCCGCTGTTCCCGCGCATCGCGAAGGCGTTTTTGATCGGCCAGGATGCGGAGGCTTTCGCCGACACGCTGGCGCGCCACGGCGTCGCGCACGCGCTGGCGGGCACGCTGGAGGCCGCCGTGAAGCTGGCTTTCGCGCAGGCAAAGGCCAGCGGCGTGCGTGAGGTTTTATTCTCCCCCGCTGCGGCGAGCTTCGACCAGTTCAAGAATTTCGAGCAGCGTGGCGAGCGTTTTGCGCGTGCGCTGGCCAGGGAGGCCGTGTAATGCCCGCTTTGTCCCGCGCGGATACGTCCGTCATCGGCCGCTGGTGGTGGAGTGTCGACCGGGTGACGCTGATGGCGCTCGCGGTGCTGATCGGCGTCGGCTATGTGCTGGCGCTGGCGGCGATGCCGGGCCTGTCGATGCACATCACCGATCCGCACACCATGGCGATGATCAAGCAGATCATGTTTCTGGCGATGGGTGGCGCGGTGATGCTGGGCATGTCGATGCTCTCGCTGCGGCAGGTGAAGCTGGCTGCTTTGGGGCTGGGCATTCTGTTTTTCCTGCTCACCGGCTTCACCCTGGTGCATGGCATGGAGGTGGACGGCGCGCATCGTTGGATCTCGCTGCCGGGCTTTACCATTCAGCCGAGCGAGTTTCTGCGCCCGGGCTTCATTATCATCTCCGCCTGGCTGATCGCCGAGGCGCGCCGTACCCCGGGCTTTCCTGGCAAGCGCGCCGCACTCGGCGCGTTCCTGCTTACCGCCTTTGCTACTGAAGATGCAGCCCGATATAGGCATGACCTTCCTGTTCACCATGGTGGTGTTCGTGCAGTTCTATCTCGACGGGATGGACATGAAATGGGTCTGGCTGGCCGGCATTGCCGTGATCGTTGCCTTCATCTTCGCGTTCCTGTTCATCAGCCATGTGCACACCCGTGTGATGCTGTTCCTGCATCCCACCAAGGACTCCGCGTATCAGGCGCTGACGGCGCTCTCGGCTTTTGGCAATGGCGGCATGTTCGGGCTGGGGCCGGGCGAGGGGCAGGTAAAGCATTTCCTGCCGGACGCGCGCGCGGATTTCGTGTTCGCGGTGGCGGGCGAGGAGTTCGGCCTTTTCTTTTGCGGCTTCATCATCCTGGTGTTCGCGGCGATCGTGATCCGCGCAATGTTGCGGCTGCTGGCCGAGCGTGACCTGTTCGTGCTGCTGGCGGCGGGCGGGCTGGTGGCGGGGTTCGGCTTTCAGGCTTTCGTGAACATGGCGTCATCGCTGTCGCTGATCCCGACCAAGGGCATGACGCTGCCGTTCATTTCCTATGGCGGCAGCTCGGTGCTGGCGATTTCCATCCAGATGGGCTTCCTGCTGGCGTTGACGCGCAAGCGGCATCAGAGCGAATACGCATGAGGGCGCCGGTGCGAAACCCCATCATCATCGCCGCTGGCGGCACGGGCGGGCATTTCTTTCCCGCCGAGGCGCTGGCCGCGGCGCTGCAGGCGCGTGGCGAGCGCGTGGTGCTGATGACCGATGCCCGTTCCGGCGGCCTCGCCTCGCCGGTTTTCGCCAATGCCGAGCGGCATGTGCTTGCCGGTGCCGGGCTCTCTGGCCGCAGCCTGAAGCGCGCCATTGCCGGCGGCATGGCGCTGGTGCGCGGCATCGCGCAGGCGCGGAAAATTATGCGGGAATTGCGCCCGGCGGCGGTGGTGGCGTTTGGCGGCTATCCGGCGGTGCCGCCGGTGTTGGCGGCGCGGTTGCTGGGCGGCCGGCCGCAGATCGTGCTGCACGAGCAGAACGCGGTGCTCGGCCGCGCCAACCGGCTGTTGGCGCGTTTTGCCGACCTGCTGGTCCTGAGTTTTGCGAACACCAAGGCGATTCCGGCGGGCGTTGCGACGGAGGTGCTCGGTAACCCGGTGCGCCCGGCGATCACGGCGCTGCACGGCCAGGGTTTTGCCCCGCCAGGCGAGCGGATCGAACTGCTGGTTCTGGGCGGCTCGCTCGGGGCAAAAATTTTCGGCACGCTGATCCCGGAGGCTTTGGCTTTGCTGCCTGAGGCATTGCGGGCGCGGCTGCATGTGGTGCAGCAATGCCGGACTCGAGGAGCTGGACGAGGCGAGCGCGGTGCTGGCGGGGGCAGGGATCGATGCCGAGCTCTCGCCGTTTTTTGCCGATGTGGACGAGAAGCTGCGGCGCGCGCATCTGGTGATCGCGCGGGCAGGGGCCTCCACAGTGGCGGAGATCGCCGTGGTCGGGCGGCCGGCGATTTTCATCCCGCTGCCGAATGCGATCGACGATCACCAACGGGCCAATGCCGAGGCGCTGGCCGTACGAAACGCCGCCTGGGTGGCGCCGCAGGCCGGGTTGACCCCGCAGGCGCTGGCGGCACGGATTGAAAGCGTATTGATGGATTCTGAGACTTTGAAGATGACAGCGGAACACGCGGCGCAGGCCGGGCGGGCGGATGCGGCTTTGCGGCTCGCGGAGACGGTGCTCAACATGGTTGCCGAACAGGTGAGCTCATGAGGGCGCTGCCGCTTTCCATCGGCACCATCCATTTCGTCGGCATCGGCGGCATCGGCATGTCCGGCATCGCCGAGGTGCTGCACGAGCTCGGCTATTCCGTGCAGGGCAGCGATCTCGCCGAGAGCGCCAACGTGCTGCGGCTGCGCGGCGTGGGCATTCCAGTTGCCATCGGCCATGATGCGGCGAATCTGCGCGATGCCCGCGTGGTGGTGATCTCCACCGCCGTGCCGGCGGACAATCCGGAAGTGGTGGCCGCAAGGCGCAAGCTGATCCCGGTGGTGCGGCGGGCGGAAATGCTGGCCGAGCTGATGCGGCTGAAATGGGCCGTGGCGATCGGCGGCACGCATGGCAAGACCACCACCACCTCGCTGGTGGCGGCGGTGCTGGAAGGGGCGGGCTTCGACCCGACCGTGATCAATGGCGGCATCATCAACGCCTATGGCAGCAACACGCGGCTTGGCGCCGGCGACTGGATGGTGGTGGAGGCAGATGAATCCGATGGCAGCTTTTTGCGCCTGCCGGCGGTGATCACCATCGTCACCAACATGGACCCCGAGCATCTCGACCATTGGGGCACGCGCGAGGCGATGGAAGCCGGCTACCGGCAATTCGTCGCGAACATCCCGTTCTACGGTTTCGCGGTGCTGTGCATCGATCATCCGGCGGTGCAGCAGATGATCCCGTTCCTGTCGGATCACCGCGTCATCACCTACGGCTTTTCGCCGCAGGCGGATATCCGCGCTGAGCGGATCATCTCCTCCAAGGACGGCGCGACCTTCGAGGTGCGTTTCTCCGACCGTGTCTCCGGCCGGGCGCGGCGCATGGGGCCGTTCCGCCTGCCGATGCTGGGCAACCACAATGTGCAGAACGCGCTGGCGGCGATCGCGGTGGCGACCGAGATGGAGGTCGACGAGGCGCAGATCAAAGCGGCACTCGCCGGGTTTGCTGGCGTGAAGCGGCGTTTCACCAAGACCGGCGAGGCCGGCGGCATCACCATCATCGACGATTACGGCCATCATCCGGTAGAGATCGCGGCGGTGCTGAAGGCGGCGCGCCAGGCCGGCGCGCGCGACGTGGTGGCGGTGGTGCAGCCGCATCGCTACAGCCGCCTGCAGACGCTGTTCGAGGAATTCTGCACCTGCATGAACGATGCCGGCACGGTGATCGTCGCCGATGTGTATCCCGCCGGCGAGGAGCCGATCGAGGGCGTAGATCGTGAAGCATTGGTCGAGGGGTTGCGCGCGCGCGGCCATCGCTCCGTGGTGCCGCTGAACGACCCGGCGCATCTCGCCGAGATGGTACACGCCATCGCCAAGCATGGTGATTTCGTCGTCTGCCTCGGCGCCGGTAACATCACCCATTGGGCCGCAGGATTGCCCGCCGCGCTGCAGGCGCTGCAGACGCAGGCGCGGCGATGACGATGCTGCCCGAGCTTCGCGGCCGTGTTGTGGAAGGCGCCGCGTTGGCGCCGATGACCTGGTTCCGCGTCGGCGGCCCGGCGGAGTTTCTGGTCCGCCCGGCGGATGCCGAGGATCTTTGCGCGTTGCTGCGGCAATTGCCGCTGGAAATGCCGGTCACAGTGATCGGCGCGGCCTCTAACCTGATTGTCCGCGATGGCGGGATCAATGGCGTCGTCGTCAAGCTTGCGCGCGGTTTCAGCGACATCGTGGTTGAGCCGGACGGCATCGTCGCCGGGGCCGCGGCGCTGGATGTGACGGTGGCGGAACACGCCGCCGCCGCCTCGCTCTCGGGGCTGGAATTTCTCTCCGGCATTCCCGGCACGATCGGCGGCGCGGTGGCGATGAATGCCGGCGCCTATGGCGGCGACATTGCCGGCGTTCTGGACTGGGCGGAGATCGTCACCCGCGCCGGAGACATTGTGCGCGTGACGCCGGTGGAGCTGGCGCTCTCCTACCGCCATGCCAGCCTGCCGCCGGATGCGGTGGTGGTGCGGGCACGGCTGCGCGCGCAGGCCGGCGATGCGGCGATGATCGCCGCGCGCATGCAGGAGATCAAGGCCAGCCGCGAGGCGACGCAGCCGGTGCGCGCCCGCACAGGCGGTTCGACCTTCGCCAACCCGCCGGGGCAGAAAGCCTGGGAGCTGATCGACGCCGCCGGCTGCCGCGGCTTGCGCCATGGCGGCGCCCAGGTTTCCGAACTCCACTGCAATTTCCTGCTGAATAACGGCGAGGCGACGGCGGCGGATCTGGAAGGCCTGGGCGAAGAGGTGCGCGCACGTGTCGCGAAAATTTCCGGTGTGTCGCTGCGTTGGGAAATCAAGAGAATTGGAGTGCCAGGATGACCCGCGTTGCGGTTTTGCATGGCGGTATGTCCGCCGAACGGGAAGTGAGCCTGACCTCGGGCGCGCAGGTGATCGCCGCCTTGCGCGGCGCCGGGTATGAGGTGCTGCCGGTGGAGGTGACGGCCGATCTCGGCGCGCTGATCGCGGCGCTGACGCCGGCACCGGATGTGGTGTTCAACGCGCTGCATGGGCGCTTCGGCGAGGACGGCACGATCCAGGGCGTGCTCGACTATCTGGGCATTCCCTACACCCATTCGGGCGTGCGCGCCTCGGCGCTGGCGATGGATAAAGCGGCGGCGAAGGCGGTGTTCGCGGCGGCGGGGCTGCCGGTGGCGCCGCACCGGATCATCGATGTCGCCGAACTCGCCGATCACGACCCGCTGCCGCCGCCTTATGTGGTGAAGCCGGTGAACGAGGGCTCCTCGGTCGGCGTGTATATCGTCAAGCCGGAGGATAACACGCCGGGCGCAGATCGTGCAGGAATGGCATTACGGCCCGGCGATGGCGGAGCTCTACGTGCCGGGCCGCGAGCTGACCGTGGGCGTGCTGGAGGACCGCGCGCTGGCGGTGACGGAAATCCTGCCGACGGAAAAATTCTACGACTATAACGCCAAATACGCCGAGCCGGCGGGTCGCGCCATGTGGTGCCGGCGGAACTGCCGGAGGAGATCACGCTATCGCGCCAAGGAGATCGCGCTGGCGGCGCACAGGGCGCTCGGCTGCCGCGGCGCCTCGCGCGCGGATTTGCGCTATGACGAGGCGAGCGGGCGGCTGGTGCTGCTGGAGGTGAACACGCAGCCGGGCATGACCCCGACCTCGTTACTGCCCGAGCAGGCCGGCTATACCGGCATGGATTTCCCGACGCTCTGCACCTGGATGGTGGAGCGGGCCGCATGCCGCGAATGAGTGCCGACAGCGAGGCCATGATTTCCCGTCCGCCGAGCCGGACCTCGCGCCCGCGCGCGAAAAAAGCCGCCCCTGTGCAGGACCGCCTGTCAGCGCGCGCGTTGTTCATCCGCCGCATGCGGCGGAGCCTGCGCCCGGGGCTTTGGGGGCTGGCCGGCCTCGTTGTGTTGGCCATGATTGCCGAATTGCTGCGTTCCCTGCCGGAGGCTTCCAGCCAAGCCCAGACCCAAGCCAAAGCCCCACCTCAGATCCAAGCGCCAGCCGTGGTGCGTGCAGGACGCAACTCCGGCGGCGCCCTTGCCGCGCTTGGCGCGGCGATGGGGCTGCGCATTTCCCATGTGCAGATTATCGGCGCGAAGGAGACCGATATGGCGCTGCTGCGCCAGGCGATCGGCGTCGAGACCGGCGAGCCGAGCTTTGGTTTCTCGCTCTCGGGCGTGCGCCAGCGCGTTGAGCAGCTGGGCCCGGTGCAGACCGCGACGGTCGAGCGCGAGCTGCCGGGCACGTTGATCGTCAGCATCACCGAGCGCAATGCCTTCGCGATCTGGCAGACCGGCGGCAGTGACGGCCAGGCGCCGAAATTCCAGTTGATCGACAAGCAGGGCAATGTGATCGCCAATCAGGATGCGATCGCGGCGAAGCGGCGCGAGCCTTGGCTGCTGCTGCTCTCCGGCGCCGACGCGCCGCAAAACGCGCAGACGCTGATGACCGAGCTGCAGGGCACGCCCGCCGTGCTCTCGCATGTGGCGGCGGCGGAGCGGGTTGATGGCCTGCGCTGGAACCTGGTGCTGAAGAACAGGACCGTGGTGAAGCTTCCCGATGTCGGCGAGGCGGATGCGATCACCCAGCTCGGCGCGCTGCAGTCGAGCATGCAGCTGCTCGACCGGCCGGTGGAAGCGATTGATCTGCGCATGCCTGGGCGACTCGTGGTGAGACCGTATCCTGCGCTGCAACCGGTGTCGAACAAGAGCCGGCACACATGAGGAAGGCGATCGCCCATGAATGACATGTCGCGCCGCGCGCAATCTCCCGAGAGAGGCGCCCGGCCACCGCCGGATGAGGCCTTGCGGGTGCGCAGCGTGCGTTCCGGCCCGTTCGGCGTGCTCGACATCGGCTCGACCAAGATCGCCTGCCTGATCGGCCGCGCCGAATCCGACGGCCGCCTGCGCGCGCTCGGCTTCGGATGGCAGAAGAGCCGCGGCATCAAATCCGGCGGCATCGTCGATCTCGACGAGGCGGAGCGCGCGATCCGCGCGGCGGTGGGCACTGCTGAGGAACAAGCCGATATCAGGCTGAAATCGGTCTACGTTAATCTCTCCTGCGGGCAGCCGGAGAGCCGGCTGTTCAACGTGCAATGGCCAGTGGATGGCCGCGCGGTGACGGCCGATGATGTCAGGCGGGTGGTGCGCGAGGCGCGTGCGCGCGCGGCCTCCGAGGGACGCACCACGATCCATGTGTTGCCGCTGGAGTTTTCCACCGACGAGACGGTTGGCGTCACCGATCCGCGTGGCCTGTTCTGCGACACGCTGACCGCGCAGCTGCATGTTGTCGATGCCGGTAACACCGCGTTGCGCACGCTCTCCGCCTGCCTGTCGCGCTGCGAGCTCGACATCGCCGCATTGGTCTCCGCGCCGATGGCGGCGGGTCTCGCCTCGCTGGTCGATGATGAACGCGAGCTCGGCGCGACGGTGGTGGATATGGGCGGCGGCACGACGACGATGGCGGTGTTCGGCGAAGGCCAGCTATTGCATACGGCACAGCTGCCGGTTGGCGGCATGCATGTGACCAACGATATCGCCCGCGGCTTTTCCACCTCGGTTGCGCATGCGGAGCGGCTGAAGGCGCTATATGGCAACTGCCAGGGCAGCCCGGATGACGAGCGTGAATTGCTGCCGGTGCCGCAGATCGGCGAGGACGAGCACCAGATCGCGAAAATTCCGCGTTCGATGCTGATCAGCATCATCCGGCCGCGGCTGGAGGAAATCTTTGAACTGGCGAAAGACCGGCTGGAGACCGCCGGGCTTGGCCGGGCCGGCGGTACCCGCGTGGTGCTCACCGGCGGCGCCTCCCAGCTCGGCGGCGTGCGCGAGCTCGCCGCGCAGATTCTCGAACGTAATGTCAGATTGGGACGGCCCGGCGGCATGATCGGCCTGCCCGATTCCGCGACCTCGGCGAATTTCGCGACGCTGGTCGGGTTGCTGGCCTTCGCCTCCGGCGATGGGCAGAACATGCAGGATATCAATTTCGATGCGGAGCGAAGCACGGGATGGTTTCGCGGCGTTGTCGATTTTCTCAAAAATCGGGTTTGACATGCAAACGACGCGTTCTTTAGCGATATGTTCTAAGGAGATTCGATAATGACCCTGAACCTGACGATCCAGAAGACGTCGCATACCGATTTCACGCCGCGCATTACCGTCTTCGGCGTGGGGGGCGGCGGCTGCAATGCCGTCAACAACATGATCTCCCTGAATTTGCCGGGCGTGGACTTTGTCTCCGCCAATACCGATGCGCAGCAGCTGCAACGCTCGCTGTCGGAGCGACGCATCCAGCTTGGCCCGCATCTCACCCAGGGCAATGGCGCCGGTGGCCGCCCGGAAGTCGGCCGCGCCTCCGCCGATGAGGCCGCCGATGAGCTGGCGCGTCATCTTGAGAACACGCACATGGTGTTCATCACCGCCGGCATGGGCGGCGGCACCGGCACCGGTGCGGCGCCGGTCATCGCCCGCATGGCGCGCGAACGGAACATCCTCACGGTTGGCGTCGTCACCAAGCCGTTCGCCTTCGAGGGCAAGCGCCGCATGCGCGCCGCCGAGGAGGGCATCAACGAGCTGCAGGCCTATGTCGACACGCTGATCGTGATTCCCAACCAAAATCTCTTCAAGGTTGCGAACGAGCGGACCGGCTGGAAAGAGGCCTTCGAGATGGCCGACAACGTCCTGTACATGGGCGTGCGCGGCGTGACCGACCTGATGGTGATGCCCGGCATCGTCAATCTCGATTATGCCGATATCCGTTCGGTGATGTCGGAGATGGGCAAGGCGATGATGGGCACCGGCGAGGCCGAGGGCGAGGATCGCGCGATCCGCGCTGCGGAAGCCGCGATCAGCAACCCGCTGCTTGAGGACACCAACATGAAGGGCGCGCGCGGCCTGCTGATCAACATCACCGGCGGCTCTGACGTGACGCTGTTCGAGGTGGACCAGGCGGCGCACCGCATCGGCGAGGAAGTCGACAGGGACGCGAACATCATGTTCGGCATGTCGCTGGATGAGAGCCTGGCTGGTCGCATCCGCGTGTCGGTGGTGGCGACCGGGATCGATAATGCCGCGCCGCAGGTCGGCCAGATGCCGAAGCTGCAGGTGGTGAATGGCGGTTCCGCCGATCCGGTGGCCTTACAGCAGCCGCAACACCAGCAGCCGCAGCAACCGCTGCAGCCGCAGCACGCAGCGCCGCCTGTGGCGGCAGCACCGGGCTTCGGCCAACCGCTGCAGGCGCCCTCCGCGCGTGGCGCGGGCTATGTGCCGGAGCCGCCGGCCGCGCTGCTGGCCTCCCGGGCCTATGTGCAGCGCAGCGCCGATGAATTTGCGCTCGACGAGGCGGCAGCGCAGCCGCAGCCGCAACCGCGCATGGCCCCGCCGGTGCGCGCCGCGGCCCCGGCCGTCGAGCCGCCGCGCAGCCCCGAGCCGCATCGCGCCACCAGCATCTTCAAATCCGTGTTCGGGTTTGGCAATGCCGCGAAGCCGGCGCCGCAACCACAGCCGGTGCGCCATGAGCCGGCGATCCATGTGGACCCGCATCCCCAGCACGCGGTGGAGCCGCATCGCGAGCCGGTACGCGCCACCATCCGCCCGACGCAGATCGATGAAATCGGCCTGGAAATTCCAGCCTTCCTGCGCCGGAACAATTCCTGATCGGCGGCAACGCCGCTCGCGTTGCCAAAGCCTGTTAGGCTTTGGTTTTAACAGGGCAGTAGCCGCTTTTTGAAAAAAAGCGGCGCAAAAACTTTTGCTTGTGTGGGCACGTGGCGCTGGAACTAGCGCGGCCCAGATGAGCAAAAGTTTTTTCGCTTTAAGATGACTTGCCCTGAACCTATTGTGCTCTGACACAGTGATCGATGCGCGGTATGTATACGGTGCCGAGCATCTTCGTTTCGGCACGGCTTGGCTGATATCATTCATCGCGGCGCAGCTGGGGAGATCCGAATCGACGGTCTCCGTCTTGATGACACAGAGCCTTTATAAAACTTATATTATCAAGGCGTTATGGCGAAATAATCAGAAATAATGATTGACTGGCCCGGCGCCGGGCTCATCGCTAGATTGCGCTGCATCAATTTAATATTGGATCAACCATGTCGTCTTTGCGTGACCGCTACAGCCTGACAGGATTCGCGCCCGCAGCCGCGCCGCGGCGTACGCTGAAGAGCGCCATTTCCTGCGTGGGGCGCGGTCTGCATGGTGGCCAGGAGGTGGCGCTGAAACTTCTGCCTGGCCTGTCCGGCAGCGGCATCGTGTTTCACCGCACCGATCTTGGCGTGTCGATCCCGGCGAAATTCGACCAGGTGAACGACACGCGGCTGTGCACCGTGCTCGGCGAGGGTGCCGAGCGGATCGGCACGATCGAGCATTTGATGGCCGCGGTGGCTGCCTGCGGGATCGACGATCTGGTGGTCGAGATCGACGCGGCGGAAGTGCCGATTCTCGACGGTTCGGCCGCGCCGTTCCTGTTCCTGATCGAGAGCGCCGGCATCACCGAGCAGGGCGGCATCCGCGAGACGCTGGAAATCCTCCGCACGGTGCGGGTCGAGCATAACGGTGCGTTTGCGGAGCTGCGTCCGCACAATCCAGGCGGTGTTGGTTTCGACCTGTCGCTGGCGATCGAGTTTTCCGCCGGCGCAATCGGCGCCCAGGCCTACAGCTTCCATCTCACGGAAGAGAGTTTCGCGCGCGAGATCGCCGCGGCGCGTACTTTCACGCTGGCCGGCGAGATCGAGGCGCTACGCAAGGCCGGGCTCGCGCAAGGCGGCAGCCTCGCCAACGCCATCGTTGTCGACGGCGACAAGGTGCTGAACCCCGAAGGGCTGCGCTGGGCGGATGAGTTCGTGCGCCACAAGCTGCTGGACGTGGTGGGCGATCTGGCGCTTGCCGGTGCGCCGATTTCCGGCCGCTTCGTTGGCAGCCGCACAGGCCATGCGCTCAACAACCAACTGCTGCGCGCGGTGTTCGCCGATCCGGCGAATTACCGTTTTACCCGCGACAGACTGGCGGGGGCGCTGCAGCTCTCCGCTGCGTAAGGCTTAAGGCGAGGTAGAAAAGCAGCCGCTTTTTAAAAAAAGCGGCGCAAAAACTTTTGCTTATCTGGGCCTGTGGCGCTGAAACAGGCACGGCCTAAAGGAGCAAAAAACTTCTTTTTGTTCACAAAAAGAAGCCTTCCTCATTAGCTGAGTGTCTCGGCGAAGCCGGCGCGCTCCACCTCCTCGGCCTTGTGGCGCAAATGCGCCTTCAGCACCAAAGCGAGCGTCGCGCCGTCGCGGCGTTGCAGCGCGTTCAGCATCGCCTCGTGTTCGAGCATCGCCGCGCGCCAATGGTCTGTGGTCATCGGCGCCACGTAGCGGGCGCGGCGGATGCGGGTGTTCACCCCGTCATACAGGCCGATCAGCACCGGATTGTCCGAGGCCTTCACGATCGCCTCATGGATCGCGCGGTTGCAGGCGTAATAGGGCTCCATCTCCCCGGCCGCGAAATGCCGCGCCATGTCCGCATGCAGGGCGGCGATGCGGGCGATCTCTTCGTCGGCAATGCGCTGACAGGCAAGTTCGCCTGCTGCCGCTTCCAGCGCCGCCGAGACGTCGAACAGATCGCGCACATCCTTCATGGTCAGCCGCGCGGCACGGGCGCCGCGATGCGGCAGCAGCACCACATGGCCCTCGGCGGCGAGTACTTTCAGCGCCTCGCGCAGCGGCGTGCGGGAAATGCCGAGCGCGGTGCAAAGTGCCTGCTCCTGGATTCGGCTGCCGGGGGCAATCTGCCCTTCGATCAGCAGCGTGCGGAGATGCGAGATCGTGTCTTTATGCAGCATGTTCACTCTGTAGCAGGGGGAAGTCCACGATGCATCCTGCAATATTGTATGCAAAAATTGATAAATTCAGAGTCAGCATTGACTATGCACTGGATTTTGCGCTTTTTTGTATGCAAAAGCGATGAAGATCATAACGAACGCGTTGAGGGGTGCGGAAGCAATGCAGGATCAGAACCAAGCCGTCGCGGCAGCGACGGGGCAGCCATACGGACCGTTGGCCGGGCTCAAAGTGCTGGACATGTCGCATGTCATGGCCGGGCCGATGTGCGGCATGATGCTGGCCGATATGGGCGCCGAGGTCACCAAGGTGGAGAAATACCCCGGCGGCGACGACACGCGCCGCTCGACCCCGCCGGCGATCCAGGGCGAATCCGCCGCCTTCATGGTGATGAACCGCAACAAGCGCGGCATCGTGCTGGACCTGAAGGCGAGCCAAGGGCGCGAGGCGCTGCTGCGCCTGATCGATGGCGCCGATATCCTGATCGAGAATTATCGCAAGGGCGCGCTGGACAAGCTCGGTCTCGGCTATGAGGCGCTGCACGCGCGCAACCCGCGTCTGATCTATTGCAGCATTTCCGGCTTCGGCCGCACCGGGCCTTATGCCGAGCGCGGCGGGTTCGACCTGATCGCCCAGGGCATCAGCGGCGTGATGAGCGTGACCGGCGAGGGGCCGGGCCGGGCCCCGGTGAAAGTGGGCCCGCCGATTGCCGATATCAGCGCCGGGCTGATGGCGACCATTGGCATCCTCGCTGCGCTGAACCACCGGCACAATACGGGCGAGGGGCAGATGGTGGATACCTCGCTGCTGGAGGCCGGCATCTCTTTCATGCACTGGCCGACGGCGATTGCCTTTGCCACCGGCACAGCACCCGGGCCGCTCGGCTCCGGCCATCCGCTGATGGCGCCGTATCAGGCGTTCCGCACCGCCGACCTGCCGATCACGCTGGGGGCGGCGAACGACAATAACTGGCGCCGGCTGCTGCAGGTGCTGGACTCGCCCGAGCTGGCGGCGGATGAGCGGTTTGCCAGCAATGCCGGGCGCATGGGGCATTTGCCGGAACTGACCGCGCGGCTGGAAGCGATTTTTGTCACCCGCAAATCGGCGGAATGGCTGGCCGACCTGGATGCGGCGGGCGTGCCGGCCGGGCCGGTGCTGAACGTGCTGCAGATGGCGGAAGACCCGCAGGTGCAGGCTCGGCAGATGGTCGTCGAGACCCAGCACCCGGTCGCCGGGCCGGTAAAATCGCTCGGCCTGCCGATCAAATTTTCCACCACCCCCGGTGAGGTACGCCGCCCGGCGCCGCTTTATGGCGAGCACACGGCTGAGGTACTGCGCGAGAACGGGTTTTCCAACGAGGACATCGCCGCCTTGCTCGCCTCCGGTGCCGCTTTCGCGGCGCCGGAGCAGAACAAGGAGGCGGCGGAATGAGCGCGGCAATGCAGACGGAAGCAGAAATTCTCTACGAGGTTCGCGAGCAGATCGGCTATGTCACGTTCAACCGGCCCGCGGCGCGCAACGCTTTCACCTTCGCCATGTACGAGGCGCTGGCGAAAATCTTCGCCGAGGCGCCGGGGCAGGGGCTTAAAGCCTTGGTGCTGACCGGGGCAGGCGACAAAGCCTTTGCCGCGGGGACCGACATCAACCAGTTCCGCGCGTTTCATACGCCGGAGGATGCGATCGCCTATGAGCGGCGGATCGATGGCGTGCTGAAGGCGATCGAGAGCTGCCCGGTGCCGACCATCGCCGCGATCTGCGGCGCCTGCACCGGCGGCGGGGCGGGCATCGCCGCGGTGTGCGACCTGCGCATCGGCAGCGTCGATATGAAATTCGGCTTCCCGATCGCGCGCACGCTGGGCAATTGCCTCTCCATCGAAAACTATGCGCGCCTCTCCGGGCTGATGGGTGCGGCGCGGGTGAAGGAGATGGTTTTCACCGCCAGGCTGATCGGCGGCGAGGAAGCAAAATCCATCGGCCTGGTCTCGGAACTTCTGGCGGACCGCGAAGCGGTTCTGGCCCGTGCCACTGAGCTGGCGCAGACCATCGCGCAGCACGCGCCGCTCACGTTGCGCGTGACCAAGGAGGCCTTGCTGCGCATCGGCCGGCTGTCGCGCATCGACGCCGAGGAACTCGTGCTCACCTGCTATATGAGCGAGGATTTCCGCGAGGGCATGGATGCCTTCCTGAACAAGCGCAAACCGGATTGGCGCGGCAGGTAGAAGCGCCGCCGAAACCGAACGTCCAAGAAACAAAGATAAGAGGAAGAGAAAATGTCTACCGCCCAATTTTTGCTGAACAAGATGATGCCGGTCTGGCTCATCGTTTGTGGCCTCGCCGCTTACGCCGCGCCGCAAACCTTCATCGTATTCTCGCATTTCTCCATTTACTACCTGGCCGGTGTGATCCTGCTGATGAGCCTGACGCTGACGGTAAAGTCGCTGAAGCCGGTGATCGCCAACCCCGGCCCGTTGATCGCCGGGTTCGTGATCAAATGGGTGACGGTGCCGCTGGCGGCGGTGATCGCCGCGCATGTGGTCTATGCCAGCCAGCCGCAGCTTGCCGCCGGCACGATTCTCGACGGCGCAACTCCGGCCGGCGTCACCTCCAACCTGTTCACCTTCCTCGCCAACGGCGCGGTGGCGCTGGCGATCGCACTCACCTTCCTGCACACGCTGTTCTCGCCGCTGCTCACCCCGGTGCTGACCTCGGTGTTCGCGCATAAATACGTGCATGTCGATTTCTTCGCGCTGCTGCACCAGATGTTGACGATGGTGCTGCTGCCGCTGGTGGTCGGTATTTCGGTCCGCACCGCGCTCGGGGCGAAGCGCATCGCCGTCATCAAGCCATTTTTGCCGATGGTTTCGGCGTCCCTCATGTACTGCCTGGTTCTGGGCCTCGTCTCCGCTGCCGAGCCGGCGATGGCCCAGAACCTGATTTGGGTGCCGATCATCGCCCTCACCACCTCGGTGCTTTGCATCATCAACCTCGCGGTGGGGTACTTCCTCTCCCGCGCGCTGCGGCTGAGCGAGGCGAATGCGCGGGCGATCATGTTCGATGCCGGCGTGTATAATTCCGGCCTCGGCGCGGTGCTGGCGACGGTGAATTTCGGCCCGTTCGCAGCACTCCCGGCGCTGATGAACTCGCTGATGAATATGATCATCGGTTCGGTGCTGGCCACCTGGCTGCACGGCAAGCCGCTAGAAGACGAAGCCGTGGCACAAGCGCCGGTTGCCGTGCCAGCCTACGCCAAACGCTGAGCGCAAACAGCCAAGCAAAAACCCCGGTCCTCGCGGACCGGGGTTTTTTTATGGGAAGAGGAAGGCTTCTTTTTGTGAACAAAAAGAAGCAAAAAAAACTTTTTTAAACTGGGCCGTGCTGGTTTCAGCGCCACAGTCCCAGATTAGCAAAAGTTTTTGCGCCGCTTTTTTCAAAAAGCGGCTGCTTTCTTCCCTAACCGAGTTGCTTCTTTACCGCCTCGTTCACCAGAGCCGGATTGCCCTTGCCGGCCATCGCCTTCATCACCTGGCCGACGAAGAAGCCGAAGAGCTTGTCTTTGCCGGACTTATACTCTGCCACCTTGTCCTGGTTGGCGGCGAGCACGGCGGTTACGGCGGTGTCGATCGCGCCGGTATCGGTCACCTGGCGCAGGCCTTTGGCCTCGACGATGGTGGCCGGCATCTGCCCGGTCTCGACCATTTCCTCGAACACGTCCTTGGCGATGCGGCCGTTGATCGTCTGGTCGGAGATCAGGTCGATCAGCTGGCCGAGTGCCAAAGCGGAGACCGGCGAGGTCTCGATGGTCTTGCCGGTACGGTTCAGCGTCGCGAAGAAGTCGCCGGAGATCCAGTTTGCCGCCAGCTTGGCGTCGCGCCCCTTGGCCACGCTCTCGTAGAAATCGGCGGTGGTCTGTTCGGCGGTGAGCACACCGGCATCGTAGAAGGTGATGCCGTATTGCTCGCAGAAGCGGCGGCGCTTGTCGTCGGGCAGTTCCGGCAGCTTCGCTTTCAGCGATTCCACCCACTCCTCGGTGATGACCAGCGGCAGCAGGTCCGGCTCGGGGAAGTAGCGGTAGTCATGCGCGTCTTCCTTCGAGCGCATCGAGCGGGTCTCGCCCTTGCTCGGGTCGTAGAGCCGGGTTTCCTGCTCCACCACGCCGCCGGATTCCCAGACCTCGATCTGCCGCATGGCTTCGGCTTCCACGGCGTGCATGACGAAGCGGACCGAATTGACGTTCTTGATCTCGCAGCGCGTGCGGAAATCCTCGCCCGGCTTGCGCACCGAGACGTTAACGTCCGCGCGCATGGAGCCTTCCTCCATGTTGCCGTCGCAGGTGCCGAGATAGCGCACGATCTGGCGGATTTTCCTTAAGTACGCGCCGGCTTCCTCGGGCGAGCGGATGTCCGGCTCGGAGACGATCTCCATCAGCCCGACGCCGGCGCGGTTGAGGTCGATGACCGATTTGCTGGCGTGCTGGTCGTGCATCGACTTGCCGGCATCCTGCTCCAGATGCAGCCTAGTGATGCCGATGTGCTTGATCGTGCCGTCCTGGAGTTCGATCTCCACAATGCCAGTGCCGACGATCGGGTGCGCGAACTGGCTGATCTGGTAGCCGTTGGGCAGGTCGGCGTAAAAATAGTTTTTCCGGTCGAAGCGCGAGACCAGGTTGATCTGCGCCTTCAGGCCGAGCCCGGTGCGCACCGCCTGCGCCACGCATTCGCGGTTGATCACCGGCAGCATGCCGGGGAACCCAGCATCGACGAAGCTGACATGCGCGTTCGGCGCGCCGCCATAGGTGGCCGAGGCGCCGGAGAAGAGTTTGGACTCCGATATCACCTGGGCGTGGACTTCCAGGCCGACGACGATCTCCCAGGCCCCGGTATTGCCCTGCAGCTGGTAGCTCATGCCGAAACTCCCGCGCGGATGGTCGGCAGGGCGGAGAACCCGGCCGCGCGCTCCAGCGCCGCGGAGACCGAGAACACCGTCTCCTCGTCGAAATGCTTGCCAATCACCTGCAGGCCAAGCGGCAGGCCTTCGGCGCTCAGGCCCGCCGGCACGCTCATCGCCGGCACGCCGGCCAGCGAGGCCGGCACGGTGAACACGTCGTTCAGATACATCGTCACGGGATCGTCCATCTTCTCGCCCAGGCCGAAGGCGGCGGAAGGCGCGGTCGGCGTCAGGATCGCGTCCACCTCGGCGAAGGCGTTGGTGAAATCGCGCAGAATCAGCGCGCGGATCTTTTGCGCGCGCAGGTAATAGGCGTCGTAATAGCCGGCGGAGAGCACATAGGTGCCGATCATGATCCGGCGCTTCACCTCGGCGCCGAAACCGGCGGCGCGGGTGCGCTCGTACATGTCGATCAGGTCCTCGCCATCGACCCGGGCGCCGAAGCGCACGCCGTCATAGCGGGCGAGGTTGGAGGAGGCCTCCGCAGGGGCGACGATGTAATAAACCGGCAGGCCGTATTTGGTATGCGGGAGAGAGATCTCGCGCACCTCGGCGCCCTCGGCCTTGAGCCAGGCGACACCTTGTTCCCATAGCGCCAGAATTTCCGGGCTCATGCCGTCCATGCGGTATTCCGCCGGGATGCCGATTTTTTTGCCCTTCAGGCTGCCGGTCACGGCGGCGCGGAAATCCGGCACAGCGCGCTCGGCGCTGGTGGAGTCCTTCGCGTCGAAGCCGGACATCGCCTGGAGCAGAAGCGCGCAATCCTCCACCGTGCGGGCCATCGGCCCGGCCTGGTCGAGCGAGGAGGCGAAGGCGATGATGCCGTAGCGCGAGCAGCGGCCATAGGTGGGCTTGATGCCGGCAAGGCCAGTGAACGAGGCAGGCTGGCGGATGGAGCCGCCGGTATCGGTGCCGGTGGCGCCCATGGCGAGCCGCGCCGCGACCGCCGCGGCGGACCCGCCGGAGGAGCCGCCGGGTACAAGCTTGGCGTCAGAGCCGTTGCGCTTCCACGGATTTTCCACCGGGCCGTAGCCCGAGGTGATGTTCGCCGAGCCCATGGCGAATTCGTCCAGGTTCACCTTGCCCAGGAACACCGAGCCCGCATCCAGCAATTGCTGGGTGACCGTACTCTCATAAGGCGGCACGAAGGGCTCCAGGATCTTGCTCGCCGCCGTGGTGCGGATGCCGGCGGTGCAGAACAGGTCCTTGATCGCGAGCGGGATGCCGGTGAGCGGCCCGGCTTGCCCTGCGGCGATGCGCGCATCGGCGGCTTTGGCCTGTTCCAGTGCCAGCTCCGGCGTCGGCGTGATGAAGGCGTTGAGGCGCGGGTTGAGCGCCGCGACCGCTGCATTATGCGCTGCCGTCAGCTCGACCGCGGAAATTTTCTTCGCCGCCAGAGCCGCTCCGGCTTCGGCGATCGTCATATCTGTCAGGCTCATTCCACGACTTTCGGTACGGCAAAAAAGTGATCGACCCGGTCAGGGGCGTTGGCGAGGATTTTTTCAGCGATCTCGCCATCGGTGCGGAGATCCTCGCGCAGGCGCATCGCCATCTGCGCGCCGCCGGTGAGCGGCTCCACGCCCTCCACATTCACCTCGTTCAACTGTTCCACATAGCCCAGAATCGCGTTTAATTCGGTTTGCAGCGTCGCGACTTCAGCGTCGTCAACGCGGATTCGGGCCAGTTTCGCAATACGGCGTACCGTTGCGGTATCGAGCGACATCAATAATCCCTTGGGTTCAAAGCCGGGGCGGACCATAACCGCGAGCATGACGCTCTTCAACCTTGCCGAACTCTCCGCCCGCCTTGCGCCCAATGCCCGCCTGCTTGGGCTCGACCCCGGTTCCAAGCGCATCGGCGTGGCGCTCTCCGATGTCGGGCGGCACATCGCCAGCCCTTATGCGGTGCTGACCCGCGCCAAGCTGAAACAGAACGCCGCGGAAATCGCCGCGATCATCGCCCGGGAAGGGGTGGGGGGGCTGATCATCGGCCTGCCGCTGGATGAGGACCAGAAAATCGGGCCAAGGGCGCAGGCGACCCGCGACTGGGCGCATGCGATGTCTGCCGCGACCGGGCTGCCGGTGGCGATGCAGGATGAAAGCCTGACCACGGCCGACGCGCATGAGCGGATGATCGAAGCCGGGATTAGCCGGGAGCGGCGGGCGGAACTGGTCGACAAGCTCGCCGCCGCGGCGATTTTGCAGGCGGCGCTGGATGCGATGCAGCGTTAGAAGGAAAGGGAAGCGCTTCTTTTTGTGAACAAAAAGAAGCAAAAAAACTTTTTTGTACTGTGCCGAGCTAGTTTCGCGGCCACCGGCCCAGATCAGACAAAAGTTTTTGCGCCGCTTTTTTCAAAAAGCGGCTGCTTTCTTCCCTTCACCTCAACCCCAACTCCCGCGCCAGCAGCGCGTAGGATTTTTGCCGCGCGGCTGGGTCGGACACGCCGCAGGTGATGGAAAATTCCTGCACGCCAAGCCGAGAGGCGAGATCGCGCAATTGCCCCACCACGACCGGCGCGGTGCCGATGAAGGCGGCTTCGTGATAAAGTTTTAGCCGCTCGCGATCCATGTCGGTGAGCGGGAAGGCGTCGGCCTCTTCCGGGGTGGGCAGCGGGATATAGCGGCCGCGGTCACGCATCAGGCGCCACATCGCGCGCGAGCGGAAATAATATTCCGCCTCCTCCTGGGTGTCGGCAGCGAACGCCCAGACGGTGATGGCGGCATGCGGTGCGGCGAGATATTCCGAGGGCTTGAAGGTGGCGCGATAGATATCCAGCGCCTGGGCCGCGCCAGCGCCGTCGCTGAAGAAATAGGCGAAGCCGTAGGGCAGGCCGAAATAGGCGGCGAGCTGGGCGCCGTAATCGGAGCTGCCGAGAATCCACGTCTCCGGCGCGTACGGGCCGGAAGGCTGTGCCTCGACGCCGCGGAACGGGTGGTTCACCGGCAGTTCTCGCCCCGACACCCAGGCCTGCAGGTCGCGTACCTGGGTGGGGAAGGCATCGGCCGACTGCGCGGCATTGGGGTTGAGCGCGAAGGCGGTGCGCTGGTCCGAGCCCGGGGCGCGGCCGACGCCGAGATCGATCCGCCCTGGGGCGAGCGCCTCCAGCACACGGAACTGCTCCGCCACTTTCAGCGCGGAGTAGTGCGGCAGCATGATCCCGGCGCTGCCCAGGCGGATTTTGCGCGTGGTCACGGCCAGCGCCGCCAACAGAACTTCCGGCGCGGAGCCCGCCACCGAATCGGAGTTGTGATGCTCGGAGAGCCAGTAGCGGTGGTAGCCGTAGGCCTCGCAGGCCTGGGCGAGGGCGATGGTCTCGCGGATGGAGACGTCGGGGGAAACGCCGCTGCGCACCGGCGACTGGTCGAGGACGGAGATTTTCATGCCCTGAATATAGGTCAATCACGCGGCCGCAACACTGGGGAGGACGGAAGCTGCCGCTTTTTGAAAAAAGCGGCGCAAAAACTTTTGGCTGGGCTGGGTCTCAGGCGCTGAAACCAGCACGGCTCAGTTTAAAAAAGAAGCGCTTCCTCTTCGCTCAGAAACTGCGCGAGCGCAGGGTGACGAGCCGCGGGTCGGGCGTCCATTCCACCGATGTCGCGGCGTCGCCGCAAAAGCAGCGGGCGCGGGCTGGGCCGGAGGCGGTAGCGAGGCGCACATGGAGCTGCCGGTAGCGGTCCAATTCGTAGTTCTGCAGCCGCACCAGCATATCCGCCGTCACGCGCACGATCACGCCCGGAACCACGCTGTCCGGGGCGCGGCGCAGCGTGGGGTAGCGGGCGCCGCGCAACAGCACACGTTTAAAACCGTGCAGAAAAGCGGGTTGCATCGCCCCGTGCAGCGGCCTTCCGGCGCAGTGCCCCAAAGCGGCAGGGTCGGCCAGTGTGCCGTAGACGAACAGCCTCATCCGAAAATTTTGCCGAAATTATCGCGCAACGCTTCGTCCACCTCGGCCATGCTGGCCTTAACCCCCAGCGCTGCCAGGCTGGTCACGCCGTGCTCGCGGATGCCGCAGGGCACGATGCCGCCGAAATGCGACAGGTCCGGGTGCACGTTCAGCGCCAGGCCGTGCCACGTCACCCATCGGCTCACCCGCACGCCGATGGCGCCGATTTTTTGCTCCTCGGTTCCGTTCACCACCCAGATTCCGACTCGGCCCTCCCGCGTCTCGCCCTTGATGCCGAAGGTTTTCAGGGTGGCGATGACCCAGTTTTCCAAGCCGGCGACGTAGCAGCGGATGTCGCGCGGCGGAAGGCTGCCATGCGTTTCGTTCAGGTCTAACATCACATAGGCCACGCGCTGGCCCGGCCCGTGATAGGTCCATTGGCCGCCGCGCCCGGCCTGATAGGTCGGGAACCGATTGGCATCTTGCAAGTCGCCAGCAGCAGCGGATGTGCCGGCGGTATAGAGCGGCGGGTGCTCGACGAGCCAGACCAGCTCGCGCTCGGTGCCGTCACGGATGGCGGCGGCGCGGGCCCTCATGGTGGCGAGGGCGAACTCATAATCAGTTAGCCCGGAAGTGATTTGCCATGTTGTCGGCGGTTTAAGCATGGTCTATAGGCTCCCAGCCCGATGCGGTCGTGGCGAAATGGTAGACGCGCAAGCTTGAGGTGCTTGTGGGGGAAACCCCTTGGAAGTTCGAGTCTTCTCGACCGCACCACACTCCCCTAATCCCGGAAAACAGAGACATCCCAGTTGTCTCATGAGACGGGTTGGCGCATGAAACAGGCGCCAAACAGGCAGCATGAACGCTGGAATGGGGAGTCCTTCGAGTATGGATGAAGATTTACGCAAAGCGGCGCTAGAATACCATCAGTCGCCCCGGCCGGGCAAACTGGCCATCACGGCGACCAAGCGTATGGAAACCTCGCGAGACCTAGCGCTCGCATATTCACCGGGTGTCGCTGCCGCCTGCGATGCGATCGTCGCTGACCCCGATACCTCGTTCGATTATACCTCACGCGCCAATCTGGTGGGCGTGATCACGAACGGCACCGCCGTGCTCGGCCTCGGCAATATCGGCGCGCTCGCTGGTAAGCCGGTGATGGAGGGCAAGGCCGTCCTGTTTAAAAAATTCGCCGGCATCGACAGTTTCGACATCGAGGTAAGCGAGCAGGACCCGGACAAATTCATCGAAATCGTCGCCAGCCTTGAGGGCACGTTCGGCGGGATCAACCTTGAGGACATCAAGGCGCCGGAATGCTTCAAGATCGAGCAGACGCTGCGCAGCCGCATGGCGATCCCGGTCTTCCATGACGATCAGCACGGTACGGCGATCATCGTCGGCGCCGCGGTGCTAAATGCGCTGCTGGTGCAGAACAAGAAGATCGAAGAGATCAAGATCGTCACCTCCGGCGCCGGCGCTGCCGCGCTGTCTTGTGTGAACATCCTGGTTTCGCTCGGCGCCAAGCCGGAAAACATCACCATGACCGATATCGAGGGCGTGGTGTACAAGGGACGTCCGAAGCTCGATCCGACGCTCGAGCATGTGGCGCGCGAGACCAATGCCCGCACCCTGCCGGACGTGCTGGCCGGTGCCGACGTGTTTCTCGGCCTCTCCGCGCCGCGCGTGCTGAAGGAGCAGTGGCTGTCGCTGTTCGCGCCGAATCCGCTGATCCTCGCGCTGGCGAATCCGGAGCCGGAGATTTCGCCCGAGCTCGTGAAGGCGAATCGGCCGGATGCGATCATCGCCACCGGCCGTTCGGATTATCCGAACCAGGTGAACAACGTGCTGTGCTTCCCGTTCATTTTCCGCGGCGCGATGGATGTGCGGGCGACCGCCATCACCGAGAGCATGAAGCTCGCCACGGTCGAGGCGCTTGCCGAATTGGCGCGGGTGGAAGCTTCTGAGACCGTTGCCGCGGCCTATGGCGGGCAGGCGCCGACCTTCGGCCCGGACTACATCATTCCCAAGCTCTTCGACCCGCGGCTGATCATGCATATCGCCCCGGCCGTGGCCCGCGCCGCGATGGAAGCCGGGGTCGCGCGCAAGCCGATTGCGGATTTCGTGGCGTATAAGCACGAGCTGGAGCGTTTCGTGTTCCGCTCGGGCCAGTTGCTGCGCCCGGTCATCGAGGTGGCGCGCAAGGCCTGTCCGCGCGTGGTCTATGCCGAGGGCGAGGACGAGCGTACGCTGCGCGCGGTGCAGGGCGTGGTGGATGACGGGCTGGCGCAGCCGATCCTGATCGGCCGCGGCATGGTGATCGCGCAGAAGATCGCCGCACTCGGCCTGCGGCTGAAGCCGGGCCAGGATGTGCGCATCATCGATTTCGAGCAGGACAAGACGCTGTTCGACCAGCTGCTGGTCTCCTATCAGAAGCTGGTGGGGCGCCGCGGCATCACCCCGGATGCGGCAGAGCGCAATGTGCGCCGGCGGCCAACCGTGGCGGCAGGCATGCTGCTCGCCTCCGGTGCCGCGGATGCAGCGATCTGCGGCGGCACCGGCGACTGGTGGCGGCAGTTCCAATACGCGCTGCCGATCATTCCGCGCCGCGCCGGGGCGAAGCGCGTCTACGCCATGACGGCGCTGATCCTGCAGGCTGGCGTGCTTTTCTTCTGCGACACGCATGTGAACGTCGACCCGACGGCCGAGGAAATCGCCGAGATGGCGCAGCTGGCCGCCGAGACGGTGCATCGCTTCGGGATCACCCCGAAGGCGGCGCTGCTGTCGCATTCGAATTTCGGCGGTTCGAATTCCCCTTCGGCGCGGAAGATGCGGCAGGCGCTGTGCTTGATCCGCGCGCAGGCACCGGATCTGGAAATCGATGGCGAGATGCATGCCGAACTCGGCGCTGGTCGAACAGATCCGCGGTAAGGCGATCTCGGATTCGACGCTGACCGGCACGGCCAATCTGCTGATCTTCCCGAATCTCGATGCCGCCAACATCGCTTTCAACCTGGTGAAGGCGACCGGCGAGGGGGTGACGGTGGGACCGATGCTGATGGGGCTGGACAAGCCGCTGCACATCATCGTGCCGAGCGCCACCGCGCGCGGTATCACCAACATCAGCGCCGTCGCCGCGATGGAAGCCGCACTCGCCGCCAAGTAGTTTGGCTCACCATGAAAGCCCGGACCTTGGTCCGGGCTTTTTTTTTGGTGCGCCCAGCATGGGCGCATTCTTGCGGGTGGAAGTCCCGCCGCAAGCTGGTCACAGCGAGCGAAGTGAAGCGCAACTGCGGCAGGGCGACCGACCGTGGGGAGGAAGCGTGGATCGAAACTGCGGGCTGATGAACAAGAACTGGATATGAGGCGTTGCCGACCAGGACGAGCGGGCCATAAGCCGCGAAGCTCTTGTGACCAAAGGTCGATGGCGTAAATCTGGCGGTCGCGCAGTGAAGGAGTGCGTTCTTACCTGGGGAGATCTCGCCTCATGCCTGAAAGGGCGACGGTGTTGAGCCGGAGCGAGAAGTCAGCCGAGGCCGTAGTAGTCAGCGGGCGACCGTTGGCGAAGGGCCGAACGAGAGAGAGTGAAGTTCACCCGAGGAAATGCGAGGCCATGCGTCAGATGCCGGAAGTGACCGGGAGGCAGGAGAGGGAAGCGGGTGAAGCCCGCCATGGCTCACGCCTTGACGAAGCCGAACATTCGCCTCGGCCCACGAACGACACGGGGCCAGGACTGCTTACGGCGGTCCTGGCGCGAGAGAACCTTCAGCGGGCGCTGAAGCAGGTGCGGTCCAACAAGGGCGCGGCAGGTGTGGACGGGCTGGACATTGACCAGACGGCCTCGATGCTGCGGACCGCGTGGCCCGCCATCCGCGACAGCTTGCTGAAGGGGACGTACCGGCCATCGCCGGTGCGCCGCGTGATAATCCCGAAGCCTGGGGGCGGCGAGCGCGAGCTTGGCATTCCCACGGTGCAGGACCGCCTGATCCAACAGGCGCTCCTGCAAGTCCTTCAGCCGATCCTTGATCCCAGCTTCAGCCAGCACAGCTACGGCTTCCGTCCGGGGCGAAGCGCGCACGATGCCGTCCTCGCGGCGCAGTCGTTCGTGCAGTCCGGGCGGCGAGTCGTAGTGGATGTGGACCTGGAGAAATTCTTCGACCGGGTTGACCACGACATCCTGATCGACCGTCTGCGCCGGAAAGTCCCTGACCCAGGCGTCATTCGCCTGGTTCGCGCCTATCTGAACGCCGACATCGCCGATAGGGATGTGACCATCAAGCGGAGCAGGGGCACGCCGCAGGGCGGACCGCTGTCACCGCTGCTGGCCAACCTACTGTTGGACGAAGTGGACAAGGAGCTTGAACGGCGGGGCCACGCCTTCTGCCGCTATGCCGATGACTGCAACGTCTATGTTCGGTCCAGGCGAGCTGGGGAGCGGGTGATGGCCCTGCTGCGGCGGCTCTACGGTCAGCTTCACCTGACGGTGAACGAGGCCAAGAGCGCCATCGCCTCCGTCTTTGGCCGCAAATTCCTCGGCTACGCCTTCTGGGCGGCGCCGGGTGGTGTGGTCAAACGGCGCGTCGCCAGTAAGGCGATCAAAACGTTCAAGGACCGTATCCGTGAATTGACGCCCCGTGTAACGGGACGCTCGATGCACATGGTAACGGAGCGGCTGCGTTCCTTCGTACTGGGATGGAGGGCCTACTTCAGGCTGGCGCAAACGCCCAGCGTCTGGCGACAGCTGGACGAATGGATGCGCCATCGCCTGCGGGCCATCCAACTCAAACAGTGGAAGCGCGGTAGGACGATCTTCCGGGAACTGACGGCCTTGGGGGCCAAACCCAATGTAGCCCAGCGGGTAGCGGGAAACGCCCGTAGCTGGTGGCGCAACAGCGGGATGCTCCTCAATGCCGTCCTCACAATCGCCTGGGCCGACCAGATCGGAATGCCCAGACTTGCCTAACCTCAATCTCTCGAACCGCCCGGTGCGGACCCGCATGCCGGGTGGTGTGGCAGGGGAGCGATCAGCAATGATCGCCCCCTATGCCGATTAAGTGAAGAGGAAGGCTTTTTTTTACAAAAAAGAAGCAAAAAACTTTTTTAAACTGGGCCGTGCTGGTTTCAGCGGCACGGGCCTAAGCTAACAAAAGTTTTTGCGCCGCTTTTTTCAAAAAGCGGCCGTTTTCGCTAACTTTGCGCCAGCAGCCGCAGAATCGCCGTGGCCGCCGCCGCGGAAGGTTTACCGTCAGGCGCCTGCAGGCTGGCCAGAGCGGTGGAGAATCCGCGGCGTTGCTGCGCTGCTGCATATGCATCGGTCAGCAAACTTTGCAGCGTGGCGCTCAGCTTTTGCGGTGTGCAGTTTTCCTGCAGCAGTTCCGGCACCAAAGCGTGGCCGGACAGCAGGTTGATCATCGCCACGTGCTTCACCTTGATCAGCCGCCGGCCGATCGCGGCGCTGATCGGGTTGACCCGATAGGTCACCGCCATGGGCACGCCGGCCATCGCCAGCTCCAGGGTCGAGGTGCCGGATTTGGTCAGCGCCGCGCGCGCGGCGGCGAAAGCGTCGTAGCGCTCGGCGACACCACGCACGATGATCGGGCGCACCGGCCAGTCCTGCGTGCGTGCTTCCACCACATCGGCGATCACCGGCGCTGCGGCCAGCACCGGCCGCAGCCTGGGGATGCTTTGCCCAAGCAGAGTCATGGTCGCACGGAACACCGGCAGCAGCCGCGCCGTCTCGGTCACGCGCGAGCCCGGCATCAGCACCACCGGCACGTCCTCCGGCGCAAGCCCATGCGCGGCGCGGAACCGCGCGGCATCGCCGCTGCCGGCGCCCGATTCCAGCACCGGATGGCCGGTGAACAGAGGGTGCAGCCCGTGCGGCGCGAAAAATTCCGGCTCGAAGGGCAGCAGGCAGAGCAACTCCTCCCACAGCCCAGGAAAATGCTTCACCCGCTCCTGCCGCCAGGCCCAGACCTGCGGCGCCACGTAATGCACGCGCTTGATGCCGGTGCCGGTGAGCGCCTTTAACACGCGCAGGCAGAAGCCCGGGCTGTCGATCGTCACCACCACATCCGGCCGGCTGGTCTTGATCGTGGCGATGGTCTCATTGATGCGGCGGCGCAGGTGCAGAATCCGGGGCAGGATTTCCGCCAGCCCCATCACCGCCAGCTCCTGCATCGGAAATTGCGAGACTAGCCCGGCCTCCGTCATGCGCGCGCCGCCAATGCCGGAAAATTCCAGTTCCGGGCGTTGCGCACGCAAGGCCGCCATCAACCGCGCACCCAGCACGTCGCCGCTAGCTTCCCCGGCGATGATGAAGATGCGGGTCATCAGGCCAGTGGAACGATCGGCGCGGCTTCGGTGTCGCTGTGCCAGTCGCGATGGTTCAGCACCCCGCCTTCCACCCGCACGCGGTCGATGGCGGTGAAATCGGCACTGGTGAACAGCAGTTCGGCCGTGTCCATGTCGCCGGCGGCCTGCACGCCATCGGGGGCAAAACCATGGTCGCAGGGGGTAAACAGGGCCGCGTGGCCGTGATTTTCATCGATCGCGCCGGACCAGGTTGCGTTCCCCACCAGCGGGATCACGGCGGTGAAACATTGGTTCTCGATGGCGCGGGCGCGGGCGCTGAAACGCACGCGGTTGAATCCGGCCAGGCTGTCGGTGCAGCTCGGCACCAAAATCAGTTTGGCGCCGGCCTTCACCTGCGCGCGCACATGCAGCGGAAACTCCGAATCGTAGCAGATCGACACGCCGATGCGGCCGAACGGCGTCTCGAACACTTTGGGCGCATCGCCGCCGGAGACACCCCAGCGTTCCGCCTCGAAGCGGGTCATCGCTTGCTTGTCCTGGAATTCCAGCTGGCCGCTCGGGCCGATGAAGGGGGCACGGTTGCGGATTTCCGCCCCCACGCGCATCGGCACGGTGCCGCCGAGGAGGAAAATTTTGTGCCGGCTGGCGATGGCCACCAGCGCCTGCACCAGCGCCTCGGCCTGGTCCACCACGGTGGCGAGCTCCGCGGTGATATCCGGGGCTTTGATTTTCGCGCCGGCCAGCACCATGGAAAAATATTCCGGCAAGGCCAGCAGATCGGCGCCGGCCAAAGCGGCTTGCGCGGCCAGGCGGTCGATACGGGTGACGAAGGCGTCGAAATACGGCGGCGGGGAGACGCCGAACGGAGCAAGGGCCAGTTTCATGGGCCTATCGCGTAAGCGATCTGGTCCAGAAAACCAATGTCTTTTCCGTGTCCTCGGTCTCGCCGAGATCGCGCCATGTCATCCGGCAGGCGAGTTCCGGGTTTTTTGTGTAGCCGCGATGGCTCCAGAACGTGTCCAGCGGGGTGTAGTCCTGGTCGCGCAGCCTGTGGTCAGCCGGGCGCTGCACGGCGCAGAAGGTGGCGGTCTCAAAGCCCGCCGCCTGCGCCTCGCGGGCGACGAAAAATCTCACGCCGATGCCCTGGCCACGATAGGGTTTCAGCAGCACGCTCTCGCCGAAATAGAAGAGTTTTGCCACGTCCCAGCCATGTTCGCGGAACGGCGTTTGGATGTTCTCGGTCGCCGCCAGCATCGGCAGGCAGGTCGCAGCACCCACGATTTTCTGCTCCACCTCTGCGACAATGACGGCGGCGCCCGGGGCGTTCACATAGGTCTGCAGATACGCCCGCTCATGGTCCTCATCGCCGTCATAAATATACGGCCATTCGCGGAACACGGTGATGCGCAGCCGTGCCAGTTCCGGCAGCAGGGGCAAAATCTCCTGCCCGGTGACGGTGCGGACGGTCGTGGGTTTTGCGGTGTCAGTTTGGCTTGGCAATGGCAGCGTCAATCAATGGTTGGGCGTGGGCGATAAAAACCTTCATCGCGTCGTGTTTAGCCGACATGCTCATGCCTGTCTCGTGAGCGATCATCGGGCAGTAGGCGGCGACCAGCAGGTTGGTGAGGTCGGTCTTGCTGATGCTGCTATTGGCGCTGCGCACCCCGGCGATGAATTCGCGGGTCTTGTTCGGCATCGTGTCCGGCGTCGCGCCGTCGAACATGGCAAGCAGCCCGTTGCCCGGATCGGCCACGGTGTTCGGGCCGCCAGCGGCGCTGATGCGTGGGCAACCCATCTCATCGGCCATTTTGTCGGCGTTTTTCGGCACATCGGCGACGCCGCGCAGCGCCATCACATCCTGCGGCGTGGCGTTTGGTGCCGCCTTGTTGCCCCAGCTGGTGCGCACATAATTGGCGACGGCGGCGATCTGCTCATCCGACAGAGCGCTGGCGAAGCCCGGCATTGGCGGGCCGCCCTTCCACGATGAGACGCCGCTCAGCACCGCGCCGATCACGTTGTAGGGCATCGTCGCGGTCACGGAATCGTTGCCCGCGAGGTTGGGGATGATCGGCGCCATGCCGCCGCCGACCGGGCCGTGGCAGGCGGCGCAGTTGGCGGCATAGGTTGTCGCCCCCAGCGACATCGAAGCCGCAGCGCCTGAGGCCGCTTGGGGGTTCGGCGTGGCTTGTGGCACGGTTTCGGTCTGCAGGTAATCCGCGATATCCGCCACGTCGGAGGCGGGGATCTGGCTCATCGATTTCAGCACCACCTCCTGCATCGGCCCGTAGGCGGAGCCTTTGACCATGTTGCCGTCGTCATGCAGGTAGGCGACGAGATCGGTCTTCGACCAGCCGCCAACGCCAAATGTTTTGTCGGATGAGATGTTCGGCGCGTAGTAGGCGTCGATCGACGAGCCGGCATAGGCGCGGTCGAGGATCAGCCCGCTCATGATGTTGCGCGGCGTATGGCATTCCTGGCAATGGCCGAGCGCCTCGGTGAGGTAAGCGCCGTTCTTCATCGCCTCATCCCAACCCGCCTTCATGTGCATCGGGCCGGGATGGAAAAACAACAGCCGCCAGCCGAGCAGCACCGGGCGCTGGCTGAAGGGGAAGGCCAGCGAGTTGACGGGGGCGGGGGCCTGCACCGGCGGCAGCGAGAACAGATACGCCTTGATGGCCATCACATCGGCGTAGGAGAGCTTGGTGTACGAGGTATACGGCATCGCCGGGTACAGGAATTTCGGGAACACGCCATAGCTGTGCCCGGGGGAGATGCCGTAATGCACGGCATTCCAGAACTGCTTGTCGCTCCAGTTGCCGATGCCGGTTTGCTTGTCCGGGGTGATGTTCGGCGAGGCGAGGCCGCCGAACGGCGTGTTGATCACCAGACCGCCCGAGAAGGGGGCGCGGTTCGGCCCGGTATGGCAGGGCAGGCAGTCCGCCGCGGTGGTGAGGTATTTGCCTCGGGCGACCAGCGCCGCGGGATCGGTGGGCGCGGTCAGGCTGGCGGCCGGGTAATTGGCGCGATCGTCCGCCCGGGCGGGGCTGAGGGCGGCGCCGATGAGCGCGCCGCCGAGCAGGACCAGAAAAGCGCCGGCGAGGAGCCGGGAATGCCGAAAGCCGGAAAAACCTGACAACATGACCGTTCCACCCGTATTATTGAGTTGTTTTTTGCGGAGTTTTGCCGATCGGGCAACAAAAAACGTTACGTCATCCGTTTTTGTAAAGCGCCTCCGGGGATATTGTCGGGGCGGAGAGCTCGACCAATGCGCCGTCGCGCCAGGCGCTGTAAAAGCAGCTCCGCCGCCCAGTATGACAGGCGACGCCGGTCTGTTCCACCAGGAGGAGCAGCGCATCGCCATCGCAATCCAGCCTGAGGTCCACCAGACGCTGCACCTGGCCGGAGGATTCGCCCTTGCGCCACAGTTTTTGCCGCGACCGGGAATAATAGCAGACCTGACCGGTTTTCAGCGTCTCCTCGATCGACTCCCGGTTCATCCAGGCCAGCATCAGCACTTCGCCGGTATCGTGCTGCTGGGCGATGGCGGTGACGAGTCCATCGGCGTTGAAGGCGATCTTGTCGAGCAATGTGTTCACGAGGCGAGCATCCCGTTGGTCAGGCAGGTTTCGTTGAAGCGGCAAAGAATTTCACCGCAGGTCTCATGCGGTACCGCGTCCTCATAGTCCACCCGGGTGATCAGGTCGGCGATAACGGCGAGCCGCGCGGCTTTTTTGTCGTTGGCGCGCACCACCACCCAGGGGGCGGCGGCACTGTCGGTGGCCAGCAGCATGGTGTTGCGGGCGTTCGTATAGTCATCGAAATGCCTTAAAGCCTGCTCGTCGATCGGGCTGAGTTTCCACTGCTTCAGCGGGTCCTTGCGCCGGTCCTGCAGGCGCTGCTTCTGCTCGGCGCGGTCGATGTCCAGATAATATTTGATCACGGTGATCCCCGACGCGTGCAGCATGGATACGAACACCGGGGCAGTGCGCAGGAACGCGTGATACTGGTGCTCGGTGCAGAAACCCATGACATGCTCCACCCCGGCGCGGTTATACCAGGAGCGGTTGAACAGCACGATTTCCCCAGCCGCCGGCAGGTGCTGCGCATAGCGCTGGAAATACCATTGCGTGATCTCGGTATCCGAGGGTTTGGGCAGTGCCACGACGCGGATGTCGCGCGGCGACAGGTGCTCGATGATAAGCTTGATCGTGCCATCCTTGCCGGCGGCGTCACGTCCCTCGACGATGATCAGAATTTTATGCCCATGGGCGATGACGTGGCGCTGTAGTTTTACCAGTTCGATCTGTAGATGGTGGAGCGCCTTGTCGTAGGTTTTTTCTGTGCTCATGGCCTAGATATAGGCTGGAAGATGAAAACGACACCCCGGCGCGCACGGCGACAGCGACGGCAAGTTGGCTTATCAAGGTGGCCGGGGGGAGCAAAACATGATATTCGCGCTGGTTGCCATTCTGATCGCTGCCCTGGTGGTGGCGGTCTACGTGCACGACAACCGCCAGACCCACCATACGATCCTGCGCAATTTCCCGGTGATCGGCCATTTCCGCTATTTTGCCGAGACCTGGGGCGAATATATGCGCCAGTACCAGTATCTGCCGGACTGGGCGGAGCGGCCGTTCAACCGGCTGGAGCGCAGCTGGGTGTACCGCTCGGCCAAGGGCGTCTCCAACCTGGTGAGTTTCGGCTCCGAGAACGTGCCGAGTTTCGTCTTCCGCAATGCGGCATTCCCGATGCTGGAAGAGGAGAAAAAATCCTATCCCGGCAAGCTGATCGGCATCGCCACCGGGCCGGGCGCCTGCCGCGAGCCTTATTCGGCCAGTAGCTTCTTCAATATCTCGGGCATGAGTTACGGGGCGTTGAGCCATGCCGCGGTGACCGCGCTCTCCAAAGGCGCGAAGCTCGCCGGGATCTGGATGAGCACCGGCGAGGGCGGGCTTTCAGAATTCCACCTCGCGGGCGGCGGCGACATCGTGATGCAGATCGGCACCGCCAAATACGGCGTGCGCGATGCGGCGGGTGCGCTCTCGGATGACCGGTTGCGCGAGATCGCCGCCTATCCGCAGGTGAAGATGTTCGAGGTAAAACTCTCGCAAGGCGCGAAACCGGGCAAAGGCGGCATCCTGCCGGGCCACAAGGTGACGGCGGAGATCGCCAAAATCCGCGGCATCCCCGAGGGGCAGGACAGCATTTCCCCCAACCGGCATCGCGATATCGGCAATATCGCCGAGCTTGGCGCGTTCATCGACCGCGTGCGGAGCATCACCGGCAAGCCGGTGGGGGTGAAATTCGTGGTCGGGGATCCCCGCTTCGTCGATGACTGGTTCTACGACTGCGCCGAGCATCCGGAGCATTGCCCGGATTACGTGCAGGTCGATGGCGGCGAGGGAGGGACCGGGGCGGCCCCGGCGCCGCTGGCGGATTATGTCGGCCTGCCGATCACCCAGGCGCTGCCTTATGTGGCGGCGCTGCGCGAGGAGCACGGGCTGAAGGAGCGCATCCGCATCATCGCCTCCGGCAAGCTGGTGACGCCGGACAAGGTGGCCTGGGCGCTGTGCATGGGGGCTGATTTCGTGTCCTCCGCGCGCGGCTTTATGTTCTCGCTCGGCTGCATCCAAGCGATGAAATGCGGCAGCGGCAAATGCCCGACCGGGGTGACGGCGGTGGACCCGAAGCTGGTCAAGGGGCTGGACCCGACGGACAAGGCGGTGCGGGTCGCCAAATATGCGCGGCGGGTGATGGATGAGGTGGAGATCATCGCCCATTCCTGCGGCCAGACCGACCCCAGCGCCTTTGCGCCGCGGCATGTGACGGAGATCGAACGCGGCGTCGGCGGTTTCAGGGCGCATTCGGGGTGATCTACGTCTGGGCGTTCCTGCTATCGGCGGGGCTGAACATCCTCGTCGGGCTCAAAAACTGGCCGGCGGTGCTGGCCGGCAGCCTGAACGATCCGGACAGCTACATGCGGCTGCTGCGGATCGAGCAGGGGATCCGCGCCGGGCATCTGGTTCTGGTGGTGGCACGCGATGATTCCGGTGCGGGCGTCATGGTGGAATGGTCGCGCCTGCTGGACCTGCTACTCTGGCTGATGGCTGCTCCCATCGCGCCCTGTCTCGGCTGGCATCGTGCTTTATTCGCCGCCGGGGTGGCGCTGGGGCCGCTCGGCGTTGGCGCGCTGGGGGCAGTCCTTGCCTGGGTTGTGGCACCGTTTTCCCGACGGGAATATCTGTGGATGGCGGCGGCGGCGGCGGCGGTGCTGCCGGGGCTGGCGACGTTCGAAGGCACGGGCGTGGTTCATTACCATGTCCTGCTGCTGGCGCTGATCGCGTTGACCGTGGGATTTTCCGAACGGGCCTGGTATGGCGAGGTGCGTGCGGCCGTGCTCGCCGGGATCAGCGGGGGAGTTGCAATCTGGCTGACGCCGGAAACGATGCCCTTCGTGCTGATGGCGTTCGGCGCCCTGCTGTTCCGCTGGGTTGGGCAACCGTTGGGGCGAATGATGTTTGCCTGTGCCGCAGCTTTTGCAGCAACGTTGGCGATCGCATTGCTGTTCGATCCGCCGCTGGGTGGCTATGCCGTGCCGGAGATCGACCGCCTTTCCTGCGTTTACGTGGCGCTGGGTGGCCTGCTGCTGGCCGGCGCCGTGGGATTGGTCGCGCTGCAGCGTTCGCCCCGGCGGGCCGCCGCCGGCCTGGCATTGATGGTGGCGTTGCTGGCCGTCTGGGTGGCGCTGTTTCCGAAAGTGGCGATGGGTCCATACGGGGTCATGCCAAAGGCGGAAATGCAGAAGTTTTTTGGCGTCATGCTGGAATTACAACCGGTCCGGGGGCGGGAACTGGTCGAGTTTCTGGCGCCGGGGGGGCTCGCTTTCGTTTTCGCGCTCTCGCGGGGGGCGGTGGAGCGGCAATGGGGGTGGCTGTATCTGGCGCTATGCCTGGGCGTCTCGCTCTGGCTCGGTGAAAAATTCATTCTGTTTGTCGGTTTTTCAGCGGCGGCGGCGGCGGCCTGCCTGCCGATCATGGTCAGCGTCTGCGCCGCACGGTTCGGCAATCGGCCCGGCTTGGCGGCGGCGGCGCGACTGAGCGTGCTTGCGGCGATGCTCGGCCTGCCGGAAATGTCCGCGACGGCCGCGCCGCAAGCGCAAGCGGCTGTGGTACAGAAGATGTATCCCAGCTGCGGCCTGCGCGGGATCGGCACGCTGCTGGCGCCGGCGGCGGGAAAAATCGTGCTGGCCAATGTGCAGGACACACCGGAGATTCTGTATCGGTCGAAGGTGGAGACGGTCGGCTCGCTCTACCAGCACGGCGTGCCTGGATATTTACGGGCACGGGCGGCTTGGCGCGCCGTGCCGGGGGGCAGGGAGCCGGACGCCGTGAAGCAGACCGGGGCCGCCTATGTTCTGTTCTGTCCGCAATTCGCCCGCTACCCGCTGGTCATGGATTTGCCCAAAACCACGCTCTGGGACCGGCTGGAGGCCGGCGCCCCGCCATCCTGGCTCACCCTCATCGGGCAGAATGCGGCGGGGGAGCGGCTTTATGCCGTGGGCGCGATTCTGCCGCCGCATAGAGGGGAGGCCACGCCTGTAGTCGTCGGCAAGGAGAGCGGCAGCCCGCGCAGCGCGCGTACCGCCAGATAGGCGAAGCATTGCGCCTCCAGCGCGTCGCCGTCCCAGCCGACCGCTTCCACAGGCTCGACCGGTACGGGGAAGCGGGCGGCAAGCCCGGCCATCAGCATTTTGTTCTTCCGCCCGCCGCCGCAGACCAGCACGCGGCGCGGCGCGGCGGGCAGTTTTACGCGGGCGATGGCGGCGGTGCAAAAAGCCGCCAGCGTGGCCGCCGCATCGGCCGGGCTTAAGCCCTCGGTCGCCTGGGCGATCAGGCTGGAAAAGGTGAGGCGGTCGAGCGATTTGGGGGGCGGCAGCGCAAAATAGGGGTGCGCGAGCAACTGGTTCAGCCGCACCTCGTCCACCTGGCCGGAAGCGGCCAGCGCGCCGTCCTTGTCGTAAGCCTGGCCGAGATGGCGTTGTGCCAGATCGTCCAGCGGCCCGTTGCCCGGCCCGCTGTCACAGGCGCTGATGTCGCCCTCAGGGCCGAGATAGGTAAGGTTGGCGACACCGCCGATATTCACCACCAGCAGCGGTTTTTCCAGCTTGGCCGCGAGCGCTGCATGGAAGAGCGGGGCCAGAGGCGCGCCCTGCCCCCCGGCGGCGACATCGGCCGAGCGGAAATCGTACACCACCGGAATGCGGCAGATTTTCGCCAGCAGCCGTCCGTCGCCGATCTGCCAGGTGCGGCGCTGCGCCGGGGCGTGCAGGATGGTTTGGCCATGGAAGCCGACGACATCCGCCGCCTTGCCCAGCAGCCCCACGGCGATGGCATGGTCCATGGTCAGACGGTGTTCGAGGTCTTTCACCCGCGGATCGTCCGCCGCCAGGCCCGGCGCCAGATCCAGCAATTGGCGCAGCGCGGCGCGCAGATCGTCCTGGTAATGCAGCGTGGCGGCGGGGCCGGTGCGGGCGATGCTCTCGCCATCGGTCTCCAGCCAGGCGGCATCCACCCCGTCCAGCGAGGTGCCGGACATCAGGCCGATGGCGCGGATGGGTTTGGTGGTCATGGAGCTTGTGGTACGCGGATGCAGCGGCTTGGTGAAGGGTGGGGATGGAAAAGGTCTGGGGGCGGGCGGAGGAATACGTTCGGATCGCCTGGCAAATGGCAAGTTATGGCGTGTTAGTCGTGGTCTGGCTGGTTATTTTTAACGTCTTCCGGACGAAAATGGTGCCGCGGCTCAGCTACATGTTCGGAGGCAGGCCGGTGGCCAATGATTCCCCATGCCTGGCGCCCGAATGTGACTTTTCTCAGTTTTGGCCAGCAGGTTTGCTGGCACGAGTCCATCACTTTCAAACCTTGTATACGCCGTCAAGCTTTTGGGCATTTAGGCAAAGCTTGTTCCCGGTTCAGGTGGGCCGCATCGACTGGATCTATCCGCCGCCGATGTTGATCCCAGGCATCGCGATCTCGCATTTGCCCTTCGAGACGGCATTCTTTGTTTGGACGCTGACGCAGGTCATGGTCACGGCGGTGTTGTTGCGTTGGGCGCGGCTTTCCTGGACGATTGTCGGACTTACATTGCTGAGCCCGGCGGCGCTATGGAGCTTCGAGATGGGACAGCTGAGTGTATTGACCAGCTGTATCTTCTTTGTGGCGTTGCAGATGTGCTCGGAGCAACCGGGCCGCAGTGGTGTTGTCTTGGCGGCGCTTTCGCTCAAGCCGCAGGCCGGGCTTCTAGCACCTTTGGCTTTGCTGGCGGGCCGGAACTATGCGGCCTTTTGCGCTTTTTTGGCGACGTGCCTGCTCGTCATAGCGATTTCCGTCGCTGTAACAGGCCCGGCGTCCTGGTTTGCATTTCTGACTTTGGGCCGGTCGGCGGCCCAGACGGTTCTGCAGCGGCCGTTTGGTTTGGGATACCAGCAGTTCGGCATTTCGACTTTTTGGATGGCACGCAGTTTCGGGGCTGGGCTGGTCTTGGCCTATGCGTGTCAGATTGCCGTTTCGGCCGTGGGCATGCTCGCTTGTGGGATCGTTTGGCGCAGCCCGTCTCTGGCTGCCGAGCTTCGTGCAAGTTTAACGGTGTTTTTGTCCCTGCTGGTCACGCCTTATGGGTTTACTTACGATATGGTCGGGTATTCGGCTGCGCTTGCGGTCCTCGCGCAGCGACGCAATTGGCGCCTGGGCCTGTTCGACGTCCTGTTTTGGCTGTGGCCGATGCTTTGCCCCGTGGTCGTGATGAAAACCGGCGTCCTGCTCACCCCGCTGGTCGTCCTCCTCGCCGTTGCCCGCACCTGGTACCGTGCCGGGCTGAAGCTGCCGCTTTTGCCCTCGCGGGTCTCTGTGCTACCCGGGCACTTCGTAGGAGCGGCAGATGGCAAAGAGTGAGTTTTTGGCCGAGGCGAAGGCCCGGGGATTTGTATTTCAGTGCACCGATGAGGCGGCGCTGGATGAGGCATGTGCGAACGGGCGCATCGCCGGTTATGCCGGCTTCGACCTGACGGCGGACAGCCTGCATGTCGGGCATATGATCCCGATCATGCTGCTGCGCCTGTTCCAGAAGCATGGGCATAAGCCGGTCGCCGTGGTCGGCGGCGGCACGACCCGTATCGGCGACCCTTCCTTCCGCGAGGAAGCCCGGCAATTGCTCACCGACGCGCAGATCGCGACCAATCTGGTCGGCATCCGCACGAACATCGAGGCTTTCATCTCCTTCGGCGACGGGCCGCAGGACGGTGTGCTGGTCAACAATGCCGACTGGCTGGACCGGCTCAGCTATATCGAGATGCTGCGCGAAGTCGGGCCGCATTTCTCGGTTAACCGGATGCTATCCTTCGACTCCGTAAAATCCCGGCTGGATCGCGAGCAGGGGCTCACTTTCCTGGAATTCAACTATTCCATCCTGCAGAGCTACGATTTCCGTGAACTCAGCCGCCGCCATGGCGTCGTGCTGCAGCTGGGCGGCTCGGACCAATGGGGCAATATCGTCTCCGGCATCGACCTGATCCGCCGCACCGACCAGAAAACCACGTTCGGCCTGACCACGCCGCTGATCACCACCGCCTCGGGCGCAAAAATGGGCAAATCCGCCGCCGGCGCGGTGTGGCTGACCGCCGAAAAGCTCAGCCCCTATCATTACTGGCAGTTCTGGCGGAACACCGAGGATGCCGATGTCGGCCGCTTCATGCGGCTGTTCACCGATCTGCCTTTGGACGAGATCGCCCGGCTGGAGAGCCTGGGCGGCGCCGAGATCAACGCGGCGAAAATCATCCTCGCCACGGAGGCCACGGCGCTCGCCCATGGCCGGGCGGCGGCGGAAGAGGCGGCGGCGACCGCGCGGAAGGTTTTCGAGCAGGGCGTCGCGGCGGAAGGTCTGCCGAGCGTGGAAATTCCCGCTTCGGAGTTCGGCGCCGGGCTGCCCGCCTTTGCCTTGTTCGTGCGTGCCGGGCTTGCCGCCAGCAATGGCGAGGCGCGGCGGCTGATCCGCGGCGGCGGTGGAAGGCTGAATGACGTGGTCATCACCGACGAGGCGCAGGCTATCGCCCCGGCGGCGGAGCTGAAACTCTCCGCCGGCAAGAAGCAGCATGTGCTGGTGCGCGTCACGGGCTGAATAGGTTTGAGGGGAAGCAGGACAGTAGCCGCTTTTTTTAAAAAAAGCGGCGCAAAAAACTTTTGAGTCCTCTGGGCCTCAGGCGTTGCAACCAGCGCGGCCCAGAGTAACAAAAATTTTTGCTTCTTTTTTCAAAAAAGGAGCGCTTCTCTTGGTCTGTAAATATGGCGGGGGCAACCAGCATGGTTTGCTTGCGTTACGAACTTCCGGGCCTCATGCTGGCGCTCAGCCAGCAGCCCGGGGGAACGCATGTCCGTCCATGCCGCGATTACGCACCGAACTTCGTATAAATACGACCGGCTGGTTTCGTTGGGGCCGCAGACCATCCGCCTGCGCCCGGCCCCTTATGCGCGCACGCCGATCCTCTCTTATTCGCTGCAGGTCCTGCCGAAACCGCATTTTCTGAACTGGCTGCAGGACCCGCAGGGCAATTTCCTGGCCCGGGTTGTGTTTCCCGCGCGGGTGAAGAGCTTTGAGGTGGTGGTGGACGTGGTCGCCGACATGGCGCCGGTCAACCCGTTCGATTTTTTTCTCGAACCCGAGGCCGAGGCTTATCCTTTCTCTTACGATGAAAATCTCGCGGAGGAGCTGGCGCCGTTCCGCGTGCTGCAGGAGCCGAGCCCGTTGCTGGCCGGGTTGATCGACGCGGTGCGCGCCGCGCTGGCGAATGGGCCGCTCATGGTGGACGCGCTGGTGCTGATCAACCGTATGGTTGCGGAGCGGGTGGCCTACGTGGTGCGTCTGGAGCCTGGCGTCTGGACGCCGGAAGAGACGCTGGCGCAGCGGCGTGGGTCTTGCCGCGATTCTGCCTGGCTGCTGGTGAACCTGGCGCGGCATCTGGGCTTTGCTGCGCGTTTCGTGTCGGGCTACCTGATCCAGCTGGTCGCCGATGTGAAGCCGGTGGATGGCGCAGCCGGGCCAGCGGCGGATTTCACCGATCTGCACGCCTGGGCGGAGGTATATTTGCCCGGGGCCGGCTGGGTCGGGCTCGATGCGACCTCCGGGCTGCTGGCGGGCGAGGGGCATATTCCGCTCGCCGCCACGCCCTCCCCCAGCTCCGCCGCGGCCATTTCCGGCCTGGTCAGCGAATGCGAGGTGGCATTCGACTTCGAGATGAAGGTGACGCGTGTTGCGGAAACGCCGCGCGTGACCAAACCCTATTCACGGCAAACCTGGCAGGAAATTCTTGCTGCGGGGGAGGAAGTGGACCGGGCATTGGCCAAGGGCGATGTGCGGCTCACCATGGGCGGCGAACCGACTTTCGTTGCCGCCACCGACATCGACGCGCCGGAATGGAATATCGAGGCGCTGGGTCCGACCAAGCGGCACTATGCCGAGCGGCTGATCCGTAAGCTGACTCCGCTCTGGGCCAAGGGGGCGGCGCTGACCTACAATATGGGCAAGCAATATCCCGGCGAGCCGCTGCCGCGCTGGGCGATCCATGCGCATTGGCGGGCGGATGGCGAGCCGGTCTGGCGCGATCTTTCGCGTCTCGCCACGGGCGATGACAGGGGCGAAGCGGGCGCGCCGGACGCGGCTTCGTTCGCCGGCGCGCTGGCAGCGCGGCTGCAGCTCGATCCCGACCTGGTCATCACCGCTTATGAGGATGTCCATTACTATCTCTGGCGGGAGAAGCGCCTGCCGGCGAATGTGATCGTCGACGATGCGAAATTGCGCGACGGGCTGGAGCGGGCGCGGCTGGCGCGGGTTTTTGGCCAGGGCCTGGCCTCGCCAGCGGGAAGTGTGCTGCCGCTGCGCCGGGTGATCCAGGACGGCGTGCGGCGCTGGCAGAGCGGCAGATGGTTTTTTCGCGACGGTGTGATGTTCTTGAGCCCCGGCGATTCGCCGATCGGCCTGCGCCTGCCGCTGGAAAGCCTGCCCTGGGAAGACCCGGACAAGATCGAGACCGAATTCGCGACCGATCCGTTCGCGCCGCGCGCGCCGTTGCCGCAGCGGGACGCCTTGCAGCCACGCCGGGACATGGCAACCGACATCGAAGGCTTCCGCCCCGTCGCGCAGGACCTGCCGGTGGTGGAGCAGGAGGCGCCCGGCATCGTGCGCACGGCGCTGGCCGTGGAGGCGCGCGACGGGATTCTGCATGTTTTCTATCCGCCGCTTTATGATGTGGCGGATTGGCTGGAACTGACCGTGGCGGTGGAGGACATTGCCGCTGAATTCGGCCGCAAAGTGGTGCTGGAAGGCTATCTGCCGCCGGAAGACCCGCGCCTGATCACTTTTTCGGTGACCCCGGATCCCGGCGTCATCGAGACCAATATCCATCCGGCTTCGAGCTGGGGCGAGATCGTCGCGCGCGGCGAACAGCTCTACGCGGCGGCGCGTGAGGTGGGGCTGGTCACGGAAAAATTTTTGCTGGATGGCAAGCATGTCGGCACCGGCGGCGGCAACCATGTGGTGATGGGTGGCGCTACGCCGGAGGACAGCCCGTTCCTGCGCCGGCCGGATCTGCTGAAATCCATGCTTGGTTTCTGGCACAACCATCCTTCCTTATCTTATCTGTTCAGCGGGTTGTTCATCGGTCCGTCCAGCCAGCATCCGCGCATCGACGAGGCGCGGGACGATGCGCTCAACGAGCTGGAAATTGCCTTCTCCCAGGTGCTGCCCCGGCGGGAGGCACCGCCCTGGGTCGTGGACCGGCTGTTCCGCAACCTGCTGGCCGACATGACCGGCAACACCCATCGCACCGAGTTCTGCATCGACAAATTGTACGCGCCGGATTCCGCCTCAGCCCGGCGCGGGCTGGTGGAGTTCCGTGCCTTCGAGATGCCGCCCCATGCGGAAATGTCCGCGGCGCAGATCCTGCTGATGCGCGCTGCCATCGCAGCTTTTTGGAATCGGCCCTATGAGCGGCGGCTGATTCGCTGGGGAACGCGGCTGCATGATGAGTTTCTGCTGCCGTATTATGTGGCCGCTGATTTCAAAGATACCCTGGAAGAACTGGAAAGTTTTGGTTTTAAGTTGAAGCTGGAATGGTTCGCGCCGCATTTTGAATTTCGTTTCCCGCAATTCGGCGAAATCATCGTCCGGGACATGCGCGTGGAGTTGCGTCACGCTCTCGAACCATGGCATGTTTTGGGAGAGGAACAAAATGCGGGAGGCACGGCGCGGTATGTCGACAGTTCGGCGGAGCGGCTGCAGATGAAAGTGTTTGGTTGGGTACCGGAACGTTATGCGCTGGCGTGCAATGGCGTTGCCTTACCGCTGCAAAGGACCGAGATGCCGGGCGAATTCGTGGCTGGCGTGCGTTTCAAGGCTTGGCAGCCTTATTCGGCGCTGCACCCGACCATCGGCGCGCAGACGCCTTTGGTCTTCGACGTGTACGACAACTGGTCGGGGCGGAGCCTGGGCGGCATGACGTACCACGTAGCACATCCGGGCGGCCGACATTACGAGGATTTCCCGGTCAACGCCAACGCGGCGGAAGCCCGCCGGCGTTCGCGTTTCTTTAATTTCGGCCATAGCCCGGGACCGATGGAACCGCCGCGGCGGGCCTCGGGCGTGGAGTTTTCGCGCACGCTGGATTTGCGCCGCCATGATTAAATTTTTGCTCCGCCGGGTCCGGCGATTTTTGGGGGCGGAGATTCTGGACGAGGTCGCGACGTTGCGCGCGGAACTCGCGGTGCTGCGCCATGACGCGGCCGCGCGCGAGGATCTGACGCCGTTGATCCGGCAGATGGAGGCGGCGCTGCTGACCATCGCCCTGGGGCATAATGCCTTCGACGAGCGGGGTGGCATGCATGAGGGGGGAAGGTGACGTTGCGTCGGTTTCCCCGCTTGCCGTCATGCCGGCGGAGAGGGGGAGGTGTTTTCAGGACTGACGCGCCGCCGGCGTGGCATCCGTCAGACTTCGAGAATGTCCAGTAATGCTTCCGTGTAGCGCGCCATGCTGTGTGTCTCGCAATAGTCGGCCCGCTCGGGCTCGTGCTTTGCCAGCGGCGCCGCGTCGAGGATTTCGGCCATCGCCCGGGCGATCTCGCCGGGATTAAGCTGATCCGACACGCGGTGCACATAGCTTGGCGCCTGCAGGTTGTCCGCCAGGTCGCGGCTGGCGACGGTCGGCAGCCCGGCGGCGATGCAGTCCTGCAATGCGCCGGATATATGTCCGGTACCGGTACCGGTACCGGCGCCGCGCAGCTGCAGCGCAGCGTCCGCGGCGAGCAGATACTGGCGGTATTCCCATTCCGGGACAAATCTGTCGCCGAAGCGCACGGAAGCGGCGATGCCGAGCTGCTGAGCCAATTCTTGAAACCGCGTCTCGCCCTTGGCGACCTCGCCGACGAAGAGCAATTGGCAGGAGACGGTGGCGCGCAGCAGGGCGAAGGCGCGCAAAGCCTCGTCGATGCTCTTGTTGGCACTGACGAAGCCGAAGCTCGCGATGATTTTTTGCTGGGGATCGAGTTTCAGAGCCGTTCGGGCGGCGGCCTTCGCCTCACGGGTTACCGGTGCTGTGAACGTGCGGTAGATGGCGAGCGGAAGGTGCCGCGCGGTCGCGCCGAACCGTGTCTGCACCAGTTCGACCGGCTGCGGTGCATGAAAGATCAACGGTCGTGCCGCCTGCGCCAGCGGTCCCAAAAAACTCGCCTCGCGCCTGGCCTCGTCCTGCGACCAGAGGATGATCTCGTTCGTGGTCACCGGCCGGCCGATTTCGGCGCTGGCGAGGCTGGCGGCGTGGGGGAGCCCGAACCCGGCCGTCAGCCCAAGCAAGCGGGAATCATGACAGATCGCGGCACTGCCCCATTTCAGCGCATGGTCGTAGATGGCGGCATGTAGCGTGGAATTGCCGATGGTGCTGATCACCCGGTCGAATTTGTTGTTCAGAAAGGCGGCGGTTTGCACGCTGTTCTCGGTGAACAGGGTAAGCTCGGTGCGCGCGGCAAGGGACTTGGCCAGGGAAGCGGAATAATCCGCCACGCCCGATTTGACGGGGGGCAGAGGGGTGAGCATGGCAAGGCGGGGTCTGGCATGGCGGTGCAAGGCAGGTGTCGCCAGTGTCAGCGCCGACCATACGCGCTTGGCCACGGCGGCGCCGGAATAGGATTTCCAGACCGGCCATTGTTGTACGGTGACCGCCAGGCGATAGGCTTTGTCCAGGGCCAGGCGCTCCAGGATGCCGGTCAGCCGGCCGGCATCGTCCGGCGCGAAGCGCAGGGCCGGATCCGTCACCAATGAGCGATGCGCCGGAATGTCCGATACGACCGCAGGGGTCGACGCCGCCATCGCCTCGATGACGGGAAGGGAGAAGCCTTCCGCCCGGGAGGGGGTGACCACGCATAATGCCCGGGCATACAGCGCACGTATTTCCAGCTCGCTGATCCGCCCCGGGAATGTCACCGGAAAGATCGCGCGCAGCCGCTCCTGCGTGGCGGCGGCATAGGCGCCGGTGACCACCACAGGCCAGTGCCGCAGCGTCTCGCTGCCGGCGCAGGCGCGCAACAGCACTTCAGTGTTTTTACGCGGCTCGTCGCCGCCCATCATCAGGATATGCCTCGGTTCCTGCGGCACGATGCGGTGCATCCAATGCGGCAAGGCGACGCCGGTGACCTTTGATGTCACCGCGCCGTAGAGTTGTTTCAGGCGTTGGTCGGTGTCCTCCGAAATGGCGAAAAACCGGTTGTAATGCCGCAGCCAGGCCATCGCCGAGAAATAGTCCAGGCGGACGGCCGGCTGTGTGAGGTAGGTTTTTTGATGATCGAAGGGGATGAAATCGTAGATCAGAGCGGCCTTGACGATGTCTCTTCGGCACAGAAGCTGGGACAGAAAGCCTTGATTCGGCCCCATCGGCGACGGGTTCAGCAGTACCGTGCCTGGCTGCAGCTTCGGAATATAGGCGTGTGGCGACAGGCTTGCCGCCAGCTCTGCCAAATGGGGCGGCAGCGGTGGCAGATTTGGGTCGATCAGGCCGATGAAAGGGGCGGGGGCGCGGCTGATGACACAACGTGCATGGTTGCCGATGCCGCGTTCGGCGAAATTCCGGTCCTGCAGGCAACGCATATCGATAATCAGTGGTGGTGACATTGGCGGCGAAGGCCCTCCGTTATAGACGGGGCGAATGTGGTCAGCAGCTTCCCAACGCCTTAATATGATTTCTCGAGAAAACGGCGAAATTATTTTGTTAGCGAAACATAGCATCGTGCGGACGGGTTGCAACCCCCTTTTGTTGGGTCAACGATATGCCGGTTAAGCGCAGACTAACGGAATTGCGGCTGCCGATCGGCCATGACGAGGCGGCGCTGCGTGCGGCCATTTGCGCGGGGTTCGGCGTGCCGCCGGCTGAACTGCTGGCCTATACCGTGTTCCGCCGTGCCTGGGACGCGCGCCGCAAGAGCGATATTGCTTTGGTCTATACGATCGATGCGGCGTTGGCGGTGGCGGTGGACACCGGCGAGCCCATGCCAGATCTCGAGTACAAATTCGTCGCCCACGCCAAGGCGGCGCCGAAACGGCGCCCGGTGGTGATCGGCACCGGGCCGTGCGGCATTTTCGCGGCCCTGATCCTGGCGCAGATGGGCTTCGCGCCGCTGATCCTGGAGCGCGGCAAGGTGGTGCGTAGCCGCACCAAGGATACCTGGGGCCTGTGGCGGCGCAGCGAGCTGAACCCGGAATCAAACGTGCAGTATGGCGAGGGCGGAGCAGGTACGTTCTCGGACGGCAAACTCTATTCGCAGATCAAGGATCCGCGGCATCTCGGCCGCAAGGTGCTGACGGAATTCGTCGAGGCCGGGGCGCCGGAGGAGATCCTCTACGTCGCCAAGCCGCATATCGGCACGTTCCGCCTGGTCACCATGGTCGAATCCATGCGCGCGAAGATCGAGGCGCTGGGCGGTGAGTACCGGTTCGGCTCGAAAGTGACCGATATCGAGATCGCGGACGGCGAGGTCCGCGCCGTGGCGCTGGAGTCCGGCGAGCGGATCGAGACCGACCATGTGGTGCTGGCGATCGGCCACAGCTCCCGCGACACGTTCGAGATGCTGCACCGGCGCGGCGTGTATATGGAAGCCAAGCCGTTCTCCATCGGCTTCCGCATCGAGCATCCGCAATCGATGATCGACCGGCACCGTTTCGGCGCGTTCGCCGGCAACCCGATTCTCGGCGCGGCCGATTACAAGCTGGTGCATCACGCCAAAAATGGCCGCTCGGTCTACAGCTTCTGCATGTGCCCGGGCGGTACGGTGGTGGCGGCAACCTCCGAGCCCGGCCGCGTCGTCACCAACGGCATGAGCCAGTATTCCCGCAATGAGCGCAACGCCAATGCCGGGATCGTCGTCGGCATCACGCCGGAGGATTATCCTGGCGGGGTGCTGGCCGGGGTGGCCTTCCAGCGGCGCTGGGAGGAGGCGGCCTTTCATGCAGGCGGCGGCACCTATGCGGCACCCGGCCAGCTGGTGGGAGATTTTCTCGCCGGCCGCCCCTCGACGCAGTTCGGCGAAGTGCTGCCCTCCTACCGGCCAGGCGTGACCCTCACCGATCTCGCCTCCTGCCTGCCGGATTACGCGATCACGGCCATCCGTGAGGCTTTGCCGGCCTTCGAGACGCAGATCAACGGTTTTTCCCGTGCCGATGCGGTGCTGACCGGCGTGGAAACCCGGACCTCCTCGCCGGTGCGCATCACCCGCGGCAAGGATTTCTGTTCACTGAACACGCGCGGCCTGTACCCGGCCGGCGAGGGGGCCGGCTATGCCGGCGGCATCCTTTCCGCCGGGGTGGACGGGATCAAAGTGGCCGAGGCGGTCGGGCTCAGCCTGGGGGCGTAACCCAAGGCGATGCCAGCCGCGCGCCGGGTGCCGTCAGGCCGGGAGCTGTTCACGATAGCCGCGGCGGCGTTTGCTGACGGCGAGCTCGACCAGGGCATTTAACGCTGTCCCGACATCGGGATGGGTGTCGAAGCTCTGGCGGCCGGTTGTGCCGATGCTGCCCCAGCGCCGGATGAGCATGGTGCGGCCGAACAGGTCGGGCCTGATTTCCAGCCGGTAGAAGCGCTTCTCGTTTTTCTCCGGCCGCACGCGGGTCAACTCGACGACCTCGGGAAACAATGCGAGTTGGATGGGCATGCGGCTCTCCCCGCGGTTCGGGCTGTTCTTCGACCGTTTTACGCGGTTTGCCGGGCGGCGGCTATCGCCGCGGCGCGCTTCGGGAGCGATGGGCGCGCGTGCGAAGGCATGGGCCGGGGGAGGGCTCGAGACGTCATAGTCTGTGTTCGGCATTTCAACCCTCCTGCTTCAGCTGGGCGAATTGTTGCGCAAAGTCCGCGGCGCGCGCGCCGCTCACCAGGAATTTTTTATCGCGCGTGGTCGTTCCGGCTTCATGCGCCAGCACCGCCGCTTTCACCCCCAGCCAGCCGGCCAGGGCCTGAAGGATCGCGACATTGGCCCTGCCATCCTCCGGCGCGGCGGCGACCGCGATTTTCAGCCGCTGCTTTGGCCATCCCGGTTGCATGGCCGCCGCGACGACCGGGCCGATTTTTGGCCGTTTTGCCCCAGGCTGCGCCTTCACGGCCAGGATCAGCCCCGCCATCGCCTCCATCCAGAAGGTTTCGGTGCCGCTGCTGCCCGTCTCATCCATGCCTCAGCTCTGTTCCCATATCGCAAAACCCCCCGGGGAAACCCGGACTTCGGGGTTGGTGTCGGTGTGTGCGGAACTCATATGCCAGGATTTTGGGCTGTACCAGCCCGTTGCGATGGGCAATGCCGCGGGTGCGAGGAGGATGAGGCGGCGATAACCGGGAGTGCTCTCGTCAAGCGATAGACAGCATAAAATGAGTTTCGAGGGCGCGTTATATGTCCTATCGGCGAACCATGTTATAGGCCTGCGGAGACGTTGACGGTGAAAGGCGAAAACGTGCTGTCGCAAAAATGTAAGTACGCGTTGCAGGCGCTGTTGGTTCTGGCGCGGGAGAATAGCGACGAGCTGCTGCTCGTCAGCGAGATCGCCGAGCGCGAGAATTTGCCGAAAAAATTTTTGGAGGCGATTCTGCTCGAGCTAAATCGCAACGGGCTGGTACGCAGCCGGCGCGGGCGCGGCGGCGGCTACGCGCTGGCAAAGCCTGCGGACCTCATCACCTTCGGCCAGGTTGTGCGGATCATGGATGGGCCCCTGGCGCCGCTCGCCTGCGTCAGTGTCAATTATTACCGCCGCTGCGACGACTGCAAGGACGAGCAAGCCTGCGATATCCGCAAGGTCATGCGCCGTGTCCGCGACGCGATCGCCAACGAGCTGGACGGCACCTCACTGGCGGCGGCGCTGAACAGCAGCAAGGCGAAGGAGCTTTTGACGACTTAGTTAATCAGCGCTTCGGCGCAGCAAACCCTGTCCTTTAGGGGCGGGACATGTGCCGTGACGCGTCAGCGTCATTTCTCCCGCCGCTGCTGCTCAACTCAATATACAGTTTGACGATGCCCAATGGAGCGCCGCCACACGACGCGGCGAAATAAGACGGGCTCCATAGGTGACTTCCGCAGAGCTTGCTCTTCACCTCGGGGAAATCCTGCTGTCTCAGCCGTCGGCTCGATGCGCCTTTGAGGCTGTTGACCAGCCGGGATAGCTGGACGGTTGGCGGGGTATTCGACCAGCAGGTGAACGTGGTCATCTTCGCCATTCACCTCCTTAGCGTCAGGGGTTTTTCGCTTTCTTTTGCAAGCATCCTTATGTTAACATGAACTCTTGTTAATTAACGCCGAGACTTTTTAAAAATTTCTAAAATCAGGGCGTTTGGGCAGAGGCGGTGATGCAGCTTAAGGTTCTGGCGGTGGGCATGCTGGCGGTGTGCCTGGCAACGCGTCCGGCTCAGGCTGCGAGCCCGGCAGTGAGTGCGGCGGAGACCAGCATCAATATCAGCGTCGGCGGGATGCAGGCCCAATATCATGAAAACATTGTGCCGGGTGACGATGAGAGCGGTGTCATCCCCGGCTTTGGTGTCGGCGTCAGCGCGCTGTTGCCGACGCATCCCGGCTATGCCGGCAGTGTCGATATTTATAGCGCGCTGATGTACGATTTCGATGCCGGGAATATCGGTTATGCCGGGCATTATATTGGCTCCGGCGCGCCGGCCAGCGCCACCGATCATGCGGTGTTCAACCGGGTGGAGGCGCGGCTTGGCGTCGGGTTTCCCATGATCGGCGGCGCAGAATCCATCCCGTTCCTGGCCGGCGGCTACCAGGCATGGAACCGCAATACCGACAATATGGGGGCGATCGGCACCGATGAGTTTTACCATTCCGGCCTGTTCGGGCTGGGCTACAAGCTGGATGTGCCGATCGGCGCGGGCTTCGTCGCCTCCGGCACCGGCGAGCTGCTGGGCCTGGCGGGCGGCGGCATCACCGCCAATGGCACGAATTTCAGCGGCGGTTTCGGCGTCACCCCGGAGGAGCGGGTGGAGTTGGGGCTGGACGATGCGGTCGCCGGGCGCTTCCACCTCTTCGCCAAGGCTTTTTGGGAGCATTTCAACTATTCCGGCACACATCCGGAGTATTTTGGCTATTATTATATTTATGAGCCCTTCAGCACGACCACCCAATTCGGCGCGAATTTCGGTGTCGGCTACAGTTTCAACTGAGGCGTTCAGGCCGCGCGGCGATTAAGTGAAGCGAAAGGCTATTTTTTTGAACAAAAAGTGGCAAAAAAACTTTTTTAAATTGGGCCGCGCAGGCTTCACCGCCACGGGCCCATAAGGCAAAAGTCTTTGTGCCGCTTTTTTCAAAAAGCGGCTGCTTTTCCTATAAAAAAGGCGGTCCGAGCTTCCCTCGGCCGCCTTTTTTCGGATGCGCCGCCTGAAGGCAAAAGATCAGTCAGCGGCGAGGGCCATCTGCTTGCGCGCCAGAGACTGGCTCACATAGCTTTCCACCGCCTCGGAGACCTTCTCGGCGTGGTTGGCGAACACATGGTCCGCCCCCTCGAAGACCCGATAGTCGATGGCCACGCCCTTCTGCAGGTTGAGCTTGTCGACCAGCTTGCGCACGGAATTTTCCGGCACCAGCTCGTCAGCGTCGCCGTGGATCATCAGACCGCCGCAGGGGCAGGGGGCCAGGAAGCCGAAATCGTAATGCGCCGCCGGCGGCGCCACGGAGACCCAGCCCGACACTTCCGGCCGGCGCATCAGCAACTGCATGCCGACGAAGGCGCCGAAGGAATAGCCGGAAATCCACAGGCCACCATGGCCGGGATTCAGCGACTGCATCCAATCCAGCGCGGCGGCGGCGTCGTTGATCTCGCCCATGCCGCCGTCGAACTTGCTCTGGCTGCGGCCGACGCCGCGGAAATTGAAGCGCATCACGGAAAAGCCCAGGCGTTGGAACACCTGGTACATGGAATAGGTGATGCGGTTGTTCATCGTGCCGCCATGGAGAGGGTGTGGATGCAAAACCAACGCCAGCGGCGCACCCCGTTCCTTGGCATGGTGGTAACGACCTTCAAGCCGGCCTTCCGGCCCGGCGAACATAACTTCAGGCATTCTATAACTCGTCTTTCATCTAACCGTGTTTCTCAGATGGCTGCCACGGGAAGTCTCTGCTATAGGAGATTCCAGATAGCGATGGGATGCAAACCGCCTCACCCAAATGTTGACCAAAGCGGTCCGGATACCTAATTGCTCCTCACGGCCCGGGGTGTTGTTGCGGCTGGGTTAACCTTGGGATTCCCCACAGGTCTGATAATATAGACGGCTATGATTTGATTATCCACGGAAATGTCGCATGGCGCTTATGTTTTTAGCGGAGACGGTGCGTGCCTACCGGGAGCGTGACCCGGCGGCGCGGTCGAATTTGGAGGTCGTGCTCTGCTATCCGGGCCTGCACGCGGTGCTGATTCACGGGGTTTCCAGCGGGTTCTGGCGTCATGGCTGGTATACGTTGGGCCGTTTCGTCTCGCATCTGGGGCGGTTTTTCACCGGCATTGAGATCCATCCCGGCGCCAAGCTCGGCCGCCGGCTGATCATCGATCATGGCCTTGGCGTGGTGATCGGCGAGACCGCCGAGATCGGCGACGATGTCTATATCTACCATCAGGTGACGCTGGGCGGCACCAGTTCGGAACATGGCAAGCGCCATCCGACCGTGGGTGACAACGTCATCATCGGCGCCGGCGCCAAAGTGCTGGGCGCGATCAATATCGGTGAGGGGGCCCGGATCGGCGCCAATGCCGTGGTCATTGCCCCGGTGCCGGCGGGGACCACGGTGGTTGGCATTCCCGCCCGCCCGGTCGACCGCACCGAGAAGAAGCCGCGTTTCGATGCCTATGGCACGCCTTGCGATCCCTGCCTTGATCCGCTGCTGCACGAGGTTGATCTGCTGCGCAGCGAGCTGACGGAGCTGGAAAACCGGATCGCCAATCTGGCGCGCGAGCGAACCGTCTGATCCCATGATCTATCTCGACGCCAACGCGACGGAGCCGCTGCGGCCCGAGGCGCGGGACGCCACCATGGCGGCGATGGCGCTGGGCAACCCCTCCTCCATCCATGCCGCCGGCCGCGCCGCGCGGCGCGTGCTGGAAGAGGCGCGTGAGACCGTGGCCCGGTTCTTCGCCGCCCAGGCCAAGGACGTGGTATTTTGCTCCGGCGCGACCGAGGCAAACGCGCTGGCCGTGCATGCTTTGGGCGCTGGGCGCAGCATTCTGCGTGGTGCCACCGAGCATGATGCGATCCGCGCGGCCACGCCGGGGGCGAAGATTATTCCCGTGGATGGCAACGGCCAAGCGGATCTGGCGGCGCTGGACGCGGTGCTGGCGCAAAATCCCGGAGCGATGGTCTGCCTGATGGCGGCGAATAACGAGACCGGTGTGCTGCACGATATCGAGACGGCGGCAGGTATCTGCAAAGTGCATGGCGCGTTGCTGCATGTGGATGCGGTGCAGGCGGTCGGGCGCGGCAACCTTGACTGGCTCGGCATGGGGGCGGCCAGCATCGCCGTTTCCGGACATAAATTCGGCGCGCCGATGGGGGCTGGAGCGTTGATCGTGAGTGCCGATCGCGTTGTGGCCCCGCTGCTGCAGGGCGGCGGGCAGGAGCTGGGGCGGCGCGGCGGTACGCCGGCCTTGCCCGCCATCGCCGGGCTGGCGGCGGCCCTGGGCGCGCCTTATGAGGCCGAGATCATCGCCTCGTATCGTGATGAGATCGAAGCCTATTGCGTCCGGCGGGGAGCGGTGGCGCTGGGCGCCGGGGCGGCGCGTCTGCCCAACACCGCCTGCCTCGCTTTGCCCGGCGTGCGGGCGGATACGCAGCTGATCGCCCTCGATATGGCCGGGATCGCGGTTTCCGCCGGTTCGGCCTGCTCTTCCGGCAAAGTGGCGGCGAGCCATGTGTTGGAGGCGATGGGCGTAGGGGCGCTGGCCGGGCAGGCGATCCGCGTCTCACTGCCCTGGAATGTGACGGAGGAGGCGGTGCCGGCCTTCTGCGCCGCCTATGAAAACATGGCCGCGCGCCAGAAACTTAGAGTGTGATCGGTTTGGCTGAAAACAGGAAAGCGACCGCTTTTTTGTGAAAAATGCGGCGCAAAAAACTTTTGGTTGGGCTGGGCGCGGAGAGCGCGACACCAGCACGGTCCAATTTAAAAAAGTTTTTTTGCTTCTTTTTGTTCACAAAAAAAAGCCTTCCTCTTCGCTTCGACATGAATTGTCCGAAGCCGATCACGTCTAAGCACGGCGCCGCCTGACTCTCTTGCGCCGCCGCCGCTGATGCGATTAACCACGAGCGATTGCTTAAGGGTTACACGATGCCAAAAATGACTTTCATCGAGCGTAATGGTCAGCCGCGTGAAGTCGACGCGCCGATCGGCCTTTCCATCCTGGAAGTGGCGCATAAGCATGGCGTCGATATCGAAGGCGCGTGCGAAGGTTCGCTCGCCTGCTCGACCTGCCATGTGATCGTCGATCCGGAATGGGTCGCCAAGTTGAGCAAGCCGACCGAGGATGAAGAGGACATGCTGGATTTGGCTTTCGGGCTGGAGAAAACCTCGCGACTGGGCTGCCAGATCGTGATGTCCGAGGCGCTGGACGGGCTGGTCGTGCGGCTCCCCGCCGCCACCCGCAACGCGGCGGGATAATTTCATGCGCGTGGTGGTCGCCATGTCCGGAGGCGTCGACAGCTCGGTGGTGGCCGGGATGATGGCGCGCGCGGGGCATGAGGTGATCGGCGTGACGCTGCAGCTTTACGATCACGGCGCCGCCGTGGGTCGTAAGGGCGCGTGCTGTGCCGGCCAGGATATCCATGATGCGAAGCGCGTCGCCGATCGGCTGGGGATCGCCCATTACGTGATCGACGCCGAGGCGCGGTTTCGTGGCAGCGTGATCTCCGCTTTTGCCGACAGCTATGCCAGCGGCCAGACGCCGGTACCCTGCATCGCCTGCAACCAGCATCTTAAATTCGGCGACCTCCTGGGCATGGCGCGGGATCTGGGTGCCGAGGCGATGGCGACCGGGCATTATGTCCGCCGCGTCGAGGGGCCGGCGGGTGCTGAACTGCACCAGGCCGCCGATCCGGCACGCGACCAGAGCTGGTTCCTGTTCGCCACGACCCGCGAGCAACTGGAATTCTGCCGCTTTCCGCTGGGTGACATGGTCTCCAAGGCGGAGGTGCGGGCGCTGGCGGCACAGATGGGGCTGGTGGTGGCGGAAAAGCCGGACAGCCAGGATATCTGCTTTGTGCCGACCGGCACCTATGCCGGGATCGTGGAGAAATTCCGCCCGGAGGCGCTGGAGACAGGCGAGATCGTTGCTGAGGACGGTACGGTGCTGGGCACGCATCAGGGCATCGCCCGCTACACGGTGGGACAGGCCAAGGGCCTCGGCAATGCCGCGCAGCGCGCCGGACAGCCGATCGCGGTGAAGCGCATCGAGCCGGGCACGCGGCGCATTGTCGTCGGCCCGCGCGGCACGTCCAGCCGCGAGGTGCGGTTGCGCGACGTGAACTGGCTGATCGACCCTCCTGCCGGCGCCTTGCGCGCCACCGCAAAATTGCGTGCCCGGGATGGTCTGCACCCGGCCGCGATCGCCTGCGACGGGGCGGGCGTCCTCGTCACACTGGATGAGCCTGCCGTGGCAGCCCCCGGCCAGGCGACGGTGTTCTATGACGGCTCGCGCATTCTGGGCGGCGGTTTTATCGTCTGATCCGCTGTCTGGGCGCGGCGGGTGCGCGATCACCATATCGAGCTGGAACAGCACGGCATTGTTTTCGCCGAGGGCGCCGCCGAAAGTTGTCTCGAGACCGGTCATCGCGGCGTGTTCGAGGAGGCGGGGAGCACCCTGTCGCCGGTGGCGGTGATGCCGCAACGCCGCGAGGCGGTGAGTTGCGCGCCGCCCGTCAGGCCAGCTTGAGGCGAAAGTGAAAAGGAAAGCTTCTTTTTGTGAACAAAAAGAAGCAAAAAAACTTTTTAAACTGGGCCGTGCGGGTTTCGCGGCCACCGGCCCAGGTGAGCAAAGGTTTTTTGTGCCGCTGCTTTACAAAAAAGCGGTGGCTGACCTGTTTTCAGGGCTATTGCACCGGGATGAGCGTACCGCCGGCCAGAGCCAAATGCCGCTGCGCCGGGGTCGCCATGTCCCGATGCGTGATCGAGACGATGGTGGTCTTCGGCAGTTTTTGGGCCAGAACCGCCTGGATGCGTGCGGCGAGCGGCGCGTCCAAGGCCGAGGTCGCCTCGTCGAGGAACAGCCAGTCCGGTTTGATGAGCAGGGCCCGGGCGAGCGCGAGGCGCTGCTGCTCACCGCCGGAGAGAATCTGCACCCAGTTATCGTTGTTGGCCAGCCGTGGTGCCAGTGCGTCCAGTTCCACCGCCGCCAGCGCCTCGCGGACGGTCTCGTCGGAAAAATCCTTCTCCAGGCCAGGATAGACGACGCTGCGCTTAAGGCTGCCCAGCGGGAAATAGGGGCGTTGCGGCAGGAACAGCACGGTGCCGGTGGGCGGCGTGATCTCGCCATGGCCAAACGGCCAGATGCCGGCCATGGCGCGAAACAGGGTCGATTTGCCGACGCCCGAGGCGCCGGTCAGGATCACGGGCTGGCCCGGGGGGAGAGAGAGGTTGGCATTGTCCAGCAGGCGGCGGCCATCGGGGAGGCTCAGCGTCAGGTTCTTGAAACTCAGCGCGGTGCTGGGTTCGCCTAAACGTGGCCCGTTGGCGGAAGCCAGCCGCGCCGCCTCCATGGCCTCCTGAAAGCCGTATAGTCGGGAGACGGTGGCGCGCCAGGTCACCAGCGTTTGGTAGGAGGTGACAAACCATGAGAACGCGCCCTGCACCTGACCGAACACCATGGGGATTTGCGACAGGCCGCCAAGCGCGATTTTGTGCGAGAAGTAGCGCGGCAGCGAGACCAGTATGGGGAAAATATTCGCCACCTGATTGAAGCCGATGGTGAAGAAGTTCAACGCTTTGGTCCGGCGCATGATCTTCCAGAAATTATCGCGCACCGCCTGAAAACGCTCGCTCAGCGTGAGTCGTTCGTCGGTCTCGCCGCCATAGAGCGCGACGGCCTCGGGATTGTCGCGCACGCGGATCAGGCCGTAGCGGAAATTCGCTTCCACGCGCTGCTGGTTGAAAGCGAGCGGCACCAGCTTGCGGCCGATCATATGCGTGAAGAGCGTGCCGAAGATCGAATACAGGATGGCGACATAGAGCATGTAGCCAGGGATGGTGACGCCAAACAGCTTGATCGAACCGGAGATGCTGTAGAGCACGAAGATGAAGCTGAACAGCGTCACCACGTTGGAAATGAAATCGAGCCCGAGCGACAGGCTGCTGGTGGTGAAGCTGCTGAGATCGTCGGCGATGCGCTGGTCGGGGTTGTCGACGACGCTGCCGGCGCTGCCGCTCAGGCTGATATGATAATAGGCGCGGTCGGACAGCCAGTTTTTGACGAAATGTCCGGTCAGCCATTGCCGCCAGCGGATCTGCAGCATCTGGTTAAGGTAGAAAGCATACACGGCGATCAGGATATAGACGCCGACGATCTCGATGAAGCCCGGCATGGGGTACGGGGCGCCGGGGGAGCGGTTGAACAGGTAGATCAGCCGGACCACGGATTTCACGTCATAGGTCTGGATGGCGTTGAAGAAATCGCGGTTCCAGTAGGTGAGGACGACATTGAAGCCGACCATCAGCAGATTGAGTGCGATGATGATCGCCAGCAGGCCGATCGCCGAGAAGCGCTCCTCCGACCGGAAATAGGGCCGCGCCAGCGTCCACGCTTCGCCCAGGCCGGTGAGGAAATTGGTCATCGAATGGCGCATCAGTCGGAAACCCTTTGTTGCAGGGACGTGGCAAATAATTTCGCGCGGGCGAGATTCACCCCGAAATCGTAACGTCCGTAGATCGAATGGGAATAGAACGCGTAACTGCTGGTCGTCGGGCTCAGCGGGATTGCGGCGAGGGCGACGATATCGGGGAAATTCGCGTTTTCGGTCCGCACGACGAATGCCGCCTGGTACTGGCCTGGTTCCGTATCCAGCCGGTAGGTGCGCGGCATGGCCGTGGCCGTTTCCTGCAGCGTGGCGAAAAGCTGTGCCGCTGAAATGGTGAAAACCGGCGCGATGAGGTCAGAAGCAGGATTATAGCCGGGCGGGGCGATCAACGCGCTGTTATGCCCGCTGCGCAGGAGCTGCTGGAAATCAACAAGGCCGGGGGCGGGCACGCCGGAACTGCCGGTGGTGGCGCAGAGCGGAAAAAGCAAGCTGAGCAGCCAGGGCAGCAGGCGCATCGTTTAGTCCGGCTTTGCCAGCCGCAACCGGATAACGCCGCGGGCCTCTTCCGGTGGGACCGGCTTGCCCTTGCGCAGGATCTCGATCCGGCCGGTTTTGGCGAGGCGGAAGGCGGCGAGACGGACCGGCGACAGGCTGCCGCGCCATTTATCGCCTTCGGGATGCCCGGCCAGCGCCCGCGCCGCTTCGGTGGGGCAGATCGATTTGTTCTCCCCACGCGCGGCCAGAAGATTCAGGATTGCCAGCTCGGCGGGGTCAGATGTGTGCGAGGTCATGCAGCAGTCTTATGCCCAAAGCCGCGCCCGATAGAAAGGCGGCTGCCGGCCGGCAGCGCTGGGAGACCGCGTTTTTTACAGTGGATTTCGATAATCTGGTGATTTAGGCGGTTTGTACCAAAGCGTTGCGCCGCGGCGGCCAGGGGCTCAGCGCGACGTGAACCGCGCGGTGATTTGCGCCGACCCGGGCGGTTGGCCGAAATAACTGCCCTGTCCCTCGTCGCAGCCAATCTGCGCCAGCAGGTTGTATCGCCGCCGGGCCTCAATCCCATCCGCCAGTACGGTGCAGCCGAGCCCATGTCCAGCCTCAATGGCGGCCCGAACGATAGCGCTGCTGGCCGCGTTGTCATCGAGGCTATGGGTGAGCGAACGGTCGAGTCTGAGTGTGGCGAGCGGCAGGCATCGCAGCGCCGGTAGGCTGAACGCGGCGTCGGTCAGTTCGAGTTCCAGCCGGTTGGGAGCAATGCCGGTGCGGCTCAGCGCCTCGAGCAGCTGACGGACAAGTTTAATCGGCCCCAGGCGGCGACCTGCGGCCCGGCCACAGGGGCAATGCCGTAACGCACGGCGGTGGCCAGCCGCGCGCCGACGAGCAGAATGGTGAGATGATGGCCGAGCCGCTGCGGCCAGGAGACGATGGCGTGATTCAGCGCCAGATGGCCGGCGGCGCCGGAACGCGGCAGCTCATCGGTGAGGCAGACGTAGCGCATGTCAGGGCGCGGCCTGCCTGGATTAGAGTGTGATCGGTTTAGGTGAAAACAAGAAAAAAGCCGCTTTTTGAAAAAAGCGGCGCAAAAACTTTTGGCGACTCCGGGCCAGCGGCGGTGAGACCGGCACGGCCCAGGAGCAAAAGAGTTTTTTGCTTCTTTTTTTTAAAGAAGCGCTTCGCTTAGGCGTCAGACGGCGTCCTGGGTGATGCCTTTTTCGGTCAACAGCGTCTGCAGTTCGCCGGACTGATACATCTCGGTGATGATATCGCAGCCGCCGACGAACTCGCCCTTCACGTAGAGCTGCGGAATGGTCGGCCAGTTGCTGAAAGCCTTGATGCCTTCGCGAATTTCCTGATCTTCCAGCACGTTCACGGATTTGAACGGCACGCCCGCATGTTTGAGGATCTGGATGACCCGGGCGGAAAAGCCGCATTGCGGGAACATCGGCGTGCCCTTCATGAAGAGCATGACCGGGTTGGCGTCGATCTGCGACTGAATTTCGGCAAAGACGGGGTTGTTCATATGGTAGATCCTTATTCGGGAGCGGCGGTTTGCAAGGCCAGAGCGTGCAAGGCGCCGCCCATGCGTCCCTGCAGGGCGGCATAGACCATCTGGTGCTGGCGCACGCGGGAGACCCCACGGAACGCCTCCGACACCACGGTCGCGGCGAAGTGGTCATTGTCACCCGCCAGATCTTCAATCGTGATTTTCGCATCCGGGAATGCGGTTTTGATCAGGGCTTCAATTTCGCTGGCTGACATCGCCATGTTTCGAGTCCTTACAGCGTGAACCAGGCGGGGAAGAACCGCTCATGGGCTTCGCGCAACTGTGGCAAAGATATGGCGATGGTATCGGAATGTGTCAAACGCCCGGTGTCGTTCGCGCGGCCGATCTGGGCGGCGGCAATGCCGGCCTGGCTGGCCGCCGCGAGCAGCGCCGCGCCGTCCTGCACCGCCAGCACGTAGCGCGCCTGCTCCTCGCCGAACCAGAAGGCGTGCGAGGTTTCCCCCGCCGTGAGGGCGACACCTGTATCGCCGGCCAGGGCCATCTCAGCGACCGCGACCAGCAGGCCGCCATCGGAGACGTCATGGCAGGCGGCAACGTTGCCGGAGAGAATTTGTCCGCGCACGAAATCGCCGTTCTGGCGTTCCGCAACCAGGTCGATGGCGGGCGGGGCGCCCGTCTCCTGGCTGAGAATCTCGCGCAGCCAGAGCGAGCGGCCGAGTTCGCCTTTGCTCTCGCCGATCACAATCAGGTCAAGACCGGGCTGCAACGCCAGGCCGACCGCCTTGGCGGCATCCTCGATCACGCCGACCGCGCCGATTGCCGGAGTCGGCAGGATGCCCTTGCCCTCGGTCTCGTTGTAGAGCGAGACATTGCCGGAGACGACCGGGAAATCCAGCGCTGTGCAGGCGGCCGCCATGCCTTTGATGGCGGCGGCGAACTGGCCCATGATCTCCGGTTTTTCCGGATTGCCGAAATTCATGTTGTCGGTCACCGCCAGCGGCAGAGCGCCGGTTGCGGTGATGTTGCGCCACGCCTCGACGACCGCCTGCGCGCCGCCGGCCTCGGGGTCCGCCACGCAGTAGCGCGGCGTGCAGTCCGTGGTCAGCGCCAGCGCGCGGTTCGTGCCCTCGAGGCGAACGATGGCGGCATCGGCCTGGGCCGGGCGCTTCACCGTCTGGCCGCCGACCGTGGAGTCGTACTGGTCGAAAATCCAGCGGCGCGAGCAGAGATCAGGGCTGGCGATGAGTTTCAGGAGTGCCTCGCCGAGGCCGACATCCGAGGTCACGGTGCCAAGCGGCGCGGGCTTCGGCGTTTCGGCGATGGGGCGGCGGTAGAGCGGCGCCGCCTCGGCCAGCGGGTCGAGCGGGATGTCGGCTTCCACCACGCCCTTGTGCTTGACCACGATGCGGCCGGTATCAGTGATATGGCCGATGACGGCGTAGTCCAGGTCCCATTTCTCGATGATCGCACGGGCCATCTCGGCGCGCTCGGGCTTGAGCACCAGCAGCATGCGCTCCTGGCTTTCCGAGAGCATCATTTCATAGGCGGTCATGCCGGTCTCGCGCTGCGGCACGTCGTCCAGCGTCAGCTCGATGCCGACCCCGCCTTTGCCCGCCATCTCCACCGAGGAGGAGGTGAGGCCGGCAGCACCCATGTCCTGGATGGCGACGATGGCGTCGGTCTGCATCAGCTCAAGGCAGGCTTCGATCAGCAGCTTCTCGGTGAACGGATCGCCGACCTGCACGGTCGGGCGCTTCTCTTCCGAGGAGGCGTCGAACTCGGTGCTGGCCATGGTCGCGCCATGGATGCCGTCACGCCCGGTCTTGCTGCCGACATAGACGACGGGGTTGCCGATACCAGCGGCGGCGGAGAGGAAGATCTTGTCCTGCGCCGCGATGCCAACCGTCATGGCGTTGACCAGCGGGTTGCCGTTATAGGCCGGGTGGAAATTCACCTCGCCGCCGACGGTGGGCACGCCGACGCAATTGCCGTAGCCGCCGATGCCGCGCACCACGCCGTCCACCACGCGCTTGGTGACAGGCAGGCTGGGATCGCCGAAGCGCAGCGCGTTAAGGTTGGCAATGGGCCGCGCGCCCATGGTGAACACGTCGCGCAGAATGCCGCCGACACCGGTTGCAGCCCCCTGGTAGGGCTCGATGAAACTCGGGTGGTTATGCGATTCCATTTTGAAGATCGCGGCCATGCCCTCGCCGATATCGATCACGCCGGCATTTTCGCCTGGGCCATGGATGACCCAGGGGGCTTTGGTCGGGAGTTCTTTCAGCCAGACACGGGAGGATTTGTAAGAGCAATGCTCGGACCACATGACCGAGAAAATGCCGAGCTCGGTGAGGCTCGGCGTGCGGCCCATGATCTCCAGGACCTTGGCGTATTCCTCGGCGTTGAGGCCGAAGGATTTGGCGAGCGTAGCGTCAACGGTTTTCATGCGGCGGCCAGTGAATCGAAGAGGGGTTTGCCATCGGTGCCGCCCATCAGCGGGTCCACCAGATCCTCGGGATGCGGCATGAGGCCGAGGATACGCAGATTGGGCGAATAGATGCCGGCGATGTCGCGCGCAGCGCCGTTGCGGTTGCCGTCGGCATAGCGGAAGGCGACGAGATTTTCGCCCTCCAGCCGGTCCAGCGTCGCCTCATCGGCGGCGTAATTGCCGTCTCCATGCGCCATCGGCGCGCGGAAAATCTCGCCCTTGGCGTATTTGGAGGTGAATACCGTGTCGGCACGTTCGACGCGCAGCATGGTGTCCATGGACAGAAAACGAAGCCCGGCATTTTGGAGCAATGCTCCCGGCAGCAGCCCGGCCTCGGTGAGGATCTGGAAACCGTTGCAGACGCCGAGCACATAGCCGCCGCGCGCCGCATGGTCTTTCACCGCGCGCATGATCGGGCTTTGCGCCGCCATGGCGCCGCAGCGCAGATAGTCGCCGAAGGAAAAACCGCCGGGGATGATGACGAGATCAAAGCCGGAAAGGTCGGTTTCCTTGTGCCAGACCATTTTCGGCTCGGTGCCGAAGCTCTGGCGGACCGCGATCGCCATGTCGCGCTCGCGGTTGATGCCGGGAAAGAGGAGAATTGCTGTGCGCATGCGGTTCCTCTGCCGAAGGGCGGGGCGGAAGTAAAGCGGGACTTTCGCGCGGGCAGGGGTGAGAGAGACGCAAGGAAGGCTTCTTTTTTTGAAAAAAAAAGAAGCAAAAAAACTTTGTTAATCTGGCCCATGCCGGTTTCAGCGCCACGGGCCCAAAGGAGCAAAAGTTTTTACGCCGCTTTTTTTAAAAGCGGCTGCTTTTTTAAGCGGCGATCTCGACCTTGAAGCTCTCGATGACGGTGTTGGCGAGGAGTTTTTTCGCCATCTCCTCGGCGGCGCGCTTTGCCGCTGCCGGATCGGTCTCTTCCAGTTCAAGCTCGATGACCTTGCCGGCGCGAACCTCGCCCACCTGGGGGAAGCCCAGCGTGTGCAGAGCGTGGCCGATCGCCTTGCCCTGCGGGTCGAGCACGCCGTCCTTCAGCATGACGGTAACGATGGCTTTCATTGCATCATCTCCGGGCCCTTCATGTCGCGGGTGCCGGCTTCGGGCAGAATGCCGAGGCGGCGGGCGACCTCCTGATACGCTTCCTCGATCTTGCCGAGGTCGCGGCGGAAGCGGTCCTTGTCCATCTTCTCGTTGGTCTTGGCATCCCAGAGACGGCAATTATCCGGGCTGATCTCGTCGGCCAGGACGATTCGCATGTCGTCGTTCTCGAACAGGCGGCCGAATTCGATCTTGAAATCGACCAAAGTGATGCCGACGCCAAGGAACAGGCCGGTGAGGAAGTCGTTGATGCGCAGGGTCAGATGGACGATGTCGTCCATGTCCGGCGGAGTCGCCCAGCCGAAGGCGGTGATGTGCTCTTCGGCCACCATCGGGTCGTTCAGCTGGTCGTTCTTGTAATAATACTCAACGATCGAGCGCGGCAGGCGGGTGCCTTCCGGGATGCCGAGTCGCGAGGACAGGCTGCCGGCGGCGACATTGCGGACCACCACCTCGATCGGGATGATTTCAACTTCTTTAATAAGTTGCTCGCGCATGTTGAGACGGCGGATGAAATGCGTGGGGATGTTGATTTCCGCCAGCTTGGTCATCAGGAATTCACTGATGCGGTTGTTCAGGACACCCTTGCCAGTGATGGTGCCCTTCTTTTGCGCATTGAACGCCGTGGCGTCGTCTTTGAAATATTGCACAAGGGTGCCGGGTTCCGGTCCCTCGAACAGGATTTTTGCTTTGCCTTCATAAAGCTGCCGGCGGCGGGCCATTTCATACCTTCAGAAAATCAACTGTCAGACTCTATACCAACCAACCGTTGGTCGCGCTATGGCTTCTGTCGCATGGAAGATACGTCAGGCTTTCCCATCTATCGCGCGGCGGTAAGCGGGCTTCTGGCTATGTTGGTCGGGGTGGGGATTGCCCGCTTCGGCTATGGGCCGCTGGTTCCGGCATTGGTGGGGGCACATTGGTTCACCGCCAGCGCCGCCTTCTGGCTCGGCGCCGTGAACCTGCTCGGCTATTTTTTCGGCGCGGCCTTCATGCGCTTCTGGCGTGGCACGCTCGCCGCCAAGCCGGTGGTCGTCGGGCTGATGGCGCTCACCGCTGTCTCGCTCCTGGCCTCGGCGCTGCAATGGGGCATCGTCTGGTTCGGTTTCTGGCGGCTGGTCTCGGGTGTCACCGGCGGCCTGCTGATGGTGCTGATGGCCGCCGCCGTGGTCGGCCGCGCGCCGGCGAGCGGGAAAGGGAAGGTGAGCGGCATCACCTTCGCCGGCATGGGCAGCGGCATCACGTTGAGTTCGCTGCTGATCCCGCTGCTGGTCAAACAAGGCTTGGTCTTCACCTGGGGGATGCTTGGCCTGGTTTCGGCGGCGGCGACGCTGGCCGTGGCGCTGCTGATGCCGGCCTCCACCATTACCGCCAAGCCGCCGCAGCGGGGCGAGGCGAAGATGAACCGGACGGTGCTGCTGCTGGTGATCGCCTATGCCGGATCGGCGCTGGGTTTCGTGCCGCATATGCTGTTCTGGGCGAGTTTTGTGGCCATCGGCTTGCAGCGCGGCGTCGCCGCCGGGGCGGAGGTGTCCGCCTGGCTGGGTGTTGCGGCGGCTTTGGGCCCGGTGATCCTTGGCCGTGTCGCCGACCGATTCGGGTTTCTTTCCACCTTGGCACTCGGCTACGCGCTGATGGCCTGCGCCGTGGCGCTGCCGCTGGTGAATGACAGCACGTTCGCGCTCGACCTTTCCGCCATCGGTGTTGGCGCCGTGGCGCTGGGGGCGGTGATGCTGGTGGCCGGCGCGATCGCTGGGCTGGTGCAGGCGAACCGGCTGGCGGCCGATTGGGGCTTTGCCACCATGGCCTATGCAGTGATGCAGGCGCTCATCGCGGCCGGGTTCTCGCATCTGTTCCACGCCACCGGCAGTTTTTCGCTCCTGTTCGGGATCGGCGCGGTGGCGCTGTTGGGCAGCATGGTGCTGGTGATCGTCGCCGCCCGCACGGCCAGCGCGCGATAGGGCAGAGGAAGGCTTCTTTTTTGAAAAAAAGAAGCAAAAAACTTTTTTTACTCTGGGGCGTGCTGGTTTCGCCGCCACGGGCCTAAAGGAGCAAAAGTTTTTGCGCCGCTTTTTTCAAAAAGCGGTCACTTTCCTTTTTCATAAAAAAGGCCGGGACAAGCCCGGCCTTTGGCGCGAAAATCAGGCGGCCTGCAGGGAAGGATAATCGGTATAGCCCTGCGGGCCGGGCGCGTAGAAGGTCGAGCTGTCGGGCTCGTTCAGCGCGGCGCCGCTGCGGAAGCGCTCCACCAGGTCCGGATTGGCGATGAACAGCTTGCCCCAGGCGACGGCATCGGCCTCGCCGAGGGCGAGGGTTTCCTGCGCGCTTTCCAGCGTGAACTGCTCATTGGCGATGTAGACGCCGCCGAAGGCTTTTTTCAGCTGCGGACCGACCCAGTCTTCCGCCTTGTGCTCGCGGGCGCAGATGAAGGCGATGCCGCGCTCGCGCATTTCGCGGGCGACATGGGTGAAGGTGCCGAGCCGGTCGGAATCGCCCATCGAGTGCGAATCCATGCGCGGCGCCAGGTGCATGCCGACGCAGCCGGGTTCCCAGACGGAGAGCACGGTATCGGTGACTTCCAGCATCAGCCGGGCGCGCTTGGCGATCGATCCGCCGTAATCATCGGTGCGGGTGTTGGTGCTGTCCTGCAGGAACTGGTCGAGCAGGTAGCCGTTGGCGCCGTGGATCTCCACGCCGTCGAACCCGGCCATTTGCGCGTTCATCGCCGCCTTGCGATAGGCTTCGACCACGTCGCGGATCTCGGAGATTTCGAGCGGGCGCGGGGTGACGTATTCCTGCTGCGGGCGGACCAGGCTGACGAAGCCCTTCGCGGCGACGGCGCTGGGCGCGACCGGCAGTTCGCCATTCAGGAATACCGGCGAGGAGATGCGGCCGACATGCCAGAGCTGGGCGAAAATGCGCCCGCCCGCTTTGTGCACGGCGTCGGTGACGAGCCTCCAACCTTTCACCTGCTCGTCCGACCAAAGGCCGGGCGTGTCGGCGTAGCCCACGCCCATCGGCGTGACGGAGGTGGCCTCGGCGATGATCAGCCCTGCGGAGGCGCGCTGCACGTAATATTCGGCCATAAGCTCGTTCGGCACGCGGACCGAGCCGGCACGGGCGCGGGTGAGCGGGCCCATGATGATGCGGTTTGGCAGCGTGAGGTCGCCGAGTTTCAGGGGATCAAACAGAGTTGGCATGCGCGAGAGTCCTCTTAGGTTGAACGAAAACAGAAAGAGCCGTGAGCAGGAGTGCCGCGACCGAGATCGCCGCCGCAGTGGGCGGGATCGCGTCGAGGCCAAAATGGTCGGAGATGACCACGCCGCCGGCCCAGGCGCCGAGCGCATTGCCGGCGTTGAAGGCGGCGATGTTGAGGGTGGAAATGAGGTTCGGCGCGGCGCGGCCGAAATTCACCACGTTGATCTGCAGCGCCGGTACGCCGGCGAAGGCGCAGACCGCCCAGATGAAAAGCGTGACCTCGGCGGGGATGAGGTGATGCGCGGTGACGGTGAGCAGGCCCAGCACCACCGCCATGCCGACGAACACGAAGGCCAGAGTGGCGGCAACGCGCCAATCCGCCATGCGGCCGCCGAGGATGTTGCCGAGGGTGAGGCCGATGCCGATGAGGAACAGCGTGTAGGTGACGCCGCGCGGCGAGAGATGCGTGACGTCGTTCAGCACCGGCGCGATATAGGTGAACATGGCGAAGACCGAGGCGGAGAAGGCGACGGTGATGGCCAGCGCCAGCCAGACCGGGGCTTTGAGCGCGGCGAATTCGCGCAGCATGTTCGGGTGCGAGGATTTTGCCTCATGCCGCGGCAGCAGCACAGAGAGCGAGGCGAGCGAGGCGAGGCCGAGTGCCGCCACCACCCAGAACGTGGTGCGCCAGCCGGCGGCCTGGCCGAGCGCGGTGCCGAGCGGCACGCCGAGCACATTGGCCAGCGTCAGCCCGGTGAACATGAGCGCCACGGCCTGGGCGCGGCGGTTTTCCGGCACCAGCGAGGCGGCCTCCACCGCGCCGATGCCGAAGAAGGCGCCATGGCAGAGTGCGGTGACGATGCGCGCCGCCATCAGGAAATCGTAGGATGGGGCCAGGGCGCAAAGCGCGTTGCCGAGCACGAACACCGCCATCAGCAGCATCAGCGCCGAGCGGTGCGGCAGGTTTTGCGTGGCAATGGCCATGATCGGCGCGCCGATGAACACGCCGAGCGCGTAGCCGCTGACCAGCCAGCCGGCGGTGGGAATCGAGACGGCGAGATTGCCGGCGACCTGCGGCAGCAGGCCCATGATCACGAATTCCGTGGTGCCGATGGCGAACGCGCTCAACGCCAGCGCGATCAGCGGGATGGGGAAATTCTTCAAAGGTCTTGACCCAGTCTTTCAAGGAAGGCGGCGATCGCCGCTTCGTTGCGTTTATAGAAAATCCACTGCCCGACCCGCTTGCCGGTGATCAGCCCGGCATGTTGCAGCACAGCTAGGTGGGCGGAGACGGTGGATTGCGAGAGCCCGCAGGCATCGTCGATCAGCCCGGCGCAGACGCCAAATTCATAAGGATGTTCCTGGCCGGGGAAATTTTGTTCCGGCTGCTTCATCCGTGCGAGGATTTTGCGCCGTACCGGATTGGACACGGCCTTCAGCATCTCCTCGAAGCGTTCGGCGGTGTCGGCCTGCATCGTCATGCGGCGATATGTATATCGTCTGGTTTCGATATTCTATAGGCCGCTTGATGGCGATTTGTCGCGACAGCACTGCGTGGCGCGTATGGCCGGTTTGTGCGTCAGCTCACACGCGGGGTGTTCCGGCCGGAGCGGGTGATCAGCACCACGCCGTCTTCGGCTTCGACGATGGTGCTGGGGTCGGGGCGGGTGATCGTCTTGCCGTCGCGGCGGTTGATAGCGATGACGAACACGCTGCCTGCGGCCTCATGCTCGATGCGCGCAATGGTGGCGCCGGCCAGCTTGCTGTCGGCGGCCACGGCCATCACCTCCAGCTCCAGACCCAGGCCGCGCAGCGCGGTGCCGAGCATCCGCATGCGCTGCGAGCCGTCGAGGAAATGGGCGGTGCGGGGGAACAAAATGAGCTGGGCGATGTGCTCGGCGCCAATATGCGTCGGCTCCACCACGGCGTTGGCCCCGGCCTGCAGCAATTTGCTCTTGGTGCTGGGTTGCACGCCGCGCGCGATGATTTCCATCTCCTTGTTGAGGTTGCGCGCGGAGAGGGCGATGAACACGTTGATCGCGTCATTCGGCACCACGGTCGCGAGCGCCCGGGCGCGGGTGACGCCGACCGCCTGCAGCACCGCTTCATCGGCCGCATCCCCTTGCCAGGTGGGAAAGTTCTTTGCCGCCGCCTCGTTCAGCCGTGCCGGGTCCGGGTCGATGATGACGAATTCCATGCCGCCGGCGTGCAGCTCCTCCGCCAGCATCTGGCCGATGCGGCCATAGCCGCAAATGATCACGTGGCCCGTCATCTTCTCGATCTGCGTCTTCATGCGTTTGCTCCCCAGCAGAAGCTGAATCTGCGATATCGTGATGAACTGCACCAGCGCGCCGGTGAGGAAGATGATGCCGGTGCAGCCGAGCAGGATGGTGGCGATGGTGAGGGCGCGCAGGTCGGTGGTGTCGATCGGGTGCACCTCGCCATAGCCGACCGTGAACACGGTAATGATGACGAAATAGAACGCATCGCCCCAGGACCAGCCGAGGGCGACGTAAGCGAAGGTGGCGAGGGTGATGACCGCCAGCATGTAGAGCAGGCCGCCGACCAGGTTGCGCCAGGGCGAGGCGGAGAGCGGGTTCATCGCGAAGTGGCCCTTGCCCGCATCATTCGCGCAGAATCTTCGTCCGCTCCCATGCCGCGTTCCCCTGTTTTGGGAATTAAAGCCTGATAGGTTTATGTGGGAATAGGAAAGCAGCCGCTTTTTAAAAAAGCGGCGCAAAAATTTCTGATTCCTCTGGGCCGGTGACGCTGAAACCAGCACGGCTCAGTTCAGCAAATTTTTTTTGCTGCTTTTTTGCAAAAAAGTAGCGCTTCCCTTCGCTTCGACATGATTTGTCCGAACCCGAACCCGAACCCGAACCCGAACCCGAACCCGAACCCGAACCCGAACCCGATCACGCTCCAGCGCAGCATGGTGTGGCGGAAGGGACAATGCCTGAGCGGCGCCGATACGAAAAAGGGGCGCCAAACAGGGCGCCCCTTTGCGGTTGGATCCGGCGGCGCTCAGCGCGCCGCGATGGGCACGTAATCGCGCGACGGCGCGCCGGTATAGATCTGCCGCGGGCGGCCGATGCGCTGCTGCGGATCCTCGATCATTTCCATCCACTGGCTGATCCAGCCGACGGTGCGGGCCAGAGCGAAGATCGGCGTGAACATCTGGGTGGGGAAGCCCATCGCCTTGAGAATGATGCCCGAATAGAAATCGACATTCGGGTACAGCTTGCGCTCGACGAAATAGTCGTCCTCGAGCGCGATTTTTTCCAGCTCCATGGCGAGGTCGAGCATTGGCTCGTTCTTGATGCCGAGCTCGCCCAGCACCTCGTAGCAGGTGCGCTGCATGATCTTCGCCCGCGGGTCGTAGTTTTTATACACACGGTGGCCGAAGCCCATCAGCTTCACATTGCTGTTCTTGTCCTTCACCTGCTTGATGAAGTCGGGGATGTGGTCCTTGTGGCCGATCTCGGCGAGCATTTTCAGCACCGCCTCGTTGGCGCCGCCATGGGCGGGCCCCCAGAGCGAGGCGATGCCGGCGGCGATGCAGGCGAACGGGTTGGCGCCGGTGGAGCCGGCAAGGCGCACGGTGGAGGTCGAGGCGTTCTGCTCATGGTCCGCATGCAGGATCAGGATGCGGTCCATGGCGCGGGTGAGGATCGGGTTCTGCTTGTACGGTTCCGCCGGAACGGCGTGGAACATGTGCAGAAAATTCTCGGAGTAACTGAGGTCGTTGCGCGGGTAGATTAGCGGCTGGCCGACATTGTATTTATGCGCCCAGGCGGTGATGGTGGGGATCTTCGCGATCATGCGGAAGGCGCTGATCTCGCGCTGCTTGGGATCGTGGATGTCGATGCTGTCGGGATAGAAGGCCGACATCGCGCCAACCACGGAGCAGAGCATCGCCATCGGGTGTGCGTCACGGCGGAAACCATCCCAGAAGCGGCGGATCTGCTCGTGCAACATGGTGTGCATGGTCACGCCATGGGTGAAGTCGCGGAGTTCGGCTTCCTGCGGCAGGTTGCCGTACATCAGCAGATAGGCGACCTCGAGGAAGGTGGATTGTTCCGCCAGCTGCTCGATCGGGTAGCCGCGATAGAGCAGGATGCCCTCGTCGCCGTCGATATAAGTGATCGAGCTTTCGCAGGAGGCGGTGGCACCGTAGCTTGGGTCGAAGGTGAAGATGCCGAGGTCGCTTTGCAGCTTGCGGATGTCGACGCAGGCCGGGCCAATCGAGCCGGTCAGGACCGGTAGATTGGCGCTCTTGCCGTCATGGGTCAGCGTCGCTGTGCCGACCTGCTTGCTGGTTGCGGTGTGTGGCATGCGGTTTCACCTTCTGATTGAATTTTTGACGTTTACTTTGGACAATTAACTTAGACTATCGCCTGTGAAAGACAGCGTTATAAAATCCCGGACGGCGTGAAAAGCAAGCCTTCGCGGGTGCAGCAGAAATGCTGGGCGGAAGCGCGCCGATAGGGCTTGAAAAATTTTTAGTCAGACCGGTTGTCGTTGTTTCGCGCATAAGCGGCGGCGTCAGACGAGGTCCTTGGCGGCGACAAAGCGCTGCAGGCTGGCGGTGCCGGCGGCAATGTGCCGCCATGGCGTGGTGATCAGAAACTCGGTCAGGGTGGCGGTGGGATAGCTGTCCGCCAGGCGGGCGAATTCAGGCCGTGGAATGACGGTGCCGGCGAGGCTGCGGGCGAGTTCATGCAGGCCGGGATTATGACCGATAATCATGGCGCTGCGCACCGTTTCCGGCAGGCCGCGGAGGATGTCGCGCATCTGGGTCGGAGTCGCCATATACAGAGCGGGCAGAGAATCGACATTCGGCCACTGCTCCCAGACCGAAGCGGCTTCCAGCGCGGCAAAAGTCTGCTGGGTGCGCAGCGAGGGGGAGACCAACACGACATCCGGGGCGAGCCCGGCCCGGCGCATCGCCTGGCCGATGGCGGTGGCGGCTTGGCGTCCGGCTTCGGTCAAGGGGCGGTCATGGTCGGTGCTGCCGGCGGCGAGCGCGGCCGCTTTGGCATGGCGAAGCAGAATTAGCTGGTGCATGAGCGCCACTGTGCCATGGCAAGAGCGGGATGTCGCCCCTATCTATCCCGGCGGCGCGGGGCGCGTTCCCGGTCTGGCGAAACCGGTCTGGCGAAACCGGTCTGGCGAAAGATGAGGACGAGGTGGAATGGATCGACGGCGGTTGCTGCTCAGTGCAGGCGCGGTGGCGATGGCGGGGCCGGTGGCGGCCGCGCCACTGCCGGTGCCGCCCGCTGGCCGGATCGCCTTCAAGGTCCTGCGCAACGGCACGCCGATCGGCGAGCATCATCTCGCTTTTTCCCAGGGCGGCGACGCGCTGAGCGTCGCCATCCATGCGGCCTTTCTGGTCCGGATCGCCGGCATCCCCGTGTTCCGCTACGTCGCGGCGGCGACCGAGATCTGGTCGGGCGGGGTGTTCCAGAGCCTTGAGAGCCGGGTGAACGATAACGGCAATAAGTTGCAGGTGCATGCGCATCGCGTGGAGAATGGCTATGCGATCGAAGGCACGCATGTGCCGCGTTATATCGGCCCGCCGAACACGCTGCCGCTGACGTATTGGAACAAGGCGATGTTGAATGGCATGATTCTCAATGCCCAGACGGCGCACAGCTATCCTGCCGTCGTGCATTCGCCGGGATGGAACCGGCTGCCGACCGCCGATGGCGGCTCGCTGGTGGCGCAGCGTTTCGACGTGACGGGCAAGCTGCATTTGAGCGTCTGGTACGACCAGCACGACCAATGGTCGGGGCTCGCCTTCCATGTCGGTGGCAGCGAGATGTACGAGAAAATGCCGGTGTGAGCGCCAGGCGGAACGAAAGGCGTGAAAACGGCTCCCGGCCGCCACGCGTGACCGGCGCTGGCGAGGGGCTCTAGCTGTAATTCTGCTCCGGGTGGCGCAGATGCCAGAGCCGCTCATGCGCGGCCACCAGGCTTTCGATGGTCTTGCGGCGGTTGGCGTCAGGCGGGACGGTACGACGGGTCACCATGCCTTCCAGAATATGCAGCAGCTTTTCCGCGATTTCGTAGTCGCCCTGATCGCAGGCATGGTGGAAAGCGAGGAGGATCTTGTCCGACAAGCGGCGGCTATAGCGCGGCGCGCCAGCGCTGGTCCGGGTGGCATTGTCGAGATCATCTTCCGAGCCGGGCATGCTTGCCATTCTGTTTGATCCGAATAAAGTTAAGGCAATGTGGTGGTAATATATTTGCTGTCGTGCGTCTGCTGGTTCAGGTCAAGGGGGGCGCGGCGATTAGCGAAGAATTATAATTAAGCCAGTTGGCGCGCCATGGAAAAGCGTAAACCATGACGCGTGTTACCGAAATATGTAGCAGATCGAATATTGTTCTGAACAGTCTTAGTTATGCGACGTCATGGCACGGGACCCAACGTGCGCAGATCTGCTGACACGAAATCCGCGAAAGCCTCTTCCCAGCTGCCGGTCGTCGAGGCGCGGCTGTATTCTGTCGAACGGTTCTCGAAAAAATTAGCATGTTCGACCGCGTTCAGCATCTCGTCCAGCCAAGGAAGCGGGTTCTTGTCCACATGGTACAAGACGTTGAGCCCAAGCTGCGTCAGACGCCGATCGGCGATGTAACGAATATAGTGCTTCACGGCCTCAGATGTTAGCCCCTCTACCGGCCCCAGTTCGAAAGCGAGATCGATAAACGCGTCCTCGTGCTCAACGATCGTCGCACAGGTGAGGTAAATTTCGCGCCGTAGTTGTTCGGTCCAAATTTCTGGATTTTCCTGGACGAAGGTGCGGAACAGCTTGATGATCGACAGGCAGTGCAGGGACTCGTCGCGCACCGACCAGGTGATGATCTGGCCCATGCCTTTCATTTTATTGAAACGCGGGAAGTTCAGCAGGATCGCGAAGGAGGCGAACAGCTGCAGCCCTTCGGTAAAGGCGCCGAACGCGGCCAGGGTTTTGGCGATTTCGTGCTTATTGTCGACCCTGAAGCCATGCATGTAGTCGTATTTGTCCTTCATCTCCTTGTAATTGAGGAAGGCCGTGTATTCGACCTCGGGCATGCCGACGGTGTCGAGCAGATGCGAATAGGCGGCGATGTGCACGGTTTCGATGTTCGAGAAGGCGGACAGCATCATCAGCACTTCGGTCGGTTTGAACACCTGCGCGTAGTGCTTCATGTAGCAATTGTTCACCTCGACATCGGCCTGGGTGAAGAAGCGGAAGATCTGCGTCAGCAGGTTGCGCTCAGCTTCGGTGAGGGTCTTGTGCCAGTCCTTCACGTCATCGGCGAGCGGGACTTCCTCGGGCAGCCAATGCACGCGCTGCTGCGTCAGCCAGGCATCATAGGCCCAAGGGTAGCGGAACGGCTTGTAGACCGGGTTTTCGGTGAGAAGGTCGAGGCGGACTTGCGTGGTATCATTCATGGCGATTGCCTTTGTCGTGCAGAAAGGAGGTCAGGGACGCGCCCTGATGGAAACCGCCGGGGGGAGGCGCGGCGAGCCGGCAGAAGGAGGCTGGCAAGGGCCCGCAGGGCTGGATGGGATTGGTTGGCTTGGTGTGAACAGCATTTTCACCTTTGCGACGTGGACGCTCTGCCGGGTTGGTTTGTAGTATGCCGGTGTCGGCGCGTCGTGCAAGGAGGGCCTAACCTGGCGGGCGCGAGGCCCCGATCGCGCGGTGGCGAAGGTCTTCAGCTGGCCACCAGCAGCGGTTCCTGGGGACATAGATCGGAGCTGGTGTGCGGGCGCCGTCCCTTCATTGCGCCGTGCAACGGGTGATCTGGCGCGGATGAACATCATAAAGCGGCGCCAATTCGGCCTGCATCTTCCCGCCATTCAGGGCCTAGAGATTACGGATCACTCGGGCCTGCTTCACGAAACATACTCGAAAGTGTGCGTCGCGATAATTTGCTCTCCGTTGACGGCCGACTGGCCCCAACTGGAGTCTTGCCTGGGCAGTCTCAGGCTTGGCTTTAAATCACGACCGTCGCTGTTGCTCGGGCACTGTTTTAAAGCCTGCCGTGACCGTTCTTCGAGCACCTTCTTAACCTCACGGTATGGAAGGAAACGACTAATCCCCTTGTCGTATTTACGCTCTCGAATGTTCACGGCGGCGACATGGTCGGCATCAAACACGGCCCTGCACTTGGTGCAGTAAATGGAGTCGCCCCTTCTCTGCCCGAAAGCAGAGCAGGAAGCGATCCATTGCGACGTGTAGGCTGCATTAACCTCGTCGACCAGCGCACCGCGCCGGCGGGATGTTGCTTCGACGCCTTCTTGGATCAGTCCCCTGACCCAACCGGAAAGGCGGCGATTAGTGTTGCGGCCGCGATCGTACCCGCGAATAGGATGGCGCAGATCCTCAACCACGACGGCCCCTGCCTTATCGAGCACGCTGTGGCATGCTGAGAAGACCAAGGTTCGCACCTTCTGGCGATGGCGTCGCTTGCGTTCAGCCAGTTTCTGACGGCCAAGATTATGACGACGTATGCGCTCAGCCTTCCTCAGCTTGCGCGCCCGCCGATCCTTGTCCACGGCGACAGCCGCCTCGGCCTCAAACTTGCTGGCCAAAGCTTCCAGCTTTCTCCTTGCGGCCCATACCGTTTTCAGATGGTCGGATTCAGCTGACAGCAGAGCGCCCAGGCCCTCGCCATGTTTATGGCCGTCGCTGTCGGTGAAGACCTCAGAATAACCCTTATCGAGGCCCTTTTCGGATATGCCGCAGGGCCGACTGACACAGGCATCCTTCTCGTCGACGGTGTACAGGATATCGACCTCACCGTCGGCGCGGACCCGGAGGCGGATGGCGCCTTCGATCGGCCGCTCGAACTTTCCCAGTGGGATGGCAATACGCTGGCGTGGAACCAGAGACGACACGGCAAGCCAGCGCCGGCCGTTGATGTCGAAGGTGCCGTGTCCCTGCACGTCGAACACAATCTGGTCGGTGGTGCGGCTGACGCCATGACGCCAATGCTTCCGCATCAGCCGGTGCAGCAGACGGTCCTGCGGCCAGGTGCCATCGCGGAGCATGCCGGCCAGGCGCTTCTTGTCATCCTTGCTTCGATGAGAGCGCCAGACGATACGTATCACAGCGTCAATGGCGGCGGCGCGCTGGGCCTTTATGGCGTTGAGGCTATCTTCCAGCGTGGCTTTCCAGATGCGCGCCGGCAGACCGGTCCGCTTACCCAGCTCCGGCCCGGCTAACCAGTCCTCGTCGCGGATCGTGCGGTTGGTGCGCTCCAGGCCGGCCAAGGCGCCGTATCGCCGCCACGCCTCGGTCCGCACCTTACCGCACAGTCGAGCCATTTCGGCCAGGCGGGCATGCTTGGAGGCGGTCAGGTGGGCGGAAGTGACCGTGCGAGTGACGACAGGCATCAGGCGGGCGGCAGACTATCAGCCCCAGATGCGTCAGATCCGAGGGCTTCCTTAAGCTTTTTCTTATAGTTGCGCAGACCGTACAGCCGGCTGCTGAAACAATGGACGATTGTCATCAGGTCTTGAACCATTTCCTGCTCCGGTGACAGCGAGGCATTGTTGAGAATCAGCAACTCGCAGCCCTTACGCTGGCACAAAGCTTCGAACCACTCGAAACCGAAGCGGACCAGCCGGTCTTTATGGGCGATAACCAGCGCCTTGACCTCACCTCGTTCCACAGCCTCCATAACGGAGGCGAATTTTGGTCGCTTGAAATTCAGACCGCCGCCGATTTCCTCGACCCATTCCACATTGGCGAGCCCGCGGGCCGCCACAAAAACCTCCAGAACACTTCTCTGGTTTTTGAGATCTGGTTTTTGAGCTTGGCTGCTGACTCGGCAATAAGCGATGACGCAATTCGGGACCGTAATCTCGTGCCGCCGGCCCAGAAATGCGTCCAACTGCTGGCGAGTATAAACCCGCCGGTTGGTCGCGGTGCGGCTGTCTGGCCTTAGCACGCCTTCGCGGTCCCATCGTTGAAGGGTACGGACAGTTCGGCCTACATATTCGGCGGCCTCAGAAACACTCAGTAAATGAGGTGTTTTCATACTCATTATGATAATATATGAGTATTATTGAGTATCATCAAGTGGCGCTAATTCCACTCCGTCAGAATGGCGGTAAGGGCTTTGCAAGCGCGCGTGAACTCGTCCTGCAGTTCCGCCACGCGTACCGGCGCGGTCGCAAGATTAGACGCTTACGCACTGGTTTCGATCTCGGCGCAGATCCGGCAGCGCCCGCGCAGCGCAAAACCGCGATCGTGACGCTGCCGCGTGGGGTGAATTTGAGCCCGTTGCCGGCCAGATTGACCAGCACCTGCTTGATCCGGGTCGGGTCCCCTTGGACCAGCTTGGGCACATCCGCGTCACATGTGACGTGCAGTTCCAGGCCGAGTTCGGCTGCCTGCGGCGCCAGCAGCGAGCGCAGTTGTTCAAGCAACTTGTCAATGCTGAAATCAATGCTTTCCAGGTCGAGTTTTCCGGCTTCGATCCGTGAGAAGTCGAGAATATCGTTGATCAACGCAAGCAGATGCCGGCCCGATGTCCGGATTGCCGACGGCTGGCAGACCCTGGATCGGTATCCAATTTCGCACGCAAGTCCTGGATCGCCTGCTCCGCTTCGCGCCGGCAATCCTGCAAGGTCGAATGCCGGCGAAACGATGCCGCCCCCGCCGAGGCGCGAACCCGCACCCCATCCTGGGCGACACGCTCCAGGCTCGCCACACCCGCCTGCACCAGCGCGGTGAAGCTGTCCACCAGCAGGCGCTCCAGCACCGCCCCATGATCGACCCGAAAATCCGCCAGCGTCTTAGCGTTCATGCTGACCCCGCCGCACAGCCATCGGAACGCGACGTGTTCCTCGCACAGCCGTGCCAGTTCACGGGCACTCCCGATCCCCTTCACCGTTGCATACAGCCACAGCGCAAGCAGGATGCGCGGATCCGCCGGTGGATGGCCCGGCCGGCCATCTACCGCCTTAATTGTCTCAAACAGCATCGTCAGGTCGAGACCCTCGACAAAACGCCACACCAGACGCACGCAATGACTGTCCGGCACCAGTTCATCGAGACTGAGTGGCCGCCATTCGATTTGGCTGCGCTCGGCATAACGCAGCCGAGGCAACCCACCGCCAACTCGCTCCGGTGTCGCTTGCTCTGGCAAAGCCTCGAACAACACAGCCGATTCACCCGATGCCATCGTAGACCTTCGCCGGACTTTCAGCCGGAGATTCTAGCCGAAACAGCGCCTTGCACCAGGTCCCGGCGAAAGATTTTCAGGCTCTGAGGTATCGCTGATGAGTTTTCCGTGCCGCCCGGAATGATGAATTGCTACTTTCGATGGAACAGCTTGTTGAAATTTCTAGCGTGGAAGAGGCCGGTTTGAAAGGCAGAGTCGCGGCGCAGGTCTTGAGGAAGTCAGGTCGATATACGCCTTCAGCGCCGGTTTTTTGAGACGTCCGATGGAGACGCTCCGGCACGGTTCGATAGGGCCAACAGGGATCAAGGCGGCCAGGTCTCCAGCCCACGCTTCCTGCTACTGGCAGGCGAGGCATTCCTCATAATTCGTTGTGCCCGCGGCCGCCGGCGTTGCGGCGGCGGCCGCGGGGATGACGAAGTCATCCGGCCGCAGGACCTTTTCCGAGACGTTGTCGGCGCGCTGGATCGAAAGCGAGCGGCAATAATACAGCGATTTCACGCCCTTCTTCCAGGCTTGGTAATGGATCTGGTGCAGGTCGCGCTTGGCGACATTGGCGGGCACAAAAATGTTCACCGACTGGCTCTGGCAGATGAACGGCGTGCGGTCCGCGGCGTGCTCGATGATCCAGCGCTGGTCCAGCTCGAAGGCGGTTTTATAGACGTCCTTTTCGTGCTGCGAGAGAAACGTGAGGTGCTGGACGCTGCCCTTGTTGAGGGTGATCGAGGACCAGGTCTCGTCGTCGTCACGGCCATATTTTTCCAGCAGTTTTTGCAGCGGCCGGTTGCGCACGGTGAAGCTGCCGGAGAGGGTTTTCTGCAAGAACACGTTGGCGGCGATCGGCTCGATGCCGGGCGAGGTGTTGCCGGTGATGATCGAGATCGAGGCGGTGGGCGCGATCGCGATTTTATGGCTGAAGCGCTCCTCGATGCCGTATTCGGCGGCGTCGGGGCAGGGGCCGCGCTCGAGGCTCAGTTGTTTCGAAGCCGCGTCGGCGCCTGCGCGGAGGTGCTTGAACATCTTGATGTTCCACACCTTCGCCATCACGCTCTCGAACGGCACGTTCTGCTCCTGCAGGAAGGAATGGAAGCCCATGACGCCGAGGCCGACCGAGCGCTCGCGCATCGCGGCGTATTTCGCCTTTTCCATCGAGTTCAGGCGCTTTCTCGATAAAATCGGACAGCACGTTATCGAGGAAGCGCATCACGTCCTCGATGAACCGCTCGTCCTGGTGCCAGTCGAACCAGGTCTCCAGGTTCAGCGAGGAGAGGCAGCACACCGCGGTGCGCTGGCGGCCATGCTGGTCGATGCCGGTTGGCAAGGTGATCTCGGCGCAGAGATTGGAGGTTTTCACTTCCAGCCCGGCCAGCTTGTGCTGTTCGGGGCGCGCATTATTCACATGGTCGGAGAAGATCAAATATGGCTCGCCGGTCTCGATGCGGGCGGTGAGGATGCGGATCCAGAGCGCGCGGGCGGAGATGGTGCGCACGTGCGTGCGGTCTTTCGGTGAGGTGAGCGCCCATTCGGCATCGCTCTCAACCGCGCGCATAAAAGCGTCGGAGATCAGGATGCCGTGATGCAGGTTCAGCGCCTTGCGGTTCGGATCGCCGCCGGTGGGGCGGCGGATTTCGATGAATTCCTCGATCTCCGGGTGCCAGACCGGCAGATACACCGCCGCCGAGCCGCGGCGCAGCGAGCCTTGGGAGATGGCGAGGGTGAGGCTGTCCATCACGCGGATGAAGGGCACGACGCCGGAGGTTTTGCCGTTCATGCCGACTTTTTCGCCGATCGAGCGCAGATTGCCCCAGTAGGAGCCGATGCCGCCGCCCTTGGAGGCGAGCCAGACATTCTCGTTCCAGAGGCCGACAATGCCCTCCAGAGTGTCGGTCGCCTCGTTGAGGAAGCAGGAGATCGGTAGGCCACGGGCGGTGCCGCCATTGGAGAGCACCGGGGTGGCCGGCATGAACCACATTTTGCTGATATAGTCGTAGAGGCGCTGGGCGTGGGCGGCGTCGTCTCCGTAATAGGAGGCAACGCGGGCGAACAAATCCTGGTAGCTCTCGCCGGGGAGCAGATAGCGATCGTCCAGCGTGGCGCGGCCGAAATCGGTTAGCAGCCCGTCGCGGGAGCGGTCGATGTGAACCTGGTGCCGGCCGCGCAGTTGAATGCCGTCATCGAGCAGCACAGCGTCAGGTTTCATCATCACGTCCATCACCGTACCTCAAGATCTAAATTCCAGCTCACATACAACATGTAGCTGTCGCTTATGGCAATCGCTACTAGATGTGAGGAGGTTAACATTTTTTGGTCGACACGAGTTCGCGCCGGCGCCGGTACGAATGTTCCGTTTATGTTCTTGTCGCTGCCGCCATGCAAGCCGGGGGGGCCGTTAATTGGGACAACACGACTCCGGTAATTCCGGTTATCCCGGGTGCTATGAGCACCCGCACATTTTCGCATGAGGAAATCATCCCCGTCATCCGTGGCGTTGCACTTTGTATTCTGCTCGCCGCACTCGACCAGACCATCGTCGTTCCTGCCGTGCCGCATATGGCGCGGGATCTGGGCGGTGGCAGTCATATCGCCTGGATCGTCTCATCCTACCTGCTGACGGGCACCGCGGCGACGCCGATTTTCGGCAAGCTCTCGGACATTTATGGCCGGCGGCGCCTGCTGCAACCGGCGCTCCTGCTATTCTGCGCCGCCTCGCTCGGCTGCGCCGCGGCGCAGAATTTTGATCAGATCGTGCTGTTCCGGGCGATCCAGGGCATCGGTGGGGCAGGGCTGATCACCATCGCGCAGGTGGCGATTGCCGATGTTGCGCCGCCGCGGCAGCGCGGGCGCTACCAGATTTATATGAGCGGCATGTGGGGCATCGCCAGCATCGCCGGGCCGATGCTGGGCGGGGCGCTGACCAATTCGCTCTCCTGGCGGGGGATTTTCTGGATCAACCTGCCGCTTGGCGCGCTTGCCTGGGTGCTCAGCACAAGGGCGCTGCGCGTGCTGCCGCCGCATGAAGGGAAGGGGCAAAAAGTCGATTTTTTGGGGGCGGCGCTGCTCGCCGCCGCGGTCACCGCCTGGCTGGTGCTGTGCGCGTCGGGCGGGCACGACTTTGCCTGGGCGTCACGCATCAGCGCGGGGCTGGCACTGGCCGGGCTGGCGTTTACCGGGCTGACCGCCTGGCAGGAGCGCCGGGCGCCGGCGCCGGTCCTGCCGCTGCACTTGTTCACCAAGAGTACGGTGCTGAGCGGGCTGCTCCTTTCGGCGACCAATTCGTTTTGTACATTCGGCGCCTCGCTGCTGCTGCCGCTCTATTTCCAATACATCAAGCACACCAGTGCTGCGGTGTCCGGCTTGCTGACCACGCCGTTTCTGCTGGCTTTTGTCGTGTTGTCCTATGCCGGGGGGCTTGTGTCGCGCCGGCTCGGGCGGACCAGGCCGACCATCCTCGTGGCGTTGGCGCTCTGCCTGCTCGGTCTGCTGGCGCTGGCCAGCCTGGGGCCGGGCACGCCGTGGCCGCTTGGTATGGGCTATGGCGTGATCCTGGGCAGTGGCATCGGGCTGGTGCAGCCGAACATCACGGTCGCCATTCAGAACGCGGTTGAACGCCGCGACGTGGCGGTGGCGACCGGCTGCATGCTGCTGTTCCGCGCGATCGGTGGCGCGTTTGGCGCCACGATCGCTGGCGTGATGCTGCGGGCGCATGGGTTTCCCGGCGGGTTCGGCGTCTGCGCGGCGGTGGCGGTGCTGGCGCTGCTGATCGGGCTCGGCATGCGCGATGCTGTGCTCAGATCCTGAGAGTCGTTTTGTCTTCGGTATGGCTCTGGCTGAAACTAAACGTTGGTTATGGTCTTGCGTCACCAAAAGGGCGGCGGCGACGGGGGCTCGGATCGGTCGAGCGCAGGTTCGGCGGTCAAAACCGCGGGCCGGATCTGCAAGCACAGCGGCAAAAAAACCAGCTTCGCGGCTCTGGCCGTAGATCCGCCGGCAGCGGCGATTCCGGATCTCGACCGCGCCGCGCTTGACGAGACGGCGCTAACCTCGGCGCCGCGCAGCTGCCGGCGGCAAGGGGGCGGCCCGGCTTCCTTCCGGACGAGGTGACGCAGCCCGACATCCAGCTTCGGATCGCGTTGGACACGCCTGGCGGATGGTGGATCGCAACACCCATTATGCATGGGCCAGAGAGGCGCACGCTGGTGCTGTACCCGCCGGCGATGGCGGAGTTGGAAAAGCTGATCGGCGGCGATGATGCGGCATCTCGGCCTGACGGGCTGGATCAGCGCGCAACGCGGCTGGCATCAGGATGATGACTGACCCCGTCTTGCGTCACTTCCTGGTACGCGGCGGTAGGGAGCGCGTTGGACGAGATCCATCCCGAGAGCGGGCCGTTCGACTATGGGCCGGGCTCGGAGCGCTGGCCGCTTTTGCGCGGCCGAGACGGTGCGGCGCCATCTGACGCCGGAGGCGCTGACGCATCGCGCGCCGGGCACCGGAATCCATCCCGGGGAGACATTCGTCGAACGCTTCATAGATCCGGCGATCGAGGCAAGGATCGCCGCCTCCGGGCTGCCGGTGGTGCCGTTCCGGGCCAAGCGTGGGGATGTGCTGAGCTGGCATGGGCGGCTGGTCCATCGCGGTTCGGCACCGAAGGTGCCGGGGATGCAGCGGCACGCGCGGATCGCGCATGATTCAGGGGGCAATCAATGGCCGGATATGTCGATCTGGGCGCAGCTGCCGACGGGCGGACCGCCCTATGCGGTGTTCGATACGCCGACGGTGGACTGACCGTCGCGCAGGATCGCCTGCGCGGCATCGGTGAGACCGTCGGCATCGTGCAGCACCAGGCCGGGGAGCACACGATCCGGGCTTTTTACGCCGCGCCGGGCGGAGAGGATCAGCAGTTTCGCAGGCAGCCCGGCGCGAGGCCAAAGCGGGAGTAAAGTGATGCCGGCACAACCTGCGAGTCGCATCGCGGCGGCGGCCTGGGCAAAGGAGGAGGCGGGGAGAATGAGCGTGAGGCTGCCGCGCGGGCAGAGCATCGCGGCGAGGGAGGCGGTCCATTCCGCGACGATGTCCGGGCCAGCATGATGCGCCAGAGCCCGGCGCGCGTCCGGCGGCAGCGTGCTGGCGCTGTTGAACCAGGGAGGGTTAGCGAAAACGTGATCGAAATAGCCGCGCGGAAAGGGCGGCTTGGTCACGTCGCCCTGCACGCAGGAAACGTCCGATAAGCCATTGTTTTGGAAATTCATGTTGGCCAGGCGCGCGAGCGCCGCGTCGCGCTCGAGGGCGATACCAGTAATGCCCGGAACGCGGGTGGCGAGGCAGAGCAGCGCCGCCCCGGCGCCGGTGCCGCCCTCCAGCACGCGCTCGCCCGGTTTCGCATCGATGCTGGCAGCGAGCAGAACCGGCTCGAAATCCGGTGCGGTGGCCGTCGCGGCGTTGCCGGTAGGCGATGCGGCCGCCAAAGAGGGTGCCTGTCGTGATCTCATCCATGGCGCCGCCTTGACCCTTCTTTCTGTCCGCCCGATATGGTGCGTGAGGTTAACTATGCAGGCTATTAGGGCGTGATAAAGTGGATGGAATGACGCCTTTGACAACCGATGCTTTGACTCGGCTGACAGTGATGCTCGAGACAGAGCTGCAGGAAACCAATCGTGCGATCGTCGCGCGGATGGACAGCCCGGTTGCGCTCATACCGCAGCTGGCCGCACATCTGGTGGCGGCCGGCGGCAAGCGGCTACGCCCGCTGCTGACTTTGGCGGCGGCGAAATTGTGCGGCTACCAGGGGGAGCGGCAGATTAGCCTGGCCGCCTGCGTCGAGTTTATCCACACCGCCACGCTGCTGCATGACGACGTGGTCGACGAATCCGTGCTGCGCCGCGGTTATGCCAGCGCCAATGCGGTGTTCGGCAACAAGGCGTCGGTGCTGGTCGGCGACTTCCTGTTTGCCCGGGCGTTCCAGCTGATGGTTGATGATGGTTCGTTGGACGTGCTGCGCATTCTCTCCAGCGCCGCCGCGACCATCGCCGAGGGCGAGGTGCTGCAGCTGACCACGCAGAATGACCTCGAGACCACCGAGCGGAAATATTTCGACGTGATCCGTGGCAAAACCGCAGCTCTGTTCGCGGCGGCCTGCGAGGTGGGCGGTGTGATCGCCGGCCGGCCGGCGGCGGAATGCGCGGCGCTGCAGAATTTCGGCATGGATCTGGGCATGGCGTTCCAGCTGGTGGACGACGCGCTGGATTACAGCGCGGAACAGGCGGAGCTGGGCAAAACCATCGGCGATGATTTCCGCGAGGGCAAGCTGACCTATCCGGTGCTGGTCGCGATTGCCGCGGCCACTGCGGAAGAGACGGCCTTCTGGACCCGCACGATCGGCCAGAGCGAGCAGACCGAGACGGACCTGCAGACGGCCTTGGGCTTCATGAAGAAGCATGATGCAACGGGACGAAGCCTGGAGCGGGCTGAACGCTTTGTTGAGTCCGCCTGCGCGGCGCTGACGATCTTTCCGGAGTCGCCGATGCGCCAGGCGTTGATGGACGTGGCGCACTTCACCACCGCGCGGCGGTTTTAGACAGAAGCCGCTTTTAAAAAAGCGGCGCAAAAACTTTTGTTCGCTTGGGCCGGTGGCGTTGCCACCAGCACGGCCCAAAAGAGTCAAGTTTTTTGCTAGTTTTGGTTCACAAAAGTAGCTTTTTCTTACTTCTTGTCGTTCGCCGCTTCCGGCGCCAGCACGGTGGTGATGGTGGAGCGGACCACGCTCACCGTCACGTTCGGGGCGATTTCCACATCGATTTCGTTGGCGCCGTCGGCGGTTTTCTTCACCAGGCCGACGATGCCGCCGGCGGTGACCACCTTGTCGCCGCGCTTGATCCCGGAGAGGCGGGCCTTCAGCTGCTTCTGCTGGGTCTGCTGCGGGCGGATGAGCAGGAAGTAGAAGACGACGAAAATAAGGACCAGCGGCGCGAACTGGACGAGGGAGGACAGTGAGCTGGCCGGGCCGGCGGCCGCGGTCGTTTGCGCAAAGGCTGGTGAGATAAACATTCGGGCTCCTGGTTGCCGTGTGATGCCGCGGACCATAGGTTGCGGCGCGATGCAGTCAACTAGGAGTTTTTGAGAATGGATGAAACGCAGCTCAGCCGGATTGCCGCGGCGTTGGAGCGGTTGGCCCCGCCTGTGCCCAAGGCGCCGGATCTGCAGGCCGCGGACGCGTTCGTGTGGCATCCGGAACGCTTTGCGCTGACCACGGTGCCCCGGGTGTCGCGGGTGGCGTTCGAGCTGCTGCAGGGCATCGCCCGGCAGAAGGAGATTTTGCTCGAGAACACGCGCCGCTTCGCCGAAGCTCTGCCGGCCAATAACGCCATGCTCTGGGGCGCGCGCGGCATGGGCAAGTCCTCGCTGGTGAAGGCGGTGCATGCCGAGGTGAACCGCGCCACGCCCGGGGCGCTGGCGCTGATCGAGATTCATCGCGAGGACATCCGCACCCTGCCGGCGCTGCTCAACGTGCTGCGCGACCAGCCGCGGCGCTGTGTGATCCTGTGCGACGACCTGTCCTTCGAGAAGGAGGATGCGGATTACAAGGCGTTGAAATCGGTGCTGGATGGCGGCATCGAGGGGCGGCCGGACAACGTGTTGTTCTACGCCACCTCAAACCGCCGGCATTTGATGCCGCGGGATATGATGGACAATGAGCGGGCAACCGCGATCAACCCGGGCGAGGCGATTGAAGAGAAGGTGTCGCTCTCTGACCGGTTCGGGTTGTGGCTGGGCTTCCATAACGGCGACCAGGACACGTTCTTCGCGATGATCGACGGCTATGCGGCGGCCTATAAGCTGCCGATTTCGACCGAAGAGCTGCGCGCGGCGGCGGTGGAATGGTCGGTGACCAGGGGCGGCCGGTCGGGCCGGGTGGCCTGGCAGTTCATCCAGGACATTGCCGGGCGGCTGGGCGTACGCTTGACCGCGTAAGGCAGCTGGGCGAAAGCGTTCTGGCAGGAAGGGTGGCCGAGTGGTTTAAGGCAGCGGTCTTGAAAACCGCCGTGCGTGAAAGCGTACCGTGGGTTCGAATCCCACCCCTTCCGCCAGTAAGTCATTGATATTATTGTGTTTTTTAAGTATTTCCGGACGCTCTCGGGCAACTTTAGCAACACGATTTTTGACGTTTTCTGGCGTTTTTTTGGCAATCGACAACAATTCAACAACAATTAAATTATGTTGACGCGCACGTCCTGCAACAAATTGCTCCCACAACAGCGGCTTTTCTGGACTTTTTTGAGGCTTTTTGCGCGGTGCAGGTGCGATCTGGGGGCAGGATGACCGAATCGGCAGCAAAAAAAGTGCGCCTCATTGTTGGCGATAGCTCACCATGCCGGCCATGAACAATACGCAATGTAAACAACACCAACTAAAGCGCAAGACTGATCAGTGGCCAGGAGATGCCTGTCTTAGAAGATTTCATCCACGAACGTAGCCGGCTAATTTTGACTTTCCCGACGAGGGCGCTCCCGCTCCCCCGTTTGGTCAGAAGTACATCAGGGGAAAGGGGGCTTCAACTGAAGCCGACATAGGCAGACCGCGACAAATGCCATGCGATACAGAGCAAGCCCACAGGTTTATCCCCAAATCTGTGGATGATTTTAGGTCGGAACGAAATTCAAGAAATTTGCACCAGCCGCTGACCGGACTAATCAGGCTGTTGCTTTCAACAATCTAGAAAATGCCATGCCCTATTGCTCTGAGCGCACGCCGGAGCGGCGTTGCGCAGCGTCAGGTGTAGCGCGACAATCACGGTGAGAAAAATCGTCAATCAGGATGAGAAAATCTGACCGCGATAGCGGAAGGATATCTGGTCGGCGATTGAATGCAAGGAATAATTCGCCGTTGATTGTCGCGGCGCGTCAATCAACCTGTTCAGTTTCTATAGCTGTATTGATTGTCTGATGTGCTGCTGGCCGCCCTCTGGTTCGTTTGTTATCGAGCGCGGCCCGCCGGCGGTAGCTTTCGACATTCATTTCCATGATGGTGGCGTGGTGAACGAGGCGATCCACGGCGGCAAGGGTCATTGCCTGGTCAGGGAAGATTTTATTCCATTCGCCAAATGCCTGATTTGCGGTGATCAGGATTGAACGATGTTCGTAGCGGCGGCTGATCAGTTCGAAGAGGACGGATGTTTCGGCCTGGTCCTTGGTGACATATGAAATATCATCGAGGATCAGGAGATGATAGCGATCGAGTTTTGAAATGGCGGCTTCGAGGGTAAGTTCGCGCCGTGCGCTGTCGTAATTCCCACAAGACGCTGGCGCGTGACGACAGCTGTCGTTGGGCTTGTCAGACAGGTGTTTCGAGAGATTTAGCGGGGCAGACGTTCGGGCAGATCATGCCCCTTCTGGTAATGTAGGTGCCAGGTTTGCAGCTGATGGGTAGGAAACCGAAAGTCGTTGCCCAGCAAGCCGGTGTCATCTGCGTGGCGTTAGCCTGATGTATCAGAAGCGGTTCGCCATCGCGCGCCTGGGCGGCGAGCGGCGCGAGGCCCACCATCAGGGCCAACATGGGGAATAGGTTGGTCGAGATAAGGATCTGGAAGACTTTCAGTTGAACGCGGCCTTCATACGAAGGCCGCGTTAGCGAGCGAGAGGCGATTAGCCGCCGGCTGAGGCCGGAAACAGGGGGGCGGGCCCACCGCTATAGATGGTCGTCGGATGGTCGATGGTGGCGGAGCCCGCCATCACCGGGGCGTTATGCAGCGGGTCGTGATGCAGCGGGGCCAGATAGTACTGGGCCGGGCCGGGCGGATGGTCGCTGCGTGCCTGGGCGACCAGCGGGGACAGGGCAACGGCCAAGGTAATAGCCGGCAGGATTTTCAAAGAGATCGACATTTTAGGGATGCTTTCTGGATTGCGGCCCAGACAGGTCTGAGGTCGTCATTATGTTAAGGTAACTAACTGCAAGTTAGTTAAAGGTTGAGGCAGGAAACACCGGAGCGGGCCCACTGCTCTGCACGACAGTCTGGCCACCGCCTTGGCGATGGCGGGCAGGAATTGGCACGCGGCCTTGATACCAAGGCCGCCACAGCGAGCGAGGGACGATTAGCCGCCGATTGAAACCGGAAATAGGGGGGCGGGCCCACCGCTATAGATGGTCGCCGGATGGTCGATCGTGGCGGAGCCCGTCATCACGTAGTCCTGATGATTTATCGGGGCCTGCGGATTGCTGCGCGCCTGAGCGGCGAACGGGGACAGGGCAACGGCCAAGGCAACAGCCGGCAGGAATTTCAAAGACATAGACATTTTACGGAATCTTTCTGGATTGCGGCCCAGACGGGTCTGAGGTCGTCGTTACGTTTAAAAAAAGAGATGCCTAACCGTTAGCCACCGGTTGAGGCAGGAAACATCGGAGCGGGCCCACCGCTCTGCACGACAGTCTGGTAACCGCTAGGAGCCGGCTGAACGGCGGCCTGGGCCTGGGCCTGCGCCGCGAAGGGCGACAAAGCCATCGCCAGGGCGATGGCGGGGAAGAATTTGATAGGGAATTTCATGGTAAACAGTCCTTTTTGATGGTCAAATTAAATCGTCTGGCGAAAAGTGATATGTACGTACACACCATTTGCTGCAACTGCGAAAAGATCATACAAGGCATTCGCTATGCGCGATGGCTCGGGTACAACTCTTGAACTCGGCTAGGCTGTTGCAGCCAGGGGATGCCCGAGGCGGACAGGGCCGGCGATATGCTGCCTGACCCTCTGCCAGCTTGCCGCACGCGCCTCGGGGCCCATAAACAGCGGCTTGCGCGCACGCTTGCGGAGATGAATGAAAGACAAGCGCAATGTCACGGTGACCTCGATCGAAAAGACGGCCCTGGCGCCGTTCGAGGCAGAGGTAAAGAAAGCGAACCGGGACCTCGAACTGGCGCGCGACCGCGCTTGCATGCAGGCCACGCCGCGCTCACGCGGCGAAGGGTCAGTCGCTTATATAAACGAGCGCCTACCTGTTTCAGAAATGGGCTCGGAGATTTACGGAAGTCGCCAGCCTCTTAGGGCCCGTTGAGAAATTATCGAATCGGATGGCACCGCTTATGCGAGGCGAATGGCCGACAAACTCCTTCGAATTGGAGCAGTTATTTCTACACAGATGGGGCGGACGGCCCCTCGCGGCCCTTAGTTCAAAATTTAAGATTTTTGGCGTATCCGCTTGTGCGACATTTGTTGCACCGTTGCGTTCACAGGCTGATGGCGAAGGTGGGAGCATGGTCGTCTTGGCCCTGGTCACTGCATGCGCTATCAATTCGGTAAATCCGACAATATTGACCCTAAGCCAAGTAGTGGAGCACCATCCCTCGGCGTCCCCAGGTCAAGCCTATCCAAGCTTCGTTTTCGGGGAATCCATCGATAGCGGAAACTTCGTTGTGCTGATGCCAGGCAAAAGATATCCGAATTGGCCGCCGTCGACGCGGACGCTACAGAGATTTCTGTCAGTTTTGGTCGAAATGCCCTATAGGGTCGGACATGGGACCGGCGACGTGTTAAGCGCCATATTAATCCAACTGTCTTCCAGACAACAATGACTCGAGGCGCGCAATAGAGGCTTCGACCTGTTCGGCCGCGGACCGAAGCTCATCATTATCGAAAAATCGTGCTCTTCTGAGGCTCTGGACGGCCCGGTTTACCAACGTCGCGTTATCATCAATTCGGGGCCCAATTATTTCAAACCCGATAAAGCTCCCGCGCGTCCAGCGCTGGGTGGCATGAAATGTTCCACCGCCCATAACTTTAATCTTTACCTGCTCAGGCACATCGGACGGGAAGCTGGTCTCAGCCAGAAGCCCATGTGGGGATTCATCCCAAATGAGGCAATCAATCACGATATCGCAAAGTCCAAAAATGATCTTCCCCGTCCTCAGTACCCGCTTTCTCTTTGCCTGACGCTTTTCTGACGAATTTGAGATGGCCTCCATGAGTTCCATCCAATTGTTTTGACGCCAATTCATAACGATTTAGAAATCGAAAATCAACTATAAGTTACGCTTTATGACCTTTCTGCTTTCCCGTTCGAATGTCAGATCAGTTTCCGCCGCGGCCACCGCGCAAGCCAAGGCCACTGGGCATCGGGTGATGGCCAGTGGAAGCGGATTGATCAGCGCTTCGGCGCAGCAAGCCCGGTCCTTTAGGGGCGGGATATGCGTCGTGACGCATCAGCGTCATTTCTCGCGCCGCTGCTGCTCAATATACTGTTTGACGATGCCCAATGGAGCGCCGCCACACGACGCGGCGAAATGAGGCGGGCTCCACAGGTGACTTCCCCAGAGCTTTTTCTTCACCTCGGGGTAATCCTGCTGTCTCAGCCGTCGGCTCGATACGCCTTTGAGGCTGTTGACCAGCCGGGAAGAAAGGCTCCAAAAACCGCCGTAAGGCTCAGCGGGCGGTTGCCCGATACCACGCAAAACTAGCGCGGCGTAGGAAGGACGCCGCACACAAAGCGACAACGAGAATTGCCAAGAACCAGGGCCTTATCGTTGTCGAGGATCTGCGCGTGCAAAACATGACCGCCAGTGCCGCGGGCACGGTCGAGGCGCCAGGGCGGCATGTGCGGCATGTGCGGCAGACAGCGGGGCTTAACCGCTCAATCCTCGATGTCGCTCCGTCTCAGATCCGCCAAATGCTGGCCTACAAGGCTGAGTGGTACGGATCGCGGCATATCGCCGTGCCAGCCGCTTATACAAGCCAATGCTGCGACGCCTGAGGCTATGTCCACAAGGAAAACAGGCGGTCGAAGGGGGTGCTTGGAGTGTGGGAACGTCAAGAACGCCGACGTGAATGCGGCGAAGAACATGCTCAATCTTGGCCTGAAAAGCGGAGGTCTTCCGGGGATGGCCTGTGAATCGAACCGCGTTTCGTGGTCGGAAGCAGGAACTCCGTGTCGCGAGGCATGGAAGCCCGGCCCTTTAGGGCCGAGAGTAGTCACGTTGAAGGCGCTGGAGAAATCCAGCAAACCGGCACATCGCAATCGAGGACCTCGACATGCCAGCTTTACCCGCCAAACACGACGCGGCCGACCTCCAGCGTCAACTGCGCCGCCTGCTCGGCCATGAGCAGATCGTCACGCAAGCCTATGGGCGTCACCTCTTGATCAAACGTCTGGACGATGAGGAGCCAACCGTTGTGGCGCGCCTCACCGACCTCAGCCGCAATCGTTATAGTGCCGCCTTTCGTAGCCACAGTGGCCGATGGGAACCGCTGCCCGGCATAGGGTCTCTCGACGAGATGGCCGAGGTCGTCGTCACGCTCCTGCAGCCTTACTTGCAGGCCGATGATTATTAAAGCTATTTACGGGATGTTGTACTAGTGGACTGCCAGCTTCTCAGGGAGAGCTCCAGTTTGGTGCTGACTTGCAGCCTCCACGTTGGCGATATCCTCTCCCTCGACGTCGACCTGTGTGGGATCCCACCGGATCAATAGTGCGGTCACGAGACCGATCGCGGGGATAACGCTGAGCAGAAGCAACATCGGGTACAGGCCAAGCATTCCAACCAAAATTGGAAAGAAATAAAAGCCAATGACGCTGCCGACGCGCTGACACGCCTGAGTGAAACCGCTCGCCGCCCCGCGAATTGATGTCGGAAAAGACAAGGTTGCAAGGGTTAGACCCTGGGAGCCTGGACCAAACGAATGAAAGAAGATGAACATCCCCACGAATGCGGCGCCAATGAGCGGCGCGAAGTGTCGTCCGAACAAACCCAAAATCAGGAGTGAGGTGATGACACCACAAAACCCTATGATGGCGAGACGCCTGATCCCGATGTTGTTGGTGAACCGGGATTGCAGACTGCCACCCAGGATACCGAAGAGGTTAAAGGCAAGTGAGCCGAGAATGGCGATAGTCAAATTGTGGCCAAAAATCAGCAGCGCGATGGTTGGAAGATAAAAGCCAACGGCGTAATATTCGGCATTCTGCGTCGTGCTGATCAAAATTGCCTGAATGAGCCGCTTACGGTACCGCGGTGCAAAGATCTGCTTGTAGCGGTCCCACAATTCCTTGTGGGTTATGTACCGATACCTTGCCTGCGCCTTCGGATCTACCGAGGTTCTCACGTGATAAGTCGCTTCTAGAATTCTGGCTGCCGCAACGAGATTTCCTCGCGCTGCTTCCCATAGTGGACTCTCGTCCATGAAGAAAAACCGAAGGACGAGCACAGCGAAGGCCGGAATTGCGCCGAAACCGACCGCCCAACGCCAGAGAGATCCACCCGCATGAAGACCGATCATCACCAATGCCAGGAGGTAGCAGAATGAGCCGGCCACATACCAAACGACTTGCCATAGATTGACGGCGCCGCTCTTCTTTTTGAGCGAATTGTATTCCGCGATGAAGCTCATGGCGACGGGAAAGTCTAAACCAACGCCAATCCCCATGAAGAAGCGAGCGATCAGGAGCGTGGTGTAGTTCGGGGCAAGTGACGCAACGATCGTCGCGACAACAAACAGCAGCATATTGACGAAAAACATCTTGAGGCGGCCAAGCCGATCTGCAAAGTAACCGCCGAATAGTCCGCCAAGAAGTGCACCGACAGCCATACTGGACGTCAACGTGCCCAGTGCCACAGCCGTTAGCCCGAATGTCTGCTTAAGTTGGACCGCTCCCACACCAAGGCTCGTGAAATCGTAGGCGTCTGTGAAGATGCCGCCGAGTGCGATCAGCAATATGAGAGCAGGGTTTTGCTTGCGCCGGTGGTCGGACTTGTTGATGAAGTCGACAACATCCTCTTTGCGCCTAATAAATACAGTTTCTGTCACGGTGTTTTCCCTCCTTGTTTTCATTGTTCATTGTCGTCGAGGAAACCTAGAAAGCGGTCCTGTTAGCCCCCTTCAGCTTCAGGATGTCTCGTGCATCGTCCGGGCTTGCGACATCGAGACCAAGGGATTCTATGATTTGCCGCGCCTTGATAACCTGCTCCGCGTTGGATTTGGCCAATTGGCCTGGACCGATCCATAGATTGTCTTCCAGGCCAACGCGAATATTGCCGCCCATGCCTGCAGCCATTGCAGCAATTGCAAGTTGGCTGCGACCGGCGCCAAGGACAGACCAACGGTAGTCGTCCCCAAAAAGTCGATCCGCCGTACGCTTCATGTGCGCGACGTCTTCCGGGTGCGTTCCGATGCCGCCGAGTATTCCGAAGACGGTTTGAATGAAGAAAGGCGGCTTCACCAGACCTGCATTGACGAAGTACGCAAGGTTGTAGAGGTGGCCGACATCGTAACATTCGAACTCAAATCGTGTGCCGCCCTCGGCGCAGGCTTTAAGCGCGTACCGAATATCCTTGAATGTGTTCCGGAAGATCAAATCCTCGCTATTCTCCAGATGCTCCCTTTCCCAGGGGTGTTTGAAAGTTTCGAACCTTTTGAGCATTGGAAAGAGACCAAAGTTCATCGACCCCATATTGAGAGAGGCGAGCTCCGGCATGAAGGTTGTGGCAGGTCGGATACGTTCGTCGATTTTCATGTAAGGCGCGCCGCCGCTCGTCAGATTGACAACGACGTCGCTGGATTGCTTGATCCTTTGAAGGAAAGGCAAAAATGCCTCGGGGCTTTGATCAGGCTTTCCGGTCTCGGGGTCGCGCGCATGAAGGTGAACGACGGCCGCTCCCGCTTCGGCTGCGCCTAATGCGGCCTCTGCGATTTCCTCTGCTGTAACGGGCAGATAGGGCGACATCGATGGGGTGTGGATCGCGCCAGTGACGGCGCATGTGATGATGACCTTGTGATTATTTGTCATGAAATGTCTCGTCTGTTCAGAGTGATTCGACGTTGCCACAAACGCTGAGCGACTGCCCCGAGATATTCCAGCCCGCCGGAGTGCAGAGGAAGAGAGCGGTTGAAGCGATATCATCCTGCGTGACCATTTTGCGTAGAGATATCCGTTCGAGATATTCCTCTTTCATCTCCTCGAAGGAGACTCCGACTTGCTCGGCTCGGGCCTTAATCACACCGTCCATCCGCGGCCCCTCGACAATTCCAGGAAGAATCGCGTTGACCCGAATTCCTGCGGGCCCAAGTTCCTTTGCCAGGCTTTGCGTGAAGCCTATGATTGCCCATTTTGATGCCGAGTAAGGGCTACGGAACGCATAGCCGAACCGGCCGGCCGCGGATGACATGTTGATGATGGCCGCATTCCCAGCCCGCCGTAGCAGTGGAACCGCATAGTGCGCACAATTGAAGTGGCCATTCAGGTTGATGTCGATGGTGCGGCGCCAATCTTCGGGCGAAATCTCATCCACGGCGCCGGTCGGACCGGCAATTCCGGCGTTGTTCACCAACACGTCGAGGCCGCCGAAGGTAGCCTCAACATCAACTAGAAGGGCCTTCACATCTTGCTCGTTCGAGACATCTGCGCGGCTTACCGATACCCCGAGCTCGTCACGCCTCTGCGCGAGAAGGTCTTCGTTGACGTCGCAAATATGCACGCGCGCCCCGTCTTCCACAAACGCCTTGGCAATGGCGTGGCCAATGCCCGAGGCGCCAGCCGTAACGAGAACCCGGAGGCCAGGCTTGATCTTTCTTTCCTTCATAAACGTGTCTTCCCTATTTTGGAGATTAGTCTTCTTGTTCGGATCGTCGTGAACTATTGACCGTCAAGTCATCAGATCATTCCGCTGATCCCCGAAGCTTCAGATGATGAGGTAGAATGATTTGCAACTCTTCGACGGCATTGCCGCTCCAAAGCGTCGCCAAAGCCCTGGATACAGACGCACCAAACAAATCGTAAGGCACATGTATCGTCGTGAGCCACGGGGCGATCCAGTCATTTAAAGGATTGTCGTCGAAGCCGACCAGCGCAAGGTCACCGGGCACGGCGATGTCGTGTTCTCTGCAGTATCGGAAGATACCGTAGGCCATGAGGTCGTTGCCGCAAAAAATGGCGCGTGGTGCCCGGCCAGGTACCAAAAGCTTTTCTGCGCAAACATAGCCGCTTTCCAAGGAGAGATCCCCGTCCAATATGCGGTCGTCCTGCAGATGGACTCCTCCTTCCTGGAGTCCCATCAAAAACCCCTCAAATCGTTCCCTGCTGGCGGAGGAGTGCAGGGGGCCACGCATCGTGGCGCAATCTCGATAGCCGCGATCAATGAAATGCTTGGCTACCGTTCGGCCCGCCGAAAAGTTATCGATACCAACGAAAACCCCCCGTTCATCAGGCGGTTTTCTATTTATAAAGACGATGGGAATACGTCTTTCGAGAGCTCTGGACAGGCCATGGCTCGCTACGGCACCAAGGAGTGCTATTCCACGAACCTGATGCGATTGCATTTCTTCCAGATAGAAATCCTGAAGGTCGGGATCCTCCGCAGTATTGCAAAGGACCATCGTGTGATCGCGTTCGCGAAGCGCAGCCTCGGTTGACCGCGCAATGGTCGCGTAAAAGGCGTTGGAGATGTCGGGAATAAGAAGTGCGACTAGCTTGGTTTGCTTTAGCCGCAAGGCGCGTCCCGCCTGTGCTGGGCGATAGTCAAGATCGCGTGCTGCCTGTCGAACCCGTTCCGCAGTCGCTTCAGTTGTCTTGGCCTTTACACCGTTTAACACGCGCGAGACGGTGGCGATCGAGACGTTGGCCCGACGCGCAACGTCCTGGATTCCTGCGTTTCCGTGAGGAGCTGGGAAATCAATTGATTCGTCGGGTGGCATATGCTGCCTGTCCTTCCTTTGGACAATTGGGTAAACGTTTTCCTGTTAATTGCAATGTTCCTCAAAATTTGGCCTCGGTCAAGAGATTGGCTGATGGCCACAGGGGGCATTGTCCAGTTTCGGCGGCCACCTCTGCGGTCAGATTTTTTTAGCCTGCAAAATTAAGCTTTTGATTATAGATTTTTATCCACTTTGTTTTAAAAGTGCGCCCAGGTTTGGCGAATAAAGTCATAATTAATATAGGAAAAGCAGGGTTTTCGCGCGGTTGGCCTCACTTTTCATGCTCCGCAGTTAACTCTCTCAGCTATTATTTTGGCGCTCGAACCACAAACAGGAGGAGAATTATGGTTGACCACATTACCCGCGAGGACGCGATTCTGCAGACCGTCAAGGAGATTGCCATCGCGGAGGGCAAGGTCGTGTTTAATAATAATGCCAAGCCCACGGTCGACCGCCGTTACCTGATTACCCTCATTCGAGAGGTTTCCAATGCTTTCGATGGCGCGGGTGGAAGTAGCGGCGGAGTTCACATCGGCTTACCCGAATCCTGAACTCATCTACGGATGAATGGATAGACCTTCTGTTCCAGACCGTTAATTTTAATCCGGTAAGTTTCTGCAGCTAATGGGCCTCATCCCCTTTGTCGAGCGCAACGACAGCCTGATTGAGCTTCTGGCCGAAGGATGCCGAAAAATCCTACATCCTTTTAGAGTTCTCTCCCCTTCTACTGCTCCGCTGAGCACGCTTGCGCCCGAGCTCCGCGGCTGGCCGGTGATCGTGCTGAGTAACAATGATGGCTGTGCGATCGTCCGGACCGCCGAGGCCAAGGCACTCGGCATCAAGATGGGCGACCCATGGCATCTGCTCGCCAAAAAAAACGACACGTCTCGGGGAGGGGAAGTCGTCCAACTATCGTTGACCGAAAATATGAGCTCGCGCCACATGGGCGGATGCGGCTACAGCGCCAGAGATTTATCTCAGCTCCCATGGGTTCTGGAATGCGGCGCCATCAGCTTCCAAGTTGATGTCGCGTGAGCAATTGCATTGCCTGCGTTGTCACGAGCCTCGGCACGCAAGAACCAAATTCTGTGACCTCGACCAAGCACTTCGCTGCGACAGATTACATGCCCCTGGCGAACGGGTGCCAAGTATTGCGCCTTGCTCGGAGATCTGGCGGCGATCGACAGCGCCTCGGCCCTGCGCCATCGCCTCAGCCACTACGCCGCCCCCGCGCTCCTGATCATCGACGAGGTCGGCTATCTCTCCTACTCTAACCGACACGCCGACATCCTGTTCGAGCTGATCAGCCGACGCTACGAGGCCAAGAGCACCCTGGTTACCACCAACCGCCCGTTCTCCGACTGGCACGAGGTGTTCCCCGGCGCCGCCTGCATCGTCTCCCTGGTCGACCGCCTCGTCCACAACGCCGAGGTCATCGCCATCGACGGTGACTCCTATCGTCTCAAGGAAGCCACCGAGCGCGCTGATCAGCGCGCGCGCCAGCGACGCGCCTCAAGCTCGTGACGAAGGTGCGCCGCGCCGGTCTCCAGCCAACCCTCCTCGAGATCCCAGATCATTGGAGCCCGCAGACCGCGCTCGCCGTGTTCGAGCTGATCGATCACCTCCGCGATCAGATCTGGTCTCGATACGGGCTCGACATCCAGGACGAGCTCCGCAGCTAGCTCGAGCGCGGCGACCAAGACCCGCCACCGCCCTCGCAAGACGTCTGAAGCCCAAACCTGCCTCAATACAAAACCGTCGCCAGCCACATTACGCCGCTCGCGCCTCGCCGCCGAATAGTGCCGGATCTACGCAGCCGCTAACAGCAAGGACTCAATGCGCCTCAGAAAAAAGGTCGCAGCTTGGGACGACGAGTTCCTCGTCAGCCTCATCTCAGCATAAAACTTTCACCCGATTCCCCTGGCTG